>JAHJEO010000018.1 GCA_018825305.1 Gammaproteobacteria bacterium
ACCCCAGGTCACACCCCTTTCAGTCTGGTGCCCATAGCGAGGCGGAACCACCCCTTCCCTTCCCGAACAGGACCGTGAAACACCTCCGCGCCAATGATAGTCGGTTAACCTCCGGCGAAAGTAGGTCAGCACCAGACTCCCTACAAAGCGACAACGCCCCGATTGCACTGTGCAATCGGGGCGTTGTCGCTTTGTCCTAGCGGAAAATCAAAGTAAGACGAGATTGTCCCGGTGAATGAGTTCAGCTCCGTCAATATAACCGAGCAGCGACTCGATTTTCTGCGTCGAATTGCCTGCGATCCGACGGGCCTCCGAACTTGAGTAATTGATTAGCCCCCTGGCGATCTCACTGCCGTTCTCGGCACAACATTGGACCGCAGCCCCCCGTTCGAAATCACCATCGACTGTACGCACGCCAACGGCTAGCAGGCTACGACCATTTTTCAGAGCAGTAGCCGCACCATCGTCTAGCAACAGTCTACCGGCCAGTTGCAGGTGGTCTGCCAGCCATTGCTTTCTTGCTGTCAGTGGTGTCTCATCAGCGTAGAGGACCGTGCCGACGTTCTCACCGTGCGTGGCCGCAAGAAGCGAATCCTTGTCACGACCGCTGATAATTACGGTATGGGCACCGCTACGTGCAGCACGTCGAGCTGCACGAACTTTAGTGATCATCCCACCCTTGCTGATTATGCTGCCGGACCCACCGGCGATACTCTCAAAACTACGATCACCCGCACTGCCCTCAGCGATTAACGATGCATTCGGATCTAGTCGCGGGTCTGCGCTGTACAGGCCACGCTGGTCCGTGAGAATTATCAAGGCATCGGCCTCTATCAGGTTTGCGACCAAGGCACCTAATGTGTCGTTATCACCGAACTTGATTTCATCAGTAACAACCGTGTCGTTTTCGTTGATGATCGGTACGACACCAAGCTTCACCAAGGTGTGCAACGTGGAACGTGCATTGAGGTAGCGGGTTCGATCCGACAAATCGTCGTGCGTGAGCAAAATCTGGGCAACCTTGAGCCCCTGAGATGCAAAGGTTGAGTCATAGGCCTGGGCCAAGCCCATCTGCCCAACAGCCGCAGCGGCTTGCAGGTCGTGCATCGCATGGGGCCTTGCGCTCCACCCAAGACGTTGCATACCCGCCGCGATGGCACCTGACGACACCAGCAGAACCTGCCGCCCGGATAACTGCAGTGCGGCAATCTGCCGGGCACAATCGCCAATGAAGTCGTAATCCAACCCTTGGCCATTGCGTGTAACCAGGGCGCTTCCGACCTTGACTACAAGGCGCTTACTCTGGGCAATCCGAGATCGCATGTTGGCGCTGTTGGTCCAAGTGATCCATGATGGCGAAGGTTACTTCGCGGCACCCGTCGCCGTTAATGGCGGAAATTACAAAGTACCGCTCGGGCTTGTAACCTTTAATTAGCGCGGCAATTCGTGAATCGCGTTCGTCATTCGGCAGGAGGTCAATCTTGTTGATGACAAGCCAGCGTGACTTCTTGTAAAGACTTTGATCGTAGGCACGCAATTCTTTGAGAATCGCTTTCGCATCGCGAAGCGGTACGGCTTCCGGATCAAAGGGCGCAATATCCACAAGGTGAAGCAGAAGACCGGTACGTTGTAGGTGCTTGAGAAACCGAAGACCTAGGCCGGCGCCCTCGGCGGCGCCTTCGATCAAGCCGGGAATGTCGGCAATTACGAAGCTACGCTGGTGGTCAACGCGTACTACACCAAGGTTCGGGTGAAGTGTCGTGAATGGGTAATCTGCAACCTTTGGTTTGGCTGAGGATACGGCGCGAATGAAGGTGGATTTTCCCGCGTTGGGAAGGCCGAGCAAGCCAACGTCTGCTAGCACTTTGAGCTCAAGCTTAAGTTCGCGATGATCACCGACCTGGCCGGGCGTGCACTGTCGCGGAGCCCGATTTGTGCTCGATTTGAAGTGGAGGTTCCCAAGCCCCCCTTGCCCGCCCTTGGCAATCAGGGCGCGTTTCCCATCGTGATCAAGGTCCGCGATTATTTCACTGGTCTGGAGATCACTTACCACTGTGCCAACTGGGACACGCAGTTCCATATCGCCGCCACCCTTACCATAGCAGTCGGCACCACGCCCGTTTTCGCCGCGTTCGGCCCGAAATATCCGGGTGTATCTGAAGTCAATGAGTGTGTTCAGGTTCCGATCCGCAATAGCCCATATGCTTCCGCCACGCCCACCGTCGCCGCCATCGGGACCACCAAAAGGTATGAATTTCTCGCGACGAAACGAGGCGGCACCGTTCCCGCCATCACCCGCGATAACCTCGATTTTCGCCTCGTCAAAAAATTTCATGGCTTTGAAAAAGAAAAGGCCCTATCCATTGATAGGGCCTTTGCCTATTGGTCGGGTGATTAGGCGGCGACGGGAACAACAATACGTACGACCTTCCGCTTCTCTGCGCCTTTGATGGCAAACTCGATAGTGCCAGTCACCTTTGCAAACAGAGTGTGATCCTTGCCGGTTCCAACATTTTCGCCAGCATGGAAGCGAGTACCCCGCTGGCGAACGATGATGCTGCCAGCTGGAACAAGTTCGCCACCGTAACGTTTGACGCCAAGCCGCTTGGCTTCCGAGTCGCGGCCGTTGCGAGAACTGCCGCCTGCTTTCTTGTGTGCCATGGTAGGTGCTCCTGATTAGGCCGAGATGCTACCGATCTCAAGTTCGGTGTAATTCTGGCGATGCCCCTGATGCTTCTGGTAGTGCTTGCGTCGCCGCATCTTGAAAATTTTCACCTTGGGGTGGCGACCGTGCGCTATCACCCGAGCCGTGATCTTGGCGCCAACTACCAGGGGCGCACCAACCTTGACCGACTCGCCTTCGCCGACCATCAGAATCTGATCGAGAGTGATTTCAGCGCCCACTTCAGCCGGTATCTGTTCTACTTTGATTTTTTCGCCGGCGACAACACGATACTGCTTGCCCCCGGTTTTTATGACCGCGTACATGATGGACTCCGCTAAACTTGTTTCGGAAAACCGCGCATTATAGCCACTTGCCAGCATCTGTCAAAGCCATTCTACAGAGCCGTCTTGCCAGCAACCACCACGCATCCACTTGACGGATCCCGGGCCAGCCAATAGCATGCGCCGCTTTCCCAGAACCAAGCCGTGACGCTCCCGCCCAGCTACGCACTCATCGACGACGATATGACGGCTGTCGATGCCGTTGTTCGCGCACGCCTGCACTCGGATGTGGCGCTAGTCCGTCAAGTAGCGGAGTACATAATTGCAGCTGGTGGCAAGCGACTGCGGCCCGCGCTGCTGCTGCTGGCGGCCGGGGCCGTTGGGTACAGGGGCACGAATCACCACGAACTTGCTGCTGTGGTCGAGTTCATCCACACGGCCACCCTGTTGCACGACGATGTGGTCGATGAGTCCAATTTGAGGCGTGGCCACGATACAGCCAACGCTCTGTTTGGCAATGCCGCAAGTGTTCTGGTTGGGGATTTCCTGTACTCGAGAGCCTTCCAGATGATGGTGTCGGTGGGCAGCATGAGGGTAATGGAAATCCTCGCTGATGCTACGAACGTAATCGCCGAGGGCGAAGTGTTGCAGTTGATGAACTGCCATAACGCAGACACAGATATTCCAGCCTATTTGCAGGTGATCCGTTTCAAGACCGCCAAGCTCTTTGAGGCTGCCACACGCCTCGGCGGGATTTTGGGCGGTGTTGGAGTCCATGTCGAGGATGGGTTGGCAAGATACGGCATGCATCTGGGGACAGCGTTTCAGTTGGTCGACGATGTCCTGGACTATTCCGGTGACGAGGCGGAGACGGGGAAGCATCTTGGTGACGACCTTGCGGAAGGTAAGCCGACATTGCCGCTCATCCATGTTATTCGTCACGGCACTGCCGAACAGGCGGCATGTGTCAGGAGTGCCATCGAGTCGGGCGGGCGCGATGCATTTCCGAAGGTGTTGGCCGCCGTGAGAGCCAGCGGAGCGCTTGAGGCGGCTCGTGAGTATGCTGAGTTGGAGGCAAAACTTGCGACAGATGCTCTCGAACTACTACCACCTTCAATTTTCAAAAACAGTCTGTTAGAATTGGCAGGCTTTGCAGTTGCGCGGCGGTTCTGAGCCCCGCCGTCGCTTGGGAGTATCGATCTGCAGCATGCCTCAAGCACCAGTCACACCGGTGTTGCGAGGCAATCGGGGTGTAGCTCAGCCTGGTAGAGTACTGCGTTCGGGACGCAGGAGTCGGAGGTTCGAATCCTCTCACCCCGACCATCTATATGTTTGATTTGTAGATAGATTGGTCAGACACCTTCGGGTGCCGGTTTGATCGCTATACATCGGCCCGGCCTTCGGAGCCATGATTCATGGCGACCATCATCAACCGTTCCCCCTTTGCCGTAACCGCATCTCGTCGCGATGCGTCGTATCGAGTAGTTCCGGTATCAAACGCAGGGCCGAGGCGTACCTGCAGTCCCTGCGAGCCCAAGCCGACGCGCCGCCAACACGGTGGCGCGTTATGCTTCGCTTTTTGAGCGACACATGCAGCCGTGAGCAAAATCCTATTTTTCCTTCTGATCGCGGGCATCGTATACATTCTGCTTCGAGCCAGAGGCAGCCGTACAGCGACGGACAAGATTCAGACCGGGCGAGCCGGGCAACCGGAGGCGGTCGTGGCTTGTTCGCATTGCGGTGTGCATGTGCCGATCAGCGAAGCGATCGTTGTAGAGGGGGGCAGCTATTGCTGCGAGGAGCACGGGCGTCTTGGCCACGACTGACCGGGATCCCGCGGCTTTGACGGCAGCCACTGTTGCCGCTGATACTTATTGGCGTCCGGTCCAGTATTTCTCTTTCTATCGGCTTCTGGTCGCCACGTTTTTTTTGGCGGCGATTACATTTCGCAGCGGTGTTCTGGACCTGGGTGAGCAGAGCCCCCGGCTGTTCCAGTTCGTAAGCGTTGCATATCTTGTTGCTGCCATCGTGTTCTGGCTTGCGGTACTTCGCGTCAAGTGGGCGTTCGGAACACAGCTCTCGATCCAAGTTGCGACCGATGTCGCGGCACTGACCCTGTTGATGCATGCAAGCGGTGGGAGCCAAAGCGGCGTATCGGTAATGATCTTCGTCGTTCTGGCCGGCGCTGGACTGGTTGGTCAGGGGCGTATGACCTTGTTCTACGCATCTTTGGCCACGGTGGCTGTTCTTTTCGAACAGGCCTACCGAGTCCTGACCCTCGAAGGCGACGCCAGCGCCTTTTTTCGGGTCGGCCTGACCAGCGTCGGATTCTTCGCGACGGCGATCTCCGCGCGTTTGCTGGGTCGCGGCATCATCGCCCAGGAGGCCTTGGCAAAACAGCGGGGTGTCGAGTTGGCGAACCAGCTTCGCATTAGTGAGGCGGTCATTCGCGACATGCAGGATGGCGTGCTTGTCGTGGATGATCAAGGCCGGATTCGCCAGCACAATCCGCAGGCGGCGGCCTTGCTCGATGCGGCCGATGGACGCGACCAATACCTAGCGACGATGTCACCGCAACTGGCGGAGCATTTCGGTGCCTGGCGTGGCGGTGGACGTTGGGCCGAAGCGAATTTACGGTCGCCGAAGAGCGGCCGTCTTGTCAGGGTCCGTTGCCGTCCCTCCGGAGCCGGTGGCTTTAGCCTGGTTTATCTTGAGGACATGGGGCGGGTCGAAGCCCAGGCGCGCCAATTGAAGCTGGCAGCACTCGGCCGCCTGACGGCGAACATGGCTCACGAGATTCGCAACCCCCTGTCGTCGATAAGTCATGCGGCAGAGCTGTTGGCGGAGGACACGCAAAGCGATACGGAGCGGCGCCTGGCACGAATAATCGGTGACAACACGCAACGCCTCAATCGCTTGGTGGTTGAGGTCATGGAGCTTGGGCGACGCGATCGAGCCAGGGCGGAAAATTTTTCACTTGAAGACTTTTTGGCAGCCTTCATCGATGAACAGCTGGTTTCTGATCCGGCTGCGAGTAGGCGCATTTCCCTGAAGAATGCCGGAGGCGATATCTGTTTCGACCGCACACACCTGCATCGGGTGCTATGGAACCTCCTGATCAATGCCATGCGCCACGCATCGCCTGCCGACGGGGCGATTCGACTGGAGATTAGGGCAGCTGGTGGCGCAAACCCGGTCGAATTGCATATCATTGACGACGGGCCCGGTATATCCGCAGAGCACCAGGCGCAGATCTTCGAGCCATTTTTCACAACCGATGGCGGGGGGACGGGGCTGGGCCTATATATCGCCCGTGAGTTGTGCGAGGCCAATGGCGCGCAGCTGGACTTGATGGCCCCCGCGCCTGGCGCCCACTTTCGGATCACATTCAGTACGGAACCATGTCGAACCCAAGAAAAGTGCGAGGCGAATTGATTCGAGCCCTGATCGTCGATGACGAGGCCGATATTCGAGAACTGCTCGACATGACTTTGGCGCGCATGGGGTTGGTGGCGGACTGTGCCGCCACGGTTACCGATGCCAAGCGCCTTCTAGGCGGGGCGGCCTACCAGATATGCCTTACGGACATGCGCTTGCCGGACGGCGATGGCCTGGAGCTCGTCAGATTTGTCGGCGAGAATTGCCCCGAACTCCCGGTGGCCGTGATAACTGCGCATGGCAGCATGGAGAATGCAGTGGCTGCGCTAAAGGCTGGCGCATTCGATTACCTGTCAAAGCCTGTTTCTCTGGATCAGTTGCGCGTTTTGATTCGCTCCGCGCTCGACCTGCCGGGCTCCGCGACGCAGAATGCCGGCGCTCAGGGGCATCAGCTTTTGGGCGTGTCCCAGGCGATTGATCTCGTTCGCAGCTTGATCGATCGTGTGGGTCGCAGTCAGGCACCGGTGTACGTCTCGGGCGAATCCGGTAGCGGTAAGGAACTGGCCGCGCGATTGATCCACGAACGTAGTTCCAGGGCAGAGAAGCCATTTGTTCCGGTCAATTGCGGCGCGATACCCGAGAATCTGGTTGAAAGCGAATTCTTCGGCTACCGGAAGGGGGCGTTTACCGGAGCCGAAACCGATCGGTCGGGTTTCTTTCAGGCCGCCGACGGCGGTACGCTATTTCTAGATGAAGTTGCCGACTTGCCCTTGGCGATGCAGGTCAAGCTATTGCGTGCGATTCAGGAAAAGCGCGTGCGAAAGGTCGGGGCAACCGTCGAGGATTCCGTGGATGTCCGGATAATCTGCGCGACTCACCAGAACCTCAAGTCGCTGGCTGAAAGCGGCCGATTCAGACAGGATCTGTTTTATCGGCTCAATGTCATCGAGGTCCGTATGCCGGCGCTGCGTGAGTGCCAGGAGGACATTCCCTTGCTGACAGACCACATACTCGAAGGTCTGGCGCGGGCAGCAGGGCGGGAGCCGCCAGTCGTTACGGCGGCAGCACGGCGAACGCTCGCGTCCTATCCCTTCCCCGGCAATGTTCGCGAACTGGAAAATACCCTCGAGCGGGCGATGGCGCTGCTGGTCGACGATCGAATCGATGCTACCGACCTCAATCTCGAAAACGAACTGAGCAATGCCATCGAACTCCCGTCGCCGGGCCAGATAGCGCTGCAGGACTACCTTGATGAAGCGGAGCGCGGTGCGATCCTCGATGCACTGGAGAAAACCCGCTTCAATCGTACTGCGGCAGCGCGCCTGCTCGGCGTGACCTTCCGCTCCTTGCGCTACCGCATGCAGCGCTTGGGTCTCAATGACTGAATTGGTCGCGGCGATCGATGCCGAGGGCTGGGTCGCCGGCGCACGCCGTGTTTTCTCGCCCAACGCGGATGGGCGTCCGGCTGGAACAGTTATCCGCCTAGTAGTCGTCCACTCGATCAGTTTGCCGCCCGGCCATTTTGGCGGACAGGCGATCGAACAGTTGTTCGTCAATCAGCTTGATCCGGCAGAGCATCCGTACTTTGGTGAGGTGCATGCCTTGCGCGTTTCCGCACATTTTTTGATTCGCCGAACTGGTGAACTGCTTCAGTTCGTTGAAGCAACCAGGCGGGCGTGGCACGCTGGAGCTTCGTGCTGGCGTGGCCTGGAGCGCTGCAACGACTTTTCGTTGGGCATAGAGCTTGAAGGCGATGATGGCCATGCATTTTCCGACGCGCAGTACAAATGCCTGGCCGGTTTGCTGCGGCTGCTGCGCAACCGGTACCCGATCGAGGAGGTGCTCGGTCACTCCGATATCGCGCCTGGCCGAAAGACCGATCCGGGCCCGAAGTTCGACTGGCGCAGACTCGACGCATTGCATGTCGATTGAGCTTTCGTCGGCGTGGCTTTGATGCAACGTCAATTGCTGATTGCATCAATGACGCAAGAAAATTCTTGCAGGTGAAAAATCCCAACACTAGAATTAGTTGAAACCTAGGGGTCACCTACTATATCTAGTAGGTCGATGCAATCTTGAAGCAACGGCAGCAAACGAATCCGTCATATCAATGGAACAGGAGACGTTGATGCAGATCGATAGCGAACACCGTTCATCGTCATTGCGCCCGATCCCGTACACGCTTCGCCGCCTTCTGCCCTCTCCCGCTTCCCGGCGTTACTCGTGCCGGATTCCCGTTCGACAATATTTTGGCTTGCCTGGCGCCGCATATGCGGCGCCAGGCAATTCGTTCATGTCCATTGACGATATGGCAGGGCAGCACTGGGGCCCGGCAACTCGCGCAACGTTTTTCCTTTGTGATATAGACGGAGAAACGCAAGGAATTCAACGCTTTCAATCGTTTGAAAACGCTGAATAATCCGTGCTAGCCCAGACGGGTTGCAGTAACTGGTGGTTCTTTCCTGTTAATTTGTGAAGGAGGTTCAATATGGCGGTAGTTAAGAAAGCCAAAAAGGCGGTTGCGGCGAAGAAGCCTGCGGCCAAAAAACCGGCAGTGAAGAAAGTTGCTGCCAAGCCTGTTGCGAAGAAGGCGGTTGCGGCGAAGAAGCCTGTAGCCAAGAAGCCCGCTGCGAAGAAGCCTGTTGCGAAGAAGGCGGTTGCGGCGAAGAAGCCTGTAGCCAAGAAGCCCGCTGCGAAGAAGCCTGTTGCGAAGAAGGCGGTTGTGGCGAAGAAGCCTGTAGCCAAGAAGCCCGCTGCGAAGAAGCCTGTAGCGAAGAAGGCGGTTGTGGCGAAGAAGCCTGTAGCCAAGAAGCCCGCTGCGAAGAAGCCTGTAGCGAAGAAGGCGGTTGCGGCGAAGAAGCCTGTAGCCAAGAAGCCCGCTGCGAAGAAGCCTGTTGCGAAGAAGGCGGTTGTGGCGAAGAAGCCTGTAGCCAAGAAGCCCGCTGCGAAGAAGCCCGTTGCGGCGAAGAAGCCTGCGGCCAAGCCTGCCGCGAAGCCCGCTGCAAAGAAGGCGGCTCCGGCCAAGAAGGCTGCGGCGAAACCCGCTGCTGCGCCCGCATCGGCTCCTTCGACCGCTGCGACTCCCGGCCTCAAGTCGTCGCTCAATCCCGCTGCTGCCTGGCCTTTCCCTACGGGTTCCCGGCCGTCCTGATCGACAACGCTCGGTCATTCAGGATGATGGCTGTTCCGACAGCCATCATCCTTTTCTTTTTTTGGGGAGCGCGCAGATGTTGAGGAAAGTGTCGGCAGTGTTGTTCCTGTGCATGGCAGCCTTGACCGCGCATGCCGCGAGCGAGCCTGTCGTGACAGTCGTCAAGGGGCGCTTCGACGAGGTTCGCGGATCGCTGGTTGCAGCCATCGAAGGCCAGGGCTTGGTCATCACTTACACGGCGCATATCGGCGCCATGCTCGATCGTACCGGCAAGGATATCGGCGCTACCAAACAGATTTACGACCAGGCCGAGTCGCTCGAGTTTTGCAGTGCAAGGGTGTCGCGGCAGATGATGGAGGCGAATGCCGCCAATATCGTCTATTGCCCCTATACGATTGCCATTTACACCCTGCCGGGGAAGCCGGACGTTGTCCATCTGGCATATCGCCGGCCGCCGCCGAACCTGAACTTCGTCGAGAAGTTCCTCAAGGACATCGTTGCTGACGCTAAATTCTGAAGTGTCGCGCCATTCGGTCCAAGCCGTCGCCGAGTTTTTCGGCGGCGACCGTATAGGCAAAACGCATGTGGCGTTCTGGCGCATTGGCGCCGAAATCAAGTCCGGGCGTGGCGGCAACACCTGCTCGTTCGATAAGGTCCGAGGCCAGCGCGTGGCTGTCGGTTCCCAGATCTCCGATCCCGGCGTATATATAGAAGGCACCTTGAGGCACGGCGTCGATACGAAAGCCTAGTGTCCGCAATCCCGGCAACAGCAGATCGCGGCGGGCACGAAATTCCTTGCGACGTGCCTCCAGAATGGCGAGGGTTTCAGGTTGGAAGGCGGCGAGGGCAGCGTGTTGTGCCGGTGCCGACGGGGCGATGAACAGGTTTTGAGCCAGCTTTTCGATGTCGCGCACCATCCCCGGTGGAACCACCATCCACCCCAGCCGCCAACCGGTCATGCCGAAGTATTTCGAGAAGCTGTTGATGACGACGATGTCGTCGGCAATCTCCAGCGCCGTGCGGGCGTCGGTGTCATAGGTCAAACCGTGGTAGATCTCGTCCACGATCAACGTACCGCCGCGTGATCGCACCGCCAGTGCCAGTTCGGCCAGACGGGATGGTTCGATCATCGTACCGGTGGGATTGTTGGGCGATGCGACCAGCAGTCCCCGGGTGTTCGCCGTCCAGCCAGCGCCGACTTTTTCCGGTGTAGGCTGGAAGCCTGTGGTGGCATCGACGGGAATCGCCCGTGGCCGGCCTTCTAGCAACCTGATGAAATGTCGGTTGCAGGGATAGCCCGGGTCGGTCAGCAGCCACTCGTCGCCCGGATTGACCAGCGCACCCAGCGCAAGCAGCAGCGCACCTGAAGCCCCGGCGGTGACAACGATTCGCGCAGGATCGACGCCAAGTCCGTAACGCGTGGCGTAGAACCCTGCTATCGCTTCGCGTAACTGCGGCAGCCCCAGGGCGTTGGTGTAGAAAACCTGGCCGGTGGCGATGAAGCGTTGCGCGGCTTCGACGACCGGTTGCGGCGTCCGGAAATCGGGTTCGCCGACTTCCATGTGGATGATGCTGCGACCCTGTGCTTCAAGTGCCTTCGCCTTCGCCATCAGTTCCATGACGTGGAAGGGCTGGATTTCTGCCATGCGGTCGGCAACGTTCATGGGGTCTCCGAAAAGCAAACGGCCACCCTGGCGGATGGCCGTTACATTCTAGCGGTGCCGCACAATCGCCGTGCCGCCAGCGCCGACTTTTTCAGTCGATCAGAGCCAGTTCGAACAGGTCGCGTTTGAGGGCGAACTGCTTCGGCAACTTCTCGCCCATTTTGTCAAACCATTCCTTGTGCGAGGCCAGTTCCAGTTCCCAGGCCTTGGGATCGACCTCCATCAGGCGCTCGAATTCGGCCTTGTCCATCTCGAGGCCGCTCCAGTCGATGTCCTCGAAGCGCGGCATCCAGCCGAGCGGCGTCTCGCGCGCCGGGATGCGCCCTCGTACGCGGTCGACGATCCACTTCAGCACGCGCATGTTTTCGCCGAAGCCGGGCCACATGAACTCGCCCTTCTCGTTCATGCGGAACCAGTTCACGCAGAAGATCTTCGGCGTGTGCTCGACGGTCTGGCCCATGCGCAGCCAGTGGTTGAAGTAGTCGCCCATGTGGTAGCCGCAGAAGGGCAGCATGGCGAAGGGATCGCGGCGCACCACGCCCTGCTGGCCGAAGGCCGCGGCCGTGGTTTCCGAACCGAGCGTGGCAGCCATATAGACACCGAAATTCCAGTTGAAGGCCTGATACACGAGCGGTACGGTGGTGGCGCGGCGGCCGCCGAAGATGAAGGCCGAGATCGGCACGCCGGCAGGACTTTCCCAGTTCGGGTCGATCGACGGGCACTGGCTGGCTGGCGCCGTGAAGCGCGAGTTGGCATGCGCTGCCTTGTGCCCGGCTTTGCCGTCGGCCGGCGTCCAGTCCTTGCCCTGCCAGTCGATGGCGTGCGCAGGGGGCTCCTTGCTCATGCCTTCCCACCAGACATCGCCGTCGTCGGTCAGCGCGACGTTGGTGTAGATGATGTTCTCCTTCAACGTGGCCATCGCGTTGAAGTTGGTCTTTTCCGACGTACCGGGCGCGACGCCGAAGAAGCCGGCCTCGGGGTTGATGGCGTAAAACCTGCCATCGGGGCCTGGCTTGATCCAGGCGATGTCGTCGCCGACGGTGGAAATCTTCCAGCCGTTGAAAGACTCGGGCGGGATCAGCATGGCGAAGTTGGTCTTGCCGCAGGCCGAGGGGAAAGCCGCCGCGACGTAGGTTTTCTCACCGGTGGGAGATTCGACGCCGAGGATCAGCATGTGCTCGGCCAGCCAACCTTCGTCGCGTGCCATGGTCGAAGCGATGCGCAGCGCCAGGCACTTCTTGCCGAGCAGCGCATTGCCGCCGTAGCCCGAGCCGTAGGACCAGATTTCCCGCGTCTCCGGGAAATGCACGATGTATTTGGTTGTGGGGTTGCAGGGCCACTTCACATCCTGCTGGCCTGCCGCGAGCGGCGCCCCCACCGAATGCAGGCAGGGCACGAAGAAACCATCGGTGCCGAGCACATCGTAGACGGCCCTGCCCATGCGCGTCATTGTGCGCATGTTGACCACGACATAGGGACTGTCGGAGATCTCGACGCCGATCTGGGCGATAGGCGAACCGAGCGGGCCCATGCTGAACGGAATCACGTACATGGTGCGGCCGCGCATCGAACCCGCGAACAGGCCCTTGAGCGTTTCCTTCATCTTCGCCGGGTCTTCCCAGTTGTTGGTAGGGCCGGCATCCTCCTGTTTCGCGGAGCAGATGTAAGTACGATCCTCGACCCGCGCGACGTCGGACGGGTCGGAAAGCGCTAGATAGGAGTTGGGACGCTTGGCCGGATTGAGCTTGACGAAGGTGCCGGCGGCGACCATTTCGGCGCAGAGTCGGTCATATTCTTCCTGCGAGCCGTCGCACCAGAGAATGCGTTGCGGTTGCGTGAGTTCGGCCACTTCGGCGACCCAGTCCTTCAGGCGCTGGTGCCGGATCCAGTCCGGCGAATTGATGACTTGCTGATTCATTGATATTTCTCCACTCGATACGGGTGCCCGCCGAAGAAACAGCGAAGCTCTGATAAGTAATGGTTTTGTCACCCTCAAAAAAAATTATGGCACAGTCGACCTGACTAAGACCTGACCGCCCCGGGTCGGGTCGCAGGTATACAATCACCGCGCAATACCCCATAGGTGCCCCATGGACGACCGCTTTCGCTCCCTCGCGCTGGAATACCACCGCCTGCCCAGGCCAGGCAAGATATCCGTCACGCCGACCAAGGCGCTGACTAACCAGACCGACCTCTCGCTCGCCTATTCGCCGGGCGTTGCCGCCGCCTGCGAGGAAATCGTCCGCGATCCCGGCACCGCCGCCCTGTATACCTCTCGCGCCAATCTGGTGGCGGTGATATCCAATGGCACGGCGGTGCTCGGCCTTGGCGACATCGGCCCACTGGCCGGCAAGCCGGTGATGGAAGGCAAGGGCGTCCTGTTCAAGAAATTCGCCGGCATCGACGTCTTCGACATCGAGATCAACGAACACGACCCGGACAAACTGGTCGAGATCATCGCCGCGCTGGAACCCACTTTCGGTGGCATCAACCTCGAGGACATCAAGGCCCCCGAGTGCTTCCATGTCGAAGCCAAACTGCGCGAGCGCCTCAAGATCCCCGTTTTCCACGACGACCAGCATGGCACCGCGATCATCACCGCCGCCGCCGTGCTCAACGGCCTGCGAGTCGTCGGGAAGAGCATCGAGAATGTCAAGTTGGTCTGCTCCGGCGCCGGTGCCGCGGCCATTGCCTGCCTTGACCTGCTGGTGAGCGTCGGCCTCGACCGCAAGAACGTCACCGCCTGCGACTCCAAAGGCGTCATCCACACGGGCCGGGAAAATCTCGACCCCTCCAAGGCTCGCTACGCCCAGGCGACGGATGCCCGCACGCTGGGCGAAGCGATGCCGGATGCAGATGTCTTCCTCGGCTTGTCGACCAAGGGCGTGCTCAAGCCCGAGATGGTCAAGACCATGGCCAAAGATCCGCTGATCCTCGCCATGGCCAATCCCGATCCGGAAATACTGCCCGAGGATGCCAAGGCGGTGCGGCCCGACTGCATCATCGGCACCGGCCGCTCGGACTATCCGAACCAGGTCAACAACGTCCTTTGCTTCCCCTTCATGTTCCGCGGCGCGCTCGATGTCGGAGCGACGACCATCAACGAGGCGATGAAGATTGCCGCCGTGATGGCCATCGCCGAACTGGCCCATGCCGAGCAGTCGGAAGTGGTCACCGCCGCCTATGGCACGGAGGATCTTGCCTTTGGCCCCGAATACCTGATTCCCAAGCCGTTCGATCCGCGCCTGATTCTCAAGGTGGCGCCGGCGGTGGCCCAGGCCGCGATGGATTCCGGCGTGGCGACGCGCCCCATTGCCGACATGGATGCCTACCGGCAGCAACTCAACGAGTTCGTGTATCACTCGGGTCTTGCGATGAAGCCGGTGTTCACGGCGGCCAAGAGCACGCCGGGGCGCATCGTCTTCTGCGAGGGCGAGGACGAGCGGATTCTGCGTGCAGTGCAGACGGTGGTGGACGAAGGGCTGGCCAGTCCCATCCTGATAGGTCGCCCCGACGTCGTGGAAAGGCAAATCGCCCGCCACGGCCTGCGCATTCGCGCTGACAAGCATTTCGAACTGATCAACCCCGATTCCGACCCGCGTTTCCGCGAGTTGTGGCAGGACTACTACGACATGATGTCCCGCAAGGGCATCGGCGTTGAGTACGCCAAGCGCGAAATGCGCCGCCGTACCACACTGATCGGCGCAATGCTGGTACGCCACAACTACGCCGATGGCATGCTCTGCGGCACCTTTGGAACCCATGCTCTGCATCTGCGTTTCATCTCGGAAGTGATCGGCCGCAAGCCCGGCATCGAGAACTTCTACGCCATGAACATGCTGATCCTGCCGCAGCGCACGGTGTTCATCGGCGACACCTACGTCCACTACGACCCGACCGCCGAGCAACTGGCGGAAATGACCATTCTGGGCGTCGAGGAAGTGCGCCGTTTCGGCATCGCACCCAAGGTGGCATTGCTGTCGCACTCGAGCTTCGGCACCCACGACACGCCGACCGCAAGGAAAATGCGCCAGGCGCTGGCGATCCTGCGCGAGCGGGCGCCCGACATCGAGGTCGATGGCGAAATGCATGGCGATGCCGCGCTCGATCCCGCCATCCGCAAGCAGGTATTTCCCAACGCCAATATCACTGGCCAAGCCAATTTCCTGGTGATGCCGACACTGGATGCCGCCAACATCTCCTTCAATGTACTCAAGACTGCGGCCGGCGACGGACTGACCGTCGGCCCCCTGCTGCTGGGCGCGGCCCGGCCGGTGCATATCCTGACGCCGACGACAACGGTGCGCCGCATCATCAACATGACGGCGCTGTTGTCGGTCGAAGCGCAGCAGGCGCGTTGATGACCCATCCACCCCGGACGGCGCTGCTCCTCGGCGGCGGTGGCGCGCGTGCCGCCTATCAGGCCGGCGTGCTCAAGGCGATAGGCGAACTGCTGCCGGAACCGGCACGAAATCCCTTTCCCCTGTTGTGCGGCACATCCGGCGGCACCATCAATGCCGCCGTGCTGGCGATGCGCGCGCGCGACTTTGGCGCGGCTGTCGGCTACCTCGTCGATTTTTGGTCGAACATCCACGCCGGCGATGTCTATCGGGCCGATGGCTGGGGCATGGCCGAAGCGGGGATTCGCCGTTTTTTCGGACGCAATCCGCACTCCCTGCTGGATAACGCGCCATTGCGGCGCCTGCTGGAAATGGCTGTCGATTTCGAACAACTCGAGCCTGCCGTTGCCGACCATGCCTTGTTGGCACTGTCGGTTACCTGCTCGGGTTACGCCTCGGGCCAAAGCGTCAGCTTTTTCCAGGGCCGCGCCGATCTCGAACCGTGGAGCGTCGGCCAGCGCGTCGGCGCGCACGTCATGCTCGGCATCGATCACTTGCTGGCGTCGAGCGCGATCCCCTTCATTTTCCCGGCAGTCCGGATGAATCGCGAGTTTTTTGGCGATGGCGCCCTGCGCCAGCTTTCGCCGCTGTCTCCGGCGATCCATCTCGGTGCGGACAAGATCATGGTGATCAGTGATGACCCGATGGCCGACGTCGGCGAAGAGCGTGAGCCTGGGGAGACCTACCCGTCGCTGGCCCGGGTAGCGGGCCATACCCTTGCGGGAATCTACAGCGATCCGCTGACGGCCGAGCTTGAGCGTCCCCGGTCGGCCGAAGTGCTGGCGATCCTGCCATCGCAGCGACTCGATCATCTTGCGGCCGAGCATGTCGGCGCATTGCCGCGGCCGGTGCGCGCGCTGCTTTCCGGTAGCGGGGCCTTGACCCGGGAGGGTGGGGCGCTGGCGAGCTACCTGCTGTTCGAGCCGCCCTACACCAAGGCGCTGATCGATCTTGGCCATGGCGATGCGTTGGCACGTCAGGACGACATCCGCCATTTTCTAGATATCGCCTGAGATTTATGCGGCAACCCCTTAATTTATAACCAATCCTGACGTCATTTGTACTTGCAATGCTTCATCAGGGTGATAGACTGCAGTCGTTGTCGATGACAGGCAAATGAGGGAACTCATGAAGAAAGTGATAATTGCGCTGTTTGCTGCTGCCGGTTTGGTTACGCTGGTTGCCGCGCCCATCGAAGCGGAAGCCGCCTCCAAGAAGAAGACGGCTGTCGCGAAAAAATCGACCGCCAAAAAGGCAAAGCCAGTTTCCACGGCACGCAAGGCGAAGTCGCAGCGAACCGCTTCGCTCGACGACGCCAAGGAATTGTCCGTGGCCTCGGCCTCCGCCCTGGTTCTCGATCAGGCCAGCGGCTCGGTGCTTTACGAAAAGAACGCCCAGGCCGTCCTCCCCATCGCGTCGATCACCAAGCTGATGACGGCGATGGTCGTGCTGGACGCCAAACCCAGTCTTGAAGAAATCATCACCGTGAGCGAAGAGGATGTCGACGTGCTCAAGGGCACCCGGTCGCGCCTCCGGGTCGGTACTCGACTGTCGCGCGAGGAAATGCTGCGGCTGGCGCTGATGTCATCCGAGAATCGTGCGGCATCGGCATTGTCCCGCCACTATCCCGGCGGGCGCGATGCCTTCATCGCGGCCATGAACCAGAAGGCCGCGGCGCTCGGCATGACCGAGTCGCGTTTCGAAGACCCGACCGGACTCACCGCCGCCAATGTCGCCAGCGCCCACGATCTGGTAAAAATGGTCGATGCCGCCCATCGCTACCCGCTGATCCGCGAGTTTTCGACGGCAACCGGCGACCAGCTGGTGATCGCCGGGCGCACCCAGCAGTTCAACAACACCAACAGCTTGGTCAAGAGCTCGGCCTGGGACATCGGCCTGTCCAAGACCGGCTACATCAACGAAGCCGGCAAGTGCCTGGTGATGCAGGCTTGGCTCAACAACAAGCCGACGATCATCGTGTTGCTCGACTCCTGGGGCAAGATGACCCGCATCGGCGATGCGAACCGCATCAAGCGCTGGATCGAAAGCGCCGCCTTATCGACCGGAAGCTCCAGCTGATCGCCGCTTGCCGGGCGGGCTAGCGTAGCCCAGGCCCGCCGAGATGGCATCGGCGGTGGCGCGAATCAGCGGTACCCAGGCCGGATCGTAGCGTTCCGCCGGTGCCGACACCGACAGTCCGGCCACCAGTTCGCCGCTGTCGTCGCGCACCGGGGCGGCAACGCAGCGCAAACCCGTTTCGATTTCTTCCTTGTCGTAGGCAACGCCATCGCGGCGTACCCGCGTCAATTCGCGTTCCAGCGTCGGCAGGGTCGTCAGCGAACTCGGGGTGAAGCCGGGCAGGCCGGTGCGCCGGGCGTAGGCCTGCACCGCGGTTGCAGCGTCTTGCGCCAGATACAGCTTGCCGACGGCGGTGACGTGCAACGGTGCCTGGGCGCCGACGAGGTGCACCACGCGCACCGAGGAGCGGCCACTGGAAGTTCGCTCGACATAGACGATCTCGTCGCCCTGGCGCACCCCAAGGTTCACGCTCTCGCCGATTCTGGCATGCAGCTCGCGCATCAGCGGCAGCGCCGTTTCGCGCATGCCGATGCGTTCCTTCACCAGATTGCCCAGTTCGAGCAGGCGGATGCCGAGCCGATAGCTGCCCGGTTCGCCGCGTTCGACGAAACCGCTGGCGGTCATGGCCGAAAGAATGCGATGGGCGGTAGACGGATGCAGGCCGCTGTCGAGCGCCAGTTGCTTGAGGCTGATCGGGTCGGGATGGTGCGACAATACGTCGAGCAGCGTCATCATGCGCTCGATGACCTGGACGGGTCCCTTGGGGATGGCTGCAGCGGAAAGTTTGTCAGGATGCGGCAAGATGGTTGTTTCACAATGCGGAACGGGCGCTACTATATCCTGAAATGACAAACGAAATGCCCAGGCAGAGGAGATCATTGTGCGAGTAGCCTTTTTCGTTACCTGTCTCGTAGACCTGATGCGACCGCGCATCGGTTTTGCGTCGATCCGCCTGCTCGAGGCGGCCGGCTGCGAGGTCGTCGTTCCGGCAAGCCAGACCTGCTGCGGCCAGCCGGCCTTCAACTCGGGCGACCGTGCCGCAGCCAGCGTGCTGGCGAAAAAGGTGGTCGCCGAGTTCGAGGCTTTCGAATACGTCGTCGCCCCCTCCGGCTCCTGCGCCGACCACATTCGTACCGAATATCCCGGCCTGCTTGCCGACGAGCCGGAATGGCACGACCGTGCGGTGGCGTTAGCCAGCCGGGTGTACGAACTGACGGATTTCCTCGTCAATGTCGCCAAGGTCGAGGCGCTGTCCTCGGACTTTTCCGGCAGCGTCACCTATCACGACTCCTGCACCGGCCTGCGCAGCCTCGGCATCAAGAACCAGCCGCGCCTGCTGTTGGGCAAGGTACCGGGCGTCAGCGTCAGGGAAATGAATGGTGCCGAAGAATGCTGCGGCTTCGGTGGCACCTTTTCGGTGAAATTCGGCGAGATCTCCGCCGCCATCGCCCAGAGCAAGTGCGACAACATCCGTGCTGCCGGTACGGATGCGATCGTCGGTGGCGACCTCGGCTGTTTGCTCAATATCGAAGGCAAGCTGCGCCGCATGGGCGACGAAACGCCGGTGCTGCACATCGCCGAGGTGCTGGCTGGATCGGAATCGCGCTGATGGAAATCAAGTCCATGCATTTCAAGTCCCGGGCGTCAGCGAAGCTGGCGGACGTCGGACTGCAACACAACCTGAAGAAGGCCAAGGGCAAGTTCGTCGACAAGCGCCGTGACGCCATCGCCGACTTTTGCGCCCAAGGCGGCGACTTCGAAGCGCTGCGCGAGGCCGGCAAGGACCTGCGCAACCGCGTGCTGGCCGACCTCGATTTGTGGCTGGAAAAATTCGAGGCCAACGCCACCGCGCGCGGCGCGACGGTGCTGTGGGCTAAGGACGGCGCCGAGGCCTGCCGCCTGATCGTCGACATCGCCAGGAAGCACGGGGTGAAGAAAGCCACCAAGTCCAAGTCCATGCTGTCCGAGGAGGCGGGGCTGAACCAGGCGCTCGAAGCGGCCGGCATCCAGCCGGTCGAGACCGACCTTGGCGAATACATCCTGCAGATCAACGACAACGAGCCGCCCTCGCACATCATCGCGCCGGTGGTGCATAAGTCGAAGGAGGAGATTGCCGACCTCTTCGCCCGGGTGCACAAGAAACCGCGCAAGACCGACATCCCCGAGATGACCCGCGAGGCGCGCGAGGTGTTGCGGGAACACTTTCTTTCGGCCGACATGGGTATCTCCGGCGGCAATTTCCTCGTCGCCGAGACCGGTTCGGTGGCGCTGGTGACCAACGAGGGCAACGGCCGCATGGTGACGACGGTGCCGAAAGTCCATGTCGTCATTACCGGCATCGAGAAGGTGATCCCGACGCTCGAAGACCTCTCGCTGATGCTGCGCCTGCTGATCCGCTCGGCCACCGGTCAGCACATCTCCAACTACGTCTCGGTGCTGACCGGAACGAAGGGCGCTGCCGACCTTGACGGCCCCGAGCACATGTATTTCGTGCTGGTCGACAACGGCCGTGCCAACCTGCTGGCCGGCGAGTTCAACGCCATGCTGCGCTGCATCCGCTGCGGCGCCTGCATGAACCACTGCCCCGTGTATCAGACCATCGGCGGTCACGCCTATGGCTGGGTCTATCCCGGGCCGATGGGCTCGGTGCTGACGCCGCTCTACACCGGCATGGAAAACGCGCTCGAACTGCCGCACGCGGCGACGCTGTGCAACCAGTGCGGCGTGGTCTGCCCAGTGAAGATTCCGCTGCCCGAACTGCTGCGCACACTGCGCGAAAAGCAGGTCGAGACGAATCTGCAGCCGCTGGGCGAACGCCTCGCCCTCAAGGCCTGGGCCTGGGTGGCGGCGCGGCCGGCGCTCTACGCCCTCGGCACACGCTTCGCGGTGCGCTACCTCAACTGGCTCGCCGGCGGCCGCGCCAGCATTCAGGTTCTCGGTGCCGCGCCAGGCTGGACGGCGGGGCGCGACTTTCCGGCGCCGCAGGGCAAGACCTTCCGCGAGATGTACGCGGCGAGGAAGCGCAAATGAATCCGCACCGCATCGTCTATCTCGAGCGTGACTCGATTCGCGCCGTGCTGCCAACGCCGACTTTTCCCCATGTCTGGGAGGAATACCCCTTCACCGCACCGGATCAGGTGTTCGAGCGCATCGCTGCCGCCAGCATCGTCATCACCAACAAGGTGCAGTTGCGCGCCGACCTGCTGGCGCGCTTGCCCAATATTGAATTCATCGCCTGTGCCGCCACCGGCACCGACAACGTCGATCTCGACTGGTGCCGCGAACATGGAATTCCCGTCAGCAACATCCGCGGCTATGCGGTCAACACCGTTCCGGAACACGCCCTGGCGTTGATGCTGGCGCTGCGCCGGCAACTGCTGGCCTACCGTGCCGACGTCCAGGCCGGCCGCTGGCAGCAGGCGCCGATGTTCTGCTGCTTCGACCACCCGGTGCGCGACCTGCATGGATCGACCCTGGGCCTGATCGGCCGCGGTTCGCTGGGGCAGGCGATGGCGGGGCTGGCTGCGGCGCTGGGGATGAGGGTGTTGTGGGGCGAACGCAAGGGTGCGCCGCAAGTGCGCGAGGACTACGTTTCCTTCGAGACGCTCCTGGCCAAAAGCGACGCGATCTCGCTGCATTGCCCGTTGACCGCGGATACCCGCGGCATGTTCGGCGAGGCCGAGTTGCGGGCCATGAAGCGTGACGCCATCCTCATCAACACGGCGCGCGGCGGCCTGGTGGACGAAGCGGCGCTGGTGCGCGCGCTCACGGAAGGCTGGATCGCCGGCGCCGGTTTCGATGTGCTGTCGCAGGAACCGCCGGTGGGTGGCAATCCGCTGCTGGCGCCGGAGTTGCTGGCCTTGCCCAACTTCATCCTGACGCCGCACATGGCCTGGGCTTCGGACCCCGCGATGCAGGGCCTGGCCGAGCAGTTGATCGAAAACATCGAAGCCTTCGCCCGTGGCGAAGCCAGAAACCGGGTGGCCTGACATGAACGATTCCAGAGACCTCATCCTCGGGCGCATTCGCGAACGGCTCGGCCGTTCCGCCGCCAACGCGCCGACGGCAGGCGCGGCCGTCGACGCGGCATTGGCAGCCCACTCGGCCAGCCCCCGCCCGCCGCCCGATGTCGACCTCGTCGCGGCTTTCCGTACCCGCTCCGAGGCGCTCTCCAGCACAGTGGATGAAGTTGCGGTACTGGCCGATGTGCCGCGCGCCGTCGCCGCCTATCTCGCCGAACACAAGATCGACCCGCGCGCCGTCTGCGTACCGGAGATCAAAGGCCTCGACTGGCGCGGCGCCGGCATCGAGGTCGAAGCGCGCGCGGCGGTCGATCACGACCTCGTCGGCATCACCGGCTGCTTTCGCGCCATCGCCGAAACCGGGACGCTGATGCTCTGCACCGCGCCGGCCACGCCCGCCACGGTCAGCCTGCTGCCCGAGACCCACATCGCCGTGGTGGCGGCGCCTACCATTCTGGCCAGCATGGAAGAGGCCTGGGCTGCGGCGCGCGCAGAATTCGGGCAGCTACCCCGCGCGGTGAACTTCATCTCCGGCCCTTCACGTACCGGCGACATCGAGCAGACCATCGTGCTCGGTGCCCATGGTCCCTACCGGGTGCATGTCATCGTCGTTCGCGCCGCATGATGAACTGCTGGCCCGCCGTGAATTGCCGCTAGAATCGCACCCATAGCGCGGCAGGGAGACCGCGTGGTTCCCCGGGTGCTTCCGTCTTGGATTCCTTGCATCAACGCAGCCTGCGTTACGGCGAATTTCTCGGTGCGGTCCGCCACAAGCAGCGGCTGATCGCCTATCGCGACGTCCACGCGGCGGATCGCCATGCGCCACCGCGCATGCGGTTGCGCTTTATTGACCTGCACCGGCTGCTGACACCTTACTTCTCGGTGCGCTTCTTCGAGCAATTGCGCGCCGTGACGCCGCTGGCGCTGATGCTCGCTGCCTTCCTCACCCTGTTGCTGCGCTCCGACGTGCGCGAGGCGGAGTCGATTGCCATCGGCATAGTAATGGTGATGGTCGGTCTGATGTTCTTCATGGAGGGCGTCAAGCACGGCCTGATGCCGTTCTCCGAGCACATCGGCTATGCCTTGCCGGAGAAGGCGCCGACCGCCGTGGTGCTGATGGTGGCGATCATCCTCGGTGCCATGGCCACCTTCGCCGAACCGGCCGTCGGCGCGCTGCGCGCGGCCGGCGCGCGGGTCTCGGCCGCCGAGGCGCCGCTGCTCTACCTGATGCTCAATGGCCGTGCCGATGCGCTGGTGGCCGCCGTCGGCCTCGGCGTGGGTTTGGCGGTGGCCGTCGGCATGCTGCGCTATGTCATGGGCTGGCGACTCAAGGTGCTGGCGCTGCTCACGCTGGTTCCCGCGCTCGGCCTCACCATCTTTGCCGCCACCGATCCGCTGCTGGCGCCGCTGCTGGGGCTGGCTTGGGACTGCGGCGCCATCACCACCGGGCCGGTGACGGTGCCGCTGGTGCTGTCGCTCGGCATCGGCGTCGCCGCGTCGAGCGGGCGCGGCGACAGCCCGCTTTCGGGCTTCGGCCTGGTGACGCTGGCCTCCCTGTTTCCCGTGGTGTCGGTGCTGCTGCTGGGAATAATTTTGAAGGGCGAGGCCGCCGGGGTTACGGCGGCGGCCGTTGCCGCCGCGGTTGTGCCGATGGTCCCGGTCTCTCCGCCGCCGGTGCCGCAGGTGCTGGATGCCCTGCGTGCGATCGTGCCGCTGGTGCTGTTCCTCTGGTTCGTCCAGCGCGTCGGCCTGCGGCAGCGGCTGCGCAACCGCGACGTGCTGGCCTACGGCATCGTGCTCGCGATACTCGGTATGGCGGTGTTCAATCTCGGTCTCACGACCGGGCTGGTGGCGCTCGGCGACCAGGCCGGCAGCGGCATTCCGCTGGCCTTCGGTGGCGCCGGCGTCAAGCCGCTCTACCCCTATGTCGTCGGCGTCGTGCTGACGCTCGGCTTCGCTTTGCTGCTCGGCTATGGTGCCACGGTGGCGGAGCCGGCGCTGGCGGCAATGGGCGCGACCGTGGAAAACCTGACGGATGGCGCCTTCCGCAAGCGCCTGCTCGTGCGTGCCGTCGCCATCGGCGTGGGCTTCGGCACGACCATCGGGGTAGCCCGCATCATTTTTGGCTGGCCGGTCGTCTGGCTGGTGCTCGCCGGTTATGCGGTGGCGGTGGTGCTGACGCTGCTGTCGACCGAGGACTACGTCAATCTCGCCTGGGACAGCGGCGGCGTCACCACCGGGCCGGTCACGGTGCCGCTGATTCTGGCGCTCGGTGCGGGGCTGGGCGAGGCTACCGGCGCCCGCGACGGTTTCGGCATTCTCGCCATGGCATCGGTGGGGCCCATCATCTCGGTACTCGGCGTCGGCTTGTGGGTGCGCCACGCCGCGCGGCGGCGCAAGGCCAGGGAACAGTAAGGGAGTATGGCAATGTCCGGCAATGAAATGATCATCCTGACCAACGCGGTGCTGATCACCTGCATCGTCCAGCGCGGCACCGCCGACGCGGTGGTGCAGGCAGCGCAGGAGGCGGGCGCGCAAGGCGCGACGATTTTCCACGGCCGTGGCACCGGCGTGCGGCAGAAGCACCTCGGCCTGCTGGGTCTCACCGTCAATGCCGAGAAGGAAGTCATCTACATCGTTGTGCCGGACGACCAGGCCGACCGCATCTTCGACCGCATCTTCGTCGCCGCCAAGCTCGATACGCCCGGCATGGGCATCATTTACACCACGCCGATCGAAAAGATGGCCACCCACATTCCGCACCAGATCGCCGCCCGGTTTGGCGTGCATACGGAGCGCGTTGCCCATGACGATGCGAAGTGAGGTCGAGCAGCGCATCATCACCTGCATCATGCCGGCAGGCAGGGGGCGCGAGATCCACAACCGACTGATGCGGGAGCGCGGCGTGCTTTCGGCCACCACTCACCACGCCCGCGGCGTCGGCAGCCGCCGGGCACGGCGCATGGTGTTCGAGGAAAAGGACGTACTGGTGGTGATGGCCGAGGCAGGCTGCGCCGACGAACTCTTCGCCTTCCTCTATGAGGCGGCCGGCATCGGCGAGCCGCATGTCGGCCTGATCTTCATGAGCCGCGCCGGACGCGGCCACGCCATGGTGCCGCTCGAAATCGAGGCAGCCGCGTAGCGGCCGGGGCTACTCCGGTCCCTTGCGGTAGAAATCGCGCATGCTGGCGTAGCGCGCCTCGCGTACCAGCCGCACGCGCTCGATCGCGCGCTCCATTGGCACTCCGAGCTGGGTCAGGGTTTCGGCGGCGATCATCAGGCTGCCCTCGAGCACCTCGGGGATGACTTCGGTGGCGCCGGCGCGCTTGAGCCTTTCGACATCGGTATCGTCGGGGGCGCGCACGATCACCGGAATGTCGGTTCGATGCTGCCGTACGATCTGCAACACGCGCTCCGCCGACAGGGTGTCCGGGTAGGCGATCACGACTGCCTGCGCCCGCATCAGCCCCGCCGCCTTGAGCACCTCGATGCGGTCGGCGCCGCCGAACACCACCTTGCCGCCTTCGGGTATCGCCCGCTTCACCGCGCCCGGGTCGACGTCCAGCGCGAGGAAGGCGATCTTTTCCGCGGCGAGGAAGTTGCCGATCTGCTCGCCGGTGCGGCCGTAGCCGCAAAGGATGACGTGGTCTTCCATGCCGAAGGCGCTGGTGGCGACCTCGTAGATGGCCTTGGCCTTGTGCGCCCAGTCGCCGCGGGCCATTTCGCCGCCGAGGCGCGCCACGCGCTCGATCAGGAAGGGGGCAATGAACATCGACATCAGCATCGCCGCCAGCGTTACCTGGAACACGTCCGCGCGGATAAGCTGGTGGGCAAAGGCCAGCTGGATCAGCACCAGGCCGAACTCGCCACCCTGGGCCAGTTGTGCCGAAGTACGCAGCGCCGTGTCGGGGGTAGCGCGGGTGGACAGGGTGATCAGCAACACCACGACACCCTTGCCGACCACCAGCAGCGCGACGGCCAGCAGCAGGCGCCAGAAGTTGTCCAGCACGAAGCCGACATCGAGCAGCATGCCGACGGTGACAAAGAACAGCCCCAGCAGCACGTCGCGGAAAGGCCGAATGTCGGCTTCGACCTGGTGGCGGTAGACGGTTTCGGAAATCAGCATGCCGCCGACGAAGGCACCCAGCGCCAGCGACAGCCCGGCCAGGCCGGTGGCGTAGGAGAGGCCGACGACGATCCACAGCGTCGCCAGCACGAACAGCTCCTCCGAGCGGTGATGGGCGATGGAGTCGAACAGCCGTTTCATGATGCGCTGGCCGACCCAGATCAGCACGACCAACAGCACCACGGCCTGCAGCGAGGCGATTCCAAGCTGGCGCAGCAACTGGCCCTCAGGCTGCGCCAGCGCCGGGATCAGGATCAGGAAAGGCACCACCGCCAGATCCTGGAACAGCAATGCGCCCATGGTCAGCCGGCCCGAGCGCGAATGCAGTTCGAAGCGCTCCGACAGCATCTTGGCGACGATCGCGGTCGATGACATCGCCACCGCCAAACCAACCACCAGACCCGCTTTCCAGCCCTGCTGGTAGCCAACCACCGTCAGCAGCATGGTGCCGCCGGCGGTGAAAAATACCTGTGCCGCACCAAAGCCGAACACCAGGGCGCGCATGGTCCGCAGCCGCTGCAGGCTGAACTCGAGGCCGATCGAGAACATCAGGAACACCACGCCGAACTCGGCGAAGGTGCCGACTTCGTGGCTTTCGCTGAGGAAGGCGGCGCCATGAGGCCCCAGCACCATGCCTATGGCCAGGTAGGCGAGCATCGAGGGCAGCCCGAAGCGACGTGTCACCGCCACCGCGCCGACGGCGGCGGTAAGCAGCAGCAGAATCGAGAAGAGCTGGTCGTGCATGGGCAGGCTAGTCGCGATGCCGGCGGCGATGCCGGGCGGGAAATGTCAGGGAGATGGCGATGGCGCGATATTGACACGCAATGCATCGCTCCGCGTCGATGGGGCAGCAAAACAGTCGTGACCGCATTGTTTGCTCCCTGATCTGGCTCAAGCAAACTATACCGCGAGCCTGCCTATAATTGCCGGGTTTCAACTGCGGAGCCCCCCACCATGCGCCAGCTTTTTTTGTTTCTGTTTTCGATCATGCTTGCAACAAAAGTCGGCGCTGGCGCCACGCCGATTCCGCCCAAGGCGGCCGATCCGGTCGCCATCGCCGCCGCCGTCAAGGAGCTCGGTCAGGTCAATGGCATCGCACTGGCCTGCGGCCACAAGGATGCGATCGCCCGCGCCAAGGCGCTGATGATCATGCGCGTGCCGAAGACGCGCGAATATGGAGAGATCTTCGAGCAGGCTTCCAGCGCGTCCTTCATCGCCCAGGCTGCCGACAAGGGTTCGTGCCCGGGGCGCGCCACGGTTTCGGTGCGGCTTGAAACCGCGGCGCTGCCGCTGCCGGCGGCACCCAGCCACAAGTCGATCACGGAGACTGCCGCCCCCGATGTCGGCGTCAATCCGCGTTACCTGCTGCAAGACACCAATGGCCGTGCCTTCATGGATAGCGACTTCCGCGGTCGTCTGCAACTGATTTCCTTCGGCTACACCTTCTGCCCCGACATCTGCCCGACCACACTGATCGAGATGGCCGAGGTGCTGAAGCTGCTGGGCGACGATGCTGCGCGGCTGCAGCCGATATTCATCTCGGTCGACCCCGAGCGCGACACCCTTGACGTCCTGCGCAGCTACACCGGATTTTTCGACAAGCGCATCCTCGGCGCCACCGCCGCGCCGGACCTGGTGAAGCGTGCTGCCGACAACTTCAAGGTGCGCTACGAGAAGGTGGTCGAACCGGGCGCGTCGCCGTTGCAATACTCGGTCGATCATTCCGCAGGCATGTATCTGCTCGGTGGCAGCGGCGAATTCCTGACCAAGTTTGCTTACGCCACGCCGGTCGAGGACGTGGCATCGCGCATCCGCGAGTTCATGGCCCGGTTGCCCGGGCTGGCGACGGGGCAGGGCGCAGCTCCAGCACCGGCCGCCCCGGCGCGCTGATCGACTCATCAAGCG
Source organism: Gammaproteobacteria bacterium (assembly GCA_018825305.1). Taxonomy (GTDB): domain Bacteria; phylum Pseudomonadota; class Gammaproteobacteria; order Burkholderiales; family Rhodocyclaceae; genus Sulfurisoma. The sequence goes on from JAHJEO010000018.1 coordinate 27,672, forward strand.
CTGGCGCACCGCCGCCAGCTGTTTGTAGCCGGTCCGCGGCGTAAGCCGGACGACGAACTCGCCGGTTAGAATCCGGCGGTGAGCCATCCCGCCGCCGAGTTTTCCGCCGAATACAGGCGCCGCCGCCTGCTGATGCTGGCAGTGGTGGTGGCAGCATATGTGCTGTCCTTCTTCCAGCGCTTCGCACCGGCCGGGATCGCCCAGGACCTGGCGGCCGCCTTCCAGACCTCGGCGGCATCGCTCGGCGTTCTGGCGGCGACCTATTTCTACGTTTATACGGTGATGCAGGTGCCGACCGGCATCCTGGTCGATACGCTCGGGCCGCGCCGCATCCTCACGCTGGGTGGCGTGGTGGCGGGTGGCGGCAGCCTGCTCTTCGGCATGGCCGAAACCCTCGATGCCGCGCTGGTCGGGCGTACGCTCATCGGGCTGGGCGTGTCGGTGACCTTCATCGCCATGCTCAAGATCATCGCGGTATGGTTCGAAGAGCATCGCTTTGCCACGGTCGTCGGGCTGTCGATGCTGGTCGGCAACCTCGGTTCGGTGCTGGCCGGCGCACCGCTGTCGGCGCTGGCGCAGGCCACCGGCTGGCGCGGCGTATTCGTCGGCGTTGGCGCCGCCTCGCTGTTGCTGGCGGTGCTGGCCTGGCTGCTGGTGCGCGACCGGCTGGATTCGACCGCCGCCGCCGTGGCGCCAGCGCGCCCCGCAGGAAGTACCCTTGGGGTGCCGATTTTTGACCGCACGGTCATCCTCATCGGCCTGTTGCGCGTGCTCAGGAATCGCGCCACCTGGCCGGCGGTTGGTGTCAATTTCGGCATTTCCGGCAGTTTCTTCGCCTTCGGTGGCTTGTGGGCGACACCCTTTCTGACCCAGGGGCTGGGCATGACCCGGGCGACCGCGACCGCGCATCTCTCGCTGTACTTCGCCGGGTTCGCCATCGGCTGCCTGATCGTCGGCGCGCTTTCAGACCGCTTGCGGCGGCGCAAGCCCGTCATCATCGTCAGTTCGCACCTGCTGGCAGCCATCTGGCTGGTGTGGCTTTCCGGCATCGCCTTGCCGCTCGCCGCCAGCTACGGGCTGTTCGCGCTGATGGGCCTGGCCACGGCCAGCTTCACCCTGACCTGGGCCTGTGCCAAGGAAGTGAATCCGCCGGCGCTGTCCGGAATGTCGACCTCGGTCACCAACATGGGAGGATTCCTTGCCGGTGCCTTGCTGCAGCCGGCGGTCGGCTGGATCATGGATCAGCGCTGGGCCGGGGCGATGGCCGACGGCGTGCGGCTCTACCTGCCGGCGGACTATCGCTGGGGCCTGCTGCTGCTCGCCGCGGCGGCATGGTTTGGTGCCGCATCCGCCTGGCGCATCCGCGAGACCCGCTGCCGCAATATCTGGCAGGATCGGCCCGACTGAAGCGTCGGCAAGTCGTTGCCGTCCGGCTTTCGATGGCAGAATGGCTTGAAACCCAGTCGCATGGCCGTCATCTTCGGCTGACGACCATGCCATCCGCCGGAATGGCTGTCGCTATCCACGACAAGGAGTCAACATGAGCAAGGCCATCATCCTGTTCGGCCATGGCGCCCGCAATCCCGACTGGGCCCAGCCCTTCCACCGCATTCGCGCCTCGATGGAGCGCCAGCAGCCCGGCGTGCTGATCGAACTCGGCTTTCTCGAGTTGATGCGGCCCACCCTGGACGAGGCTATAGACGGCTTGGTCGCCAGAGGCGCGAACGAGATATCCATCGTGCCGATCTTCATGGCGGCCGGCAGCCATATCAAGAAGGACCTGCCGCTGATGGTCGGCTCGGCCCTTGATCGCCATCCCGACCTGGCCGTGGAAATTGCCGCCCCGGTCGGTGAGGCCGACTATGTTATTGATGCTATGGCAAAATATGCCCTGAATTAGGCAAGGGGAAGGGCCACTGGCTTGATATTTTTAAATATAAGCATATACTAATACGCCATGAAAATGACCTTCCTTACCGCCGCGCCGCGCCGCAGAGCTTTCTCGATTCTGCTTGCGAGCGTCTTGCTGCCGGCGGCAGTTCTGGCGCAAGCCCCCGCAAGCACCGAAACCGTGCAGCTGCGCGATATCGAATTGACCTATCCGGCCGAGGCGGTGGTCGAGGCCGTGCGCCAGGCGACAGTGGCGGCGCAGGTGCAGGGGCGGGTCGTCGAGGTGCGCGTGGATGCGGGTGTCCGGGTGAAGCAGGGTGAAACGCTGATGCGCATCGATGCCCGCGAGGCGGCGCAGGGTGTAGCAAGTGCCCAGGCGCAACTGTCCCAGGCCAAAGCGCAGTACGAGCGCACCAAGAGCCTGGTCGAACGGAAATTCATGAGTGCCTCGGCGCTCGATCAAGCCGAAGCGGCCTACAAGTCGGCCCAGGCCAGCGCAGGTGCCAGCGGCGCCTCGCTGTCGCACGCCGTGGTGGTGGCGCCGATTTCCGGCATCGTCAGCCAGCGCCACGCCGAGATCGGCGAACTGGCCGCGCCGGGCCGGCCGCTGCTGACGCTCTTCGACCCCAAGGGCCTGCGAGTGATCGCCAGCGTGCCCCAGTTCAAACTGAGCGATGTGCGCAAGATGGCGACGGCCAAGGTGGAGTTTCCGGAGAGCGGTCGCTGGATAGACGCCGTCCGCGTCGAAATCCTGCCAGCCGCCGATCCGCGCTCGCATACGGTGACGGCGCGCCTGTACCTGCCGGATAACCTCGAGGGTGTGATTCCCGGCATGGCCGCCCGCGCGCATTTCGTCACCGGCCAAGGCGCCAAGCTGACGGTTCCGGCGACCGCGATACTGCGGCGCGGCGAGGTCACGGCGGTTTACGTAATGGACGGCAAGGCCGGGGCCGGCCAGGCGCGCCTGCGCCAGGTGCGCCTGGGCGAGGCCGTCGCCGGCGGCAGGGTGGAGGTACTGGCCGGCATCAAGCCGGGCGACAATGTCGCCCTGGATCCGGTCAAGGCCGGCATAGAGCTCAAGCAGCAAGCCCCCGCCAAGAAGTAACCGGAGACGCGAACCATGGGCATTTCCGGAAGGATCGCCGCGCTATTCCTGCGCAACTCGATGACGCCGCTGCTGGCGTTGATCGCCATGCTGCTCGGCATCTTCGCCACGCTGGTCACGCCGCGCGAGGAAGAGCCGCAGATCAATGTGACCATGGCCAATGTCTTCGTGCCGTTTCCAGGCGCGTCGGCGCGGGACGTCGAAAATCTGGTTGCCCGCCCGGCCGAACAGGTGCTGTCGCGCATCGCCGGCATCGAGCACACCTATTCCATGTCGCGCCCGGGCATGGCCGTCATCACGGTGCAGTACAAGGTGGGCGAAGATCCGATCCAGGCGCTGGTGCGGCTCTACGACACCATCAACGCCAACAGCGACTGGCTCTCGCCCAACCTCGGCGTGCTGCCGCCCATCGTCAAGCCCAGGGGCATCGACGACGTGCCCATCGTCACGCTGACCTTCTGGAGCGACGACCCGGCCAAGTCCGGCTTCGACCTGCAGCAGGTGGCGCGCGCCGCCGAGATCGACCTCAAGCGCATTTCCGGCACCCGCGATGTCGTCACCATCGGCGGCCCCGGCCATGTCATCCGCGTCACCATGGATTCGGATCGGATGAGCGCCTACGGCGTCACGGCGCAGGACCTGAAGGCGGCACTGCAGGTGTCGAACGCCTCGCAGCCCTCGGGCAGCCTGGTCACGAACAATCGCGAGATCATGGTGCAGACCGGCACCTTCATTGAGTCGGCCGGCGACGTCAAGCGTCTGGTGGTTGGCGTGCACGACGGCCGCCCGGTGTTCATGGCCGACGTGGCGAAGATCGAGGACGGCCCGGACATCGCCAGGCGTTATGTCTGGCACGGCCTGGGCAAGGCCGCCGGCGAGCAGGGCGACGGGGCAGGCCGCGCCGGCTACGAGTCGCCGGCTGTGACGCTGTCGATATCGAAGAAGCCCGGGGTCAATGCCGCCGACGTCGCCAGCCAGGTCATCGCCCGCGCCAATGCGCTCAAGGGCACGGTGATTCCGGACGGCGTCGATTTTGCCGTCACCCGCAACTATGGCGAGACCGCCACCGAAAAGGCGCAGAAGCTGATCGGCAAGCTGGCCTTCGCCACCGCCTTCGTCGTGCTGCTGGTGCTGTTCGCACTGGGCCGCCGTGAGGCGGTGATCGTCGGCGCCGCGGTGACGCTGACGCTGGCCGCGACATTGTTCGCGTCCTGGGCCTGGGGCTTCACGCTGAACCGCGTGTCGCTGTTCGCGCTGATCTTCTCCATCGGCATCCTGGTCGACGACGCCATCGTGGTGGTCGAGAACATCCACCGCTGGCATACGCTCTATCCCGAGAAAAAGCTGGCGGACATCATTCCCGGCGCGGTTGATGAAGTCGGCGGGCCGACCATCCTCGCCACCTTTACCGTCATCGCGGCGCTCTTGCCGATGGCCTTCGTCTCGGGGCTGATGGGGCCGTACATGAGCCCGATCCCGATCAATGCCTCGATGGGCATGTTCATCTCGCTCGCCATCGCCTTCGTCATCACGCCCTGGCTGGCGCTGAAACTGATGAAGCCGGCGGAGCATCCGGAGGAAGACAAGACCACGAAAAAGCTGCTGGCGCTGTTCCACCGCGTCATGCCGCGTTTCCTCGACGAACGCAGCGGTGGCGCCGCCCGCCGCAAGCTGTGGATCGGAATCGTGCTGGCGATCGTGGCCTCGATCTCGCTCGGCGTGTTCAAGCTGGTCGTGCTCAAGATGCTGCCTTTCGACAACAAGAGCGAATTCCAGGTCGTGCTCGACATGCCAGTGGGAACCCCGCTGGAAGAAACCGCCCGCGTCCTGCGCGAGATGTCGGCCTATCTCGCCACCGTCCCCGAGGTCAAGGACTACCAGGCCTATGCGGGTTCGGCCAGTCCGATCAACTTCAACGGTCTGGTGCGCCAGTATTACCTGCGGGCGAGCCCCGAAATGGGCGATATCCAGGTCAACCTGGTCGACAAGAAGCATCGCCATCGCCAGAGCCACGAAATCGCCGTCGGCGTGCGCAAGACGCTGGCTGACATCGCCCGTGTCGCCGGCGGCAATGCCAAGGTCGTCGAGGTGCCGCCCGGCCCGCCGGTGATGTCGCCCATCGTCGCCGAAATCTACGGCCCGGAATACGCCGGCCAGATCGAGGTGGCAAAAATGGTGCGCCAGGCCTTCGAGAGCACCGCCGACATATACGACGTAGACGACTCGGTCGACGAACCGGCCGAGAAACTGGTGCTGCGCGTCAATCAGGCCAAGGCCGCCCAACTTGGCGTGGCGCAGATGAACGTGGTCGAGACCGTGCGCATGGGCCTGACCGGAGACGACGTGACACCGGTGCATGGCGCCGACGCCAAGTACGAGATTCCGGTGCGCATCACCTTGCCGGCCGAGCGCCAGGATTCGCTCGACCAATTGCTCAAGCTCAAGGTTCGTGCCATGGAGGCCTATGGCGGCAAGATGGTGCCGATTTCCGAACTGGTGGATGTCAGGAAGACCCAGCGCGAGAAGGTGATCTACCACAAGGACCTGCTGCCGGTGGTCTATGTCTTCGGCGACATGGGCGGCAAGCTCGACTCGCCGCTTTACGGCATGTTCGACATCCGCGCCAAGATCAAGGACGCGCCCTTGCCGCAGGGCGGCACCCTGGCCGAATATTTCATCAGCCAGCCGCGCGATCCCTATGCAGCCTATGCCCTGAAGTGGGACGGCGAGTCGCAGGTTACCTACGAAACCTTCCGCGACATGGGTATCGCCTACGCCGTCGGCCTGGTGCTGATCTACCTGCTGGTGGTGGCGCAGTTCAAGAGCTACCTGGTGCCGCTGATCATCATGGCACCGATCCCGCTCACCGTCATCGGTGTCATGCCCGGCCATGCCCTGTTCGGCGCGCAATTCACCGCGACCTCGATGATCGGCATGATCGCCCTGGCCGGCATCATCGTGCGCAATTCCATCCTGCTGGTCGACTTCATCAACGAACAGGTCGCCGGCGGCATGGACTTCGCCGAAGCCGTGATCGAGTCGGCTGCGATCCGCGCCAAGCCGATCGCCCTGACCGGCCTGGCCGCCATGCTCGGCGCGCTTTTCATCCTCGACGACCCCATCTTCGCGGGCCTTGCCATCAGCCTGATCTTTGGCATCTTCGTCTCCACCCTGCTGACGCTGGTGGTGATTCCAGTGCTGTACTACGCGGCCATGAAGAGCCGCATCGCCTCAATTCACAAACCTCAAGGAGAATCGCAATGACCGTCAATCGCATCGTTCGCATCATCGCCGGCTTTTTCATCATGCTGTCGCTCGGCCTCGCCCACTTCATGGGCCAGGTCGACTTGGGCAGCATGAGCTGGCTGTGGTTCACCCTGTTCGTCGGCGCCAACCTGTTCCAGAGCGGTTTCACCGCCTTCTGCCCGCTTGACAAGATTCTCGAGAAGCTCGGCGTGCCCGTGCAGGATCCGAACTGCTCGACCGGCCGCTGCGGCTGACCTGCAGGCGGAAGCTTGCTCCCGTAGTACCGAAGTTATAATCCTGCGCGATGACCAGCCCGGGCACCGCGCAGGATATGCCTCTCAAAGTGTTGGTGGTGGATGACAGCGCCACCAACCGCAGGATCGTCAACGTCTTCCTCAACAAGCTGGGACAGGACGTGGCGCTGGCCGAGAACGGTGCGCAGGCCGTCGAGCTGTTCCAGCGCGACAGCTTCGACCTCGTCCTGATGGACGTGATGATGCCGGTCATGGACGGCTACGAGGCCACCCGCCGGATCAAGGCCCTCTGCGGCGAACGCTGGGTGCCGGTGATCTTCCTCTCCGCGCTCGACACCGAGGACAACCTGATCGCTGGCCTTGACGCAGGTGGCGACGACTATCTGCCCAAGCCGATCAACTTCGTGGTGCTCCAGGCCAAGTTGCGTTCCCTGCGTCGCGCCATCGAGGCGCACCGGCGGCTGGCGGAGGCGCATCTCTGGCTGCAAACGGTTACCGATACCATAGTCGATGCCGTCATCACTATTGATACCGCTGGTCTCATCCGGTCGGTAAATGCGGCGAGCGAGCAGATATTCGGTTACACGGCCCAGGAACTTCTCGGCCGCAATGTCAACATGCTGATGCCCGAGCCGTGGGCCAGTACCCATAACGACCATATCCGCCGTTACGTCCACGGCGGCGAGCCCCACATCATCGGCATCGGCCAGCGCAAGGTCGAGGCCAGGCGCAAGGATGGCAGCGTCTTTCCCATCGAGCTTGGCGTCGGCGAAGCGCGCATCAACGACGAGCGGGTGTTCATCGGCGTGCTGCGCGACATCACCCGGCGCCATCACGACGAGCGCCAGCTCAAGGAGGCTGTGACGCGGCTACAGGCCTACCACGCGCATCAGGAAGCCGAGAACGCGCTGGCCGCCGACATACTGTCGCGCCAGCTGACGCGGGATGGCCTGGCCGACCCGGCGCTGGCAAGCTGGGTGGCGCCGGCGGCGACGGTCTCCGGCGATGTGATCGCGGCGGCACGGGCACCGGGTGGCGACCTTTATGTACTGCTGGCCGATGCCACTGGCCACGGTCTGGCGGCGTCGATCAGCACCCTGCCGCTGCTGACACTGTTTTACGAGATGGTGGATTGGGGCATGGCCCTGCCGGCCATCGTGGCACGGATCAACGACCAGTTGTGCCAGGCGCTGCCGTCGTCCCGCTTCGTTGCGGCCGGGGTCGTCGCCATCTATGCCAACGAGGGGCGCGCCGACGTCTGGCTCGGCGGCCTGCCGCCGTTGCTGCAATTGGCCGCCGATGGCACGGTGATGCGCACGCTCGACTCGAGTCGCCTGCCGCTCGGCGTGGTTCCATTCGAGGGCGATATGTCGCAGGTCGACAGCATCGACCTGCCGCCGGGATGCCAGCTGGTTCTGCTCTCGGACGGGCTGATCGAGGCCACGAATGACGCGGGTGACGCGTTCGGCATGGCGCGGCTGCAAGCCACGCTCGCCGCGGCGCCGGCTGGGCGCCGCATCGAGGCCGTCCAGAGAGCCCTGCGACTCCATCTCGGCGAGAGCGATCCGCACGACGACGTGACCCTGCTGCTGGTGTCGGGAGCCCCTGTCGATTAAAGCGGGTTCGGCGGGCGTGTCCAGGCGTGCCACGCTCGTCGGCAGGCAGAGCGTGTCGCTATAATGGCCTGCCCAGAAGAGTCCGAGAGACCCCTGTCATGACCCCCAGTGACCGCTTCAACCGCGCCATCGAGCTCTTCGATGCCGCCAATGCCGAAGACCCCAACCAGGACCAGGGCCAACCCAAGGAACTGCTCTACGCCCGGCGCATGACCGAGATGATCGGCCGCTTCGCGCCGGAGGCACCGGAGGCCGTGCAACTGGCGGTACGCGCCCAGCACATCCAGCGCTGGAAGGTGCCGCGCAACTCCTATCCGATGGACCGCAACGGCTACCTGCAGTGGCGCACCGGCCTTTACAAGTTCCACGCCGAGACTGCCGGCAGCTTGCTGGAGCAAGCGGGCTACGACCAGGCGACGATCGATCGCGTCAAGACCGCCGTCGGCAAGAAAGGCCTCAAGGTCAATGCCGAAACGCAGATGCTCGAGGACGTGACCGACCTGGTTTTCATCGAGCATTACATGCTGGGCTTTGCCGGACAACACGCGGATTACACCGAGGAAAAATGGCTCGAGATCATCCGCAAGACGTGGAAGAAAATGTCGGACGATGCCCGCGCCTTTGCCCTGTCCGGCAAGCTCAAGCTGCCCGAGCCGCTGGTGCCCCTGATCACCAAGGCCGTCAGCGGCGCCTGAGGCGCACACACCGAACCAGCCAGCGTCGGCGGAGAATCCAATGGATATCGGTTTCATCGGCCTCGGCCTCATGGGTCGCCCGCTGGCGCTGCACCTGGCGAGCGCCGGCCACATGCTGCACCTCTGGGCGCGGCGCCCGGCCTCGCTCGAACCGTTCAAGGCGGTTGACGCCCTCGCCCATGTCAGTGCGGCGGAAGTGGCGCGCCATACGGACATCGTGTTCGTCATGGTCGCGGACGCGCCCGACGTCGAAGCGGTCTGCCTCGGCGAGGCAGGCATCGCCGAGGGCGGGAAGGCCGGCCTGGTCGTCGTCGACATGTCGACCATCAACCCCAACGCTGCGCGCGAAATCGGCGCGAAGCTGGCGGCAAAGGGCATCGACTTCCTCGACGCGCCGGTATCGGGGGGCGAAGTCGGTGCGATCAACGCCGCGCTCACCATCATGGTCGGCGGCAAAGCCGAGGTGTTCGACAAGGTCAAGCCCTTGTTCGAAAAAATGGGCAAGTCGGTGACCCTGGTCGGCACATCGGGCGCCGGTCAGGTGGCCAAGGCCTGCAACCAGATTCTTACCGGCGTCGGCGTGGCGGCAGTGGCCGAAGCCTTCAATTTCGCGCACAAGAGCGGCGTCGATCCGGCCCGCGTGCGCGAGGCGCTGCTCGGCGGCTTCGCCTATTCGCGCATTCTCGAAGCCCATGGCCAGCGCATGATCGATCGCAACTTCGCTCCCGGCTTCAAGGCCTGGATGCACCAGAAGGATCTGCGCATCGTCATGGAAGAGGCGCACCGCCTCGGCCTGATGCTACCCTCGGCGGCAGCGGCAGCGCAGGTATTCAATGCCATCGTCGGTTCCGGCATGGGCGAGGAAGATTCGGTGGCCGCGCTGAAACTGCTCGAAAAACTGAGCTCGCCGGACTGACGCGATGCGGCTGGGTTTCATCGGCTTCGGCACCATGGGCAGCCCGATGGCGGCGCACCTGCTGCGCGCCGGGCACGTGCTCCATGTCTGGAGTCGCCGTGCCGCCAGCGCCGACTTTTTGGTGGAGCAGGGTGCGTTGCGTTGCGAGTCGCCGGAAGCGGTGGCGCGGGCGAGCGAGATAGTGTGCACCAACGTCACCGGCAGCGCCGACGTCGAAGGCCTGGCAGTGCAGCTTGGGCGCGGCTTCGCGCCGGGTTCCATTCACGTCGATTTTTCGACCATCGCGCCGGCTGCTGCACAGCGTGTTGCGGCGCTGCATGCCGAACACGGCGTCGACTTCGTCGATGCGCCGGTTTCGGGTGGCGGTGTCGGGGCGCAGAACGCCACGCTGGCGATCATGTGGGGCGGAAAGTCGGCGCTGGCGGCACGGCTCGACCCGATATTTGCGGTGCTGGGCAAGACCGTGGTGCGCGTCGGCGAGGCCGGCGCCGGCCAGGTGGCCAAGGCCTGCAACCAGATGGTGATGGTTTCCACCATCGCCGCCTGCGCCGAGGCGGCACGGCTGGCGCAGGCCTCCGGCGTCGATTTCGGCCGCGTTCGTGAAGCCATGCTCGGCGGCTCGGCTGGCTCGCGCGTGCTCGATGTCTTCGGCGAGCGCATGGCGCGGCGCGATTTCGCCGCGGGTGTCGAGGCGCGACTGCACCACAAGGATTTTGCGCTGCTGGCCGACGCGGCGGCGCAGGTCGGCGCGCCGCTGCCGGTTGCGGCGCAGGTCTGGCAGATGCTCAATGCCTTGATGGGACATGGCTGGGGCGGACGCGATACCTCCTGCCTGCTTGAGGTACTTGAGTTGCCCGGGGGGGGCGCCGAATGACCCGTGACCTGATCGCCAAGTCGGCCGTGATGGCGGCATCGCAGACGTTGCTCGAACTGCGCGCCATCCTCGACAACGCCACGGTCGGCATCCTGTTCACCAAGAATCGGGTGCTGGTTCAGGCCAACAAGGCCTTCGTCCAGATGTTCGGTTACGACTCCGCCGACGAGATTGTCGGCCAGCCCGGCAGCGTGCTTTATCCCGATCATGCGACTTACGAACTGCTCGGCAGCGAGGCCGGGCCGGTGCTGGCGGCGGGCGCGCCCTATCGCACCGAGATCGAGATGCGGCGCAAGGACGATTCGACCTTCTGGTGCCGCATGTCGGCCAAGGCGATCAATCCGCTGCGGACCCAGGACGGCACCATCTGGATCACCGAGGACGTGACCGAAAGGCGCCGGCTGCGCCAGACCATCGAACAGTCGCAGCGCGAACTGGAGGCGATTTTCGAGAACGCCGCCGTTGGCATCGTCTTCGTTCGCGACCGTACCATCCTGCGCTGCAACTATCGCTTCGAGGAAATCTTCGGTTATTCGGCCGGCGAACTGGTCGGCAGCGCGATGGGCGAACTGCACCCGAGCGACCTCGATTTCCATCGCTTCGACGACTGGGCCCGCCAGCGCATTGCCGCCGGAGAAATGGCGCTGACGGAAATCCGCGGCCGGCGCAAGGATGGCGGCGAGATATGGGTGCGCGCCACCGGCCGCCAGGCCGTCGGCGCGGCGGCGAGCGTCGATGTGGTGTGGATCTTCGAGGACGTTACGGAGCGCCACAGCGCCGAATCGGCCCTGCGCCGCGCCCACGACGAGCTGGAACAGCGGGTGCTCGAACGCACCAGCGAGCTATCCAGCGCCAACCAGCAGCTGCAGGCCGAGATTTTCGAGCGCCTGCAGGCCGAGCAGCGCATCTGGCACGTCGCCCACCACGACGGCCTGACCGGCCTGCCAAACAGGACACTGCTGCAGGATCGCCTCGATCAGGCGCTGACCCAGGCCGGCCGCTCGGGCAGCCGCGTTGCCGTGATCTTTCTCGACCTCGACCGCTTCAAGGCCATCAACGACACCCTCGGGCACGGCGTTGGCGACGAACTGCTGAAGCACGTCGCCGGGCGCCTGTCTGCCGTCGTACGTGCCTCGGACACCGTGTCGCGCCTCGGCGGCGACGAGTTCGTGATCGTCATGGCTGGCATCACCGGTCCCGACGATGCTGCCGTGGCGGCACAGAAGGTCATCGATGCGCTGGGTGTATCCGTGACCATCGAGGGCCACCCCTTGCACGCCACGCCTTCGCTCGGAATCGCACTGTTTCCCGAAGATGGCGCGGCGCCGCTGGAGCTGATGAAGAACGCCGACACCGCGATGTATCACGCCAAGGCACGGGGCCGGAATACCTACGAGTTTTTCACCCAGCGCCTGACCGCGGAAACCGAGCGCGCCTTCACGCTGGAACAACGCCTGCGCCAGGCCATCGATGACCAGCATCTGGTGCTGCATTACCAGCCGCTGGTGAACATGGCAACGCGCAAGGTCGCGGGCCTGGAGGCACTGGTACGCTGGAACGATCCCGAGCGCGGGCTCATCCCGCCGGCCGAATTCATCCCGCTGGCCGAAGAAACCGGGCTGATCGTGCCCGTCGGCAACTGGGTCCTGGCCGAGGCGCTGCGGCAAAACGGTCGCTGGCAGGCGGCGGGTTTGCCGCAGCTACCCATCGCGGTGAACCTGTCGCCGCGGCAGTTCCGTCAGAAGGATCTCATCGGCAGCATCCGCGCCATCCTTGCCGAAACCGGGCAGCCGGCGCACCTGCTCGAACTCGAACTCACCGAATCGACCCTGCTGCACGACCTCGATGCCGCGCTCGATATCCTGCGAGAGCTGGACGCCATGGGGGTGCGCCTGGCCATCGACGATTTCGGCACCGGCTATTCCAGCCTCAACCACCTCAAGCGGCTGCCCGTGCACAAGCTGAAGATCGACCAGTCCTTTGTCCGCGACCTCTGCCACGACCGCGACGATGCGGCCATCGTCAATGCCATCATCGGCCTCGGTCACGCCATGGAAATGCAGGTGCTGGCCGAGGGCGTCGAGACCGGTGACCAGGCCGCCGCGCTCGACCGGCTCGGTTGCTGTCACTACCAGGGCTACCTGTTCTCGCGGCCACTGCCGCCGGACCAGGTCGAGCAGTTGTTCAATCCCGCCGTGCTCGCCAGCCTCGGCGCGGAACCCGACTACGCAATCTAGCCGCTACGGCGAGGCGAGCGCATTTGCCCGCCCACCTGATAGCGCCATGTTTTATCAGAGAGGAGAAACCCATGTCCGCAATCACCACCGCCACCGGCCTTGTCATCGAGGATGTCGTCGAAGGCAGCGGCACCGAAGCCGCCGCCGGCCAGCACGTCACCGTCCATTACACCGGCTGGCTCACCGACGGCACCAAGTTCGATTCGAGCAAGGATCGCAACGACCCCTTCGACTTTCCGCTCGGTGCGCGCCATGTCATCGCTGGCTGGGACGAAGGCGTCCAGGGCATGAAGGTCGGCGGCACACGCAAGCTCACCATTCCGTCGGATCTTGGATATGGTGCCCGCGGCGCCGGCGGCGTCATTCCGCCCAATGCGACGCTGGTGTTCGAAGTCGAACTGCTGCAGGTCGATTGAACCCGCCGGTCGCCGCGCCCGGCGACCGCGCCGTATCGCCATGCCGCTGCTGATGCCGCCATCCAAGCTGCCCGCCGTGGGGACGACCATCTTCACGGTGATGTCGCGCCTGGCCGCCGAGCACGGTGCGATCAACCTGTCGCAGGGCTTTCCCGACTTTTCGCCGCCGCCGCGATTGCTGGAACGGGTGGCTTCGCACATGGCGGCGGGTGCCAACCAGTACGCACCGATGGCAGGTGCGACGAGCCTGCGCGAGGCCATCGCAGAAAAGGCCGGGGCGCTCTACGGCGCAGGCTACGATGTCGAGGCGGAAGTCACCGTCACCGCCGGCGCTACCCAGGCCATTTTTACCGCAGTGTCGGCCTTCGTCCGTCCCGGCGACGAGGTCATCGTCTTCGCCCCGGTCTACGATAGTTACATCCCGGCCATCGAACTGAATGGCGGCCGCGCGGTGGTCGCCACACTGCGCTTTCCCGACTACCGGCCCGACTGGAGCGAGGTGGCGGCGCTGATCACGCCGCAGACGCGCATGATCATCGTCAATACCCCGCACAATCCGAGCGGCGCGATCTGGGACGCCGCCGACATGGCGGAACTGGAGCGGCTGACGTGCGCGACCGGCATCATCGTCGTCGCCGACGAGGTGTACGAACACATGGTGTTCGATGGCCGTCGTCACGAAAGCGTGATGCGCCATCCCGGCCTGCGCGAACGCAGCCTGGCGATTTCGAGCTTCGGCAAGACTTATCACATCACCGGCTGGAAGATCGCCTACTGCCTGGCGCCGCGCGAACTGATGGCCGAGTTTCGCAAGGCCCACCAATACGTCGTGTTTGCCGTCAATCACCCGCTGCAACTGGCGCTGGCGGACTTCATGCGCGAGCGGACGGAGTTCGCGACCGAACTGGCCGCGTTCTATCAGGCCAAGCGCGACGCCTTCCGCCAACAACTCGCCGGCTCGCGCTTCGTCTTGCAGCCCTGTGCCGGCACCTACTTCCAGCTGGCGCGCTACGATGCAATTTCCGACCTGCCTGATACCGAGTTCGCTCGCTGGCTGACTGTTGAGCACGGCGTGGCGACGATTCCGGTGTCGGTATTTTTGCCCTCGGGTGCGGATAATCGCGTGGTGCGTTTCTGCTTCGCCAAGGGCGAGGCGACCCTGGCGGCGGCCGGCGAACGGCTGCGCGCCGTCTGACTCTGGTTTAGACTAGGCCGCAAGTCATACGACGGAAGGAGGGGGGATGTCACCGCGCGTACTGCTTGTCTTAATGGCATGGCTTTGGCTGGTGCCGGCAGCTGCCAGCGACAGGCCGCTTGCTCCCGCAAGCGTCCCCGGATCGCAGCTGGTCTCGGCCGAACAGGCGATCGACCTGATCGGCGCCCAGCCGAATCTGCTGGTAATCGACAGCAGGCGTCGCGAGGAATTCGACAAGGGGCATGTCGAAGGCGCGATCAACCTGCTGGATACCGAACTGACTCGCCAGGTGTTGCTGAAGCTGGCGCCGTCACCGGATCGTCCGCTGCTGTTCTACTGCAATGGCGAACGCTGCCTGCGCAGTTCCAACTCGGCCAGGCAGGCGCTGTCCTGGGGTTATCGCAAGGTGTACTGGTTCCGCGGTGGCTGGCAGGAGTGGATCGACAAACACCTGCCGGTCGCGCGTTGAGGCAGGGCATGGAGGCGGCGCAGTGATTTCGGTCGAGCGCCTGTCTTTGCGTGATGCAACCATTGGCATTGCCCTGGTGTCCGGACTTGTGGCCGTGGCGCTGCTCGGTTTTTCCGCTTACATGTTCAAGTCGGCGGCCTTCGATTCGCAGCAGAAAAGCGTGGCCCGTGTCATCGAAGTGGCCAGCCTGGAAGTGCTCAGCCAGCTCGATCAGCGTGTCTTTGCGGTCGGCACCAGCCTGCAGGCGCGCCCCGAGTTCAGGGCCGGGCTGGAGCGCAAACTGGCATCCGGAGAGGATGCCGGCTTGCTCGCTGCACTCCATGAACCCTTCGTGAATGGCTATGTCGGTGCCGGACAGCTGGATCTGGTCAAGCTGCGTGCATATGATCTGGATCTGGTGCCCCTTGCCCAGAACGCTTCAGCGGTGGAACTTCCGCCCGGCCTGCCGCCGGTGCTGCGGCAGCGTGCGGCCGGCCGCACCGGTGCCGACCGGCTCAAGGCGGTGAGTGCGCTGTGGCTGTCGCCGCGCGGGCCGCTCTATTCGGTACTGCTGCCGGTCGGTGGCCTGCAGGTAAAGGGTTACCTCGAAGCTGTGGTCGATCCGGCCTACAACCTCGGTGCCGTGGCGCAGATGACGCGCATGCCGGTGTCGGTTTTCGGCATGGATGGCCGCCTGCTGCATCAGTCGGCCGCTCCCGCCGAGACGAAGGACGCGGACCTGCCCGTCACTTATGTCCTGCCTGCGGCCGATGGCCAGTCGGCTTTCCGCCTGGTTGGCCTCGACGACGTGACACAGTTGCGCGCCGAGGTCTGGCGCACCACGGCCATGTTGCTGGCGGGCATCGTTCTACTCGGCGGGCTTGCCGCCATGGCCGCCGTCGTTTTCCTCAATCGTTTCCTGTTCCTGCCGCTGCGGGGGATGCAGGCCGACATGGAACGTTGTGCCGGCGGCGATCTTTCGGCAACCGTCAATCGCCGCATGGTGCGTGAATTCCGGGTCCTCGCTGACGCCTTCAACCTGATGGCGCAGCAACTGGCGGCGCGGATCGAGGAGTTGCGGCTGCTTTCGTGCCGCGACAGCCTCACGTCGCTGTCGAATCGTCACCACTTCGACGTTGCACTCGCCCTCGAGTGGGCGCGGGTGCGCCGCACCGGAAACTGGCTGTCGCTGCTTATTATCGACATCGACCATTTCAAACTCTACAACGATCACTACGGCCATCTGGGCGGCGACGAGTGCCTGCGGGCCGTGGGCCGGGTACTCGCCGGTGTGGCGCGACGGCCGACCGACATTGCAGCGCGCTACGGCGGTGAAGAATTCGCGATCCTGCTGCCGGATACCGCCGCCGACGGCGCGTATGGCATTGCCGAGGCCATCCAGGGCGAAATGGCGCGCTTGCGCCTGCCGCATGCCGCATCGCCCACCTCGCAACGTGTTACGGTTTGCATCGGCATCGCAAGCTGCTCGGCTGCACAATGCGATTCAGCGCAACTCGTTGCCGCTGCCGATGAAGCGCTTTACCGGGCCAAGCATCGTGGCCGCAATCGTATCGCCGTGGCGGAAAACGAGGGTTGAATGGCAACGGACGATGCGACAAGTGCAGTCGGCAACCTGGCGGAACTCGATGCTGGCCAGGTCTTGCTGCCGAGCTTCATCGTCCGGCGCGGCGACGGCCTCTACGTCGATGTTTCGGCTATGGATTCTCCGGAACTGTTCCGGAGTTTCGTTGAACGCGTGTTTGCCGCGAGTGCGCGTTTTTCCGGCCTCGACCACAATCTTTTCGTCAAGCTGCTGTTCGACTACACTCCGGCAGACATCGCCGGGCTGCTCGACCACTTCGAGACGGCCGGACTCAAGCCCGAGCTGCGCCTCGCCCGCGAGATCGTTCCCTTCCCGGCAGAGCGCCAGGCACACTACCGCGGCGTCAAGCTGCTCGATCGTGGCCAGGCCGCCGAATACCTGTTCGAGCAGGTAAGCGTCGACGTCGAAATGGAGGTGCCGCGTTATGGCGATGTCGATGAGAACGGTGATTACCCGCTGCTCGGCCACGACACCCAGATCGTGTCGGAACGCGCCTACCTGGATTTCGACGAGTTCGTCGCCGCTGCCTGGGGCAAGGGCTTGCGCTACGGCATCGATGCCGTAGCGGTGCGCGCAGCGATCGCCCGCGACAAGGCCGAGCGCCTGACCATCGCGCAGCAAAAGCCGCCGCAGCAGGGCAGCGATGCCAGCATTGCCGAGCAGACCGACGCACTGCACCGCGACGACTCGCCGCAGATCCGTCCCGACGGGCGCATGGATCTGCGCCATTTCCGCAACCGCTTTCCCCAGGTCGTCGCCGGCACCCGGCTCTTCAAGAAAATACCGCGCACGCTTGGCGTGTCGGGCTGGAACGTGTCGGGAGCCGAATTGCCCCCGGCGGCGGTCAAGGACTTCGACCTCGCTACCCTCGCCGGCCCGGGGACCAGCGTCGAGCGCTCCGCGGACGGCTGGGAACTCGTCGTTGCGGCGATGGATGGCTTCCTGAATATCGACACCCAGTCGGGCCAGGTGTCCATCACCGACAAGATCATCAACAAGGAAGGGGTCAGCATTCGCACTACCGGCGACCTGGCGCTGGCGGGAGACGAATACGAGGAGTATGGCGAGGTGCAGGAGAAGCGCGTCGTCGAGGGGCGCAACATGACTTTCTTCGCGCCTGTCTTCGGCAGCATCGTGTCCGACGACGGCCGCATCGTCATCAAGCAAACCCTCTCGGGCGGCGCGGCCAGGAGCCCGGCGGGCAGCGTCGTCGTCGAAGGCTCGGCCTCGCGCGCCACGCTGGAGGCGCGGCGCGGGCAGATCGAAGCGGCGCAGGTGGAAGGCTCGCTGCTGATCGGCGGCGTGATCCGCATCGGACATGCCGTCAACTGCGACATCGTCGGTGACGAGGTGACCATCGAAACCGCCGAGGGCTGCGCGATTGCGGCCAAGGCGGTGACCATAGGCAGCGCCCGGCCGCGCAAGGACGAGGGTACGACCGTTACCCTGCTGCTGCCCGACCTGGCGGGTTACGACAAGGCGATCGACGAAGCGGCGGCCGAGCGCGAGGCTGCCGATGTTGCGCTTGTGACGGCGCGCGAAGCGCTTGCAGCGCTTGCGGCCCATGCCGACATGAAGACTTATCTGATGCTGCAGCCGAAAATCAAGGCTGGCGGGATCGCCCTCACCGGCGCGCAGGCTGCGAACTGGAAGCTGTTACTGGCGCGGCTGGCGCCGACCCTGCGCGAGTATGCTCAAAGCCACGGCGAGGTGCAGCGTCTGCAGGCTGTCTGTGCGGAATGCACGGAGCGCAGCGAAACCCTGGCGCGCGAACGCGGCGAAGCGCTGGCTGCCGTGCGTTGTGCCATCGAAGATGCAGCGAACGACACCCAGGTGCGCACCCGTCATGTCCGGCCCGACGAGGCGCCGCTGGCCGGCCTGCCGCTCAAGGAACTCCACATCAAGTTGCGCGAGGCCGGCACCGCGGAGGACCGGATATTTTCGGGCGGCGGCGGTTTTTCCTGGCCACCGCTGCAGGAATGATCAGGGCTTGATGTAGATCCAGCCTTCCTTCTGCTTGTTCATGATCTCGACCACGCCGGCGGGAACATAGGCCACCTTGTCGTTCATGTCCTGCCTGGTCAGTTTCTGGCCTTTCATGGTGTTTTCGCAGACGACGATATCGACTCCGCCCGCGACGGTCGTGGCGACGCGTTCGGCGACCGGCGAGTCAAACTTGGCCATGCCGATGCCCTGACCATAAACGACGATCTCGACGGCGACATTGTCCGCGCCGAGGGTTTTCCTGACATTGGCCGCGTTGTTCATGGCCTGGGTCCAGGTAGCCTGGTCGTTGTCGCTGACCTGGAAGACGAGCCTGTCCTTCGGTGCGGCGACAGCCGCCAGCGAGGCGCCGCAGAGGACGGCGGCGGCGAGGGTACGCAGGGTGCGGGTGGTTTTCATGGTTCTTATATCCTCTCTGTTGGGGTTGGGTAGCGGTATGACGGCGCGCGCGATTGGTTTATTCCTCAAATTTGCGGAATAATCCGGCGGTCCGCCGCGTCTTACCGCATATGGAATTCATGAACCTATTCTCGAAACGTCGCGAGCATGACCAGCTCGAACAGCAGCGCCGCCGCCTTTACCGCATTGCCTATTCCTGGTGCCATGACGGTAGCCTGGCCGAGGATCTGGTCCAGGAAACGCTGATCCGGGCCTTGGAGCGAGCCAGCCAGTTGCGTGACCCCGAGCGCCTGCCGGCCTGGCTGGCGGCCATTCTCGCCAACTGCTGGCGCGACCACCTGCGGCGCCTCAAGCCCACCGACGACATTGCCGAACTGGAAGAGAGCCTGTTCGATGACGAGGCCCATTCGCCGGAACGGAGTGCCGAATGCAACCAGTTGGTCAAGCGCGTGCGCGACGAGATCGCGGCATTGCCCGTTGGCCAGCGCCAGGTGCTGACTTTGGTTGATCTTGAAGAGTTCTCCTACGCTGATGTTGCCGGCATTCTTGAAATCCCGGTGGGCACCGTGATGAGCCGGCTGTGCCGGGCACGCCAGGCGCTCAAGGGGCGCCTGCAGGCAGCACGCGAGCGCGCCGCGGCACCGGCGCTGAGGAGCGTGAAATGAGTGAAGAAAGGTCGATTTCCTTCGAAGAACTCAACGCCTTCATCGACGGCGAACTCGATGCCGGCGCTGCGGCCCGCGTATTGGCGGCGATCGACGTCGATGACCGCCTCAAACGCGAGGCCTGTGAATTACGCGCATTGCGCGACCAGGTACGCAATTCCTACGAGCCGGCCAGGCTCGGCGTCGGCCAGCGCCGCGGCAGCTTCTCGGCTGGCCGTTGGCCGATGGCGCTGGCGGCCGGACTGCTACTGATGGTCGGTGCGCTTGCCGGCTGGCAGGGCCACGCCCTGCAGCGCCAGGGCAATGCCGATGGCGTCTGGCAGCGCATTGCCCAGGTCCAGCCGCAGGGCGACGCGCGCCGCCTGGTGCTGCATGTCGGCGACCCGGACCGCGCCCGTTTCGAGAACACCTTGGATGAAGTCCGGGGCATGCTGCGGGCGGCTCACGGACGTGGGCAGGCGATGGAACTCGAGATACTCGCCAACGGCACCGGACTCAATCTGCTGCGCGCCCAGACCACCCCGTTTGCCGAGCGGCTGGCACAACTGCAGGCCGAGTTTCCCGAGTTGTCGCTGGTCGCCTGCGGCCAGGGCCTCAACCGGCTGCAGGGGCAGGGCAACGACATTCGCCTGATTCCCGGCGTGGTGACGGCCGACTCGGCGCTGGACGAAATCGTGCGCCGCATGAACCAGGGCTGGGCATACTTGCGCGTCTGAAAGACGCCTAACTATGTCCGTTGGGGAATTTAGGGCGTCTACTCCACCATCTTCCGAACCACGCCGTTGAAATGCCCGATCCACTCGGGTGCGAACTGGTTGTCGCAGGCGTTGATCTCGGCAATGGCGCGCAGCAGCGAGCGGCTGTGGCCGCGGTCGCTGTGCTTCTGCATCACGGCCTCGAAGGCATCGACGATGGCGAGAATCTTGGCGCCGGCGACGATGTCGCGGTCGCCGGCACCGGCAGGATAGCCGCCGCCATCCGGCATTTCGTGGTGCTGTGCCACCATGGTCGTCGCCTCGGCCCAGCCGCTCATGCGTTCGAGCAGGCCGGCAGCGAATGCGGGGTGCGCATGCAGCGACTTCTTGTCGTCGTCGCTCAGGTTCCCCGGCTTGAGCCACACGGTCTCGGGCAGCATCATCATGCCGATGTCGTGGAGATAGACGGCCGCCTCGAGCTGGGTCGCGTCCACCGGCGAGCCGGCGGCGGCATTGGTGTCGAAGGCCAGGCGTAACAGGCGGGCGGTACGTCCCTTGAACTGCGGTGCGCGGGCTTCGAGCTGCAGGGACAGCGTGCGGAAGAACTTCAGGTCGTTGCTGGCCGCCTCACGACCGCGTGGCGCCACCTTCGGCTGCAGGGGCTTGGCCGACTGTGCCGGGCGGAAGCCGGTGACCGCTTCTATGATTTCGACGGCACGTTCGTCGATGGCGTCGGCCGGCAGCGTGGCCATGCCGTCGAGGCCGCCGACTAGTTCGATCAGCTTGAGGTGGCCCAGCGAGCGGCCGGCGGCGAGTGCCTCCACGGCCAGTTCGAGGCGGTCCAGCGCCAGCAGGGTGATCTCGGCAAGCAGGTCGGTGAAGGCGATCTCGCCATTGCGCAGTCGTGCCAGCAGGGTCTCGATGGGGTGCGCGATCAGCACGCCGACCTCGACCTTGCACAACGCCGAGTCGCCCTTGACGTTGTGCAGGGCGCGGAACAGGTCGGCGATCAGGTCGCGATCATGGGGTGAGCGCTTGAGGCGGGCGATGTCGCGCTCGATTTCAGGAACCTTGTCGGTCAGGTTCTCGATGAAATCGTCGAGGCCTTCGCGGTCGGTGACGCGGGGGTTGAGCAGGGCGCCAAGCGTGATGGAGTCGGCCATTTCAGTCCTTCTTCGCGGTCCAGGAATCCTTGAGCGTGACAGTGCGATTGAACACCGGTGCGCCTGCCTTGGAGTCGCTGCGGTCGGCGACGAAATAACCGTGGCGCTCGAACTGGAAGCGGTCTTCGGCCGCGGCGTCCCGCAGGGTGGGTTCCAGTTGCGCGGTAATCACCGCGATCGAATTCGGGTTGATGTCGGCGAGGAAGTCGCCTGTGCTGTCCGGGCCGGCGCCCGGTGCCGGTACCGCGAACAGGCGGTCGTAGAGGCGCACCTCGGCGGCATGGGCATGCCTGGCCGAAACCCAGTGGATGTTGCCCTTGACCTTGTAGTTGTCTGCGCCCGGCGTGCCGCTTTTCGAATCCGGCATGTATTCGCAATGCACCGCAACCACGTTGCCGGCCTCATCCTTGTCGCAGCCGATGCACTTGATGACGTAGCCGTAGCGCAGTCGCACGCTGCTGCCGGGGCGGGGGTCCCCGGTGGGCGTTACACCGGGGGGCGACAACCGGAAGTAGCCCTTGGGCGGCGTCTCCATGAAGTCCTCGCGCTCGATCCACAGCTCGCCGGAGAATGGCATGGCGCGCTTGCCCCATTCGGGTTTCTGCGGATGGTTGGGCGCTTCGCATTGCTCTTCCTGCCCCGCCGGATAGTTGTCGATGACGAGCTTCAGCGGGTCGAGCACGGCCACTCGGCGCGGCGCGGTTTCGCCCAGATGGTCGCGCATGCAGCCTTCGAGCACGCTCATGTCGATCAGCGAGTCGGACTTGGCGACGCCGATCATCTCGGCAAAGCGGCGGAAGCCCTCGGGCGTGTAGCCGCGGCGGCGCGCGCCGACCAGTGTTGGCAGGCGCGGGTCGTCCCAGCCGGCGACATGCTTCTCCTCGACCAGCTGGATCAGCTTGCGCTTGGACAGCACGACATAGGTGAGGTTGAGGCGGGCGAACTCGATCTGCTGCGGCACCGGCGTGTTGATGCATCCCAGCTCGGCCAGGTGCGCCAGCAGCCAGTCGTAGAAGGGCCGCTGGTCGGCGAATTCCAGCGTGCAGATCGAGTGGGTGATGTTCTCCAGCGCATCCTCGATCGGGTGGGCGAAGGTGTACATCGGGTAGATGCACCAGGCGTCACCGGTGGCGTGGTGGGTGGCGTGGCGGATGCGATAGATCGCCGGGTCGCGCAGATTGACGTTGCCCGAAGCCATGTCGATCTTCGCCCGCAGCACATGCGCGCCATCGGCGAATTCGCCGTCGCGCATCGAGCGGAAGAGGGCGAGGTTCTCGGCCGGCGTACGGTCGCGAAAGGGAGAGTTCTTCCCCGGCTCGGTCAGCGTGCCGCGGTTGGCGCGCATCTCGTCGGCCGACTGCGAATCGACGTAGGCGTGGCCGGCCTCGACCAGCTTCTCGGCGAAGTCGTACATCCACTGGAAGTAGTCCGAGGCGAAGTAGCGGTTGTCGTGCCACTCGAAGCCCAGCCAATGCACGGCATCGACGATGGCATCGACGTACTCCTGCTCTTCCTTTTCCGGGTTGGTGTCGTCGAAGCGCAGGTGGCAGGCGCCGTCGTAGTCCCGCGCCAGGCCAAAGTTCAGGCAGATCGACTTGGCGTGGCCGAAGTGCAGGTAGCCGTTGGGCTCGGGGGGAAAGCGTGTTCGCAGTTTCGCCGTGTCGCCAGCGCCGACTTTTTGCTGCGCCGCCGGGCCGGGCCTGCCCGACCAGGTGCGCGCTGCGTACTTGCCGTTCGCCAGGTCGGCTTCGACGATATTGCGAATGAAGTTGGACGGGGTTGTTTTTTCGGCTTCGGCCATGATGGAATCACGCACTTCTGGGATGCCGCGATTCTACCGGCCCACCGCCAAGGGCGCGTAAAATCGCGGCGATGAACGGCTTGTCCCTCCTCGCCATCGGCATCGGTGCCGCCCTCGGCGCCTGGCTGCGCTACGGCCTCGGCCTCTGGCTCAATCCCCTGTTCGCCACGGTGCCGCTGGGCACGCTCGCGGCCAACCTGGCGGGCGGCTATCTGGTCGGGGTTGCGGTGGCGGTGTTCCACATCAACGTCGAGCTGTCGCCCGAACTCCGGCTGTTTCTGGTGACCGGTTTTCTGGGCGCACTGACCACGTTCTCGACCTTCTCTGCCGAGGTGGTGCATCTGATCCAGAACGCGCGCTACGGCTGGGCGGCCGGCGCGGCGGGACTGCACCTGTTCGGTTCGCTGTTGATGACCGGTCTGGGCATCTTCACCATTCACAAGCTGGCACAGTAGCGGCGCCTCGCCGTCCCGCCAGCGCCGACTTTTCGTGGAACCGAACATCATTCATGCCGACGCCGATTTGATCGTCGCCGACAAGCCGGCGGGGATGCTGGCCGTGCCCGGGCGCGGTCCGGAAAAGCAGGATTGCCTCAGCGCCCGCGTGCAGTGCCGCTTCCCGGATGCTTTGGTAGTGCACAGGCTCGACATGGCGACGTCCGGGCTCATCTGCCTTGCCCGCGGCGGCGCGAATCAGCGTCAACTGAGCCGGGCCTTCGCCGAGCGAGCGGTGTGCAAGCGCTACGTCGCCCGCGTGATCGGGCGACTGCCGGCGGGCGATGGCGCGGCCGACGGCTGGCAGCTCATCGACCTGCCGCTGGGCGCCGACTGGCCGAACCGGCCGCAGCGCAAGGTCGACCATGCGGCGGGAAAACCCAGCCAGACGCGCTGGCGATTTGCCGGCTACGATGCGGCGCAGGATACGACGCGAGTCGACCTCGAACCGATTACCGGCCGCACCCACCAGTTGCGCGTGCACCTCGCCGCACTCGGCCACCCCATCGTCGGCGATACCTTGTATGCGCCGCCATCCAGTGTTTCCCGCATGCAGCTGCATGCAACGGCGCTGTGCCTGCCTCATCCGGCGGACGGCCGCATGCTCGAGTTCGCCAGCCCGCCGCCATTCTGACCTCACATGAAGTTCGATAGTGAAGCCCGGCGCGCTGCGCGCCCCGCGATTGTTTATGACGAGGCATTGCCGGTCAACGTCCGCCGCGCCGAGATTGCGGCGGCGATCCAGCAGCACCAGGTCATCGTCGTCTGCGGCGAGACCGGCTCGGGCAAGACCACGCAGTTGCCCAAAATCTGCCTCGAACTGGGGCGCGGCTGCAGCGGGCTGATCGGCCACACCCAGCCGCGGCGCATCGCCGCCCGCGCCACGGCCACTCGCATTGCGCAGGAGCTGAAAAGCGAGCTGGGCCGTTACGTCGGCTACAAGATCCGCTTCACCGATCGGACCACGCCGTCCTCCTACATCAAGCTGATGACCGACGGCATCCTGCTGGCGGAAACACAAACCGATCCGCTGCTGCGTCAGTACGACACCTTGCTGATCGACGAGGCGCACGAGCGCAGCCTCAACATCGACTTCCTGCTCGGCTACCTGCGGCAGTTGCTGCCGAAGCGGCCGGACCTCAAGGTCATCGTCACCTCGGCCACGCTCGATGCCGAGCGCTTCTCTCGGCATTTTGGCTCGGTTGGCCACCCGGTGCCGGTGATCGAAGTGTCGGGGCGGCTCTAT
Organism: Gammaproteobacteria bacterium; assembly: GCA_018825305.1. GTDB lineage: Bacteria > Pseudomonadota > Gammaproteobacteria > Burkholderiales > Rhodocyclaceae > Sulfurisoma. The sequence goes on from JAHJEO010000018.1 coordinate 52,634, forward strand.
CCCATCGAGACGCGCTACCGGCCTTTTGGCGAGGACGATGGTCGCGACCTCAACGAGGCCATCGTCGATGCCGTCGGCGAGGCCCACCGCGCGGGTCCCGGCGACGTGCTGGTGTTCCTGCCGGGCGAGCGCGAGATCCGCGAGGCGGCCGAGGCCCTGAGGAAACACCACCCGCCGGGGCTGGAGATCCTGCCGCTGTTCGCGCGGCAGTCGGCGCAGGAGCAGTCGCGCGTGTTCGCTTCGCACCAGGGGCGCCGCGTGGTGCTGGCGACCAACGTTGCCGAGACCTCGCTGACCGTGCCAGGCATACGCTACGTCGTCGACTCCGGGCTGGCGCGGGTCAAGCGCTACTCGCATCGCAACAAGGTCGAGCAGCTGCAGGTCGAGCCGGTGGCGCAGGCGGCGGCGAAGCAGCGCGCCGGCCGCTGCGGCCGCGTGTCCGCCGGCGTCTGCTTCCGCCTCTACGCCGAGGACGATTTCGACAAGCGTCCGCCCTACACCGAGCCGGAAATCCTGCGCTCCAGCCTCGCCGGCGTGATCCTGCGCATGAAGTCGCTGCACCTGGGTGATGTCGAGGACTTCCCCTTCCTCGAGGCGCCGCTGCCGCGCATGATCACGGACGGCTACCAGTTGCTGGCGGAGCTCGGTGCCATCGATGAGGCGACAAAGGACCTGACGGCGACGGGCCGCGAACTGGCGAAGCTGCCCCTGGACCCCAAGATCGGCCGCATGATCCTTGCCGCGCGGCAGGAGGGCTGCCTCGCCGAGATGGTGATCATCGCCTCCGCGCTGGCGGCGCAGGACCCGCGCGAGCGGCCGCAGGAACAGGCTGCCGCCGCCGACCAGGCGCACGCCAAGTGGAAGGACGAGCGCTCCGAGTTCCTCTCCTACCTCAAGCTCTGGCATGCAGCGGACGAGGTGTGGAAGCATGAGAGCTCGAACAAGCAGCGGCAGTGGTGCCGGCAGAATTTCGTCTCGTGGCTGCGGCTGCGCGAGTGGCGTGACGTCCATGGCCAACTGATGACGCTGTGCCACGAACACTCGTGGAAGGAAAACCAGCAGCCCGCAAGCTATGAGGCGATCCACAGGGCGCTGCTCGCCGGCCTCCTCGGTCACATCGGCCTCAAGCACGAAGCCGAGCCGCATTACCTCGGTGCGCGCGGCATCAAGTTCTTCATCCATCCCGGCTCGACGCTGGTGAAAAAGGCGGGACGCTGGATCGTCGCGGCCGAACTGGTCGAGACCTCGCGGCTGTTCGCGCGCTGCATCGCCAAGATCGAACCGGAATGGCTGGAAAGCGTCGGCGCCCACCTGATCCGCCGCCACGTCTATGAACCGCACTGGGAGAAGGGGCCGGGGCAGGTGGTGGCGTGGGAACGGGTGACGCTGCATGGCCTGATGCTGCATGCCAAGCGCCGCGTCCATTACGGGCCGACCGACCCGAAGCTGGCGCGCGAGATCCTGATCCGCTCGGCGCTGGTGCAGGGCGAGGTGGGCGAGGAATGGCTGAAGAAGTGGCGCTTCCTCCAGCACAATCGCAAGCTCGAACGCGAGATCGAGCACCTCGAGCACAAGTCGCGCCGGCCCGACGTGCTGGTGGATGAAGATCTGATCCACGCCTTTTACGACGCCAAGGTGCCGGCCGGAATTTTTTCCCTCGCCGCCTTCGACAAGTGGCGGCGCGAGGCGGAGCAGACCGAGCCGAAGCTGCTGTTCCTCGAGCGCGAACAACTGATGCGCCACGAGGCGGCAGGCATTACCACCGACGCTTTCCCTCCGCTATTCGAGCATCGAGGCCAGCAGTGGAAGGTCGCCTACAAGCACGACCCTGGCGCGATGGATGACGGCGTGACGCTGGCCCTGCCGCTGGCCGCCCTCAACCAGCTGCCGGCCGAGCGCTGCGAGTGGCTGGTGCCGGGGCTGTTGAAGGAAAAGGTTGTTGCGCTGCTCAAGACCCTGCCGCAGAAGTACCGGCATCGTCTGCAACCCCTCGACGCCTTTGCCGCCGGTTTCTGCGATGCCGCGGCAGCGCCGGACGATCCGCCGGCAACAACGAGCGAACCTCTGGTTCGGGCCCTGACAGGTGCCGTTGAGGACAAGCTCGCCATGAAGCTGCCGCTCGACGCCTTCCGCCCGGGCGAGCTGCGGCCGCATCTGCTGATGAATTTCCGCCTGCTCGACGAGCATGGCGGCACCTTGGCGATTTCGCGCAACCTCGCCGAGCTGCGCGGCCAGTATGCAGATCGCGTTACCCAGGCCTTCACCCAAGCCGAGGTCAAGTCGCCTGCCGGGGCGAGCTGTGCCGGGGAGCTCGCCGGACTCACCGGCTGGACTTTCGGCGAATTGCCGGAACTGCTGGAAGTAAAACTCGGCGCTGGCGGGACGGCGAATGCCGGGTCCGCCGCCAACATGGGGACGGCGAACGCCGGGTCCGCCGCCAGCATGGGGACGGCGATCGGATTTCCCGCGCTGGTCGACGAAGGCGACAGCGTGGCCCTGCGTGCGTTCGATACCGAATCCAAAGCGAAGGCCATGCACCGCAAGGGGCTGGCGCGACTGTTTGCGCTGGCGCTGAAAGAGCAGGTGAAGGCGATCGAGAAGTTGCCGGGCCTGCGCGACATGGCGCTGCAGTTCATGCCCTTGGGTACCGAGAAGGAGTTGAAGGAGGCGCTGGTGGCCGCGACGCTCGAGCGCACCTGCCTGATGGCGCCGCTGCCGGCGACGGAGGCCGAATTCGCGGCGCGGCGCGAGGCGGCACGCGGCCGGATTCTTCTGGTAGCGCAGGAAATTGCGCGGCTGATCGGAACGCTTCTGGTCGAGTATGCGGGTCTGCAGAAGAAACTCTCCGGAATGCAGAAAGCCTTTCCGCCAACGTGTGCCGACATTGCCGCGCAGATCGCGGCGCTGATGGGCAGGGGCTTCATCACCGCCACGCCGTTCGAACGCCTGCAATATTTCCCCCGCTATCTCAAGGCCGCCGCGCTGCGCTTGGATAAGGTGCGGGCCGACCCGGCGCGCGATGCACGGCTGATGGCCGAGTGGCAGGGGGTCGCCCGGCCTTTCGAGCGTGAACGCTCGCAGCAGGCCAAGACCGGCGTGCCCGATCCATTCCATGAGGAGTTTCGCTGGCTGCTGGAGGAGTTGCGTGTAGCCTTGTTCGCCCAGGAGTTGCGCACGCCGTCGCCGGTGTCGGTGAAGCGCCTGCAAAAAATGTGGGAGGGACGCAGTCGTGGTTGATTTTGCAAGGGTGTTCAACGCCCTCGGGCGTGCCGGCAAGGACCTCGGGCGGGGCGACATTTTGTGGCAGGCGACATGGCCACCGCTGCTGGCGATAACGCTGTGGAGCGGCGCGGCGTACTGGGTCTGGCAGCCGGCGAGCGCCTGGATCGTCGCCAGCCTGCCGGACTGGTCGTGGCTGGACTGGCTGGGCGGCTGGCTTGCGCACATTGCGCTGTTCCTGGTTTTCGCGCCGATGGTCTACGGCACGACGCTATTGCTGCTGGCGACCTTCGCCCTGCCGCGCATGATGCTCATCGTCGCCGCGCGCGACTATCCGCAACTGTCGCGCCAGGGCAGCAATCCTTTCTGGGGCAGCGTCTGGAATACGCTGGTGGTCGGCGTGGTGTTCGTGCTGGGATGGATCGCGACGCTGCCGCTGCTGTTGATTCCGGGGGCGCTGCTGGTGCTGCCGCTGCTGTGGACCGCCTGGCTTAATCAGCGCACGTTTCGCTTCGATGCGCTGGCCGAGCATGCCGGCGACGACGAGCGGCGTCGCATCGTCACCCGCCATGTCGGGGAATTCCGGCTGACCGGCCTGGTCACGGCGGCCGCACTGCATGTGCCGCTGCTGAATTTCATCGTACCGGCATGGACGGCGCTGGCGTTCGTTCACCTGTGCCTCGGGCGTCTGGCCGATTTGCGACGGGAGGAGGGGGTATGCATAAGTTGACCGGCTGGGGCGCCATCATCATTGGCGACGAGATCATGCGCGGCAAGCGGCAGGACAAGCACTTTGCCCGCGTCGTCGAGATCATGGCGGCGCGCGGGCTGCACCTGGACTGGGTCGAGTACCTCGGCGACGACCGGGGGCGCCTGACGGCCACGCTGCGGCGGACCTTGGATGGTGATGACGTGGTGTTCAGCTTCGGCGGCATCGGCGTCACGCCCGACGACCATACGCGCCAGGCTGCAGCTGCAGCCGCCGGCGTGTCGCTGCAACTGCATCCGGATGCCGAGCGGGAGATTCGCGCGCGCATGGCGGAACTGGGGCAGGAGGTGACGCCGTCGCGGCTGGAACTCGGAACGGTCGCCGCAGGCAGCCGCATCATCCCCAATCCCTTCAATCGCATCCCGGGATTTTCCTACGCCCACCATCACTTCTTTCCCGGCTTTCCGCAAATGGCCTGGCCGATGCTGGAATGGGTACTCGATACGCATTATCGCGAGCAGTTTCGCCACGATGCCGAGGCCGAATTCGCTCTGATCGTCTGGGAGGGACTGGAAGGCCATCTGCTCGACCTGATGCAGCGCATCGAAGCCGAATTCGCCGGAGTGACGGTGTTCAGCCTGCCGTCGCTTGGTAGCGAAACCGTGCGCCGCCACATCGAACTCGGCGTGCGCGGCGAGCCGGCACTGGCTGCTGCCGCTTTCGCCGTCATGCGCGCCGAACTGGAGCGGCGCGGCCTCGAGCTTGGCGAAAAGGAAGCCGCCAAATAAAAGCCCCGGCCGGGGAGGAGGTCCGGTCGGGGCAGTCCCGGCCGAGGCCGGGGAGGAGGAGCGGGTAAAGCCTGAAGCTTAGGCGGCTTTCTTGGCCTTCGGCGCGGCGGAGCCGACAGCCTTGACGGTCGCGCTGGTCGCGGCGGCGACGTTGGCTTCGGTCATCTCGGCGACTTGCTTGGCAGCCTTGCTCATGCTGTCGTAGGCCGAGTTGGCGGCGGCGATCGCGGACTTGACGGCGGCGACGGCGACGTCGGAGCCGGCCGGGGCGTTCTTGGCAGCCTTGTCCAGCGCGGTCGACACGTTCTTGTTGATTTCGGCGAACTGGCCTTCGAACACCTTGCCCAGCTCTTCCTGAGTCTGGGTGGTGATTTCATAGACGCTGCGCGAGTAGGCGACGGCCTTTTCCAGAGCGGGCTGGGCCAGCGCGGTCTGCATGGTCATCAGTTCCTGCACGTCCTTGGCGGCCATCAGGGCCTTGGCGTTGCCGACGGCATCCTCAAGCAGGACGCGGGCGGTGTTGAGGTTGAGGGCAGCGATGCGCTCGGCGCTGGCGAAGGCGGTGTTGGCGAGCGTCAGCAGGGTCTCGACGTTGGCTTTGTTGGCGGTGCTCAGTTGCTCGGGGGTGGTGGCGTACATGGTTATCTCCTAATGATCAAATCGATTGGTTACCACTGTCTGTTCAGTGCGCGCCGGAGTTTTTATGCTGACCACCGAAGCGCTTTGTTGCAGTGCATCACGATTCGAATTATAGGAGTGAATAACTGGAAGTCAAGAACTTTTTGTTGCGCTGCACAATATTTTTGTAATATTTGCAAAACGCATTAAAAACAACTAGTTGTTGTGCTGCATTTATCCTGCTTGGTAGTTCGGGGGTCGCATGCGATGGCGCTGTGTTGCGTTGCACCCGCCCGAACGTCGCCTATTCGGTACGGGGATTGGCGAGGCCGCCAGCCGGAGCGAGGGGGATGGCAACGCCCTTGGCCGGCGCGGGCGGGGTGCCTTTGGCGGCCTTGGACTGGATCACCGCACGCACCCTGTCGGTCTTGCCGGCCGCTGCGGCACTGGTGCCGTCCGGTCCGCTGGTGACGAGGTAGCGCTCGGTCTTGCCATCGTAGGAGATGAACTGGCCGCGTACCTCGTCGAGTCCGCTCTTGACCATGGCGCGGACGAAGAACTCCGCCTTCTCTGCCTTGCTTTCGTATTCGATGCGCTCGGCTTCGCCGTCGACGAACTCATCCCTGCCCTCGCGCTTCTGACGGAAGCGCGCCAAACCACCGGCGCCGCCGTAGGCAATGCCCTTCTGGAAGCCTTCGGCGTCCTGCGTCACCACCAGGCGCTCGGTGCGGATCAGCAGCGTGCCCTGCGCCAATTGCACATTGCCTTCGAACACCTGCACCTTCTTGGCGTCATCGACGGTGATGCGGTCGGCTTCGAGGTTGACTGGCTTTTCGCGGTCGGCGCGTTCTGCCAGTGCCGGCGCCGAGGCCGTGGCGCCCAATAGAACAAGGCTGGCAGCAGGGATCGTGCGACGCAATAGGGTCGTAATCGAGATAGTCATGGCGTTCTTCCTTGGTCGCGATGGATGGTGCCGCGCACCGGGCCGCGCAATGTCGTCAGCATGCTCTTGTTGTCGGCATGAAGCCCGCTGCCGGTGACGATGCTGCGACCCTGGGTGATGGTCACCGGCAGGTCAGTGCTTGCGGTTTCAAGGTCGGGCAGGACGTCGAGGCGGGCCGTGGCGACTTCGGTGGCGAGCCCGCCGTTGGCGGCGCTGCGAACCAGCAGGACGTTGCGTTCGAGCCGGACCGCCTTGGCATCCTTCGACACCAAGGCCTGTTCGGCGGTCAGCAGCGTCGGCGGCGTGCCATGAAAGGTGACGTGCGGCGTGAGCACCGTCGTCGTGTCGTCGTCCGGGTAGTGCAGCATGCGCGCCGCGGCCAGCGTGTGCTGCAGTTCGCCCTGGGTATCGAAGCGGCGGACCGTGAAGGTGTCGATAATGAAGTCCGGGTCGTGGCGGCCGCGGCCGCTGCGATCCAGAGCGGGCGGCTCACTGACGCGTTGCAGCCAGAATGTCAGCGCTGCCAGCACGCCGATCAGCAGCAGCGGCAACAGGGAACCGACTCGGCGCATTTTCAGGCCGGGGGCTGATGCGGCGCCAGCGCGATGTCCAGCTTGCCTTGGGCGCGAAGGATCAATTCACAAACCTCGCGCGCCGCGCCGCCGCCGGCCGGTGCCCGGGCGACATAATGGGCGCGCTGCTTGACCAGCGGGTGGCCGTCGGGCACCGTGGCGGCAAAGCCGCAGGCCGCCATTACGGCAAGATCCACCACGTCGTCGCCCATGTAGCCGGCCTGCGCGAAGTCGAGTCCTTCGCTGGCCAGCAGTTCCGCCATCACCGCGCGCTTGTCCTCGACGCCCTGAAAGATGAGGTCGATGCCGAGGTTTTCGGCGCGGCGTTCCACCAGCGCCGACTTTCTGCCGGTGATGATGGCAAGGCGGATACCGCCGGTGGCGAGAAGTTTCATGCCGAGGCCGTCACGGCTGTTGAAAGCCTTCATCACATCGCCGTCGGCCGAAAAGTGGAGGCCGCCGCCGGTCAGGACGCCATCGACGTCGAAGCCCATCAGTCGGACATTGCGGGCACGGGCAAGCGCTAGCATCAAACCACCTTGGCGCGGAAAAGGTCATGCATGTTGAGGGCTCCGACCAGCACGCCATCGGCATCGACGACGGGCAGGACGTAGGTCTTGAAGCGTTCCATCATCGCCACGGCGTCCACCGCCAGGCGCTCGGGCGCGATGGCATGGGGTTTTCGCGTCATGACGTCGGCGACGCCGGCGGTGCGCAGATCGCCGACGCGCTCGATGGCGCGGCGCAGGTCGCCGTCGGTGAAGATGCCGGCGACCTGTCGGCCGCCCGCCAGGACGATCACCATGCCCATGCCGGCACGCGTCATTTCCAGCAATGCGGCGGCAAGCGTGGCGGATTCTTCCACCACCGGAATGTCGGCACCGGACTTCATCACGTCGCGGACACGGGTCAGCAGTTTGCGCCCCAGGGCGCCGCCGGGATGGGACTTGGCAAAGTCGTCCGCGCCGAAGCCGCGCGCGTCGAGCAGCGCCACCGCCAGTGCGTCGCCCAGCGCCAGCGCCGCGGTGGTGCTGGCGGTGGGCGCGAGCTTGAGCGGGCAGGCTTCCTCGGCCACGGAAGCGTCGAGATGCACGTCGGCCTCGCGCGCCAGCGGCGAGTCGGGCCGGCCCGTGATGGCGATCAACTTGCCGCCCTGGCGCTTGACCAGAGGCACGATGGTCAGCAACTCGTCGCTGGTGCCGGAATTGGAAATGGCGATCAGCACGTCGTCATGCGTGATCATGCCCAGGTCGCCGTGCACTGCTTCGGCCGCATGGACAAAATAGGCGGGAGTGCCGGTGCTGGCCATGGTCGCCGCTATCTTGCGCGCGATGTGGCCGGACTTGCCGATGCCGGAGACGATGACCCGCCCGGAACTGGACAGGATCAAGCCGACCGCACGCTCGAAGTCGCCGTCGATGCGTTCCGCGAGCGCGGTGATGGCGTTTGCCTCGATGCGCAAAACCTGCTGCGCCATTTCGACGGCGTGGCTGGCGTTGTGGCTTGAATTGGGGGCGGAGGGCATGGCGGGCGATTATAGCAACCGCAAAGACAAAGCCCGCCGAAGCGGGCTTTGTCTTGAGGGGGTAAATGGTAATCTGACCCCTATTTAACTCCCGCGCTAGTTAGCTACGCAGACGGTGTAGAGGTTCGTATCCTCGGCAGCGGTCAGGTTTACACCTGAGGTAGCCGCCGTTGCCAAACCACCAGGGTTCGCGATGTTTTCCGCAGTCGTTCCGATTACGCGAAATGTGCCAGATGTGGTATTGCCATCGTCGATCGTGGTGTCGATCTGGCGCGCAAAGCGACCTTGGATACCAGCGGAACAGATGAAAAAGTTGCCTGACCATGCTCCTGCGGTGGTGATGACCGGTTCGCCCGTGATACCCATCAAGCCGCCGTCAGCATTGCGGGGTATGTAGTCTGCGCCGCCCAGCACTGTTGGTCCGGCAGCCAGGTTAGCTACCCGAACATGTTGCCAGAACATATAGGACTCGTCGGTCTGGACTGGGGCACCAGCCCAAAACCAAGGACCGTTGATGCGACCGTTGCCGACGTTGGCCGCCGGAGGCTCCGGGCATGCCGGATCGCCGGCACACACGGCCGGAGCGCCCAGATGAGCGGTTGCTGCCCGGTCGTCACCAGGAAGTGCGCGGTACTTGTCCTGATATGCGTAAATAAAAGTCGAGATATTTCTGAAGTCATTGGCGAGGTTCTTCACCTTCGCGCTGTTGATCAGTTCCTGACCCTTCAGCACGCCACCGAGAAGAAGGCCGATAATCACCAGCACGATGGCGATTTCGACGAGGGTAAAGCCTTGTTGTTTGCGGTACATTTGTGTTCTCCTGAGAAGCCTGTGCCAAACCTTAAGCAACTAGGATGCCAACCCTGTTCGTGACTGAATTTGCCTTATTTAGAGTCTATCGCCGGGCTGCGCCAGTCGATTCCGTCAGCTTTCCGACGAATATGTCGATAATTCGACATATTTCTTTGGTGCAATGAGGTCGCTATTGCTTTCCCGGCACGCCGAACTGGTGACGTGGCTCGCGCCCCGCCGGCGCATGATCCTGCTGGCAATGCTGGTGCTGCTGCATCTGGCGCTGCTGGAAGGCCTGGGCAGCCTGATGGACCGGATACTGATGCTGATTCACATCGGCCTGTTCTTTCTCTGGCAGCCGTTCGTCCGTACCGAGCAGCGCCTCACGCTGGGTCATCTGGCGATGATTCTGGGCATGGTCGCTTTGACCGTGCTGCTGCAGGGGCCCACGTTGATCTTGTTGTGGACCATGCTGCTGGCCGGCATCATCGGCGGCAAGATTTTCGTGCAGGGCTCGCGCTGGAACCGCATTTTCCACCTCGCCGCGCTTGGCTACCTGATCGTCGCCATGCTGGTGTTTCTTCTGCCGGATTTGCTGCCGAAGGCGGTGGTTGTCAGCGAGCCGTTCGAGCGGCTGGCGCGCTATGGCTTGCCCCTGATCTTCGTCCTGATGCTGGCGATTCCTGCCGAGCGCGATGTGCAGGAACGCCCGGAAATGATCGATTTCGCCTACAGCGTTTTCGTCTTCCTGCTGTTGGCGGTGCTGGTGCTGGGCAGCGTGGCGGCGATACTGCTGTCCGGGCTGGATTACGTTAGTTCGCTGCTGCTGGTGCTGCTGGCGATGGGCGGGGTGTTGCTGTTCCTCGGCTGGTCGTGGAATCCCCGTGGCGGTTTTTCCGGCATTGGTGTGTTCGTCTCGCGCTACCTGTTGTCGGCGAGTTTGCCGTTCGAATTGTGGGTGGAATCGCTGGCCGCTTATCCGGCAGGCGAGGCCGAGCCGCGCGACTTCCTGGACTGGGCCTGCGGTCAGCTGTTGCAGGAGGTGGCCTGGCTCAATGGTGTCACGTGGTCGGCCGGGGCTGGCAGCAATACCCTCGGTCATTGTGCGGGGAGCCCTGTCCGTTTTCATCAGGATGATGTCGATTTCGTGATCTACACGGACCATCCGCTGACCCCCTCCATGATCTGGCAGTTCAACATCCTGCTGCAACTGCTTAACGAGTTCTATCTGGCGCGGGTACGCGAACGCAAGCTGCGGGAGTTGAGCTATCTCCAGGCGGTCTACGAGACAGGCTCGCGCCTGACGCATGACGTCAAGAACATCCTGCAGTCGCTTAATACCCTGTGTGCCGCCATGGTGCAGGAGGGCACGGCGCCGTCGCCGGAATTCCAGGGGCTGATCCGGCGACAGTTGCCGGTGATTGCCCAGCGGCTGCGGCAGACTCTGGACAAGCTGGGCCATCCGCCGAACGACCTTGGAACGCTGACGCAGGCCGATCGCTGGTGGCAGGAGTTGCAGGATACATTTGCCGGCCGCGACATCGAATTTTCCTCAAACGGGGACCTGGCGGGGCGCACCCTGCCTGTCGGCTTGTTCTACTCGGCGAGCGAGAACCTGCTGCAGAACGCGCTGGAAAAAAGACAGATGGAACCGGGTATCGCCATTTCGGCCCAACTGACGGCGGATGCAGATGGCCTGGCCCTGCAGGTTTGTGATGCCGGCGCTGCGATCCCGGCTGCTCTGGCTGCACGGCTGGGGCATGAGCCGGTCAAATCGGAAAATGGACTGGGCATCGGCATGTATCAGGTGGCACGCCTGGCAGCGAGCGCCGGATACCGCCTGGACCTGACTGGCAATGCGCCGGGCCGAGTTTGTTTCCGCCTGGCCCTGGCGGACCAGACTCAGAACTGATCCGCGCTTTCGGCGGGGGCGGCCGCCGCGCCGGACTGGGTGCGGCCGATCAGGCGATAGACCGTCATGTTGCCCTTGCCCTTGAGGTAGATGGTCTGTGGCTCGTGGAAGTCGAATGTTTCCTTAAGGCGGTGGTAGGTGATGGTGTCGCACTGGATCATCCCCGGCACGCCCTCGGCCGTGATGCGGCTGGCGATGTTCACCGTGTCGCCCCACAGGTCGTAAATGAATTTTTTCTTGCCGACGACCCCGGCCACTACCGGCCCGGTGCCGATGCCGATGCGAATTTCGAGGTGGGCCGCATTGACGGCGAAGTCGCGCTGCAGCAGGTCGCGCATGGCCATGGCCATGTCGGCAATTGCGGCGGTGTAATCGGCCGTGCCTTCGTTGAGTCCGCCTGCAACCATGTAGGCGTCGCCGATGGTCTTGATCTTCTCCAGACCGTGCTGGTCGGCGAGATCGTCGAAGGCCGAGAATATCCGGTTGAGCATGGCGAAGACCTGGTTCGGCGCCATGTTGGCGGCGACCTGGGTGAAGTTGACGATGTCGGCGAACATCACGGTGACATCGGCGAAGCCGTCGGCGATGGTCTGGTTCGAATGCTTGAGGCGGGTGGCGATGGGCTCGGGCAGGATGTTGAGGAGCAGGCGCTCGGCGCGCTCCTGCTCGATGGCCAACTGCCGGTGCGCCTCGTCGAACTTGTCCTGGATCTTCAGCTTCTCCTGAATCGAGTAGCGCAACAGCAGGTAGATGATGGTGGCGACCGCGACGAAGTTGAGGGCAAAAAACACCACGCTGGTGCGGATCGGAACGACGAGATAAGTGCCGCTCGTCGAGTCGGCCAGCATGTAGTCGAACATCCCCGACAGCGCGATCATGAATACCCAGGCGAAAAACCAGGCGACCGACTCGCGCACACCGAAAAAAAGGATCGCGCCGATCGGCGCCAGCAGCCCCCAGAGCACGATGCCGCTGGCCGTGATGAAACTGCCGATGGTCCATTGCACGACGAAAGGCATGAACAGGAACAGGGCGATCTGGGTGATGCGGAAGAAATCGAAATTCCGCGTCTTGATGTAGAGCAGCATGTTGCCCGCCAGCAGGAGCTGGAAGGCAAAAGGCAGGGTTGATGACAGCTGCGGGCCCAGCGCCCAGTAGATGACCAGCCAGAGCATGGAAGCCACACTGACCAGGCCGGTCGTCAGCATCAGCAGCGACTTGTTGAGGCGAACCTGCTCGCTGTCGCCGGGTTCGATGCCGGCGGTGCGCAGGCGTTCAAGGAAACTGGCGGTGGAATGGGGTGCGGCGGGGATGCTCATTCGTGACGGGCTATCGCGGATGCATGAAGGCGCAGTGTCTCAGGAAGCGGGGCGACTGGTCAAGGCGGCGATGGCGCCGATCAGGGTGTACCCGCGGTTGCCGTGGCGCCAGCGCCGACTTTTTGCGCCGGAACAATTCAGGGAAGCCGGCCGGCGGAGATCAGGCGGTTGAAAAGGATGTTGGGCGAGATCCAGGTGACGATGTCGTCGAATTCACCGCCGGCGGTGGCAGGGTTGTCGGAAGGCTGGCGACTGAAATAGCTGGTCGGGCCGGCGTTGTTGGCGTCTTCATCGAGGTTGGTGGCGGATCCGTCCGCCAGTACCGTTCCGGAATCCGTGGTGCCCCAGCGGTCCTTGCCTTGCGAAAAGATCACCGCCGGGACCTGCACCGCGAGGTCGATGGCCGCGCCTACGCCGTCGCGCGTCTGCACCGTCCGGTTGCTGACCGACGCCAGGGTGATGGGGCCATTGGCGTAGGCCGGCGTGACGCTGTAGCGAATGATCTTCTCCCAGCCGTCGAGCTTCTCCGTGCCCAGCGTCACCCATGGCACGAAGCCGCTGCACGCGGCTTCGGTTGCGCAAGTGGCGGCATTCTCCGTGCCGTCGGCAGCCGACGTCGCCGGTCGTGGCAGTCGGCCATTGGCAGCGGCGAAGCCGATCAGCGCCTCGCGGATGTTGGACAGTATCCGCTCGCTGTCGGCACGGGCGCGTATTTCCTGCTGGGCCGACAGCGGGATCAGCATGCCGCCGATCAGCAGTGCGACGATCACCAGCACCACGGCGAGCTCGGTGAGCGTGAAGCCGCGCTGGGAAAAACTCGGCGCCGGCGGGACGGCGGGGGGCATGATCAGGGAAGCCATGTGGTGAAAAAGTCAGTGATGTCGATTTCCTGGTCGCTGGTGCTCTGGCTGTTGGTGAAACCGAGTCGCGTGGTGCGGAAGGCGGGCTGGTAGCAGACGTTGTCTATGCCGCAGAACTGGTTGCCGCTGCAACTGACATTGCTGCCGCAGGATGTCGTGCTGCGGATATCGAATATCTTCTTGCTGTCGTAGAGCTTGGGCTGCTGCCCAGTGTAGCAATAGCGGAAGCCATCGACTTCCGTGCCGCCGCAATACTGGTCGACCGGGTTGCTGGTCGGGCACAGCGGCGCACTGGCCGCGCATGTTCCGTAACGAACGACCGGATCAAGCTGGGCCATCGGACGCGTGGTGATCTTCATGCGGGCGATCTGTTGGACGTTGCTGCCTTCCTTCCAGACCTGGGTCGTCAGGATAGAAGAATACAGGTCATTCGTGGTGGCGGTGGCGATGGTGATGTTGCTGGTTCCCGGCACCGCATCACCATTCAGTCGCCAGAAGGTGCCGGCGTTGCTTCCCCCGGCGACGAACCACATGCTGCCGTCCCGCAATCCCGCCGCCGTGTCTTCCGGCGCGGCCCGAGCCCAGGCACCGGCCCCGGCCTTGTAGACTCCGTTCTCCTTCGGATCGGTTTGCCCGGTGAGCAGCACCCGATTGCCCGATGCCAGCGTGACGCCATCGACGGTCGGCAGGCCGCTCAACGCCAGATTGGCAGTGGCCACGGCTGTAACGGCGTCGCGAACGCGTTGCACCGAAATCTCGCTGATGCCGACGATGGGCGCGTCGATGTTCTGCAGGCGCCACAGGCTGCCACGATAGGCCGTTCCTTCCTTGATGAACCACGCGGTGCCGGGGGGCAGGTCGGCCGCCTCGTCGGCCGATGTCGAGCGTGCCCAGGTGCCGGACGCTGCGACGTAGACGCCGTTCTGCCGGGCATCGGTCTGGCCGGCGACGAGGAGGGTGTCGCCGGCTTGCAGCGCGACGGAGTCGATGCTCGGCAGGCCAGCCAGCGTGGCGAGGTTGCTGCTGGCGACCAGGCGGACCATGCGACTGTTGTCGTCGCGGCCGGCGTAGGCGGAGCGCACCACTTCGACGCGGACATGGATGTCCTGGCCGGTCGGCACGGAACCGAGGCTGGGATCGAGCTTGTCGACGGCGTAGGGCGGATAGGGCGGGTTCGTCGGCGGCACGGCCGGTGCGACGGCATTCGCGGGCGGCGGCCGCACGGCCGGCGCCACGGGCAACTGCCCATGGACGTTGTCGTCCTCTTCCTGGTTCAGTTTGCAGATGTTGTCGGTGTCGCAGAAGCTCGGCGACAGGCAGTCGGCATTGACGACGCAGGCATAGCCGGTGCTGATGGGGGATTCTCCACCCCAGTACGTCAGACCAATGTGTCCGCCCGCGTAGTTCGGGTCGGCGCGGCCATTGGCAAGGGTACGCAGCGCCAGGGGACCCGAGGAGGTGGTACGGGCCGGGTTGAAGCCATCGGGCACGAAGGGCGGATTGCTCTGGTAATTGCGCCGCGTGTCGAACTCGAGTCCGAGCTTGGGATAGGCGATGAACTGGGTGTAATCGTTGTTGCCGGAATAACCCAGGTGCTGCTCGCCGGCACCGCAGACGTTGGTGCCGTTGCGGTCACCGTCGATGGCGGCGAAGACGAAGCCGTCGCCCGGATCGCTGATATTGAACTTGAAATAGCTGCGAAAGCCGCTGCCGCTGGCGCGAGTTTCCGGTGTCCAGGCACAACCGAACAGCGCGCTGGCCGGAAAGCCCTTGTCGGACTCGACATCCTGGCGACCGAGTGTCAGCGTGCGGGTCGTCGGGTTGTAGCGAATCAGGTCGTCGGCCGGCGCCAGTGCCGACGGCGCTTCGCTGAGGCTGGCACCGGTGGGGATGCAGCGGACGATGTCCTGGTGTGCGGGCTGGGTCGTCGTGACGCGCGCGAACAGGCCGGGGCCGGCGAAGTCGGTTTGTCCCTGGGTGGTGAAGCTGGTGCGGTTGTTGTCCGTGGCGGTGACGATACCCAGATTGTCGTCTTCGAGGTAATTGGCAACCGTGTTGCGCTCGGTGGCATCGCTGCGCGACTGGGTGGCACTGCGCTGCCCGGCGAACAGCAGTGTGCCGGCGCAGCTACTCGCGGCGGCATCGACGGTGACGTTGAGGCAACTGCCGGTCGTGCAGGCCGCGACGAAGACCTGATCCTTGTAGTGATCGTAGTAGCCCTGCGGATCACGGGTGTTGTCGTAACAGGTATCGTCCGGAATGCGCCCTACCGACTTCTCGGTGTGCGAGGCGCTGGGCGCCTGCAGGCTGAGCGCGCTGCCCGCCGCGATCTGGTCGCGCAGGCAATTTGTCATGCGGTCGAGCATGGAGTTGATGTCGAGCCGGAAATTCGACGACTTGCGAAGGGCGCTGAAGAGGGCGTCTCCGGTCAGGGAGAGCCCGCGGTCGTTGGCGACGGTGGTACAGGTGCTTCCGGGCGGACATACATTGGCCCAGAGCGTGGCGTCGCCCTTGCGCTCCACTGTGCCAGCTGCCGACAGTGCCTTGACGGCCGCGCCGGTGTCGCCGCTGGCGTTGTTGCTGGTTCCGCCGAAATAGTTGCTGGTCGTCCCCAGGGTTCCGGCCACGGCCGGATCGAGATAGTTGATGGCATCGTAGTTGCCGCCGCATGTGGCTACCGTGTCGACCAGCGAGGCGGTGCGAGTCTGTCCCGGAAGCACCGCGCCGGGAGCGAAGATCACGACGACTGGTCGGTCGTGGGAGGAGGCCAGGGCGCCGACAAGATTGCTGGTGCCATTGGCGACGACGATGTCGAGTTGACTCAAGGTATCCCAGTTGACAGGCGCACCTCGCTGAATCCGCTGATGGCTGCCCGACACCACATACCACAGGCATTCGCCGTAGCCGTCACGCAGCGGTTCGGTGCCCAGTGCCCGCCAGGGAAAGCGCCCGATCGCTGAAATGTTCAGGGCGTTGCCGAAAAAATTGGCGGCGTCGCAACCTTCGAAGGCGCAGCCGGTGTTGTTGTTGCGGCTGGTGCCCAGGTCGGGCAGCGGCAGGAAACCATAGACATGATCGAGCTGGCCGGTGGCGATCTGGCGATCCCGATACTGCATCGCGTAACCGAGCAGTGCCTCGCGCGCCTGGGCCAGCGCCTCCTGTGTCTGCCTTTCCCGTCGCGCGTTCATTTCTTCCGGCGTCAGGCTGTTGACCAGGTAGGTCAGTGCGCCGACGACGACCAGGATAAGGAAGATGAGCAGTGCGGCGCCGCGCTGGCGACGAGTCGTTCGCCGTCCCGCCATCGCCGACTTTTTATTTCTTGGCCGGGGTGGCCGGCCGGTTGACGCTGATCTGTCCCTGCGCGAGGCCGCCGCTGGTTTCGCGCGTCGCGCGGTTGATGGTTTCGCCGACCTGGAGTTGAACCGGCACTTCTTCGCCGGCCTGCAGCACGGCCTGGCCGGGCTGGCGCGCCTTGATGCCGGCGGTGACGCCGGCGGGTGCCACCTGGTCGTGCTGGGCGCGGCTGTTGATCCAGACGGTGCGTTTCCCCGAGGAGCGGACAACAACGCCGTCGAGGCTCATGGTGGCGCCTTCCAGGGTCTGCGCTTCCTGAATGTTGAGCTGGCGCTGGCGCTCTAGCGTGGCGCGCTTGTCCGGGGTGAAGAAAAGGCGTCCCAGCGGTTCTGTTTGGGCTGCGGCCGGTCCTGTCAGGCAGGTTGCCAGCAACGCCAGGGCGAGAAGGTTGGCGCGGCCTGTCATTTCTTCTCCCGCAGGGTGATCCAGTCGATGTCGCAGTCGGCCTTGAGCTGTGCCTGGGTGCCGCGTTCCGCGACTGCGCCGCGAATGCGTTCGACATTGCATTGGCGCACCACGATCAGGGCGTGCACGCTGCTGCGCAGGTCGGCGAGGAAGCCGAGCAGGTCGCCTTCGTGAAGCAACTGCATCTGCAGTTTCATGGTGCTGGACATGAATTCGTAGCCGCCGCCGGCGGCGCCCTCGGGCAACAGTGCGGCCTCGACGGGCCGTTGCGGCATCAGTTCATACTGGACGTCGATCAGCTTGCGTGCGGTCCGGATCTGGGCGATGCGCTCGATCCAGTCAAGTCGCTGCTCCTCGGTGACATAGCCGCGGTCGACCAGTTCCTGATAGCGTGCGATCTTGCCGCGAATCTCTTGTTCCTCTGTGCGGGCCTGGGCCAGCTTGGCACGAATTTCACCGCGCCCGGCTTCGACCTGCTGTGCCGCCGCTTTGGCTGACTTGGTCACTTGCAGCGCGCCGAACACCACGCCGGCGCCGAGCAGGGCGAACACGACCAGTGCCGCGATGCTCCACTGAATGCGGCGGAAATCGTCCTTCGAGAACATGCTCATGAGGCACCCCGCGCGATGCGCAGCGAGAACTGCGGCGCCTGGATCTGCGCCACGGCATCGGCGCTGCTCTTGAGCGACTTGCCTGAATCGGCCTCGAAGGAGTGCTTGAGGACATCGACGTTCAGTTTCTGGGCGCGCAGGTTTTCGACGAAGACATCGACCGCGGCACGCTGGGCGCGCGGGTCGCTGGCCAGCCCGATGGGCAACTGGGCATGAAGTTCGACGGATTCGGCGGCCTTGGCCGGAAAAGTCGGTGCTGGCGCCACGGCGGCCATGGTGGCAGGGGCGGCTGTCGCGACTCCCTTGCCGCCTAACGTCCAGTCGAGCCGGGTCAACTCGACGCGCGGTGACTCTTGCAGCGCTTGGCTGATGGCCACGTACATCGGCCCCGGCCCGGCTGATTGCCGTTGCAGATTGTCGTAGCGTCCGATCAGGGCACGCAGGTTGTCGTTGGTCAGGGGGATCTTCGGCAGCGTCTGCAGGATCGCATCGTAGCGGCTGCGGTCGCTGGCGGTCTGCGCGACGGTGTCGGCGCTGCGCCCGGTAATTGCCTGGTACTCGATGGCCTGGCGACCCGCAAACAGCAGGCAGGCGCCGAAAACGGTCAGGCCGGCCGCGCGCAGGCCGAAGCGAATCTGGCCGAGGCGGAAGAAATGGCGGTCCTCGGCGGGGGCGAACTGTTCGCGTGGCGGCCGTTTGGCCAGAAGGTGCAGGAAAACAGACTCGGCCAGCGTGGATTTCGGCGGTGTCTTGAGGCCGACTTTGTCGGCGAGGGCGAGCAGGTCCGAGAACTCGAAGTGGATCGAGCCGGTGTCCACGCAGGTTTCGCGGAAGGTGGAAATCTGGGCGGGGTGCACCAGCACGTGGGTGGTGATCTGGCTGCCGCGAGAGAGCAGCCGCTGGCCGGCCATGTACTGATACATCTTTTCCGACTCGACGGCGCAGGTCAGCGCCATCTCCTCTGTCGAACCGGTAACCAGCGGAGTCAGGCGCGAGAAGGTGATCAGGCCGTTGTCGAACAATGTCTGCCGCACGCCGCCATGCGTGACCGACACCAGCAGGAAGCGCTGCATGTGGGCGTGCAGCAAGGGCGGCAGAGCGGCCGCTACCATGGGCAGGCTGAACAGGCCGGCCAACTGGCCTTCGGCCATGCGCAGGGCGGTGAGCCAGGGCTCGATCTGCGGCGCCCGGGTCAGGGCGGTGTACAGCATGCGTTCGTCGCGGCGCCCGGCTTTCTGCCGCCCCAGCGATACGGCCAGGGCGTAAGGCGTGCCGTAGAAGAATTGAGACAGCTTGCGCCGGATCAGCGCCTTGCGGTCGCCACCCTGGACATAGGGGACTTCCTCGATCTGAAAACCTTCCTCGGCGACGTCGGCCAGAACATAGAACAGGCTACGGCGGGCCTTGTCGACATATTCACCGAAGGCTTCGAAGCCGGTGGCGTCGGGAGTGAACTCGGCCTCGTAATGCAGGTGGCCGCTCGCCCAGCGGTAGGCGGTCAGGCTGGCGGCGTCGAGAAACAGCAGGCGGCGGGCGGGCATGGTCAGGTCCTTGCCGGGCCGCCCCAAGAGGATCTGCGCCCCCCTGTGGGGGGCAGCGAGCCGGTTCTGCGAGCGTGGGGGGGCATCATTGTCAGGTCTTGAGCTTGGTGATGACGTCGTAGATCGGGCCGAGCACTGCCAGCATGACCCAGCCGAGGATGACGCCAACCACCATCGTCATGGCGGGTTCGATCATGGCCTGCACGCGTTCGATCGATTCCTTCACGTCGCGATTATAGAAATAGCTGACGTTGATGAGGGCCGTGTCGAGGCCGCCGGTGTTCTCGCCGACGCGGATCATGCGGATCACCAGCGGCGGAAACAGGCCGGCGTTGCGGAAGGCCTCGGTGATGTTCTGGCCTTCGCCGATCATGGCACCGACCCGCTCCAGTCCTTCCCTGATGACGAGGTTGCCGACGGCGGTTTCGGTGGCGCGGATCGATTCCATCACGGTGATACCCGAACCGTACATCATCGCGAAGAGGCCGGCGAAGCGCGAGAGGATGATCTTGCGCATGATGTCGCCGACCATCGGGATTCCCAGCTTGAAGGCATCGAAACGGTAGCGCGCATCGTGGCTCGAGTGCACCGCGACCGTGACGGCGATGGCGACGATGATGGGCAGGCCGAGCACGATGTACCAGTAATTGACGAAGAAGTCGGACGTCATGATCAGCAGCTTGGTCTGCATCGGCAGCTCCTGCCCCATGTTCTTGATGAAGCCGGCCATCTTGGGCACGAGGTAGATCATCATGAAGAAGGTGACGCCGATCACCACCGTGCCGAGGAAGGCAGGGTACATGATGATTTTCTTGGTGTGGGCGGCGAGCTCGTCCTGCCACTTGAGCGATTCCACCAGGTTCTTCAGCACGTCGGGCAGGTTGCCGGTTTCCTCGCCGGCGCGGATCAGGCTCTGGAACACGC
Source organism: Gammaproteobacteria bacterium (assembly GCA_018825305.1). GTDB lineage: Bacteria > Pseudomonadota > Gammaproteobacteria > Burkholderiales > Rhodocyclaceae > Sulfurisoma. The sequence continues at coordinate 72,726 of JAHJEO010000018.1, forward strand.
CGTCGAAGACCCGCGGGTAGTCGCTCATCGCCTGCGACAACGTGTCGCCGCCCTCGATGCTCTCGATCATGCTGGCGATCACCTCGCGGAAATGCGGGTGGGCCATGCTGTCACGCAGGTCGGTGAGGCCCTCGACGATGGGCACGCCGGCGCGGGTCAGTTGCTCCAGGTGGAAACAGAAGTTGATGAGTTCGGGCCGCGGCACCTTGGCGCCGAAGAATGCGCTGCCTTGCGAGACCGGATTGCCGTTGATGAAGTCCAGCCCCATGCGTTTCAGGCGCATTTCGAGGTCGATGGGGTTGATCGCGTCCATGCGGCCGAAGACGACGCGGCCGCTGTCGTTCATCGCCTTGTAGGAGTAGAGGGCCATGGCGGCTATGCCCGCGCCGGGCCGCCCCAAACGGGCATACGCCTCCCTGTGGGGGGCAGTGTCCGCAAGGGATACCGTCCCCGATGCTGCCAGGGACATAAGCCGAATTTGCGAGCGTGGGGGGCCACTTGGTTACATCCGCTCGGTGAGGTCGACCACGCGCGCCACCTCCTCGATTGACGTCGAGCCATCGAGCACGCGGCGCAGGCCGTCTTCGGCCAGCGGGCGGAAACCCTTGGTCAGTGCGGCATTGCGGATTTCGCGCAGGGTGGCGCGACGGGCGATGAGCTCGTCGATGTCGGGGTCCAGGCGCAGGATTTCCATGATCGCAATGCGGCCGCGATAGCCCTGGTAGTCGCAGCGTTCGCAACCGGCAGGCCGATAAAGAATGGGAACCGGGCGGATCTGCTCGGCGGCGAGCAGGCGCCGCTCGTGCGGTTCGGCGGTATAGGGCTTGCGGCATTGGGTACACAGCCGTCGCACCAGGCGCTGGGCGACGATGCCGATGATGTTGCCCGACATGATGTCGGGCAGGATGCCGATGTCGAGCAGGCGCGGGATGGCGCCCAGCGCCGAGTTGGTGTGCAGCGTTGAATAGACCTGGTGGCCGGTCATCGCGGCGCGGAAGGCCATCTCGGCGGTTTCGGCGTCGCGCACCTCGCCAACTAGGATGATGTCCGGATCCTGTCGCATCATCGAACGGATGCCGTTGGCGAAGTCGAGCTTGGCGGCTTCGGCCACGGACGTCTGGCGAATCATCGCCATCGGGTATTCGACCGGATCCTCGAGGGTCATGATGTTCACGCCCTCTTCGTTGATGTGGCTGAGCACCGAGTAGAGCGTGGTGGTCTTGCCGCTGCCGGTGGGGCCGGTGACGAGGATGATGCCCTCGGGCCGCGCGATCATCAGCTTGAGTGTGGCGAGCTGTTCGTCGTCGAGGCCGATGTTGTCGAGCGGCACGATGCCCTTCTGGCGATCGAGGATGCGCAGCACCAGGTTTTCGCCGTGAATCGTCGGCTGTGCGGCGACGCGGAAGTCCACCTGGCGGCCACTGATGGCGAGCGTGATGCGCCCATCCTGCGGCGCACGCATCTCGGCGATGTTCATGCCGCTCATCACCTTGAGGCGCACCGCCATCGCCGGCCAGTAGGATTTGTGCAGGGCGCGGATCTGCCGCAGGATGCCGTCGATGCGGTAGCGAATGCGGAGGAAGTTCGCTTCCGGCTCGAAGTGAATGTCCGAGGCTTCGCGCTTGACGGCATCGGTGAGCAGGGCGTCGATCAGGCGCACCACCGGCTGGCTGTATTCGTCGAGAGATGCCGCCAGTGTGCGGTAGTCGATCTCGCCGGTCTCGATCTCGTTGAGGATGCCGTCGATCGACAGTTCGTGACCGTAGTACTGGTCGATGGCCCGGGCGATTTCCGATTCGCCCGCCAGCAGCGAATCGATCAGCAGGTCATGCGTGACCAGTGCGCGCAGCTTGTCGAGAGCGACGATGTCGTTCGGGTCGGCGATGGCGATGGTCAGGCGCTGGTCGGCGGCGTGGTAGTCGAGCGGCAGCAGGTGGTGGCGCATCGCCAGTTCGCGTGGCACGATGCGCAGTGCGGCGGGATCGACGGTGGCATGGGCGAGGTCGACCGACTTCTGGCCGAGCGACTCGCCCAGCGCCTCGCGCAGCGTCGCTTCCGAAACGAAACCCAGGCTGACCAGCAGCTTGCCCACCGGCTGGTTGGATTTCATCTGCTCCAGCAGCGCGATGCGCAACTGGTCTTCGGAAATCACGCCCTGGGCGATCAGAATCTGCCCGATGGGTCGGCGGGAGGATGAGGGCGAGTTCATGTCAGTGCCATTGTCGGACATAGTGCCTGCGGCGACAAGGGGTGGAGCCGGATATTGTTGCCGCTGGCCGAGCCGGTCGGTTGCTTCGGCGCGGCGTGCAATGCGCAAGCGTCGGGAACGCTGATTCCCCTATGGCTGTTGCAGTTCGCGCAGGCGGATCGCGACCTGAGCCTTGTCGAAGCCCGCTGGCCGCTGTCCGGCGGCGGCCAGCGCCTGGTTGTAGTACTGCGCAGCGAGGCGGGGTTGGCGCATGTGGTCGAGACTGACGGCGAGGTTGAAGACATAGTCAGGGTGCTCGGGTTCGACGCTGAACGCCTTGAAATAGGCCTGCTGGGCTTCGTTCCAGCGGTTCTGACGGGCGAAGACATTGCCCAGGGCGAAGTGCAGCGGGGCAATTTCTGGCTGTGCGGCGATCAGCGTCTTCAGCCGCGACTCCTGCGCCAGCGGGTCGGAGTTGCCGCGGCCGCCGGAACTGATCAGGGCCGCTTGCGCCAGCGCGTCTTTCGGGTCGGCTTCGAGCGCGCGGAGCCAGTATTCCTCGGCCTTGGCGACGTTGCCCTGACGCAGGGCAACGGCAGCCAGCCCGTGCAGGGCGTCGGCATTTCGCGGTTCGGCCCCCAGCACCCGCTCGTAGTTCCTTTGGGCAAGTGTGAGATCGCCGGCATTGAGTGCCTCGAACCCTTGGGCAAGCCCCGGATTGAGTTTGAGGCGTGACTTGGTGATGCGAACCGGGCCTTCGGGCTCGGCCGCTGGTTTCGCTACAACCGGCGCGGCACGGCGCGGCTTTGGCGCGTCCTCATCGTCGTCGGCTGCGGCTGCCGCTCTGGACGCCGTCGCTGCGGCTTCCGAAAAAGTAGGCGCTGGCGGGACGGCGGCTGGCGGCATCGGTGCTGCGGGTGCCGCAGCGATGGGCGCAGCCGTAGTGGGCGTAGCGGCGGGCGGTGCAATCTGGGCGACGCCCGGCGCCCCGAGGCCGGACTTGGGCTGCAACTGCCACCAGAAGTAGCCGCCAATGGCCGCAACGCCGATTACGGTGATGCCGCCCATGGCGATGGCGAAACCCTTGCCGTTGCGTTCCGGCTGCTTGGCCGTGAATACCTGCTGGGCTGCCTTGCGCTCGCTGTCGGCAGATGCGGCAGATGCTGTCGTGCGTTGCTGCGCTGTGGCATTCCCCGGTGTGCGTGACGCAGGTGAGGACGGCGCTTGGTGGGCATGCCGGGGTGCCGGAGCTTCCTTGGCGACGGCTTTCTTCGGTTGCTTGCTGGCCGCTTCTGCATGCGCAATGAATTCGGCGTCGAGGACATCGAGTTGCGCCGGAAGATCGGGCAGCGCATTGCCGCTGCGTGCCTCTGCCGCGGGCTCGGCGGCCGTCAGGCTGGCGTCGATCGGCTCGAGACGGAGCGCATCACCGCCGCCGGGCGACGCTTCGCCCGACTGCTTGGCCTGTTCGGCCTTTTTCAGCGCTTCCATCAGCAGGCTCACCGCGTTTGCCCTCCGTCAACCTCGATATGCGGCGGCTTGGGACCGGGGTTGTTGGCGAAGAAGTCCTTGTTCGGCAACTGGCCGGCGAAGCTGCGGTAGTCGCCGGCGACGCTCGGGTCGCGGATGATGGTGGGCTTGAGGAAGATCACCAGTTCGGTTTTGGTGGTGACGTCGTTGCGCTGGGTGAAGAACGTGCCGATACCCGGAATCTTGGAGAAGAAGGGAACGGCGTCGGTCTTGTTGTCCAGGCGGTCTTCCATCAGGCCGCCCATGACGGCGATTTCGCCGTTGGTCAGGCGGAGCATGGATTCCATTTCGCGCGTCTGGATTTCCGGGACCAGGTTCTGGATGCCCGCCGGAATACTCGGATTGGGGTCGGCCTTGCCGAGACCCTTCAGGCTGGAAATGGTCGGACGCACATTGAGCAAGATCGTTTCGGTATCGCTTATCTGCGGCGTTACGGTCATCACCAAACCTACCGAAACCGAATTTGGCGTGGTCGTTACCGTGGTCTGCGACGGCCCTGCGGCCGTGGTGGTCGTGTCGGACTTTATCGTGAAATAGACGATATTCTCGACAACTTTGAGCATTGCTGTCTGGTTGTTCAGCACGCTGATCTTCGGGCTGGACAGAACCTTGACATTGCCAAACGTCTCAAGCAGCTTGAGCGTACCCGAAATGCCATATACGGGATTGATGTAGTTGAGCAACAAGCCGGTGCCGGCGGCGGCCAAGGCTGGGTCTGCCGCACCTGCCGCGGAAAGAGCCCCCGGCAATTGGCCCACCGAGAAGCCCGCGGTATTCGGGTTGAAAAGGGAGCGCAGGCTCTGCCAGTTGACCCCCTGCTGATACTGATCGCTGAGCTTGATCTCGGCAATGGTGGCCTCGATCATTACCTGACGGCGGGTGTTGGTCAGCACCTGGTCGAGATATTCCTGAACCTTCTCGTGCTGGCGGCTGGTGGCGCGCACGACGATGACGCCGGCTTCCGGATTGACGATGACCGAGGCGGCCTCGCGGAAGGTGGTGCGGCGCACGACGGTGGTGCCCTGCTGCTGCAGCGCGGCGGCGTTGGGGCTGCCCGCTATCGAAGGCTGTGCGTTGGCGCCACCGCGCCCGCCTGCCGCCTGGGGGGCTCCGGTGCCGGTGGTCTGCTGTTGGTCGAGACGCTCGGTCACGGTTTCCGATGATCCCTCGGGCAGGATCTTGTCGGTCTCGCGCAGGATGTCCTTGAGGTTTTTCTCGACGGATTCCCAGAAATTGTTTTTTGCCTTGCTGCTGACTGTCGTCGATGAATTGTTGCCGCCACCGGTGGCGGCCCCGCCGCCCGCGGTTGCACCGGTGCTGGTCGAGGCGATCTGGGTGTTGATGGCCACCGTGCCGGTCACGTCGCGCGACATGTTGACGTAATCGACCTTGTAGTTGCGCAGGAAGGGCGAGTCCGGCATCACGATCAGGTTGGGGCCATCGATTTCCCAGCGCATGTCGACCTGTTTGGCGATGCGGCTAAGGAGCTGCTGCAGCGTCTGGTCGATGGCATTGAGCGTCACAGTGCCGGCCAGCCCGGGGTGGATGTCGACGTTGAGCTTGGCATCACGGGCGAGGGCGAACAGGAGTTCCTGCACGCGCACGTCCTTGACCACCACGCTGTAGGTTTCGACCCGGGGCGCGGCCTTGGGGGCCGTGAGCGATACCGTGTTCTGCACCGGGGCCGGAATGCTGGCAGGCGTGGCGCGAGGCTCTTCGGCACGCAGATGGCCGCTGGAAGGCGTCTGGACGGGAGCGCTGGAACAGCCTGCCAACGCGGCCATGGCAACTGCGACGGCCATGCCGGCGATTGTGCGGGGCGAAGTGGTAGTCATGCGATTCATTGCCGCCTTTCGGGAGCGGGACGTTCTTATCATACTACGTCAAAAATCAATAGCAACTTTATGAATTTTAGCAGTTTATCTGCCTTTATCTCAGCTTGATGACCTGCCGGGGGTAGGGACGGTAGAGGCGCAATTCGGCCGGCAGGGCTTTCATCGCCTCGCTGGCGGCGGCGCGGCTGGAGTAGTCGCCATATATGACCCCCATGCGTTCCGAACCCTGCATCGGCACGAAATAGACCCTCAGCTTGGCCGGGTCGAGCAGCGTGTCGGCACGAGTCAGCAGGCTTTCGATGCGCCGCGCCTGGGAACTGTCGGTCCCGAGAATCTGGACGAACCAGCGATCATCCGGGGCCTGCTCGAACCATTGCTGATGTTCGATCAGTCGTTGCTGCACGGCCTGGGGCAGCTTCTGCCAGGCGGCGGGAACGAGCGGGGCGGCCAGTTGCGGCACTGGTGGTGCAGCAGACGCAACCGTGGCCTGTGGCAAGGCAGTGGTGGCTCCGCTGGTGGATGCCGGTTTGTCCGTTGGGGCCGTGGCTGCCGTAGTGTCTCGGGCCGGTGTTTCTGTCGTGGCAGCAGGCAATGCAGCGGACTCGGTGGTTGGTGGCGATATGGGTAGTGTCGCGGTGGTTTGTTCAGGTTTGGCTGCCATCACGGGCGTAGCCGAAATTTCGGATTGTTTGGCCACGAACCAAGCCGATGCGGCAAGCAGCAGTACAAGGAGTAGCGCTCCTCCGGCAAGCCACGCTGGTCGGCCGGAACCCGGCATGGAACCGAATTCCGAGTCGGCGACGGCGGCACGAACGTGTTTGGCGGTGATCTGGTGGGTGTTCTCGCTGTAGGCGGCGAGCAGGGCCTTGTCGGCGAGGATATTGACGCGCCGCGTCAGCCCGCGCGCAGCGCCGGCGATCTCGCGGATTGCGGCAGGGGCGAAGACATTCGGACCCTTGTAGCCGGCCGCGCGCATGCGGAAGTCGAGATAGTCGGCGATGTCCTCGCGCACCAGCGGTTCGAGTGCGAAGTTGTGGGTGATGCGCTCCTTGAGCTGGCGCATGTCCGCCCGCCCGAGTACATCGTTGAGCTCGGGCTGGCCGAACAGCACCAGTTGCATCAGTTTGTGGCGATTGGATTCGAGATTCGACAGCAGGCGGATTTCTTCGAGCGTTTCCGCCGGCATGGCGTGGGCCTCGTCGATGAGCACCACCACCTGGCGGCCCCCGGCATAGAGTTCGATCAGGTGGTTCTGCAGAACGCGCAGCATGGCCGAGAGTCGCGTGTGCTCGGGAATCTCCAGCTGCAGTTCGTCGGCGATGGCATAGAGGATATCGTCGCGCGCCAGCGACGGATTGGCCAGGTAAACAATGGACACACTGGCAGGCAGCCGTTCCATCAGCACCCGGCAAAGCATGGTCTTGCCGCTGCCGACTTCGCCGCTCACCTTGACGATGCCTTCGTCGTGGGTGATCGCGTACATCAGTGCTTCCAGCGTCGCACCGCGATTGGCACCAGCGAAGAAGAAGTCGGTGTGCGGCGTGATGCGGAACGGGACTTCGGACAAACCGAAGTGTTCGAGGTACATGGTTGCCGGGCCTATGGGTGATCGGATGACAGGTTCACTCGTCCGCGCGGGAAAGCGTCTCGATGCGATTGTAGAGCGTCGTGCGGTTAACGCCCAGCAGTTTGGCGGCGTGGCTGATGTTGCCCTGCGCCAGATCCTGGGCGGCATTGATGTAGGCGCGCTCCCATTGGCGCAGCAGGCGGTCGAGGCTGAAGTCGCCCGCAGGGCCGAGCTTTCGCAGGTGGGCCAGCGCAAGCTTGTTGAAGGCCGCCGGCTCGTCGGGAAGTGCCTCTTGCGTGGCCGCCGGTGTTTCGCCTTCATCGAGCTCGTCATCGAGTTCGGATCGGCCGATGGTTGAGGCCGGATGCTTGGTTGTCAGCCTGATGACGATGTTGCGCAGTTCGCGGACATTGCCGGGAAAGGCGTAGTCGAGCCAGCTTTGGCGGGCTTCGGCAGAAAGCGTGAATGGCTGGGTGCCAAACAGGCGGGCAAATTCATCGCGAAAATGATCGAGCAGCAACACGCGGTCATTGCCCAGTTCGCGTACCGGCGGAACGCTCACTGTGAACACCGAGAGTCGATGATAAAGATCGGCGCGAAAACGGCCCTCGCGCACTTCCTTCTTGAGGTCGCGGTTGGTCGCCGCAATCACGCGGGTACGGGCAGTGCGTGACTGGGTTTCGCCGACGCGCTGGTATTCACCGTTTTCAAGCACGCGCAACAGTTTGGGCTGCAAGTCGAGCGGCAACTCGCCGATCTCGTCGAGAAACAGTGTGCCGTCGGCGGCGTCTTCGAAATAGCCCGTACGGGCGCCGGCGGCGCCGGTGAAGGCGCCCTTGGCGTGACCGAACAGCGTCGGCTCGACCAGCGATGGTGCGATTGCGGCGCAATTGAGCGCGAAATAGGGGCGACCCGCGCGATCCGACAGGCGATGCAGCGCATTGGCGACGAGTTCCTTGCCGCTGCCTGACTCTCCCTCGATCAGCACCGGAAACGGTGCATTGGCGAATTGCCGCAACTGCAGCCGCAGCTTCTGCATCGGGGCGCTGTCGCCGATGAGCTGGGCGTCGGGGGCGGCGACCTGCTCGCCGGGTGCGCCGACCGCAAGCATTTGCAGCAGCAACTGCAGCAAATGCTGTGGATCCGCCGGCTTGGCGACGAAATCGGTGGCGCCTAGCACCCGGGCGTGGCGGGCATTGGCATCGTCGTTCTGGCCTGACAGCACGATGATGCCGATATCCGGCACCCGGGCCAGCAGTTCCGAAATCAGGGCGAAACCTTCGTCGGGGCGATGCGGCCGCGGCGGCAGGCCGAGGTCTACCAGGGCGGCAACGGGTTTGTGCTCTAGCTGATCAAGCCGCTGCAACGCCTCGCTGCGGGAACTTGCCGAAACGATGTCGAATTCGTTGCCAAGGAAATACCGGAGCGAATCGACGATCAGCGGATCGTCGTCGACGATCAGCAGAACGGGTAGCGGGGCGGGCGTCGGGTGGTCGCTCAAGAGCGTGCAGGCCGGTTCGTATAGGGGCAGATGGCTCGGATGATACAGGAGCTCGCGGGCCGGGTAGGTATCGTTTCATGCCAATTGCTTGGTGTGAAACTGGTAGTTGTCGTTCTGTTAGAATCGCCGGTCGAAAAAAATGACCATGAACAACGATTCCCTTATCCGCCTCACCGACGTCAACTTCGCCTACGATCAGCGGCCGATCCTTACCGGGATCAACCTGGAGATTCCGCGTGGCAAGGTGGTGGCGATCATGGGGCTTTCCGGTTGTGGCAAGACCACCACGCTGCGCCTTATCGGTGGCCAGGTCCGTGCGTCCTCGGGCGAGGTCAGGGTCGATAGTCAGGTTGTGAATGACCTCGATTCCGACGGTCTCTATCAGCTGCGCCGGCGCATGGGCATGTTGTTCCAGTTCGGCGCCCTGTTTACGGATATGTCGGTCTACGACAATGTTGCGTTCCAGATGCGCGAGCACACCGATCTGCCGGAGGAGCTGATTCACGACATGGTGATGATGAAGCTGCATGCCGTCGGATTGCGCGGTGCGCACAATCTCATGCCTTCAGAATTGTCCGGCGGCATGGCGCGGCGCGTGGCGCTGGCGCGCGCCATCGCCCTCGACCCGATGCTTATCATGTACGACGAGCCGTTCGCCGGTCTCGACCCGATTTCGCTATCCATCGTCGGTGAACTGATCCGCAAGCTCAACGACGCGCTCGGCATCAGTTCCATCGTGGTGACCCATGACGTGCAGGAGTCGTTGAAGATCGTCGATTACGTTTACTTCGTCGCCGCCGGCAAGATCGTGGCCGAGGGCACCGCCGATGAGATCCGCGACTCGACCGAGCCTTTCGTGCATCAGTTCATCTGGGGCGAGCCTGACGGGCCGGTGAATTTCCATTACCCGGCGATGCGTCCCTACGCCGAGGAAATGCTGTCCGGACCCGGCAGGAAGCAGGTGTGGTGGTGAACGTCCTGCGACGAATCCTGGAATCCCTCGGCCGCCGCGTCACTAGCCGGCTTTGGCGGCTTGGCTTCGCTGCCCGGTTCCTGCTTGCCACCCTGCTGCATTCCGGCACGGCGCTGAAGCGTTTCCAGCTGACCATCCGCGAGATCTATTTCACCGGCGTCCTGTCGCTGATCATCATCCTGGTCTCCGGCCTTTTCGTCGGCATGGTGCTGGGCCTGCAGGGTTACGATACGCTGCAGCGCTATGGATCGAGCGAGGCGTTGGGCATCCTCGTCGCACTGTCGCTGGTGCGCGAACTGGGACCGGTGGTCGCCGCACTGCTGTTCGCCAGCCGCGCCGGCTCGGCGATCACGGCAGAAATCGGCCTGATGAAGGCGACCGAGCAGCTTTCTGCCATGGAAATGATGGCCGTCAATCCGATCGCCCGCGTGGTCGCGCCGCGTTTCTGGGCCGGGGTGATCTCGATGCCGCTGCTGGCGGCGCTGTTTTCTGCCATGGGCATCTTCGGTGGCTACCTGGTCGGCGTGCAGTTGATTGGCGTCGACGAGGGCTCGTTCTGGTCGCAGATGCAGGCCTCGGTCGATTTTCGCGAAGACATCATGAATGGTGTCATCAAGAGCTTCGTCTTCGGCGTGATCGTCAGCTGGATCGCCGTGTTCGAAGGCTATGACGCCGATCCGACGGCCGAAGGGGTCTCAGGCGCGACGACGCGCACCGTGGTGACGTCGTCGCTGGCCATCCTCTTCGCCGATTTCATTCTTACCGCATTCATGTTCAGGGGTTAGCCATGAACCGTGCCACCATCGATCTGTGGGTTGGAGTCTTCGTCGCCATCGGGCTGGGCTCCCTTCTTTTTCTTGGCCTCAAGGTCGGCAATCTGTCGATGTCGAGCGCAGGGGAAACATATCGGCTGCAGGCCGAATTTGATAATATCGGCGGCCTCAAGGTGCGGGCGCCGGTGAAGAGTGCGGGGGTTGTCGTTGGGCGGGTTTCGGACATCCGGCTGGATTCGGAGTCCTACCGGGCTGTGGTGTCGATGAATGTCGACAGCCGCTTCAAGTTTCCCCGCGACACTATCCTGACCATCAACACCTCGGGCCTGCTCGGCGAGCAATACATCGGTTTCGAGGTTGGCGGCGACAGCGAGTTGTTCAAGGACGGCGTGACGGTGAAGAAGACGCAGTCGGCCGTGGTGCTGGAAAAGCTGATCAGCCAATTCATGTTCAACAAAGCGTCCGAAGGCGACGGCAGCGACAAAAAATAAGGGGAACCCCCGTGACGAAACTGCACATCAAGCGAATCCCGGTGCTGGTCTGCGCGGCTCTGTTGCTGGGCGGCTGCGCGACTTCCGGCAACCCCAAGGATCCGATCGAAGGCTTCAATCGTGCCATGTACGGCATCAACGAAGCCGTCGACAAGGTGGCCATCAGGCCCGTCGCCAGGGCCTACGATTTTGTCCTGCCCTCGCCGGTCAAGCGCGGCGTCGCCAATGTCTTCGGCAACATCGACGATGTCTTCATCGGCGTGAACAACCTGTTGCAGGGCAAGGGCAAGGACGGTATTACCGACCTCGGCCGCTTCGTGCTCAACAGCACCATCGGCATCTTCGGCATCTTCGACATCGCCAGCAACATCGGCATGGAAAAGCACGATGAAGACTTCGGCCAGACCTTCGGTCGCTGGGGTGTCGGTTCCGGCGCCTATGTGGTCGTGCCCTTCTTCGGGCCGCGCACGGCGCGCGACACGGTGGGCCTGCTGCTCGACATCAAGGCCGACCCCATCGCCAACATCAACGACGTGCCGTCACGCAACGCTTTGCTGGTCACGCGCATCATCAGCGACCGCGCCACGCTGCTGCCAGCCGACAAGGTGATCGAGGAGGCCGCGCTCGACAAGTACGCCTACATGCGCGACGGCTATCTGCAGCGCCGCCGCAACCTGATCCACGACGGCAATCCGCCGCGCGAAAAGGAGGAGTTTTAAGTCGTGAACAAGAAGAATTACTCCGTGAAGTGGCTGCTTGGCTGCTTCGCTGCACTTGCCGTCAGCACCGGCGCGCTGGCTGACGATGCCACGCCGGATGTGCTGATCAAGAACGTCACCAACGAGGTGCTTGAGATCGTGCGCAAGGACCGCGACATCCAGTCCGGCAACACGAAAAAGGCCATCGACCTGGTCGAGGCCAAGGTGCTGCCGCATTTCAACTTCACGCGCATGACCCAACTGGCGATGGCGCGGGACTGGCGACAGGCGACCCCGGCGCAGCAGAAGACGCTGATCGACGAATTCCGTTCGCTGCTGGTGCGCACCTATTCCAAGGCGCTGACCGAATACAAGAACCAGACCATCGAGTTCAAGCCTTTCAAGATGCAGGCGGGTGAAACCGACGTCAAGGTGCGGACCCAGATCGACCAATCCGGGGCCAAGCCGATCGGCCTCGACTACTATCTGGAGAAATTGCCGAACGGTTGGAAGGTCTATGACATCGAGGTCGGCGGCATCAGTCTGGTCACCACCTACCGCGGCTCCTTCGGCAGCGAAGTGCGCCAGAGCGGAATTGACGGACTGATCAAGACCTTGCAGTCGAAGAATGCCTCCGGCGAGGCTGCGGCCACCAAGAAATGAGCTTTTCCGTTCGCGCCTGCCGCTGCCGTTTCTCCGCGTCGCGGGCTTGTCTGGCCCTGCCGGCATGATTCGTGTCGCAAACGATCGCATTGCCGTCGAGGGATCGATGACCCTGCCCGGAGCGACGGCCCTGTTGAATGAGGGCAAGGCGCTGCTGGCTCAGGGCGTGACCGTCGTCGATCTGGCTGGCGTGACCGAAGTGGACTCCTCGGGAATTTCAGTTGTCTTCGGCTGGCTGCGAGCCGCGCGGGACGCCGGCAAGTCGATCCGCATCACTAATGTCCCCGCCAATTTCATTAGTCTCGCCGAAGTCTACGGCGTGACCGAGCAGTTGCCGCTCGGCTGACGGGCGCGGCGCCTGCTCCGTTTTCCTTCGTTGTCCCATCATGGTTCCCGCCCTTCGCGTCGTCGGCGTCGCCAAGCGTTTTGGCGTGACCCAGGCGCTGGCCGGCATCGATCTTGAAGTCGCCCAAGGCGACTTCTTCGGCTTGCTCGGCCCCAACGGTGCCGGTAAGACCACGCTGATCTCGGCCTTGGCCGGGCTGGTACGGGCCGATGCCGGCCATCTCGAAGTGATGGGCCACGATGTCCAGGCAGATTATCGCCAGGCCCGCCTCAAACTCGGCGTGGTGCCGCAGGAGCTGGTGTTCGACCCATTCTTTTCGGTGCGACAGACGCTGCGCATCCAGTCCGGCTACTACGGCATCCGCCACAATGACGACTGGATCGACGAAATCCTCGCCAACCTCGACCTGACCGGCAAGGCCGAGGACAACATGCGTTCGCTCTCTGGCGGCATGAAACGTCGCGTGCTGGTGGCGCAGGCGCTGGTGCACAAGCCACCGGTGATCGTCCTTGACGAGCCGACCGCCGGCGTCGACGTCGAGTTGCGCCAGGGCCTGTGGCGCTTCATCCGCCGCCTCAACGGCGAGGGCCACACCATCGTCCTGACCACGCACTACCTGGAGGAGGCAGAGGCCAATTGCAGCCGCATCGCCATGATGAAGGCGGGACGAGTGGTCGCGCTCGATACCACGGCGAAACTGCTGGCGCGTTTCGGCGGCGGCACCACCAGCCTCGAAGACGCCTTCATGCGCGTGATGAAGGAAGCCGCGTGATTATTGGCCCCCCACGCTCACTTCGCTCGCTGCCCCCCACGGGGGGGCGCATTCCGCCTTGCCCTCCAACTCGGCGAGGGCCCCGGGGCGGCCTGGCGGCGAAATGATCGGCTTCCTCACCCTGCTACGGAAGGAAATCCTGCGCTTCTGGAAGGTCGGCTTCCAGACCGTGGCCGCGCCTGTAGTCACAGCCTTGCTCTATCTGCTGATCTTCTCGCACGTGCTGGCGGATCACGTTCGCGTCTATGACGACGTTCCCTACACCGCCTTCCTCGTGCCCGGTCTGGTGATGATGTCGGTGCTGCAGAACGCCTTCGCCAACTCGTCGTCGTCGCTGATTCAGTCCAAGGTCACCGGCAGCGTCGTATTCATGCTGCTGGCACCGATTTCCTACCGCGCCTTCTGGGCCGCTTATGTCGCGGCCGCCGCGCTGCGTGGCCTGCTGGTCGGGCTCGGCGTGTTTGTGGTGACGCTCGGCTTTACCGGTGCCCACTTGGCCGCGCCGCTGTGGATACTCGTTTTCGCGCTGCTCGGTGCTGCGGTGCTCGGTACGCTGGGCGTCATCGCCGGCATCTGGGCCGACAAGTTCGACCAGCTCGCGGCCTTCCAGAACTTCCTGATCATGCCGCTGACCTTCCTCTCCGGCGTCTTCTATTCGACCCACTCGCTGCCGCCGTTCTGGCAGCAGGTGTCGCACTGGAACCCGGTCTTTTACATGATCGACGGCTTCCGTTACGGCTTTTTCGCCATGTCCGACGTGTCGCCATGGCAAAGTCTGGCGGTGGTCGGGGTATGCTTCATTCTTCTTGCCGCCTTGACCCTGGAGCTGCTGCGGCGCGGCTACAAACTGAGGATGTGACCATGCTGGACCCGCAACAAATCGAGGAATGGATCGTCGCCGGCCTGGCCTGTGAACAACTGAGCGTGGATGGCGACGGCCAGCATTTCCAGGCGGTGATCGTCAGCAAGGAGTTTGCCGGCCTCAACCGCGTGCAGCGGCAACAGCGTGTCAACGCGTGTCTCAAGGAACATTTTGACACCGGCATCCTGCACGCTCTCTCAATGCAGTGCCTGACCCCGGAAGAAGCCCAGAACCGTGGATAAGCTGCTGATCGAGGGCGGCCGGCCGCTGTCCGGCGAAGTCGCCATCTCCGGTGCCAAGAACGCGGCGCTGCCACTGCTGTGCGCCGCGCTGCTGACCAAGGAGCCGCTGACGCTGACCAATGTGCCGGCGCTCAACGACATCGGCACCATGCTCCGGTTGCTGGAACAGATGGGCGTCAAGGTAGAAAAAGTCGGCGCTGGCGGGACGGCGGCAGCCGGATCCGCCGCCAGCACGGACACGGTGGTATTGGATGCTTCCGGTCTCGACAATCCCGTGGCGCCCTACGAACTGGTCAAGACCATGCGCGCCTCGGTACTGGTGCTGGGGCCGCTGGTGGCGCGCGCCGGCGAGGCCAAGGTCTCGCTGCCCGGCGGCTGCGCCATCGGTGCGCGGCCGGTCGACCAGCACATCAAGGGCCTCACGGCGATGGGCGCCGAGGTGTCGGTGGAGCACGGCTACGTTCATGCCAAGGCCCTGGGGGAAAAAGGCAGGCTCAAGGGCGCGCGCCTGTTCACCGACATGGTGACGGTGACCGGCACCGAGAACCTGATGATGGCGGCCTGCCTTGCCGATGGCGAGACAGTGATCGAAAACGCCGCGCGCGAACCCGAGGTGGTCGATCTGGCCAACTGCCTGGTCGCCATGGGTGCGCAGATTTCCGGCGCCGGCACCGACGTCATCCGCATCCGCGGCGTCGAGCGTCTGCATGGCGCCACCCACCGCATCATGCCCGACCGCATCGAGACCGGCACCTATCTTTGCGCCGCCGCCGCCGCCGGCGGACAGATCCGCCTGACCAGGACTTCCTCGGCCTACCTCGATGCCGTGATCGACAAGCTGATGGACGCCGGCTGCGACATCGGCATCGAGCGCGACGCCATCACCCTCAAGGCGCCGGCGCGGCCGACGGCGGTGTCGATCCGCACCTCGCCCTATCCCGCCTTCCCGACCGACATGCAGGCGCAGTTCATGGCGCTGAACACGGTGGCCGACGGCACGGCGGTGATCCGCGAGACCATTTTCGAGAACCGCTTCATGCATGCCGTCGAACTGATCCGCCTCGGCGCCGACATCAAGATCGACGGCAACACGGCTTTCGTCACCGGCAAGCCCAAGCTCGACGGTGCGACGGTGATGGCCACCGACCTGCGTGCCTCGGCCAGCCTGGTCATCGCCGGCCTGGTGGCGCAGGGCGAGACGCTGATCGAGCGCATCTATCATCTCGACCGCGGCTACGAAAACCTCGAGCAGAAACTGGCGGCGCTCGGCGCCAAAGTCAGCCGGGTAAAATAGCGCCATGGACGGAATAACCATCGCCCTGTCGAAGGGCCGCATCTTCGAAGAGACGCTGCCGCTGCTCGCGGCCGCCGGCATCGTGCCGAGCGAGGATCCCGAGTCCTCGCGCAAGCTCATCATCGATACCAACCGGCCGGACGTGCGCGTGGTCATCGTGCGCGCTTCCGACGTGCCGACCTACGTCCAGTACGGCGCGGCCGACCTCGGCATCGCCGGCAAGGACGTGCTGCTCGAACACGGTGGCACCGGCCTCTACCAGCCGCTCGACCTCAAGATCGCCAAGTGCCGCATGTGCGTCGCCGCCCCGGCCGGCTTCGACTACGCTGCGGCCGTGCGTCGCGGCGCACGCCTGCGCGTCGCCACCAAATACATCAACACCGCCCGCGAGCACTTCGCTGCCAAGGGCGTGCATGTCGACCTGATCAAGCTCTACGGCTCGATGGAACTGGCGCCGCTGGCCGGCTTGGCCGAGGCCATCGTCGATCTGGTGTCGTCGGGTGGAACGCTCAAGGCCAACAACCTGGTCGAGGTCGAGGACATCATGCCGATCTCCTCGCGCCTGGTGGTCAACCAGGCCGCGCTCAAGCTCAAGCGCGAGTTGCTGCAGCCGGTGATCGACGCCTTCGCCGGAGCGGTGAAATGAGTGCGACCATTCGCCGCCTCTCGACCCGCGAACCGGAATTCCTGTCGACGCTCGACGCGCTGCTCGCCTTCGACAACTCGACCGACGAGGCCATCGAGAAGACCGTCGCCGAAATCCTCGCCAACGTGCGCACGTTGGGCGATGCCGCCGTGCTCGACTACACCCGCCGCTTCGACAAGCTCGAGGCAACGACCATGGCGCAGCTGGAACTGCCCAAGGCCGAACTGAAGGCCGCCTTCGACGGCCTGCCGCCGGAGCAGCGCAGCGCGCTCGAACAGGCCGCCGCCCGCGTCAAGGGCTACCACGAGCGGCAGAAGCTCGAATCCTGGGAGTACACGGAGGCCGATGGCACGCGCCTGGGCCAGAAGGTCACGCCGCTTGACCGCGTCGGCCTTTACGTTCCCGGCGGCAAGGCGGCCTATCCGAGTTCGGTGCTGATGAACGCGCTGCCGGCCAAGGTGGCGGGTGTGCGCGAACTCATCATGGTGGTGCCGACGCCCCGTGGTGAAAAAAATGCGCTGGTGCTGGCCGCCGCCCATCTCTGCGGTGTCGATCGCGTGTTCACCCTGGGCGGGGCGCAGGCTGTGGCCGCGCTCGCCTATGGCACCCAGACCATTCCCCAGGTGGACAAGATCGTCGGCCCGGGCAACGCCTACGTCGCCAGCGCCAAGCGCCGCGTCTTCGGTACCGTCGGCATCGACATGGTGGCCGGGCCCTCCGAGGTGCTGGTCATTTCCGACGGCTCGGGCGACCCGGACTGGACCGCCATCGACCTCTTCGCCCAGGCCGAGCACGACGAGCTGGCGCAGTCCATCCTGCTCTGCCCCGACGCCGCCTACCTCGACCGCGTCGCCGCCAGCATCGAGCGGCTGCTGCCAACCATGCCGCGGCGGGAAGTGATCGCCGCCTCCCTCGCCGGTCGCGGCGCGCTGATCCACGTCAGCGACCTCGAGGAGGCCTGCCTCATCGCCAACCGCATCGCGCCCGAGCACCTCGAGCTATCAATCGAAAACCCGCGCGCCCTGGTCGGCAAGATCCGCCACGCCGGTGCCATCTTCATGGGCCACTACACCTCGGAATCGCTCGGCGATTATTGTGCCGGCCCCAACCACGTGCTGCCGACCTCGCGCAGCGCGCGCTTCTCCTCGCCGCTCGGCGTCTATGATTTCCAGAAGCGAACTAGCCTGATCGAGGTGTCGGAGGCCGGGGCGCAGACCCTCGGGCCGATCGCCGCCACGCTGGCCCATGGCGAAGGCCTGACGGCCCATGCCCTGGCGGCGGAATTGCGCGTCAAGAAACGCTGAATACTAAGGCGACGATACGGCGACGCACAGCCACAGCGGCGAAGCATGGCTGCCGGCCTGGCCAAGATTGGTCCTGGCCTTGAACTTTCCGGCGGCATCGCGCACCGGGTCCCCCTCGATTTCGAGCCATGCCGGGAAGGGCACGCCCGGCTTGATCCCGCTTTCGGCGAGATCCAGCGCCAGCTCGAAGCGGCGGTGACCGTCCATGCTGGCACTACCCCGTGCCTGTTCATAGATGCGCCAATCGGTGCGCGAGCGTGGCTTGCCTGGCTCCCACGGAAAGCGCGTGGCGCGCAGGGCCGAGACGCCACCGCTGCGATCGACGAAGGCGCGCTCGTTGTCGAGCCAGGGCGACAGGCGAATGTGGAACCAGAAGCGGAACTGGTCGTATCCCGAGGTGGTGGTATCCGCCGGCACATCAGCCGCGAGGAAGAGCGACGTGCCGTCGCTGACGATACGCGCCGAACTGGCCGGCGATTGGGATCCGAGCTGAATATGCAGCGCATCGCGCCATTCCCCGTCACCGATGATGCCATCGATGGCCGGGGCTGTGCCCGATAGCGGAATCGTCAGCACCTGCTCTCCTGGTGGCGCCACCCGCGCCGCCGCAAGCCGGCTGCGCGCGGCCTTGGTCCATTCCTCGAAATTGCGCCAGGGCGGGAAATACCAGCGCAGGGGTTCCGCCCCGGCGTTACGGGCCCAGCCTTCCTGGTCCGACACCAGGGCGTAGCGGGCGAGACGCTCATGGTCGTCGGCCAGGTCGTGCCACCGCGGCTCGGCCGGCGCGACGACCAGGGCCAGATAGCCAAGCGATGCCCCGGCAGCCAGCATGCCGATGCGCGCTGCCCACGAAATCCGGGAAAGCCATGTCCACCAGGCGGCGACCGCGATGAGGGCCATGATCATTGCCGACATCGCAAACGCGATGCGCCCGCCCGATTCGATGCCGAAGCGCACGAAGCCGCCGAAACTGGTAAGGGATGCCGAGAAGTTCTGACGGCTGCCGCCCCAGGCGATCCATGCCGGGATGATGGCGAACAGCGTCAGCAGCAGGTTGGTGAACAACCCGGGTACCCAGTCGGGTGAGCGACCATGGACGAGGATGGCGACGCCAGCCAGTGCAAAAATCCCGCCGGCCAGCAGCACGATCCAGAGTGGCGCATGCGCGCCCGCCAGCGCGGCAGGGAAAAACCCCGATCCCAGGGCAATGATGGCGGCGCCGATCGCCAGGGCGATCGTGCCAGCGACGTCCCGCTCGCCGCGATTGGCTGAGCGTGCCATCGCGCAGCTAGGCGAGGATTTCCTTCAGCGCCCCGACCAGTGCTTCGCACTGCTCGTCGGTGCCGACGGTGATGCGCAGGAACTGGTCGATCCGCGGCTGGCGGAAATGGCGGACGATGATCGAGCGTTGCCGTAGCGCCAGTGCCGACTTTTCGGCGTCGTGGCGCGGGTGGCGGGCGAAGACAAAGTTGGCGGCGGAGGGCAGCACATCGAAGCCCAGCGCCCCCAGATCGGCGACCAGCTTCGTGCGGCTCCTGATCACGGCCTGGCGGGTGCGGTCGAACCACTCGCGGTCTTCCAGTGCGGCGACGGCGCCGGCGATGGCCAGGCGGTCGAGCGGGTAGGAATTGAAGCTGTTCTTGACCCGTTCCAGCGCTTCGATCAACTCATGGTGGCCGACGGCGAAGCCGACGCGCAGGCCAGCCAGCGAGCGCGACTTGGACAGGGTCTGGACCACCAGCAGGTTCGGGTAGCGATTGACCAGCGCGATGGCCGACTCGCCGCCGAAGTCGACGTAGGCCTCGTCTATCACCACCACCGAATCCCGATTGGCGTCGAGCAGCCGGGCGATGTCGGCCAGCGGCAACGCCCGGCCGGTTGGGGCGTTGGGGTTGGGGAAGATGATGCCGCCGTTGGGTTTGGCGTAGTCGGCGACGTCGACGGCGAAGGCGGCATCGAGCGGGACGGTTTCGTAGGCGACGTCGTAAAGGCCGCAATACACCGGATAGAAGCTGTAGGTGATGTCCGGGAACAGGAGTGGCCGCTCATGCTTGAGCAGGGCGAGGAAGACGTGGGCGAGCACCTCGTCGGAGCCGTTGCCGACGAAGACCTGGCGCGGCTCGATATCGCCGTAGAAACGGGTCACGGCCGCCTTGAGCTGGTCGGCGTTGGGGTCGGGGTAGAGCCGCAAGCCGTCGTCGATCTGGCCGCGCAAGGCTTCCAGTACCTTGGGTGACGGCCCGTAGGGGTTCTCGTTGGTGTTGAGTTTGACGAGGTTGGCGAGCTTGGGTTGCTCGCCGGGAACGTAAGGCGTGAGGCCCTTGACGACGGTGCTCCAGAAACGGCTCATGGCAGGATTAGTCTGGCTTGGAAGTGGCTTGGCAATGTGTGCGGCGATGGTATCATGCAGCCTCGTTTCAACCACCCCGCCACTCGTGGCCACGGCAATGCGCAGCGCCGAAGTTCAACGCAATACCCTCGAAACCCGCATCCGGGTCAAAGTCGATCTCGATGGCAGCGGCAAGTCGCAGCTCGCCACCGGCGTCGGCTTTTTCGACCACATGCTCGATCAGATCGCGCGCCACGGCATGCTCGACCTCGAAGTCGAGGCGCAGGGCGATCTGCACATCGACGCCCACCACACCGTTGAAGACGTCGGCATCACGCTCGGCCAGGCACTGGCCAAGGCTTGGGGCGACAAGAAAGGGCTGGTGCGCTACGGCCATGCCTATGTGCCGCTGGACGAGGCGCTGTCGCGCGTCGTCATCGACCTGTCGGGTCGGCCGGGACTGACCTTCAACGTCCCCTTCGTGCGTGGCACCATCGGCGAGTTCGATGTCGACTTGGTGCGCGAGTTCTTCCAGGGCGTGGTCAATCACGCCAACATCACCGTACATGTCGACAACCTGCGCGGCGACAACGCGCACCATCAGGCCGAAACGGTGTTCAAGGCCTTCGGCCGCGCCTTGCGCATGGCGATCGATGCCGATGCGCGGGCGGCGGGCGCGATCCCCTCGACCAAGGGCAGCCTCTAAGCCTTCTGCCATGAGTACCGTTGCAGTCGTCGATTACGGCATGGGCAATCTTCGGTCGGTGGCCAAGGCCATCGAACATGTGGCGCCACATGCGAAAGTCCTTGTTACCGCCGATCCGGCGCAGGTAGCCGCGGCGGACCGCGTCGTCGTCCCCGGCCAGGGGGCGATGCCCGACTGCATGCGCGAACTCAACGAACACGGCCTGCACGATGCGGTGATCGCAGCCGCTGCCACCAGGCCCTTCCTCGGTATCTGCATCGGTCTGCAGATGCTGTTCGAGCATAGCGAAGAGGGCGACGTTCCCGGCTTGGCCGTGTTCCCCGGCAATGTGCGGAAGTTTCCCGACGAGGCGATGGTCGGCGTCGATGGCAGCCGCCTCAAGGTGCCGCACATGGGCTGGAACGAAGTCGAACAGGCTGAGCCCCATCCGATGTGGCACGGTATCGCCAACGGCAGCCGCTTCTATTTCGTGCACAGCTACTATGTCGAACCGGCGCAGCCCGACGTGATCGCCGGTTCGACGG
Source organism: Gammaproteobacteria bacterium (assembly GCA_018825305.1). GTDB lineage: Bacteria > Pseudomonadota > Gammaproteobacteria > Burkholderiales > Rhodocyclaceae > Sulfurisoma. Next base: position 93,970 of record JAHJEO010000018.1, read on the forward strand.
TGTACGGCATTCCCTTTACCAGTGCGGTGGCGCGGAATAACATCTTCGCTGTCCAGTTTCACCCGGAGAAGAGCGCGCAGTCCGGTCTGGCGCTGCTCGGCAATTTCATGTCCTGGAATCCCTGATTCTCTTCCAACGCCCCTACGTATTTACATCATGCTGCTGATACCCGCGATCGATCTCAAGGATGGCCAGTGCGTGCGCCTCAAGCAAGGCGTGATGGACGGTGCCACCGTATTTTCCGAGAACCCGGCCGAAATGGCGCGTCACTGGATCGATCAGGGCGCGCGCCGACTGCATCTGGTCGACCTCAACGGCGCCTTCGCCGGCAAGCCCAAGAACGAGCCGGCAATAAAGGCGATCCTCAAGGAAGTCGGCGAGGAAATTCCGGTGCAGCTCGGCGGCGGTATCCGCGACCTCGACACCATCGAGCGCTGCCTTGACGACGGCATCAGCTACGTCATAATCGGCACCGCCGCGGTGAAAAACCCGGGCTTCCTGCACGATGCCTGCACCGCGTTTCCCGGCCACATCATCGTCGGCCTCGACGCCAAGGACGGCAAGGTGGCGGTTGACGGCTGGTCGAAGATGACCGGCCATGATGTCATCGACCTGGCCAAGAAATTCGAGGACTACGGCGTCGAGGGCATCATCTACACCGACATCGGCCGCGACGGCATGCTCTCCGGCGTCAACGTCGAGGCCACCGTCAAGCTGGCCCAGGCCCTGAAGATTCCGGTCATCGCCTCGGGCGGCATCGCCAGCATCGACGACGTCAAGGCGCTGTGTGCCGTGGCCGACGAGGGCATCATGGGCGCCATCACCGGCCGTGCCATCTATGAGGGCCGGCTCGACTTCAAGCAGGCGCAGGCCGAAGCCGACAGGTGCGTAGCGGGCTAGAACCCAACGCCAACCATGCTCGCCAAGCGCATCATTCCCTGTCTCGACGTCAAGGCCGGCCGTGTGGTCAAGGGCGTCAATTTCGTTTCGTTGCGCGACGCCGGTGACCCGGTCGAGATCGCGCGCCGCTATGACGAGCAGGGCGCCGACGAAATCACCTTCCTCGACATCACCGCCAGCTCCGACGAGCGCGACATCATCCTCCACATCGTCGAAGCTTGCGCCGAGCAGGTGTTCATCCCGCTGACCGTCGGCGGCGGCGTCCGCCGTGTCGAGGACGTGCGGCGTCTGCTCAATGCCGGTGCCGACAAAGTCAGCATGAATACCGCCGCGGTGCAGAACCCCGATCTCGTCGCCGAATCGTCGGCCAAGGTCGGCAGCCAGTGCATCGTCGTCGCCATCGACGCCAAGCAGACCTCACCCGGCAAATGGGAAGTGTTCACCCATGGCGGCCGCAACAACACGCACATCGATGCCATTGATTGGGCGAAGAAAGTCGAGTCGCTCGGTGCCGGCGAAATCCTGTTGACCAGCATGGACCGCGACGGCACCAAGAACGGCTTCGATCTGCAGATTACGCGTGGCGTCTCCGAGGCGGTGCGCATTCCCGTCATTGCCAGTGGCGGCGTCGGCAATCTTCAGCATCTGGCCGACGGCGTAACCGAGGGCAGGGCCGACGCGGTGCTGGCGGCCAGCATTTTCCATTACGGCGAATACACCGTGAAGCAGGCCAAGGAATTCATGCGCAGCCGCGGCATCGAAGTGCGGCTATGAATATGGCCCCCCACGCTCGCAAACCCAGCTCGCTGCCCCCCACAGGGGGGCGCATGATGCCTTGGGACGGCCCGGCGGAATCATGAGCAAGTGGCTCAACGAAGTGAAGTGGGACGAGCAGGGCCTCATCCCCGCCATCGCGCAGGATGCCGCGACCGGCGAGGTGCTGATGTTCGCCTGGATGAACCGCGAGGCACTGGAAAAGACCGCGCAACTCGGCCAGGCCGTCTACTGGTCGCGCTCGCGCCGCAAGCTCTGGCACAAGGGCGAGGAGTCTGGCCATTTCCAGAAGGTGCTGGAGCTGCGCACCGATTGCGACAACGATGTGATCCTGCTGAAAATTGAGCAGGTCGGCGGCATCGCCTGCCATACCGGACGCCGCGGTTGCTTCTTCAATCGCCTCGACGGTGACCGCTGGCAGGACGTCGAACCGGTGCTGAAGGATCCAAAGGAGATCTACAAATGATTGATCTGGAAGTCATCCATCGTGTCCAGGAGACGCTGATCGAGCGCAAGAATGCCGCGCCCGATTCATCCTATGTCGCCAGTCTCTACGCCAAGGGCACCGACGCCATCTGCAAGAAGGTGGCAGAGGAGGCGGCCGAAGTCATCATGGCGGCCAAGGATGGCGACCGCCTGCACTTGGTGCGCGAGGTCTGCGATGTCTGGTTCCACACCCTGGTGCTGATGACCCACTTCGGTATCGGTGTCGACGACGTCATGGTCGAGTTCCGCCGGCGCGAAGGCATCTCGGGTATCGACGAAAAGCGGAGCCGTACGGCTCCGCTTTCGGCGAAGGCTAACCCTGCGGAGCGGGGTTAAGGCGCTTTGCGCCGGCCGTAGCCAAAAGGACCAAATCATGAGCGATTGCCTGTTCTGCAAGATCGTCGCCGGCCAGATTCCGTGCAGCAAAGTTTACGAGGACGACGACATCTTCGCCTTCAACGACATCTCGCCGGCGGCGCCGGTGCATTTCATGATCGTGCCCAAGCAGCACATCGCCTCGCTCTTTGATGCGGACATGTCGCACCAGGCCGTCCTCGGCAAGATCCTCGCCAAGTCCGGCGCGCTGGCGCGTGCTGCCGGTGCCACCGACGGCTTCCGTACCATCATCAACACCGGCAGGGTGGGGCGGCAGGAGGTGTATCATCTGCACGTCCATATCATCGGTGGTCCCGATCCCCTCGGGCCGATGATCGTCAAGAAAACATAGTTTCAGCTAAGGTCGCCGGTTTTGTCGGCATCGAGCGTGGCGGCCGCAACTAGTTAGGAGAAAGCATGGGATCGTTCAGTATCTGGCACTGGCTCATCGTTCTGGTGATCGTGATGCTGGTCTTCGGCACCAAGAAGCTGCGTAACGTCGGTTCCGACCTCGGCGGCGCCGTCAAGGGTTTCAAGGATGGCATGAAGGAGGGCTCGGCCGGCGAGGCAGCCGCCAAGCCGAGCGAGCCGGCGCAGCAGGTCGGCCACACCATCGAGGGTGAGGCCAAGAAGGAGAAGGTCTGAGGCCATTGCGGCAGCAACCATGAGCGGGCAGCCCCCGCTCATTTTTTTGGTTCCGGCGTGATGCCGGCCATCGCGGGCATCAACTTCCAAAGCAACATCTTTCTCAACGCGCAAGCATGTTCGACGTCGGCTTTTCCCAACTCATCCTCATCGGCCTGGTGGCCCTGATCGTCATCGGGCCGCAGCGCCTGCCGTCGGTCGCCCGTACTGTCGGGCATCTGCTGGGTAGGCTGCAGCGCTACGTCGGTGACGTCAAGGCCGACATCAGCCGCGAGATGCAGCTGGAGGAACTGAAGAAGCTGCAGGATCAGGTGGCTTCGCAAGCGCGCGACATGGAACGCCAGGTCACAGAACAGATGAGTTCCGTCGAAACGGACCTTAATGCCTCGATCGCACAGGGTATCGAGGCCAAGGCGGAACAAGCGGCGCCGCAGGAGTCCGAGGCCGCGATTCCGCCACCCGCCGCGGACAGCATGCCCGAGGTGGCGACGGCTGTACCGCCAACGACAGACAAGCCGGCGGCATGATGGACAGCCAGGAAACCTTCATCACCCACCTGATCGAGCTGCGCGATCGGCTGATCAAGTCAATCGCTGCGATCATCGTCGTCTTTCTCTGCCTCATGCCCTGGGCCGGTACGGTCTATGACCTGCTGGCGATGCCGATGATCGCCACCCTGCCGGTGGGTACCAAGATGATCGCCACCGGCGTCATCACGCCGTTCATGGTGCCGGTCAAGGTGACGCTGATGGCAGCTTTTGTCATCGCCCTGCCCGTGGTGCTCTACCAGGCCTGGGGCTTCATCGCGCCGGGCCTTTATTCGCACGAAAAGACCTTCGCGCTGCCACTGGTGATCGGCACCACCCTGCTTTTCATAGCGGGTATCGCCTTTGCGTACTTTTTTGTCTTCAATACCGTATTCAAGTTCATTGCCGAGTTCGCGCCTGCGAGCATCACGCCTGCGCCTGACATCGAGCAGTACCTGTCCTTCGTCATGACCATGTTCCTGGCCTTCGGCATCACCTTCGAGGTGCCGGTGATCGTGATCCTTCTGGTCAAGTTTGGCGTGGTCACGGTGGAAAAGCTCAAGGAGGCGCGGCCTTACGTCATCGTCGGCGCGTTTGTCATCGCCGCCGTGGTGACGCCGCCCGACGTGATCTCGCAGTTCATGCTGGCGATGCCAATGTGGCTGCTGTTCGAACTCGGCCTGGTGCTGTCTCGCTTCGTTACCCGGCACCAGCGGACTGCGCCGGAGAACGATTTCCGGCCGCTTACGGACGACGAGATGGAACGCGAACTAGACGGCGCAGCGGAAGACTCGCAGCGCAACCGCCAGGGCCAGGAATAGATCCTCCGCGGCCCCTTGTGCCTCGGGGCCGGTGAATGATTACTCGCGCGGCGGCTTCGGCCGCTTGCCGATGGCGACGGGCAGTTCGATGTCCTTGCCGTTCCGGCGCATGGTGAAGCGCGCTTGCTGCCCTGGCGCCAGCGCGGCGATAAGGCCAAGCATGAGCTGCGCATCCGTGACCTGCTTGCCGTTGATGGCCACCAGCAGGTCGCCGGGCTTGACGCCGGCCTTGTCGGCGGGGCTGCCGCGCATCACGCCGGCGATCAGCGCGCCCGACGTCGATGGCAACTGGAAGGACTCGGCCAGTTCCGGCGTCACTTCCTGCACTTCGACGCCGACCCAGCCGCGCGTGACGGTGCCGCTCGTGATGATCTGCTCCATCACGCTGCGCGCCAGCGAAACCGGAATGGCGAAGCCGATGCCCATCGAACCGCCGCTCTGCGAATAGATCGCTGTGTTGATGCCGACCAGGCTGCCGGCGGCATCGACCAGTGCCCCGCCCGAGTTGCCGGGGTTGATGGCGGCGTCGGTCTGGATGAAATTCTCGAAGGTATTGATGCCCAGATGGGTGCGGCCGAGCGCCGAGACGATGCCGGAGGTCACGGTCTGGCCGACGCCGAAGGGGTTGCCAACCGCCAGCACCACGTCGCCGACGCGCAGGGTATCGGCAGCGGCGAAGGTGATTGCCGGCAGGCCGGAGTCCGTGGCGATCTTTAGGACTGCCAGATCCGACTCGGGGTCGGTGCCGATGACCTTGGCCCTGAACTTGCGCCCATCGTTGAGGGAGACCTCGATCTCGTCGGCGCCATCGACGACATGGAAATTGGTGAGGATGTAGCCATCCGCCGAGACCACGACGCCGCTGCCCAGCCCCGAGCGGCGCTGCGCCTGCTCGCCGAAGCGATCACCGAAGAAGTGGCGGAAGAAGGGGTCGTTGAGGAAGGGGTGGCGCGGCGCCTTGACCTCCTGGCTGGTGAAAATATGCACCACCGACGGCACCGCCCGTTTCGCGGCGTCGGCGTAGGAGGAGGGTGCGCGCGACTGCGCCGCCACTGGCGCTTCCTGTACCGCGACGATGCCGCCGGCGCCCGAATTTCCAAGCGGCCCCAGCCATTCCGGCTTCAGGGTTTGCACCACGAACAGCGTGGCGACACAGATCGTGACGGTCTGGGCGAAGATCAGCCAAATGCGTTTCATCTACACTACCGGCTTCGATACCGGCCAAGCCAAGGAGAAATATGGCCCCCACGTCCACTTTGTCTGCCAACGCCAAGCTGGCGGCTGCCCCTTGCGGGGCGGCCCTGCGGGAGGCATGAACATGGACCGCGAAGAACTGCGCGGCCACCTCGATGTGCTGCTGGAAGCCGCGCGCTTCCGCGATTATTGCCCAAACGGCCTGCAAGTGGAAGGGCGCGGACAGGTGCGCAGCGTGCTCTGCGGCGTCACCGCCAGCCAGGCGCTGATCGACGAGGCGGTACGCCGCGACGTCGATGCCATCCTGGTCCATCACGGCTGGTTCTGGCGAGGCGAGGACGGCCGCGTCACCGGTTTCCGCAAGCGGCGCATGGCGACGCTGCTGGCGCACGACATCAACCTCTTCGCCTATCACCTGCCGCTCGATGCCCATGCCGAACTCGGCAACAACGCCCAACTCGCCAAACTGCTCGGCTGGCAGCCCAACGGGCGCTTCGCCGAGCAGGACATCGGTTTCATCGGCGTGGCGCCAGCGCCGACTTTTTCCGGCGAACTGGCAGCCCGGATCGGCAGCGTGCTCGGCCGCGAGACCCTGCTGGTCGGCGATGCGATGCGCCCGGTGACGCGCGTCGCCTGGTGCAGCGGCGGTGCCCAGGGTTATTTCGAGCAGGCCATTCTTGCTGGCGCCGACGTCTATGTCAGCGGCGAGATTTCCGAGCAGACAGTGCATCTGGCGCGGGAGTCCGGCGTGCCCTACATCGCCGCCGGCCACCATGCCACCGAGCGCTACGGCGTGCAGGCGCTGGGGCGCCATCTGGCCGAAAACTGCGGGCTGGTCTGCGACTACGCCGAACTCGACAACCCCGTTTAGAGAAAGATCGCCAAGTGGACTATGTGTTTTTCAACGAACGCCTGCGCGATGACTTCATCGCCCGTGCCGCCGAGTTGGGCGTCGCCTGCGAACTATCCAGCGACGCGACCGCTGACGAAGATGTGGAGGCGCTGCTGGTCGCGGTGGCCGACGACATCCCCGATGCGACGCTCGATGCCCTGGAGGATTGCTACGACGCATTGATGGACGAGCAGTCGGATATCGTGGCGCAGGAAGATGGCTGGCTCGAAAGCCGCGTTGCCGGTGTCTCGGTGACGTTGGCCGACGGCACGGTGCGCACCATCCGCCTCGATCCTGATCTTGCCAACCGGCTGCTGCAGACCTTCTCTGCCGAGGAAATCCACGATCTGGTGTCGGCCGTGGCCAAGAGCCTCGCCGCTCCGGAGGAGCCGCGACTGTGCCAGAAGGTCTGAAACCGCCGAAAACCGCCGCCGGAGCCTGATCGCCAGGCTCAGTCCGCAACTGGTTCGACTTGGGCCTCCCGGTCGAGCACCTTTAGTAGCAGCAGGATTTCCTCCGCAACGCTCTGAGGGAAGCCGTGGCGGGTGCCGCTGCGGTTGTCTTCGAGCAGCCCGCCGAGGAATGCAACACACTCGGGCGCCGTGACGGCGGACTCATGCCGGGACGATGGCCAGAGCTGCTGCAGCCGGGCGATGATGTGCGGGTAATGTTCGAGTGACCGGCTGTCCGGCTGAGTGGTGAGCCAGCCTTCCGGCTGGACGTTGAAGGACTGGTGGAGTTCGTGCGAGGCGCGCTCGAAATCCTCCTGCATGTCCGACCGGCGGTAGACATCGAGCAGCTTGAGCCAGTGGTAGAGCGCCCGCCGCGGATCGCTGTGGATGCGCTCGATCAGCGCCTCGGCGGCGCCGTGGGCGAGCCCCATCGAAACCATGATCTCGGCCAGTTCCAGCGACTGGTCGGCGGCGGGCGAGTGGGGCGGCGCCTTCACCGCCGCTGTGCCGCCCGGTGCAGCGAGACTAGTGTCGGCGTCGATTTCGAAATCCAGCGGTTCCAGGGGCTGCGGTGCCGGGGTCGCGGTGGGGATCGCCCCTGCTGTTTCTGGAGCCACCGCTGACGCTGCGCGGCTTGCGGCGGAGGCAATGCCGGCGGATCTGCGCCGCCTTGGCGGCGCCTGTGGTGGCAGGGCAATGGCTTCGACGTCAGCCGCCATCGCCGGCGCCGCGGCTGCCGATTCGGGCGCGGCCGGTTCAGCCTTGCGGCGTTGTGCCCGCAGGTAGCGGTGTCGCTGGCCCAGCAGCCAGAACAGGAAGATGATGACCGAAGCCATCAGTGCCCGCAGGATCAGCGATCCGCTCGGGGAGGATGGCTTTTCCTCAGCCGGAGGCGCTGCGACCGCTTGCAGGTGAGTTTCCTGAGGCTTGACGAAAGAGAGGTCCGGCATGGCCGCGCTGGCGGGAGTAACCGGGGTGGGGACCACGGCAACCGCTACCGCGCCCGTACCGGGCCAGGCGTCCACCAACAGGCGCACCTCGCGGATCATGTCGTCCATGTGGCGCACCCGGGCGAGGATATCGCCGACGATATCGGCCTCGCTTGCCTGTGTCTGTGCTGCCCGGAACTCGACCCGCAGCAATGCGCGCTCGTCGGGCGAAGGTTCTGCCGCGGGGGGCGCCAGCGTGGTTGACAGCTTCAGCGCCGGCTGCGGCGGAGCGGCGGCGGCAAGTGCGGGCAGGCTTGCGGCCAAGGCGAGCAGCCAGACCCGTACGCGGCTGCCAAATCGGCCGAGGCGTGGGCAGATCGATGCGTTGGGCTTCAATTGGGTTCCCGGTACACTGGATCGAAGGCTGGTCTCGACTGCACTGGATGGAGTTGCCGCAGGTTAGCCGAGTCTAGCCGCCGCGCCTACCCTTGAAAGGTCGAAGAACGCAATGCTCCCAGCCTTTTCCTTCGCCAGACCGTTGCTGCCTATCGCCGGCAGCAACGACGGTTTTCCCGTCCGCCGCATCTTTTGCGTCGGCCGCAACTATGCCGAGCATGCCCGCGAAATGGGCGCCAGCGGCCGCGAGCCCCCCTTCTTTTTCTGCAAGCCGGCGGATGCCGTGGTGCCCGTGCCGGCGGGTACGGTCGGGCAGATGGACTATCCGCCGCGCACTGCCGACCTGCAGCATGAGGTCGAGCTGGTGATCGCGCTGGGCCGTGGCGGCCGCGACATTGCGGTGGCCGCAGCGGCGAGCCATGTATTCGGCCAGGCCATCGGTTTCGACATGACGCGCCGCGACCTGCAGAAGGCGGCCAAGGAGAAGGGGCAACCATGGGAGATCGGCAAGGCCTTCGACCAATCCGCACCCGTCGGCCCCATCCATCGGATCGAGCAGATACCGCTTCTGACGCGGGGTGAAATCGGCCTCGACGTCAATGGCGAGGCCCGCCAGCGCGGCGACGTCGCCGACATGATCTGGCCAGTGGCCGAGATCATCGCCGAACTGTCCGGGCTGTTCGAGTTGGCGGCCGGCGACCTGATATTCACGGGCACGCCGGCCGGTGTCGGGCCGGTGCGGCGGGGTGACCACATGAGCGGTCGCGTGGCCGGCCTCGGCGAGCTCGATGTGGTGATCGTCTAGAATCACCCCCTCTTTTCCAGCTACCGTTCGCCACCGATGAAACGATTTTTCGCCCCGCTGCTCGTCGCCCTCGCCGTGCTGCCGGCGCCGACTTTTGCTCAGGAGGTCACGCTCCGCGTCCATCACTTCCTGCCGACCAGCTCGACGGCCCACGCCAAGATCCTCGGCCCGTGGTGCGAGCGGCTGGCAAAGGATTCGGCCGGCCGCATCAAGTGCCAGATCTATCCCTCGATGCAGCTTGGCGGCACGCCGGCACAGCTCTACGACCAGGCACGGGATGGCGTCGCCGACGTGGTGTGGACCCTGCTCGGCTACACGGCCGGCCGCTTCCCGCTGATCGAGGTGTTCGAACTGCCCTTCATGATGACCACCGCCGAGGCGACCAGCCGCGCCGTCTGGGACTATGCGCAGACCCATGCCGCCAGCGAGTTCAAGGACGTCAAGCCGCTCGCCTTCCACGTGCATGAGCCAGGCCATTTCTTCCTCGCCAAACAGCCGGTGGCACAGCTGGCCGACCTCAAGGGACTCAAGCTGCGCGCGCCAACGCGCGTCACCAACAAGATGCTGGCCGCGCTCGGCGCCACCCCGGTCGGCATGCCGGTGCCGCAGGTGACCGAGGCGCTGTCCAAGGGCGTGATCGACGGTGCGCTGCTGCCCTACGAGGTGGTGCCCTCGATCAAGGTGCATGAGGTGACGCGCTACGCCTCGGAAACCGACGCCAGGCTACCGGGCCTCTATACCTCGGTGTTCATGGTGGCGATGAACAAGGCGAAGTACGACTCCCTGCCGCCCGACCTGAAAAAGGTGGTCGACGCCAACAGCGGCATTGCCCTGTCGGCCCTGGCCGGCCGGCTCTACGACGAGGCGGCGCCGGTTTCGAAGAAAGTTGTGCTCGAGCGCGGCAATGTCGTCAATGTGATTCCCGCCGCTGAACTGGAAAAGTGGAAACAGGCCACCGACCGCCTCGACGACGAATGGATGGCCGACGTCGGCAAGCGCGGCCACGACGGCCGCGCACTGCTGCAGGCGGCCAAGGACCTGATCGCCAAGCAGAGCCGCAAGTAGCGCCTCAGGCCGGCTTCAGCCGCGCCCGGAATTCTTCGCGCAGCTTCGCGGCCTTGGGGGCGACCACGGCAACGCAGTAGGGCTGGCGCGGGTTGTTGGCGAGGTAGTCCTGGTGGTAATCCTCTGCCGGCCAGAAAGTCGGCGCTGGCGCCACGGCGGTGACGACGGGGTCGGGCCATATCGCCGCCGCGTCCAGTTCCGCGATCAGCGCGCGGGCCACGTGCTCCTGCGCGTCCGAGTGGGTGAAAATCGTCGAGCGGTATTGGGTGCCGACATCGTTGCCCTGGCGATCCGGCGTGGTCGGGTCGTGGATGGCGAAAAAGGCTTCGAGCAGCGTGCGGTAGTCGATGACGGCCGGGTCGAAGGCAATGCACACGACCTCGACATGGCCCGTCGCACCGGCGCAGACCGAGTGGTAGTCGGGATTCACCGTGTGGCCACCACAGTAGCCAGAGACGACAGACTCGACGCCGGCGAGCTGTCGCAGTGCCGCCTCCAGGCACCAGAAGCAGCCGCCGCCCAGGGTGGCGGTCGAAAGTTCATTTTCCATCTTTGCGCTCCTGTGTTACCGAGGGAGCGCCAATGATAGGCGGCATCTCCAACCACCGTTGCCTCTCTCGGCTCCCGGGCCGCGCATACACCTGAGGCGCCAGTGCCCGCGTAGTGGAGCCGTCGGGCAGAGTGTCATTGAGGAGGGTGACGGCGGTGAGCGTCATGGCACCGCCGGAGGGGCTCCGGGTGGGGGCGCTCTGGCTAACCTGGGTTTCGGTGACGGGGCTGTTCGTCGCTGTATCTGCCCTTCTTCATGTCCGTAATTCTCCATGGTTTGACGGACTTCACTAACTATCAGGTGGTACGGGCTACGGGGGGCAGGTCACTGGCCGGGAGGGCGAACGCGAGGGCCAGGGTAAGAGCGATCAGCCTCGCTCGGGGCGGGGCTGAGATTGGGTCATCGATACTTGATAAGCATTGGCACAATGGAAACTTCGTCCGCAGCATGGAATTAGCTCTATTTACTTACCAATTTTTTCCGCTCACCAAACCCGCGCACGCACTTACTACGATATTTAGCAGGATCAATAATGCAACTCGAATAGCTTTTTTCACGCGTACTCCTTTATTTACTTTCGATATTCAGGTCGCCGCCCACGTTCGCCACGACCTGCCGGCCTTCGACCACGGCCCCCTTGAGCAGCGTGTCATTGCCCGACACCAGATTCGCCGTACCGCCAGCGCCAGCGCTCTGCGTTCCTGCGGAAACTTTTGCGTTGGTCCAGGTCGTGTCTTGTCCGCTGCTGGATCCGCGGCTCTGGCTCGCGCTCGCGGTAGCCGACACGCCCACGCCCTGACCCGGCCCGACACCGACCCCCACCCCGATGCTCGCGCTGCTCGAACTGCTCTTCGTCTGGATGGTGCTGGTGTTCTGGGCCGCCAGCAGAACGATGTCGCCCGTGGCGCCAAGGCTATTTCAAGGACTGGTGCGTCGGTATTCATAGCCTTTGGATTTCATGCATTCGATCCAAACCTTTCTCAGTCTGGAACGTGCGATGTCCATGTCCGTTTCTCCTGAGTGCCATTCTGCGTTCAGCTGTGCATGGGTAAAAGTTACATGGTCGGCTCCAGTGTTATGCGGGGCAGAACCGCAGGCCCAAGCGTCCTGTCGGCGCAGCTCCACCGTCCCGCCTTCCTTGACCCAGTATTCGCCGTAGGGTTTGATGGATTTCAGGTAGTCCTCGCGGGCTTGACCGCTAATGCCAATCTGTGTCCCGCAGCCTGATTGCATAGAAACCAGAAACAGCGCCATCGAGATGACAGCAATTAGCTTCATTTCGCCGCTCCCAACAGTATCGAGATAGCCTTCCACACTTCAGGCGGAATGAGGGTTGCTGCCGCAAAAGGTACCGACGGTGCAATGGCGAGGCCGCTCCAGATGTCATACCCCGTGCTTTCTGTTTTTGTCATCCCCTCCTTGATATTCCCCTGCCCGTCATACAAACCCGGCAGTTGCCCGCCGATAAGGTCATGCGGTCCGCCAAAGGCTTTGAACACCCGATCCACCACCCCGCCCGCCGGGTAGGTGTATCCCGCAAACGTGGCCGTGCCGAGCTTGAGGTCGTTGCCCGCCACCAACGTGGCGCTGCCGGCTGCGGCGACCTGCGCCGCCACCAGACTCATATCCCGCCCGGCGCTGGCCAGCAGGGTGCCGCCGGGATTCGTCACGTAGAGCCCGGCGATGCGATCCAGCGTCGTGTTGCCGCCCTGGGCGTTGCTTTGGCCCAGGGTGGTGGATTGGACGGTAAGGTCGCGCCCGGCCGAAACCGTCAGGCTGTCGCCTGCCTGGATCGTTCCGCCGAGGTTGGCGAAGTCCTGCCGGGCCGCAAGGCTCACGCTGCCGCCCTGGATCCGCCCCAGGTTCGCGACGTTGTCTGCGGCGAGGGAGAGCACGTTGCGCCCCAGCAGGGTGCCGCCGTTGGCCAGATCGCCCGTCAGGTTCAGATCGAGGCTGTCGCCGGCGAGCAGGGCGCCGGTGGGGGCCAGGTCGCCGTCCTGGAGCCGGACATAGACTTGCGGCACCAGCGCCCGGGTGGTGGTGCCGTCGGGCAGGGTGACCATCCGCTCCACCAGCCAGACGATGTCGCTGGTCAGCTGGGCCATCTGTTCGGCCGTGAGCGCCACACCGGGGACGAGTTGGTGGGCCCGGGCAAAGAGAACGCCTTGCTCCATCAGCGCCCGATACTGGGCCTCGTCGCTGGCGTAACCGTCGAGGAAGCGCCAGCCGGTGAGGCTTGCCACCTGCTCGCGAATCAGCTTCTGCTCGTAGAAGCCATCGCCCAGGCGCTTCTGAGTCAGGGCCGGGTCCAGCGCCAGCGCCTGGAGCATGAAGTCCGAGCCGAGCCAGCTGCGGTAGCTGGCGAAGCGGGGGTCGGTTTCGATGAGGTAGCGCGTGCGAACGCGGGAATCGCCGTATCGCCACCGCCGACTTTTTGCGATGGGGTGGCGAGGGCGAAGGCTGGTAGGGCGAACGCGACGAGTAGGACGAGGATGCAAACTCTCAGCCCCGCTCGGGGCGGGGCTGAGGGGTGCATCGATATTGGTGCAGTCTTCACTGCAGGCTGACACGACTAATCGGTCGCAGAGCGTTTCTCCCGAACCGGCAGCGGCCCCGGTTCCACGCGTTCGACCACGAAGGGATCGGAAGGCCCGTCGTCGGCCATCTTGACGATTCGCAATGAGTTGGCCATTTGCTCCATATTCTCAAACGCTCGCTTCGCCGATCTGGGCCAGGTGGTTGGTTCGGGCTGAGCGTTGTAGTCGTGGCCTTTTGGCATACCGAAAACCAAGCTGAACATTCGTCCGGGCGATAGCGTAGTCACATAGACGTAATTTCGCCCCATGTAGTCATTCATGGCATCGCGCACCCAGATGCGGCCATTGATCGTCACGATTTCCGGCGCGAGAGCGACGCGTCTGGCTTCAAGTTCCGCATCGCTGACGATGGGGTTATGACCGCGACGAGCCAAAGCTCGTTCAATGGACAACTTCTGGAAATGCAGCGAGCCCTGCTGAAGTGTTTCCGGGGTCGAGAACGTTCCTGTGATTTCGTCGGGCCTCAGGATGCGATAAGTCATCGTGAGGCCTGAAACATCACCACGACGGTTCATGCATCCCAGAAAGACGCAGTTTTCCCAGCCCATGCTGGCAACCGTCAGACTCCCCTTTTCTTGCTCCAGATATTTCTGCATCGCTGGGTCGGGGCTACGGGTGTTGGAGTAGGGTGAGAGCCAGGTAGTTAACGTTGGAGCGATATCTGGCATCTTCATTGTCACAATGAATTCGTCCATCTCGACACGAAGATGTTCCCCGGGGTTGAGTACTTTATCCGCAAGTATCTTCACGTGTGGATAAGAATAGGGCGGACTCGTTTCATACAAGCGCCTCAGCGCCAGAATGTCCTCGCGGTTGATGCCATAGCGTTTCATGCGTTCATAGATGGCGTCTTTCTGTTCCTTGTATCGTTTCAAACGCTCGGTTGCGGCAGGATCCGCAGCCAGCGTCTGAAACGAGAAGGCTGCAAGCACGACGAGCGCTCCTGCCCTGAGGTTGTTAAGAAGTCCCATGCTTACTTGGCCTCCGGTGCAAGGTTGTGCCAGTTGGCCGGCAGGGTGTGCGGGCTTTGCTGAATGGTGCAGAAGCTGCTCGACAGGCAGGGCGCGGAGATTAGCGAAGTGAAGAAATTCAAAGGCTCGGTGAGCGCGCGCAGGCCCACGATCTGGGGCACCAGATCGTTCGAGTTGTCGCGATAGCGATTTTCTTCGTTGACAGCGTCGCCAATGCCCTTCTGACGCATTACGTAGTCGGTAACAATCTTGTTATTCGCCCCTGCGTGAAAAACGACTGAGTTTTTTTCCAGTTCGGCGATACTCGACCCCACCGCCGCCTGTACATACTCCGGCCCGCCGCGGCTGTGCGCCACCCAGTCCACTTTCCGGTTGCCCGTCTGAATCGCCTCCTGCTGGGCACGCAGGCCCAGCACCGATTCCGACTCGACGCCCATCTTCGTCAGGGAGGCGCTCCAGAGATCCGACCAGAAACCTGTGGTCGGGGCGTAGGACAGCGTGTAGCGATCGACGGGGAGGTATGGATCATGATCGACGGGGGTGTATGGATTGTTGGTGCGTTGAGCTTCGCTGATAGCCTTCTGCTTCGCCTCCGCCGCCGCATCCACATGCGTGAGCATCAAGCCAGTCGCATAGTCCGGCGGGTTGTTCATGCCGTTGCGTGCCCACCACTGCGTCACTATGGCGTAGTTGCCGTTTTCGTTCACGTTGGCCAACGCCAGGGCTTCGGTGCCGAATTTCATCGCGAGGTAGGCGTCCCGGGTGTTGTTTGGATTGACCACGCCATAGGGATCGGAATCGTAACGATCCGGCCCCCTGACGAAGCGGCTGTCGCTTGTTCGGACATTGGCATTCGCGGTCTTGATGGGGTCGAGATAGGACTGTAGCTCTTCCTTGTGTGCTTGCGTCAGACTTCCTGATTTATCGCTCGATGCAGCCAGCCGCGCATCGGCTGCAGCGTAGGTTCCGAGATTCTTGTATAGATCGCGAGTCATGTCGGCACAACCGGCCGTCGTACTGAGCTCACCGTCGCAGGCCGCGTGGAATTCTGCGTCGCGCCGCAAATCCTCGGCATTCCACTTGTCGATCTCCGCCTGCGCCGCCTGTTCGCAGCTATCATCCTCGCAGTTCTTGAGTTTCTCCCGCGCCGTGGCCCGCAAGGCATTCTCTGGATGGGATAGGTAGTTGTTCGCTACCTCATTGAGTGCCGAAGCCGCCCCCGCTGTCCCGCCCACGACAGCCCCGACCGCCGTGCTCGCCGCGTCGGTGATCGCGGTGGCGAGCGGGCCGTCGATGCCGGCGTTCCTGAGCGCCTCGCTCACTGCCGGGGCGGTGAGCGTGCCGGCGGCGGCACCCGCTGCGCCGCTTGCGCCGCCGGTCAGTCCGCCGATCAGGGCGTGCGCGGCAAGCCGCGCCGTGCCATTGGCGCCCCACAGGCTTTCGAGGTCTTTGGCTTCCTGTTCCCGGCCCTGTGCGCGCAGCGCCTGGGCTTCGTCGAGCCGGCTGGTGGCGTAATCGCCCACGGCCTTGGAGGCCTGCTGCCCAAAGCTCTGCGTGATGACCGCCTGGGCATTGATTTCCTTCTGCACTTTCTGCGCATCGAAGATTCTGCCGATGCCGGTTTCGTCGTCGCTGGTTCTGGCGTCCGCGTTCCCGGCGATGCCGGAGATGGCGGCGAGCGTTGCGCTCCCCGCCTTGTTACCGTCCTTGCCGATGCCGGCGCTGGTGCCGCCGGGGATGAGCCTGCCGTCGAAGCTCGTGCCGACACCGAGGCTTACGCTGGCGGATTTGGCTTGGTATTCGGCCTGGTTCCGGATGTCGGCGAGGGTGAGTTCGCCGCCGGTCTCGAAGCGGTTGCGGTTCTCGTCGAGGGCGGCCTGCCTGCTGGTGATGGCGCCGCCCTTGAGGTCGGTATTACCCGCGACATTCACCTGGAAGCCGCCGTCGCCGGCCCTGATCCCGGATTGTTCATTGACGCTGGCGTAGGTGCTGGCGATCTTGCTCAGGCTGCTGCTCACGCTGCCGCCGACGGTGCCGGGGCCAATCGGCACGCTGATGCTGAAGCCGCTGCTCTTTTGTTGGCTGGCGTAGCTGCTCGTGTCCTGCAAACTTTCGATATTGAGATTGCCGCCGATGTCGGCAATCACCTGCCGGCCTTCGACAGTCGCCCCCTTGAGGGTCGTATCCGCCCCCGAGCTCAGACTCGCCGTCCCAACAGCGCTCTGCGTTCCTGCGGAAACTTTTGCGTTGGTCCAGGTCGTGTCCTGTCCGCTGCTCGATCCGCTGCTCTGGCTCGCGCTCGCCGTGGCCGAAATCCCCACGCCCTGGCCCGGCCCGACACCGATCCCCACCCCGATGCTCGCGCTGCTGCCGCTCGAACTGGATTGGCTGCTCGACGTATTGGCCGCCGCCAGCAGGGCGATGTTGCCGGTGGCGGACAGATCGACATCATTCCCCGCCGTGATCGTGCCGCCCTGACTCACGAGGTCGCCGCCGGTGGCACGTATCGACAGGTCCCGGCCCGCTGCGACGGTGCTGCCGGCGGCGGTGTCGCTCGTCTGGGTGGTGGTGCTCCGGCTCTTGCTGCTGCCGACGCTGATCCCCACATTCACGCTGGCGGCTTTGGCCGGATCGAACCCCGCCGGACCGCTTACCGCATCCAGCGCATTCTTCCCGGCCAAGCCCGCCGTCGCGGCGGCCAGCGCCTGCATGCGCGGGTCCGAAGTCTGGCCCGCTGCCTGCCCCAAGGCCTGAACGGTCTGCGCGGCCGTGACGAGCGAATTGGCTACCCCGATGCTCAAGCCGCTCTGCTCACTCTGCGTCGTCGTGGAACTGCTCCGGATATTCCGCGCCTCCTGAATCTGCACCGTCTTCGCCGCGACATCGATCCTGCCCCCCGGCGCCAGCACCTCGCTGCCGGTCTGGGCGTAGGCATTTCCTGCCCGGATCGTCACATCCCCCCGGGTACTGCCCACCGTGCTGGCGGCTGCCGTCGTGCCGCTGCCTTGTTCCTCGGTGCTCTGCTTGCGGCTGCCGACGAAGATGCCACCCCCGCCGAAACTCACGCCGGACCGGCTCTTGGCCTCGAAGCTGCTGGACGTGTCGGTGTTGGTCGCCGCCTCCAGCCTCACGTCGTTGCCGGCCGTCAGCGTTGTTCCCCCATCCGAAACAACGCTCGACCCTCTGACCCCAATATCCCGCCCCGCCTGCACGGTAACTGTCTGGCCGCCGAGGCTGCTCGCCAGCGCGGTCGTCCGGCTGCTGCTGCCGTTGCGCGTCTCGCTCTCCCTGCCGGCGAAGACGCCGCCGCCCTTGGTCTCATAGTGGTGGGCTTCGTCGAGGCTCTGGCTGGCTTCGCCCGACCGGATCGCCACGTCGCGCCCGGCCGTCACATTCAGCGCGCCTGCCGTGCTGGTGACTTGCGCCGCCCGCGCGCTCACGTCCCGTCCCGCCGCCAGCGTCAGGTCGCCCTGGGTCTGGATCGACGTGCCTGTCTCCGTGCTGCGGGATTCGGCCAGCCGGTTGCGCGCATCCCAGACGACGGTATTGCCGTTGCTTTCCGTGACCGTACCGAGCTTGAGGTCGTTGCCCGCCAACAGCGTGGCGCCGCCCCGGCTTTGCAGCGTGGCGGCGATCAGGTTCATATCCCGCCCGGCGCTGGCCAGCAGGGTGCCGCCGGGATTCGTCACGTAGAGGCCGGCGATGCGATCCAGCGTCGTGTTGCCGCCCTGGGCGTTGGCATTGCTGCGGGTGGTGCTTTGCACCGTAAGGTCGCGCCCGGCCGCAATCGCCAGGCTGTCGCCTGCCTGGATCGTCCCGCCCAGATTCAGCAGATCCCGCTGGGCCTGGAGATCGACCGCACTCCCCTGAATCCGCCCGAGGTTCGCGACGTTCTCCGCAGTGAGCGAAACCAGCGTGCGCCCGGCAATCGTGCCGCCGTTCTGGAGATCACCCGCCAGATTCAACTGGACGCTCTCCCCCGCCAGCAGCGCGCCCGTCGGCGCCAGATCGCCGTCGCGAACCCGCACATACACCTGCGGCACCAGCGCCGTCGTCTGACTGCCATCCGGCAGGGTGACCATCCGCTCCACCAGCCAGACGATGTCGCTGGTCAGCTGGGCCATCTGTTCGGCCGTGAGGGCGACGCCGGGGACGAGTTGGTGGGCCCGGGCGAAGAGAACGCCTTGCTCCATCAGCGCCCGAAACTGGGCCTCGTCGCTGGCGTAGCCGTCGAGGAAGCGCCGGCCGGTGAGGCTTGCCACTTGTTCGCGAATCAGCTTCTGCTCGTAGAACCCATCGCCCAGGCGCTTCTGCGTCAGGGCCGGGTCCAGCGCCAGCGCCTGGAGCATGAAGTCCGAGCCGAGCCAGCTGCGGTAGCTGGCGAAGCGGGGGTCGGTTTCGATGAGGTAGCGCGTACCGGCGGATGAGCGGCTGAAGAGGCTGCTGCCGGGCAGCGCCGCCAGGGGCGTCGCGGCCACGGCGGTGCCGCTGCCGGTGGGGGCGGTGTTCTGCTGGTAGAGCGTGGGGGCGAGGCTCAGGCTCTGCGTACTGGGCGCCGGAGCGTAGCCGGCGGTGCTGGTGCCGACGTAGTCGTTGTTCGAGCCGGAAGGCTGGACGGCGAAATAGTAGGTGGAGCTGCCGACGTCGCTGGTGGTGCGCGTGCCGGTGACGTCGGTGTTGGTGAGGCTGCCCAGGCTGGCGGTCAGCAAGCCGCCGGCGATGATCCGGCTTTTGTCATTGAGGAGGGTGGCGGCGGTGAGACTCATGGTGCCGCCGGCGAGGATCTGGGCCGGATCGCTCTGGCTGACCTGGGTCTCGGTGACGCTGCGGGTGAAGTTGTAGTGGTACCAGTATTGATAGCCGCCGCCGCCGATCAGGGCGCAGTAGAGGGCGTCGCGCACGCAGGCGTAGTAGCTGGCGGTGGGGTAGCGGGTGCCGGCGCCGGCGCCCTGGTATTCGTTCACGGTGGCGCTGGAGACGGTGGCGACCTGGGTGGCGAAGTGTTCGTTGGTGTTGGTGATGTCGAGAGCGGCGAGGTCGAGGTTGCCGAGGGATTCGATGGTGGCGCTGGCGTTGGCGAGCGTGGTGGCCGAGCCGGTGGCATAACCATTGGCGTCGAGGGCGCCGCCGATCTTCAGGTCGCCGGCGCTGAAGATGAGAGCGTGCTCGCGGTTCTGGATCGTGCCGGCGCCGAGGTCGAGGCGGCTGCGGGCGGCGATGACCGGGGCCTGGCCGCCTTCGGCCAGATTGTTGAGGGTGGTGGCACCGATGGCGAGGTGGTCGCCATAGAGACGACCGCTGCCGAGGTTGCTCAGGGTGGCGGCGGTGATGCGGGTTGCGCCGCCGTCGATAAGACCGCGGTTGGTGAGGGTGCCGGTGACGGCGAGGGTGAGGTTGCTGCCGAGCAGCTGGCCGGTGGATGGGTTGTCCAGTGCGGCGGCGCGCAGGGTGAGCGTGCCACCGGCCTGGAGGGTGATGGGGTTGGTGAAGGTGCCGGCGGTTTCGAAGTCGAGGTTGCCGCCGGCTTGCAGGGTACCGGCGTGGGTGTAGTCCTGCGCGAGCTTGATGCTGGTGTCGCCCTGGCTGAGCAGGGTGCCGGTGCTGGCGAGGCTGTCGGCGGTGAGGGCAAGCTTGCCGCTGGCGGCAATGGTGGCGGAGGCGGCGTTCTCCAGCCGGCCGTCCACCGTGACGATGACGTCGCCGGCACTGGCGCCGATGGCTCCGGCGTTGCGCACGCCGAGGCCGGCTTCGGTGCCGACGAGGATGATCTTGCCGGCATACATGCCGCCGAGCGCGGCGACGTCGATGGCGTAGGCGGGGGTGGCGCCACTGCCAGCCGAGGTGGTAATGGGCGTGGCGGTGTTGTTGTCGGCATCGACCTGGTTGGGGCCGGTGGTGACCTTGAGATGGTTGGCCCAGATGCCGGCGTTGACCTGGACGGCGCGGGCGATGAGGTCGGCGGTGTCGGTGGTGCTGGCGTCCATTCCGGCACCGGTGATGGCGATGGTGCCGCCCTGGACGCGGTAGCCGTCGAGGTTGCCGCCATTGACGATGGGGGTGCCGGTGGTCAGCGTGGCGCGGCTGGCGTTGATGAAGCCGCAGCCGTCGCAGCTGATGCCGGCCGGGTTGGCGATGACGACCTGGGCGCGGCTGCCGGCGACCTCCACGTAGCCACCCAGCAGGCTGGGGTTGCTGGACTGGACTTCGTTGAGGATGACGCGGGCGCTGCCGGCGGCGAGCCAGGGGTTGCCCTGCACCCAGCCGCCCAACTGGGTCTGGACGTTGGTGCGCGAGTTGTTGAGGATGGCGCCGGGCCGCTGGACGTCGAACTGGCTGTAGGTGTTGCGCGAGACGCCGGCGGCGCTGGGCGTCTGGATATCCACTTGCGGCACGCCGTTGGCGGCATTGAGCACCGTGGGCCGCTGGTTCGCCGGCGCCGTGGGCGCGGCGACGATCTGGGCGTGGGCCGCAAGCGGTGCGAGGATGGCGGCGAGCAGTAGCAGCGGCTTGCGCATGGGCGGGTTCCTCATGTTCAGAACGTCCAGTTTAGGTTGAAGCCGGCGACGTGCTCGGCGGTCTTGAAGCCTTTGGGCTTGTCGATGGGCTGACCGGCGAAGGCGTCATAGCTGAACCCTTTCCAGGCGCCGCGCAGGCCGACGACGGCGCCGGCCAGCCGGGTGCCTGCCAGCGCGTGGCTGCCGGGGCCGGCAACTTCGCCGTGGTCGAGGCCGAGGTAGAGTTCGGCGCCGGTCTGGCCGAGAGACCAGCCGAGGTCGTTGCGCAGGGTCCAGCCGCGTTCGGCGGAAAGCACGGTTTCGCCGTCGAGGCCGCGCACGGTGTAGCGCCCGCCGATGGCGAAGCGGTCCTGCGGCACCAGCGCCGTGCGGTCCCATTGGGCGCGCACGGCGGCGGCGTAGCGCAGGCGCTGCCCGCCGAACGCGAAGGGCAGGTTCAGTCGCAAGTCGGCGATGACGAGTTCAGGCCGCGAGCTGCCTTCGCCGAAGGCTTCCTCGGGAGCATGCAGGGTTTCGAAGGCGCCGCTGCCGAAGCGCCAGGCGAGGTCGGCGTCGAGCGTGGCGGCGCCGATGAATTCGCGGTGCGACAGGCCGGCTTCGAGCCCGGCTTGGCGGCGGCGCTGCACCTCGACTTCGGTGTCGTCGATGAAGTTCCTGGAGGCGCGGTACCAGCCGCGAACCGAGAGGGTAGTCTTGCGGGCGGCGTCGCGATAGACGAGACGCGCGAGCTTGATGTCGGCGTTGCGGCTGTCGCCGCTGTAGAGGTAGGTCTGATTGGCGCCGGCCACCGACTGGCGGTAGCGGTTGCCGCTGGCGTTGAAGGCAAGCAGCCAGTAGTCGAACGGTACCGAGTAGTGGGCGACGTAGCCGCGCGTGCCGTGCGCTCCGCCGCCGTCGTCGAAGCGGCCTCCGGCGTCGCCGGTGCGGCCGAGGTAGAGCAGGTCGTCGAGGCCGAGGGGCCGGTCGAAGGAGAGGATGAGGCCGGCCTGGGTCTTGCCGGTGGCTTTGGAGCCGCCGTCGTCGAGGGATAGGCTGGCGCGCAGCGGGAAGCCCTGCTTCCAGGCGACGACGAGGTCGCTTTCGCCGGGACGGGCCTCGGCGCCGTCAGCCGCGTCGGCCGGCTCGATGCGGATGTCGGCTTCGGCGCTGGGCACGCGCTTGAGGTTTTCCAGACCATGCTCGATGTCGCGCAGGTCGAGCAGGTTGCCCGGCCGGGCCGGGACGGCGTTGGCCAGGGTTCGGTGCGGTCCCGAACCTTCAGCCAGGCGGACGGCGCGGATACGGCCGGGGACGATAGTCAGCTCCAGCGTGCCGCCGGAAAGATCCTGCGGCGCGGCGAGTACGCGCGTGGTGACGTAGCCGCGGGCGACGATGGCGCTCTGGATACGCCCCATCACCACGTTGACGCCGCGCGTGCCGAGGCAGCGACCTTTGGCGGGGTCTGCTTTGCCGTCAGTCGTGCGATTCGCGGCTTCCGCCGCCCAGATTTCCCAAGTCGGGCGATCCAGCTCCGTGGTCTTGAGCACGATGCGGTTTATGACGAAGCATGGCGATTCTTTCGCCGGCAGCAGGCCGGCCGCCGCCGTCGTGGGACGTTCCAGGCGCACGTCGGGCACTTGTTCGCGCTGCTGGCGCAAGGCGCGCTCTCGCTCCTGCTGGCGCAGGAGTTCGTCGGTGACCGCCGCCGCCGCGGCCGGCAAGGCCAGCAGCAGCCAGGCGATGGGCGCGCCCAGCGGTCTGATGCGCCGTGCGGTCGATGCCCACACCGCTCCAGCCCCACGGGCGAGCCGCGCGGCCAGGTGGCCCCTTAGCGCGGTGGCCCGATTGAACATTTGTGTTGTCCCCTGACGGCCCGCGGGGAAGGACCGCTTGACTCTCTTCTTGTTATTGATCGCCGGAATGCATCCGGTCTGTTTATTCGAATGGGATGCTGCCCGGGCACTGCGGTGCTGTCCAGAAAAATTGGTTTCTGACAGGATTGGTTTTGTGTATGGCCCAGACGGGGCGGTTTACCTTGGACTCTCTGGTTGGCACCTGCGCCAATCCGGCCCTCAATTCCATGCAAAATATTACTTGGCATGTCGCCGGGTTTGACGTAAGGTGGCGGGGCATTCGATTCAGGCAGTCGTTGTCCGGTAGTTGTTGCCCCCCGGGGTTTCGGTTTTACCAGTCCCATCTACCTTTCTCGCTTGCGTTCCGGGCTCAGGTCCGACACATCTCATTTTTTAAGGAAAGCAACATGGCAACTGGTACCGTCAAGTGGTTCAACGACGCTAAGGGCTTCGGCTTCATCACCCCGGACGGCGGTGGCGAGGATCTCTTCGCGCACTTCTCCGAAATCCAGGGCAGCGGCTTCAAGTCCCTGCAAGAAGGTCAGAAAGTGAACTTCGAGGTCAAGATGGGCCCGAAGGGTCAACAGGCCTCCGCGATCAAGCCGATGTAATTTCGGCGCATCGCCAAAAAACCGCGGCATTGTCCGCGGTTTTTTTTCGCCTATCGCCCGCGGCCCGCGGCCCGCAGCCAGGCTCAGGCAGCCAGCGGCGCTTCGTCCATCAGGGCGATCTGCTCGCGCAGTTCGAGGATGCGCTCCTCCCAGTAGCGCGGCGTGTCGAACCAGGGGAAGGCGAGGGGGAAGGCCGGATCACTCCAGCGCCGCGCGATCCAGGCCGAGTAGTGGATCAGCCGCAGCGTGCGCAGCGCCTCGACCAGATGCAGTTCGCGCAGATCGAATTCGGCGAAATCCTCGTAGCCGGCGAGAATCTGATGCAACTGTGCGGTGCGCTCGTCGCGCTCGCCGGAGAGCAGCATCCACAGGTCCTGCACCGCCGGCCCCATGCGGGCGTCGTCGAAATCGACGAAGTGGGGGCCACGCGTCTTTCCGTCTTCGGTCCACAGCACGTTGCCCATGTGGCAGTCGCCGTGGATGCGAAGGCTGCGCACCGCTCCGGCACGCCCGAAGCATTGCCGAACGCCGGTGATGGCCTGGTCGGCGACGCCGGCCCAGACTTCGCGCAGTTCGGGGGGGATGAAGTCGTGGGCGAGCAGCCAGTCGCGCGGCTCCTCGCCGAAGCTGGCGATGTCCAGCGCCGGGCGGTGGCGGAAGGGTTCGAGGCCGCCCACGGCGTGGATGCGGCCGAGGAAGCGCCCGAGCCACTCGAGAACGCCTGGCTGGTCAAGTTCGGGCGGCCTGCCGCCCTGGCGCGGAAAGACGGCGAAGCGGAAGCCGGCGTGGCGATGCAGCGTTGCGCCGTCGAGACGCAACGGCGCCACCACCGGGATCTCGCGGGCGGCGAGTTCGGCGCTAAAGGCATGCTCTTCGAGGATGGCGTCGTCGCTCCAGCGCTCCGGGCGATAGAACTTGGCGATGACCCAGTCGGTCGCCGTACCGCTACCGCCGACTTTTCCCCCGGTTTCTATGCCGAGCTGATAGACGCGGTTCTCGAAACTGTTGAGGGCGAGCAGGCGGCCGTCCGTGTGCAGGCCGGTCGTGTCGATCGCGTCGAGGACGAGATCAGGGGTGAGGCGCGAGTAGGGGTGGTCGCCGGACAAGGCGGATCAGGCGCCTTCGCGCTCGGCCAGGCGCCGCAATACCAGCGGAAAGGCGCCGGTGAGGAACAGGGCGATGGCCGTGACGATCAGCGACAGGCCGGCCGCCGTGCCGTCGTTGAACAGCGGGTGCACGCCCTGCATCAGCCCGGCTAGCGCCGCGATGCCGACGATGGTGCTGACGATGCCCAGGGCGGTGAAGGCGAGGAAGGTCCAGGGCCAGTGGTGCGGTTTCATTGATTTCTCAGGTCGATGACGCGCCGGGCCTTGCCGGTCGAGCGCTCGATGGCACCGACCTCGGCGACCTCGACGCGGGTGTTGATGCCGATGTAGGACTTGATGTGGTGCTGCAGTTCCCGTGCGGCGGCCTCGCGTTCGGTGGCGGGGGCGGCGGCGAATTCGGGCCTGATCTCGACTTTCACCGCCAGGTCGTCCATGTGGCCGCGGCGCGAGACCTCGAGCACGTAGTGCGGTGCGAGCTTCGGCGTCCTGAGGATGAATTCCTCGATCTGCGAGGGGAAGAGATTGACGCCGCGGATGATCAGCATGTCGTCGGAGCGGCCGGTGATCTTGCCGATGCGGCGGAACGAGCGCGCAGAGGGCGGCAGCAGGCGCGTCAGGTCGCGGGTGCGGTAGCGCACGATGGGCAGCGCTTCCTTGGTGAGCGAAGTGAAAACCAGTTCGCCCTGCTCACCGTCGGCCAGCACCGCGCCGGTCGCAGGGTCGATGATCTCCGGGTAGAAATGATCCTCCCAGATGGTCGGGCCGTCGCGGCTTTCGATGCACTCGCAGGCGACGCCGGGGCCGATGACTTCCGACAGCCCATAGAGGTCCATGGCGGCGATGCCGAGTCTTGTTTCCAGCTGGCGGCGCATTTCCTCGCCCCACGGTTCGGCGCCGAAGATGCCACGCTGCAGGCTGCTCTGCGCCGGATCGAGGCCCTGGCGTTCGAACTCGTCGACGATGTTGAGGATGTAGGAGGGCGTGCCGACGATCATGGTCGGCGTGAAGTCCTGGATCAGCTGCACCTGGCGCTCGGTCTGGCCGCCCGAGATCGGCACCACGGTGCAGCCGACGCGCTCCGCGCCGTAATGCACGCCCAGGCCGCCGGTGAACAGGCCGTAGCCGTGGGTGACGTGGATGATGTCCTTGCGGGTTCCGCCGGCGGCACGGATCGAGCGGGCGACGATGCCGGCCCAGGTATCGATGTCGTTCTGGGTGTAGCCGACCACCGTGGGCCTGCCGGTGGTGCCGGAAGAGGCATGGACGCGTACCACGTCGTCCATCGGCACCGCGAACATGCCGAAGGGATAGGTGTCGCGCAGGTCGGCCTTGGTGGTGAAGGGGAACTTCGCCAGGTCGTCGAGAGAGCCGAGGTCGTCGGGATGCACGCCGGCGGAATCGAACTTGGCCTTGTAGTGCGCCACGTTGTCATAGGCATGGCGCAGCGATTTCCGCAGCCGTTCGAGCTGCAGCGCCGCGATCTCGTCGCGGCTGGCGATTTCGATTGGCTCCATGGCCTACTTTGGCCGCTTGTCGATGACGCGCTTGGCTTTGCCGATCGAGCGCTCGATGTCGCCCACGGCCTGGATGTCCACTCGGGTGCTGATGCCGATATAGGACTTGATGTGGTGCTGCAGTTCGTGCGCGACGTATTCCTTCTCGGCGGCGGTGGCGGTGGCGAATTCCGGCTTGATCTCGACATTGACCACCATCGCGTCGAGGTGCCCCTCGCGGCTGACCTCGAGCTGGTAGTGCGGCGAGAGCTTCGGCATCTTGAGGATCTGTTCCTCGATCTGCGAGGGGAAGACATTGACGCCGCGGATGATCAGCATGTCGTCCGAGCGGCCGGTGATCTTGGCGATGCGGCGCATCGAGCACGCCGTCGGCGGCAGCAGGCGGGTCAGGTCTCGGGTGCGGTAGCGGATGATGGGCAGCGCTTCCTTGGTGAGCGAGGTGAATACCAGTTCGCCCAGTTCGCCGTCGGGCAGCACCTCACCGGTCTCGGGGTGGATGATCTCGGGGTAGAAGTGGTCTTCCCAGATCACCGGGCCGTCCTTGGTTTCGGCGCATTCCTGCGCCACGCCGGGGCCCATGACTTCCGACAGGCCGTAGATGTCGACGGCCTCCATGCCGAAGCGACGCTCGATCTCGCCGCGCATTTCGTTGGTCCATGGCTCGGCGCCGTGGATGCCGAGCCTGAGCGAGCATTGCGCTGCGTCGAGGCCCTGGCGCTGGAACTCGTCGGCGATGGCCAGTGCGTAGGAGGGCGTGACCATGATGATGTCGGGCGTGAAGTCCTGGATCAGCTGCACCTGGCGCTCGGTCTGGCCGCCACCGAAGGGGATGACGGTGCAGCCGAGGCGCTCGGCGCCGTAGTGGGCGCCGAGGCCGCCCGTGAACAGGCCGTAGCCGTAGGAGACATGCACCTTGTCGCCGGGCCGTCCGCCGGCGGCGTGGATCGAGCGCGCCATCAGGTTGGCCCAGGTGTCGATGTCCTTCTGGGTATAGCCGACCACGGTGGGCTTGCCGGTGGTGCCGCTGGAAGCATGGACGCGCACCACCTTCTCGCGCGGTACGGCGAACATGCCGAAGGGGTAGTTGCTGCGCAGGTCCTGCTTGGTGGTGAAGGGGAATTTCGCCAGGTCGGCCAGCGACTTGAGGTCGTCCGGGTGGGCGCCGGCGGCGTCGAAGGCCGCCTGGTAGTGCGGCACGTTGGCGTAGACATGGCGCAGCGTCTGCTTCAGGCGTTCCAGCTGCAGCGCCGCGATCTCGTCGCGGCTGGCGGTTTCGATGGCGTCAAAGGCTTGGTGCATGCGGGTCATCTCCCTTCCGGCGAGGGGGCATTATCCGACGTTTCGAAGAAATGGCCCCTGATCCGCGTCGAGCGGCCGCGAAAAATCGCGACCAGTTTTCCCGTCGGATCGGTCACCTCGATGTCGTAGGTGCCACTGCGCCCACCCTGATGGCGGGCATGGCCGTGGGCGGTGAGGCGGTCGCCGAGGTGGGCCGGGGCGATGAAGTTGATGTCCACCCCGGCGGCGACGGCACGGTGGTTGAAGCTGTTGCAGGCATAGGCGAAGGCCGAGTCGGCCAGGGCGAAGATGAAGCCGCCGTGGCAGGTGCCGTGGCCGTTGACCATGTCCTGGCGGACAACCATGGCCAGCGTCGCCGTGCCGGGGCCGACGGCGAGGATCTCCATGCCGAGGCCACGTGCGGCGTGGTCGTCGGGCCACATGACCTCGGCGCAGCGTTGTGCGATTTGTTCTGGACTCATTCCGGGGGGCTCCGTGCGGCGGCCATGCCGGGCGCAAAGGACATGGGCTTATGGGTTTAGAATCGGGTGCGTCGCAATTATCGCAGGGCCGCGGCGCGCGCCTCCAGGGAGATCGATCGATGGCACATCCTTTGTTCGACAAGCACCAGACCTTGCTCGCTGGCGCCCTCGAGGCCATCCGCGGCCGCGGCTACTGGAATCCCTACTCGGAAAACCCGGCGAGCTACGGCGACGATGCCATCGAGGAAGGCCGCAAGGCTTTTTCAGCCTACTTCGACGCCCAGTTCTATCTCGATCAGCCGGGCGTGATGGGGCGAGTGATTGCCGGGCATTCGCCTTTCGGCCTGGCGCTGGACATCAGCTTTCCGCAATGCAGCCCGGACGCGCTGATCGCTGCTGCCAGGGGCGCCATGCCGGCGTGGATTCGCGCCGGCGCCGAGGTGCGGGCGGGGGTTTGCGCCGAAATTCTGGCCCGCCTCAACGAGCGCAGCATGGAGATCGCCCACGCCGTGATGCACACCACCGGGCAGAGCCTGATGATGGCTTTCCAGTCCGGCGGCCCGCAGGCGCAGGCGCGCGGCCTCGAAGCCGTGGCGCAGGCCTGGGGCGAGATGAAGCATGTGCCGGAAAGTGTGTTGTGGGAAAGGCCGCAGGGCAAGAATCCGCCGCTGGTGATCGAGAAGCGCTTTACCGTGGTGCCGCGCGGCGTGTCGCTGGTGATGGCCTGCGCCACCGCGCCGACGCTGGCGGCGTATCCGGCGCTGTTCGCCAGCCTCGCCACCGGCAATCCGGTGATCGTCAAGCCGCATCCAGCGGCCATCCTGCCGTTGGCCATCACCGTGGCTCTGGCGCGACAGACGCTCAAGGAAGCCGGCTTCGACGCCAGTCTTGTCAGCCTGCTGGTGGATGATTCCGGCACGCCGGTGGCCAAGGATGTCGCGGTGAAGGGTGACATCCGCCTGATCGATTGCGCCGGACGCACGGAGTACGGTGAATGGTTCGAGGAGAACGCCCGCCAGGCCCATGTTTTCGCCCAGAAGTCCGGGGTCAACTGCGTGGTGGTGGAATCGACCGGCGACTACAAGGGCATGCTGCGCAATCTGGCCGTCACGCTCTCGCTGCATTCCGGCCAGACCGCGCTGACGCCGCGCACCATCCTGGTATCGAGCGAAGGCATCAAGACGCCCGATGGCACCTATGCGCCGGAACAGTTCGGCCGCGACCTGTCGCTGGCCATCAGCGCGCTGCTTGAAGACAACGCCCGCGCGGTCGAGGTGCTCGGCGCGATTCAGAGCCCCGACACGGTGACGCGCATCGACGCCCTGCGCGAACTCGGCGCCGAGTCCGGCCAGGTGTTGCGCGACTCGTCGCCGCTGCCGCATCCGCAATGGCCACAGGCGCGCGTGCATACGCCGTTGCTGCTGCGCATCGAGGTGTCCGACCGTCAGATTTACGAGGAAGAACGGCTCGGCCCGATCAGCTGCGTCGTCGAGACGGCGACCGCATCGGAAAGCTTCGCCATCGCCGAGCGCATCATGCGCGAGAAGGGCGCGGCGACGTTCTCCGTCCATTCGGTCAACCCGGTGATGCAGCAACTGGCGGAGGATGTGGCGATTCGCGCTGGCGTCGCGCTTTATTTCAACCTGACGGGCGGCCTTTACGTCACCCAGTCGGCCCCGTTTTCCGATTTCAACGGTACCGGCGCCAATCCGGCGTCGAGCGCCTCCGTGGTCGATGTCGCATTCGTCGCCAGCCGCTTCCACGTCGTGCAGTCGAGCCGCCATGCCGGCTAGCAAGTAAGTAATCAGTAAATGTTAGATGGCCATAATGTTTGATTATGGCAATGCAGACCACTCATCGCTCCGATCGATCCCATGCCCTCTTCCGTGCCGCCGGTTACCCGCACGCGCCTGCATACGCGGCGAATTGCACTGGAGGGCTGGAAGCGCAGCGACGGCCTGTGGGACATCGAGGCGCGGCTGACCGACACCAAGGATCACGACTACGCCATCGCCTCGGGCGTGCGGCCGCGCGGCGAGCCGGTCCATGACATGGCGGTGCGCGTGACCATAGACTCGGATTTCAACATCGTCGCGGCGGAAGCAGATTCGCTGGCGGTGCCCTATCCCGGCGACTGCGACAGCATTGCGCCGGCTTACGCGAAGATCGTCGGCCTCAACCTGGTGCGCGGTTTTCGGCGCAGCGTGGGCGAGATGTTCGACGGCGTGCGCGGCTGTTCCCACATCACCGAGTTGCTGGCGTCGCTGCCCACCGCGGCCATCCAGACCTTCGCCAGCGAGGCCAGGGACACCGAGGGGCTGGAGCCTGGCGCCAAGCCCTTCCAGCTCGACCGCTGCCATGCGCTCGATACGGGTTCGGATACCGTGCGGCGCTACTATCCGCGCTGGTATCGCGGCGAACCCTGAACCCCAACAAGCTTCATCCCCACGAGGAAAGCAACATGACTCCCACGCTCACTTTGTTCGCTGCCCCCACAGGGGGCGCTGCCTCCCTCGGGGCGGCCCTTCGGAAGGCATTCCCATGAAGATCCACGAATATCAGGGCAAGGAAATCCTGCGGAAGTTCGGCGTGGCCACCCCGCGCGGCGTTCCGTGTTTTTCGGTCGACGAGGCGGTCAAGGCTGCCGAAAGTCTTGGCGGCAAGGTCTGGGTGGTCAAGGCCCAGATCCATGCCGGCGGTCGCGGCAAGGGCGGTGGCGTCAAGGTTGCCAAGTCGCTCGACGAAGTGAAGTCCTACGCCGGCCAGATCCTCGGCATGCAGCTCAAGACCCACCAGACCGGCCCCGAGGGGCAACAGGTGCGCCGCCTGCTGGTCGAGGAGGGTGCCGACATCAAGAAGGAGCTTTACGTCGGCATGGTTGTGGATCGTGTCACCCAGCGCGTTTGCCTGATGGCGTCTTCCGAGGGCGGCATGGACATCGAGGAAGTGGCGGCGCACACGCCGGAGAAGATCCACAAGGTCTTCGTCGATCCGGTGGCCGGGCTGACCGACACCGAGGCCGACGCGACCTGCCGCCAGATCGGCGTTCCCGAGTCCGCCGTGATCCAGGGCCGTGCCGTGCTGCAGGGGCTCTACCAGGCCTTCTGGGACACCGATGCCTCGCTGGCCGAGATCAACCCGCTGATCGTGACCGGCGATGGTCGCGTGGTGGCGCTCGACGCCAAGATGAATTTCGATTCCAATGCCCTGTTCCGCCACGAGGACATCGTCGCCATGCGCGACCTCGACGAGGAGGATCCGGCCGAGGTCGAGGCCTCGAAGTTCGACCTGTCCTACATTTCGCTCGACGGCAACATCGGCTGTCTGGTGAATGGCGCCGGCCTGGCGATGGCGACCATGGACACCATCAAGCTCTTCGGCGCCGAACCCGCCAACTTCCTCGACGTTGGCGGTGGCGCCACCACCGAGAAGGTGACCGAAGCTTTCAAACTGATGCTGGCCAATCCCAAGGTCAAGGGCATTTTGGTGAACATCTTCGGCGGCATCATGCGTTGCGACACCATCGCCGACGGCGTGGTCGCGGCCGCCCGGGAAACCCATCTCAGCGTGCCGCTGGTGGTGCGCATGCGCGGCACCAACGAGGACCTCGGCAAGCAGATCCTCAAGGACTCCGGCCTGCCCATCATCGCCGCCAGCGACATGGCGGACGCCGCGCAGAAAATCGTCGCCGCCGTGAACGGTTAAGGAAAAAACATGAGCATCCTCATCAACAAGGACACCCGCGTCGTCACCCAGGGCATCACCGGCAAGACCGGCCAGTTCCACACCAAGATGTGCAAGGACTACGCCAACGGCGCCAACTGTTTCGTCGCCGGCGTCAATCCCAAGAAGGCCGGCGAGAGTTTCGAGGACATTCCGATCTACGCCACCGTCAAGGAGGCCAAGCAGCAGCAGGGCGTCAATGCCTCCGTCATCTACGTGCCGCCGCCCTTCGCCGCCGCGGCGATCTGGGAAGCCGTCGAGGCCGATCTGGATCTCGTGATCTGCATCACCGAGGGCATCCCGGTGCGCGACATGGTGGCGCTGAAGGACCGGATGGCCCGCGAAAACCGCAAGACCGTGCTGTGCGGCCCCAACTGCCCCGGCATCATCACGCCGGACGAGATCAAGATCGGCATCATGCCCGGCCACATCCACAAGAAGGGTCGCATCGGCGTGGTGTCTCGCTCCGGTACGCTGACCTACGAGGCCGTCGGCCAGCTCTCCGACCTCGACCTCGGCCAGAGCACGGCGGTCGGTATCGGCGGCGACCCGGTGAACGGCCTCAAGCACAAGGACGTGCTGGAGCTGTTCATGAATGACCCGGACACCGATGCCGTCATCATGATCGGCGAGATCGGCGGCTCCGACGAGGAAGCCGCGGCCGAGTGGTATTCGAGCGAATGCCGCAACAAGAAGCCGGTGGTCGGCTTCATCGCCGGCGTCACCGCGCCGGCCGGCAAGCGCATGGGCCACGCCGGCGCCATCATCTCCGGCGGCAAGGGCACGGCGCAGGAGAAACTGGAGGTGATGGAGGCCTGCGGCATCCGCACCACCAAGAACCCCGCCGAAATGGGCAAGCTGCTCAAGACGGTGCTGTAAAAAGTCGGCGCTGGCGGGACGGCGGCAAGGGGCATCGGGCGTTGATGGCACTCTACCTGGCCGAGGCGGAAGTCCGCCAGCTGCTGACCATGGACCTCGCCCTCGAGGCCGTCGAGGCGGCGCACCGGGCCCATGGCGCGGGCCGCGCCATCGACATCCCGCGCAATCGCAGTCGCACGCCGACCTCGGCCCTGCACATCCTGCAAGGCGCGTTGCTCGACGCGGGCGTGATGGGCTACAAGGCCTACGCCACGGCGCGAGAGGGCAATCGCTTTTTCGTCCATTTGTTCGACGCGGCCAGCGGCGCACCGTTGGCGGTGCTCGCCGCCGATGCACTGGGCATGATGCGCACCGGAGCGGCGGGTGGTCTCGCGGCTCGCTGCCTGTCGCGTCCGGAATCGGCGGTGATCGGGGTGTTCGGCGCCGGCTGGCAGGCGCAAAGCCAGATCGAGGCCCTGTGCCGGGTGCGGCCGATCCGCCGGGTCAAGCTCTATTGCCGCAACGAGGAGAATCGCCGTGCCGGAGCCGCCGACTTTTCGCGCCGCTTCGGCGTCGAGGTGACGCCGGCCGACAGTCCGGAAGCCACCGTGCGCGGCAGCGACATCGTGGTGACCATCACCAGCGCGGCCAAGCCTGTATTCGACGGCGACTGGCTCGAGGCAGGCGCCCATGTTACGGCAGCCGGTTCCAATTCATTGATTCGGCAGGAGGTCGACGAAAAGACGGTGCGCCGCGCCGGCCTTGTTTGCGTCGACAGCCGGGCCACGGCGCTGCGCGAAGCCGGCGACCTGCTACCGGCCCTGGAAAAGGGACGGCTGCATGAGGGACAACTGGTGGAACTGGGGGAGGTGGTCGCCGGTTTCCGCCCCGGGCGGGCTGATCCGCAACAGATCACCCTGTTCGAATCGCAGGGCATGGCGATCCAGGACCTCGCCGTGGCGGTGCGCGTCGTGGCACTCGCCCGGCAGCGCGGCCTTGGAAACGAACTGCCATATTGAGGCTCCCGCACCCGGCCTGTGGGCTGGCCCGGCCCCACGCGGGGCGTTGCCGTCCGGGGAGGCCCCGGCACCGGCCATGTGAGAAATCCATTGACGTAGTTGAGGTCTGGCTGTAAGAATTGGCACTATCGCCCTGTTTCTATGAGCAGTTGTTGAAAAAACAGGGGTGCGCAGACGCTGAATGGACAGGGGGAGTCCCGTCTTTGGGCAAGGCCAATTTCTGGAAGACTGACTGGTTTTTCGGGCTCGTCGTGAGCCTTGTCGTGCTGGGCTTGAGTGGCGGCGAACTGCTGCAGAGCCTGGAACGCAAGGCCTACGACCTGGGCATGGGCATGACATCGCGTGCGCCGTCCGACCGCATCGCCGTCATCGCCATCGACAAGCCGAGCCTGGACAACATCGGCCGCTGGCCGTGGCCGCGCAACGTGCTGGCCGACATGGTCGAGCAACTTGCAGCCGCCAAGGCCAAGGTCATCGGCACGACCATCCTCTTCTCCGAACCGCAGCTCGATCCCGGCCTGGCCTACATCAACAAGCTGACGGATCTTTACACCCGTGCCGGCGGCCTGCCGGCGACGGCGACGCCCGAGGAGCTCGCAGCGCAGAACCCGATGCTGGCGCAGATGTCCGAACTGCTGTTCGATGCCGACCGCAAGCTCAACACCGACCGTCGCCTGGCCGCCGCCATCGCCGGCGCGGGCAATGTGGCCCTGCCCATGCTGTTTCGCCTCGGTGAGCCGCAGGGTCGTCCTGACAAGGAATTGCCCGACTACCTCAAGAAGATGGCAGTGCGGCCGGGGCAGGGCGAGACGGCGCCGATCCCGACCTCGAACGCCGACGCGCTGGTGATCGAGCCCCTTGGCAATGCCGCCGCCGCCGTTGGCCACCTCAACAGCATTCCCGACGTCGATGGCGCGATTCGCACCGAACCGCTGGTGTTGACCCATTTCGACCAGACCTATCCCGCCCTGTCGCTGATGATCGCGGCGCGCAGCCTCAACCTGACGCCTGCCGACATCCAGGTGCGTCCCGGCGAATCGGTCAAGCTCGGCAATTTGCGCATTGGAACCGACGGCGCCAGCCGCATGCTGAGCTTCTTCTACAGGGATCGGGATGGCGGCCAGCCCGCCTTCCAGGTCGATTCATTCTTCGACGTCAAGAGTGGCAAGATTCCGCTCGCCAAGTATCGCGACAAAATCGTCCTGATCGGGCCGACCGCGGCCGGGGTCGGCAGCATGTTCGTCACGCCGGTGTCGCCGCTGATGCCCTCCGTGTTGATGCAGGCGCACACCGTCTCGTCCATCCTCTCCGAGCACTTCTTCGTTGTGCCGGGCTGGGCGATCTGGGCCGAGATGGGGGTGTTCCTGCTGGTTGCGCTGTATCTCGTGGTGCTGCTGCCGCGCTTGTCCGCCGGCATGGCGGCGGCTGCGACCCTGCTGCTGTTGGCAGTTCTGCTCGGCGCGCATTTCGGCCTGATGACGACGCAACTGCTGTGGCTGCAGCTGATGGTGCCGGCGACCCTGCTGCTGGTCGGCCACCTGCTGCTGACGGTCAAGCGCTTCGCCGTCACCGAGCGCGGCAAGGAGAAGTCCGACCTGGATTCGGCCGAGTCGAACCGCATGCTCGGCCTCGCCTTCCAGGGCCAGGGTCAGCTCGACATGGCCTTCGACAAGTTCCGCAA
The DNA here is from genome assembly GCA_018825305.1 of Gammaproteobacteria bacterium. Taxonomy (GTDB): domain Bacteria; phylum Pseudomonadota; class Gammaproteobacteria; order Burkholderiales; family Rhodocyclaceae; genus Sulfurisoma. The sequence continues at coordinate 128,968 of JAHJEO010000018.1, forward strand.
GTGCCCGCTCGACGAACAGTTGATGGAGAACATGTATAACCTGGCACTGGATTTCGAGCGCAAGCGCCAGTTCAACAAGGCCGAAGCGGTGTTCCGCTACATGGCCGGTTTCAATCCCAAGTTCAAGGACCTCGAACAACGCCTGACCCGCGCCAAGCAGATGTCGGAAACGGTGATCCTCGGTGGTGCCGGCGGCCACCCCGGTGGCACCATGATGATGGTCGAAGGTACCGAAAAGCCGATGCTGGGCCGCTACCAGATCGAGAAGGAGTTGGGCAAGGGCGCGATGGGTGTGGTCTATCTCGGTCGCGATCCCAAGATCAATCGCGTCGTCGCCATCAAGACCATGGCGTTGTCCCAGGAGTTCGACGAAGACGAACTGAAGGACGTCAAGGAGCGTTTTTTCCGCGAGGCCGAAACCGCGGGGCGCCTCAACCATCCGAACATCGTGCAGATGTACGACGCCGGCGAGGAGCACGACCTGGCCTACATCGCGATGGAGTTCCTCAAGGGCAAGGATCTCGTGGCCCATACCAAGCCGGGCAGCCTGCTGCCGCTGCCCAAGGTGATGAACATCGTCATGCACGTGGCCGAGGCGCTGTCCTACGCCCATGCCAACAATGTCGTGCATCGCGACATCAAGCCCGCCAACTTCATGTACGAGGCCGAAACCGACCGGGTCAAGGTCACCGACTTCGGCATCGCCCGCATCACCGATTCGTCCAAGACCAAGACCGGCATGGTGTTGGGCACGCCAAGCTACATGTCGCCGGAGCAACTGGCCGGCAAGAAGATCGACGGTCGCTCCGATCTTTTCTCGCTGGGTGTCACGCTCTACCAGATGTCCTGCGGCAAGCTGCCCTTCGAGGGCGAGTCGATGGCGCAACTGATGTTCAAGATCGCCAACAACCCCGCACCCGACATCCGCAGCTTCAACCCCGACCTGCCGGACTGCCTTGTCGCCATCATCGAACGCACCTTGGTCAAGGATCCGGAGCAGCGCTACCAGACCGGCGGCGAGATGGCCAAGGATCTGCGCTCCTGCCTCGCCCTGGTTGGCGCCGGTGCCGGCGACGCCGCGGGCGGCGTCGATATTGCCATCTAGACCATGTCCATGAATGTCACCGAAGCCCTGAAGATAACCACCCGAACCGATCCGGGGATGGTGCGCTCGCAGAACGAGGACGCGGTGATGGCCAACCCGCTGTGCGGCTTCGTGGTGCTGGCCGATGGCATGGGCGGCTATAACGCCGGCGAAGTGGCGAGCGGCATGGCCACGACGCTGCTCGGCTCCGAACTGGAGAAGGCGTTTACGCAGCGTCCTCCGCAGAATCGTGTCGACGGTGGCAAGCTGTGGGCGCACGTCGTGCTCGAAGGCGAGATCACCCGCGCCAATGCCGCCATCTATCAGGCGGCGCAGAGCCAGCCGCAGTATTCGGGCATGGGCACGACGCTGGTGGCGGTGGTGTTTCACGATAACGCGCTCACCGTCGCGCATATCGGCGATTCCCGGCTTTACCGCCTGCGCGGTGAGGAGTTCCAGCAGATTACGCGCGACCACTCGTTGCTTCAGGAGCAGATCGACAGCGGCATGCTGACGCCGGAAGAGGCGCGACATTCGCAGAACAAGAATCTGGTGACTCGTGCTCTGGGCGTCGACCCGACGGTTGAAGCGGAAATTCGGGATTACGAAGTGCAGGTCGGCGACGTCTACCTGCTTTGCTCGGACGGACTGAACGACATGGTCGATGACGAGGAGATCGCGATGACGGTCTCCGCGCTCGCGGCCAACCTGGATCTCTGTGCCACGCAACTGATTCAAATGGCCAACGATAATGGCGGCCGCGACAATGTTTCCGTTATCCTTGCCAAGGTTGTCGGGGATTTCGGTGTACAGCGCGGTTTCCGCTCCTGGCTTTCCCGGCTGCTGGCATGGCTAAAATGATGGTGTCTTGAAGGAAGATCGCGATGGATACGGCGAAACTCATACTCAGCATGGACGGACTGGTGCTCAAGGAAATTCAGCTCAGCAAGGAGCGAATGACCATTGGGCGCAAGCCGCACAACGACATCCAGATCGACAATCTCGCCATCTCGGGCGAGCATGCCGTCGTTGTCACCATCCTCAACGATTCCTTCCTTGAGGATCTGGGCAGCACCAACGGCACCTTCGTCAATGGCCAGTCGGTGAAGAAGCACTTCCTGCAGAACGGCGACACCATCGAACTCGGCAAATACCGCCTCAAGTACATCAACGAGACGGCGCAGCAGACGCCGGCGGCCGACTTCGAGAAGACCATGATCATGCGCCCAGGCATGATGGCCAAGGCGGCCGAGCATGGCGGTGCCAAGGGCGCGGGCGATACGCAGGTTGGAATGAAGCCGGCGGTGCAGCCGAATGCCCATCCGCAAACAGCGCCGATGAACACGGCTGCGGCCGCTGCCGCTGCCGCGACCGTCGTGCCGGGAGCCCAGCCGGCGCCAGCCGCCTTGCCGCTGGGTTCGATCCAGGTGCTCACCGGCGCCAATACCGGCAAGGAGCTTGAGCTCACCAAGACGCTGACGACGCTGGGCAAGCCCGGCGTGCAGGTAGCGGTGATCGCCAGGCGGCCGCAGGGCTACTTCATCACCCACGTCGAGGGGGCGAACTTCCCGATCGTCGACGGCAAAACCCTGGGTGCGGAAGCGCACAAGCTTGCCGACAATGACGTCATCGAACTGGCCGGCGTCAAGATGCAGTTCTTCATCAAGAGCTGACGCCGCCGCCGTCCCGCCAGCGCCGACTTTTCGCGGCTTCCGAACGGAACGATTCCGTCATGAAACAGCATCTGCCCCGTTTCCTGCTGGGATTGCTGGTGCTGGCCGTGCTGCTCGGCCACGCCGCCGGCCTCTATCGCATCGGTTTCATCGAGCGTTTCGACGCCATCATCTACGACACCAAGGTGCGGCTGACCATGCCGCGCAACGTCGACGAGCGCCTGGTCATCCTCGATATCGACGAGAAGTCCCTGGCCGAAGTCGGACGCTGGCCGTGGAACCGCGAGCGCATGGCGACGCTGATGAACAAGCTGTTCGACCGCAACGGAGTCGCACTGCTCGGCTTCGACATCGTCTTCGCCGAGCCGGATGCCAGTTCCGGCCTGCCGGTGCTCGAATCGCTGGCGAAGAAGGATGGTCGCGAGGCCGGTGTCATCCAGTCGTTGCTGCCTGACTTGCGTCACTCGCTCGACTACGATGCGCTGTTCGCCGCCTCGCTGAAGAACCGCCCCGTCGTCCTTGGTTACTACCTGTCGAGCAAGGTGGATGGCACCAGTTCCGGCGCCTTGCCGCCACCGACGCTGCCGGCGGGAACTTTCACGGGCCGCAACATCGCCTTTACCAGCTGGCCGAATTTCGGCGGCAATCTGCCGGCATTCCAGAAGAATGCGGCGGGTGGGGGCCACTTCAATCCCCTGGTCGATTTCGACGGCATTTCGCGGCGGGTGCCGATGCTGGCCGAGCACAAGGGCGCCTACTACGATTCGCTATCGCTGGCGATGGTGCGGGCGCTGCTGGGTTCCCCGCCCTTGGTGCCGGGTTACGCCGATGGCAGCGGCGGCTCTGGCTACGCCGGGCTCGAATGGCTCGACCTGCCCACCGCACGCGGCAACCTGCGCATCCCGGTGGACGAGAACGTCGCGGCGCTGGTGCCGTATCGCGGCTTCCAGGGCAGCTACACCTATATTTCGGCTGCCGACGTGCTTGCCGACCGCATTTCCGCCGAGCAGCTCAAGGGCAAGATCGTGCTGATGGGAACCACGGCACCGGGCCTGATGGACCTGCGCGCGACCCCCGTCGGCAGCACCTATCCCGGGGTGGAGGTGCACGCCAACCTCATATCCGGCATGCTCGACGGCGCCATCAAGTACCGTCCGGCCTACGTCCTCGGCGCCGACGTGCTGCTGGTGCTGATCGCCGGCGGCGTGATGGTCTTCCTGCTGCCACTGCTCTCGCCCTTCCGCGCCAGCATCGTCGCGCTGATCGTGCTGGTGTTCCTGCTGACGGTCAATCTCTCGTTCTGGCACGCCGGCAACATGGTGCTGCCGCTCGCCGCCGGCTTCCTGCTGGTGACGCTGCTCTACGCCCTGAACATGTCCTGGGGCTATTTCGTCGAGTCGAAGGCCAAACGGCAGTTCACCGAACTGTTCGGCCAGTACGTGCCGCCCGAACTGGTCGACGAAATGGCGAAGAACCCCGAGGGCTACACCATGGATGGCCGCAAGGCCGAACTGACGGTGCTGTTCTCCGACATCCGCGGCTTCACCACCATCTCGGAGGGTCTGCAGCCGGACCAGCTGGCGACGTTGATGAACCTCTACCTCGGCTCGATGACCGAGGTCGTGCGCAAGCACCGCGGCACCCTCGACAAGTACATCGGCGACGCCATCATGGCATTCTGGGGCGCGCCGGTCAGCGATGCCGAGCATGCGCGAAACGCGGTGATCACGGCGCTGGACATGCAGGAGGCGCTTCACGGACTTAACGTGGACCTGCAGGCCAAGGGCTGGCCCGAACTCAAGATCGGCGTCGGCATCAACACCGGCACCATGACGGTCGGCGACATGGGATCAAAGGTGCGCAAGGCCTACACCGTGATGGGCGACGCGGTCAACCTCGGCTCGCGTCTGGAGGGCATTACCAAGCAGTACGGCGTCGGCATCATCGTTGGCGACGGCACGCGCGACCTGACCAAAAAGGATTTCGTCTATCGCGAGCTCGACCGGGTACGGGTCAAGGGCAAGGCCGAGCCGGTCGGCATCTACGAGCCGCTGGGGCAGGAGGGGCAGGTGACGAAGGAGGACCTGGAGGAGCTCAAGCTCTGGAATCAGGCCCTGCGATCCTACCGCGCCCAGGACTGGGATCAGGCCGAGGTGATGCTGCTCAACCTGTCGCGCATCCGAAGCCGTTACCTGTATGATCTCTACGCCAAGCGTATCGCCCATTGCCGCCAGGAACCACCGGGCGAGGGCTGGGACGGCGTGACGACATTCGAGACCAAGTGAGGGAAGGCAATCGCATGAGGACGGGGGCATGAAGGTCCGCATCCTTGGGTGCAGCGGCGGCATCGGTGGCCGCCACCTGCGCACGACCTCGATGCTGATCGACAACGACATCCTGATCGATGCCGGCACCGGCGTGGCGGACCTGTCGATCGCCGAGCTGGCGCAGATCGACCATGTGTTCCTGACGCACACGCACATGGACCACATCGCCTGCCTGCCGCTGCTGATCGATACCGTCGGCGACATGCGCAGCCGGCCGCTGACGGTCTATGCGACCGATGCCACCATCGAGATCATGCGCGCCCACATCTTCAACTGGGCGGTATGGCCGGACTTCTGCGAGATTCCGAACTCCAAGAAGCCCTTCATGCGCTACGAGAACCTCGCCCTCGGCGAGACCGTCGATCTCGAAGGCCGCCGCATCACCCCGCTGCCGGCCAACCATACCGTCCCGGCGGTCGGCTACCAGATGGACTCGGGTGACGCCAGCCTGGTCTTCTCGGGCGACACCGGGCCGTGTCCGGAGTTCTGGGCCGCGGTCAACAAGATAGACAACCTGCGCCACCTGATCATCGAAACCGCCTTTTCCAACCGCGAACGGCGGCTGGCGATGATCTCCAAGCACCTGTGTCCGAGCATGCTGGTCGAGGAACTGGCGCACCTGCAGCGCGACGCGGATATCTACATCACCCACCTCAAGCCGGGGCAAATCGAACTCACCATGCAGGAGATCGAGGACGGCATCGGCGAACTGCGGCCGCGCATGCTGCAGAACAACCAGGTCTTCGATCTTTAGCCATGGCTGCGAACGGCATTGACACCGTGGTACCCACCCTGACCCGGCTGCAGCCGCTGGCGGCTCTGGGCGTGGACAGCCTGCGTGAGTTGGCGCCGCATTGCCACCGCGAGCGCGTGACACGCAACCTCGACCCGTTTCAACTGCGCGACTGGCAGGGCCAGGTCGTTTATCTGGTCAAGGGCGAACTCAAGCTTGAATTCGAAGACGGCATGATTCAGGTCATCGTCGGCGGCTGGGGTGATGCGCTGTATCCCATCGGCCGTGGCCGGCTGGCGCCGACGCTGACCAAGGCCATCACCGATGTCGAAATGCTGCGCTTCGACGAGGATCTGGTCGACATCATGATGACCTGGGACCAGATCGCCGCGCGGGGCCAGGAAACCGAGACGGACAGCGATGCCACCGACTGGCGCACCATGTCCGGCATGTTCACGGTGCAAAGCCTGACTCAGGGTGTGTTTGCGTCGATGCCGCCCGCCAATATCGAGCAATTGCTTGGCCATTTCCAGCGAGTCCCGGTCAAGCGCGGCGAACAGGTTATCCGCCAGGGCGACCCCGGCGACTACTACTACCTGATAGAACGCGGCCGTTGCGCCGTGACGCGCGAAGTGGCGGGCGCGACGGTCGAGTTGGCCGAGTTGCGCGAGGGCGATTCGTTCGGCGAGGAGGCCCTGGTCGCCGACATGGCGCGGAATGCCACGGTGACCATGAAGACTGATGGCATGCTGCTGCGGCTGAACAAGACCGATTTCATGGACCTGTTGCGCGAGCCCTTGCTGCAACGTTTGCCGCCCGCCGAGGCGCAGAAAAGAATTGCCGGTGGCGCCCAGTGGATCGATGTGCGTTTCCCGGCCGAGTATCAGTGCGACGGCCTGCCGGGCGCCCTCAATATCCCGGTCAACGAGATCCGCCATGCCATCGCCGGACTCGATCCGGACCGGGAATACATAGTCTATTGCCAGACGGGCCGTCGCAGTTCGGCCGCCGCCTTCCTGCTGTCGCAGCGCGGATTGCATGCGCATCTGCTGGATGGGGGTCTCAAGGCCCTGCTTGCCGCTGGCGCGACCAACCAGAACAAGGGTTTGAAATGAGTACCGCTATGTCTTCGCCACAGGATCCGGGAGGTTTGTCCGATGTCGGCAGCCGGCTGGCATTCTTCAAGAATCTCCAGACCGTCACCAACAAGATCCATGCGACCTCGAACATCGACGAGATCATGCTGGAGTTGTCGCAGGACGTCTGCAGCCTGTTCAATGCCGATCGCCTGACGATCTATTCCATCGGCGAGGACAAGGCCTCGATCGTTTCCAAGGTCAAGACCGGCCTCAACTCCTTCAAGGACCTGCGGCTGCCGATCGCCGACCAAAGCATCGCCGGCCACGTCGCCCTGGCCCGCAAGATCGTCAGCATCCGCGATGTCTATGACGAAGGCGAACTGAAGTCGATCCATCCGCAGCTGCGCTTCCTTCAGGAAGTCGACAAGCGTACCGGTTACCGCACCAAGCAGATGCTGGTGGCACCTGTCGTCGATGCCCAGAACAACGATCTGATGGGCGTTGTCCAGATCATCAACAACAAGGCTGGTGTGCCCTTCGCCGCTGTGGCGGAGGAGGGCGTCAAGGGGCTTTGCGAAACCCTGGCCATTGCCTTTAACCAGCGCAACAAGCCGGCCCAGGTCGCCAAGTCCAAGTACGACCACCTCGTACTCGATGCAATCATCGCCGCCCAGGAACTCGAACTGGCGACCCGCACCGCACGCCGCAAGAACGTCGATGTCGAGGAAATCCTGATCGCCGATATGCAGGTGACGACCGAGAAGATCGGTGCCGCGCTGTCCAAGTTCTTCGGCGTGCCGTACGAGGGATTCCGCAGCGACCGCATCAAGCCGGTCGACCTGATGAAGAACCTGCGCCGCGAGTACGTCGAGCAGAACCAGTGGGTTCCTGTCGAGGAGACATCCGAAGGCATCCTGGTGCTGTGCATGGACCCGGAACAGGTCAAGGGTTCGCGCGTCGTGAACAACGTATTCTCCCGTGCCAAGATCGTTTATCGAGTCACCACGGTGCGCGAGTTCAAGAAGACGGTCGATCTCTTCTTCGGTGGCAGCTCAGACGCGCCCTACATGGATGATTCATCGGTCGGCGACCTTTTGTCGACCCTCGATTCGGGCGAAGGCGAAGCCGAGAGCATGACCGAAGACGTGTCGGCCGCCGCAGACAACGAACTGGTCAAACTGGTGAACAAGGTCATCGTCGATGCCTACCAGCAGGGAGCTTCCGACATCCACATCGAGCCGGGCATTGGCAAGGACAAGGTTTCGATCCGCTTCCGCAAGGACGGCTCGCTGGGCAAGTACATCGAGATTCCTGCCAGTTACCGACCGGCCATCGCCGCGCGCATCAAGATCATGTGCGACCTCGACATCGCGGAGCGCCGCAAGCCGCAGGACGGCAAGATCAAGTTCAAGAAGTACGGCCCGCTCGACATCGAACTGCGTGTTGCCACCATTCCGACCACCGGCGGCGTCGAAGACATCGTGATGCGTATCCTTGCCGCCGGCGAGCCGATACCGATCGACAAACTGGGCGTGCTGCCGACCAATCTGGCCAAGCTCAAGGAATGCGTGTCCAAGCCCTACGGTCTGTTCTTCGTCTGTGGCCCGACCGGCTCCGGCAAGACCACCACGCTACACTCCGTGCTCGGCTACCTCAACAAGCCGGACACCAAGATCTGGACGGCAGAGGATCCGGTCGAAATCACCCAGAAGGGCTTGCGCCAGGTACAGGTGAACAAGAAGGCCGGCCTCGATTTCCCGATGGTAATGAAGGCATTCCTGAGGGCCGACCCGGACATCATCATGGTCGGCGAGATGCGCGATGCCGAAACCACCGGCATCGGCATTGAGGCCTCGCTTACCGGCCACCTGGTGTTCGCCACCCTGCATACCAACAGCGCGCCGGAATCCATTATTCGCCTGCTCGACATGGGCATGGACCCCTTCAACTTCGCCGATGCCCTGCTCGGCATCCTCGCCCAGCGACTGGCCAAGCGCCTGTGCAAGTGCAAGGAGGCTTACACGCCGGATGCGGAAGAGGTGAAGCAGTTCATGACCGAGTATTGCGGCGAACTGGTTAATACCGAAACCTTCAAGAAGGATCAGAAGGCCGCGCTGGAAGCCACCTACCAGCGGCTGCTCAAGGACTACGGCAAGGACGGCAAGTTGCAGTTCCACCGCGCCAAGGGTTGCGATGCCTGCAACAAGACTGGCTACAAGGGCCGACTCGGCCTGCACGAGCTGATGGTCGGAACCGATATCACCAAAAAACTGATCCAGGAACATGCGCGGGTCGCCCAGCTTGTCGCGCAGGCGCTGGAAGACGGCATGCTGACACTGAAGATGGACGGTATGGAAAAGGTCTGCCAGGGCGTGACCGACATGAAGCAGGTTCGCACGGTCTGCATCAAGTGAGGCCCGCCTCCCCCAGCCCCTCCTTCGCAGTAGGGGAGGCTTGCGGCTCGCTGCGACCGAAGGAAGTGCAAGGCCGCTCGATCGTCACGGGGGGCTTCGTGGCTGGGGCGGAGCAGTTTTCGGCTTCGCCGCGTGCCGTTCAGGCTCGGGGCGGCCCGTCGCCTGAACTACAGGGAGAAGCGTCATGGACTCCGTAGAAGACCTGTTCCGCCGGCTTGAGCAACTCAATGCCATCGGCGCCGCGCTCTCGAAGGAGCGCGACATCAACCGGCTGCTGGAAAACATCCTGCTCGCCGCCAAGGCCATCACCCACGCCGATGGCGGCACGCTCTACCGCATGACCGAGGATCGCCAGGCGCTGCGCTTCGAGATTCTCCGCACCGATTCGCTGCATATCGCGCTGGGCGGCACCACCGGCAACCCGATCACCTTCCCCGACCTGTCGCTGCATGACGCGGCTGGCAAGCCCAACAACTCCCTGGTCGCCGCCTACGCCGCGCTGCACGATGAGACGGTGAATATCGCCGACGCCTACACCGAGGCCGGCTTCGACTTTTCCGGCACCCGCAAGTTCGACGAGCATACCGGCTACCGCTCGCAGTCCTTCTTGACCGTGCCGATGAAGAACCACGAGAACGAGATCATCGGCGTGCTCCAGCTCATTAACGCCAAACACCCCGAAAGCGGCGCGGTCGGTCCCTTTTCGGCTTCCGACCAACGGCTGGCCGAGTCGATGGCCTCGCAGGCAGCCATCGCGCTGACAAACCGCCAGCTGATTTCCCAGCTGGAAACACTGTTCGAGTCCTTCATCACCCTCATCAACCTTGCCATTGACGAGAAATCACCCTACACGGGCGGTCACTGTCAGCGTGTTCCAGAGTTGACGATGATGATCGCGGAAGCCGTCAATGCGACGACCGACGGGCCGCTGGCGGACTTCGAGATGACCGACAAGGACCGCTACGAGCTCAAGATCGCCGGACTGCTGCATGATTGCGGCAAGGTCACCACGCCGGTGCATGTGGTGGACAAGGCCACCAAACTGCAAACCCTGTTCGATCGCATTCAGCTCGTCGATACCCGCTTCGAAGTGCTCAAGCGCGATGCCGAGAATAATGCCCTGCGCCAACAACTGGCCCTGCGCGACAGGCGTGATGCGGCGGCGGAGGACGCAATCTGGAACCGCTATCGGGCCGAGGTGGTGGCACTCGACGGCGAGCGCGAGTTCCTGCGCAAGGCCAACATCGGCGGCGAAGCGATGTCCGAAGCTGACCAGCAGCACGTGCGCTCCATCGGACAGAACCACAAATGGCGCAATGTCGACGGCGTCGAGGCCGATTTCCTCAGCGCCGACGAGACCGAGAATCTCTCCATCCGCGCCGGCACGCTGACGCAGAAGGAACGCGAGATCATCAACTATCACATCGTGGCGACCATCAAGATGCTGGAGCAGTTGCCATGGCCCAAGCACCTTACGCGGGTGCCAGAATATGCTGGTGGTCATCATGAGCGCATGGATGGCAAGGGCTATCCCAAGGGCCTGACGCGCGAGCAGATGTCGCTGCAGGCCCGCATGATGGGCATCGCCGACATCTTCGAGGCGCTGACGGCGCGTGACCGGCCCTACAAGCACGGCATGAAGCTGTCGCAGGCGCTGTCGATCATGGAAAACTTCAGGAAGAATGGCCACATCGACCCGGATCTTTTCGATGTATTTATCCAGCAGAAAGTCTATCTGCAGTACGCCAAGCGGTTTCTGGACCAAGCGCAAATCGATGAGACTGATTGAGGAGGCTCCGGCCAACCGGTCGAACTACGCGATAGTGCCGGCCCCAATCTTCACAATTGCGCCCTAATCTGACGTTTTTTGTCAGTCTGGTTGCCTGCGGCGTGCTAGCCGCGCTCTGCCCATGTTCCATTCTGGGCTATCAAAGATAATTTCCCTGAAATCTCGAGCTTGTGAATAAAGTTGTTATGAATCAATGCGTTGAGAATGTTCTTGAGCTCCCTCCCATATCCGATGAATCTGACCGTTCTGCAGGCGTAATGGCCCGGTTAGCGCACGGTTGGCCTTACGGCGGCAATTGCCGTCACGGGTGAGTTGCTAGGGGGGGGGCAACGACCCAACTGGTATCCAGGCCGACTTGGCACTGTTTGTGCTCTATGTCTTCTATCCAGGGCGTCCTTGGATTCTTTCGAAAGGAGAATTAAATGAAATCGATTCAAAAGGGTTTCACCCTGATCGAGCTGATGATCGTCGTTGCGATTATCGGCATCCTCGCTGCCATTGCGATCCCGGCGTTTGCTGACTATCGTGCCAAGGCCAACGACACCACGGCAACGGCTGACGTGAAAAACGGGCTGACCGCGATCGTCGCCGCCCAAAAATAATCGCAGCTAATATAGGAGTAACGTCATGAAAAAATCGATTATTGCAGGCGCCATCCTTGCCGTTTGTTCTGTTGGTGCCTCCGCTGCCCCCGAGTACTCCGTCGTGATTGGCTCAGGAACCTTCGTGATGGGTGACTGCCCCAACCATCTGGCGGACGACCCCAAGATTCTTGCTTCGACCGGTGTCATGCTGGCTGCTTCGTGCATTCAGGGTGCTCCGCGCATCGTGCTGGCAGGTTGCCATACGGCGGGCCTGATCAAGAAGCGTTCGGCCAAAGTCGCGTGCGACGATGATGTTACCAATGGCGTAACGCCCACCGTTCCCGCATGCGACGGAACCGATCCGGCTACGCCGGCGGGCGCGCCGTCCGGCAGCAACGTGGTGGTCGGATTTGAAGGCGCCACGATCATGGTGGCGAATTCCGGTGGTGGCTCGCTTTCGGGTGCAACTGTAGCCAGTGGCACGACCTGCGATGCGGCTGGCGTCTCGGTAAAAGCCGTGGTGGATGCTTTTTGATTGATGTTTCCGGAATTTGACGGCTAAGTCGTCCGGAAGTAGTCCTAGCCCCGTCCATTTTTCTGCAGCTTGCAAGCTGTTGCGGAAGTTGGGCGGGGCAGTTTTTTTGCTGCATGGCGTGCGCGACCGAAGACCAACCGCATTTTCCAGAATATTCCGATTCCATGAGTGTGTTTGCCGTTATTTCTAACTCGTTCCGCTTGACGGTGCGGGGCCGATATCTGTATTTTGTGTTCGCCATTCTGGTATTCATGGCCGGCGCAACCTTGATGGCTGCAGCATTCAGCGCCCGCCAGCCCGCGACCGTGGCCCTCGACGTAGGTATCTCGGTTTTTCGGTTTTGCATACCAATTTTTGCCGCCGTTGTCGTGCAGGGCCTGGTTGCACACGAGTTTGAGCGGCGATATTTTCTCGCGAGCATGACCTATCCGCATTCGCGGACTGTCTGGCTGGTCGGGCGATACCTGACGGTCATTCTGCTGGTCGCCGCGGTATTGCTGGTTCATGCCTTGATCCTTCGTGAGTTGGTCGAGATGATAGGGCGGGGCTATAGTCAAGCGACCAAAACCGCATTGGGCCAGCAGTATTGGTGGGTTGTTGGTTTCGCGTTTGTGGACTTTGTGGTGATCACATCAGTGGCCTTGTTGATTGCGGTATTCGCGACCACTCCCGGCCTTGTGGTTTTTGGCGCGATCGGATTCCTGCTGATCGCAAGATCTTATTCGTCAATTCTGGCGTTGCTTGACGGCGCTACCGGTTTGGTGACGAACGAAAAAACCTACCGGGAGGGCATCGGCCTGCTGCATTACCTCGTGCCCGATCTCGGCGCGCTGGATATTCGCGCCACCGCTCTGTATGGACGAATGGACTTTCTGCCCGCCATCTGGCCGCAACAGGTTACAGGCGCCTTGTTGTACATACTTGCAACGACGGCTTTGGCCATCTGGTTGTTCCAGCGCAAGCGATTCGTTTGAATGGTGGCGCGGATGAAGTGGCTGGGTATTGCGGCCGTTGCTTTGCTGGCATTCATTCTCAATGCAAATTGGACCAAGGGCCGCTGGCAGAATGTCGCTGTCGTTTTCGCCGATCGTGTTGTGGTGTCAGCCCCGGTTCAGGTGGTTCTCTATGGGGGAGACAGATTTCTTGCCGCCGATGTCGAGGCAATCCGGGCGAGTGTTACGGGTATGGATATCGGCACGGTAAACCTCGGCTATCTGTCGCGAGCACAGAACGTCGCTTCAGAACTCAACCCCTGCCATGAGGATAATTACTACACGGCAAATGCGCTACTGACGTTGGCTGGTGCCGACAGGCAAGCCGTTGGTATATTGGAGAGGGCTATCAGTTGCCGCTTTTGGGATGAAATGCCCCCCTTCTATCTTGGTTTCAATCAACATTTCTTTCATGGGAATTACGCTGACGCCCAGCGTAACCTGCAACTTGCCGCATCACGATCAACCATCAGGACAACCAGTTTCACGAAGCTGGCCATCATGATCAAGGCCGAGTCTTTCAAGAACGAGCGCATGGCCCTTGAGTTTCTCACTGAGGAAAAAGACAAGACGCGCGATGCAAAATTGCGCGCCTTGCTCGAAGTTCGCGCCGATCGCATCAAAGGTCTGCTGCGGTTGAGGGACGCCCAGGCAATTTATGAAGCGCGCTTCGGCAAGAAACTGGAGAACCCCGGGCAATTGATGGAAAACGGCATAATTCAGGCCTTTCCGATTGATCCGATGAAAATAGGCTACCGTTTTAAGAACGGGGAGTTCCACTTGAATGAACTGGCTATGCAATGAGCATGAGTCTGTGCGGTTCGGGCGGGGGCAGATATTCTTGCGGGGTAGGCAGCGTTGACTAGCGTTCTTGAATTCAAATCAGTAAGCAAGACCTTCCGCCGGTGGCGCAAGGAAATTCCCGCCTTGCGCAATGTTTCCCTGAATATCGGCGAAGGTGAGGTGTTCGGTTTCGTGGGGCCGAATGGTGCCGGCAAGTCGACCACGATCAAGATCATGCTTGACGTGATTCGAGATTATCAGGGCGAGGTCAGCATTTTTGGTGTTCCGGCACGCGAAGCTGCGGCCCGCAAGGGTGTTGCCTATGTCCCGGAGGCACCGGCTGTCTATGAGCAATTTACCCCGATCGAGGTATTGCGCATGGGGCTGGCCATGTACGGCGTCCGTCGCGAGGATGCGGAAAAATGGTGCATCGGCTGGTTGGAACGATTTTCCATCGCCCATGCGGCAAAACGTCGTGTGCGCGAGCTTTCCAAGGGTACCGTGCAGCGCGTGGTGCTGGCCCATGCCATGGCGGTGTCGCCACGCTTGCTCGTTCTGGACGAGCCGCTTTCAGGCCTGGATCCGATCGGGCGGAAGGACGTCGTGGAAATTCTTCTCGAATTCAAGCGGCAGGGCGGAGCGATCTTTTTTACTTCGCATGTTCTCCACGACGTCGAGCGCATCGCCGATCGATTTGGCTTGATCCACAATGGCGAACTGCGCGCGGTGCGTGCGCCTAGCGAACTCGTGGGCGAAGACGAGCGTGTCTTCGTTCGAAGCCAGGGGGCGACAGCGGTCGCCGGCATGACCCCGGAACCCGGAGGACGCTGGGTGCAGGAGGTGGCACGACCGGAGTTGTGGGCATTGCTTCGATCTTTGGAGACTGCCGGCCATGTGCTGGTTGAAATCAAGCCGGCTTTGTCGCTCGAGACAGCCTTCATGCATGTGGTGAAGGGCGACTGACAGGCCTGGGGTGTAAGGGCCGGATATCGCGCGTGCGATTCTGTTTATTCGTAGCGCAGCGCCTCGATCGGCGACAGTCGCGCCGCCTTGCGGGCCGGGTAGTAGCCGAAGAAGATGCCGATCAGCGCGGCGAAGCCGGCGGCGAGCAGGATTGCACCGGACGACAGTTCGATCGGCCATTCGACCCAGCGGCCGATGGCGAGCGCGCCGCCGATGCCGAGCAGGATTCCGGTCAGGCCGCCGATCAGCGATAGTGTCACCGCTTCGACGAGAAACTGGCGCAGGATGTCGGCGGCGCGGGCGCCGACGGCACGCCGCAGGCCGATCTCGCGGGTTCGCTCGGTGACCGACACCAGCATGATGTTCATGATGCCGATGCCACCGACCAGAAGTGATACCGAGGCGACGGCCGCCAGCAGCAATGCCATCACCTTCGACGATTCCTCGCGTGCCTGAAGGATCTCGGTCAGGTTGCGCAGGTTGAAGTCGTCTTCCTGGCCCGGCTGCAGCCGGTGGCGTTGGCGCAGCAGTTCGCGGATGCGCTCCTCGGCGATCTTCATGTCCACGCCGTCGCGCACCTTGATGTGGATGGCGCCGACCGAGCGCGATTTTGCCAGCGCCGTGGCGCCGAGCACGCGATTGCGCGCGGTCGACAACGGCATCAGCAGGACGTCGTCCTGGTCGTTGCCGGAGAGGCTCTGGCCCTTCTTCTGCAGCACGCCGATCACCGTCAGCGGCACGGAGCGCACGCGCACCACCTGGCCGACCGGGCTCTCGCTGCCGAACAGGTTGGCGGCCACGGTGGTGCCGATGATCGCTACCTTGGCGGCGCCGTTCATCTCTGCCTGGTCGAAACCGCGTCCCTCGGCGAGGCTCCAGTTGCGAACCTCGAAGTAGTTGGTGGTCACGCCATAGAAGGTGGTTGACCAGTTGGCGTTGCCGGCCACCACCTGGCCGCTGCCGCGCAGCGTTGGCGCGGCGGCATAAACTTCCTCGACCTCGCGGCCGATGGCGTAGCCGTCTTCCTCGCTGATCGTGTAGGCGGCGCCGGCGGCGCTGCGGGCGCCGGTGAAGGTGGATGAGGCCGAGAAGACGATGATCAGGTTCGAGCCGAGGCTGCGGATCTGGTCTTCCACCTTGGATTGTGCGCCGCGGCCGACCGCGATCATGACGATCACTGCCGCCACGCCGATGATGATGCCGAGCATGGTGAGGCCGGAGCGCAGCGAGTTGACCCGCAGCGCCTTTAGCGCGATGCGCAGCGTGGCCAGGAAACTCATGCGGCTACCTTGTCGAGTGCGGAAAAGTCGGCGCTGGCGTCACGGCGCTCGTTGCGTCGATCCTCGACCACCCGGCCGTCGCGAAAGCCGATGATGCGGTCGGCGTAGGCGGCGATGTCGTGCTCGTGGGTGACGAGCACGATGGTGATGCCCTCGCGATTGAGCGCCTGCAGCAGCACCATGATCTCGATGCCGGTGCGCGTGTCGAGTGCGCCGGTCGGCTCGTCGGCGAGGATCAGGGCCGGGTCGTTCACCAGTGCGCGGGCGATGGCGACGCGCTGCTGCTGGCCGCCCGATAGTTGCGCGGGCTGATGATCCATGCGCTCGGCCAGCCCGACCTGGGCCAGTCGCCTTGTGGCCCGCAGCCGCGCTTCGGCAGTGGCGACATGGCCGTAGAGCAGCGGCAGGGCGACGTTGTCCAGCGCCGTGGTGCGCGGCAGCAGGTTGAAGTTCTGGAAGACGAAGCCGAGAGACCGGTTGCGCAGTGCGGCCAGTGCGTCGTCGGAGAAGCGCGAAACGGCTTGGCCGTCGAGCAGGTATTCGCCGCCGCTCGGGTGGTCGAGGCAGCCGAGCAGGTTCATGAAGGTGGACTTGCCCGAGCCGGACGGCCCCATCACGGCGATGAATTCGCCGCGCGCGATTTCCAGCGTGACGCCGCGCAGGGCCGGCACCACGGTGCTGCCCATGCGGTATTCCTTGGCGAGATCCTGCGTGCGGATCAGCGGCGGGGCCAAAGGGGCTCCCGGTCAGAACATGCGCGGCATCGGCACGCCGGCCTTCGCGGCGCCCGGTTGGCCGACGATGACCTCAGCCCCTTCGGCGAGGCTGCCCTCGATGACCTCGACCATTTCGGTCATGCTGCCATCGCTGATGCCGGTCTTGACCCGGATTTCGACGGGTTTGCCATCCTGGCCGGCGACCCAGACGCGGCCGCTACTCTTGCCGGCCTTTTCGCCCTTGCCGGATTTGCCACCCGATCCGCCCGGCCCCTTGCCGGCTGCCGCGCCACTTTCCCTTTCCTTATCCTTCTGGTCGGCATCGAGTTGCGGCCGGAAGCGCAGCGCGGCGTTCGGCAGCTTCAGCACGTCGTCCTTCTGCGCGGTGACGATGCGGACGTTGGCCGTCATGCCCGGCAGCAGCATCAGGTCCGGGTTGGCGGCCGAGATCACCACGGTGTATGACACCACGTTGGAAACCACCTGCGCCGATTTGCGCACCTGCTGCACGCTGCCGGAGAAACTGCGGCCGGGAAAGGCGTCGACCGTGAACGAGGCCTGCTGGCCGGCCTTCAGGCGGCCGACGTCGGCTTCGTCGATGGCCGTTTCCACCTGCATGTCGGTAAGGTTGCGGGCGATCACGAACAATTCGGGCGCCTGAAGGCTGACGGCCACCGTCTGCCCAGGCTCGACACTGCGCTTGATGACGATGCCGTCAACCGGTGCAACGATCCGGGTGCGACCGAGGTCGACCTGCGCCTGGCCGAGCTGTGCCTCGCGCTGCTTCACCAGTGCAGCGCTGTTCTTCGCCTGCGCCTCGACCACCTGCAGCTGCGCACGGGCCGCCTCCAGCACCGTGTAGGCCTTTTCGCGTTCGGCGGGGGAGATGAAGTTTTTATCCACCAGCATTTTCTTGCGGTCGTGGTCGCGCTCGGCGTCGGCGAGGTTGACGCGGGCACGGTAGATTTCCGCCTGCTGCACCGCGACGTTGGCGCGTGCCGCCTCGAGGTCTGCCTCGGCCTGGTGTACGCGATGCTCGTAGGTTTCCGGCGCGATCTGGGCCACCAGCTGGCCGGCCTTCACCTGACTATTGAAGTCTACGTGGATCTGGCGGATTTGCCCGGAAATCTGCGAGCTGACCTGCACCGACACCACCGGGTTGAGCGTGCCGGTGGCGGAGACCGAGGCCGTCAGGCCGCCGCGCTCGATCCTGGCGAATTTGTAGTCCGGCGTGGCGCCGTTGCCGGCCAGCTGACGGAAGCCGAAATAGCCGCCGCCCAGCAGGGCGGCGGCAAGTGCGGCGAGAATGAACGGGCGCAGGGGAAGGCGCTTCATGACGCGATTCTAGCCCGAAGGGCATGGCGGCGCCGTCCCGCCAGCGCCGACATTTACAGGCTGTTACGATTCAGGCGATGCCCGGGTTCTTCGCCATGCCGATCAGCTTGGGCTGGTTGAGGGTGCGCGGCGTGATGACCTTCTTGTCGCGTAGCCACTTGCCGACCACGTCCCAGATCGGCTCGCCGCTCACGCCCTCGCCAACCGGAGCCCAGCCTGCCACCTTGTATTTCCGGCTGGCGTCGATCGGCTTGTCGCCCAGTCGCATGTCGCTGATGCGGCTGCCCATCTTGGCGTTCGGGTTGCACGTATAGCTCAGTCCGCCGACCCGCACCATGTCGCCGCCCTGCTGGTAGTAGGGATCGGGATTGAAGAGGTTGTCGCCGACGTCCTCGAGGACGGACTTGATCTGCTCGCCACTCATCTCGCTGAGTGTCGATGTCGGATAGGTGATGGCGGTCTGGTCCATCAGGTGCTCGAAGGTGATGGCCTGCCCCGGCAGGATGGTGGTGCCCCAGCGGAAGCCCGGCGAGAAACCGATCTCGGCGCCGCGCACGTCCATCATGGCGTCGAGGATCAGCTGGTCCCACGCGCCGTTGAAGTTGCCGCGACGGTAGAGCAGGCCCTCGGAGACGGCGAGCTTCTCTTCCAGTTTCGCCGTGTAGGGCGCGCGCACCTTGTCGATATGGGCCGACATCTGGGCATCGGCCGGCAGCAGGTTGGCGAACACCGGCAGCAGGCGGTATTTGAAGCCAGACACCTTGCCGCTCCTGACGTCGAAGTCGAGCACGCCGAGGAACTTGCCGTTGGAACCGGCGTTGGTGACCAGCGTGGTGCCGCCGGCGTTCTTGACCTTGACGGGTTGCGGCACGCCGTCATGGGTGTGGCCGCCCATGATGGCGTCGATGCCGGTGACGCGGCTGGCCATCTTGATATCGACGTCCATGCCGTTGTGCGAGAGCACGACGACGACCTGGGCACCCTTGCCGCGGGCCTCGTTGACCACCTTCTGCATGCTTTCGTCCTGGATGCCGAAGGTCCAGTCGGGCACCATCCAGCGCGGGTTGGCGATTGGGGTATAGGGAAATGCCTGGCCGATGACGGCGACCTTGACCCCGTTCATCTCGCGCATCGAATACGGCGAGAACACCTGGTCGCCGAAGTCGGTGGTCTTGATGTTCTGGGCGAGGAATTCGATCTTGCCCTTGAAGTCCTTCTCGACGATTTCCTTGACGCGCTCGTGGCCGAGGGTGAATTCCCAGTGCCCGGCCATCAGGTCGACGCCGAGCAGCTTGCAGGCGTCGACCATGTCCTGCCCCTTGGTCCACAGCGCGGTGGCCGAACCCTGCCAGGTATCGCCGCCGTCGAGCAGTAATGCGCCCGGACGACCTGCCCGCAGTTGCTTGACCAGCGTGGCGAGGTGGGCGAAGCCGCCGACCTTGCCGTAGGTCTTGGCGGCCTGCTGGAAGTCGAGATAGGTGAAGGCGTGCGCATCGGCGCTGCCCGGCTTGATGTTGAAGGCCTTGAGCAGATGTTCGCCGACGAGGTGCGGCGCCCGGCCGACCGCGCCGCCGAAGCCGAGATTGACATTGGGTTCGCGGAAATAGATCGGCAGCAGTTGCGCATGGCAGTCGGTGAAGTGCATGAAATGCACATTGCCGTAGCGCGGCAAATCGTAATATTTGTTGGCACCCTGGGCAGCGAGCAGGTCGCGCGAATTCAGCGCGAATCCCGTGGCCGAGGCTGCGGCGAGTATTTGCAGGAACTCGCGGCGGTTCATCGAAGACATGGTTCGTACTCCTTGGGGTCAAACTCGGGGTCAAAAAAAGCCTGGCCGCGGCCAGGCTTTTTGTCGTGGGACGACTTATTTATTGACGGGCGATTCCGGATCGAGCAGCAGGGCTACCAGGTCCTTGATCTGCTTCTCGCCAAGCGCCCCGACATGGCCGAAACGCGGCATCTCGGAGCAGAGGTTGTAGGACTTGGCGTTGTAGATCTTGGAATAGACGTACTTCTGGTTTTCTGCCGTGTTGCCGCGCAGCTTGCCGAAATTGAACAGGCTGGGGCCCACCGTGCCGAAGGAGCTCTCGCTCGGCGCGATCTGGTGGCAGTTGTAGCAGTTGCCGCCGGCCGGGCTGCCCGGCGCGTCATTCCAGGTGAAGCCCCTGCCGCTCTGGGCCAGTTTTTCGCCGGCCTTCCAGTCGCCCATCAGCTTGCCGTCGGCCGGGTACTTGACCGTTGCCATCTGGTCGCCTTCGAGCTGTTTGGCGATTTTTTCGGGCGGGTGGTTACCGCTGCGGTTGCAGACCGCCTGCAGACCATCTTCGTAGATGCGGTCCGCCGTGGCCTGGCCCTTTGTCGTGAAATCCGCCTTCATCATCGTCATGGCCTTGGCGCGGTGGCTGCTGTCGGCGAAGGCGGGTGCGGCGGCGATAGCCGCGGTTGCGGCAATGGCGGCGAGGATCGAAAATTGGTGTCTTTTGTTCATGTGGTTTCTCCCCCTGTTAGCGCTTGATGCCGGGACCGGTATAGGTCGAACCGTTGGCATTGGCCGTCATGAAAGTGAGCAGGCTGGTGACGGTGTCGGAAGCGTAGCCCGGCTGCGGGAAGCGCTGCTGGCGGAAACAGTCGCCCATGCGCCACTGCAGGGTGAGCATCCGGTTACCGGTCATGCGGTAGCCGGGCCAGCCCAGCACCGCCGTCGTCGCACCGGCCTTGCTGGAGATATTGGGCAGTTGCTGCATGCGGATGCGCTTGCCGTCGACACCATGGCAGGTATTGCACGAGAAGTCATAGGGGCCGGCACGGTGATTGGCCACTTCCTTGCCGATCTCATAGACCTCCTTGACGTGCGGGTCCTTGAGCGGCACGGCGAATTTCATGTCGCGGGACAGTCCGGCGACGTAAGTGACCAGCGATGTTTGCTCCGGAGTGTAGGTTTCGGCGGCAAAGGGCTTCTTGGCCAGGTCAGCCGCCTTGAAGCCCTGCTTTTCGACCATGCACCAGACGATGCGGCGTTCGGCGTCCATCACTTTGCCGGCGTCGGCGAAGTAGCGCGGCATCTGGACATAGGTGCCCTTGACCACACCGAGGCCGAGGCCGAGATCACAAGTTTCGGCCAGCGACACGTTGTTCGGGCCACGCTTGGTCTTCCAAAGTTCTTCACCCTGGGCCTCGAACAGCTCGGCCGGGTTGCCGTCCTCGATCATCTTGGCGCGGAATTTCTCGAACTCGAGCGTTGCCGCGTCCTTCTCTTCGACTACGGCGGGCTTGGCCATTTTCTTGGCTGCCATTTTTGCGGCCGGCTTGGCGGCAGGCTTGTCCTGGGCGACGACCGGCTGCATGGCAAAGGCCAGGGCAATAGCCGTGGCCGCGATGAGTGTTTGTCTCATTCGTTCCTCCTTGGGGGCGAGATAGGCTTCCCGCCTGTATTTATTGTCAGGACGGAGCGGCGGGCTCCGTCCCTCGGTGTTGCAGGTGAATCAGGAAACCGTGGCTTCGTCGGTGCGCGACTCGCCCTTGTTGTCCTGCCACTTGACGACGACCTTGTCGCCGGCCTTGGCACCCTTGACCTTGAAGCCAAAGACCGGATTGGTCGAGATCGCCGTGCCGGTCTCGCTCTGTACCACCAGCTTGCCGCCGACCTCGACGGTGAACTGCTGGATGAAATGGGCCGGGTAGGGCTGGTTGGTCTTGGGATCCTTGCGCTGACCCGTTTCCATCGGGTGGCTCATCAGGATCTTGATGTCTGCATAATCGCCCTTTACCTGGGCGCGAACTTTCATCGGACTGCTCATATGTTTGGTTTCCTTGTCGAGTTCGAAGGTTGTACTTAGCCGCCGCAGCCGCCGGCGGTGACCTTGACTTCCTTGCTGGCGGTGTAGAACTTGCCGTCAGAAGTCTTGGCGACAGCTCGAACGATGGACGTCTGCCCCATCTTGAGGCGGACGGCAACATCGGCCATGGCGCCGTTGCTGAAGTTGAAGGCGGCGGCGAGCGGGTAGGGGTTCTTGTCGACGAACACCGCGATGGAAATAGTATTGGCGATGCCGCTGCTGACATCGACCGGCACGACCGCGCCGTTTTCGGCGATATCGGGGGCCGTCAGCTTGAGGTCCTTGCTTTCGGCAGCAGAGGCGGCACCGACGGCTTTCATCGCGGCCGGGGTGTCCTTGGCCTCGAAGGCCGCCTTGTTCCAGTCGAGCGCGAGCGCCTGAGTCGGCTTGAGCAGGCCGGCACCCAGTGCGGCTGCCAAAACGCCACTGGCGCTGGCGCCCTTGAGTACGGTTCTACGCAAAATATCCATTATTCCTCCTCGGTTGAAAATTCATTTATGAATGATATGGTTGTAACGTTAGACGCAGCAACTTGGAAGATTATTCCCTACGATATACAAAAAAAACCAGTCTGACGATTAAAAGTCGGCGCTGGCGGCACGCCAATGGCCAGATTTTCCGCCCATCTTCTCCTGCAGGCGGACATTTTCGATGACCATGCCGCGATCAACTGCCTTGCACATGTCGTAGATGGTGAGCAAGGCGACGGATACGGCGGTCAGCGCCTCCATTTCCACCCCGGTGCGACCTACGGTCTGGGCGGTGACGGTGCAAGTGACAATGCTTCCGGTGTCGTCGATGACGAATTCGGCAGCGACCCGCGTCAGCGGCAGCGGGTGACACAGCGGAATCAGTTCGGAGGTGCGTTTGGCGGCCTGGATCGCGGCAATCCGGGCGATGCCCAGCACGTCGCCCTTCTTGGCATCGCCGGCCTTGATCAGCGCCAGCGTGGCGGGTTGCATGCGGATGCTGCCGGCGGCACGAGCGAGCCGCTCGGTCTCCGATTTGGCTCCGACATCGACCATATGGGCTTGGCCGGCGCCGTCGAAATGGGTCAGTCCGTCCAGTGACATTTTTTTGCAATTCCTCACGTGCGGGAGCCGGCGAACTCCCGGACCGAAACGCTATCATAGCCGCCATGCGCCTTACAAGTTTGATTCCGCCGCTAGCTGCGGCATTTCTGGGGTTGGGCTCGCCCGCGATGGCCGACGGCCTGCCCGATCTCGGCGAGTCTGCCCAGATCGACCTCTCGCCACTGGCGGAAAGACAGATCGGCAGTTCCATCTTCCGCGAGATACGGCTGCGCGAGCCGAGCTATCTCGATGACCCCGAAGTCTCCGGCTACCTCAATCGTCTTGGCATGCGCCTGGTGTCGCAGAGCGGCGAGGCGCGGCAGGATTTCGAATTCTTCGTGCTGCGCGACCCGACGCTCAACGCCTTCGCAATGCCCGGCGGCTTCATCGGCGTGCATACCGGGCTGATCACCGCGGCGCAATCGGAGTCGGAACTGGCCTCGGTGATCGCCCACGAAATCTCCCACGTCACCCAGCGCCATCTGGCCCGGATGATGGGCAAGCAAAGCCAGGCGCAACTGGTGTCCATGCTGGCACTGGCCGTGGCGGTCATGGCGGCGCGCAACAACCCCGATGTCGCCACCGGCGCGATGATGGCCGGCCAGGCCGCGGGACTGCAGAGCCAGCTCAATTACTCGCGTGACTTCGAGCGCGAGGCCGACCGTCTGGGCATCAACCTGCTGGAAAAGTCCGGCTACGACATCCGCGACATGGGCACATTCTTCGAGCGCCTGCAGAATTTCGGGCGTCTCTACGAAAACAATGCCCCGGGCTATCTGCGCACCCACCCGCTGACCACCGAGCGTATTGCCGACATGGGCAACCGCATCGCGCAGCGCCCCTATCGCCAGGTGCCAGACTCGCTCGACTTCCTGCTGGTCCGGGCCAAGCTCCGTGCACAGGAGGGCGATGCGGCAGAAGCGGTGACTCACTTTGCCAATCTGGTGAAGGAGCGCAAGTTCGCCTCGGAGCCGGCGGCCCACTACGGCTACGCCGCTGCCCTGACCCGGGTAAAGGACTGGTCCGGAGCCGAGCGGGAGTTGGCGCAGGCGCGGCGCCTGAAGGCCGTCGCACCCATGATCGAGACCTCGG
The DNA here is from genome assembly GCA_018825305.1 of Gammaproteobacteria bacterium. Classification (GTDB taxonomy): domain Bacteria; phylum Pseudomonadota; class Gammaproteobacteria; order Burkholderiales; family Rhodocyclaceae; genus Sulfurisoma. The sequence goes on from JAHJEO010000018.1 coordinate 153,256, forward strand.
CCGCCGAATTGCGCCGTCAGCAGGGCGACCTCGAAGGCGCGCTGCGATTGCTGCGCGCCGCCAGTCAGCGCTACCCGCAGGAGCGGGCGGTAAGCTATGCGCTGGTGGACACCCTGCTGGCTGCCGGACGCCTCGATGACGCGCTGCAGATCGCAGCCGCCGACGTCACCGTTTATGTCACCGATGCCCGCATGCACGGGTTGCTGGCCAAAGCCTATGCCCTGATGGGCAAGCTGGCGCGGCAGCATCGCGCCCTGGCGGAAGTCTATGTCATCAACGGCCAGTTGCTCGCCGCAATCGAGCAACTGCAGTTGGCGCAGCAGGCGCGTGATGGAGACTTCTATGACCAGGCGCAGATCGATGCGCGCCTGCGCGAACTCAAGCGCCAGCAGGCCGAGGAAATGCGCCGCCGCTAGGTTCGTGCTGTGCCGGCTGCGGCGGGGATGCCGCAGCCGATATGCACCTTAGGCCTTATCCAGGCTCTGGTAGTAGTCCGAGAGGATTTTTGCAACCTCGGGACGGGAAAACTCCGGCGGCGGCGCTTCGCCGCGACCGAGCATTTCGCGCACCTTGGTGCCGGACAGCGTGATGAAGTCATCCTTGGTGTGGCCGGGTGCCTCGCGCATCATCACGACCTTGCCGAGTTTCTTCGACCAGGCGGTGTTGTCGGCCATGAACATCTCGATCAGCAGCGCGCCCTTGGGCACGTCGTCGAAAATGGTCTGCGCGTCGAAGGGGCCGTAGTAGTCGCCCACGCCGGCGTGGTCGCGGCCGATGATGAAGTGCGTGGCACCCATGTTCTGGCGGAACACGGCATGCAGCACGGCCTCGCGCGGCCCGGCATAGAGCATGTCGAAGCCGTAGCCGGTCACCATCGCGCTGTTTGGCTTGAAGTACAACTCGACCATCTTGCGGATGCAGGAATCGCGCACCGGCGCCGGGATATCGCCTTTCTTCAGCTTGCCGAGCAGCATGTGGATGACCAGGCCATCGGTGCCAAGGCGATCCATGGCCATGTGGCAGAGCTCTTCGTGCGCGCGGTGCATCGGGTTGCGGGTCTGGAACGCGACCACTTTTTTCCAGCCGCGCTCGGCGATCTCGTTGCGGATCTCGACCGCGGTGCGGAAGGTATCCGGGAATTCGGTTTGGAAATAGCTGAAGCTCAAGACCTTGATCGGGCCGGAAACAACGAAGCGGCCGGCGGAATTGAAGGCCGCCACGCCGGGGTGTTCCGGATCCGTCGTACGATAGACCTTCTCGGTCATGAGGCGCATCTGTTCCTCGCTGGCCTCTTCGATCGATTCCACGTCCATGACCGCCAGGACCGGGTTCCCCTCGACGTTGGGGTCGCGCAACGCAATGTGCTTGTGGCCCTTGATGGCGCTGATGTCCTTGGTCAGATTCACTACCGGCACCGGCCAGAAGAGGCCGCTGGTGGTCTTCATGTGTTCCGCGGTGCTGAGAGCATCGGCCAGATTCATGTAGCCGGTCAGCGGGTTGAAGTAACCGGACCCCATCATTACCGCGTTGGCGGCGGCGGCCGACGACAGCATCATTGAGGGCAGCGACGCCGCCTTATGCGTCAGCGCCTGATGCTCGGCTACGTCATACACGAACAGCGGCTGCAGCTGATCGGAACCATGTGGCTTAATCACTGTTGATTCTCCCATTGATGTTTGGTTTCGGAGCCGGAAAAATACAACAAGCTGGATCGCGTTTCGATCAATTATTCTTCTTCGAACGTGTCAATGTCTAATTGGCCTTGTCAAGGGCAAAGTGCGGGAAAGACTGGCTGTTTGATCTCGATCAAGCATTTCGCACAAAACAATTGGTGTGCCTTATTCACCAATCAAAAATAGGGATTATCTTATTGCGAGTAAGGTGATAGCCTCGCTCTGTTTCATGATGTAGTTCAAACCACCGTTCCCGCCGGAAGCGGATTCGCGATACGCCGCCGGCCAAGGTTGGGTTCGGGTCTGAATGGACCGCTGATAACAAGTTACAGCGGATTGTTAGCTAGCAAGGAGAGTAAGTAATGCCTACCTTTGTTCGTACCGAGAAGTGCGATGGCTGCAAGGGTCAAGACAAGACCGCCTGCATGTACATCTGCCCGCACGACCTGATGAAGCTCGACAAGGACGGTTCCGATACCGGCCACGCCATGAAGGCGTTCAACCAGGAGCCAGAGCAGTGCTGGGAGTGCTATTCCTGCGTCAAGATCTGCCCGCAGGGCGCCATCGAGTGCCGTCACTACGCTGACGTCGTGCCGCTGGGCGGCTCGGTGCAGCCGATGCGCGGTTCCGATTCCATCATGTGGACCATCAAATTCCGCAACGGCAACATCAAGCGCTTCAAGTTCCCGATCCGCACCACGCCCGAGGGTTCCATCGATCCGTTCGGCGGCAAGCCGATGCCCAAGCTGGCCGATATCGAGCAGACCGGTTCGTTTACCCGCGACATGATGGGCGGTTTCCGCGCTGGAAACCCCGCCGAACTGATCCGCAAGTAATCATTGAACGAGGAATAAAAAATGGCTGGAACTTTTGACAAACCGGAAGTCGTCCAAGAAGAACTGGACATCCTGCTGGTCGGCGGCGGCATGGCCTGCTGCGGTACCGCTTACGAAATGATGCGCTGGGCCGAGGCCGTCAAGGCCGAGACCGGCAAAGACCTGAAAATCAAGCTGGTCGACAAGGCCGCGATGGACCGCTCCGGCGCCGTCGCGATGGGCCTGTCCGCCATCAACACCTACATCGGCGACAAGCAGGACCCCGCCGACTACGCCCGCATGGTCTCCAACGACCTGATGGGTATCACCCGTGACGACCTGGCCTACGACCTGGGCCGCAACGTTGATGACTCCGTGCACATGTTCGAAGAGTGGGGCCTGCCCATTTGGAAAACCGATGCCGCCGGTGTGCGTCACGACGGTGCCGAAGCCATCAAGGAAGGCCTGCCCCTGCTGAAGGACGGCGGTCAGCCGGTCCGTTCGGGCAAGTGGCAGATCATGATCAACGGCGAATCCTACAAGTGGATCGTCGCTGAAGCCGCCAAGAAAGCCCTCGGCCTTGACCGCATCCAGGAGCGCGTCTTCATTGTGCACCTGATCAACGACAAGAACGATCCGGGCCGCATCGCCGGCGCCGCTGGTTTCTCCGTCCGCGAGAACAAGATCTACATCTACAAGGCCAAGGCCATCATGCTGGCCGCTGGTGGCTGCGTGAATATCTTCCGTCCGCGCTCCGTCGGTGAAGGTACCGGCCGTGCCTGGTACCCGGTGTGGAACGCCGGTTCGACCTACTCGATGGCGGCGGAAGCCGGTGCCGAGCTGACCATGATGGAAAACCGCTTCGTGCCCGCCCGCTTCAAGGACGGTTACGGCCCGGTCGGCGCCTGGTTCCTCCTGTTCAAGGCTCGTGCAGCCAACGCCTACGGCGAAGACTACATGACCAAGAACAAGGACATGCTGAACGACTACCCGCCCTATGGCCAGGCCGCCGTTCCCGCTTCCTGCCTGCGCAACCACCTGATGCTCAAGGAGATGAAGGAAGGTCGCGGCCCGATCTACATGGACACCGTCACCGCGCTGGCCAAGCTGCGCGAGACCCTGTCGCCGAAAGAAGTCAAGCACCTCGAAGCCGAGGCCTGGGAAGACTTCCTCGACATGTGTATCGGTCAGTGCGGCGTCTGGGTTGGTGAGAACATCGAGCCCGAGAAGAAAATGTCCGAGCTGATGCCGACCGAGCCCTACCTGCTCGGCTCGCACTCCGGCTGCTGCGGCATCTGGGTGTCCGGTCCGACCGACTGCGGTGCGCCGACCAAGGAAGAGTACGACGGCATTCCTGCCCACCTGCCCTCGGGCTGGAACTGGGGCTACCGCTCGATGACCACCGTCAAGGGTCTGTTCACCGCCGGCGACGGCGTGGGCGCCTCCGGTCACAAGTTCTCCTCCGGTTCGCATGCCGAAGGTCGCATGGCCGCCAAGGCCATGGTCAAGTACTGCCTGGACAACGCCGACGTCAATGTCGAGCTCGACGAGACCCCCGAGCAGATCGCCGAGGCGATCTGGAAGCCGGTGCGCAACTTCCTCGAGTTCAAGGACTATTCGACCGCGATCGACGTCAACCCCAACTACATTACGCCCAAGATGCTGCAGTTCCGTCTGCAGAAGATCATGGACGAGTATGTTGCGGGCGTTGCGACCTACTACAACACCAACGACAAGATGTTGGCTGTTGCGGAAGAGAAGCTCGAGATGCTGAAGGAAGACTCGCAGAAGATGCGTGCGAAGGACCTGCACGAACTGCTGCGCGCCTGGGAAAACTACCATCGCATCCTGACGGCCGAAGCCCACATGAAGCACATCCAGTTCCGCGAAGAGAGCCGTTACCCCGGCTTCTACTACCGCACCGACAAGAACTTCGTCGATGAGGAGAACTGGCATTGCTTCGTGAACTCGATCTACGACAAGAAGTCCAAGAAGTGGACCTGCTTCAAGCGCAAGCACGTCGACCTGGTCGACAAGTCGAAGCTGTTCAAGGCCGCTGCGCCGCACTAAGTTGTAACTGGCAGTCAATGGCCGGACGTCCCTTTACCGGGGCGTCCGGTTTTTCTTTCGGGGTCGCTGTATCCCCGTTTTCAAAGGGGTCGCAAATTTCGACCTGCTCGCGTACCCTTTGACAACGTGTAATTGCAATTCCCATAGAGGTGTCCGATGTCCAAACCCGATGTTCCGTTCCCGCAAAGCCCCGTCGTGCCCAACATGGTGGAAGGCGACCACCAGATCCAGTTTTCCTGCCACCAGGGCATTTCCTGCTGGAATGCCTGTTGCGCCAATATCGACATTTCCCTGACGCCCTACGACATCGTCCGCCTGAAGAAGCACCTGGGTATCAGTTCCACGGAATTCCTGCGCGAATACACCGTTCCCTATGAAATGGAAAAGGACGGCCTGGCCGGCGTCAAACTGCGCCCGGTCGTGAACGGAACCGCCTGCCGCTTCATGAAGCCGGAAGGTTGCGGCGTTTACGCCGACCGCCCGACGGCCTGCCGCTACTACCCGGTGGCTTTGCTGTCGATGCGGCGCCAGGATGAATTCGTCGATCGCCAGTCCTACGCCATCGTCAAGGAAGACCACTGCAAGGGCCACGAAGTGGCACGCAACATCAGCATCGACGACTACCGCCAGGAACAGGGCATCCCCGAATACGACGAGCTGGCGCGCGGCTGGCGCCAACTGGTGCTCAAGAAAAAATCTTCGGGTCCGTCAATCGGCGCTCCCTCGCTCAAGAGTCGGCAGCTGTTCTTCATGGCCTGCTACGACATCGATACCTTCCACAGCTTCGTCGAGAGCGAGGCATTCGCCAAGCTTTTCGCGATGAGCGACGCAGAACGCACGCTGGTTCTCGCCGACGACGCGGAGCTGCTGCAGTTCTCCTTCCGCTTCCTCAAACAGGTGCTGTTCGGCGAGCAGAGCATCGCCATGAACGAAGATGCCGCCAAGGAGCGCCTCAAGAACTGGCAGGTGCGCCAGGTCGAAATCGAGCAAGAGGCCGCCGAAAAGCGAGCCAGGCTTGATGAGGAAATGGCCAGGGAGGGTTTCAACGAGGAAGACTCCGGCCTCGGTGTATGCGACGACGCGGGTGGCAGCTGCTCGCGCGATTGAGGTTGTTGCATGCAGGATGTCGAACTGATCTCGCCCCAGTTGGCGATCGTAGACGCGGAGCCGTACTACCAAGTCGTCGGCGACGAAGTGTCGCTGTTCGAGTCGAGTTACCGCAATTGCCTGCCCGTGCTGCTCAAGGGGCCGACCGGTTGCGGCAAGACGCGCTTCGTCGAATACATGGCGTGGAAACTCAAGCGGCCGCTGGTCACGGTCGCCTGCCATGACGACCTGACCGCAGCCGACCTGGTCGGCCGCTACCTGATTGTTGGCGGCCAGACGGTATGGATGGACGGCCCGCTCGCGGCCGCCGTTCGCGCCGGCGCCATCTGCTACCTCGACGAGGTGGTCGAGGCGCGCAAGGACACGATGGTGGTGATCCACCCGCTGGCGGACTCGCGGCGCGTGCTGCCGATCGAAAAGCGCGGCGAACTGGTGCATGCGCCGGAAGGCTTCATGCTGGTGATTTCCTACAACCCGGGCTACCAGAGCGTGCTGAAGGAACTCAAACAGAGCACGCGGCAGCGCTTCGTCGCCTTCGAGTTCGACTATCCGGATCCTGAGTTGGAGGCCGCCATTGTTGCCCGCGAGACCGGCATTGGGGCGGATCTCGCCGCGCGCCTGGTCAAGTTCGCCGCGATGACACGCAACCTCAAGGGCAGCGGTCTCGACGAAGGCGCCAGCACGCGCCTGCTGGTGCACGCCGGCAAACTCATAGCCGACGGCGTCACCCCGGTTGCCGCCTGCCGCGCCGCCATAGCCCAGGCTGTCACCGACGAGCCGGAGATGCTCGCGGCGATTCACGAATTGTCCTCATCGGTATTCTGATGACGACGCCGGAAACGGCCGGCGAGATCGAGCAAAAGCTGGAGCGCTGGCTCGAAGCCGAATTCACCCGCCTGCCGATCGAGCCACTGGCGCTGGCCATCGCGGCCCTGCCCGCCACTGAGCGCAGCTTTGCCATGGACTGGGTGCGGCGCACGGCAACGGTCAATCCGCACGTGGCCTACATGGTCGCCCGCCATGTGCCGCAGATGCTGGAGCACACCGATTCGCGCACGGTCGAGGCGTGGATAATGCAGGCTGTCGATGCCTGCGACCGCGACGGCCTAAAGGCGGCGCTGGATGTGCTGCGCGACCCCCAGCGCTTCGTTCGCCTCGGCCGCGAGCGTGCGGCGGGCGCAGTGTTCGACGACATCGCCGGCATCCTGCGCAATTTCATTCGCGGACTTTCCGGGCGCGAATTGCGCCTCGAATCCGGTGACGTGGCGTGGACCGACGGAGAGACGCTCTACCTGCCCCCCGTAATTGCCGAAATGGAAAGTGCCGCCGACAACTTCGTGCTCGGCAAGCTGACCGTCACGCTGTTGTGGGCTCAAACCCGTTTTGGTACCTTCCGTGCCGATGTCGCCGAACAGTGTCGCCGCTACCCCGATCCGGAGCGGGCACAGCAATTGTTCCACGCCCTCGAAACCCTGCGCCTGGAAGCCTGCATCGGCCGCGAACTGCAGGGGCTGGCGCGCGAGATGGCACGGCTGCGAAAAGTCGGTGGTGGCGACACGGCGGACGAGCCGAGTTGGGCCGCCTTCGCTGCGACGCTCGCCGCTGCGGACGCTACCGTCGAGGATACGCTGCGCCTGCTCGATGCCGCCTATGCCGTGAGTGCGGCGGCGGAGATGCCGCCATGGGCCGGCGAGATGCGTCCGGAGCGCGTGGCGGAACGAATGGCGGCGCGCATCGCCCGCGAAAAAATGCTGCTCAAGGTCAAGCTTAACGACTTGCTAGAGGATCGTCAGCAGGCACCTCGGCCAGATGCGCTCCCGCCCGAAATCGAACTCCGAACGGTGGCGAGCGAAGTGATGGAACTGCCGCGCTTTGAAATCGCCATCGATGGCGCGCCGGTCCCGGTGCCGGAAAACGTTCGCCAGTTGCTGACTTCGATTCAGCTCGACCTCGGCGAGATTCCGCCGGATTATCTGCAGGCTGCCGGGCCGGGGGAATATGACCCGAAACTGATCAAGCCCGAGGGCAAGGATCCGGGGAATGTCTGGCAAGGCACTTATCACGAGGAGGGCGCGACCTTTTTTCCCGAGTGGGACTACGGTCGCAGCCACTATCGCAAGAACTGGTGCGTCATGCGCAGCCGCGAGGTGGCACCGGTGGATGACGATTTCGTCGCCGGGGTGCTGCGGCGCTATGCCGGCCATGCGCGGCAATTGCGGCGCACTTTCGAGGCCATGCGCGATGCCGATCGCCGCGACAAGCGCCAGGTCGAAGGCGACGACGTCGATTTCGATGCGCTGGTTGAAAGCATCGCCGAGCACCATGCCGGACAGGAGTGGAACGACCGCGTGCTGACCCGCCTGCATCGCTCGGAACGCGACATCGCGGCCCTGTTCTTGATCGACATGAGCGGCTCGACCCTGGGCTGGATCAACGAAGCCGAGCGCGCGGCACTGATCCTGCTGTGCGAAGCGTTCGAGGCGCTGGGCGATCGTTATGCCATCTACGGCTTTTCCGGCATGACGAGAAAGAAGTGCGAAATTTTCCGCATCAAACGTTTCGATGAGCCCTACGACGCGGCGGTGCGCGGACGTATTTCGGGTATCCGGCCGCAGGACTACACGCGCATGGGTTTCGCCATTCGCCATGCCACCGACCTGCTGCTCCAGATCGAAGCGAAGACGCGGCTGATGATCACGCTATCGGACGGAAAACCCGACGATTACAACGACAACTACCGCGGCCAGTATGGCATCGAGGATACGCGCCGGGCATTGCTCGAAGCCACCCGCGCCGGCATCCGTCCCTTCTGCATCACGCTGGACCTGGAGGCCCGCGACTATCTGCCCCACCTCTACGGTGCTGCACGCTACACGGTGGTGGATGACGTTGCCAAGCTGCCCTACAAGGTGGCCGACATCTATCGGCGTCTGACCATCTAAGGCCGCACCCGAATCCCTCGCCGTCCCGCTACCGCCGACTTTTTGTGCGGCATGGCGGCAGGCGAAAAAATGGCGCCCGTGGGCGCCAGATTCGATCAGCGTTGTCGTGCTTCAGCGCTGCGTTACCTGCTTGCCGAAATCCCAGCGCTCCAGCCCCGAGTCGATGGCGGCGAAAGTGGTGCCTACCTCGAAGGTCTGGATCGAGATGCCAAGCTGGCGGGCGATCTGCGTGGCGGAGAACACTCCGCGTATCCGCTCCTCGCCGTTGATCGGGTTGTTGTCGATTACCAGCGCGTGCTGGCGTGCCGAATCGCGCAGGGTGGTGACGATGTGGCCGACCATGGACTTGAGTACATTGGCCATTTCGATGCCCTCGATCCGGTCGCGCGGAGTCATCAGGTCGGCGACACGCAGATTATCGTGGCGCCCGCCCTTTTCTTCCAGCATCTTGACCGGCTTCTCGCCCATGGTGTCCCGGGCAGTAATGACACCCTCAACGTAGCCGGCGGCATCGACGACCAGCAGCAAACGCACGCCACGGGCGATCATGGCCTGGCTGGCCTGGGCCGCCGTGGCATCGGAACGGATGGTCGCCGCCGGCACCTGGCAGAGGTCGGTCATGACGGCTACCGCCGGCGAGTCCATCTTGACGACACCGGGAACGCCGCCGCCAGGGGGCAGGTAACTCGTGCCCTCCTTGATGATCTTCATCGGCAGCGACTTGTAGGCGGACTTTTCCATGGCGGCCTCTACTTACCTGTTGGCGATCTTCTCGAGTGCCTCGGTGCGGATCAGCTGGCCGTCGAGGCCGGCTTCCTTGGCAGTGCTGCCGTAGGCGACCGCCATCAGCTGCGAGTAATAGACCACGGGGACGGCGAAGTTGGTGCCCTGCTTGCGGTTGATCTCGGACTGGTAGACCTCGACGTTGGCCTGGCATAGCGGGCAGGGCGTGACGATCAGCTCGGCCTTGTGATCCAGCGCCGATTCGACAATGTCCTTGATCTGCTTCTGCGACTTCTCGGGCTCCGAGAAGGCCAGCGCACCGCCGCAGCAGGTGACTTTCTGCTCGTACTTTTCCAGCGGCTCGCCGCCCAGCACTTCGATGAACTTGTCCAGATACTTGGGGTTCTCGAACGACTCGCCAACGATGCCGAAGGGGCGGTTGGTCTGGCAGCCGACGTAGCCGGCGATCTTGAGGCCGTCGAGCGACTTCACCACCGGTTGCTTGATGGCGTCGTAGCCGAGGTCTTCGATCAGCACTTCGACCATGTGCCGAATCTCGACCTTGCCCTGATAGTTGAGACCGGCGGCAGCCAGTGCCTCGTTGGTCTCCTTCATCAGCTGCGAGGTGTGATCGAGGCGCTCCTTGGTCTCGCGCGCACCCAGCCAGCAGGCGGCACAAGTGGCGACGATGTCCTTGCCCGGCAGGTGCTGCTCGGCCAGCGCGAAGTTGCGGGCATTGATCGCCAACCGCGGCAGCTCGCCACCCTCGGCATAGCCGATGGAAGCGCCGCAGCAGTTCCAGTCGGGAATCTCGGTCAGTTTGATGTCGAGCTTGTCGCACATCGTGTTGACCGAGGTCAGGTAGTTGGCGGCGGAGGACTTGGCCTGCGACGAGCAACCGGGGTAGAACGCGTATTCCTTTTTCGCCATCTTTCTGATCTCCGTGAGGGGATTACGCCGCCGTCGGGCCGCCCCAAGGCGGCGTACGCCCCCCCGTAGGGGGCAGCGAGCGGTTGTTGCGAGCGTGGGGGGCCATACTAGGCGGCAAAGCCCTTTTTGCGGTCTTCGATTTCCTTCGCCTTTGCCAGCACGGCATGGAAACCCTTGAGGTCCTTGACACTGTGGCCGCCGAAGATTTCCATCGGGTTCAGGCGTCCGGCCATCACCATGCCCAGGCCGATCTTCTGCATGTTCAGCGCCGTCTTGATGCCGGGACCGATGCCATTGGCGAAGTAGTGGGCCAGGGTCAGCGTCAGCTCGTTGGTGCGGCCGCGCTTGATCAGGTTGTTCCAGAAGGTCTTGGCAAACTCGCGCGTCGGCTGGCCCTTGGGGGCGATGCCGAGTCGGTGTGCGTAGTTGGCGAGGCCATGCATGATGTGGGTGATCGGCAGCTGCCGCGGGCAGCGCACGATGCAGTTGTAGCATGAGGTGCACATCCACATGGAGTCGGACTGCAGAACCTCGTCGCGCTTGCCGGCGCGGATCATCATGAAGATCTTCTGCGGCGAATGTTCCCATGCGGAGCCGAGCGGGCAGGAGCCCGCGCAGACGCCGCACTGCATGCACATCTTGACCATGTCGCCTTCTTCGACGCGCTCTTCGACTTCCTTGAGGAAGTTGTTCTTGTAGCGCGCGACGGCTTGCTGGTTTGCGTTTGTCATTTTGTCATCCGCTCCTTCTTAGCCGAAGCCCTTCATCGGCGAGGGACCCATTTCGTTGAGTTGTTCAACATAGTCGTTGATCAGCTTGGCCACACGCGCATTGTCGGTTATGGCAACCTCCTGCGTCTGCACGCGCTCGGGCTCCAGGCCCAACTGCTTCAGGGTGTCGCCGATCTTGCTCATGCGGTAGTAGGCCATTTCCGAGCCCTTGACGAAGTGACACTGGTAGTCGTCACCCTTCTTGCAGCCCATCATCATCACGCCATCGTAGCCGGCGTTCAGCGCATCGGTGATCCAGATGGTATTGACCGAGCCGAGGCAGCGCACCGGAATCGCCCGAACGTAGGCCGAGTAGCTGAGGCGCTGCACGCCAGCCATATCGAGCGCCGGGTAGGCGTCGTTTTCGCAGGCGAGGATCAGGATGCGCGGCTTCTCTTCGTCCTCGTCCGGCACGTTGACCGCCTTGATCTGGCTGCCGACGGTGTCGCAGGAGTAGTTCTCGAAGGAGATGACGCGTACCGGGCAGGCGCCCATGCAGGTACCGCAGCGGCGGCAGCGCTGTTCGTTGAAGACCGGGAAGCGCTTCTCGTCTTCGTCGATGGCGCCGAAGGGGCATTCCACCGTACAGCGCTTGCACTGGGTGCAGCCCTCGAGGCGGGCGGACGGGAACGACAGATCCCAGGCGCGCGGATGGGCGGCACGACCCTGCGAAGCGTTCTCGACGGCCTGGATGGCCTTCAGCGCCGCGCCGGTGGCGTCTTCGGTTGCCTGCAGCATGTCCATCGGCCGGCGGGTCGGGCCGGCGGCGTAGATACCGGTGCGACGCGTCTCGTAGGGGAAACAGATGAAGTGCGAGTCGGCGAACCCGTACTTGAACTGCGGCATGTCCGGGCCCTGGCGGTAGTTGAGGTTGAGGACGGAAATCGTCTTCATCTCGGTGCGCTGGGTCTTGGCCGCCTCATCGCCGCCTTCGGCCTTGGTGTTCACCTCGGTCCAGTCGTCGAGATTGACGCCGGCGTTGGCGACCTGGCCAGTGGCGAGCACCACCAGGTCGGCATCGGTCGAGGTCTCTTCATCAAGGATCAGGTCCTTGAATTCGACCTTGCAGGCATCACCGCCGCTGACTTTGGAGGCCTTGCCCTTGGTGAAGATCACACCCTTCTGCTGGGCGCTGCGATAGAAGTCCTCGCCCATGCCCGGCACGCGCAGGTCGGTGTACATGACCACGGTGTCGACATCGGGGTTGGCGTCCTTGAAATACATTGCCTGCTTGATGCTGGTGGCGCAGCAATGGCCGGAGCAGTAGGGCAGGTGGGTGCCGCTGTCGTCGCGCTGGCCGGCGCACTGCACGAACACCACGGATTTCACTTCCTTGCCGTCGGCGCGCTTGATGGCGCTGCCGTTGGCGGACTTGGCCAGGGCTTCGAGCCCGGCCTGGTCGACCACGTTGGCCTGGCCGCCGCCGAGTTCGGGCAGCTTGGCCATGTCGTAGGGGGTGAAGCCGCTGGCCTGGACGATGGCGCCGACGCTTTCCTCGCTGACGCTGCCGGATTCCTGCGCCAGATTGATCTTGAAGCGACCGGGAGAGCCGGCGGTCTCGGTGACCGTCGTGTTCAGGTGAACCTTGATCTTCGGGTTGCCCGTGACCTTGGCAACCATTTCCTCGACGCCGGTGGCCTGGGGTTCGGCGTAGGGGCTGCTGAACGGCACGCGCTTCCAAAGCTTGGAAGCGAAACCGCCGAGCGCGCCGGTCTTCTCGACCAGAACGGCTTCGTAGCCGGCGTCTGCCGCGGCCAGCGCCGCCGTCATGCCGGACATGCCGCCGCCGACCACCAGGATGCGCTTGTTCTGCGCGTCGCCCTTGTTCGGGTTGCCCTCGGGCAGCTTCATCTTCTTGACTTCGGCGCAGCCCATGCGGACGTAGTCCTCGGCCATTTCCTGGCGGATCTCGTCATGGTCGGCGCCCTCGGCCACCGCCCAGAGCACGCCTTCGCGCAGATTGGCGCGGGAAACGGCGGCAGTGGGGAAGGCGAAGGCCTCGGCCTTGGCGCGGCGGGAGCAGGCGGCGATGCAGAGGTGGGTGACGCCCTCGTTGGCGATGTCGTCCCTGATCATCTGCACGCCTTCGGCATTGCAGAGGAAGGGGTGGTTCTTGACCACCGTCATCTTGCCTTCACGGGTGGCGATCTTCTCCAGGCCGGCGACGTCCATCGTGTCGCCGATGCCGCAACCGGAGCATATGTAAGCAGCGAATTTGTTGTCGGCCATGGTTACGCGGCCTCCGTCGAAGCAGTTTTGTGGATCACTTGGATTGCCTTCAGGCTGGCCGCCGTGGCGCTTTGCACCGCGCGGTTGACGTCGAGCGGGCTGGATGCCGCGCCGGCGCCGATCATGCCGCCGTCCTTGGAACCCTCGATGAAATTCGAGGAATCAAGGATGATGTCGTCGGGCAGCTTGACGCCGGTGACTTCCGGCTCCATGCCGACGGCGAGGACGACGAGGTCGTGCTCGGTGGCGTAGCGGTGGTAGCCCTCGGTATCGACGCCGTGGAGCACCGGGTTGCCGTTGGCCGCGTTCTCGGCGATGCGGGCGACCTTGGACTTGACGAAGCTGACGGTCGCGTCCTTCTGCACCATCTGGTAGAAGTCCTCGAAGCGGTCGATGGCGCGGATGTCGATGTAATACACCGTCGACTTGCCCTCGTCGCCCCAGGCTTCGCGCACGTATTGTGTCTGCTTGAGCGAGGCCATGCAGCAGATGCGCGAGCAGTGGCGCAGGTGGTTCTCGTCACGCGAGCCGGCGCACTGGATGAAGGCGATGTTCTTCGCTTCCTTGCCGTCGCCCGGGCGCAAAATCTTGCCGCCGGTGGGGCCATGCGGATCGGCCAGGCGCTCGAATTCGACGCTGGTGATCACGTTGGCGTAGCGGTCGTAGCCGTAGGGCTGAATCTTGTTGGCGTCATACGGCCGCCAGCCGGTGGCCCAGACCACGGCGCCGACGGTAAGCTGGACTGACTCTTCCTTCATGCCGAGATCGATGGCGTCGTACTTGCAGGCCGCCTTGGCGGCTTCGCCCTCGGCGGTTCCGGCAATCGACGGGTCGATGACGTAGCGCTGCGGGTAGGCCATCGGGTGCGGCAGGTAAGCTGCCTTGACCTTGCCCAGGCCGTAGTTGTAGTCGTCCGCGATCTCGCTGGCCACCGCCTTGCCGCAGTCGCCGCAGGCGGTGCAGTTTTCGTTGACGTGGCGTGGCGCAACCTTGAGCGTGACGGCATAGTTGCCGCGCGAACCGGTTACCTCGGTGACTTCCGTCATGGTCATCACGCGCACATTGGGGTTGCCCTTGATGCGCTTGAGGTTGATCTCCATCCCGCAGGTGGGATGGCACATCTTGGGGAAGTAGCGATAGAGCTGGGCAGTGCGGCCGCCGAGCGTTGGGGTCTTTTCGACCAGGATCACCTGTTTGCCGCATTCAGCGGCCTCCAGGGCAGCGGTCATGCCTGAGATTCCGCCGCCAACGACAAGGATCGTCTGGCCAGTAGCAATTGAAGCCGTCACATCGAGCCTCCGATGAAGAGTGTTCGGGTGTTCAGGATGAACGCGTCGATTCTACTCTCGGGCTTCTGCGGCCAAACCGGCCAAAATCAAGAATTTGATAAAAAAAATCCTATTGACCAATAGGCCTCGTAAATTTGAGTGAATTGGCGGGTTGCAGTTTGCGGCGTCATTTTGCGTTGGCGCCGTATCGCTAGCGCCGACTTTTTGCTGGGTGAATCAGGTCGGTGTCCGGCGCAGTTCGAAAGTCATGGTGTCGAGGTCGCCGAGAATCCAGGTTGCCGGTGCGCCGGCGATGCCGGCAACGGTGCCCGGGTTTACCAGCCAGGTCTTGCCGCCGAGGATGTTGGCTTCCTGGGTGATCAGCGCTTCGTGGCTGTGGCCACAACACACTACGTCGTAGTCGCCGGTGCAGGCCATGCCGCGGCCCAGATGCGGATAGTGGGTGATGAAGACGCGACGCCCGCCGAGGGTGATGCCGGCATCGTGGCCGTGATAGTGCAGCAGCGAATTGGAGTTGCAGGCGAGTCGGCCGATGGCCACCGGGTCGCCGAGATTGTTGCCGTGGACCACATGCATCGGTAGTTCCAGCTTGAGCGTGGCGCGCAAGGTGTTGCCGCCGATGATGTCGCCGCAATGAATCACGGCTTCGGCGCCCTGGGCCTTGGCTTCGGTGACGGCGGCCGAAAGATGCTGGGCGCGGTCGTGGCTGTCGGAGACGATGCAGATTTTCATTTCTTTCCCGGGGTCGTGAAGTGTTCGCCGATGGCAAAGCCGAACACGCTATCGAGTTTCAACTCGGCGATGAGTGTGTCGACCGCTGCCTGGCCATGCTCATGCGCCACCTCGGCCAGAACCAGGCGGGCGCCGTTGCGCTGGTAGCCGCCGCCGAAGCTAAGCTGGCGGGAGAGAAGCTCGCGGGCGCGGTCGAGGGTCATGGCGTGTGGTCTAGATGATCAGCGGCCCGTAGTACTCTTCGCCGTCGTTGGCTTTGCTGAAATCGACGGCATTCATGCCGGACTTGATGCCCTTGCGCGTCAGTTCATGGTCGGCCTGCACCTGCAGCAGGGTGATGATACAGTCGCCGATGTTGTCGTATTCATCCTTGCCGGTACCGAACTGTTCGGTCGCGATGTAGTAGAACTGACAGCGGAAGCGGTTGTCGCCGGTCTTGATGACGACGAAATTGGCATCGCGCTCCTGCCAGGTCAGCGACGGGCAGGTGTCCAGGGCTTCTGTCAGCTGGTCGAGCATGATCTCCGCCTCGGCGGATTCGATGGGCACGTCCATGCCGTAGCGTTCGCGCAGCGTCTGGGCGACGAGTTTGCGCTCGCGTGGAGTAAAGTCGGGGAAGTTGGTAGTCATGGTGTTTGGATCACTTTCCTTGCCGTTAGCAGGGGATTGGGGAGTTTATTCGGAAATAAAAACTTTCCGCTTGTTGATCTGGATCAAATTTTGTCAGAATATCGATAAGTTCTAATTTACTGTTTGCCCGCCGCCCATGCAAGCCACTTCCGCTTCTGCTCCGGTTACGGAGATAAAGAACACCACCTGCTACATGTGTGCGTGCCGTTGCGGCATTCGAGTGCACTTGCGCGACGGTCAGGTGCGTTACATCGATGGCAACCCCAACCACCCGCTCAACAAGGGTGTGATCTGCGCCAAGGGCAGCTCGGGCATCATGAAGCAGTACTCGCCGGCGCGCCTGACCCGGCCGCTGCGGCGCAAGCCCGGTGCCGAGCGAGGTGCCGGAGAATTCGAGCCGATCAGCTGGGAAGAGGCGTTTACGATTCTTTCCGAGCGCCTGGCGAAGATTCGCGCCACCGATCCGAAGAAGTTCGCCCTCTTCACCGGCCGCGACCAGATGCAGGCGTTGACGGGTTTGTTCGCTCGTCAGTTCGGCACGCCGAACTACGCGGCGCACGGCGGCTTCTGCTCGGTAAACATGGCCGCCGGCATGATCTACACCATCGGCGGATCGTTCTGGGAGTTCGGCGGCCCCGACCTTGACCGCTCCAAACTGTTCGTCATGATCGGCACCGCCGAGGACCATCACTCCAACCCGCTGAAGATGGCGCTGGGCAAGTTCAAGCGTGACGGCGGCCGCTTCATTTCCATCAATCCGGTGCGCACCGGTTATTCGGCGATTGCCGACGAGTGGGTGCCGATTCGTCCCGGCACCGACGGCGCCCTGCTGCTCGCATTCATCCACGAGATCATCGCGCTTGGACTCTATGATCGCGAGTTCCTGGTCAAGTATTCCAATGCCGGCCAGTTGATCAACGTCGATGAAAACAGCGACGAGTTCGGCATGTTTCTGCGCACCGAAGTGCCGGAAGAAGAGGCCTGCTACGACCCGCAGGACAAGCTGTGGTGGGACCGCAATACCAACAAGGCGGTGGTGACCCATACCGCGGGCGCCGATCCCAAGCTGCTCGGCGAATTCGAGTTGCGCGACGGCACGCCGGTAAAGCCCTCGTTCCAGTTGCTCAAGGAACGCGTCGAGAGTTACACGCCGGAATGGGCCGCAGGCATCACCGGCATTCCCGCCGATACCATCCGCCGCATTGCCCGCGAAATGGGGGTCACGGCGCGCGACCAGCGCATCGAGTTGCCGATCAGTTGGACCGACTCCTGGGGCGTTGATCACGACACGGTCACCGGCAATCCCGTGTCCTTCCACGCCATGCGTGGCCTGGCCGCACATTCCAACGGTTTCCAGACCATCCGGGCACTCGCCATCCTGATGTCGCTGCTGGGCACCATCGACCGTCCGGGCGGCTTCCGCCACAAGGTGCCGTTCCCGCGGCCGATTCCGCCTTGCGCGCGCACGCCGAACACGCCGCTGGCGATCAAGCCGAATCATCCGCTCGACGGCATGGCGCTGGGCTGGCCGTCGGATCCGGACGACCTTTTTGTCAACGAAGACGGCACGCCAGTGCGCATCGACAAGGGCTTCTCCTGGGAGTATCCGCTATCGGTGCATGGCCTGATGCACAACGTCATCACCAATGCCTGGCGCGGTGATCCGTATACCATCGACACCCTGCTGATCTTCATGGCCAACATGTCGTGGAACTCGACCATGAACGCGGTCGAAGTGCGCAATATGTTGAACGACAAGAACACAGACGGGCCAATGAGTGGCGAATACAAGATTCCCTTCATCGTCGTCTGCGATGCGTTCCAGTCGGAGATGACGGCCTTCGCCGATCTGGTGCTGCCGGATACGACCTACCTTGAGCGCCACGATGTCATGTCCATTCTTGACCGGCCGATTTCGGAGTTCGACGGCCCGGTCGATTCCGTGCGCATCCCCGTGGTGCCACCGATGGGCGAGTGCAAGCCGTTCCAGGAAGTACTGATCGAAATCGGCACCCGACTCAAGCTGCCGGTATTCGTGAACAAGGACGGTACGCGCAAGTATCGCGACTATCCGGACTTCATCGTCAATTACGAAACCGAGCCGGGCTCGGGTATCGGCTTCCTGTCCGGCTGGCGCGGCCGTGGCGGCGAGAAGTTCATGCGCGGCGAACCCAATCCCAACCAGTGGGAGATGTACGCCAAGAATGATTGTGTCTTCCATTACGAGTTGCCCAAGAGCTACCAGTACATGCGCAACTGGAACAAGGGCTATCTCGAATGGTCGCAGCGCAGCCGCATCACGCGCTATGCCGAGCCGATCCTGATTCACATCTATTCCGAAGTGCTGCAGAAGTTCCGTACCGCCGCGCAGGGCAAGGGCCTGACGCGCAAGCCGCCAGAGCACCTGCGGAAGCGCGTCGAAACTTATTTTGACCCGTTGCCGTTCTATTACGAGACACTGGAATCGCAGACCTCGGACAAGCACAAGTACCCGCTGTGCGCGGTGACGCAGCGGCCGATGGCGATGTACCACTCATGGGATTCGCAGAACGCCTGGCTGCGCCAGATCCATACCCACAACTACCTCTACGTCAACACCCATACCGCGCGCGTCGCCGGCATCGACGACGGCGACTGGATCTGGGTCGAGTCGCAGTGGGGCAAGGTGCGTTGCATGGCCAAGCATTCCGAGGCGGTGGAGCCGGGCACGGTATGGACCTGGAACGCCATCGGCAAGGCCGCCGGCGCCTGGAATCTGACGCCGGACGCCAACGAGTCGCAGCAGGGCTTCCTGCTCAATCACCTGATATCCGAGGAACTGCCAGCCAGCGTCGACAAGGCTGGCCCCGGCAAGCTCTCCAACTCCGACCCGATCACGGGCCAGGCCGCGTGGTACGACGTGCGCGTGCGCATCTACAAGGCCGAGGCGGGTGAGCCCGAACAGACCTCGCCGCAATTCGACGTCTTGAAGCCCTATCCCGGTCAGCCCGAGCGCAAGAGCATCTGGAACTTCTTCGCGGGGAAAAACAAATGACGCAGCTGGCTCTTGTAATCGACTTGAACGTCTGCGTCGGCTGCCAGGCCTGCGTGACCAACTGCAAGGAGTGGAACACCTCGGGCGAGGCCGGCCCCATGGTCGACCAGAATCCCTACGGCAAGGATCCGACGGGCACCTTCTTCAATCGGGTGCAGACTTTCGAGGTCGGCGAGTTTCCGAACACCGAAACCGTCCACTTCCCGAAGTCCTGCCTGCATTGCGAAGACCCGCCCTGCGTGCCGGTGTGCCCGACTGGCGCCTCGTACAAGCGCAAGGAGGATGGCATCGTCCTCGTCGATTACGACAAGTGCATCGGCTGCAAGTACTGTTCATGGGCCTGCCCCTACGGCGTTCGTGAATTCGACGAAAAGCAGAAGGTGATGAAGAAATGCACCCTCTGCGTCGATCGCCTCTACGATCCGGCGATGACGGAAGAAGAACGTCGCCCCGCCTGCGTGCGCGCCTGCCCGACCAGCGCCCGTCTCTATGGTGACATCCATGACCCCGAATCCGAGGTCAGCCATGCCATCCGCGAATCCGGCGGCTACCAGCTGATGCCGGAATGGGGCACCAGCCCGGCCAACCATTACCTGCCGCGGCGCAAGACCAAGCTGCGCCTGCGCCACGATGAGATCGAGCGCGCCGACAATCCGCTCAAGGTCGATGGCCTGCTGCCCAAACCCGGCAAGTCCGAGCCCTCGCTCGACGACGTTACTTCCTGGTAATAATGGCCCCCCACGCTCGCAATCCCGGCTTATGTCCCCCGCTCAGCCGGGGACGGTATCCCTCGCGGACGCTGCCCCCTCACGGGGGGCTGCTGCCGCCTTGGGGCGGCCCGGCGGCGGCACAATCCGAGAAATAGACTATGCATCCCGCGTTCTCCGTAATTTTTCTCACCACGCTCATCGGCGCAGGCCAGGGCCTTTTCCTGGCCCTGTTTACCGCCCAGTCCTACGCCCTGTTCGATCTGCTGCCGAAGCAGGACAGCCACGCCTTCTACGCCCACGGCAGCCTCATTGCCCTGCTGTTTCTGATCGGCGGGCTCATCGCCTCGTTCTTCCATCTCGGCCGGCCGGAGCGGGCCTGGCGTTCGGCGACGCAGTGGCGCACGTCATGGCTGTCGCGCGAGGTGATCGTGCTGCCGGCGTTCATGGGCACGGTATTTCTCTATGGCATGGCGCACCTGCTCGACTTCAAGCCGGTGCTGGCAACATTGCCCGGCAACATCGCCATTGATCTGACGATGGTGCTCGGTGTTGTCGGCTGGGTGCTCGCCTTCGCGCTCTATGTCTGCACTGGCATGATCTACGCCTGCCTGCGCTTCCTGCGCGAGTGGCATTCGCCGCTGACGGTCATCAACTACATCCTGCTTGGCGGCGCCTCTGGTTTTACGCTGGCCACAGTGTTCGCAGCCTTCGCCGCGCCGGATCTGGTGCGCTTCTTTGCCGGCTGGGCTGTCGTCATCACGCTGCTTGGGCTGGTCAGTCGCGTCGCCTCGCTGATTCGCAATGCACGTCTCAAGCCGAAATCCACGCTACAGACGGCTATCGGCATCAAGCACCCCAGGATCGTTCAGAAGTCGCAGGGCTTCATGGGTGGTTCGTTCAATACCCGCGAGTTCTTCCACGGCAAGAGCGCCGGATTCCTGCGGTCGCTGAAATGGATATTCCTGCTGCTGGCCTTCGTTATTCCCGCCATGTTGCTGGCGAGGGCACTAACCGGCCAAGGCGCGATGGAACTCATGCTGCTTGCCTTCATCGTGCAGTATCTTGGCCTGATGGCCGAGCGCTGGTTCTTTTTCGCCCAGGCCAATCATCCGCAAAACCTTTACTATCAGGCCATAGGGTAGAAATGCTGCTGCATCGCAACAGCGATGATGGTTGCGAGGCAGGCAACCTAGGAATATCATCACACTCTTAAATTCGCCGGCGCCGGCCAACTGTGCTGGCGCTTTTCATACCGATTCGTACCACCTTCACCCACAACACACTCTGCGAGGAAACGAAATGAATTTCGACAAAGAACTCGACGCCCGCGGCCTCAACTGCCCGCTGCCCATCCTGCGCGCCAAGAAGGCCCTGGCTGAACTGACCGCCGGTCAGACCCTGCGCATCCTGGCCACCGACCCGGGCTCAGTGAAAGACTTCCAGGCTTTCGCCAAGCAGACCGGCAACGAACTGCTGTCCAGCGCCGAGAAGAACAAGGAATTCGAGTTCTTCATCAAGCGCAAGTGATTTTCCCGCAGGCGGGACGCGATTGTGCTCCGCCTGCGTTGCTTCAAGTTCCGGACACAACAACAACTCGCCGGATGCATCAATGCAATTGGCTTGACGATTTTCCGATCATGTCGATCAAGCAATAATTCGTGACGGGCGACTGCCACATCAGCCGCGTCAATCTGAATGTCTAAGGAGGACACCATGGGCGCCACCCCCGAAATCGCCGTCATCGATGACCTGATCCGCCAGCGTCTCGACGAGATCCTGCCGCAGAAGTTGCAGGAAATCCAGGAATCCAAGACTCCCTCGATGGCCATCATCGCCACCAAGGGCACGCTGGACTGGGCCTACCCGCCCTTCATCCTCGCCTCGACCGCCGCGGCGCTGGGCTGGGACGTCACCATCTTCTTCACCTTCTACGGCCTGCAACTGGTCAAGAAGGACGTTTCCGACCTCAAGGTCAGCCCGCTCGGCAACCCCGGCATGCCGATGAAAATGCCTTTTGGCCCCGACTGGTTCAAGAGCATCAACTGGAACATCCCCAACGTCATCCAGGCCGGCATTCCCGGCTTCGAGACCGTGGCCACCAAGCTGATGCAGCAAACCATCGCCAACAACGGCGTGGCCAAGATCGAGGAACTGCGCGAACTGAGCCAGGAGGCGGGCGTCAAGTTCGTCGTCTGCCAGATGACCGTCGAACTCTTCGGCTTCAACCATGAGGACTTCGTCGACGGCATGGACTACGTCGGCGCGGCCTCCTTCCTGCCGGTTGCCCAGACGGCCGACGTCACGCTCTTCATTTGATGTTGTTAATTTGCAACATGAACAATGAGCGCCCCGCGATGGGGCGCTTTTCTGTTGCGGGCGATGCGTCCGCCCCACTATAGTTCGGACAGTCCCTCAGTCCAGAACACGGGGCTGAGTCGCAAGTTCAGGTTTGGTTTGTAACCCATTGATCCAACGTACCCTGCGTCGCGGGAGGAGAAATAAATGAAGCTCAAGAAGATCGCTGCACTGCTTGCCGTTGCCGGCCTTTCGGCCCCGGCCTTTGCCACCAACGGCATGAACCTTCCGGGCTACGGCCCGGTCGCCGCCGGCATGGGCGGTGCCTCGATGGCTTACGACAACGGCAACGCCGGCCTGATCAACAACCCCGCCACGCTCGGCCTGCGTGCCAGCGGCACCAGCCGTGTCGATATCGCGGTCGGCGGTCTTCATCCCGACGTTAGCGCCACCTCGACGGCCGGGGCAGGAAGTATTGCTTCCAGCGCCAAAGAGTTCTACATGCCTGCCATGGGCTATGTGCGCAAGGATGGCAAGGTCACTTGGGGTATCGGCATGATGTCGCAAGGCGGCATGGGCACGGACTTCGGTCGCAACTCTTGGATGAGCGGTGGTAGCGGCCTTCCCCTGCGCACCGAGCTCGGTGTCGGACGCGTCTTGTTCCCGCTGGTCTTCAGCGTGACCGATACTTTGACTGTCGGCGGTACGTTCGACTACGTTTGGGGTGGCTTGGATATGCAGTCTATGCTGTCTGCGGCTCAGTTCGGCGGAATGGGCGGAACAACAACAGGCGGCCTTAACTCGATTGGTCTTGTTCACTTTGATTTCAACAAGGGTACCGACAAGTTCTCCCAGGCGCTTACGACCAGTGGTACGGCGGTAAATCTTGGCTTCACTTGGGCGGCGACACCCCAACTGTCCATCGGCGGCGTGTATCACTCCAAGACTTCGCTGGGGGATATGTCAGGTAACGGCACTTATACCAGCGGCACAACCCTTGCCACTGGCGGAACCCGCGGCACTTTCAAGCTGATTGATTTTCAGTGGCCGGAAACCTACGGTCTGGGTATTTCGTACCAAGCGACCGATCGCCTCCAGCTTGTCCTCGACTACAAGGACATCGCTTGGGACAAGGCGATGGATTTCATGCGTGTCCGCTTTACATCGGCCGCGGGAACCGCGTCGATCAACATGCCTTTGAACTGGCAACGGCAGCAGGTGGTGCAACTGGGCATGTCCTACAAGATGGACGACAACATCACGCTGCGCGCCGGATATAACGCCGGAAAGAACCCGATCCCGTCTGGCAATCTCAACCCGCTTTTTCCTGCCATCGTCGACACCCACGTGACTTTGGGCTTTGGCTACGTCATCAACAAGAAAATGTCGGCTGATTTTTCTTATGCGTACTCTCCGAAGGTTTCTCAGACTAATGCCGGCATGGGCGCCACTGCGAGCCATGAGCAGCAAAGCTGGCAGGCGATGTTCAGCAACCGCTTCTAATCCGGGTGCTGTAATTCAGGCTAGAATCGGCGACGCATATTGCGTCGCCGATTTTTTTTCGGCCTTCGTTTCATAAAAAATTATCACCCACCAAAACAAAAGGAGACTCCATGAAACGCATTCTCACGGGTGCTGCCCTGATGCTTGCCGCCGTGTCCGCCTGGGCGCTGCAACCCTTTGTTCATGCCGATGCCAAGGTTGCCGGTGGCGGTGTCAAGGCCGCAATGGCGGCCGCCGAGCAGAAACTTACCGGCGCGGGTTTCACCGTGGTCGGCAAGCATCAGCCGCAGGGCATCCCAAGCCATGGAGTTATCGTCGTGACCGACAACGGCCTGACCGACGCGCTCAAGGCGGTGGGTGGTACTGCTGTCGTCGGAGTTCCCATCCGCGTCGGCGTCAAGTCCGATGGTACGGTGTCCTACGTCAACCCGGAATACTGGGGCCGCGCCTACCTGCGCAAGAACTATGGCAAGGCCGAAGGCGCCTACAAGGCAGTCGCTGGCAAGTTGCAGACCGCTTTCGGTGCTGGCAAGCCCTTCGGTGGCGAAGTCGATACCGACGACCTGTCGAGCTACCGATACATGTTCGGCATGGAGCGGTTCGATGACCGCGCCACCATCAAGGACTGGGGTAACTTCGATGCCGCCGTCAAGGCGGTTCACGATAATCTGGGCAAGGGTGTTGCCGGTTTGAGCAAGGTGTATGAGATCGTCTATGCCGACAAGAAGCTGGCCGTCTTCGGCGTGGCGATGAACGATCCGAAAGCCGGTGAAGGCTATTGGATGGGCAAGATCAACGGCGCCGAGCACATAGCCGCGCTGCCGTGGGAGGTGTTCGTGGTTGATGGCAAGGTGATGGCGCTGCACGGCCGCTTCCGCACCGCGCTGGCCTTCCCGTCGCTGACCATGGGCCAGTTCATGGCGATCGGCGACCATCCTGATTCCACGCTGAAAATGATGGAAGACGTTGCCGGGGTCAAGTAACACCGGCTCGATCCGCGCGCCCGCCGCTTACTACCGCGGCGTGGCGCCAGCACCGACTTTTCCGGCTTTACCCGAGGCGCTGCAACTGTAGCGCCAGCTTCTCGCGCAATGCGTTGAAGCTGACCAGGCGCTCGCGCTCCTGCGCCACGACCGCTGCTGGCGCACGCTCGACAAAGCTTGGCGTTTCCAGTTTTTTCCCGGTCTTGGCTATCTCGCCTTCTATGCGCGCAAGCTCTTTGCCCAGGCGTAGCTTCTCGGCCGCAACGTCGATCTCGACCTTTAGCATCAGTCGGAACTGGCCGACGATCTGCACCGGTGCGTCCGAGTCAGGCAACGCGTCCGCGACCACAACCTCCGACAGTCGGGCCAGGGCCGCCAGATAGGGCGCAAGTGATTCAAGCCTGGCGGTATCGTCGCTGTTGGCACCCGCACCAACTAGCGGCACCTTCAGCGCCGGCGAGATGTTCATTTCACCGCGCAGGCTGCGGCATGCCGTGACCATCTCTTTCAGTAAGGCGATTTTGTTTTCGGCAGAGACATCGATGCGTGCGGGTTCGCTTGCCGGGTAGGCCTGCAGCATGATCGATTCGCCTTCGCGACCGGTCAGACCCTTCAGCGACTGCCAAAGCTCTTCGGTGATGAAGGGGATCAAGGGATGCGCCAGCCGCAGGGTGGCTTCGAGCACACGCACCAATGTGCGCCGGGTGGCGCGCTGTGCAGCGGCGCTTTCTGATTGCAGGGCAACCTTGGCGAGTTCCAGATACCAGTCGCAGTATTCGTCCCAGACGAATTCGTAAATGGCGCGTGCCAGCAGGTCGAAACGGTAGTCGGCAAAATGCCTGGCAACCTCGGCCTCGGTACGTTGCAGGCGCGAGACGATCCAGCGGTCGGCATCGCTGTAATCGAAATCGGCAGCGTCGTCGAGGCCAACATCGTGGCCGTCGCAATTCATCAGCACATAGCGCGTGGCGTTCCACAGCTTGTTGCAGAAGTTGCGGTAGCCCTCGCAGCGGTTCAGGTCGAACTTGATGTCGCGTCCGGGGCTGGCGAGCGAAAGGAAGGTGAAGCGCAAGGCGTCGGTGCCGAAGGCCGGAATGCCGTCCGGGAATTCCTTGCGGGTGCGCTTCTCGATCTTGGCGGCGTCCCTCGGATTCATCAGGCCGGTGGTGCGCTTCTTCACCAGTTCGTCGATGCCGATGCCGTCGATTAGGTCGATGGGGTCGAGCACGTTGCCCTTGGACTTCGACATTTTCTGGCCCTCGGCATCGCGGATCAGGCCGTGGACATAGACGTGCTTGAAGGGAATCCTGCCGGTGATGTGCTTGGTCATCATGACCATGCGCGCCACCCAGAAGAAGATGATGTCGAAGCCGGTGACCAGCACTGTCGAGGGCAGGTAGAGGTCTAGCGCGGGATTCGACTTGGCTGGCCACTCGGGTGTCCAGTCCAGGGTCGAAAAGGGCCAGAGTGCCGATGAATACCAGGTGTCGAGTACGTCCGGATCGCGCTCCAGGCCACCGTCGTAGCCGTCGATTTTCGCCTGTGCGTAGGCTTCCGCTTCGTCGTGGGCGACATAGACCCGGCCGTCGTCCGAATACCATGCCGGGATCTGGTGGCCCCACCACAGCTGGCGCGAAATGCACCAGTCCTGGATGTTGTTGAGCCACTGGTTGTAGGTGTTGACCCATTGCTCCGGGACGAACTTGATCTCGCCGCTCGCGACACATTCCAACGCCTTGGCGGCGATGCTCTTGCCGTCGTCGCCCGGCTTGCTCATGGCGACGAACCATTGGTCCGTAAGCATCGGCTCGATGACCACGCCGGTGCGGTCGCCGCGGGGAACCATCAGTTTGTGCGGCTTGGTCGAGACGAGCAGGCCTTGGGCCTCGAGGTCGGCGACGATGGCCTTGCGCGCATCGTAGCGGTCCATGCCGCGATACTTTTCGGGGCCGTGCTCGTTGATGCGGGCATCGAGGGTGAGGATGGATATCGGTGCGAGGCCGTGACGATGACCAACCTGCCAGTCGTTGAAGTCGTGCGCCGGGGTGATCTTGACGCAGCCGGTGCCGAATTCCTTGTCGACGTAGGCATCCGAAATCACCGGAATGCTGCGGTCGCACAGGGGCAGGCGGACATGCTTGCCGATGAGGTGGGCGTAGCGCTCGTCCTCGGGGTTAACGGCCACGGCGACGTCGCCGAGCAGTGTTTCCGGGCGTGTGGTGGCGACCGTCAGGGACCCGTTGCCGCAGTCGAACGGGTAGCTGATTTCCCACATGAATCCGTCTTCCTCTTCGCTGACGACTTCGAGGTCGGAGACGGCGGTGAGCAGCTTCGGGTCCCAGTTGACGAGGCGCTTGCCACGGTAGATCAGGCCTTCCTTGTGGAGGCGCACGAAGGTCTCGGTGACGATCTTGGACAGGCCCGCATCCATGGTGAAGCGTTCGCGGCTCCAGTCGGGGCTGGTGCCGAGTCGGCGCATCTGGCGGGTGATGCTGCCGCCCGAGTATTCCTTCCACTCCCACACTTTTTCGAGAAACTTCTCTCGGCCGAGGTCGTGGCGCGAAACGCCCTGAGCATCGAGCTGGCGTTCGACCACGATCTGGGTGGCGATGCCGGCATGGTCGGTGCCGGGCTGCCACAGCGTGTTGGCGCCGCGCATGCGGTGGTAGCGCGTTAGCGAATCCATGATGGCCTGGTTGAAACCGTGGCCCATATGCAGCGTGCCCGTCACGTTAGGTGGCGGCAGCAGGATGCAGAAATTGTCCGATTTCGTGGTGTCGAGGCCGGCGGCGAAATAGCCGTGCGCCTCCCATTCGGGGTACCAGCGGCGCTCGATGGCGGCGGGCTCGAAGCTCTTGGCGAGTTCCATGACTTGGGGCTGGGAGAGGGGCGGATAAGCCCGC
This sequence comes from Gammaproteobacteria bacterium, assembly GCA_018825305.1. GTDB lineage: Bacteria > Pseudomonadota > Gammaproteobacteria > Burkholderiales > Rhodocyclaceae > Sulfurisoma. The sequence goes on from JAHJEO010000018.1 coordinate 180,594, forward strand.
AATTATAAGCGCCGCACAGCCCGCGACAGGCGGTCGCGGCAGTTGCCGCCACTCTCAGTCGGCGGGCGGCGGCGCTTCCGTGTCGACTTCGAGTGCGGCGTGCAGCCTGGGCAACAGCGTCATGCGGGCCTGGGTGTTGATCTGCGCCACTAGCTGGTCGGTGACGCCGTCGAGGACGCGCATCAGCAGTGGTGGCAACTGCTCGTCGAGCCAGAGCGCGAGCTCCCGCCGCAGGATTTCACGCTGATGCGGCAGGGCTGTCGTCAGTCGCGAACGCAGCATTGCTTCGATGTCGTCACTGGTGATCGCTGCCGGTTGGACGATTTCCTCGGACTCGGTCACAACTTCGGTGAGGACGGGGATGTCCTCCGCCTCCGGGACTTCGGTAATGGTCTCGGCAGCCGGCTCGGCCACAACGTCCGTTTCCGCCGCTGGCGAAAAAGTCGGCGCTGGCGGGACGGCGGCAACGGGAGGTTCGCCTGCGACGAAGGCGCGGTGGCGGCGCATCAGCGAGTCGGCCTTGTCTAAGATGTCGTCTGTCATGGCATCAGTGCGGCTAGGTGCCCACCTCCCGGGATTCAGGGGCGTAGCCGCGTTCGCGGTAGAACTTGAAGCGCTCACGGGCGGGCAGGCGAACGGCGTCGTCACTACTAATCAGTTCGATCAGTTCCTCGAAGCGGGAAAACCCCGACGGCAGTTCGTCACCGAGGTTCAGCAAGGCCTTGTCGTGGGGGATGGCATCGAGGCGATCGGTGATGACGATAGGTGACTCGGCCGCGAGCGGTGACCCGGCAAGGGCGTGCGGAACAAAACCGGTCGCTACCTGGGTCCACAGCAGGCGGTCGAGCTGGGTGGCGGCATCCGCCTGTGGGACATAGACCAGCACCTTGCGTTTTGCTGCTGCAGCCTCGTTCAGCCAGCGTGCCGCGGCTGCCAGGCGGTCGCTTGCACCATGGAGGAAGAGGATGCGCGTCATCGCGATCAGTCGGCGATGCCGGCGCGTGCCATAAGAAAGTGGGCGAGCAGCGGTAGCGGGCGCCCGGTCGATCCCTTCTTCTTGCCGCCATGCCAGGCGGTGCCGGCGATATCGAGGTGGGCCCAGTCGTACTTCTTGGCGAAGCGCGACAGGAAGCAGGCCGCGGTGATCGATCCACCGGGGCGTCCGCCGATGTTCGCCATATCGGCAAAATTGCTTTTCAGTTGCTCCTGATAATCTTCCCACAGCGGCAACTGCCAAGCCCGGTCGTGGGCTTCGCGGCCGGCATCGAGAAGTTCTCTGGCAAGGCCATCGTCGTTGGCGAAGAGGCCGCTGACGACGTGGCCGAGCGCGATGACGCATGCGCCGGTCAGGGTCGCGACGTCAACCACGCAAGCGGGGTCGAAGCGCTCGCTGTAGGTCAGTGCATCGCAGAGGATCAGTCGACCCTCGGCGTCGGTGTTGAGAATCTCGATGGTCTGGCCGGACATCGAGGTGACCACGTCGCCGGGCCGGGTGGCCTGGCCGCCCGGCATGTTCTCGGTGGCCGGCACGACGGCGATGACGTTGAGCGGCAGTTTCATCAGAGCGGCCGCCTTGATCGCTCCGATCACGCTGGCGGCGCCCGACATGTCGTATTTCATCTCGTCCATCTCGGGCGCCGGTTTCAACGAAATGCCACCGGTGTCGAAGGTGACTCCCTTGCCGACCAGTACCACCGGCTTGTCGGCAGATTTTCCACCGTTGTAGTGCAGAACGATGAACTTGGGCGGCTGGTGCGAGCCGCGTGAAACCGACAGCAGGCTGTGCATGCCAAGCTTGTCCATGTCCTCGCGTTCGAGCACCTCCGCTTTCAGACCGAGTTCTCCGGCCAGTACCAGTGACTGTTCGGCGAGGTAGGTCGGCGTGCAGAAATTGGCTGGCAGGTTGGCCAGGTCTTTCATCAGCGATTGACCTGCGGCGATGGCCTCGCCCTGAATCAGCGCGGCCTCGGCGGCGGCGAGTTCGGAGCGTCGTTCGACGCAGAAGGTCACCTTGCGCAGCGGGCGGCGGACGTCGTCCTTCTTCGACTTGAGGCGGTCGAAGCGGTAGAGCGTTTCGTGGGCGACCATCGCGGCCTGACGTACCCGCCAGGAAACCCCGCGCTTTTTCACCGGTAGTTCGGTCAGGAATACCGTGCCGTCGAAACCACCGGTTTCGTTTAGTGTCTTGATCGCCGTGGCGATGGCATCGCGGTATTCCTTCTCGCGGAATTCCTTTTCCTTGCCCAGGCCGACCAGCAGAACCCGGTCGGCCTCGGTGCCGGGGACGTTGTGCAGCAGCAGGGTCGAGCCTGCCTTGCCTTCCATGTCGCCACGCCGCAGCAGGTCGGACAGGTGCTGGCGGGCGGCGTTGTCGATGAGTTCTGCTGGGACGGAGAGCTTGCGCGGCTCGAACACGCCGACGACAACGCAGGCACTGCGCTGCTTCTCGGGGCTGCCGCTTTTTATGCTAAATTCCACGGGCTATTTCCTCGCTGGGGTGGTCTCGAATTTCGAGAAATCGTCATCTTCCGGGGCGTGATCGCCTCGGGGCCATTATCTCCGGTTTTTTTGCAAAACGTCAAAGCCCGCATGATCTTCCGGCGCGCCGCCCAGCGCGAATTTACCCAGAACGCCGTCGCGGTATTTGTCGCGCTCTTTGCGATTCTGCTGACCACCCAGCTGATTCGCCTGTTAGGCGATGCGGCCGGCGGCGGCATCGCCCCCGAGGCGGTGGCGGCGCTGCTGGGTTTCAATGCGCTCAATTACCTGTCCATCCTCCTTTCGCTGACTTTGTTCATCTCGGTGCTGCTCGCCCTGTCGCGCGCCTATCGGGATTCGGAAATGGCGGTGTGGCTTTCGAGCGGTGTTTCCCTTGTGACCTGGGTCAATCCGGTGCTGCGCTTCGCGCTGCCACTGGTGGCGGTGATAGCGACGTTTTCCCTGTTCCTGGCCCCCTGGGCCCTCAACAAGAGCGCTGAGTATCGCAATCGCATGGATCAGCGCGATGATGCCTCGCGCGTGTCGCCCGGGTCGTTCAAGGAATCCGGCAATGCCGAAAGGGTGTTTTTTGTCGAGGCCGGTGCTGGCGCCGATGGGCGAGTCAAGAACATTTTCATCAGTTCGGTGCAGCATGGTCGCCTCGGCGTGATGGCGGCCGCCGAGGGTTTCAGTGAAGTCCATGCCAATGGCGACCGCTTTCTGGTGCTCGGCCAAGGGCGACGTTACGAGGGCACGCCGGGCACCACGGAATACCGGGTGATGGAATTCGACCGCTACGCCATCCGCACCGAATCGCGCGAGATGCGCGGGGTCGAGAAATCACCCAAGCACATGTCTACACTCGACTTGATGAAGGATCCGCGGCCCGACTTTCTCGGCGAACTGGTCTGGCGCATCGGCATTCCCTTGTCCGCCCTGACTCTGGCCTTGCTGGCGATTCCCTTGTCATTTGCCAATCCGCGTGGCGGGCGCACCAATAACCTGGTGTTCGCGTTGCTGACCTACATGATCTACAGCAATCTCCTGAGCGTGAGCCAGGCTTGGGTGATCCAGGGCAAGGTGAGCTTTGCCGTCGGTGTCTGGGCGGTGCATGTCGTCATGTTCTTCGGCCTGCTGTTGTTGTTCTCGCGGCGCCTTGTGGTGTTTTCGTGGGGACGGCTATGGCGTTGACACTGCGCTTCAAAGTGTTCGAGCGCTATCTGGCGCGCGAGATCTACGCCTCGACCGCGTTGATCCTGGCGGCATTTTTGGCCCTCTTCGGATTCTTCGACGTCATCCACGAATTGCCCAATGTCGGTCGTGGCGGCTACACCATGGGACACGTCGCAGCTTATGTTGCGCTGACCATGCCGGTGCGCGTGTATGAGTTGATGCCCATTGCCGTGCTGATCGGTACTCTTTACGCGCTGACGCTGCTGGCCCGGCATTCCGAAATCACGGTTCTGCGCGCGTCGGGACTGTCGACACGTGGCCTGCTGCAGGCGCTGGCCAAGATCGGTGCCGTGATGGCAATTGTGACGTTTGCCTTCGGCGAGTTCGTCGCGCCGCCGGCCGAGCGTCAGGCACAGCAGTTGCGCCTGCAGGCGCTGTCGTCCGTGGTGGCGCAGGAGTTTCGTTCCGGCCTTTGGGTCAAGGACGAACTGTCCTTCGTCAACGTGCGCGAGGTGCTGCCGGATGCCAGCTTGCGTGGCGTGCGGATTTACGAATTCGATTCCAGCTTCCAGTTGCGCGCGATCAGCGAGGCGGAAGCCGGGCGCTATGTTGGGCCCAATCTTTGGCACCTGACCTCGGTGGTACAGACTTTGTTCGAGGGAGGTCGCGCGCGCGCGGTGCGCGCGACCGAGCAGCAATGGCGGTCTTCGCTGACGCCCGAAATCCTGACCGTGCTGATGGTGATGTTTCCAGAGCGCATGTCGATCGCCAGCCTTTATTCCTACATCCGCCACCTTGGCGACAACCAGCAGAAGACCGACCGTTACGAGATTGCGCTATGGAAGAAGCTGACCTATCCGCTGGCCGTGCTGGTGATGATGGCGTTGGCGCTACCGTTTGCCTACATGCAGGACCGCATGGGCGCGGTAAGCGTGAAGGTGTTTGCCGGCATCATGCTCGGCATTACCTTTCATCTGCTGAATGGCTTGTTTTCCAGCCTTGGCGTCATCAACGGCTGGATTCCTATCGTCGCCGCCACCACTCCGAGTGCGCTGTTCCTGCTGATGGCGTGGGCGATGATCTGGTGGGTAGAGCGGCGCTGACTATGGCTTGAACGCGATCCGCGTGCCGGCAAGCCGGTCGTGGAGAAACTGGCGATCGCGGTCGAACAGTGCCCAGAGCAGACCAATGCCACCAAGCAGCAGGCTGGGCCAGGCCAGTGCGTAGCGCAGCAACAGGCGTGGTAGCGGCGGCTTGTAGCCGTCGGCCATCAGCAACTGAAGCTTCCAGGTCTGCATGGCCAGCGTCTGGCCGCCGTGGCTCCAGTACCAGATGAAATAGGCACCGAAAACCGCGACGACATGGAGGATCAGCACGGGACCCGGCAGGGTCACGCCGAAGGCCATGCCCAGCGCAAGGTGCGGCAGCATGAAGGTGGCGGCCCAGACCCCGAGCAGCAGCAGCGATTCGTAGAGCAGGCTGGCGAGGCGCCGGCGAATGCCCGGAAACTCGGCCACGATCACGAGCTGGCAGTGCGCCGGATCACTGCGCGGGCGATTTCGGAACGGAGGTCGGCGATGCCGGGGAGGGCGTTCCCGTCGCCGGACGAGGTGGAACTATCGGCACCAGAGGCTTTGCTGCACCGCTCTTTGGCACGGGCTTGGTAGCTGCCTGGGCCTTGAGACGCTTTCTCTCGTCTTCGGGCAAGTCCTTGTATTCCTGCCATTTCTTCTTGAGCACTTCCTTCTGTTCGGGCGTTGCCTTGCGGACGTCCTTGTACTGTTCGCGCACATCCTTGCGCTGGTCAGGCGTCAGTTTTGCCCAGTCCTGCATGCGGCGCTGGACGCGATCCTGTTCCTCGGGATTCATGGCGTGGTAGCGCTGGGCTATGCCGATCCACTTTTTTCGGCGCCAGGGTTCAAGCTTGTCCCACTCTCCGGCGAGCGGGGTCAGGATTTTCTTTTGCTGGGGAGTCAGTTCGACCCACGAAGGCTGGGTCAGCGGCGGGACGACCGCAAATGCCGATGGTTGCAGCAACAGGCCAAACGTTACTGCGACGAGTGCGAGGAGTGCTCTAGCCATACATGAAATCCACGGTCGAGGTAGACGGCAGGCGGGAGTTCGTCGGCGAGCAGGGCCGTATCCACCTCTTCGAATTCTGCGGCCTGTTCGAATTGTTGCCAGAGATAGGTGCCGCTTACCCCGATAATTAGGGCAACGGTCGCAAGTACCGTACGACCATGGCCAAACACCGCATCCGCGAAATGGTGTCCCAGCCCAGCCAGTTGCATTCCCCGCACAGCCACACGCCGATGTTCCAGCGCCTCCTGTCGGGACGCGTGGAGGCGCTTCGCCATGCCGCTGTCGAAGTGTTCGGTGCCATGGTTAAGAATCTGGCGGAGCTTGTAGCCGAATTCGGTTTCCTGGTCCATGGTGTATGCCCCTATATGGTGACGCCTTTAACCTTGAGTGCTGCCGCCAAGGCATGCGTCGCCCGGGAACAGTGCGTCTTGACACTGCCTTCCGAGCATCCCATTGCCGCGGCCGTTTCGGCGATATCCATTTCCTCCCAATAACGCATCAGGAAGGCCTCGCGTTGACGTGGCGGCAGCTTTTCGATTTCTTTCTCAATCAGTTCAAGCAGTTGAGTTTGCTCAAGGCGCCCGTGCGGGGTTTCCTTCGCTCGCGCACCTTCTTCGTTCTGCAGGGTCTCCAGCGGGTCGGCAGTTTCGTCGTCCGCCGGTACCAGCGAGGAAAACAGGGTGGTCCAGGTCGTCCGTACTTTCCGCCAGCGATAATAATCGCGAATCGTGTTCTGCAGAATGCGCTGGAACAGCATCGGCAGTTCTACCGTGGGCTTGTCACCGTATTTCGACGCCAGCTTGATCATGGCGTCCTGCACGATGTCGAGGGCGGCATCCTCGTCACGAACGGCATAGAGTGCCTGCTTGAAGGCGCGTCGCTCGACTTCGGCGAGAAAATCGGAGAGTTCGGTGCGGGAGGCCAGCGGTGAAAGTCCTCGATTCGTTAAGGGCTTACGCCCGCCTTACGCGCTGTGAACGCCTTGACCTGAGGCGGTCGAGCCAGTATTGTTACGCGTTTTCGGGCTCAGCCCGTGTTATTGGAAATAACCATGCAGTTGACTGGCGCAGAAATTGTAATCAGGTGCCTCCAGGAAGAAAAGGTCGAATACGTATTTGGCTATCCCGGTGGCTCGGTGTTGTTCATCTACGACGAGTTGTTCAAACAGGACCAATTCAAGCACATTCTGGTTCGCCATGAGCAAGCTGCGGTCCATGCGGCCGATGCCTACTCGCGCTCCTCGCAGAAAATCGGCGTGTGCATGGTCACCTCCGGCCCCGGGGTCACCAATGCCGTGACAGGCATTGCGACTGCCTACATGGATTCGATTCCGTTGGTGGTGATCACCGGGCAGGTGCCGACTGCCTACATCGGACAGGACGCCTTCCAGGAAGCGGATACCGTTGGCATCACGCGCCCCTGCGTCAAGCACAATTTCCTCGTCAAGGACGTCAAGGACCTCGCCGTCACCATCAAGAAGGCCTTCTATCTGGCCAAGACCGGCCGGCCCGGCCCGGTACTTGTGGATATTCCAAAGGACATCACCACCCAGAAGTGCGACTTCCATTATCCGAAGTCCATTTCGATGCGCTCCTACAACCCCGTGGTGAAGGGGCATTCGGGGCAGATCAAGAAGGCGGCGCAACTCCTGCTCGAAGCCAAGCGGCCAATGATCTACGCTGGTGGCGGCGTGATCCTTTCCGATGCGTCCGACCGGTTGACCCGAGTCACGCGCAAGCTTGGCTTCCCCATAACCCAGACGCTGATGGGTCTCGGCGGGTATCCGGCAACCGATGGCCAGTCGCTCGGCATGCTGGGTATGCATGGCACCTACGAAGCCAACATGGCGATGCAGCACTGTGACGTGCTGCTGGCGGTCGGTGCGCGCTTCGACGATCGCGTGATCGGTAATCCCGCACATTTCGGCCAGGTGGCGCGCAAGATCATCCACATCGACATCGATCCCTCGTCGATTTCGAAACGCGTCAAGGTGGATGTGCCGATCGTCGGTAACGTTCCTGACGTCCTTGATGAAATCCTCAAGTTGCTGGAGGCGGCCGACAGCAAGCCCGATGCCAAGGGGCTTGCTTCCTGGTGGAAACAGATCGACGAATGGCGCGGCAAGAAGTCGCTGCAATACAAGCAGGGCAGCGATCTGATCATGCCCCAATATGTGGTCGAAAAGCTTTATGAAGTGACGGGCGGCGATGCCATCGTCACCTCCGACGTCGGCCAGCACCAGATGTGGGCGGCGCAGTACTACAAGTTCGACAAGCCGCGCCGCTGGATCAACTCCGGCGGCCTGGGTACCATGGGCTTCGGCCTGCCGGCGGCGATGGGCGCGCGCTTCGCCAACCCGAAGGCGACGGTGGCCTGCGTAACGGGTGAGGCCTCGATCCAGATGTGCATCCAGGAATTATCGACCTGCAAGCAGTATCGTTTGCCGATCAAGATCATCAACCTCAACAATGGTTATCTCGGCATGGTGCGCCAGTGGCAGCAGATGTTCCACGGCAACCGCTACTCGGAATCCTATGTCGACGCGCTGCCTGATTTCGTCAAGCTGGCCGAGGCCTACGGTCACGTTGGCCTGAAAATCGAGAAGCCCGCAGACGTGGAGCCGGCCCTGCGGGAAGCCTTCGTCAAACACAAGAATGAACTCGTCTTCCTCGACATCCTGACCGATCCGACAGCCAACGTCTTCCCGATGGTTGCCGGCGGCAAGGGCCTGTCGGAAATGATCCTGGCGGAGGATCTGTAATCATGCGCCATATCATTTCCATTCTCATCGAAAACGAATCCGGCGCGCTGTCGCGCGTTTCCGGCCTGTTCTCCGCTCGTGGCTACAACATCGAGTCGCTGACCGTGGCGCCGACCGAGGATGCCTCGCTGTCGCGCATGACCATCGTCAGCATCGGCTCGGACGACATCATCGAGCAGATCACCAAGCAGTTGAACAAGCTGATCGAAGTGGTCAAGGTGGTCGATCTGTCCGAGGCGCCGCACATCGAGCGCGAGCTGATGCTGGTCAAGGTGCGCGCCACCGGTAAGGATCGCGAGGAGATGAAGCGTGTCGCCGACATATTCCGCGGCCGCATCATCGACGTCACCGAGTCGTCGTACGTCATCGAGCTGACCGGCAACGGCGCCAAGCTGGATGCGTTCCTCGACGCCATCGACCGCTCGCTGGTACTCGAAACCGTACGTACCGGCGTCTGCGGCGTCGGCCGCGGCGACCGCATTCTCAAAGCCTGATTCTTTTCCTGCCGTCAGCCCGAAAAGTCGGCGCTGGCGGCACGCCAATTCTGTTAAGGGGAACACTCATGAAAGTCTATTACGACAAGGACGCCGATCTCTCGCTGATCAAGGGCAAGAAGGTCACCATCGTTGGCTACGGTTCGCAGGGTCATGCCCATGCCCAGAACCTCAAGGACTCCGGCGTCAAGGTCACGGTTGGCCTGCGCAAGGACGGTGCCTCGTGGTCCAAGGCCCAGAAGGCCGGTCTCAAGGTCGAGGAAGTCGGCAAGGCGGTCAAGGGCGCCGACGTTGTCATGATCCTGCTGCCGGACGAGAACATCGCCACCGTCTATTACGGCGAGGTAGAGCCCAACCTCAAGAAGGGCGCGGCGCTGGCTTTCGCCCACGGCTTCAACATCCATTACAACCAGGTGGTTCCGCGCACGGATGTTGATGTCATCATGATCGCGCCCAAGGGCCCGGGCCACACCGTGCGTTCCGAATACCAGCGCGGCGGTGGCGTGCCCTCGCTGATCGCCGTCTATCAGGACAAGTCGGGCAAGGCCAAGGACATCGCGCTGTCGTATGCGGCGGCCAACGGCGGCACCAAGGGCGGCGTGATCGAGACCAGCTTCCGCGAAGAGACCGAGACCGATCTCTTCGGCGAGCAGGCCGTGCTGTGCGGTGGTCTGGTCGAACTGATCAAGGCCGGCTACGAAACGCTGACGGATGCCGGTTACGCCCCCGAGATGGCTTATTTCGAGTGCCTGCACGAGGTGAAGCTGATCGTCGACCTGATCTTCCAGGGCGGCATCGCCAACATGAATTACTCGATCTCCAACAACGCGGAATACGGTGAATATGTCACCGGCCCGCGCGTCATCGGCCCTGAGGCCCGTGCTGCGATGAAAGAGGCGCTGGCTAACATCCAGAACGGCGAGTATGCCAAACGCTTCATCCTCGAAGGCCGCACCAACTATCCGGAGATGACTGCCCGCCGCCGCCTGACGGCCGATCATTCGATCGAGCAGGTGGGTGCCAAGCTGCGCGACATGATGCCGTGGATCAACGCCAAGGCGCTGGTCGACAAGTCGAAGAACTGACTTGGTAAATTATCCCCACCCCATCATCGCCAAGGAAGGCTGGCCTTTCCTTGGCGGTTCCGTCGCGCTGGCGCTGCTCGTCAGCTTTGGCGGTGGCGGCCTATGGTCGTTGCCGTTCTGGCTGGTCGCGCTTTTCGTCCTGCAGTTCTTCCGCGATCCACCGCGCGAGGTGCCGGGCGACGCCAGGAGCGTGCTGTCGCCGGCGGACGGTCGCATCGTCGCCATCGAGCCGGTGCGCGACCCGTGGCTGGAGCGCGATGCGCTCAAGGTCAGCGTTTTCATGAACGTATTCAACGTTCATTCGAACCGCAGTCCGGTCGCTGGCGAGGTGAAGCGCCGCTGGTATCACCCGGGCAAGTTCGTCAATGCCGACCTCGACAAGGCGTCGACCGAGAACGAACGCAATGCCCTGCACATCCACGCCACTACCGGTCACGACATCACCTGCGTGCAGGTGGCCGGCCTGATCGCGCGTCGCATCCTTTGCTATGTCGAGCCCGGCGCACAACTGGAGCGCGGTCAGCGTTACGGTTTCATCCGCTTCGGTTCGCGTGTCGATCTCTACCTGCCAACCGATGTTCGGGTCAAGGTAGTCATCGGCGACAGGGTCAGCGCGACAAGCACCATTCTCGCCGAGTTGCCGTAATCGTCCGGCGGCGTCCCGTCACGGCTACAATGGCCGGGTCGCCAACTCCTTAACGCAATCCATGTCGGCAATCCGTCCTCGCAAGGCGCTGATGAATCCGGAACTGCGCCGGCGCGGGATCTACATCCTGCCCAACCTGCTGACCACGGCAGCCCTGTTCGCCGGTTTCTACGCCATCGTGCAGGCCATGAACCAGCGTTTCGAGCTTGCTGCGGTGGCCATCTTCATCGCGATGGTGTTCGACGGCCTCGATGGCCGCGTGGCGCGGATGACCCGTACCCAGAGCGCCTTCGGCGCCGAGTACGATTCTCTTTCCGATATGGTGTCGTTTGGCGCCGCACCGGCCTTGGTGATCTACGAATGGGCGCTGCGTGGCATGGGCAAGCTGGGCTGGGCCGCCGCCTTCATCTATTGTGCGGGCGCCGCGCTGCGGCTGGCGCGTTTCAACACCAACCTCGAAGTCGTCGACAAGCGCTATTTCCAAGGCATGCCGAGTCCGGCAGCAGCGGCCCTGATCGCCGGGCTGGTCTGGGTGCTGCTCGATGCCGGCTTTACCGGCGAGGAGGCACGCTGGTATGCCTGCATCCTGACCATCTTTGCCGGTGTCACCATGGTCAGCAACATCCGCTACTGGTCGGGCAAGGACATCAATCTGAGGAAGAGCGTGCCCTTTGTCATGGTGGCGGCTGTGGCGCTGGGTTTCGCCCTGGTGTCGAGCTATCCGCCGGGTGTGCTGTTCGCCCTGTTCCTCGGCTACGCCCTGTCGGGCTACGTGGTGGCGGGGTGGCAGTGGTTCAAACGTCGCAAACCGGTTGCACGTGCGGAATAATCTGGCTATAGTCGAATCCATGAGCGCGATGACCTTCTTTTCCGCCCTGTTTCTGCTCCTCTCCGGCACTCTGCTGGCGCGTCGCTTCCTGCGCGCCAAAGTGCTGCCGTTGCTGCGCCGCGCGCGCTAGCAAACCCCACCCCCACAATTTGAGCAACATGCGCCCGGCGGCCCCAGCCTCCGGGGTGCTTATCCGTATCCATGGGAGACGATGATGGCAAAAGAACACTTGGTGATTTTCGACACAACCTTGCGCGATGGCGAACAGAGTCCCGGCGCCGCGATGACCAAGGAAGAGAAGCTGCGCATCGCGCGCCAGCTCGAGCGGATGCGCGTCGATGTGATCGAAGCCGGTTTCCCGGCGGCGTCCCCCGGCGACTTCGAGGCGGTCAAGGCGGTGGCAGAGGCCATCAAGGATTCGACCGTGTGCGGCCTGGCGCGGGCCAACGAGAACGACATCCGCCGCGCCGGCGAGGCGATCAAGCCCGCCAAGTCGGGCCGCATCCACACCTTCATCGCCACCAGCCCGATCCACATGCAGATGAAGCTGCGGATGGAACCGGATCAGGTGCTGGAACAGGCGGTCAAGGCAGTGCAGTGGGCGCGGCAGTACACCGACAACGTCGAGTTCTCGCCGGAAGACGGCGGACGCTCCGACGTCGATTTCCTCTGTCGCGTGCTTGAGGCGGTAATCAATGCCGGTGCCAAGACTCTCAATATCCCTGACACCGTCGGCTACAACCTGCCGTCGGTCTGGGGCGGTCTGTTCAAGACCCTGCGTGAGCGTGTGCCGAATTCCGACAAGGCGATCTGGTCCACCCATTGCCACAACGATTTGGGCATGGCTGTGGCCAACTCGCTTGCCGCCGTCCAGAATGGCGCGCGCCAGGTCGAGTGCACCATCAATGGTCTCGGCGAGCGCGCCGGCAATGCGGCGATGGAAGAAATCGTCATGGCCGTGCGCACCCGCGCCGACCTCTTCGGCTGCGACACGCGCATCGACACGATGCAGATCGTTTCGGCGTCGAAGCTGGTGTCGCAGATCACCGGCTACGCGGTGCAGCCGAACAAGGCCGTGGTCGGCGCCAATGCCTTTGCGCACGAGTCCGGTATCCACCAGGATGGTGTGCTCAAGCACCGCGAGACCTACGAAATCATGCGCGCCGAAGACGTGGGCTGGACCACCAACAAACTCACCCTCGGCAAACTGTCGGGCCGCAATGCTTTCAGGACGCGCCTGCAGGAACTCGGCATCGACCTGGGCAGCGAGGATGCGCTCAATTCAGCCTTCGCCCGCTTCAAGGAGCTCGCCGACAAGAAGCGTGAGATCTTCGACGAGGATATCTTTGCCCTGGTCAGCGACGATGGCGTTCCGCCGGAGTACATCCGGCTGGTGTCGTCCATGTTTCATTCGGAAACCGGCGAGGCGCCGCAGGCCAAACTGGTGGTTTCCGTCGATGGCGAAGAACGCCCCAGCGCTTCCTCGGGCAGCGGGCCTGTCGATGCCACTTTCAAGGCACTCGAAAACGTGATCCCGAGCGGCGCCGAGCTGCTGCTCTATTCGGTCAATGCCATCACTACCGGCACCGATGCCCAGGGCGAAGTGACGGTACGCCTGTCCAAGGATGGTCGCATCGTGAATGGCCAGGGTGCCGACACCGATATCGTGGTGGCCTCGGCCAAGGCCTACATCAATGCCCTGAACAAGCTGCACGCCGGTGGCGAAAAGCTCAATCCCCAGCTGTAGTGACTGCTGACGGACGCGTGGCGCGGGCGTAGATGACGGCGGCGGCGAAGAACACCGTCGCTAGCAGCACTTCTGCGCCCGCCAGCAGCCGCATGGTTCCGGTATCCGTCGTGGCGCGAACGAGACCCTCGGTGAGGTAGGCGAGAATCAGCATCGACCCCCACTGGTGGGTGTAGCGGCGGCCATTGAGGATGCCGAAGAGCGGGGCCAGCAGCGGCAAGGTCTTCAGCACCAGCCATGAACCGCCGGGCTGCAGCGGCGCAAGTCGCAGTTCCCAGGCGAGGCACAGCGCGATCAGCGCGATCAGACTGACGCTGGCGACGAGGTTGGCGAATTTGGCGCGAACAAAAAAGTCGGCGCTGGCGGCACGGCGGTTGGATGTCACTGGCAAGCCTTTCGATACAATGCGGCCGATTATATGGCCCGCTTGCCCGCAGGCCCGGCAGCAGGCCTGACGGAGGTTCGATGCACTGGATTCTTGCCCTTTTTCGCCTGGTTGCCAGTGTTGCACGGCGCTTTCATGTCGAGCGCTGCACGCAGACGGCCGCGGCCCTGTCGTTTGCGACGCTGCTTGGACTGGTGCCGATGTTCGCTGTCGGCGCGGTACTCATCTCCAAACTGCCGTTCGGCAGCGGATTGGGCAGTGCGCTGGAAAAATTCCTGCTCACCAATCTGCTGCCGGACAAGGCCGGTGCGGTGATCGCCAAGTATGTCGCCCAGTTCGCCCACCGTGCCGAACGGGTGACCTTGATCGGCGGGCTCGTGCTCGGATTGACGGCCCTGATCCAGATGCTGACCATCGAGCGCGCCTTCAATGCCATATGGAAGATCAGGGAAGCGCGACCCGTGCTGCAGCGCCTGGCCATGCATCTCGTCGCTCTGTTGGTGGGGCCGCTGGTGTTCGGCGGCAGCCTGGTCGCGATTACCTATCTGGCCAGCGTTTCGTTCGGGCTGCTCGACGAGCCGCGCTGGGTCAACACGCTGTTCTTCAAGGTCGTACCCTTCGTCTTCATGGCGGTGCTGTTTGCCCTGGTCTATTGGGCCGTGCCCAATCGGCCGATTCGTGTGGCGCATGCGGTCACCGGTGGGCTATTCGCCGCCACCGGCTTCATGCTGATGCAGCGCCTGTTCAGCCTCTATGTGGCAAAGCTGCCGACCTACACCGTAATCTACGGAGCTTTCGCCGCGATGCCGGTGTTCCTGATCTGGCTGGCCGCGTCGTGGGGCATCATCCTGGTCGGCGCCCTGGTGACGGCCGAACTGCCGCATGCGCTGGCGAGATCTAGCGGCCCGAAGGTGAAAAATCGCGGGTGAATTCGAAGAGTTCGATGCTGGCGGTCTGCAACAGCAGCGTGCTGGGGGTGCAATCCGTGAGCTGGATGCGGTCCTTGTTTTCGCTGACGAGGGTAAACGTTCCCGCCTGATGAATTCCCGGCGCCGCCAGCAGTGCCTCGGCGCGTTTTGTCGCCGCCAACGGCGGCAGCCGGAATGCCTCGATTGCCGCTTCGTCGGTCAGCTGGTCGCCGCCGTTGTGCCGTATCAGGCGCACGGCTTCCGCTGCGGCCGCGACCAGTTCCAGCCCCAGTTCCAGATGCTCCGGGTTGTCGCTGCGTACCCAGCGTACCAGGCATAGCCCCCAGGGTTGGTCGGCAGCCGGCTGCACCGCAAGGGCGGAGCCGGCTGTAATGCCGCGGGTATTGCCGGAAACATGCATGATGGCAAGCCCCCCGGGACTTTCGTTGAGCATCATCCAGTTGGTTGCCGTGATGCCTGTGGCGTCGGCGACCGGGCGCGCGTCGCCGCGCTGGTGGCGCCAAAGCGCCGCCAGGTCGCTGCAGACCTGGACTCGACTGTTGCTGCCGCGGCGCGACATGTGCCGTTTCGGCGGAGCCACCCAGCGGCTGGCGGCGCGGTGCAATGCCTGGCGCAGGGCAGGATTTGTCGTCGCCTCGTCCAACCCGATTGTCTCCGCGCCTTCTCCCGCAAGCAGATGTTCGATGTGCTCAAGTGCCGAACGACCGAGTTCGCGGCAGGAAAAACAAATGTTTCGCCCGTGGGCCAGGGGCGGGCGGCGCACGACGGCGCAGGGTGGCTGGTCGCGCCCGTCGTTTATCCAGTACCAGGTTTCCGTCTCGTTGCTGGCAGGCAGCGTATCGGCGAACTCCACTTGACCGGAGAATTCCTGCAGATAGTCCAGCAGGAAATCGAGTTCGGCTGGCGTGAAACTCTCGGGCTGTGCAGCCGCCAGGGCGAGCATGGCCTTGAACAGGCGCAATACCGCATTGGCACCCGCGGGCAGCGTCGCGTCGTGCGGCGTTGCCGTCATTGTCCAGTGATAGATCGCCTGTGCCGTGCGCCACATGTCCGGCGGCGGCGGCGACGAAATCAGCAGCGCTACCTCCATCTGTTGCGCCAGGTTGCCCATGGCCAGTGCGCAGAGCGAGGTAGGGTTGCGGTGCAGGGTTTGCAGTCGGTCGGAGTCTGCCTCGCGCATCACCTTGTCGTAGGCGGCGGCGATGCCCCCATGGACATCGAGCAAGCCCTGCGAGATGGTCCGCAGCCTGCGGTCGGCTGGCAGCACCGTTTCGTTCAGCAGCGGCTTGAGCGCGGCATTGACGGCATTGACGCGCGGCTGAAAGAGTTCGAGGATGCGCAGCAGTTGCAGCGGTGCCACGCCCATTTCGTCTACGGCGGCGAGATGGCTGCGCAGCGGCACCAGATCGCGCAGCGGATCCTCCGCCGGTGGCTGGGCCAGCCAGGCAAGCGCGCTATCGAGAGCCGGCGACGAAACGGTAGGGTCGATCGATTTTGCCATCGCGCGAGTGCTAACGTTCAACAGCTTGCAGGCGAAGCGCGGTGGCTTGCCTGCGCGGACTTCCACCCGGGAAGCGCATTCGATTCTAGTAGAATTCACAGCCTCGAACACAAGGAAATTTCATGCGAGAAACGCGACAGGCGATCCGGCGCTTCGTTCTTCCGGTTTTCTTCGCCATGCTTTCCTGGGCGGCGGCACCGGCAGTCGCTGCGGATGCAAGCGGGTTTTTCGACGCCTCACTCGGAGACTTCCAGGCGGAACTCGCGGCCGCGCGGAAGGGTGGCAAAGTGGGCGTGCTGCTGATGTTCGAAGTGGAAGGCTGCCCCTATTGCCGCAAGATGAAGGAACAGGTGCTGAACCGCCCCGAAGTACAGAGCTATTTCCGCAAGCATTTCGCCATTTATTCAGTCGATATCGTTGGCAGCATCACGGTGACGGACTTCGCCGGGCGCAGCGCGACCGAAAAGAGCTTTGCCAGGGAGCAGCGCGTGCGTGGCACGCCGACGTTTCTGTTCGTCGGTACCGACGGCAAGGAAATGGCGCGCTACGTCGGCGCTACCCGCGATGCAATCGAATTCATGGAACTCGGACGTTTCGTCGCCGAAGGCCATTGGCGCAAGCAGGACTTTCCGCAGTTTTACCGCAATAGCAAACCGTAGGTCCGGAAGCCATGAGCGAATTCCTCTCCGACAAGCCCATTCCACCGCGCGACCGGCTGATCGTTGCGCTCGACGTGGCCGATGCGGCTGCGGCTCGCGCCCTGGTGACCGAACTCGGCGATGCGGTCAGCTTCTACAAGATCGGACTCGAGCTTTTCATGGCCGGTGGCTATTTCGAGTTGCTGCAGTGGCTGACGGCCCAGGGAAAGAAGGTCTTCGTCGACCTCAAGTTCTTCGACGTGCCGGAAACGGTACGTTCGGCCGTTCGTGCGCTGGCCGGCAGCGGCGCCACGTTTGCCACCGTTCATGGCAACCAGGCCATCATGGAGGCCGCGGTACGCGACAAGGGGGATCTCAAGATTCTTGCCGTCACCGTCCTGACCAGCCTCGATCGCGGTGACCTCGATGACCTCGGCTTCGCGTGCGACGTCGACAAGTTGGTGTTGTCGCGGGCGCGGCGGGCGTTGGAAACCGGCGTCGATGGTATCGTTTCTTCCGGGCTCGAGGCGCCGATGATCCGGCGCGAACTGGGGCAGCGCCTGTTGGTGGTTACCCCCGGGATTCGTCCGGTCGAAAACAAGCCGGCGGACGATCAGAAGCGAACGGTTGACGTCGCCCAGGCCTTCAGCAACGGGGCCGACTACATCGTCGTCGGGCGCCCTATCCGTCAGGCAGCCGACCCGCGCCAGGCCGCCGAGGCGGTGCAGGCGACCATAGCTGGCGTCTTCCGCTGATTCGCTGCTGATTGTTTTCCTTCGGGAAAACGTTATAATCTCCGCCTTTTTGGCATTGGCGTCACGCCTTCGCCGAAACTTCGCCGAAACTTGGTTTTCCGAATTCAAGGGATACATCATGGTCGTCATTCGACTTGCTCGCAGCGGCGCCAAAAAGCGCCCCTTCTACAACATGGTTGTGACGGATTCGCGCAACCGCCGCGACGGTCGCTTCGTCGAGCGCATCGGGTTCTACAACCCGGTGGCTGCCGAGAGCGAGCAGGGTCTGGTGGTCAATGCCGAGCGCCTGGCCTACTGGCAGGGCGTTGGCGCACAGCTGTCGCCGACTGCTGCCCGCCTGGTCAAGCAGATCGCCGCCAAGCCCGCTGTCTGAACCGCGGCACGACGGGGCTGGGGCCATGGTGGTCCTGGGTCGGATCGTTGCGCCGTTTGGCGTGCAGGGCTGGATCAAGCTGTTCCCGCTGGGGGATGTGACTGACGATCTGGCTGCCTGGCGCGAGATGCCGGCATGGTGGCTTACCAGCGATCCTGACGGCACCGAGTGGCAGCGCTACGAGCTTGACGTGCTGAAACTGCACGGCAAGGGTCTGGTGGCAAAGCTGCGCGGCGTTGACGACCGCACTGCCGCCGAGGCGCTGGGCCGCAGTTATGTCGGGGCACCGCGTGAGGCGTTGCCGGCGCCGCGGGACGGCGAGTATTACTGGGCCGACCTGATCGGCCTGGAAGTGGTAAATGCACTGGGCGTCAAGCTTGGCACGGTGGCCGAACTGATCGAGACCGGTGCCAACGATGTGCTGGTGGTGCGCGAAGGAAAGACCGAGCGCCTGTTGCCGTTTATCGCGCAGGTGGTCCGGGAAGTAGATGTGCCGGCGGGAGTCATCCGCGTGGAGTGGGAAGCCGACTGGTGATGCCTGATTTGGGCTCCGACGTCACGCCCGCAAGCGGGCATGGGTTTGCACTGAAACTGCGTTTTGACGCGATCACGCTGTTTCCCGAGATGTTCGGCGCGGTGACGCAGTCGGGCATCACGCGACGGGCACTAGAGCGCGGGTTGTGGCGGCTGGATTGCTGGAACCCGCGCGAGCAGGTCGAGGATAATCACCGGACGGTTGATGACCGGCCGTATGGTGGCGGGCCGGGCATGGTGATGTTGCCGGGGCCGCTGGAGAAGACGATTGCCGCCGCGCGGGCTGCACGCCGCGCCGCCGGTGATGAAGCAGCAAAGGTAATTTACCTTTCGCCGCAGGGTGCGCCGCTGACGCACGAGCGGGTGGGGCAACTGGCGGCGACGCAGGGCGCGATTCTGCTCTGCGGGCGTTACGAAGGAGTTGACGAGCGTTTGATCGAGCGCTGCGTCGATGAGGAAATTTCGATCGGAGATTTTGTGCTTTCGGGCGGCGAGATCGCGGCGATGGCGTTGATTGATGCCTGCGTGCGGCAGTTGCCGGGCGCATTGAACGACGGTGCCTCGGCGGTCGAGGATTCGTTTGTGGCGGGCTTGCTGGATTGCCCGCACTACACGCGGCCGGAAGTGTATGAAGGAATGCCGGTGCCGGAGGTCTTGCTCTCCGGCCACCACGAGAACATCCGCCGCTGGCGACTGAAGATGTCGCTGGCGCGGACCCGGGAGCGCCGCCCGGAGTTGTTGGCGCAACGTGTGCTTATGCAGCAGATGAGCACGGAGGAAACGCAACTCCTCGGAGAAATCGAAGCCGAAGAGCTCTGCGGTCGTAACTAAATTGAAGGAAAAAACGACATGAACCTGATTGAACAGATCGAAAAAGAGGAAATTGACCGCCTCGGCAAGACCATTCCCGACTTCTCTCCCGGCGACACCGTCGTCGTCAGCGTGAAAGTGGTCGAAGGCGAGCGCAAGCGCGTCCAGGCCTTTGAGGGCGTTGTCATCGCCAAGAAGAACCGCGGCCTCAATTCCAGCTTCATCGTGCGCAAGATTTCCTCGGGCGAGGGCGTCGAGCGTACTTTCCAGACCTATTCGCCCCTGATCGCCAGCGTCGAACTGAAGCGTCGCGGCGATGTTCGTCGCGCCAAGCTCTACTATCTGCGCGATCGCTCGGGCAAGTCGGCGCGCATCAAGGAAAAGCTCACGGCCAAGACCGCAGCCTGATCCGTGCGGCTGCTGCGGACGGGCTTGCCGGGATTCCGGCAAGCCCGTCTTGCGTTTACGTCGGCTGGTTCTTGTCGCGCTCTATGCGAGCGTAGGCCGAGTGGTTGTGGATGGACTCGAAGTTCTCGGATTCGAGAACGTAGGCGTCGATCCGGCCTTCAGCGTTGAGCACGCCGGCGACGTCGCGGACCATGTCCTCGACGAACTTGGGGTTGTCGTAGGCGCGCTCGGTGACGTACTTTTCGTCGGGACGCTTGAGCAGACCATAGACCTCGCAGGATGCCTGCGCCTCGACCATCTGCACCAGTTCTTCGATCCACAGGAAGCTGTTGGTGGTGGCGGTGACGGTGATGTGCGACCGCTGGTTGTGGGCGCCGTAGTCCGAGATTTTCTTCGAGCACGGGCAGAGGCTGGTCGCCGGGACAACCACTTTCATGGTCTGGCGATAGACATTGCCGTCGAGGATCTCGCCAATGAAGGTCACTTCGTAGTCCATCAGGCTCATCACCTTGGAGACCGGCGCTTCCTTGTTGATGAAATAGGGGAAGCTCATCTCGATGATGCCGGTCTTGGCTTCGAGTTTCTCGACCATCTCGCGCATCATGTCCTCGAAGCTCTCGACCGAGATTTCCTTCTCGCGGCTGTTGAGGATTTCGACAAACCTCGACATGTGGGTGCCCTTGAAGTTGTGGGGCAGGCCGACGTACATGTTGAAGTTGGCGATGGTGTGCTGCACGCCGCCGCTCTTGTCCAGCACCTTGACCGGGTGGCGGATGGACTTGATGCCGACCTTGTTGATCGGCAACTGGCGGGAGTCGGCGCTGGCTTGGACGTCTGGAATGGTCATGGGGTCTCTGGCATTCACGGGTTGCGCTCCTGGGGTTGGGGGTGCGCGACGGCTCATTGATGGTTCGCGGCCGTCACGTCAGTCCGCATATGGTAGCAATCCCGACAAAATCAATCAACTATTAAATTCCCGAATGCTTTGGGCGATGCCGGCGGCGTCCAGTCCGAGCTGGGCCAGCATCGCACCCTGTTCGCCCTGTTCGACGAAGCTGTCAGGCAGGCCGAGACGCAACAGCGGCGTGCGGCTGCCCGCGGTTTCGAGGCAGCGGGCGACTTCGGCCCCGGCCCCGCCGATGATGGCGTTCTCCTCGACGCTGACCAGTAGGTCGTGCGAGTCGGCCAGTTCGAGCACCAGGTCGCGGTCGAGAGGTTTGACAAAGCGCATGTTGGCCACTGTGGCGTCGAGTTGCTCGCCGGCTTCCTGTGCCGCCCCCAGCAGGGTGCCGAAGGCGAGGATGGCGACACGCTGGCCGCGACGGCGGATTTCTCCCTTGCCGACCGGCAGGGTGGAAAAAATCGGCGCTGGCGATACGCCGGGGCCACTGCCGCGCGGATAACGCACGGCGGTCGGGCCATCGATGTGGAAGGCGGTCGTCAGCATCTGCCGGCACTCGGCCTCGTCGGCCGGTGTCATCACCACCATGTTGGGGATGCAGGTGAGGTAGGACAGATCGAAGGCACCCTGGTGCGTCGCGCCGTCGGCGCCGACCAGGCCACCGCGGTCGATGGCCAGCATCACCGGCAGGTTCTGCAGCGCCACGTCGTGGATCAACTGGTCATAAGCGCGCTGCAGGAAGGTGGAGTAAATCGCCACCACCGGCTTCATGCCCTCGCAGGCCAGGCCGGCGGCGAAGGTCAGCGCGTGCTGCTCGGCGATGCCGACGTCGTGGTAGCGGCCTGGAAACTGCTCGGCGAAGCGCACCAAGCCGGAGCCTTCGCGCATGGCCGGGGTGATGCCAACGAGGCGCGCGTCTTTCGCGGCCATGTCGCACAGCCAGTCGCCGAAGACCTGAGTGAACGTGATCTTCCCGCCGCCCTTTCCGGACTCGATGCCGTTGCTGCTGTCGAACTTGGAAACACCGTGGTAAAGGATCGGGTCGGCCTCGGCCAGCTTGTAGCCCTGGCCCTTCTTCGTGACGATGTGGAGGAACTGCGGGCCCTTGAGTTCGCGCAGGTTCTCCAGCGTCGGGATCAGCGAGTCGAGGTCGTGGCCGTCGATGGGGCCAATGTAGTTGAAGCCGAATTCCTCGAACAGCGTACCCGGGACGAACATGCCCTTGACGTGCTCCTCGACGCGGTTGGCCAGTTCCAGCAGGGAGGGTGCGACCGACAGAACCTTCTCGCCGGCGCGGCGCGCGGCGTTGAAGGTGCGCCCCGAAAGCAGGCGGGCGAGATACTTGTTGAGCGCACCGACCGGTGGCGAGATCGACATGTCGTTGTCGTTGAGGATGACCAGCAGGTTGGCGTCGATCACGCCGGCATTGTTGAGCGCCTCGAAGGCCTGGCCGGCCGACATGGCGCCGTCGCCGATGATGGCGGCAACGCGGCGGTCTTCGCCCTTGTCGCGGGCGGCCACGGCCATGCCCAGCGCGGCGGAAATCGAGGTCGAGGAATGGCCGACGCCGAAGGTATCGTATGGGCTCTCGGCACGGCGCGGGAAGCCGGAGACACCGTCCTGCAGGCGCAGCCGCGCCATGCCCTCGCGGCGGCCGGTCAGCACCTTGTGGGCGTAGGTCTGATGCCCGACATCCCAGACTAGCCGGTCCTCCGGGGTGTCGAAGACGTAGTGCAGCGCGATGGTCAGCTCGATGGTGCCGAGGTTGGACGACAGGTGGCCGCCGGTCTTTGCCACCGACTCGATCAGGAAGGCGCGCAATTCCTTGGCCAGTTGCGGCAGCGCCGAGCGCTCCAGGCCGCGCAGGTCTGCTGGTTGGTTGATGGTCGCCAGCAGGGGGTAGTCGCGCATCGGCATCAGAAGTCGCGCTCCACGATATAGCGGGTCAGGCCGGCAAGCCGTTCTCCGCGTGCGCCAAACGAAGCCAGCGCCGCCAGTGCGTTATCGCGCAACTCGGCAGCCAGCTCCTTGGCACGTGAAACGCCTAGCAGGCTGACGTAGGTCGGCTTGTTTTGGGCGGCGTCCTTGCCGGCCGTTTTGCCCAGCGTGGCGGTGCTGGCTTCGGCGTCGAGGATGTCGTCGATCACCTGGAACAACAGGCCGATGCGGTTGGCGAAATGCGTCAGATTCGCCAGCGCGGCGTCATCGGCCTCGCCGCAATGCCCGCCCAGCAGGACGGCGGCGCGAATCAGCGCGCCGGTCTTGTGGATGTGCATCTGTTCGAGTTCGGCCAGCGTCAGCGTCCGCCCGACGGCGGCGAGGTCGATGGCCTGGCCGCCGGCCATGCCGCGCGAACCGGCGGCGTGGGCCAGCAGCGCGATCATCGAAGAAAGTCGGCTGTGGCGGGACGGCGCGGCGGGCGTCTCCGCCAGCACCTGGAAGGCCAGCGACTGCAGGGCGTCGCCGACCATCAGGGCTATTGCTTCGTCGTATTCGACATGCACCGTCGGCTTGCCGCGGCGCAGCGTGTCGTTGTCCATGCAGGGCATGTCGTCGTGCACCAGCGAATAGGCGTGGATCAGTTCGACGGCGCAAGCCGCGCGATCGAGCTCGTCGGAAGAGGCATCGAACACGGCGCCGGCGGCGTGGCAGAGCAGGGGGCGTACGCGCTTGCCGCCGCCCAGTGCGGCATAGCGCATGGCGTCGTGCAGGCGCGCGGGCAGCGTATCCGCGGGCGGCAGATACGTTGCCAAAGCGGCTTCGGTGCGGTCCTGTACCGCGGACATCCAGTCGGCGAAGTTCATGAAATCAGGCTGGCTCGTCCCCGCCGCTGTCGCCATCCCTTGCGGACGGGGCAGCAAGGTTCCGCAGCGTGTTCCCCTCGAGCAGGCGGATCTTCTGCTCGGCATTGCCCAGTGCCTCCTGGCAATGCTTCAGCAGCGCCGCGCCGCGCTCGTACGCGGCAAGCGAGGCTTCGAGCGGGGCGTTGCCCTGTTCCATGGTCTGGACGATGGATTCGAGCTCGGCCAGTGCCGCCTCGAACGAAGCGGGAGCGTCCTTGGAGTGTGCCTTGGGCATCGGGGGGGAGTCAGGATGGTGCGAAGACCGTAAAAATAACTTATTGGACCCCATCAGGTCAATTTTCCGGGCGACTTCGCTATACTTTCCGGCCCCGCGAGGAGCACCTCGCGGCCCGTATTGGCAAGCTGTCCGGCCGGTTTTTGCATGTTTTGGATTCCTGGTTTTTGGCACACTTCTTGGAGGTTTTGAAATCATGTCCGACATTGGCAGCCGCGCGCAACTTGGGCCCGGTGTCTCGCAGTTACCCGTGGATTGGTATTTCGACCAAAAGCTCTTCGAACTGGAGAAGCAGCTGATCTTCGATGCCGGACCGGGGTACGTCGGCCATGAACTGATGGTGCCCGAGCAGTACAGCTTTCGTTCCACCGAGTGGTCGGACCACTCCCACATCCTGGTGCGCCAGCCCGATGCTGTCTATCGCATGTCCAACGTCTGCCGCCATCGCCAGGCCGTCATGTTGCAGGGAAGCGGCACGGCACAGAACATCGTCTGCCCGATCCATCGCTGGACCTACGACACCGCCGGCCAATTGATCGGCGCGCCGCATTTTCCGGCCAATCCCTGCCTGACTCTGCACAAGGAAAAACTCGAGAACTGGCAGGGCCTGCTGTTCAAGGGGCCGCGCTCGGCCAATGCGGATCTTGCCGGAATGAAGGTGGCGGCGGAGCTTGATTTCTCCGGCTACCGGCTGGAACACGTCGAACTGCACCAGTGCAACTACAACTGGAAGACCTTCATCGAGGTCTACCTCGAGGATTACCACGTCGCGCCCTACCACCCGGGCCTGGGCAGCTTCGTCACCTGCGACGACCTGACCTGGCAGTTCGGCGACTGGTATTCGGTGCAGCGGGTCGGCATCACTTCGCTGGCCAAGCCCGGCAGCAAGACCTACGCGCAGTGGCACCAGGCGGTGCTCGATTACTACAACGGCCAATTACCGCCGCATGGCGCCATCTGGCTCACCTACTACCCGAACATCATGGTCGAGTGGTATCCGCACGTGCTGGTGGTGTCGACGCTGATTCCGCAGGACGTGGACAAGACGCTCAACGTCGTCGAGTTCTACTACCCGGAGGACATCGCCCTGTTCGAGCCGGACTTTATCAAGGCCGAGCAGGCGGCCTACATGGAAACCGCCATCGAGGACGACGACATCGGCGAACGCATGGATCGCGGCCGCCACGCCCTGCTGAAGCAGGGACGTAGCGAGGTCGGTCCCTACCAGTCACCGATGGAAGACGGCATGCAGCATTTCCACGAGTTCTATCGCCGCATTCTCGGCCCTCACCTCTAGGCGGCGACAAAATGCGGCTGGCGATCTGCACCAAGCGTGACCTGTTCGGCTGCACGGTTCTCAACCAGTTGCTGCCGCAGCTGGCGGGGCACGATCTGCTCGTCCTGCTGTCGGACAAGACCCGCCCGGCGGAAGATGTGGTGCCGGAGCTGGCCGAGCTCAAGCTGCTGGAGCGCGACCTGCCGCTGCGGGTGCTGTTCCCGCTGCTGGATCGCCAGACCGGTGCCGCCCGCGCGCTTACTTTCGACGGCCTGGCTGCGCGTCATGCGGTACCGATCCAGACCGTACAGCAGGTCAACACCGGCGACGGCGCTGCACTGCTCGGCGACTTTGCGCCCGACCTGATCCTGTCGGTACGATTCAGCCTGATCTTCAAGCCGCCATTGGTCGATACGCCACGGTTCGGCGTCTACAACGTCCATCCGGGGGCGTTGCCGCGCTACGCCGGCCTGTTCGCGCCGATGCGTGGGCTGATGGCGGGCGAGGCTCGTCTCGGCTGCACCCTGCACCGCATGGATGCCGGCATCGACAGCGGGCCGATCTATGGCATCGACTACCTGCCGGCAAGCCGCGATCGTTCCCTGTTCTGGCATATCGAGCGGCTCTATCCGCTGGGCCTGAGTTTGTTCGTCGATCTGCTCGATCGCCTGCAGCGTGGCGAGGACGTCCGGCTGCAGCCACAGGATCACACCGGTCGGGACTATCGCAGCATGCCCACTGCGGAAGAGTTTTCGGCATTCCGCGCAGCTGGCGGCCGCCTGGTCGACGGTGCCGACTACATCGAGACCCTTTCGGCCTACTTGCCGACCTGAACCACCTCGGCGAAGCGCAGCACCTTCATCGGCGGATAGCGCTGTAGTTCCCTGGCGACGCGCATGTTCACCAGAAAGGAAAAATTGCGTGGCGCCATGATGGGAATGTCGCGTGGCGCCACCTTGCCGATCAGAATCTTCTCTGCCTGGGCCGCGGTCAATTGGCCAACGGTGTAGTAGCGATTGACCACACCCATCAGTGCCTGCGAGTTCAGAACCGGCGCCTCGGCCGCGGCGAGGACCGGAATCCTCATAGCCGTCGCGGCGGCGGTGAGCATGTCGCGTTGAATGTGGAGAAAAGTATCGGGGGGCTGGTAGAGCAATTGGGCTCCGGCCTTGCGTATCCCGGCCATCAGCGGTGCGATGCTTGCCGGATCGGGGGCGCCGTCGCGCAGGCCGACCTGCCGTTCGATCAGGGTGAAGTCCTCCGTTGCCGCCAGTCGCCTGAGGCTCGCCACGGTCAGCCGAGAGTTTTCCTCCAGCGGGTTGTAGATCACGGCCAGCCGGGAAAACGGCAGGTAGCTGCGGGCTGCTTTCAGCTGGGTCTCCACCGGGACCAGGTAGCGCGTGCCGGTGACGTTGCGGCCGGACGATTGCAGATTTGGCACCAGGCGGCTTTCGACCGGATTGGAAACGATCATGAAAACGGCCGCCGTATCGACGATGTGGCGGGCGGGATCGACCGCGTCGAACGGCCCGAGTGCTTCGAGGCTGACCGTGGTTCCCCAGGTGACCAGCAGATCCGGTTTGTCGCGGCGCACCCGCGCGATGTGATCGAGCAGGCGTCGCCTGTCGGTGGCGGCGTCGAGTATCTCGACATCGGCCGGAATCTTTCGTGCCGCCAGATAATCGTGGAAGCCGCGACAGGCATCTTCGCAGCCGCGATAGACGATCATGGCAATGCGATAACGGCTGGTCCGATCCGCTGCCGCTGTCGCAGCCGAAGTAGCAGCCGAAGTCGTGACCAGTCCGCCGATCAGTGCGACGATGATGGCCGCGAAGAACCGAATCCTGCTCATGGCACGGTGGTGGCCGGCCGGCGACGCAGCGCCAGGGGCAGGGCGGCCGCGGCCACGGCGACGATGCCGCCGATGATGACCAGCGTTGCCTGGAAGCCGAACGCCGCGAGCAGCGTGCCGGCCAGCAGCGGGCCGACGACGCTGCCGGCGCGCTCGATGACCCGCATGGCGGCGAGTACGCCGGGCTGGCCCAGGACGGCAACGCTGCGGTGTCCGGCACCGAGCGCCAGCGCGAACGTCGGCGCCGTCGCCAGCGTTTGTCCGATGCCAAGCGCGATGACCGCGAGCAGCAGGGCTGGCATGCCATCCAGAAAAAGGAATGCGAGGCTGCCGAGACCGGCAATCGCGCCGCCGCCCGCGACGAGGGAAAGCCCGAGTCCGAAACGGCGAGCGAGATAGGCGCTGACCGGGTTGCCGAATGCCATCAGCAGGTAGTAGAGCATCACCACCCGGCCTATCGTTGCCGCATCGCTGCCGATCCGGGCGAGATATAGCGGCACGATGAGGAACAGCGATCCGGTGAGGATCAGTTTGGCCGGAATGGCGGCGCCCAGCATGACGGTCATGAATTCGCGATCGGCCAGCAGCAGTCGATAGCCGGAAATGCCCGCAACGCCTTCGTCCGCCGCAGCCGAATCCGCCATGCCGTTCCCGGCATGGCGCGGGAAAAGCAGCCATGACGAGAGCACCAGCAACAGCGATCCCCAGAAAACATGCCGATAGCCGACCAGGTCGGCAAGTGCTCCCCCGAGCGAGGAGCCGCATACCGCCGCCACCATCACCGCCCCGACGAATATCGACATGGCCTGGGTACGGTTTTCGGCCGTGGTCATCTCGGCGACATAGGCCTGGCAGGCCAGGGTACCCAGAGCGTAACCGGCGGCGATCAGGATGCGCCACAGCAGCAGGTCGTAGAGGCTGTGGGCCAGTGCCAGGCCGAAAAATCCAACGGCGGCGAGGCCAACGCCCCAGCGGAACAGGTGCGCCGATCCGACGCGGCGTACACGACTGCCGGCGAACAGTGTGCCGAGGGCGACGAAAAGCATGAATGCGGTGATCGGCAGCGCGATTGCGGCCTGCTCCGACAGCCCCGGGATCGGCGCGTAGAGTTCCTGGACATAGAGCGGCAGGAATGCGCGCGACAGTTCCTCCGCCAGGACGAATACGAACATGGGGGCGCGGATGTCGGTCACGGCTGCTGCTCGATAGGGCACGACGGTGCCGTGCATATCGCTTGCCCGGTTGCGGAGGCCATCGAGACGCCGATTGCACAGGTCGATCAGTTGGCCAAGGGCGCCGCCGGCCCCAATTGCGACACGGCGGGAATAATCGCCGCCGATGGCGGCGCGCATTACCCCGGCAAGCGATTCGAGCGGGATTCCCAGCAGGCGATTCACCAGCAGCGGCAGCAGTTCCATGGCCAGCAGCAGCGTGACCAGCAGTACGATGGCGGCGTCGGCGAATATACCGAGAAGCTGGTTGCGGACGTAGCCGGCCCGAACGCCGACGTTTATCGTCGCGCTACCGTCGGCGATGGCGTGATGCAAGGTGCGGATGTCGGTATCGGCATCGGGGTGCTGCCGCTGATACAGGATGGCACCCCCGGTCGTGCTGACCTCGACGCGAGCCAGTTCGGGATTTCCGGCGAGGACGTCGTCAAGCAATTGATCCATCCCCTGCAGCGCATCGAGCGGGATGCCATAGCCGACGGCGCGTTCGATGTCGCCCTGCAGCGACCGGGCGACGGCGAGCGACTTGGCATCGATTTCGGGCGCCAGGCGCTGCTCGAAGATGTATGCAGAGTAAAAGGCAAAAGCCATTGACGCCAGCAGCAGGACGATGCCCGCCATGGTGAACAGGCGGGATGCGATGCGCTTGCCGGGCGCGGCTTGTTGTTGTCGGTCCGTCATCGGCGCGAGGTCCCGTCAGGCGCGGGCGCAATGCCAAGTTCCGCGGCAACGGTCGCGCGAGCGAAGTCCGCAGCCAACGCCTCAAGTGAATCCGGCGGGGTGTCACCGCCTTGCGCGTTGCCGGCGACGATTTCCCGGGCCTGCTGGATCGCACGCTCGAACGGGGCCACGATCCTGCCCACGATGACGACGACGGCCGCGAGCAGCAGCACCACGAGGACGGCAGCCGCCTGCACCACGAGCCGGGCGGCTTCTGCAACAAGGCGCCCCTGGGCATCCTGGCGGGTTTCGATTGCCAGCAGGCCGACGTTCCGGTGCAGGGGGTCGGTCAGGGTCCAGGCCGTCACCGGGTTGCCGCGCCGGCTGGTCCATCGCCACTCGCCGCCGTTCGAGCGTTGCCGCAATTCGGTCGGCGGCAGGGAAATGTCCCCCGCATCGCTTGCGGCAGCGGAAAACAGCAGATGTCCAGGCGTCAGTTCCAGGTCGATCACCGCAATCGCCGCAATCTGCGCGTCGGCTGCCGCGGCGCGGTCGACGATGGCCTGAATGCCTTGCACGTCGGCCAGCGGCAGGCCCAGAGTGAGGGCATTCTCGATCGCCAGCCGGGCATCGTTCGACGTCACCTGCACCCGCGCCGCCGTCACGGCTTGCAGCTGCCGCTCGAATTTGTGCAGGCCGAGGAAGGCGAGCAGCCCCAATGACATGAGCAGCACCAGGAACATCGCGCCGCCTAGCGTCCAGGTCAATCGCATCGGCAGTGACCTCGAGTGGGGGAGGGCGTTCCGACGGCGATTGGGAAGCGCTGTATCATCGGGGCATTATTTCACAGGGATTTCCGGACAGATGCGTATCGGCCCGTTTACGCTCCGGTTCAATATCACCTCCGTTTTCACGTTGCTGATCCTCGTGATTTCCACGGTGATCGTGTTCTATATCTACGAGAAGAATACGCGCTCCGTGCTGGTCCTCGCCAACAGCCTTATCGAGCGTACCAGCAAGCACATCGTGGAGCGCATCGATGCCTTCTTTCGACCCGTAGGCGCGGTGGTATCTAACCTGGCCGTGCTGGGACGCGATCAGGAAGCGCTGACCCGCAGCGGTGCGCTGTTTCCGCTTCTCGCTAATTCCCTGCGCGATTACCCGCAACTGCAGAGCCTCTACTTCGCCTTCGCCGCGGACGGCGATTTCCTACAGGTGTTCGCCGTCCCCGCCGACGTGCGCCGCTATGGGCCGAACGAGTCGGCTGTGCATCCCGATACCGCGTATGCCATGCGTACCCTGCGGCGTCGTGTGTCGCCGCCGACCGACGAATGGGTCTATTTCGATCGCTCCGGCCGCGAACTTGGCCGTGAGTTCGCCCGGACGGTGTCCTACGATGCCCGCACCCGCCCGTGGTATCTCGCTTCGGTGCGGGAAAATCACTTGCACTGGTCCGACATCACCGTCTTCACTTCGACCCAGTTGCCTGGCCTGACGCCATCCCATCCTATCTTCCGCGAAGGCAAGCTGGTCGGGGCGGCGGCGGCCAACATGACGCTCGATCGCATCTCACTGTTTCTCGAGAACCTCGAGGTCGGAAAGAATGGCGTCGCCTTCTTCATGGATCGTGAAACCCGCCTGATCGCCTATCCCAACCTCGGCAAGGCCGTCCGCCGCGACGGCAACAGCGTCGTCCAGGCCAAGGCGGACGAGGTCGGCAACCCCTGGGTGGCGCAAGCGGTCAGGCACTACCGCGAGGGTCGCCGTGACCGCTTTTCCTTCGATCACGAGGGGAGGGAATATCTCGCCTCCTTCACCGACATGCCATCGTCCTTCGCCAAGCCGTGGGTGATCGGCATCGTCGTGCCGACGGACGATTTTGTCGGGGACCTGAAGCGGACCAATCAGGAACTGGTCGTCATCGTTCTCATCGTGACCGCCATCGGCATCCTGCTGGTCGGCCTGTTCGCCCGGCTGATCTCGCGGCCGCTGAGCCAGATGGCCGAAGAAGCGGACAAGGTCCGGCGCTTCGACCTGGCGGACGACATCAGCCTGCGCTCGCGCATCGCAGAAATCCAGCGGCTGGGCGACGCCCTGGGCGCGATGAAAGCGGCCATCCATACCTTTGCCCGCTATGTTCCGCGCGAACTGGTGCGCGACCTGATGGCCTCGGGCCAGCCACTCGCCGTGGGTGGGCAAACCCGCCATCTCACGGTGATGTTCACCGACGTCCGCAGTTTCACCGGCATTGCCGAGCGGCTGCCGGCACACGAACTCATGCAGCATATTTCGGAGCACTTCGACGTTGCGACCCGCCTGATCATGGAGACCGGTGGCACGGTGGACAAGTTCATCGGCGATTCCGTGATGGCGTTCTGGGGCGCGCCGAATCTGGTCGATGAGCAGGGGGCGCGCGCCTGTCGCGCCGCCCTGGCGATCCGTGCCCGCATGGACGAACTCAATGCCGGCTGGGTCAGGGAGGGCAAGCCGGCGCTGTTCATCCGCTTCGGCATCCATGCCGATACCGTTGTGGTCGGCAACATCGGCTCCGCCGAAAGGCTCAGCTATACCGCGCTCGGCGACGGCGTCGTGGTCGCCCAGCGGCTCGAGGGCATCAACAAGAACTACGGCACCCAGATCTGCGTCAGCCAGACCATCTACCGTGAGGTCGGCGACCGTTTCATCCTGCGGCCCCTCGACTTTGTCGCGGTAAAGGGACGGCGCGCCACCGTGCTGATCTATGAACTGCTTGGCAGCAAGGGCGATGCGGTCGACCCGCTGGCGGCAACGGCAGTGCAAGTCGAGATGGCGCGGGCGACGCAGCGGGCATTCGACGCCTACTTCGAGCAGCGCTGGCAGGATGCCCAAGTCGCCTATGCCGCGCTGGCCGCCGGGCACCCGGACGATCCGCTGTTCGCCATGTTCGTCGAGCGCTGTCGCCACTATCTGGCTCATCCGCCGGGCAAGGGCTGGACGGGGACTTTTTCGGCGGGCGACGCCTGAGGCGTGCTGCCGCTTGCGCTATATTGGCGCCATAGACAACAAGGGGCTTTTCATGATCACCATCGACTATAGCGACAATCAGGTCTCGGTCGCCGTGCTCGGCGAATTCACGCTGGCCGACTTCAAGGAATTCGAGGAACTGATCCAGTTCAAGGTCAAGTTCGACGAGCCGGTAAACCTGCTGTTCGACCTCAGCGAGATGGCTGATTTCACGGTCGACATGGCGTGGGAGGAAATCAAGTTCTCGCGCGCCCACGGCGGCGATTTTCAACGCATCGCCGTCGTCAGCGACAGCGAGTGGGTGGCCTGGAGCGCCTGGCTGTCGCAGGCATTCGTCGCTGCCGACATGCGCGTCTTCCACGATGCCGATGATGCGGGCGCCTGGCTGGCCGGGTTGCCGGCATGAGGACGACACTGGTCAGCGGTGACGAACTCGCCGCGCATCTGGACGATCCCGCCTGGCGCATCTTCGACTGTCGCCACGATTTGCAGGACACCGCCTACGGCGAGAAGGCCTATGCCAAGGGCCACATTCCCGGCGCGCTGTTCCTGCACCTCGATCGCGATCTTTCCGGCGAGAAGACCGGAGGCAACGGCCGCCATCCGCTGCCTTCGCGCGAGGCTTTTGCCGCGACGATGGCGGCGTGTGGCGTCGGGCCCGATACCCAGGTAGTCGCCTATGACAACGAAGGCAGCATCTTCGCCTCGCGCCTGTGGTGGATGCTGCGCTGGGCCGGCCACGAAAAGGTGGCGGTGCTCGATGGCGGCGTGCCGGGCTGGCGCCGCGCCAAGCGCGAATTCGAGATTGATGTCCGCCACTATGCGCCGGCGCCGTTTGTGGCACGGCACGGCACCACGCCATTCACCGCTGACGATGTACTGGAACGGCTCGATGACCGGCGTGTGCTGATCCTCGACGCGCGGGCGCCCGAGCGGTTCAGCGGTGAGGAGGAGAACCTCGACCCGGTCGGCGGCCACATCCCCGGCGCGGTGAATCGCTTCTACTTCGACAATCTCGACGATGCCGGCTGCTTTTTCAAGACGGCCGAAGAACTGCGCGAGGAGTTCGACGGCGTGCTCGCCGGTCGTGAGCCGCAGAACGTGATTCAGCAGTGCGGCTCGGGCGTCACCGCCTGCCACAACCTGCTGGCGATGGAAGTGGCGGGGCTCAACGGATCGCAGCTCTACGTCGGCTCGTGGAGCGAGTGGTGCGCCGATCCGTCGCGCCCGATTGCCACCGGAGAGTGATGGCCGTGCCGGGCCAGCGCCCAGGCCACGTGCTCGCACACCAGGGCTGACGGATGATCGCGCCGCGCTACCAGCGCGGCGATGATTTTCGGCGAGGTCGGTGCGTTGCCGAGCGCGACGGCGATATTGCGCAGCCAGCGTTCATGTCCGATGCGACGGATCGGGCTGCCGGCCAGTTTCTCGTTGAACGTCGCCTCATCCCAGGCGAAAAGTTCGGTCAGCGTTGCGGCATCGAGGTTGTGGCGCGGCAGGAAATCCGCCTCGCGGGTCGCCGGCGCCTCGCGGTTCCACGGGCACACGGTCTGGCAGTCGTCGCAGCCGTAGATGTGGTTGCCGAGGCGGTGACGCAGGTCCTCGGGGATGGCGCCCTTGAGTTCGATGCTCAGGTAGGAGATGCAGCGGCGCGCATCGAGGCGATGCGGCGCCAGAAACGCGTCGGTGGGGCAGGCATCGAGACAGGCCCGACAGCTGCCGCAGTGGTCTGTGGTCGGTGCGTCCTCTGGCAAGGGCAGATCCACGAAAATCTCGCCGAGAAAGAACCATGATCCGGCCGTGCGAGACAGCAGCAGCGTGTGCTTGCCGCGCCAGCCGAGCCCGGCGTTCTTTGCCAGTTCGCCTTCCATCACCGGCGCCGAATCGGTGAACACGCGATAGCTGAATTCACCGACGTCGGCGACGATGCGGTCGGCCAGCTTCTGCAAGCGGGCGCGAATCAGCTTGTGGTAGTCGCGGCCGAGGGCGTAGCGGGAGATCGCGGCGCGGCTTGCGTCGGCCGAAAAGTGCCGCCTTGCGGCGTCCAACGAATCAGGCTGCGCCAGATCGGCATGGCCGGCTGCCGCCGGCGCGTTGTCGGCGCTGGCGGGACGGCGCCCCGCCGCCGGGCCGCCCCAAGGCGGGGCAATCGTTGACCCGGAGCCGGCCTTGGCCGGCGAACAACCGTCACCCCCTTCCCCGGGAAGGGGGGCGGGGGGAAGGGGGCTGTAATTCATGCGCGCCACGATCACCGCCCGGGTTCCCGGCACCAGCTCCGCCGGCCGCGAGCGCTTGCTGCCGTGGGCGGCCATATAATCCATCTCGCCGTGGCAGCCGGCGGCGAGCCAGTCGTTCAGCCCCTGTTCCGCTGTGCCGAGGTCGATGCCGGCGATGCCGATGGCATCGAAGCCGAGTTCGCGGCCCCAGTCCTTGATCCTTTTTGCGAGTTCCGACCAGTCATGCATGCCGGCCATATTACGTTAGACGTCGCGGATGAGTCAGCCACGCTGGCGCTAGGCGCTGCGCTGGCGCAGGTGGTGGAGCCGGGTCTCGTCGTCTGGCTCGACGGCGATCTCGGTACCGGCAAGACGACGCTGGTGCGGGGGCTGTTGCGCGCGCTGGGCGACACCGGGCCCGTGAAAAGCCCTACCTACACACTGGTTGAAGTTCACCCTGTTTCTGGGTTAAACTTGTATCACTTTGATTTGTATAGATTCAATCAGCCTGAGGAATACTTGGATGCGGGGCTGGACGAATACTTTGACGGACAGGGCATCTGCGTGGTCGAGTGGCCGGATCGCGCCGCCCCGTATTTGCCCGCAGCCGACGTCGCATTCACGCTGGAACATGCCGGCACGGGCCGCCGCGTCTCGATCATGGCCCACGGCGCACGAGGTGAACAATGTCTCGGCCGCCTGAAAAATTCGCTGACGAATTTTCCGTTTCCCGTCGCGCCGTCCTCAAGTTCGCCGCCGCCACCCTGACGCTGGCCGTTTCAAAAGTCGGCGCTGGCGCCACGGCGAATGCAGCCGGCATCCTCGGCGTCCGTGTCTGGCCGGCCCGCGACTACACCCGCGTCGCCCTGGAGCAGGATCAGCCGATCCGCTTCACGCATTATTTGCTCAAGGATCCCGAGCGTCTCGTCGTCGACCTCGAAGGCGTCGAATTCAATACCGTGCTGCAGAGCCTGCCGGGCAAGATCGCCGAGGCCGACCCCAACATCAAGCTGATCCGCGCCGGGCGCAACCGCCCGGGCGTGGTGCGGCTGGTGATCGAACTCAAGGGCGAGGTCAAGCCGCAGGTGTTCACCCTCAAGCCTATCGGCGACTACGGCCACCGGCTGGTGCTCGACCTCTACCCGGCGCAGGAAATCGATCCCCTGATGGCCTTGCTGGAACAGAACGAGGTCAAGATCGAGGGTCCGCCGACCGGCAAAGACAAGCCCGCGGACAAGCCCGAAATCACCCGCATGGTCACGGTAGTCCTCGATCCGGGCCATGGCGGCGAAGACCCGGGGGCGGTCGGCCGCGGCGGCAGCAAGGAAAAAGAAGTGACGCTTTCCATCGCCCGCCGCCTCAAGGAAAAGATCGACGCCCAGCCCAACATGCGCTCGCTGCTGACGCGCGACGGCGACTATTTCATTCCCCTGCATCAGCGCGTTGGCAAGGCGCGGCGGGTGCAGGCCGATCTCTTCGTCTCGGTGCATGCCGACGCCTTCATCAAGCCGACGGCGCGCGGCTCGTCGGTGTTCGTGCTGTCGGAGAACGGTGCGTCGAGTTCGGCCGCGCGCTGGCTTGCCAACAAGGAAAACGCGGCCGACCTGATCGGCGGCGTCAATATTGGCGTCAAGGACCCACACCTGGCGCGCACGCTGCTCGACCTGTCTCAGACAGCGACGCTCAGCGACAGCCTGAAGCTGGGCAAGGCTGTCCTCGGCGAACTCGGCGGCATCAACGCCCTGCACAAGGGCCATGTCGAGCAGGCAAGTTTCGCCGTGCTCAAGGCGCCGGACATTCCCTCCATCCTGATCGAGACCGCCTTCATTTCCAATCCCGAGGAAGAAAAGCGCCTGACCGACGACGCTTACCAGGACAAGATGGCCGAGGCCATCCTGCGTGGAATCCGCGGCTATTTCGCGCGGAATCCGCCGCTCGCCAAGTCAAGGCTGGCCTCATTGGGGCAATAGTCCGACTGCTATAATCGCGCGCTTTCCCACGCGGTTACAGGTTTGGCGGCAATGCAGGTCTTTCGCAGGGTTCCCGAGGCAACGAATTCTCCCACCGTGCTCACCATCGGCAATTTCGATGGCCTGCACCTGGGTCATCGCGCCATGCTCGAGCGCCTTGCTGCGCGCGGCGCCGAACTGGGGCTGCCGACCACGGTGATGACCTTTGAGCCGCATCCGCGCGAACTATTCACGCCGGACCAGGCGCCGGCTCGCCTCACCTCGCTGCGCGAGAAGCTGCAGCTTCTCGACGGCTGCGGTGTCGACCGCGCCTTTGTCTGCCATTTCTCGCGGCGCATCGCCGGCCTGTCGGCTGAGGAATTCATCGAGAACATCCTGGTGCGCGGGCTTGGCGTAAGACACGTGATCATCGGCGACGACTTTCGCTTCGGCAAGGGCCGCGCCGGCGATTTCGCCATGCTTGCTGCGGCCGGGCAGCGGCTCGGCTTCGGCGTCGAGGCCATGCATACCGTGGAGGTGCTGGAGGAGCGCGTGTCCAGCTCTGCGGTGCGCGGCGCGCTGGCCGCCGGCAACCTCGAACATGCGGCGCAACTCCTCGGCCACCCCTACTGCATTGCCGGTCGCGTCGTCCACGGCGACAAGATCGGCCGCCGCATCGGCTACCCGACCGCCAACATCCAGTTGAAGCGCAAGCGCCTACCGCTCAACGGGGTGTTCGCCGTCACCGTTTCCGGCCTCGACAAGCGCCACCTGCCGGGCGCTGCCAGCCTCGGTGTGCGGCCGACGCTGGGGCAGGGTTTGAAGCCGGTGCTGGAAGTGAATCTGTTCGACTTCGACCGCGAGATCTATGGTTCGCACATCACCGTGCATTTCCTGCACAAGATGCGAGACGAGATGAAGTTCGACTCGCTCGACGCGCTGACGGCACAGATCGGCTGCGACGTGAAGGACATCCGCAACTACTTTGAAGGTAACTGAGTCGAAGGCAACCAGCCTCAGAAAAATCATGGCCGACTACCGCAAGACCCTCAACATGCCCGACACGGCGTTCCCGATGCGCGGCGACCTCGCCAAGCGCGAGCCGGCCTGGATCGCCCAATGGCAGGAGCACGGGCTTTACCAGAAGATCCGCGCGGCGTCCGCTGGAAGGCCGCGCTTCGTGCTCCATGACGGCCCGCCCTACGCCAACGGCGATATCCACATCGGCCACGCCGTCAACAAGATCCTCAAGGACATCATCGTCCGTTCGAAGACGCTGGCCGGCTTCGATGCGCCCTACATTCCCGGCTGGGACTGCCACGGCCTGCCGATCGAACACCAGATCGAGAAGACCCACGGCAAGCACCTGCCGGCCGAGCAGGCCCGTGCCCACTGCCGAACCTACGCCCAGGAGCAGATCGAGCGGCAGAAGAAGGACTTCATCCGCCTCGGCGTGCTCGGCGACTGGGATCGTCCCTACAAGACGATGGAATATCGCAACGAGGCCGACGAGATTCGCGCCCTGGGCGAAATGTATCGCCGCGGCTATCTGTTCAAGGGCTTGAAGCCGGTTAACTGGTGTTTCGACTGCGGCTCGGCGCTGGCCGAGGCCGAGGTCGAATACGCCGACAAGAAATCGCCGGCCATCGATGTCGCCTTCCCGCTCGACACCGCCGAACGCGGCCGGCTGGCCGGTGCCTTCGGCGTCGATTCCCTGCCGGAGAAGTCCGTCTTCGCGGTGATCTGGACCACCACGCCGTGGACCATTCCCGGCAACCAGGCGCTCAACGTCCATCCCGAGTTCGTCTATGAACTGGTGGATACGCCCAAGGGCCTGCTGATCCTCGCCGCCGAGCTGCGCGCCGTCGCGCTGGAACGCTTCGGCCTACCTGCCAACGAATGCAGGGTGCTGGGCGCAGCGCGTGGCATCGCGCTCGACCGCATGGCTTTCCGCCATCCCTTCTACGACCGTGCCTCGATGGTGTTCCTCGGCGAGTACGTCACGCTCGATACCGGCACCGGCATCGTGCATAGCGCGCCGGCCTACGGCGTAGAGGACTACGACTCCTGCAAGCGCGCCGGCATGAGCAATGACGAGATCCTCACCCCGGTGCAGGGCAATGGCTGCTACGCCGAGGGCTTGCCCTTCTTCGGCGGCCTGCACGTCTGGAAGGCCAACCCCCTGATCGTCGAGAAAC
The DNA here is from genome assembly GCA_018825305.1 of Gammaproteobacteria bacterium. Lineage (GTDB taxonomy): Bacteria > Pseudomonadota > Gammaproteobacteria > Burkholderiales > Rhodocyclaceae > Sulfurisoma. The sequence goes on from JAHJEO010000018.1 coordinate 218,584, forward strand.
TCGCCGAGGTGGGCTGCCTGCTGGCCGGCGGTGAGATCATGCACAGCACCATGCATTGCTGGCGCCACAAGACGCCAACCATCTATCGCGCCACGACGCAATGGTTCGTGGGAATGGACAGGCAACCGAACGAGGGAGACACGCTGCGCACGGCAGCGCTGGCCGCCATCGAGGCCACCGAGTTCTTCCCGGCCTGGGGCAAGGCGCGGTTGCACGCGATGATCGCCAATCGTCCCGACTGGTGCGTCTCGCGCCAGCGCAACTGGGGCGTGCCGATTCCCTTCTTTCTGCACAAGGAAACGGGCGAGCCGCATCCGCGCACGCTGGAGCTGATCGAAGCGGTGGCGAAACGGGTCGAAGCCGGCGGAATCGAGGCCTGGTTCGCCCTCGGTGAACGGGACGCGAAGGACTTGCTCGGCGAAGAGAGTGCCCAGTACGACAAGATGAGCGACACGCTCGACGTCTGGTTCGATTCGGGCACGACGCACTGGTCGGTGCTGCGCGGCTCGCACGAGGCCGATTGCGCCTACCCCGCCGATCTCTACCTCGAAGGCTCCGACCAGCATCGCGGCTGGTTCCATTCCTCCTTGCTCACCGGCTGCGCCATCGACGGCCGCGCGCCCTACAAGGGCCTGCTCACCCACGGCTTCGTCGTCGATGGCAAGGGCATGAAGATGTCCAAGTCCAAGGGCAACGTTGTCGCGCCGCAGCAGGTGTCCGACACGCTCGGCGCCGAGATCCTGCGGCTGTGGGTGGCGGCCACCGACTACTCGGGCGAACTGACCATCTCCAAGGAGATCCTCGACCGCGTGGTCGAGGTCTATCGCCGCCTGCGCAACACGCTCAAGTTCCTGCTCGCCAATACCGCCGACTTCGACGCCGCCACGCAGATGCTGCCCGTGTCCGACTGGCTCGAAGTTGACCGCTACGCGCTGGCACTGACCGTTGAGCTACAAAGCAATTGTCTGGCCGCCTACGACCGCTACGAGTTCCACAAGATTGTGCAGGCGTTGCAGAATTTCTGCGCCGAGGACATGGGTGCCTTCTACCTCGACATCCTCAAGGACCGCCTCTACACCACGGCCGCCGACTCGCGGGCGCGGCGCTCTGCGCAGGGCGCGCTGTGGCACATCGTGCAGAGCCTGACGCGGCTGATGGCACCGATCCTCTCCTTCACTGCCGAGGAAATTCGGCAGGTGCAAGGTGGCGACAGCGTCATGCTGACGACCTGGCACGAACTTCCCGGCCTTGATGAAATGTCGGCGCTGGCGGCACGGTGGCAAGCGATCCGCGTCGTGCGCGCCGAGGTGATGAAAAAGATCGAGGAGGTGCGCAGCGCCGGCGGCATCGGCTCGTCGCTGCAGGCGGAAGTCGCAATCACTGCCACGGACGACGCCTACGATCTGCTGGCCTCGCTCGGCGACGACCTCAAGTTTGTGCTGATCTGCTCGAAGGTCACGCTGCAAAAAGTTATGCGTAGTGGTATCCATGCGGACGGCGCTGGCGGCACGGCGATTGTCGTCACGCCCAGCCCGCATGCCAAGTGCGCCCGCTGCTGGCACTGGCGCGAGGATGTCGGCCAAAACAGCGAACATCCGGAGCTGTGCGGCCGCTGCGTCACCAATCTCCATGGTGCGGGCGAGGTGCGCGAGATTGCGTAACTCGTCGCCGAGCCGCTGGCTTCTGCTTGCCGGCGGCGTGATCGTCGCCGACTTTCTCACCAAGGCGTGGGTGCTGTCCGCCTTCCAGCCGCACGAGACCGTCGCAGTCCTGCCCTTCTTCAATCTGGTGCTGGTGTTCAATGCCGGCGCCGCCTTCAGTTTCCTGGCTCAGGCCGGTGGCTGGCAAAAATGGTTCTTCGTCGTGCTGGCGCTGGCCATTTCGGCCTGGATCGTCGTCTTGCTGTGGCGGCACGCCAACGACCGCTTGCAGTCGGTGGCCCTCGCGCTGGTTTTGGGTGGCGCACTGGGCAACGTGATCGACCGGCTGCGCTTCGGCGCGGTGGTGGATTTCCTTGATTTCCACGTCGCCGGCTGGCACTGGCCCGCCTTCAACGTCGCCGACTCGGCCATCAGCATCGGCGTGGCCTTGCTGGTGTGGCATTCGTTCATCCACAAGGAAGCGCCGCATGAGTGATCAGGTCAAGCCGGACAGTCTCGTCACGCTGCATTACCGCCTGGCCACGGCTGACGACACCGAACTGGTCAGCACCTTCGCCGGCGGCCCGGCGACCCTGCAACTGGGTGCCGGAGAACTGGCACCGACGCTGGAGGCCTGTCTTGCCGGTTTGCCGGTCGGCGAGCACCACGTCTTCCTGCTTGAACCGCAGCAGGCCTTCGGCCAGTACAGTTCGCAACTGGTCAAGCGTTTCGCCCGCGACGATCTGCCGAAACGCGACGAGGAAATCACGCTGCACGACGCGATTGAGTTCGCCGCGCCCGACGGCAGCACCTATGTCGGCACGGTGCGCGAACTCGATGCCGACGCGGCGCTGATCGATTTCAACCACCCGCTGGCGGGCAAGTCGGTCCGCTTCGAGGTCAAGATCATAGGAGTGCTGTGATGGAAGTGCTACTCGCCAATCCCCGCGGTTTCTGCGCCGGCGTCGAGCGTGCCATCGCCATCGTCGAGCGCGCCCTGGAGAAGTTCGGCGCGCCGATCTACGTTCGCCACGAAGTGGTGCACAACCGCTTCGTCGTCGATGGCCTCAAGGCCAAGGGCGCCGTGTTCGTCGAGGAACTGGATGAAGTGCCGGCGGGTGCCACCGTGATCTTCAGCGCCCATGGCGTGTCGAAGGCAATCCGCGAGGAAGCCGACAGGCGCGGCCTGCGGGTGTTCGACGCCACCTGCCCACTGGTCACCAAGGTGCATATCGAGGTCGAGCGACACTGCAGGGCCGGGCGCGAAATCGTAATGATCGGCCACAAGGGACACCCCGAGGTCGAGGGCACCATGGGGCAGGCACACTGCGGCATGCATCTGGTCGAGAATGTCGGCGACGTGGCGGGACTGCAGGTGAACAACCCCGGGAAACTTGCCTACGTGACCCAAACCACCTTGTCGATTGACGATGCCGCCGCCATCGTCGCGGCGCTCAAGGCGCGCTTCCCCGACATCGTCGGGCCGAAGAAGGACGACATCTGCTATGCGACGCAGAACCGGCAGGACGCCGTCAAGGCGTTGGCCCAGCGTAGCGACTTGGTTATTGTCGTCGGATCACGGAACAGTTCGAACTCGAACCGCCTGCGCGAGGTGGCTGAAAATCTCGGAATCCCCGCGAAACTGGTCGATAGTGGCGCGGATATCGACCCCGCCTGGCTCGCCGGAAAAGTCGGCGTTGGCGTGACGGCGGGCGCGTCAGCCCCGGAGGTTCTGGTTACCGAGGTGGTGGATCGATTGCGCGATCTGGGTGCGGGCAGTGTTCAACTGCTTGCTGGAGCTGCGGAAAACGTCAATTTCCCCTTGCCGAAGGAACTTGCGTAGCCGGTGCCGGCGATCGGCTCTTGCCCTGAAGAGGGTCGGTCACTTCCAATATTGAAAACTTCGCTTGCGGGGCGGCGCCCGGTTCGAAGAGCACTTCCGCGAGCAACTGGCTCTTGACCGGTGATCCTGTTATCAGCCCGGGGGCGAATCGGGCCTGGATGAAGGCGGCAATCACCGAGGGTTCGAAAATTCCCGCGGGCTCGGCATCCGTGATCCGGTATTGATCAATTTCACCTGACTCGTTAATCAACAACAGGATGGTGACCCGTCCGCGGAAATTTTCAGCCGTGGCGGGGTAATGCGGCCAGATTGGCTTGAGCGGTGTCGGGTTCCGATGCAGGTAGCGGCTGGTGTAGTACCAAGGGCCGGGAAACAAGCCGGACGGGTGGGGGCCGATTGTTGCCGCATTGTCCTGATCCAGGTTCGTCTTGCCGGGCGTCGGTTCCGCGATTGACACCGGATCATTGTGGGGCGCGGGCAGGGAAGCGGTCGCTTCGGCTGCGCCGGAGCGGGAAAACTCGGGATGGTGTGGCTGCGACAGGGTAACCGCCAGCGGCTGCCAGGGTGCTAGCCGACTGGCACGGGTCGCCGCGAAGTCGCCCGGCGCGAGCAACAGGAACAAGGCGTGGGCCGCCATCGAGACGACAAGGCTGGCGAATAGCCGGACATGCCAGCCATTCGCCTTTCCATCGCTATTGCAGGATCTCGCGCCAGCTGACACGCTTACCCACCGGCGGAGGCGTGTTGAACGGCGCATCGAAGGTGATCTGTTCACCGGTCGAGAGGGTGATGATGACGACCGTCTTTCCGGATGGCAGGCGGACGATGTTGATGCCGACGACGATCGCCTCGACGCCGCTCGCACCGACCACTTTCTGGCCGATCTTGAAGTTGCTGGCACCGCCGACCGTGCAACCGTTCTTGTAGTCGGGGAAATTCAGGTAGCTGTAGCCGCCGATGTTGCAGGCGTTGCTTACCGGCACGTTGCTTGGTACCACCAGTGTCCCCAACTGCAATTTCGGATCGACGTTCACGCGTTCCCCGCTATCGGGCAGATCGATGAACCAGCTGTCGCCCACCGTGCAGTCCATGTCGCCGTCCGGCGTTACCGTACGCACGATGCTGGTGCCGCTACCCGAGTTGGTCAAGGTCCGGTTGCGGTGCAAAAGCGTAAGGGTGTTGCGCAGGGCGGGCAGGGGCGTCGTGACCATCGGATCCTTGATGCCCCAGATGGACTGTTGCTGCGTGCTGGAAACGTCGGTTGCCCCAAGGTAGCGGCCCGTGCCAACGTAAACGAACGGGGCACCCTGTACCTCTGCCAGTTCCGGTTTGGTCGTGATCGGCTGTGGTGTGCCGCTGCCATCGGTCACCTGGGCAAGCAGCGTTGCTTCGCGGCCGGCGACGCCGAAGGTGTCGTTCACGTCGAAGCGCCAGACATTGCCGTCGAGATCGACACCATAGGCGCGCTGGATGGTGTTGTTGAAGAGCCCGTTTTCAACCCAGACGTTCATGTGGTTAAGGCCGCTCGGGCTCAACGCCGTTCCTGTGCCGGTGCTGATGCGGTAAAGCACCTGGCCGGTGGCTGCGTTCAGAACGTAGAGGTAACCGATGCCGTCATCGTTGTTGTATCCCGACGTGACCAGGACCACCCAGGTACCATCCGCCAGCTTGCCGATGATCGGATTGTTGTAGGTGTAGCCGATATGGCAGTCGGTGTAGACCGTGCTGGTAGGCGCCTTGGTGGTGGCATTCACGGTAAGGCAGGATGCGCTATTTTTGAACTCCCATAATCCCTTGGGTGCCGCCGGGTCAGTGATGTCCAGCGCGTAATAGCCTTTGCCGCCCTTGTTCAGCCCGGCCACCAGAATCGTCTTCCAGCAGTTTTCCGGTGCAGTCGGCGAGGCGAGTGCGCAATCCGCCGAATTTGTCTTGTCGAAGATGTCGGCTGCAGACGGGGTGCCATCGACGTAATACTGGTGATGCGTATCGTAATTCTCGTCGGCCAGTTTGTAGAGGTTGGGCAGCACCATGGTGGGGATGAATGCCCATGCCTCAACACCGCCCTGGGTATCCACGATCGATGTGCCGGCATAGAAGGCATGCAACATGCCGTCGTTTGCTGCCACATAGACCATCGGCGTGCGCCCTGCCTTGGCGGAGCGGAAGGCGACATAGCCGGCATCGGTATATTCGGCCGGAGGCGATTTGACGAAGACCGGTTGTGCGCTGATGATGTCACCGAGAACGTGTTCCCGGGTACGGTACAGCTTGTTTATGTCGGTGCTGGTGGCCGGTGGCCCCGAGTCGAAGCCCATCTTTCCTGTCTGGCCGCGCAGGAAGTTGACCAGGTTGGCTCCCGGTGCCGCGCCGCGCTGGTTGGCGGTGCTGCCGCTGCCGTCGCCCATGTTCGGGTATTGGCTGAGCAGGGCGATCTTGGCTGCATTGAAATTCAACTGTTCCGTTGCATCCAGGGTGGTCACGGCCGCACCGGTCGGCAAGCCGCTGCCATCGCAGGCATAGGTGCCCAGCTTGAAGTCCACCAGGTTGTTGCTCGCTCCGCTGCGGAACAGTTTGATGGCGCGATTGTCGCAGGCCGGCTTGGTCAGCGCATCGAGTTTGGTCGAGGCCGACCAGATGGCAGTACCGCTCACCGCGCCGGTGGCGAGGTCGATCTCGCGGGCTTCAAGTTCCCCGGTCCATTTCTGGGTCACGTACTTGGCCGTGTAGGCAAAGTTGTCGCCGGCCACCGGCTCGAGGTTGGAGGTCGCCGCCGCGGCCGCCGAGGCGACGCGCGCGCTGATGCCGGACAGGGCGCTGTTGAGGCTGTCAATCACGCTATCCGGGTCGCGCGCACTGAAGTACTGACCACGGCCGTTGACCGCCGCATGCCAAAGGTCGTCCAGTGCCGTCGGATCATCCGACGACGGAACAGGCCAGTTGGTCGAACCGGACCGAATGTTGGCGAAGGTGCCGGTCGCATCGGTCTTGTAGGTTGGCGAATACGTGAGCGTGCCGGACAGACCGAGGCCCATGGTGAAGGTGGTCATGTGCTGCCAGTTGGCCTTGTCATCCTCGTTGCCCGTACCGCTCGAGGGGACGTTGTTGTCGCAGGTGCTGAGGGTGCCGCCCAGGGCTCCGGTGCAGTTGCCCAGCGCCGACGTGCGAAGGTCGGTCTTGTAGTAGTACTGGGCGACGTCGGCAAGCGTGTTGCTGCTGCCCCCGGTGGAAGAACTGGTTTCGCAGGGCCACTGCTGCACGCCGCTGGTGCAATTGGCCGGCGCATCGGGCGGGCCGACACCTGTTACCGTGCCGTTGGCCGGCAGGGCCGGTGCTGCTGCGTAGCAAGTCGCCGGGCTGAAGTCGGTCCAGTTGGACGTGTTCGTCACCGTACTCCCAATCTGCGACCCCGACTGGTTTGGGCCCGGGTAGGTCTTGGAGGTGACGGTTGCCCGGTACTGCTTCTTGTAGCCGTCGATGGTCAGCAACTGGCAGTCGGTGGCCGCACCGCCGGCATCCTGCGATGTTGCCGTGCATGCGCCGACGTCGGACCAGGCACCGATGGTGGACTGGCAGATCGGCAAGGTGCTGGTGTCGGTATTGGTGCACTGGGTGTTGCTCCAGGATCCGCCGCAGGTATAAACGGTGAGTCCCTCGTACCGGCACTCGCGGCGGTTGCCGCCACTGGAGTCTTCGTTACAGGAAGATGTCGCCGTCCAAGGCCCGTAGGATGGGGTGGCGGTATCGCCGTTGGAAATGCTGCGCTGGGCGGTGATGTTACCGCCCTGGCACTGCCTGCGGCTGGTGCCGACGTTATCCGACTCGCAGACCGGGGTCGGATTGGTGCTCCAGCCGGTCCAGCTGCTGCCGGAGTTGCTGGAGGTTCGCGTCTCCACGGCATCGATACATTGCCTTCGGTATGTGCCCGAATTGTCAGGCGTGCAACCGGCATCGGGGTACCAGGCACCCCAGGTCACACCCGAGTCGGAGGAATTGCGTCGCATCCGGCTTGCCGGCACGGCAAGGGTGGGGTTGCTGCACTGCTGGTACTGGATGGTGCGCTGCTGCCATTGCGTGCCGAAGGGACAGGTTGCCGTCTGGTACTGATTGGACAGCGTATTCCAGACGTAGGTCGCCGTCGCACCGTCGTACATCGGACGCGCCGAGACGGCGAACTTGCTGCCTGCCGAGTTGTAGGCGTCGAGCTCGGATATGTTGCCGTCCTGGTTGGTCAGGGTCGTCGAGCCATCGAGTGCCTTGCTGTCGCCGGTGTTCCAGTAGCCGTCAGTGGTCAGGATGGCGAAGTTCTGCTGGCAGGAATACTGGATCGGGTCATCCGCCTGGGTCGGGACCATGCCCTGGTTGATGCCGTTGTTCATTCCGGCAAAATAGCGGCCCGCGACCGACAGCGCCGTGCGCAGCGGCGTGGCCGAACCGGTGTCCTGCGAGTACAGTTTGTTGAACCAGTTGTTGCGATGGGTGGAGTCGAAGTCGGAAACCTTCAGGAACTTGGCTGCATCCACCGGGCTGCCGGGGTGGATGGTCATGAAGCCGACGCGGTAGTTGTCGCCGAGGCTGAACATGGCGCGCCCAGCCGAGGCTTTCATCATCATGACCCGCTTGCGGTAGTAGCTGAACCAGTTGGCGAAGTTCTGCCGCTCGTCGCTGGCGCCGGGGCCGGAGGCCGAAGTGACCAGGGTTTTTTTCCACACCAGTGTCTTGCCGGCAACACAGGTCGCCGGGCTGTTGGTGGGATAGTCGGCGTTGCTGCACCCGTTGTTGTAGTTCTTGTCGCCCCGGGTAGTGCAACAGATGCCCGTGGTCGTTGTCGTCACCGAGCTGTCGGACTGGTTGCAGATCCCGGACTTCGGGGTAAGCGGCGTTGCGCTGGTATCCGTCGTCGGGTTGCTCAGAACCCAATAGTAGGCTGCGCGGCTGGTTTCGTTGTCATCCGCTGAAAACGAACTGCTGAGGTTGGTCGAGCTATTGCTGCTGCTGGTGAATTGATAGTAGCCGTCCTTGTAGGCACTTGTGAACGCCGTTTGGGAGGCGTTGTTGAGCAGGGTGCCATCGGCGTTCTTTGGGACTTCATACGTGATTGCCGGGTTGTAGTAGATGTAGTTGCATGAGTTGTTGCGGTAGCCGATGGTGCTGGCGCTCATGTTGTCCGGCATGTACTTCCAGTCCATCGATCCGGAATCGTCGAGGATGAACAATACGTTGGGCTTGACGGCGGTCGACGACGAACTGGCCAGGGGAACGTCGGAAAGTTCCGTGGCGGCGTGCGCGGGCGATTGGGCCAGGGCAAGTCCGGCTACGGCTGCTGCCCAGAAAATGTTTTTTGCCAGGCGCTTGTTGTCTGTTGACATCGCTGGGCTCCTTGTCAGTACAGGATGACTTGCGAATAGGCGACGGTGTTCTTCGGCCCGGTCGTTTGCGCGGTGAGGCGGAAATACGGTTGCATGGTGTTGGACAAGGCGCCGAGACCGTAGCCGACGGCGCCCTTGGTGCCACCGGCCGTGGATGATCCGAGGGTCACGCATTCCTGCGGCACGCCGTTGGCGTTGGTGAAGCTGAGCGAACCGGAGATGCGGCAAAGTCGATGGATGACGTAGCGCACGGCGTTGCCATTGCCGTCGTCGGCGATGGCGAGCACCGAGTTTGTCCAGTTATAGGTCAGCGGGTTGAATTCGGAGGCCGCGGGCGCCGCCTTGCAATCGTCCTCGAGGCCGTCGCCGTCAAAGTCGGCGGTGTTCGCGGCATTGACGGAGATATTGCAACTGGCGGGGAAATAGCCATTGGCGATACTGGCCTGCTCGAGGTTTGCCCCGCTGGTGACGAGCCAGTTGCGGGCCGCTTCGATGCCGACATCGGAGGCGACCAGCGCGGAATTCCTGAAGGTGAGGTTGGTGGCGATCAGGACGCCGGTTCCGACCTGGCGGAACAGTGCGATGCCGCCAAGTGTTAGCGCAATCAGCAGGATGAGCGCGATCAGCAGGACCACGCCGCCTTGGCGACGTCCGCCGTAATGCATGCGACCGGAACTTGTCATGGCGCGGTCCCCCAGATCATGTTGCGCAAGGGAATCGTGGTCTCGTAGATGCGATAGCGGTAATGGCGCCAGTCATCGACACTGTCCGGATTGGTATCGGCCGTGCCATCGAGATTGAGCATGGTAAAGATGCCGCCCGCCCATGCCGGCCGCTGGCAGGTCGCCGGGTCGGTGGCGGGATCCACCGGGCAGGTGGCGTAGTTGGGAATGGCAGCCTTCTCATACTGCTGGCTGCGCGCCAGCAGTGCCACGCGCACGGCGACCAATTGTGTCCAGTTGGCCGGTGCCGCCGTTTGCCATGTGTCGACGATGTAGTCGCGCGGCGAGGTGGTGTCGAGGCCGTACTGGGCCTGTAAGTTGATGATTCCTTCGCCGATTTCTGCCGCTGCCCCAAGGTGCAGGTCGTCGGTAACGGTTAGCGTGCGGCGATTCACGATCTGCCAGATGTTGCGTCGCGGCAGGTCGCGGTTGCCCAGGTGGAAGACCAGTCCGGAAGCCGTCGAGAAGCCGGCGGGGTCGTTGAAGCGTGCGATAGTCGCAAGGCCGAGAGCGTTGGTGTAGTTGCCGGTGGCGTGGTTTACCGTCAACTGGTCGATGTCGGTGTTGTCGGTGATCTCCACCATGCCGCAGGTGGCGCCGCTCGTAACGAGTACCAGATCGCCGCGACGCAGGCCGCCGCGGCTGCTGGTGCTGGCCATTTTCTTGCTCGTCGTCGTGGAAATGCTGAACGACTGGTCGATCGGGGCAGATGCCGAGTTGCCGTAGAGGACGACCAGTTGATCCGGGGCACCGGCGGCGCCATTGACAATCAGTACCGGGGCCAGCGGGAAAGTGAATGTCGCCGCGCGCGCCGTGTCGTAGGCATTGATGTTGCAGCCCATGGTCGCTGCGCTCGCGCTGCCGAAACCATTGCCAGCCAGGCGGATATCGCGCTCGAGGTTGTACATGGCGATGGATCCGGACACCTGGGCATCACCGCCAGCCGCCGTGGTGCGCTTGCGGGTATCGGCGTTTTCCATGACCTGGAACATGATGACAATGCCGATCAGGGCGATCGCCATGCCGACGAGGACTTCGACCAGCGAGAATCCGGTGATCTGCCTGTTGCGAATTCGTGGTCCGAGTGGCTTCATCGATTTGGCTCGGTCAGTTGACGTAGGACACCAGCGAGTGCCGCCGTGGCGCCCGATCGGCCGGCGACTGCCAGCAGATGGTGATGATGACCTGGTTGAAGTTGCCCGTATTCACCAGGACCTGCTGCATGGTGGGCGCGGAACCGGGCAGTCGGGTCGTGGCCGTCGTGTTGATGGCCGTCGCCCACGCCGCGACCAGGGGGTCGGCGGAAATGGCGCCTGTGTAGTTGCAACTGTTCAATGCGCCGCCGGTACGATGGGCAAAGTTTGCCAGCGATGCCTGTACCGTGGCGGGCGTGGTGCGATCCACGTTCAGCGCTATCTCGCCCAGCATCCGGTCCGCGAGATTGGCCGCCTCGATACGATATTGGGCGTCAGCCTGGACTGCGATCGCCGTGGTTTGCAGCGCGATCATGGTCAGGATGCCGATGGAAAAAATGATGATACCGATCAGCGCCTCGAGCAGGAAGACGCCCCGCTGTCCCTTGTATGTGATCGATTTCATCAACAGCCTCGCGTGTCGCCGGCGGCAGTTGCGGCCGCACTGATGGCCGGGTCACAGATGCGCGCCTGGCCGCCTATTGAAACCACCACGTTGAGGCAGCGCATCGGGCCACCGATGCCGGCGCAGTTTCCACCCGTCGGGTTGGTGAACTGGAAGGTGGCAGCGCCGCCGAGCGTCGTGGAGCCGAGACCGCTGAAGGTCAGGGATGCGACGTTACCCGTTATGTCCACCACCTCTTGGCCCAGGACGCAATTTCGTAAAGCGGGCGGGTTCGGGTCGTTCGGATCCTTTATCCGGTAGCCGAATTTCCCCTCGATGAAGCCCGTGGGCGCCAGATCGCTGGTCCGGATTATCCAGTTATGCCCGGTCAGGCTAGCTGCTGCCGCCGTGAAGTCGAACGCCAAGCAGGCCTGGTCGTCATCCGTCAGTACGAAATCGACGTTGGCGTTGCGACGCACGGCTTCGGTTCGCGCCAGTTGGACTCCCGCAAGGAAGGATTCGGCCGAGGCGCGCAGTTTGCTGTTGTTGAGCATGCCGGAAAAGGCGGGGATGCCCATCGACAACAGCGCAGCCATGATCGCCATGGCGATCAGCAGTTCGATAAGAGAAAACCCCGCCCGGTATTTCATGGTTCAGCAGCCGCCACCTGACCGGGTCACCCAGCAATTGTTGCCTGCCCCGTTCCAGCCGGCCGGCAAAGCTACCGTAACTTGCGTGTTGGCTTCGTCCACCGTGTATTCGAATCCGTTCATGGAACTGATTCCACAAGCGCGCAAGGTGTAGGTCGTGGCAGTAAGGGAATTGCCAGCCGCGCCACCGCACGCTGTCGTGCATTCGAAACGGAAATTTGTCGTTGCGGCGGGGAGGGGCGCCAGTGTGGCGGGCGCGCAAGCACCGACGTAGGTGCGGTTATCCTGGAAAAACTGTTCCATCCTGACCCGCAGGTCAGAGAGGGTTGCCACAGCCTCGGTGATTTTCGAACGCATGATGTATTCGGTGTAATTCGGGATGGCGATCGCAGCGAGAGCTGCGATGATTGCGATGACGATCAGGAGTTCGATAAGGGTGAATCCGCTTGGCTTGTTCATGTGTTTTTCTCCAAGGTTGTTTTGTCGGCACCGGCGGCCGATGACCGTAGTCCCTGGGCATCTGTTAGCTTGATAGCAGATGCATCGCGCAGGAGCATAGCATTCTGCGACAAACGGCATTTATTTTCCGACGGGCGGGGAAGACTTTTGAGGCATCTTTGCCTTGTCGCTCACAGGCCCTATAATGCGCCCCTCGCTGCTGTAGCTCAGTTGGTAGAGCAACTGATTCGTAATCAGTAGGTCGCCAGTTCGATTCCGGCCAGCAGCACCAACACACGACGAAGGCTTGCTTGGCAAGCCTTCGTCGTTTCCGGAGGTCGCCATGCAAATCGATCGGAGCGTTTTCCTCGTCACGGGCGGGGCATCGGGTCTCGGCGCAGCAGTGGCCCGGCTGCTCGTGGGACTGGGTGCCAAGGTCGTGGTTGCCGACATGAACGTTGCTGCCGGAGAGGCCTTGGCTGCGCAACTCGGCGGACGCGCATGCTTTGTCGCCACCAATGTCGCCGATGAGGCCAGCGCAAAGACGGCCGTGGCTCAGGCGATCTCGAAATTCGGTACTTTGCAGGGGCTCGTCAACTGCGCCGGCATCGTCCATGCCGAAAAGACGGTGGGCAGGGATGGCGCGCATGCATTGGATTCATTCCGCCGCGTGATCGACGTCAATCTGGTTGGTACCTTCAACATGATTCGCCTGGCGGCCGAGGCCATGGCTGCAAATGAGCCGAATTCCTCGGGCGAACGCGGCGTGATCGTCAATACGGCTTCGGTGGCGGCATTCGACGGGCAGATGGGCCAGGCTGCCTATGCGGCGTCGAAGGCCGGGATTGCCGGCATGACGTTGCCCATCGCACGCGATTTGGCGCGTTCGGGCATCCGCGTCATGACCATCGCGCCGGGGATTTTCGAGACGCCGATGATGGCGGGGATGGCAGCCGAGGTGCAGGAAGCGCTGGGCAAGATGGTGCCGTTCCCCTCGCGGCTGGGCCGGCCGGAGGAGTTCGCCATGCTGGTGGGGCAGGTCGTCGAGAACCCCTATCTCAACGGCGAGGTGATCCGCCTCGATGGCGCGATACGGATGCAGCCGAAGTAGTGTGCTTGCTGCACGGAAGTCGGGTGATTACAATGATGGCAATGTATGCATCTGGAGGTGTGTCATGGCGAGCCTGACCATTCGCAATTTCGACGATGAGCTGAAAACCCTGTTGCGCCTGCAGGCCGCACGCCATGGTTGTTCGATGGAGCAGGAGGCGCGCGACCTGTTGCGCAAGGCGGTTCAGGCCCGGCCCGCCGGAGGTGCGGCCCTTGCCGAGAAAATTCATCAGCGCTTTGCCGGCCTGGAAGGGGAAGGGTTGCCCATCCCAAAGCGGCGCGCGGCGCGCCAGCCTGTCGTACCAAAGGACTGAGTGGTTGTGAGCGCCATTCTGCTCGACACCAACGTTCTTTCCGAACTGATGCGGCCGGCACCGTCCGCTGAAGTCTCGGCCTGGTTCGAACGGCAGGCGGACACCACGTTTTTCGTCTGCGCCATTACTCGCGCTGAAATATTTCTTGGTATTGCCCTTTTGCCCACCGGCCAGCGGCGCGATCGACTCGCCACTGCCGCCGAGCAGATGTTCGTAGAAGATTTTGCCGGGCGCTGCCTGCCATTCGATGATGGTTGCGCAACCGAGTACGCACTGCTTGTCGCTGCCCGAGTCCGCAGTGGGCGTCCGATTTCGACGGAAGATGCACAAATCGCGGCTGTCGCACTTCTTCATGGCCTGTCGCTGGCAACTCGCAACGTCAAGGACTTTGCCGGTATCAGAGGTCTGACCGTGGTCAATCCATGGTCATGACTTCCTGTGTCGTCCCTATCTTCGGCTTCTGATTTCTTGTCACCCACCGACTGCTATCACTGCGGGTTGCCGATCCCGCCCGGTGCGGACTTTCCCGTCGAGATAGAGGGTGCGCCGCGCGAGATGTGCTGCGCCGGCTGTCAGGCCGTGGCGCAGGCCATTGTCGCCAACCGGCTGACAGAGTACTACCGCCATCGCGATGCGCTACCGGAGAGCCCACGCGAGGCGATTCCGCTTGAACTGCAGGAACTCGGCCTGTTCGATCATCCAGAAGTGCAGAAAAATTTTGTGCGGCCGGTGGGCGAGCACGAGCGCGAGGCGGCGCTGATACTTGAAGGCATTACCTGCGCGGCCTGTGTCTGGCTCAACGAGGCGCATATCGCGCGGCAACCCGGCGTAACCGCGGTCGATATCAACTACGCCACGCGGCGCGCCCGGGTGCGCTGGGATGAGCGGCAGATTCGCCTGTCGCAGATCCTCGAGTCGATTGCCGCCATCGGCTATCGGGCGCATCCCTACGATGCCATGCGTTCCGAGCAACTGGCGCAAAAGGAACGTCGCACGGCACTGTGGCGCCTGTTCGTTGCCGGCTTCGGCATGATGCAGGTGATGATGTATGCGGTGCCGGTGTATCTGGCCGGCGAGGGCGACATGACGCCCGATATCGAGCAGTTGATGCGTTGGGCCAGTTTCGTGCTGACGCTGCCGGTGGTGTTCTATTCGGCCGCCCCCTTTTTCGTTTCGGCCTGGCGTGACCTGAGGCTGCGGCGCATCGGCATGGATGTGCCGGTGGCGCTGGGCGTCGGCGCGGCTTTCGCCGCCAGCACCTGGGCAACGCTGATCGCATCGGGCGAGGTGTATTTCGATTCGGTGACGATGTTCGTTTTCTTCCTGCTTTCCGGCCGCTATCTCGAAATGATGGCGCGGCAGAAGGCAGTACGCGGAATCGAGTCGTTGGCCAGAGCGATTCCGGCGTTCTGCAACCGCCTGCCACGCTATCCCGCGATGGATGCCGAACGCATTCTCGTGGCGGAAGTCGGCGTTGGCGACACGGTGCTGGTGAAACCCGGTGAAGTGATTCCGGTCGACGGCACGGTCATCGCGGGCGAGAGCAGCGCCGATGAATCACTGCTGACCGGCGAGAGCCGGCCGGTGGCGAAACTGGCGGGCGCCACAGTCGTCGGCGGTAGCGTCAATGTGACGAGTCCGCTGGTGTTGCGTGTCGACAAGGTGGGCGAGAGCACGCGGCTGGCGACAATCCAGCGCCTGATGGAGCGCGCCGCTGCCGAAAAGCCGCGCATGGTCGAGATGGCCGACCGCATTGCGGCGCGCTTCGTGGTGGCGCTGCTGGTTCTCGCGTCACTGACTGCGGTCATCTGGTGGAATGTCGATGCGTCCCGGGCACTGTGGGTATTCGTCGCCGTGCTGGTGGTGAGCTGTCCCTGTGCCTTGTCGCTGGCGACTCCGGCGGCGCTGACGGTGGCTACCGGTGCGATGACGCGCCACGGCGTTCTGGTCACTCGTGGTCACGCCATTGAGACATTGGCGCGGGTGACGCACATCGTTTTCGACAAGACGGGAACCCTGACCGAGGGACGGCCACGCGTCACTGATGTGCTTCTGTTGGGGGCGGCGGGCGATGCCGATGTTCGGCTGCTGGCCGCGGCGCTGGAGGCGGGCTCGGAGCATCCCATCGGGCGAGCACTGCGCGAGGCCGCCGTGCCGCCAGCGCCGACTTTTTCAGTGCCCGGGGTTTCGGCCTTGCGGACGCGCACCGGGTGTGGTGTCGAGGGCGAGATTGGCGATCGCAAGCTGCGTGTCGGCACCTTCGCCTATGTTGCCGAGCTTCATGGCAAACCAGAGCCGATGGAAGCCGGTGCGTGGGCGGACGAGGGGGCTACCGTGGTGGCACTCGGTGACCCCGATGGCTGGCTTGCCCTGTTTCGCCTGGAGGATGCGGCGCGCAGCGGATCCGTCGCCGCGATCACGGCCCTGCAGGAGCAGGGTCTCCGCGTCTCCATGCTGAGTGGCGATTCGCCGGGAGCGGTGACGAAAATGGCAGCGGAACTCGGCATTGTCGACGCGCGCGGCGCGATGACACCGGAAGACAAGCACGCGGCGATCAAGGCGCTGCAGGACGGCGGTGCGGTCGTGGCAATGGTCGGCGACGGCGTTAACGATGCACCCGTGCTGGCGCAGGCACATGTCTCGATCGCCATGGGTGGCGGCACCGAGCTCGCCCGCAGCCAGGCCGACGTGGTGCTGCTTTCCGATTCGCCGGGGCAACTGGCGCAGGGAATGGTGATGGCGCGGCGCACGCTGCGCGTGATTCGGCAGAACCTGGCCTGGGCCTTCGCCTACAATGCGTTGGCCATTCCGCTGGCCATGGTGGGGTGGATCACGCCGTGGATGGCCGGCATCGGCATGTCGGCCAGCTCGTTGCTGGTGGTGACGAATGCCCTGCGGTTGCAGGGCCGGGATGGCGGCCCTGCAGGAACTGACTAATGGACGGCATGGACATTCTGTATCTGCTGGTGCCGCTTTCGGTCGTGCTGGTGTTTCTCATCGGTGCCGGCTTCTGGTGGTCGCTCAGGAGTGGTCAGTTCGACGATCTCGACGGACCGGGTTACCGCATCCTCATGGACGACGACCGGGCGCGCGAGGCGGATGCAACCGAAACTGAAGGGGCGAAGCCTCCACCAGCGTGAAATATTTTCGCGATGTTGATCCAAATCAATGATCGAGGCGGGTTTGATGCCCATACTGCCAGCCATGGAATTCGGGGTGGTACCGGCAGTTGCGGTGGCACTCCGGCAATGGTTAGTCTCTCTGTTGGGGTTGGGGGTGCGCTACACGCGCACCCTTTTTTTTTGCCTGTTTTCCGCCTGCCCCTTGGCCAAGTTGTTCAGTTCTTGACGAGTCAAGCAGCTGTCCTGATGCGCGGATTCAATATCCGATAGGACAGATTTATTGATTTGTATCAAAATCTGCGCCGCTCTCCGGTATATTCTCTCGACCGGGCCGCTTAGTACCTATGCTGGCAGTAGTGGCATTCGTGCGTAAGCTAATGATTTTCTTAGTCTATGAGGTGATTCCATCATGCAATCGCAAGCGACTTACAACTACAAAGTCGTGCGCCAGTTCGCTGTGATGACCGTAATCTGGGGCATCGTGGGTATGCTGGTCGGCGTAATTATCGCCGCGCAGCTCGTCTGGCCGGAGCTGAACTACGTCGAGTGGCTGAGTTTTGGCCGCCTGCGTCCGCTCCACACCAACGCGGTAATTTTTGCCTTCGGCGGTTGCGCGTTGTTCGCCACCTCCTACTACTCGGTGCAGCGTACCAACCACACGCCGCTGTTCGCGCCGGGTCTGGCGGCATTCACCTTCTGGGGCTGGCAACTGGTCATCCTGCTGGCGGCGCTGTCGCTGCCGCTGGGCTTTACCCAGGGTAAGGAGTATGCCGAACTCGAGTGGCCGATCGACATCCTCATCACCGTCGTCTGGGTCTCCTACGCCGTGGTGTTTTTCGGCACACTTATGAAGCGCAAGACCCCGCACATTTATGTGTCGAACTGGTTCTTCGGTGGCTTCATCCTGACCGTAGCCCTGTTGCACCTGGTCAATAGTGCGGCGATCCCGGTGTTTGCCAGCGGAATGCTGACGCCCAAGTCCTACTCGGCCTATGCCGGCGTGCAGGACGCCATGGTCCAGTGGTGGTATGGCCACAACGCGGTGGGATTCTTCCTGACCGCTGGCTTTCTCGGCATGATGTACTACTTCGTGCCGAAGCAGGCCGGTCGCCCGGTGTATTCCTACCGCCTCTCGGTGGTGCACTTCTGGGCGCTGATCTTCACTTACATGTGGGCTGGCCCGCACCACCTGCATTACACCGCGCTGCCCGACTGGACCCAGTCGCTCGGCATGATCTTTTCGCTGATCCTGCTGGCGCCCAGCTGGGGTGGCATGATCAATGGCGTCATGACCATGTCGGGTGCCTGGCACAAACTGCGCGATGACCCGATCCTCAAGTTCATGATCACTTCGCTGTCCTTTTACGGCATGTCGACCTTCGAAGGTCCGATGATGGCGATCAAGACGGTGAATGCCCTGTCGCACTACACCGACTGGACTGTCGGCCACGTGCACTCCGGCGCACTGGGCTGGGTGGCGATGATCTCCATCGGCTCAATCTATTACCTGGTTCCGCGACTGTTCGGCAAGACCGAGATGCATTCGACCAAGCTCATCAACGTGCATTTCTGGCTGGCGACGCTCGGTACGGTGCTTTACATCGCTGCGCTGTGGATTTCCGGTGTGATGCAGGGCCTGATGTGGCGCGCCACCAACGTCGACGGCACCCTGACCTACTCCTTCGTCGAATCGGTCAAGTCTTCGTACCCGTTCTGGACGATCCGCGTGGTCGGCGGCGTGCTCTTCCTTACCGGCATGCTGATCATGGCCTACAACATGTTCATGACCATGGCGGGCGGCCGCGTCGTCAACGATGCTCCGGTTCTCCAACCGGCCCACGCCCACTAAGCGCACGCGCTCATACACAAGGAGTCATAAATCATGTTGACGCATGAGCAAATTGAAAAGAACGTCGGATGGATGATCGTCCTGACCGTTCTCATCGTGAGCATCGGTGGTCTCGTCGAGATCGTGCCGCTGTTCTTTCAGACCTCGACCACCAAGCCGGTGAACGAACTGGTCAAGCCCTACGACCCGGTGCGTCTGGCCGGACGCGACATCTACATCCGCGAAGGCTGCTACAACTGCCACTCGCAGATGATCCGTCCGTTCCGTGCCGAGACCGAGCGCTATGGTCACTATTCGGTTGCCGGCGAATTTGTCTACGATCACCCGTTCCAGTGGGGCTCCAAGCGCACCGGTCCGGACCTTGCCCGCGTCGGTGGCCGCTATTCCGACCAGTGGCACCGGATTCACCTGCTGAATCCGCGCGACGTCGTGCCCGAGTCGAACATGCCCGCCTACTACTGGCTGGATCGTCCGCTCAAGGAGCCGAATATCGGCGCGAAAATGGAGGCGCTGCGCAAGGTTGGCGTGCCGTACAGCGATGAGGAAATCGCCGGTGCGGCCCAGGCTGTCGAAGGCAAGACCGAACTCGACGCAGTCGTCGCCTACCTGCAGGGCCTCGGGCTCGCGCTCAAGCAGGCACGCTGACCAACCATGGATATCAACGATCTGCGCTCCCTGTTCACCGTGCTGTCGTTCGTAGCGTTCGTCGGCATTGTGTGGTGGGCCTACTCGGGCCGCCGCAAGGAAAGCTACGAGGCCGCAGCGCGTATTCCGCTGGAAGACGACCTGCCGCTGGCGGGTGAGCAGCGCGCCGATCAAGTGAAAGACTGAAAGGAATTCGAAATGGATTTCAACAATACGAGCGATTTCGTCAGCGGCTTCTGGAACATGTATGTCGTCGTTCTGTCGCTAGTGAGTGTGGTCGGCTGCGGCGTGTTCCTGCTGATCCAGGACAAGGCCAAGACCAATGCCGGCAACACCACCGGCCACGTCTGGGACGAGGACTTGCAGGAGTACAGCAACCCGTTGCCGAACTGGTGGCGCTGGATGTTCTACATCACCGTGGTTTTCAGCATGGTTTACCTGGCGCTGTATCCGGGCATGGGCAACTATGCGGGCTCCTTCGGCTGGACCATGCGTGGCCAGTACGACGCCGAGATGAAGAAGGCGGAAGAGTTGTATGCGCCGAAGTTCAACCAGTTCCTGCAGATGGACGTGGCCGCCGTGGCTGCCAACCCCGAAGCCAAGGAAATGGGGCAGCGCCTGTTCCAGACCTACTGTGCACAGTGCCACGGCTCCGATGCCGGCGGCGCCAGCAGTTTCCCCAGCCTGAAGGACAGTGATTGGCTCTGGGGTGGCACTCCCGAAAAGATCAAGGAGACCATCACCGGTGGCCGTACGGGCATCATGACACCCAAAGGTACCAAGCCCGACATGGATGGCGAACAGGTCAAGGATGTGGTGCACTACGTTCGCTCGCTTTCCGGACTGTCGGCCGATTCGATTCGCTCCCAGCGTGGCAAGGATCTGTACCCGCAGGCCTGTGCTGCTTGTCACGGTCCTGAGGGCAAGGGTAATCCGGATGCCGGCTATCCCAACCTGACCGACAAGGTCTGGCTCTATAGCAGCCGCGAGGACAGCATGATCGAGACCGTTACCAAAGGTCGCCAGAACCAGATGCCGCCTTTCGGCGAGTTCCTCGGCCCGGCCAAGGTCCATCTCCTGACTGCCTATGTCTGGGGTCTGGGTGGTGCCAAGGGCGAGGCTCAACCGGCTGCTGCTGCCGCACCGGCTGGCATGAGTGGCATGGAAGGCATGCCTGCCGACAAGAAGTAATAAAATGCAGCAAGCGCTCCCCGGTAGGAGGGCCGGGGGGCGGTTTCACCCCCGTCACATCAACTGAGCGTCGCCATGACCACAGAACCCTCCGGCACCCCGGGTGCCAAGGCCGAATCGGATTCGTCCGTGGAAGTCTCGCTTTTCGAAGTCCATAAGAAAATTCAGGTCCGCGCGGTTAGCGGCATTTTCGCCACCTGGCGCTGGATTCTCGTCTGGTTTACCCAATTGTTGTTTTACGGACTGCCGTGGCTGACATGGAATGGTCGCCAGTCGGTATTGTTCGACCTTGCACAGCGCAAGTTCTACATCTTCGGCATGGTGTTCTGGCCGCAGGATGTCTTCTTTCTGGCCGTGTTGCTGATCATTTCGGCCTTCGCACTCTTCCTGTTTACCGCGGTTGGCGGTCGTCTCTGGTGCGGTTACGCCTGTCCGCAGACCGTTTACACGGAGATCTTTCTTTGGATAGAGCAGAAGATCGAGGGTGACCGCAACGCCCGCATGAAACTCGATGCGGCACCGATGAGTCCGCGCAAGGCAATGCTGCGTGGTTCCCGCTACGCCGTATGGATCGCCGTCGCAGTCTGGACAGGTTTTACCTTCGTCGGATATTTCACACCGATCAAGGTGCTGTGGAACGAGCTTATGGTTTTCTCGTTTGGCCCTTGGGAAACCTTCTGGATCATCTTCTATAGCGCCTTCACTTACGTTTTTGCCGGGCATTTGCGTGAGCAGGTCTGCAAGTACATGTGCCCCTATGCGCGCTTCCAGGGGGTGATGTTCGACCCGGACACGTTGGTAATCACGTATGACGAGGAGCGCGGCGAACCGCGCGGCCCGCGCAAGAAGAGTCTCGACTACAAGGCGCAGGGCAAGGGCGATTGTGTCGACTGCGAGATCTGCGTGCAGGTTTGCCCGACCGGCATCGACATTCGCAAGGGCCTTCAGTACGAGTGCATCGGCTGTGCCGCTTGTATCGATGCCTGCGACCAGGTGATGGACAAAATGGGGTATCCCAAAGGCCTGATCCGTTATTCGACCGAGAACGCCATCGCGAAGCATTGGGGCTGGAAGGACATTCTCGGCCATGTGGTGCGGCCCCGCGTGATCATCTATACCGCCATTCTTTCGGCAGTCACCCTGGCCTGGCTTTGGGGGCTGGCGACCAAGCCGGTGCTGCGCGTGGATGTCATTCGCGATCGGGCGACCCTGGCACGGGAGGTCGAAGGCGGCCTGATCGAGAACCTCTATCGCCTGCAGGTGATGAATGTGTCGGAAACGGCGCAACGCTACTCCCTGAGTGTGGTCGGTCTCGACAAGATAGAGATTGCCGGGGAGCACACTGTCGAAGTTCCCGCAGCCGCAAACAAGGAAATACTGGTACAGGTGCGCGTGCCGCCGGAGTCCGGAAAAACCGGTGCCAACGTGATTCACTTCGACGTCAAGTCACTGAACGACGAGAGTGTGGCTGTACATGAGAAGGCTACGTTCCTGATGCCGCGATGAGCAAAACAATCAAGAACCCGTCCGGAAAGGACACTCAACCCTGGTATCGGGAGCCTTGGCCCTGGTTGATCATGCTTGGCCCTTTCATCGTGGTCATCGCCGGCATCGTGACGGCATGGCTCGCCGTTTCCACCAGCGACGGGCTGGTGAGCGATGATTACTACAAGAAGGGCCTGAAAGTGGATCAGACCGTTGCCAGTAGCGCTCGTGCCAGTGCGTTGGGACTTACGGCCGGTGTTCGACTCACTGCGGACACCCTGTCGCTACGGCTTGCTGCCCGGAGCCCTGATTTTGTGCTGCCCGATCGCCTCGTCGTGACAGTGTCACATCCGACGCGGGCCGGGCTGGATCAGACGAAGACGCTGAGCCGGGAAGGCGCTGTCTACACCACCGGGTTTCGTCTGCCGGCGTCGGGGCACTGGCTGGTGTCGATAGAGGACGAGACCGGAAACTGGCGCCTGCTTGGCAAGATAATCCTGCCGGCGTCCGGGGAAGTATTGATCGGTGATCCTTCGTCCGAGAATGCGCCGGCAAGGTAGTTTAGATATAAACTACGCCCACAATGCCGATGACCCGTCAAGAGGTCGAGCGCATGCGGTTGGCGCAAGCCCATTCAACGGAGGAACAGCATGCAGCGACTGCTTTGGGTACTTTGGCCGTCTTTCATCGTGGCGGGGGTGGCGGAAGCTCTTTTCTTCACACTGATCAATCCGCAGGAGCTTTACCTCTTCGGCGAGCCCGTGAATTTCTCCACCATCGCCACCTATTCGGTTGGGTTTCTGGGGTTCTGGTCGATATGCGCGGCATCTAGCCTGTTCACCTGCTTCCTGCAAAGAACGCCTGGCGAAATAAATGGCGGCGGTTGCGGCCATCCGCCAGCATCGCCGGCCGGCAACAAAACCGCCTAGCGGCCATTACAAGGGCGGGCCGACACCGATTGGCGGTGGCGCCAAGTTGACGATACGCGAGAAGAGATTGCGGAACTCGTGATCGGGTTCCGCGCCGAAGCGCGGGTCACCATTCTCGCCAAATGCCTGGGCGATTTCCACCCAGTCCTCGGTTGTCAGGTGCTGTTTTGCAAGCGGGATGACGATCCGTTCTTCCAGTGCCATGTGCTGCCGTGCGTCGTCGGCCAGTTTGTCCGCGGCGACAGCGAAGGACTCCAGCCCGCCGGGCCTGCCGGCCTCGAATTCGCCAAGCGCCTGCTCGAGTGCGCGCAGTTGCCCGCAGGAGTCGCTGTGCTGGCGTTCCAGTTCATCAAGGGTTTGGTCGACTTCATGGGTACGAGCGCGCAGGCGGGCGAACAGGTAGGCGTCTTCCTTCGGATTGTGCAATTTCTCCGAAAACGCGTCCATGTAATAGAGCATCGCCCAGAGCAGCTTGAAATCCGGCTTTACGCCCTTTTCGCGCATCTCCCGGACGAGGAACTTGAGGCCATGCACGACAGCTGAAAGCGAGCGATGCTCGTCGTGAATGATGGCAAGGGCGGAGTTCAGCATGGGGATTCTCGGCGTGGCGCCAGCGCCGACTATTCGCGGTAAACGAGTACGGGAATCGTCGTGTGGGTTAGCACCTTCTGCGTTTCCGACCCCAGCAGCAGGCCACTGATTCCACGTCG
This sequence comes from Gammaproteobacteria bacterium, assembly GCA_018825305.1. Taxonomy (GTDB): domain Bacteria; phylum Pseudomonadota; class Gammaproteobacteria; order Burkholderiales; family Rhodocyclaceae; genus Sulfurisoma. Next base: position 242,176 of record JAHJEO010000018.1, read on the forward strand.
CCCGTGTGAAGCCATGAAAATCAGGTCGCAACCGGATGCCTGCGCGGCTTCTATGATGGCAACGTAAGGAATATCGCTGGTACTGCTGCGTGAGTCAGCCGAAACTCCGGCTTCCGTCGCCAGCGCCTCGGCCTTGCCAAGGATTTCCTTCGATTGTTGCTCGGCCATTTCGGCAAATTTTTCCGGCGTCGTCGGGTCGATCAGCGCGCCTTCGCCGTAGAACGCAACGGGATAGTCAGGCTTGGCGAAGAAAAAAGTGACTTTGGCGCCGGCATCCTTGGCAAAACTCACTGCCCGACGCACGGTGCCGAACGACAGCTGCGAACCGTCAGTGGGAACCAGAATGTGCTTAAACATGTGCGATCTCCGGCATGGGAACAGCGCAATTATGGAGCCATCGACGTGCCATGGCTTGATCGAGGTCAACATCATTTCCGCTGCGTCGCACAAAAATGTGAACAAGGGTCAAAATGAACATTGTGCAGCACCCTTACGCTGTCCGCCCGCGAGAGGTAATCATGACAACGCTAAAGTTTGGCAAGAACGCGCTCCATCCGACCGAAACCTTCAAGGTGATGCACGAGGCGGTGGAGGCCAACGTAGACCCCATGGGCGTGGCGATGCCGCTGATACATTCCCAGGTGGCGTGGTTGTCGCATCCGCAGGAGCTCGCTGAAATGCTTTCGGCATTTTCCACGAAAATGCTGGCCCTGCAGTGGCATTCGTGGCAACGGGCATACGGCCTGCCGAGCGATGATGTCGAGAAACCCAATCCCGATGACAACCGCTTCAGTGATCCGGTCTGGCAGGAGTCGGCGAGTTGGGACATCGCCAAGGAATGGTATCTGGTGATGACACACCATATTCAGGACACGCTTTTTGCGACGCCGGGGCTGTCGAGCAAGGATCGGCGTCGCGCCGCTTTCTGGTGGCGGAAATGGCTTAACGCGATGGCGCCGACCAACTTCCTGTGGGGCAATCCGGTGGCAATGCGCAAGGCTGCGGAGACCAACGGCGAGAGCCTGATTCGCGGCATGCGCAATTTCCTCGACGACCTGCAGGTGGGCAATGTGCGCATGAGCAGCCCGGGGGATTTTCAGGTCGGCAAAAATCTGGCGACGACACCGGGCAAGGTGGTGTTCCGCAACCGCCTGCTCGAACTGATCCACTATGCACCGACGCAGGCCAAAGTTCATCCCGTGCCTCTGGTGATCGTCACGCCATGGATTAACAAGTATTACATCCTCGATCTCAACGCCAGGAAGAGCATGGTTCGCTGGCTGATCGATCAGGGCATCGACGTCTACATCACCAGCTGGAAGAATCCGGATGCCGACATGCGCGATGTCGGCTTCGACGACTACATCACCGAGGGAATCGACCGTGCCATGCAGGTGGCCCGGGATATCTCCGGGGCAAAACAGGTACATGCGGCGGGCTACTGCATCGGCGGCGCGGCGCTGGCTACCTACATGGCCTGGGCCAACCTGCAGTATCCGGGAAATAAGATGCCGGTGGCCAGCGCGACCTTTTTAACCACGCTGGTCGATTACCACAAGCCGGGTGATATCGAGGTGTTTCTCGACGAGGGCAGTTTCAGGTTCCTGTCGCGGGCGATGGAAGAGAAGGGCTTCCTCGATGGCAAGGAGATGGCCGCCGCATTTCGCCTGCTGCGCTCGAACAGCCTGATCTGGCACTACGTAGTCCATGGCTATCTCTATGGCGAGGCGCCGCCACCCTTCGACGTGCTGTTCTGGAACATGGACACCACGCGCATGCCAGCCAAGATGCACACCTGGTACCTGCGCAATTTCTATCTCGACAACGCCATGGTCAAGAAGGACGTGCTGACGGTCGCGGGCCAGCCGATCAACCTCGAGCGCATCATCCAGCCGATTTATGCGGTGGGCGCCGAGGACGACCACATCGCACCTTGGCGGCAGACTTTCCGCATTCACAATTACGCGTCAGGACCCAAGCGCAATGTACTCTCCAGCTCGGGCCACATCCTCGGCATCGTCAATCCGCCGGTGAATCCGCCCAAGCGAGAATACTGGGCGGGTCCGGCCGAACGCCACTTTTCAACCGAGGCCTGGAAAGATCAGGCCGAGCATCATGCCGGTAGCTGGTGGGAAGACTGGATGCTCTGGCTCAAGCCCCTTGCCGGAGAGCCGGCCAGACCCCCGGCTGTCGAAACCAAGAAATATCCGGCCTTGGCCGATGCCCCCGGCACCTATGTACTGGAATCCTGAGCAGCAGTAGCACGCTGGCGGGATAGGCTATCATTGTGCCCTTTGGGGCAGAGATCGCTGGGCAAGCGCGGTGCCGGCGATGCACGGATAACCATAATGAAATGCGTGGATGATTTCCGCCTGAAGCTGGGCGGCAAGGAACTTGTACCCATTGTCATTGGTGGCATGGGGGTGGATATTTCGACGGCCGAGCTGGCGCTCGAAGTTGCTCGTCTCGGTGGAGTTGGCCATATTTCCGACGCGATGGTGCCGACCGTTTCCGACCGGCGCTTCAAGACGCGCTTCGTCAAGGACAAGCTCAAGCAGTACAAGCACAACGTCACCAACAGCGACAAGACCGATGTCCGATTCGATCTCGGGCATCTGGCCGAGGCGACGCGCCTCCACGTCGGCCGCACCATGGAAGCCAAGCGCGGTGACGGCATGGTGTTCATCAATTGCATGGAAAAGCTGACCATGAATGCGCCGAAGGAGACTTTGCGCGTGCGACTGACGTCAGCCCTTGATGCCGGTATCGAGGGCATTACGCTGGCGGCCGGCCTCCATCTCGGTTCCTTTGCCCTGATCGAAGAGCACCCGCGCTTTCGCGACGTCCAGCTCGGCATCATCGTTTCCTCGCTGCGGGCATTGCAGCTGTTTCTGAAAAAGAATTCCCGCATCGGGCGCCTGCCCGATTACGTGGTGATCGAGGGGCCGCTGGCCGGCGGTCACCTCGGGTTCGGCATGGACTGGGCAAAATACGATCTGCATGCCATCGTCGCCGAAATCAGTGAATGGCTCAGGGCCGAACAACTCGATATTCCGTTGATTCCCGCCGGCGGCATCTTCACCGGCGGCGACGCCGTGGATTTCCTCGATGGCGGCGGGGCCGCCGTGCAGGTGGCGACGCGCTTTACCGTGGCGCGGGAATGCGGCCTGCCCGACGACGTGCAGCAGGAATACTTCAAGGCGAGCGAGGCCGACATCGAGGTCAATGGCATTTCACCCACCGGCTATCCGATGCGCATGTTGAAGAATAGTCCTGCGATCGGCGCCGGCACCCACCCTAATTGCGAGTCTTTCGGCTACCTGCTCGATTCGAATGGCCGGTGCTCTTACATCGACGCCTACAACCGCGAAGTGGCGCTGCACCCCGAGGCCAGGAAGGTGTCGGTCGTGGACAAGACCTGCCTGTGCACCCATATGCGAAATTTCGAGTTATGGACCTGCGGCCATTACACCTACCGGCTCAAGGACACTACCCGCCGCCATGACGATGGCAGCTATCAGTTGCTGTCGGCCGAACATATCTTCAATGACTACCGGTTCAGCAAGGGTGGCGCCATCGCGCTGCCCCACTTGACGGAAGCGGTGTGATGGCAGTGCGGGGTGCCGGTGACGAATTGCGTCGCATCGTGCACGTCAACGAGGAAATCAAGAGCGTGGTGGCCACGGCGTTCAAGATCAACCTGATGGCCATGAATGCCATATTCCTGGCCAAGCGCGCGGGCCAGACAGCACTGGGCTTTGGCGTCCTGTCAAACGAGCTGAGGCGCTTCGCCACCGACCTGCAGCAGCAGATGGCTGCCCTGCGCGAGATGACCTATGGCAGCGTTGGTACGGTGACCGGCATGCTCAAGCAGACCCAACTTAACCGCGTGCTTGGGCGTGCTCACGCCGAGGCGGTGGGCGTGGGCAGAAAGCTGATTGACGAGTTTCTGCGCGGTCATTCGGAAGTGATGCTCCAGCATGAGGAAAGCCTCGCCGCGCTTAACCGCCGCCTGACACACATGATCGCCGACACCACCCAACTGGTCGAGTTGGGCAGTGTGCTGGCGCGCTCCGCCAAAATCGAGGCAGCCTACGGTGGTGCATTTTCCGTATCGTTGATGCAGGTGTCGAGCGATTTCGAGCGGACCATCGGCGAGATCCAGCGCTCCCTCGAAACCATCTCCAAGCATCAGTCGCAGGAGGTCAGATGAAGACAGCCCAGGTGATTTTCGAAGATGGCGACCACAAGTGGCTTGCCATCGTGCGCGACCCGAACCGGCCGAGCTATCTGGTCGATACCAACGAGTATCTGGTGCTTGCCGGCGATGATGCCATCCTGCTGGATCCGGGCGGTGGCGAGGTGTTTTCGGCTGTTTTTTCAGCCTTGTCCACGGTCTTCGACCCTCGCCGCATTTCGAAGTTGTTCGCCTCGCACCAGGATCCCGATGTCATCTCGTCTCTGTCCATGTGGCTCGAGTTCAATCCCGATATCAAGTGCTATCTGAGCTGGTTGTGGGGTAGCTTCGTGCCGCATTTCGGTGGTGACGCCGAGACTTTTGTGACCATTCCCGATGGTGGCATGGATATCTCGGTCGGCAGCCAGCGGCTGCAGGCGATTCCCGCCCATTACCTGCATTCCTCCGGAAACTTCAATCTTTACGATTCCGGGGCCAAGATACTGTTTTCAGGCGATATTGGTGCCGCGCTGCTGCCGCCGGGCGAGGATGGCCTGTTCGTAGAGAACTTCGATCGGCATATCCGCCATGCGGAGGCTTTTCACCGGCGCTGGATGGGCTCGGAGCGTGCCAAGCGCGACTGGTGCGCGCGCGTTTCCCGGCTTGACATCGATATGCTGTGTCCGCAGCACGGTGCAATTTACAGGGGCGACGACGTCCGCCGTTTCATCGATTGGTTCGGCCAACTCGAAGTGGGAGTTCTCGGGGCGTGATTCTTTGACAGTCATCAAGGCTACACTTGGTCCGGGTGGTGCACACTGACCGTGCTTGCATGTTTGTACGATCCGAAAGAGATACGATGAGTACCACCGAAGTCCTGCATCACCATCACAAGCATTGCGACGAGCTGTTTGCCGATGCCGAGGCCGCCGCCCTGAAGGGTGATTGGGAAGTCGGCGGTGAGGGCTTTGCCCGCTTCCGCGGCGAATTGCTGGCGCATTTTTCAACCGAGGAAGAGGTGCTGTTCCCGGCCTTCGAGGCGGCGACCGGCATGTCGGGCGGCCCGACCCAGATGATGCGTTTCGAGCACTCCCAGATGCGCGAACTGCTCGAGCAGATGCAAGCCGCGCTCGAACAGCGTGGCCGCGATGCCTTTGCCGGGGCCGCCGAAACACTGCTGGTGCTAATGCAACAGCACAACATGAAGGAGGAAAACATCCTTTATCCCATGTGCAATCGCACTGTCGCGGACACCGTCGATGTCGCGGCTGGCCTGCGCGAGCGACTGGAGCGGGTGTGACCCAACAGCTGGTGATCGATGGTCGTGACATGCAGCCGCCTGAGCCGCTGGAACAGACGCTGGCCGCTCTCGATACGCTGCCACCGGATGGCGAGATCGTCCTGTTGCTTTACTGCCAGCCACAGCCGCTCTATCAAATCCTGCGTCGCAACGGCTATAGCTGGAAGGAATCGATGCTGGCGGATGGAACCAACGAAATTCGCATTCGCAAGTCCTGAGGGCGAGTAGGCCCGGGCCCCATGCATCCCAACATGTCGTTCGAGCAGGCGCCGCCCGTATGGGTGCCGTACCGCTTTTTTCTGACAGCACCTCTTTTCGGCATCGTAGCCGGGCTATTGCTGGCCTGGGCCGGGCCAGCCGCGCTAACTTCGCGCTGGACGCCCGAGGCTTTGGCCCTGACCCATCTGTTGGTTGCCGGATTCATGCTGCAGGCCATGTGCGGTGCATTGCTGCAATTCGTTCCCGTCGCCGCCGGTGCCAACATCTGGCGCCCGGGCCTGGTGGCCGGACTTGTCCATCCCATGCTGGCAGTGGGCGTGAGCCTGCTGGCGGCCGGTTTTCTGGCCGGACCGGGACCATGGTTGGCGGCCGGTGCCGGCCTTATCGTCACGGCATTGAGCGGCTATGTCATCGTGGTCGGCGTGGCGCTGCTTCGTGCACCGGTAAAGGGGGCGACCATCGTTGCCTTGCGCGTCGCCCTGCTGGCGCTCGTCGTCACTTACGGATTCGGTTTCACGCTGGTCCAGGGCCTGCGCGGTAGCGTCGGGGTGCCGCTGGTCGAGATGACTAATGTGCACGCAGCCTGGGGCCTGGGGGGCTGGTCACTTCTCCTGCTGTCCGGGGTTTCATATTACGTGGTCCCGATGTTCCAGTTGACGCCGGCCTATCCCGCGTGGCTTGGCCGCATGCTGCCATGGGGTCTGCTCGCTGTATTGCTGTTGTGGGCCAGCCGGTTGTTGACGGGGCTGGCCGAAGGCTGGCTGTCCTGGATATTGCTGGCGGGCATGGCACTGGCGGGCGGCTTCGCTGTTGTCACCCTGCGGCTTCAGGCCAAGCGCCGGCGCCGCGTACCGGATGTGACGCTTACCTTCTTTCGTGGCGGCATGGTGAGTTTGCTGGCGGTTGTCGTCGCCGTGGTGGCTGCTATCGCCGTGCCGCCAGCGCCGACTTTTTCCGAAGCGCCGGCGTGGGCGGTGACGATCGGCATTCTTCTTTTTGTTGGGCTTTTCATTTCGGTCATTACCGGCATGCTCTACAAGATCGTGCCCTTCCTCAACTGGCTGCACCTGCAGCGCTTGGGGGGGCTAACGATAATGCCGCCGAACATGAAGGAAATGATTCCGGAGCGCGGCATGGTCGGCCAGATGCGGCTGCATTTTGTTTCGCTGGCGGCCCTGCTGCTGGCGGTGGCGTGGCCGCCGCTGACAGTGGTGGCGGGACTGCTGTTCGCGGCTTCCTGCGTCTGGCTGGAGTGGAACCTGCTTTCAGCCGTGCGAGTCTATGTCGACTTCAGAGATCGTATTCTCGCAGCCGACGCATGTCATGCGCCTGGATGACCTTGCCCTGCACCGTAATCAGGCCGGCTTCGGAGAGTTCGTGGAAGATTCGCGACAGGGTTTCTGGCGTGAGATTGAGGCGCGAGGCGATTACCTGCTTGGACGTCGGCAGGGAAATTTCCAGGGCACCCTCGCATTCGTCTCCCTGCGGGCAATGCTGCAGCAGGTAGCCGATGACGCGCTGTGCCGAGGAGCGCAGCGAATAGGATTCGACGTCGTTGATCAGCGAGTGCAGGCGTACCGCCATGCCGGCGAGCATGCGCCGTGCGAATATCGGGTCGGCGGCGAGCAGTTCGAAGACTGCCTGCATCGACACATGGAGCAGCAGGGTGTCGACCAGGGCCTCGGCGAAAATGGGGTAGGGCCGGTCCATGAACATGACGGCCTCGCCGAAGCTCTGGCGCGGACCGAGTATCTCGACAACTTTTTCATTGCCGTTGGCCGAGGGGAAGGCCAGTTTCACCTGACCGAACACGATGATGAAGAATCCCTTTGGCAGGTCACCCTTCTGGAACAGCATTTCGCTCTTGGATATGCGTTTCTCCCGCGTACCCGCGGCAATCGGCGCTATCTGCTCGGAACTGAGTTCCTGAAACAACGGCAGGCGCGAAAGCAGCGCCGGGATGTCGATTTTGTCCTGTTTGTTAGGCATGGTTCCCTCTGTTGTCGGCAGAAAATACCACGCTTTGTGGCGAGGGTGAGCAGTTGATAACGCGTTTGTCCGCTCCGTTCTTTTCCGCGCCGCACCGCGTGATGTTCCTTGGCGGCGCCATCCAGGCGCTTATAGCCATTCTGACTTGGGGTATCGACCTGGCGGCCCGGCAGGCCGGACTGTGGCAGGCCCCGCAGTGGCCCCTGCCAGCGCCATGGTGGCATGCGCTCACGATGCTCTACGGCGTATTCCCCTTCTTCATCTTTGGCTTCATCCTGACGGCGGGACCTCGCTGGCAGGGCGCGCCTGATACGCCATCGCGCGTTTTCGTGCCGGCTTTCCTCGGCATGGCGGCCGGTTGGGCGCTGATCTGGCTGTCACCGTTGTTGGCGGCACTGCTGGTGCCCGGCCTCGCGCTGGTAATGGCCGGCTGGGGTGTGGCGCTGGTCTGGCTGTGGCAGGTAGGCAATCGCCCCGATCGGGATCGGCTGCACATTCGTGTCGTTGCGGCCGGTGTCGCGCTGGGTGTTGCCGGTATGGCTGCACTTGCCGCCTTCGCGCTCGGCGCCGAGGCGCGCTGGGCACGGCTCGGGATCGAACTGGGCCTGTGGGGCGTGTTGCTGCCGATATTCGTTACTGTCGCCCACCGCATGTTGCCGTTCTTCACCAGTGCCGTTGTCCCCAACTACGCGGTCTATCGGGCGGACTGGACGCTGCAGGTAATGGTTGCGGCAAGTCTGCTTCATGGCGTGCTGTCATGGCTGGACATGCCGGCGTGGACCTGGCTTGCCGATTTGCCGGCCGCGGGCGTGGCGGTGCATCTGTCGCGGCGCTGGCGCCTTCGCGACAGCCTCGGGCAACGCATGGTGGCGGTGTTGCATATCGCCTTCGCCTGGGTCGCACTTGCTTTCGCCCTGTTTGCCGTCGGCAGCCTGATGAGTCTGGCGGGTCGCGACGCGCTGGGCCTGGTCCCGCTGCATGCGCTGACGCTCGGCTTTTTTGCCTCGATGCTGATCGGCATGGCCACGCGCGTCACCCTCGGCCATTCGGGCCTGCCAGTGCGCGACGACGGCGTGATGTGGCCAGCTTTCTGGGCGATGCAGGCGGCAGCGCTGCTGCGCATTCTGGCTGAGTTGGCGGGCCCGGCCGCGGCGTGGCTGTCGCTGCCCGCGGCGCTGCTGTGGGCGGGCGCCTTTGCCGTCTGGACTTGGCGCCACGGGCCGAAGTTTCTGCGTCGGCGCGCCGACGGCAAGCCTGGCTGAGCATGAACTGGTATTTCGCCATCAAGCACCTGCACGTCGCCTGCGCCGTGCTCAGCATCAGCGGTTTCGTGCTGCGCGGCGTGCTGATGCTGGCCGACTCGCCGTTGCGCAATTCCCGCTGGCTGCGCATTGCACCGCACGTCAATGACACGCTGCTGCTGCTGGCGGCACTTGCGCTCACTATCCTCATCGGCCAGTACCCGTTTGTCGATTCCTGGCTGACCGCGAAGGTATTCGGGCTGATCGCCTACATCGTGCTGGGATCGCTGGCGCTCAAGATGGGACGCACACGCCGGCAGCGTACGCTGGCCTGGCTGGCGGCCATTGCCGTGTTTGCATACGTGGTGTCGGTGGCGTTGAGCCGCGACGCGCGAGGCATCTTCGCCGGCTGATGGACGGCGTGTGGCGCCGACTCAGGCGCCGCGTGAGCGTTGCGGAGTCGGCAGCGGTGTGTGGGTCAGCAGGGTGCGCAGGCCCGCCAGATCTAGGATGCGGATGTGTTTCTGCTGCACGGCGATGAGTCCGTTTTCCTGGAAATGCGAGAAGGCGCGGCTGACGGTTTCGAGCTTGAGGCCCAAGTACGAGCCGATTTCCTCGCGCGTCATGCGCAGGTGGAACTCGGTGGCCGAGTAACCGCGCGTGGTGAATCGCTGCGACAGATTCAGCAGAAAGGCCGCCAGGCGTTCCTCGGCACGCATGGTGCCGAGCAGCATCATCACGCTCTGGTCGCGCACGATCTCGCGGCTCATCACCTTGTGGAAATGGTGTTGCAAGGTGCGCATCTCGCTCGACAACTGCTCCAGCTGGGCGAAGGGGATCACGCAGACCTCGCTGTCCTCAAGCGCAACAGCATTGCATGTGTGCGTTTCGAGGCTGATGCCATCCATGCCGAGGATTTCGCCGGCCATCTGGAAGCCGGTGACCTGGTCGCGGCCATCTTCCATCAGTACGTCGGTCTTGAAGAAGCCGGTTTTGATGGCGTAGATCGCTTCGAAGTCGGCGCCGGTGCGGTAGAGATGGTTGCCGCGCTTGAGCTTGCGTCGCGTCGAAACCAGGGAATCAAGGCGCTCGATCTCGGCCTCGGACAGGCCAAGCGGCAGACAGAGTTCCTGCAGGTTGCATTGCGAGCAGGCGGCCTTGAGTGAGTGCACGGTTAGCGGTACGACATTGCCGATATCGTCGCTTGGCGCGCATTCAGTAACGCGTTTGATCTGTGTCAACGCTACATCCCCGTGGTTCCGGCATCGTTGCCACCTGATGAAAGGCGGCACAGGCCGTCAAGGTTGAATGGATGACCAGCAACTTCCAAGAACTCGTTTTTGATCCGCAAGTCATCCGCCGCTTCGACGTTAATGGCCCGCGCTATACGTCTTATCCGACGGCGGACCGCTTTGTCGAGGCCTTCGGCTCCGAAGCCTACAGCAATTGGCTCGGACGCCGCACGGTCGGTGGAAGCGGGCGACCTCTTTCATTATACGTCCACATCCCCTTCTGCAATACGATCTGCTATTACTGCGCCTGCAACAAGATCATCACCAAGGATCACGGCCGCTCCGCCAAGTACATCAAGTACCTGGGCAAGGAGATCGCAATGCAGACCGCGGCGCTCGATGGCAATAGCGATGTGATCCAGCTCCACTGGGGCGGCGGTACGCCGACCTTCCTCTCGCACGACGAGATGAAGCGCCTGATGGAGTTGATCAATACCCATTTCAATCTGCTGCCCAATGGCGAGTACTCGATCGAGGTCGATCCGCGGAAAGTTGACCGGGCGACGGTCAAACTGCTGGCCGAACTTGGCTTCAATCGCATGAGCGTGGGCGTGCAGGATTTCGAGCCCTCGGTGCAGAAGGCGGTCAATCGCATCCAGAGCCTCGACGAAACCAAGCTGGTCATCGACTCGGCACGCGAGTTCGGCTTCAAGGGCATTTCGGTTGACCTGATCTACGGCCTGCCCAAGCAGAACGTCATCAGCTTCAACCACACGCTGGACGAAGTACTGAAGCTCTCGCCCGACCGGCTGTCGATCTACAACTACGCGCACCTGCCAGCGCTGGCCAAGCCGCAGCGCCGCATCGTCGAAGCCGAGTTGCCGACGGCCGATGCCAAGCTGCAGATCCTGCAACTGGCGATCCGCCGCCTCACCGATGCCGGCTATGTCTTCATCGGCATGGACCACTTCGCCAAGCCCGACGACGAGCTTGCCGTGGCGCAGCGCCAGGGCCGGCTGCATCGCAACTTCCAGGGCTATTCGACCCATGCCGAGGCCGACCTGCTCGCCTTCGGCGTCTCCGCCATCGGCAAGGTCGGGCCGACCTACTGCCAGAATTACCGCACCCTCGACGAATATTACGATGCGCTCGACCGCAGCGAGTTGCCGGTGATGCGCGGCCTCGAACTGACTGCCGACGACCTGCTGCGCCGGTCCATCATCCAGGCGCTGATGTGTCACTTCGAACTGTCCATCGAGTCGGTCGAGATCGCCCACCTGATCGATTTCAAGTCTTACTTCGAGGCCGAACTGGCCGCATTGCGCGAGATGGAAGCGGCCGGACTGCTGTCCATCGACAGCCAGTGGATCACCGTGCAACCCAAGGGCCGCATGCTGGTGCGGGTCATCGCCATGGCCTTCGACCGTTACCTGCGCACTGACCGCGAGCGCGCGCGCTACTCCAAAGTGATCTAATTCGGGCTTATGCCCGATTCCGGCTTTTCCGTTTATCTCACCCTGTTTCTGGTCGGCCTGCTCGGTGGCGGGCATTGCGTCGGCATGTGCGGCGGCATCGTCGGCGCGCTGGCGATGCAACTGCCGGGCACGGCATCGGGCTGGACCCTGCACCTCGGCTACAACGCAGGTCGCATCGCCAGCTACGCGACAGTCGGCGCACTGGCTGGTGCGTTTGGCAGCCTGAGTCTTGTGGCCGGTCCGACGCTGCCGCTGCGGCAATCCTTGTACGTCGTTGCCAACGTCATGCTGGTGGCGATGGGCCTGTATCTGATGGGAATGACAGGCGCGCTGGCCTGGGTGGAGCGTGCCGGACAGGGCATCTGGCGCCGACTGCAGCCGCTGACGGCACGCTTCCTGCCGGTGCGCGGCCTGGCGCAGGCATTGCCGCTGGGATTCCTCTGGGGCTGGCTGCCTTGCGGACTGGTATATAGCGCGCTGGTATCGGCGCTGGCGACCGGTTCCGCCTTGAATGGGGCGCTGGCGATGCTGGCTTTCGGTCTGGGAACGCTGCCCAACCTGTTGCTGGCCGGCTATGTGTTCGTGCGCTTTCGCGGCATCGCCCAGGCAAGGGCGGTGCGTACGCTGTCGGGTCTGCTTGTAGTGGGTTTCGGCGCGGTCGGACTGTGGCGCGCCGCGACCTTTTCCAGCGGCTGATCAGAACAGGGGCGGGGCGGCGGGTGCGGGAGGCGGTGCCGGAATCCAGGCACCAGTAGCCAGCCAGGCCATGGTCAGGGCGAAGGTCAGGGCGACGATGAAGGCAATGAATCCGCCTCCGGACAGCGATTCCTCGCCACGGTCGGAACGCTCCTTCCAGCCGCGCAGCATCGGCCGCAGCAGGTCCTGTTTCTTCTTGCGGACATAGAAGGCGATGGCACCCAAATGCAGCCCAATCAATGTGCCGACCAGCCAAACATTCAGTTTGTGCAGCGCCGTCAGCTTGTCCGAAAATTCCTTGGAGGCAAGGGCGTAGAGCGGGCCGTTGAAGGCGATGTCGTCGTTGGCGGCAAGCCCGGTGGCGACCTGGGCGGCGAGTACCGCCAGCAGGCCGAGCACCGACAGGGCACCGAGAGGATTGTGGCCGGGGCCGTGCCAGCGTCCCTGCAGGTAGTCGCGGATCGCGGCCGGGCCGCGCACGAACTGGCTGAAGCGGGCGTAGGTCGAACCGACAACGCCCCAGGCGATGCGGAAAGCGAGCAGGCCGACGATCACGATGGCGAAGCGGCCGTGCCAGATCATGGCATTGCCGCCGATGAAACCGCTGATGGTAGCGGCGGCGACAAGCACCACCAGCAACCAGTGGAAAAGGCGCGTCGGCAGGTCCCAGACGCGGACCCGATGTTGCCAGTCCGAACCACCGGGAACCGCCAGGCACATGTCAGATCTCCTTATCGAGCGCAGCGAACCGCCAGTTTCCCCCTTTTCGAAAGGGGGCTGGGGGGTTAGGGCCTAAACACAGGCTCCGTCTTCGGTGGTTCCCTCGGGCTTGTCCTTCTTGGCCTTGACGAACTGCTCGCGCGAGACGCCCAGCCACATCACCAGCGGGCTGGCGACCAGCACCGACGAGTAGATGCCGAAGAGGATGCCGATGGTCAACGCCAGGGCAAAGTAGTGCAGGGCGGCACCGCCGAAGATCAGCATCGAGGTCACCATCATCTGCGTCGAGCCGTGGGTGATGATGGTTCGCGAGATGGTGCTGGTGATGGCGTGGTCTAGCACCTGCGGCGTGGTCAGGCCGCGCTTCTTCTTGAAGGTTTCGCGGACGCGGTCGAATACCACCACCGATTCGTTCACCGAGTAGCCGAGCACCGCCAGCACCGCCGCCAGCACCGCCAGCGAAAATTCCCATTGAAAGAAGGCGAAAAAGCCGAGGATGATGATGACGTCGTGCAGGTTGGCGATGATGGCCGACACGGCGAAGCGCCATTCGAAGCGGAAGGCGAGATAGATGACGATGCCGATGATCACCAGCAGCAGCGCCAGCGCGCCATCCTCGGCCAGTTCCTTGCCGACCTGTGGCCCGACGAACTCCACGCGCTTGAGGGTGGGCACGCTTGCCGTATCGCCAGCGCCGACTTTTTGCAGCGAAGCCATGACGCGCTCGCCGACCTTGGATGATTCGCTGGACTTGGCCAGGGGCACGCGAATCAGCACGTCGCGTGACGAACCGAAATTCTGCACCTGCGGGTCGGCAAAACCGTCGGCCTCGATCGACTTCCGAATTTTCTCAAGATCCGGTGCCTCGGCATAGCTGACTTCCATCAGCGTGCCGCCGGTAAACTCGATGCTGAGATGCAGCCCCTTGGTGGCGAGGAAGAATACCGCGGCAAGGAAGGTGATCAGCGAGATGACGTTGAACACCAGCGCATGGCGCATGAAGGGGATGTCCTTGCGGATGCGGAAAAACTCCATGTCAGACTCCCGGTTTCCAGACTTGGCCGATGGATAGTCCCGCCAGCTTGCGGCGACGGCCGTAGATCATATTGACGAGGCTGCGCGAAACCACCACCGAACTGAAGATCGAGGTGAGGATGCCGAGGCAATGCACCACGGCGAAACCGCGCACCGGGCCGGAGCCGAATATCAGCAGCGCGACGCCGGCGATCAGCGTGGTGACGTTGGAGTCGAGAATCGTGCCCCAGGCGCGTTCGTAGCCGGCGGTGATGGCTGCCTGCGGCGAACTGCCGAAGCGCAGTTCCTCGCGCACCCGTTCGTTGATCAGCACGTTGGCGTCGATGGCCATGCCCAGCGTCAGCGCGATGGCGGCGATACCCGGCAGTGTCAGCGTCGCCTGCAGCAAGGAGAGCAGGGCCACCAGGAACAGCAGGTTGGCCGACAGCGCCAGCACCGAGACCAGGCCGAACAGCAGGTAGTAGGCGCTCATGAATGCCGCGATGGCGACGAAGCCCCACTTGGTCGAGTTGAAGCCCTTGGCGATGTTGTCGGCACCCAGGCTCGGGCCGATGGTACGTTCCTCGATGATTTCCATCGGCGCTGCCAGCGATCCGGCGCGTAGCAGCAGCGCCACGTCGTTGGCCTCGACCGTGCTCATGCGTCCGGAAATCTGCACGCGGCCGCCGCCGATCTCGGTGCGGATGACGGGCGCGGTGACGACCTCGCCGCGACCCTTCTCGATCAGCAGGATGGCCATGCGCTTGCCAACGCTCTCGCGCGTGACGTCCTTGAAAATGCGGGCGCCGGCCGAATCCAGCGTCAGGTGCACCGCCGGCTCCTGGGTCTGGTTGTCGAAGCCGGGCTGGGCGTCGGTGAGGCGTTCGCCGGTCAGCACCACCTGTTTCTTGACCAGCAGGCCGCGGCCGCCGCGCTCGACGTAGTACTCGGTGCCGATGGGCGGCTGGCCCTTCTCGGCCAGGGCCATCACGCTCGGGTTGTTGCTGGCATCGTCGTCGACCATGCGCACTTCCAGCGTTGCGGTGCGGCCGAGGATGTCTTTGGCCTTGGCGGTGTCCTGCACGCCCGGCAGTTGCACCACGATGCGGTCGGCGCCTTGCTGCTGGATCACCGGCTCGGCCACGCCGAGTTCGTTGATGCGGTTGTGCAGGGTGGTGATGTTCTGCTTGAGCGCGAATTCCTGGATGCGCTTGTGCGCCGTGGGCTTGAGGGTGGCGACCAGTTTGAATTCGGCGCCGTCCGGAGCTTCGGCCAGCAGCAGATCGGGTTGGCTGTCGGTTAGCACCCCCATGGCTTTGTCGCGCAACTCCGCCTCGCGGAACTTGATGGCGATGGTCTGGCCTTCGCGGTTGATGCCGGCGTGGCGCACGTTCTTGTCGCGCAGCAGCGAGCGCAGGTCGGCCGAGGTGGAGTCAAGCCGTTTGGTGATGGCACCCTGCATATCTACCTGCAGCAGGAAGTGCACGCCGCCGCGCAGGTCGAGGCCGAGGTACATCGGCAGCGCGTGCATGTCGGACAGCCACTTCGGCGAAGCCGACAGCAGGTTCAGTGCCACGCTGTACGAAGCGTCGCTCGGATCGGGGTTGAGCGCCCGCTCGATGGCGTCCTTGGCTTTGAGCTGGGTGTCGGTATCGGCCAGGCGGATGCGGATGCTGTTGCTGTCGGCGTACAGGCCGGTGTGCGTTATCGCGGCTGCCTTCAGCACATCCTCGATGCTGGACAGCAGCTTGGGCTCGACCTTGATGGTGGCCTTGACGCTGGCCACCTGGACCGCCGGCACCTCGCCGAAGAAGTTGGGCAGGGTGTAGAGCAGGCCGAGCAGCAGGGCGATGACGACCGTGGCGTTTTTCCAGAGGGGAAAGCGATTCATGCGGAATTACCTGAGCGCGCCGGCTGGGCGCCGGCGCGATTTGAGGAGAATTGCGGCGATCCGGCTTGCCGCCTTACAGCGACTTCAGTGTGCCCTTGGGCAGCAGCGCGCCGATGGCATTCTTCTGAACGGCGACCTCGATCGGGCCATCCTTGGCCGTGGCGATCTCGAGTGTCAGGAAGCTCTCGCCGACCTTGGTGATGCGCCCGGCCATGCCGCCCTGGGTGACGATCTCGTCGCCTTTCTGCAGTTCGCCCACCATCTTGGTGTGATCCTTGGCCTTCTTCATCTGCGGACGGATCATCAGGAACCAGAGGATGATGAACATGATGACGATGGGCAGCAGGCCCATCAGGCCACCACCGGCATCGGCGCCGCCCGCGGCAGCTTGGGCGTAGGCATTGGAAATCAGCATGGGGAAAACTCCGGTCAGTTCGTTGAAAAAACGGCAAATTATAGCAGCCCGCCGACCTCGACACCCCGCGCTTGATGGAAGGCGGCGGTGTAGGCGGGCAGGGCTTGGGCCTCGATGGCGGCGCGAAGTTCCGCCATCAGCGTCTGGTAGTAGAAGAGGTTGTGGATGGTGTTGAGCCGCGCCCCGAGAATCTCGCCAGCGCGATGCAGGTGATGCAGGTAGGCGCGGCTGAAATTGCGGCAGCAGTAGCAACCACAGCTTGCGTCGAGCGGCCGCGTGTCGTTCTTGTGTCGGGCGTTCTTGATGCGGATGTCGCCGTGGCGGGTGAACAGGTGGCCGTTCCTGGCGTTGCGCGTCGGCATCACGCAGTCGAACATGTCTATGCCCTGGCCCACGGCATAGACGATGTCCTCCGGCGTGCCCACGCCCATGAGGTAGCGCGGCTTGTCCGCCGGCAGCCGCGGCGCGGTGTGGGCGAGGATGCGGGCGAAGTCATCCTTGGGCTCGCCCACCGAGAGGCCGCCGATGGCGAAGCCGTCGAAATCGATTTCCGCCAGCCCGGCCAGCGATTCTTCGCGCAGCGGCTCGAACATGCCGCCCTGGACAATGCCGAACAGGGCGTTGCTGTTGCCCAGGCGGTCGTGCTCGTCGCGCGAGCGCCGCGCCCAGCGCAGCGAAAGGCGCATCGAGTCGGCGGCCTGGCGTTCGGTGGCGGGGTAGGGCGTGCATTCGTCGAAGATCATCACGATGTCCGAGTTCAGCACGTGCTGGATCTGCATCGAATCCTCGGGCCGCATGAACAGGCGATCGCCATTGATTGGCGACTGGAATTTCACGCCCTCCTCGCTGATCTTGCGCAGCTCGCCGAGCGAAAACACCTGGAAGCCGCCGGAGTCGGTGAGGATCGGCCCGTCCCAGCCCATGAAACGGTGCAGGCCGCCGTGCGCCGCGATCACCTCCAGCCCGGGCCGCAGCCAGAGGTGGAAGGTGTTGCCGAGCACGATCTGCGCGCCGATCTCGTGCAGTTCGTTCGGCGCCATGGCTTTCACCGTGCCGTAGGTGCCGACCGGCATGAACACCGGCGTTTCCACCGTGCCGTGGGCGAGGGTCAGGGTGCCGCGGCGGGCGGCGCCGTCGTTGGCGATCAGGTCGAATTTCATGTTTTGTCGATCAGCATGGCATCGCCATAGCTGAAGAAGCGGTAGCCGGAGTCGACGGCGTGGCGGTAGGCGGCGCGGATCGGCTCCATGCCGGCGAAGGCCGAGACCAGCATCAGCAGCGTGGACTTCGGCAGGTGGAAATTGGTGATGAGGCGATCGACGACGCGGAACTCGAAGCCCGGGGTGATGAAAATCGCCGTGTCGCCAGCGCCGACTTTCACTTCGCTGTCATCCTGCGCCGCCGCTTCGAGCGTGCGCAGCGTTGTGGTGCCGACGGCGACGATGCGGCCGCCGCGCTTTCGGGTGGCGGCGATGGCCTCGACCGTTGCCTGCGGAACGACATAGCGTTCGCGGTGCATGCGGTGCTTGGAAATGTCATGCACGCGCACCGGCTGGAAGGTGCCGGCGCCGACGTGCAGCGTGACGTGGGCGATGCCAATGCCGCGGTCGCGCAGGCGTTCCAGCAGCGCGGTGTCGAAATGCAGGCCGGCAGTCGGTGCTGCGACCGAGCCGCGCTCGCGGGCATAGACCGTCTGGTAGCGCTCCTCATCGGCGGACGCGGCGCCGCGCTCGATATAGGGCGGCAGTGGCAGACGGCCATGGCGCTCGATCAGTTCGACTGCATCCGCCGGAAAGCGCAGGTGGTAGAACTCGCCCTCGCGGCCGAGTACCTCGGCGTCGAAACTGTCTTCGAGGCGGATCAGGCTGCCCGGCTTGGGTGGCTTGCTGGCCCGCACCTGCGCCAGCACTTCGTTGTCGGCCGTTGCGCGTTCGACCAGCACTTCGACTTGCCCGCCGCTGTCTTTTCGGCCGAGCAGGCGTGCGTGCAGTACGCGCGTGTCGTTCATCACCAGCAGATCGCCGGGAGCGAGCAGTTCCGGCAGCTCGGTGAATATGCGATCATCACGCTCGTCGCCATGCAGCACCAGCAGCCGGCTCGCGCTGCGCTCGGCCAGGGGCGCCTGGGCGATGCACTCGGGCGGCAGGTGGTAATCAAAGTCGTCGAGGGTGAGTGTCACGAAAAAATCGGCGCTAGCGGGACGGCGAGATATGGCGGAGAGGGCGGTGACGCGGTTCCGGTTGAAGCGCGGCGGCGATTCGCGGATAATGCGCTCTCTCCAAGGGGCCGCGATTGTATGCGAACCCTCCCGGGCCGGGATGGCGGAATCGGTAGACGCAGCGGATTCAAAATCCGCCGCCGCAAGGTGTGTGGGTTCGAGTCCCACTCCCGGTACCAGCAGCGACGAAACGTTTCGTCCGGCTGCTCAGAACCATATCTCGGGATAGCGCCGCGAACGCGGCAGGTTATTCACGAGCAACGCCACCAGTAGCAATATCAGCGGCCCGATCGTTGCCGGCATCAGCACGTACCAGTAGCCGAGCCGCTGGATTTCAGCCGAGCCGAGCGTGGCGATCAACGCGGTGGCACCACCGGGTGGATGCAGGGTGCGGGTCGCGTGCATCACCGCAATCGCGGTTGCAACGGCCAGTGCCTGAGCCAGTCCCGGGACGCTGTGGAAGAGCTTCCAGCAGGCGACGCCAACCAGAGCCGAAAGCACATGGCCGCCGACGAGGTTGCGCGGCTGGGCCAGCGGGCTGCGCGGTGCGCCATAGACCAGCACGGCCGAGGCGCCGAAGGATCCGATCATCAGCGACAGATCGTGGCCCGCGAAAAACCGTGCGCCGACGATGGCGACTACGCCGATGCCGATGAAGGCGCCGAGCCATGACCAGAAGATTTCATCGGTGCTGACGCGCGGCGGGCTGCCCGCTGTGGTGCCCCGAAACTTGCGGAAGTATCCGCCCAGGGTGGTTTCCAGTTTCATTTGACGGAATTTTTTTGTCGGGCCCGCAATCTGGCCATGGCATGGCGCCAGGCCAGGTGATAGATGATGCGGAAGTCCTCGGTGCTGATGTCGAGATAGCCCGGGATGTGCGCCATGGCGTCGAGGATGTCCTCGTCGCTGAGGTCCGGCTCGTGCTCGGCATCGATCAGGGGGGTGTTGACACTGGCGGCTGGTTCTTCATGCATGGTCGAACTCCATGGTCGAACTCCTGTGGCTGGCCAATCCTACCGAAGAAGCGCCGGTCGTGTCATCTTGCGGTGCCGTATGCCCGTGGCAAAAGCGGCACGCCGGGGAAAAGTCGGCGCCAGCGGAACGCCGAGTTTCCCTCGTGGTATTGCTTACCCGGCGAAGAACTCCTTGACGCGATCCATCCAGCTCTGTGCGCGCGGGTTGTGGTGGGTGGCGTTCTTCTGGCTTTCGGCTTCGAAGTCGCGCAGCAGTTCCTTCTGGCGATCCGTGAGGTTAACCGGCGTTTCCACCACGACATGGCACAGCAAGTCGCCGTGGCCGATCGAGCGCACGCCCTTGATACCCTTGCCGCGCAGACGGAAGACCTTGCCGGTCTGGGTCTCGGCAGGCACCTTGAGCTTGGCGACGCCGTCGAGGGTTGGAATCTCGATCTCGCCGCCGAGCGCGGCGTTGGTGAAGCTGACCGGCATCTCGCAATGGAGGTCGTCGTGGTCGCGCTGGAATACGGCGTGCGGCTTGAGGTGAATCTGCACGTAGAGATCGCCGGAGGGGCCGCCATTGACACCCGGTTCGCCCTCGCTGGAGAGGCGAATGCGATCGCCCTCGTCGACGCCGGCGGGAATCTTCACCGACAGCGTCTTGTGTTGCTTGACTCGGCCCGCACCGTGGCAGCTGCCGCAGGGATCGGCGACGTAACGGCCGGTGCCGTGGCACTTGGGGCAGGTCTGCTGGATGGAGAAGAAGCCTTGCTGCATGCGTACCTGGCCGTGGCCGCCGCAGGTCGGGCAGGTCGAGGGCGAGGTGCCCTTCTTGGCACCGCTGCCGCTGCAGGCCTCGCACTCGGCCATGGTCGGGATGCGGATGCGCGTCTCGGTGCCGCGCGCGGCTTCTTCCAGCGTGATTTCGAGGTTGTAGCGCAGGTCGGCCCCGCGATAGACATTCGAGCGTCCGCCGCCGCCTGCCCGGCCGCCGCCGAAGATGTCGCCGAAAATGTCGGAGAAGGCATCGGAGAAGCCGCCCATGCCGGGGCCACCCTGGCCGCCGCCCATCGAAGGATCGACGCCGGCATGGCCGAACTGGTCGTAGGCCTGACGCTTTTGCGCTTCGGAGAGTATCTCGTAGGCTTCCTTGGCCTCCTTGAAGTGTTCCTCCGCCTTGGGATTGTCCGGGTTGCGGTCGGGATGATGCTTCATCGCCAGGCGGCGATAGGCCTTCTTGATCTCGTCGTCGGAAGCGTCGCGATTGACGCCGAGCACCTCGTAGTAGTCTCTTTTTGCCATGTATTTCTGACCAGTCGAATCAGTGCAAAGGCCGAGTCGAGGGGCGAAAGCAAATCGCCCGCTTCAACTCGGCCACTTAAAACGCCGCGCAGCGGCCGTTTTAACCCTTCTTGTCTTTCACTTCCGTGAACTCGGCATCCACCACGTCCGAGTCATCCTTCTTGGCGTTGCCGCCCGGAGCTGCGCCGGCGGCACCCTCCGTGCCCGCCTGCTGCTGACTCTCGGCGTAGATCTTCTCGCCGAGTTTCTGCGAGGCCTGGGCCAGCGCTTGCGACTTGGCTTCGATGACGTCCTTGTCGGAGCCCTTGATGGCCTCCTCGGCTTCTTTGATTGCTTCCTCGATCTTGGCCTTTTCGTCGGCTTCCATTTTGTCGCCGTGCTCGGTCAGGGCCTTCTTCACGGAGTGGATCATGGCGTCGCACTGGTTGCGGGCCTCGACCATCTCGTGCGCCTTCTTGTCCTCCTCGGCGTGGGCCTCGGCGTCGTGCACCATGCGCTGGATTTCCTCGTCGCTCAAGCCCGAGTTTGCCTTGATGGTGATCTTGTTTTCCTTGCCGGTGCCCTTGTCGCGCGCCGAGACGTGGAGGATGCCGTTGGCGTCGATGTCGAACGTCACCTCGATCTGCGGCATGCCGCGCGGCGACGGCGGGATGTCGGTGAGGTTGAACTGGCCGAGGCTCTTGTTGCCGGCTGCCATCTCGCGCTCACCCTGCTGCACGTGGATGGTCACGGCCGACTGGTTGTCGTCGGCAGTAGAGAACACCTGACTGGTCTTGGTCGGGATGGTGGTGTTCTTCTGGATCAGCTTGGTCATCACGCCACCGAGCGTCTCGATGCCGAGCGACAGCGGGGTAACGTCGAGCAGCAGCACGTCCTTGACTTCGCCCTGCAGCACGCCGCCCTGGATGGAGGCGCCAACGGCGACGGCCTCGTCTGGGTTTACGTCCTTGCGCGGCTCCTTGCCGAATACTTCCTTGACCTTCTCCTGCACCTTGGGCATGCGCGTCATGCCGCCGACCAGGATGACGTCGGAGATGTCTTCAATCTTGACGCCTGCATCCTTGATGGCCATGCGGCAAGGTGCAACGCAGCGCTCGATCAGTTCATCCACCAGCGACTCGAACTTGGCACGGGTGATTTTCATCGCCAGGTGCTTCGGACCCGAGGCATCGGCGGTGATGTAGGGTAGGTTGATTTCGGTCTGCTGGTTCGAGGACAACTCGATCTTGGCCTTCTCGGCCGCCTCTTTCAGGCGCTGCAGCGCCAGAACATCGTTCTTCAGATCGACGCCCTGATCCTTCTTGAACTCGGTGACGATGTAATCGATGATGCGCTGGTCGAAATCCTCGCCGCCGAGGAAGGTGTCGCCGTTGGTGGACAGCACTTCGAACTGGTGTTCGCCCTCGATCTCGGCAATGTCGATGATGGAGATGTCGAAGGTGCCGCCGCCGAGGTCGAACACTGCGATCTTGCGGTCGCCTTCCTGCTTGTCGAGGCCGAAGGAGATCGCCGCCGCGGTCGGCTCGTTGATGATGCGCTTCACTTCCAGGCCGGCGATGCGGCCGGC
This sequence comes from Gammaproteobacteria bacterium, assembly GCA_018825305.1. GTDB lineage: Bacteria > Pseudomonadota > Gammaproteobacteria > Burkholderiales > Rhodocyclaceae > Sulfurisoma. Next base: position 264,588 of record JAHJEO010000018.1, read on the forward strand.
GTCCTTGGTGGCCTGGCGCTGGGAGTCGTTGAAGTAGGCGGGCACGGTGATCACCGCCTCGGTCACTTCCTCGCCCAGGTAATCCTCGGCGGTTTTCTTCATCTTGCGCAGCACTTCGGCGGAGACCTGCGGCGGCGCCATCTTCTTGTCGCGTGCCTGCACCCAGGCGTCGCCGTTGTCGGCCTTGACGATGGTGAAGGGCATCAGGTCGATGTCCTTCTGCACTTCCTTCTCCTCGAAGCGGCGGCCGATCAGGCGTTTCACCGCGTAGAGCGTGTTCTTGGCGTTGGTGACGGCCTGGCGCTTGGCCGAGGCGCCGCAAAGAATCTCGCCGTCCTCGGCGTAGGCGACGACGGACGGCGTGGTGCGCGCGCCTTCGGAGTTTTCGATGACCTTGGGCTTGCCGCCTTCCATGATGGCGACGCAGCTGTTGGTGGTGCCGAGGTCGATGCCGATGATCTTGCCCATGACTGATTCCTTCTTGAATGCGTTGAGATTTGTGCCGTGAAGCTAAGCTGCTTCGGAGATGGGGTTATTGGCCGCCAGTTCAAGCGGCCGGTGCCGCTTTTGCCTTGGAAACGACCACCAGCGCCGGCCGGATCACGCGTTCGTGCAGGGCATAGCCCTTCTGCAGCACGTTGATGACGCGGTTGGGTTCGCCCTCGGCCTCAAGCTGGCTGATGGCCTGGTGCTTGTGCGGGTCGAACTTTTCTTCCAGCGGGTTGATCTCGACCAGGCTGGATTTCTCGAAGGCGCTGACGAGTTGCTTCAGCGTCAGCTCGACGCCGGCCTTGAGGGCGGAGGCCGACTGGTTTTCGTTGGCCAGGGCCGCTTCGAGGCTGTCCTTCACCGCCAGCAACTCGCCGGCGAACTTCTCGGCGGCGAATTTGCCGGCTTTGGCGATATCTTCCTGGGCGCGGCGCCGGATGTTCTCGCCTTCGGCCTTGGCACGCAGCCAGGCGTCGTGGTGCTCGGCCGCCTTAAGTTCGGCGATCCTGAGCATTTCGTCCGGACCGGGCATGGTTTCGGCGGCGGCGATTGCAGCCGCCAGGTCGGCCATCGCCGCGTTGCCTGCGGTGGCATCCGGCGCCGTGGCGCTAGCGCCGTCCGACTGGATACCGCTACGCATAACTTTTTCCTCGATTTCCGCGGGCGCCGCCGCGTCTTGGGAGCTTTCCTGTTTGTTTTCCTGCATTTGACCGATCCTTGGAGGTGGGGCGATTAACCCCTCCAAGGTTGGGGGCGTCCGCCCCCATTTCAAGTGCCTAAGTCTTGAAGCGGCCGACCACGCTCTGCAGGGTTTCCGCCAGCGATTCGAGGCGCTGCGCGGCGGTAGCGGTCTGATCGACCACGTCGTTGTTTTCCTGGGCCATCGCGGCGATGGCCTCGATATTCCGGGCTACCTCGTCGCTGATTTGGCGCTGCTCCTCGGTCGATGAGCTAATCGCGTCCATGCCATTCTGGACCTGCACCACCGAGCCGTTGCCCATGGCCAACACCTCGGCGACCTGTTCGAGCGAGTTCTGGCTCGATCCGATGTGCTCGAGGCCGACGTCGATCGAGTCCTTGACTGCCTGTGACTGCTGCGACAGCGTGCGGGTGATGGCATCGATCTCGCTGGCCGATGCGGCCGACTTCTCGGCGAGTTTGCGTACTTCGTCGGCGACCACGGCGAAGCCACGTCCCTGTTCGCCGGCGCGGGCGGCCTCGATGGCGGCATTGAGGGCCAGCAGGTTGGTCTGGTCGGCGATGTCGCGCACTTCCTTGGTGATGGCGGTGATGGCCTGGGCATTGCGGACGAATTCCCCGACCGATTCGGCCATGCCGCGCACGGAACTCTCGACGCCGTCGATCTCGCCCATCAGGCTGGAAACGCTTTGGTTGCCGCGATGCGAGTTTTCGGCGCTGGCCCGCGACTCGTCGCGCACGGTCTCGGTCTGGGTCGATATGCTGGCCGTGCTCGCCACCATGGACTCGACGGCCGCTGCGGCCGCAGCGGAATTCTTGGCCTGCTGGCCCGAACTCGAAGCGACCTGGCCGGCGTAGCTGGAAAGCTCGCGTGCGGCGCCTGAAACCTGGTTGGCGGATTCGCCGACCTGGCGCACCAGGCCCGCGAACTTCTCCATCATCTCGTTGAAGGCGCCAACGGCCTGGCCGATCTCGTCCTGGCTACGCGATTCGAGGCGGCGCGTCAGGTCGCCTTCGCCGCTGGCGATGTCGCGCAGGCCGGCCACCATGTTGTCGAGTGGCCGGGTAACGACATTGCGAACGAAGAGGTAGATGAACACGAGTAGCGGCACGCTCAGCGCGAGGGCGGCGAGGATGGACTTCCAGCGCTGGGCGGCGACGGCCGCGTTCACATTGTCCAGCGAGATCTTCATGCTGACCGCGCCGAGCACCGTCCGCTCCGGGACCTGATGGCAGGTGAGGCAATCCTTGCCGAGATAGCTCTTCGACGCCAGGGCCGGCCGCACCACGCGCAGGAACTGACCCTTGGCGTCCGACTGGATCTCGATGAACTCCTTGCCGCTCGCCAGCACCTGCTTTTCGACCGCGTCGTCGGCCGTCGCGTCCTTGGCGTTGCCGGGACCATAAGCCGCGGTAACAGCTTCCCCGCGCAGCACCTTGAGGTCGCGGATTGCCGACAACTGCTTGATCTGGTCGAGGAAAACCTCGCGCTGGCCGATGGTGCCGGTAATCATCATGCCGGTGAGACCGGCCAAGGTGGTCTCGTGCATCGACCGCGAGAACTCGGTCGCCTGTTCGATGGCGGTCTCGCGATTGAGGTTGCTGACCCACAGGATCAGCACCAGCCATGCGCCGGCAAGCATCAGCCAGATGACCAGCGTCAGCCGGAACCAGATTTTCAGGTCACAAAAACGGCCCATGGGGAATTCCTTGATGCATTGGCGTAGGCCTTCAGTCTAGCCCACGCGTGGGCTGAGGGGCGTGCGACCTATACCGTAAGGTCGATTTCCTGCATGCTGCCGGCGTGACCGTCCTCGCCCAGCCAGAGGCCGCTGGCCCGGATGCCGCCGAGGTCGGCGTTGCTGCGATCGCGCAGTTCGAACGGTGTTGCGGTGGCGGCGAGCGCCAGGGCACCGACTCCACTTTTCTTCAGGCCGACGAGCCGCCCGCTGCCATCGGCGGTGGGTGTCCATATCTGCAGGCGGGCGAAGACCGGGTCGTTCTCGTCGATCCAGCCGTTGCCGTCGTCGTCGTGGCGGGCCAGTTCGGCGAAGCCGGAATTCGTGGCCGGGCCGAACAGTTCGGCGCCTGAATCGATCCTGCCGTTGTTGTTGAGATCCAGCGCCAGATAGCCGCTGCCAGAGGTGAAGAGGGGCAGTTCCTCGGCGCGGCCGTCGTTGTCCAGGTCGAAGCGGAAGTGCTGGTTGGAAAGCTGCGCCGCCGTGCCGCCGAAATTGAGCACCAGCGGATCCTTGCGCACGGCATCGCCGGCACGAATGCTGACGTTCGTCTCCTCGCGGTAGTGGCGGCTCATGGTCAGGTCGAGCTGGAATGAAATCTCCTTGCCGTCGATGGTGCGGATCACCCCGACCGCGGTAAAACGGGTGACTTCAGTTTCCTCATACACCGAATGGAAGTCGTATTCGATGCCGAAGCCTGCGGCGCGTCCCGGCGTGGTTGCTGCCGTGCTCGCGGGGGCGCTGTCGCTCGCCTCGAACTGCCGCGACAACTCGGACGCCGCGAATACCCGCACTGGCCGGCCGGTGAGCATTTCGACCATCGACTTGACCAGTTGCAGGAATGGATCGTTGGCGACGGCCTCGGCAGCCGCATCGATGGCCTCTGCCTCGCTCGTGCCGCCGCCGACCGAGGATGCCGGAGGTGCCACCGGCATCGCGTTGACGCGAGCGCGGGCGGCATCCCGGGCGACATCCGATAGGCGCAGGATCGCCGCGGGCGGCGAAGCCGGGTTGCGCCTGTTGTCGGCGCGGCGCGGCCCGCTTGACGCGAACAGGGACTCGCTTTGCTCACGCCGTGCGCTGGCGGCGTGCGTCGATCCGAGGGACAGGTCTGAACTGGCGATTTTCACTGGCGACTCCGGGGCGGGCGGCGACGGCAGAAACCGGCCTGCCCGTGGGAGTCCTAACGGCAGTCCGCCCAGGGAGTTTAGGCGTTGGCCTTAATCCAGTGCGCCAGATTGGCGGCATCCATCGCCCCGGCCTGCCGCGCGACCTCGCGGCCGTCCTTGAAGATCGCCAGCGTCGGAATGCTGCGGATGCCGAAGCGCGCGGCGAGCTGCGGCTCCTCCTCGGTATTGACCTTGGCCAGGCGAAACCGCGGCTCAAGCTGGCGCGCGGCCTGGACGAAGGCCGGTGCCATCGAACGGCAAGGTCCGCACCACGGCGCCCAGAAATCGACGACCACCGGGATGTCGGAGCGGCCGACATGTTTGTCGAAGCCGGTGGCATCGAGTTCAAGCGGTTCGCCGGAGAAAAGCTTTTCCTTGCACTTCCCGCAGGTGCCGCCGTCGCCAAGGCGGTCGGCGGGAACCCGGTTGGCGCCGTGGCAGTGGGGACAGACGATGATGAGCGCTTCGGACATGATGTTCTCCAAATATCAGTTCCTGCTGATATTGGGTCGGCCGGCACCGATTCAATCGTCGGCGCGGGCGTCCCTGGCGATGTCGGCCAATGCCGCAATCCAGTCGTTGCGTTCGTTGAGGCAGGGGATGTAACTGAATCCACGTCCGCCGGCGTGGAGGAAGGCCTCGCGGCATTCCATCGAGATCTCTTCGAGTGTTTCCAGGCAGTCGGCGGGGAATCCCGGGCAGATGACATCGACGCTCTTGAGGCCGTCACGCGCCAGCTGTTCCAGCGTCGGCTGGGTGTAGGGCTGCAGCCATTCGGCGGCGCCGAAACGGGACTGGAAGGTGCATTGCCAGCGCTCGGGGGCCAGGCCGAGGGCAGCAGCGAGCGCATTTGCGGTACGGTGGCATTCGTCGGCATAGGGGTCGCCGCGATCGACCGAGCGCTTGGGAATGCCGTGAAAGCTCATCACCAGCTTGTCGCCGCGGCCCTGCGTCTCCCAATGATCGCGGATGCTCATTGCCAGTGCGGCGATGTAGCCGGGATGGTCCGGGTAGCTGCGAACATTGAAGAATTCCATCGCACCGGGATTGCGCGCCTGCCAGGCCTCGATCGCATCGTAGGCGCTGGCGGTGGTGCTGCCGGCGTACTGCGGATAGAGCGGCAGCACCACTGTGCGTGTGATTCCCTGTTGCTTCAAGGTGTCGAGCACGGCGGCCGTGGACGGGCTGCCGTAGCGCATGGCCCAGGCGACCCTGGTGTCCTTGTCGCCACGACTGCCGAGGAGGCCGCGCAGCAGCTTGGCCTGGCGTTCGGTGTGCACCTTCAGCGGCGAGCCTTCGGCGGTCCATATCGTGGCGTACTTGGCGGCAGATTTGGCCGGACGGGTATTGAGGATGATGCCGTGGAGGATGGGCAGCCACAGCCAGCGCGGCAGTTCGACGACGCGGCGGTCGCCGAGGAATTCGGCGAGATAGCGGCGCACGGCGGGGGCGGTCGCGGCATCGGGCGTGCCGAGGTTGAGCAGCAGGATCGCAGTCTTGGTCATGAGTTCACGGGGCGGAGAGCGCGTTGGCCAGCAACTTGGCCGTGATGTCGACGATCGGGATGACGCGCTCGTAGGCCATGCGCGTCGGGCCGATGACGCCGATGGTGCCGATCACCTGGCCGTCAACTTCGTAGGGCGCCGCAACGACACTGCATTCGTCGAGCGGGGCGATGCCCGATTCGCCGCCGATGAACACCTGCACCCCCTCGGCGTGGCTGGACAGATCAAGCAGTTGCGCCAGGCTGGTACGTTGCTCGAACAGGCCGAACAGCCGGCGCAGCCGGTCCATGTTGGAGGACAGGTCGGAAATTTCCAGCAGCTTGCGTTCGCCCGAGATCATGTATTGCGCCGAAGTGTCCGACACTGCCTCGTTGCCGGCGGCGATGGCCGCGCTCATCAACTCGGTCATGTCGGCGCGCAACTGGCGCAGTTCGTCCTGTACGCGGCCCTTGATCTGCTGGAAGTCGAGGCCGATGTAATTCTGGTTGAGGTAGTTGGCGGCCTCGATCAGTTCGCTCGGAGAGTAGCCGCGCTGGGTGAACAGGATGCGGTTCTGCACGTCGCCGCCGTCGGTGACGATTATCAGCAGAATGCGCTTGTCCGACAGCGCCAGGAACTCGATCTGACGAATCTTCGGTTGCTGCCGGCGCGGCGCGATCACCACGCCGGCGAACTGGGTCAGTTCCGACAGCAACTGCGAGGCGTGGCTAAGAACACGTTGCGGCTGGTCGGGCTGGATTGCGCCGCGAATTTCCGACAGGTCGGCATGGGCCAGTGGCCGCACGGTGAGCAGCGAATCGACGAACAGGCGGTAGCCACGCGCCGTGGGAATGCGCCCGGCCGACGTATGCGGGCTACTGATGAAACCGAGCTCTTCCAGATCGGCCATCACGTTGCGTATCGTCGCCGGCGACAGTTCGAGGCCGGAGAACTTCGACAGCGTGCGCGAACCCACCGGTTGGCCTTCGGCGATGTAGCGTTCGATCAGGGTCTTGAGCAGGGTCTGGGCGCGGCGGTCGAGCATGGCGGCCATTGTAGTCAAAATCGCCGCCCCAACCGCCGACCGGGTTTTGCCTCGCAAACCCTGCGCGGCCTTGTCGCCAGACCCTGCTGCCAGGATGCAGGGCGACGGGGGGATCAGCTAGAATTCCGCCATGACCGCAGCCCAGCCGGAATTCCGCACCGTCGCCCTGATCGGCAAGTACCAGAGCCCCGAGGTGGCCGAGGCGCTGCAGCCGCTGGCGGCCTTCCTGCGGGCGCTGGGCATCGCCGTGCTGATCGAGGAGGGCACCGCGGCGGCCGGTCCCGGTTATTCCTGCCCGGTGGCCAGTTTCGATACCATCGGCATGGAGGCCGACGTCGCCATCGTCATCGGCGGCGACGGCACCATGCTGCACTCAGCGCGGCGCCTGGCCGAGTTCGACGTGCCGCTGGTCGGCATCAACCTCGGGCGGCTGGGTTTCATGACCGACATTTCCCGCAACGCCATGATCGACGGCGTCAAGGACTTGCTGGCCGGAAAGTTTTCGGCCGAGCAGCGCTTCCTGCTGGCCGCTGAAGTGCTGCGCGGCGGCCAGCGCGTGTTCCAGACGCTGGCGTTCAACGACGTGGTGGTGAGCAAGGGGGAAATCGGTCGCATGATCGAGCTCGAGGTCAAGGTGGATGGCGAGTTTCTCTATGTGCTGCGTGCCGACGGCATGATCGTCGCCACGCCCACCGGCTCCACCGCCTATGCCCTGTCGGCCAACGGCCCGATCCTCAACCCGGCGGTACCCGGCATCGCGCTGGTGCCGCTGTGTCCGCACGCGCTGTCCTACCGGCCGATCACCATCTCGGACCGCAGCACCGTCGAGTTCGTGCTGCTGGCGCCGCACGACGGCGCCGCCCATTTCGACGGCCAGGCGCGCTTTGATACCCGCGCCGGCGATTGCGTGCGCATCGCCCGCGCCGGCCATACCGTCACCCTGTTGCACCCGCCCGGTTACAGCTATTTCGCCATGTTGCGCGAAAAGCTGCACTGGAGCGCCACGCCCAAGCACTGACCGTGCGACGAGCCGCCTCGCGCATGGTCCAGCCAACGAACCGGAGCCGCGCAGCGGCGAACACCCGTCACCCCCGCTCGGGCGGGGGGCGGGGGGTGGGGGCTTAGGCATGCTGCGCCGCCTGTTCGTCCGCGACTTCGTCATCGTCGATAGCCTCGAGCTCGACTTCGACGGCGGCTTCGGCACGCTCACCGGCGAGACTGGCGCCGGCAAGTCCATCCTGATCGACGCGCTGTCGCTGGCGCTGGGCGAGCGCGGCGACGCCGCACTGGTGCGCAGCGGCCGCGAGCGGGCGGAGATTGCGGCCGAGTTCGACATTGGCGATCCGGGAAAAGTCGGCGCTGGCGGCACGGCGAACGCCTGGCTACTGGCCAACGATTACGCCGCGGACGACACCCTGCTGCTGCGCCGCGTGGTCGATGCCGGCGGCCGCTCGCGCGCCTACATCAACGGCCTGCCCACCACGCTCGGCCAGCTGCGCGAAATCGGTGAACTGCTGGTCGATATCCACGGCCAGCATGCTCATCTGTCGCTGCTGAAGCCCGATTCGCAGCGCCGCCTGTTCGATGCTCAGGCCGGCCTGAGCGACATCGCGCGCCAGGTGGCGGCGCGCCACCACGACTGGCGTGCGCTGCACGAGGCGCGCCTGCAGGCCGCCGGCGACGTCGAGGCGGCGCGGCGCGAACGCGACCTGATCGAGTGGCAGGTCAAGGAACTGGCTGCGCTGGCCTTCGATCCGGCCCAATGGGCGGAGGACAACGCCGAGCATCGCCGCCTGTCGCATGCCGTGAGCCTGATCGAAGGCGTCGAGGCGGCACTGGCGCTGCTCGAGGAGAGCGGGGCGGCGACCGAACTGGTCGATCAGGCGGTGGCGAAGATCGGCCACCTCGTCGATCACGATGCGGCCCTGCGCGAACCGGCGGAGCTGCTCGATGGCGCCCGCATCCAGCTGTCCGAGGCGGCCCATGCGCTGTCGCGCTACCGCGAGCGGCTGGAACTCGACCCGGCACGGCTGAGTGATCTCGAAGCGCGCATCGAGGCGGTGATGGCCGCCGCGCGCAAGCACCGCGTCGCGCCAGAAGAACTGGCCGACACCCTGGCCGCGCTGCAGGCCCGGCTCGACGAGCTGCAGGCCGCCGCCGATCCCGAGGCGCTGGCGGCGAAGGAAGCCGCCGCGCTGGCGCATTACCGCGAGGCCGCGGCCAAACTCTCCAAGGGACGCAGCAAGGCGGCGAAGGAACTGGGCAAGGCCGTCACCGACGCCATGCAGCAGCTGGCGATGGCCGGCGGCCGCTTCGAGGTGGCGCTGGAGCCACAGAACACACCGGCGGCCTTCGGCATGGAAAGCATCGAATTCCGTGTCGCCGCCAACGTCGGCCAGCCCTTGCGGCCGTTGGCGAAGACGGCCTCGGGCGGCGAACTGTCACGCATCGGCTTGGCCATCCAGGTCATCGCCAGCGCCGCCGGCGAAGCGCCGACGCTGATCTTCGACGAGGTCGATGTCGGCATCGGCGGCGGCGTTGCCGAGATCGTCGGGCGGCTGCTCAAGCAACTCGGCCGCGACCGGCAGGTGCTGTGCGTGACCCATCTGCCGCAGGTGGCGGCGCAGGCCGACTGGCAGTGGTCGATCGCCAAGGAGACGCAGGCCGGCATGACGCTGTCGCAGGTCACGCCGCTCGACGCGGCGGGGCGCATCGACGAGATCGCCCGCATGCTCGGCGGCGTGAAGATCACCGGCACCACGCGCCAGCACGCGCGGGAAATGCTCGGGCTCTAGGCCACTCCCACACCACCGCCATGCTGCGCCTGACCGATCTGCGGCTGCCCCTCGAGCACACGCCGGAGCAGCTCACCATTGCCGTCCTGCATCGCCTCAGGCTGGCGCCCGCCGACCTGCGCCGGCTGCACATCCACAAGCGCAGCCACGATGCGCGCAAGCGCGATGCCTTGCAGTTCGTCTACAGCCTGGACCTCGAACTTGGCGACGAGGCCGCCGTGTTCAAGCGCTTCCGCGACGATCCGCACGTGCGGCCGACGCCGGACATGGCGTACAGGTTCGTCGTGGCGCTGGCACCGGCCGGCCTGCCCCTGCCGCTGCGTCCGGTCGTCGTCGGCTTCGGCCCGGCCGGCATCTTCGCCGCGCTGATCCTGGCGCAGATGGGTTTCAAGCCGCTCGTCCTCGAACGCGGCCGGGCGGTGCGGGAGCGCACCAAGGACACCTGGGACCTCTGGCGCAAGCACACCCTGCATCCGGAATCGAACGTGCAGTTCGGCGAGGGCGGCGCCGGCACCTTCTCCGACGGCAAGCTCTACAGCCAGATCAAGGATCCGCGCCACCTCAGTCGCAAGGTACTCACCGAATTCGTCAAGGCCGGCGCGCCGGAGGAAATCCTCTACGTGGCCAAGCCGCACATCGGCACTTTCCGCCTCGTCGGCATGGTCGAGAAGATGCGCGCCGAAATCGAAAGCCTCGGTGGGGAAATCCGTTTCGGGCAGCGCGTCGCCGACCTGACGATCGAGGACGGTCACGTGCGCGGCGTGGTGCTCGCCGGCGGCGAGGAGATCCGCGCCGACCAGGTGATCCTCGCTCTCGGCCACAGCGCGCGCGACACCTTCGAGATGCTGCACGGGCGCGGCGTGTTCATGGAGGCCAAGCCGTTCTCGGTCGGCTTCCGCATCGAACACCCGCAAACGCTGATCGACCGCGCCCGCCTGGGCAAGCAGGCGGGCAATCCGCTGCTGGGCGCGGCCGACTACAAGCTGGTGCATCACGCCGACAACGGCCGCTCGGTCTACAGCTTCTGCATGTGCCCCGGCGGCCAGGTCGTCGCGGCGACCTCGGAACCGAGCTGTGTCGTCACCAACGGCATGAGCCAGTATTCGCGCGCGGAACGCAACGCCAACGCGGGCATCGTCGTCGGCATCACCGCGGAGGATTTCGGAGGCACGCCCGGCGATCCGCTGGCCGGCATCGCCTTCCAGCGCAGACTGGAGCAGCGCGCCTTCGCGCTCGGCGGCGGCAATTACGATGCCCCGGCCCAGCGCGTCGGCGACTTCCTCGCCGGCCGGCCGAGCGAAGCGCTCGGCGAGGTCATTCCCTCATACCAGCCCGGCGTGAAGCTCACCGATCTGGCGACGGCCTTGCCGGATTACGCCATCGCCGCCATTCGCGAGGCCCTGCCGGCCTTCGACCGGCAGATACGTGGCTTCGCCATGGCCGACGCCATGCTCACCGGTGTCGAAACCCGCACCTCGTCGCCGCTGCGCATGACGCGCGGCAAGGATTGCCAGAGCATCAACGTCAAGGGCCTCTATCCGGCCGGCGAGGGCGCGGGCTACGCCGGCGGCATCCTCTCGGCGGGCGTCGACGGCATCGAGGTCGCCGAGGCCGTGGCCATGGACATCGTGAATCGCCAAGGCCGCTGAAGCGGCGCCGGAAGCTTCGGTATTCCCGGGCTCAGGAGCGCTGCCGGTGCGGGCAGTCGGTCTTTTGACAGTCGACGTAGAGCATCAGCGCGTGGTCGCGCACGACGAAGCCATGTTGCTTGGCGATGCGTGCCTGGCGCTTCTCGATTTCCTCGTCGAAGAATTCCTCGACGTGGCCGCATTGCAGGCACACCAGATGGTCGTGATGATGGCCGCCGTCGAGCTCGAATACGGCCTTGCCCGACTCGAAGAAGTGGCGCTTGATCAGGCCGGCTTGTTCGAACTGGGTGAGTACGCGATAGACGGTGGCGAGGCCGACGTCCATGTTCTCGGCCAGCAGCAGGCGATACACGTCCTCGGCCGTGAGGTGGCGGGTATCTTCGTTTTCCTGCGCCTTCTCGAATAGTTCGAGGATCTTGATGCGCGGACCGGTGGCCTTGAGGCCCATGCTCTTGAGGTTGTCGGACTGGGTCATTGCGTGATTCACGTGGGCCGCAGGCGGCAGGTTGGTGTGCGCTAATGATATAGTTTCTCATTGCCAACAGCCAAAGAACCATGATCCGACCACTTATTGCCTCCGTCATCATTTCGCTGTCGCTTGCCGCCTGTTCCGGCACGCCGGTGGTCCAGACCTATCGCATCGACGTGCGCCAGGGCAACGTCATCACCCAGGAGATGGTCGCGCAGTTGAAGCCCGGCCTGACCAAGGACCAGGTCAAGTTCATCCTCGGTTCGCCGCTGGTGGTAGACATGTTCCATTCCGACCGCTGGGACTACGTCTATCACTTCAAGCCAGGCAAGGGCGAGGCCCAGAGTCGCCGCCTGACGGTGATTTTCGAGGATGGCAAGCTGGCGCGACTGGCCGGCGACGTAGTGGCCGGCGATGGCTGGCTTGACGGCCCGCAGACGACCCAGCCGGCCAATCGGGTCATCGACATTCCTCCCGCAACCAAGAAGTAACAACGCCATGAAACCAATACGCTTCGCCATTGCCGGCGCAGGTGGCCGCATGGGCCGTACCCTGATCGAGGCCGTGCTCGCGGCCGAGGCTGCGCAACTGGCTGCCGCCCTGGAGCAGCCGGACAGTCCGCTGCTGGGCAAGGATGCCGGCGAACTGGTCGGTCAGCCCTGCGGTGTCGCGGTCAGCAGCGACGTGGATGCCGCGCTGGCGCGGGCCGACTGCCTGATCGACTTCACCCGCCCCGAGGGCACGTTGCGGCATCTCGAAATCTGCCGTAAACACGGTGTACACATGGTGATCGGCACCACGGGTTTTTCGACCGAACAGAAACTTGCCATCCAGGACGCGTCCCGCGACATTCCGGTGGTCTTCGCGCCCAACATGGCGGTGGGCGTGAATGCCGTGTTCAAGCTGCTCGACGTGGCGGCGCGCATCCTCAATGAGGGTTACGACATCGAAGTGATCGAAGCGCATCACCGCCACAAGGTCGATGCACCCTCGGGCACCGCACTGCGCATGGGCGAGGTGGTGGCTGAGGCGCTCGGCCGCGACCTGGGCGAGTGCGCCGTCTATTCTCGCTACGGCCACACTGGCGAGCGCCCGGCGACACAGATCGGCTTCTCGACCATACGTGGTGGTGACATCGTGGGTGACCACACGGTGCTGTTTGCCGGCACTGGCGAGAGGGTGGAAATTACCCACAAGTCCGCCAGCCGCATGCCCTATGCGCAGGGTTCGTTGCGCGCTGCACGCTTCATGCGCGACAAGACGCACGGTCTCTATGACATGCAGGATGTCCTTGGCCTGCGTTGAGCGATTTGCGGCGTAGGCCGGACTTGTGCGGCGAGCTTAAGCCGCCTTGCGGTCGCAGCAGCCCGGACGATGATCGGGCTTTTTGCTACGCGGGGCGTGCTGCGGTGCACTGATGGTCTATAATTGCGGGGTTTGTCCGTAGTGACGCCTTCAGGAGCTCCACCGTGCCCCCCGCGACCCAGTTTCCGCCTGCCATCCTAGCACTCGCAGACGGAACGGTATTCCGCGGCAAAGGCATAGGCGCCACGGGCAGCAGCGTCGGCGAGGTGGTGTTCAACACCGCGCTCACCGGTTATCAGGAGATACTGACCGATCCGTCCTACACCCGGCAGATCGTCACCCTGACCTATCCCCACATCGGCAACGTCGGCGTCAATCGCGAAGATTGCGAGGCGCCGAAAATCTATGCTGCCGGCCTGGTAATTCGCGACCTGCCGCTGGTCGCTTCGAATTTTCGCTCCGAGCAGACGCTCGACGCCTACCTCAAATCCGAGAACGTTGTCGCCATCGCCGATATCGACACCCGCAAGCTGACGCGCATCCTGCGTGAAAAGGGTGCCCAGGCCGGATGCCTGATGACTGGCGACAATCTCGATTCCGATGCTGCCCTCAGTGCAGCCATAGGCCAGGCCCGCGCCTTCCCCGGCTTGGCCGGCATGGATCTGGCCAAGGTGGTCAGCGTCGACAAGTCCTACGAGTGGACCGAAGGCGAGTGGCGGCTGGGCAAGGGCTATGTGCCGCAAGAAAATGCGAAATTCCATGTCGTCGCCTACGATTTCGGCGTCAAGCGCAACATCCTGCGCATGCTGGCCGAACGCGGCTGCCGCCTGACCGTGGTTCCGGCGCAGACGCCGGCAGCCGAGGTGCTGGGCATGAAACCCGATGGCGTCTTCTTGTCGAACGGCCCCGGCGACCCCGAGCCCTGCGACTATGCCATCGCGGCGATCCGCGAACTGCTCGACGCCCGGCTGCCGACCTTCGGTATCTGCCTCGGCCATCAACTGATGGGTCTGGCGGCCGGCGGCAAGACGCTGAAAATGAAGTTCGGCCACCACGGCGCCAATCACCCGGTCAAGGACCTGGAGAGCGGCCAGGTCATGATCACCAGCCAGAACCACGGCTTTGCCGTCGATCCAGCCACGCTGCCGGCCAACGTCAAAGTCACGCATGCATCCCTGTTCGACGGCAGCCTGCAGGGCATGGCCTGGACCGACCGTCCGGCGCTGTGTTTCCAGGGCCATCCGGAGGCGAGCCCCGGGCCGCACGACGTGTCGTACCTGTTCGATCGCTTCATCAAGATGATGGAGCAGAAATAATGGCCCCCCACGCTCGCAAACCCGGCTCGCTGCCCCCCACGGGGGGGCGGTGTTTCCTCGGGGCGGCCCAGCGGAAACACTGATATGCCCAAGCGCACAGACATCAACTCCATCCTCATCATCGGCGCCGGCCCGATCATCATCGGCCAGGCCTGCGAGTTCGACTATTCCGGCGCCCAGGCCTGCAAGGCGCTGCGCGAGGAGGGCTACAAGGTCATCCTGGTTAACTCCAATCCGGCGACGATCATGACCGACCCCAACATGGCGGATGTGACCTACATTGAGCCGATCACCTGGCAGGTGGTGGAAAACATCATCGCCAAGGAGCGGCCCGACGCCGTGTTGCCCACCATGGGCGGCCAGACCGCGCTCAACTGCGCGCTCGACCTGGCGCGGCATGGCGTGCTGGAAAAGTACGGCGTCGAGATGATCGGCGCGTCGAAGGAAGCCATCGACAAGGCGGAGGACCGCGAAAAGTTCAAGCAGGCCATGACCAAGATCGGTCTCGGCAGCGCCCGCTCGGCCATCGCCCACAGCATGGAAGAAGCGCTGCAGGTGCAGGCAGCGCTGGGCTTCCCGGCGATCATCCGCCCGTCCTTCACCATGGGCGGCAGCGGCGGCGGCATTGCCTACAACCAGGAAGAATTCGTCGAGATCTGCAAGCGCGGCCTCGAGGCCAGTCCGACCAAGGAACTGCTGATCGAGGAATCGCTGCTGGGCTGGAAAGAATACGAGATGGAGGTCGTGCGCGATCGCGCCGACAACTGCATCATCGTCTGCTCCATCGAGAACTTCGACCCGATGGGTGTGCATACCGGCGACTCGATCACCGTGGCGCCGGCGCAGACCTTGACCGACAAGGAATACCAGATACTGCGCGACGCCAGCATCGCGGTGCTGCGCGAGGTCGGCGTCGATACCGGCGGCTCCAACGTCCAGTTCGCCATCAATCCCAAGAACGGGGCGATGGTTGTCATCGAGATGAACCCGCGGGTATCGCGTTCATCGGCTCTGGCGTCCAAGGCGACGGGTTTCCCCATCGCCAAGATCGCTGCCAAGCTCGCGGTCGGCTTCACCCTCGACGAACTCAAGAACGACATCACCGGCGGCGCGACACCGGCTTCCTTCGAGCCGTCCATCGATTATGTCGTGACCAAGGTGCCGCGTTTCGCCTTCGAGAAATTCCCGGCCGCCAACGACCGCCTGACCACCCAGATGAAGTCGGTGGGCGAGGTGATGGCCATGGGTCGCACCTTCCAGGAATCTCTGCAGAAGGCGCTGCGCGGGCTGGAGGTCAGCGTCTACGGCCTTGACCCGGTAGAGGCGACGCGCGAGGAAATCGCCCACGAACTCGCCAACCCCGGCGCGCAGCGCATCTGGTACCTGGGCCAGGCCTTCCGCGATGGTTTCAGTTTCGACGAAATCTTCAACCTCACCAAGATCGACCCGTGGTTCCTGGTGCAGGTCGAGGAAATCATCAACATCGAGGCGGCGATTTCGGGCCGTGCGCTCGACAGCTTCGGCGCCGACGAACTGCGCGGACTGAAACGCAAGGGGTTCTCCGACCGCCGCATCGCCAACCTGATCGGTGCGACGGAGCAGGCAGTGCGCGAGCATCGCCAGGCTCTCGGTGTGCGCCCGGTGTTCAAGCGCGTCGATACCTGCGCCGCCGAGTTCGCCACTTCGACCGCCTACATGTACTCGACCTACGAGGAAGAGTGCGAGTCGCGGCCGTCCGACAAGAAGAAGATCATGGTGCTCGGCGGCGGTCCCAACCGCATCGGCCAGGGCATCGAGTTCGACTACTGCTGCGTGCATGCGGCGCTGGCGATGCGCGAGGACGGCTATGAAACCATCATGGTCAACTGCAACCCGGAAACGGTGTCGACCGACTACGACACCTCCGACCGGCTCTACTTCGAACCGCTGACGCTGGAAGACATCCTCGAGATCGTGCATATCGAGAAGCCGGTCGGCGTCATCGTGCAGTTCGGCGGGCAGACGCCGCTGAAGCGGGCGCGCGATCTCGAGAAGAATGGCGTGCCGATCATCGGTACCTCGCCGGACATGATCGACGCCGCCGAAGACCGCGAGCGCTTCCAGAAGCTGCTGAACGACCTGGGCCTGAAGCAGCCGCCCAACCGCACGGCGCGGACCGAGGTGGACGCGATCCGCCTCGCCGCCGAGATCGGCTACCCACTGGTGGTGCGCCCCAGCTATGTGCTGGGCGGTCGTGCCATGGAAATCGTCAACGAGCAGAAGGATCTCGAGCGCTATATGCGCGACGCGATCAAGGTCTCCAACGATTCGCCGGTGCTGCTCGACCGTTTCCTCAACGACGCCACCGAGGTGGATGTCGATGCGTTGTGTGATGGCAAGCAGGTGATCATCGGCGGCATCATGGAACACATCGAGCAGGCTGGCGTGCATTCCGGCGATTCGGCCTGTTCGCTGCCGCCCTACACCCTGTCGCCGGAGATCCAGGACGAACTGCGGCGCCAGACCGAGATGATGGCCAAGGGGCTGAACGTCGTCGGCCTGATGAACGTGCAGTTCGCCATCCAGGGCAGCGGCAAGGATGCCATCGTCTATGTGCTGGAAGTGAACCCGCGCGCTTCGCGCACCGTGCCCTTCGTTTCCAAGGCCACCAGCCTGCCGCTGGCCAAGATCGCTGCGCGCTGCATGGCGGGGCGCAGCCTGGCCGATCAGGGTGTGACGAAGGAGGTGATTCCGCCCTACTACTCGGTGAAGGAGGCGGTGTTCCCCTTCATCAAGTTCCCGGGCGTCGATACCATTCTTGGTCCCGAAATGAAGTCCACCGGCGAAGTCATGGGTGTCGGCAAGACTTTCGGCGAGGCCTTCGTCAAATCGCAACTGGCGTCCGGCACCACCTTCCCGAAATCCGGCAAGGCTTTCATCAGCGTCAAGCCCGGCGACAAGACCAAGGCGGTCGAACTCGCCCGCCAGCTGCATGCGCTCGGATTCACGCTGGTCGCCACCAGCGGCACCGCGACCTCCATCGGCGACGCCGGCATCCCGGTGACTCCGGTCAACAAGGTCAACGAGGGCAGGCCCCACGTAGTCGACATGATCAAGAACAACGAAATCGTCTTCATCGTCAATACGGTCGACGAGAAGCGGGCCGCCATCGCCGACTCGCGCTCGATCCGCACCTCGGCGCTGGCACAGAAGGTGACGCTGTTTACGACCGTCGAAGGCGGCCTGGCGGCGTGCCAGGGCATGCGCCATGCCGGCCTCGAAACCTATTCGCTACAAGCCTTGCATACGGGACTGCAATGAGCAAAATACCGCTGACATTGCGTGGCGCCGAGATGCTGCGCGAGGAGTTGAAGCGCCTCAAGACTATCGAGCGCCCGGCCGTCGTGGCCGCCATCGCCGAGGCGCGCTCGCATGGCGACCTTTCGGAAAATGCCGAATACGATGCGGCCAAGGAGCGGCAGGGTTTCATCGAGGGGCGTCTGGCCGAGGTCGAGAGCAAGCTCGGCAATGCCCAGATCATCGACCCCAAGTCACTCGACGCCGATGGCCGCGTGGTGTTCGGTGCGACCGTCGACCTTGAGGACATGGACAGCGGCGATACCGTGACGTACCAGATCGTCGGTGATGATGAAGCCGATATCAAGCAGGGCAAGATTTCGCTCAATTCGCCGGTAGCGCGCGCGCTGATCGGCAAGTACGGCGGCGACGTCGCCGAAGTTCAGACGCCCGGCGGCAAGCGCGAATATGAAATCCTTGACGTGAAATACGAGTGAATCGCGTTGCCGATTCACTCGATGCATTGGGCGCCGGGTCCTAGCGCTTGGCCGATTCCAGCCGGGTCTTCTTGACGACGCGCCGCCGCCGTTCGCTGGCTGCCGCCGCCTGCTTCTTGGTTACCGGCTTGCCGCCGCGCCGTTCCGCCAGCGCCGACTTTTCCTCGTCGGCCGGCTTTTCGCGCCAGAGGATGAAAAGGTTGCCGATATGCTGTACCGGGGCGCATTGCAGGCTGGCGCAGATTTCGACAAGCAGCGCGTCACGGTCGGCGCGCTCGATGCCGTAGAGCCGCACTTTGATGAGTTCGTGGGACTTGAGACAGCTGTCAATTTCCTTGAGCACCGTTGTGGTCAGGCCCTTCTGGGCGATGCTGACGACGGGATTCAGGTGGTGGGCGGCGGCACGCAGGGTGCGGCGCTGTTCGGGCGTTAGTTCAGTCATGGCAGGATTGTACCCTTGACCCAGAAGAGCAAACGGCACAAGAAGAGCCGGGCGTGGATGAACGACCACGTCCACGATCCCTGGGTACAACGCGCCCAGGCCGAAGGTTGGCGCGCGCGCGCCGTCTTCAAGCTGATGGAGATCGACGAGAAGGCCAGGCTGCTCAAACCGGGCATGACGGTGGTCGATCTTGGCGCCGCACCAGGCAGCTGGTGCCAGTATGCGGTCCGGCGCATACAGCCCGGCGGGCGCCTGATCGCCCTCGACCTGCTTGAAATGGATGGGGTGGCGGGCGTCGAGTTCATCCAGGGCGACTTTCGCGAGGACGAGGTACTGGCGCGGCTGGAGCAGACCCTGGCCGGTCGCCCGATAGACCTTGTACTTTCGGACATGGCCCCCAATATGACAGGCATTGCCGTAAGCGATCAGGCGCGGGTGATGTACCTGACGGAACTGGCACTGGAGTTCGCTCGTGCCAATCTGAAGCCCGGCGGCGACATGCTGGTGAAGGTATTCCAGGGAACAGGATTCATGCAATTGCGCGACGCGGCGATGCAACTATTTGAGACCGTGCAGGTCAAGAAGCCGGCGGCATCGCGTGATCGTAGCGCGGAGACTTATCTGCTGGGACGCGGGAAACGCGGATGATGGCAGTTTGCAGGCAGATGGAAACGACCCTAGAATCACCGGACCTGGCTAACGTTAAGAGGCAAGCCCTTGAATAACATGTTCAAAAATCTCGCTGTTTGGATGGTAATCGGCATCGTGCTGATGACGGTGTTCAACCAGTTCAACACCCGCCAGACAGCGCAGGCGACGATCGACTACTCGCTGTTCCTCGATCAGGTTCGCCAGGGACAGATCACCAAGGTAGTGATCCAGGGCCGTACGCTTGACGCCACGACCACCGATGGCAAGAAGATCATTTCCTACGCGCCGGCCGACCTGTGGATGGTCTCCGACCTGCTCAAGTACAACGTCCAGGTCGTCGCCAAGCCCGAGGAGGAGCAATCCTTCTTCATGAGCATCTTTGTCTCCTGGTTCCCGATGCTGCTGTTGATCGGCGTCTGGGTCTTCTTCATGCGCCAGATGCAGGGGGGCGGCAAGGGCGGTGCCTTTTCCTTCGGCAAGAGCAAGGCGCGCATGCTCGACGAAAACAGCAATACCGTCACCTTCGCCGACGTCGCCGGTTGCGAGGAGGCCAAGGAGGAGGTGTCCGAACTGGTCGACTTCCTGCGCGACCCCTCCAAATTCCAGAAACTCGGTGGCCGCATCCCGCGCGGCGTCTTGATGGTGGGCAGCCCCGGTACCGGCAAGACCCTGCTGGCGCGCGCCATTGCCGGCGAGGCCAAGGTGCCGTTCTTCTCGATTTCCGGTTCCGACTTCGTCGAGATGTTCGTCGGCGTCGGCGCCGCCCGTGTGCGCGACATGTTCGAGCAGGCCAAGAAGGCGTCGCCCTGCATCATCTTCATCGACGAGATCGATGCGGTCGGCCGCCAGCGCGGCGCCGGGCTGGGCGGTGGCAACGACGAACGCGAACAGACCCTGAACCAGTTGCTGGTCGAGATGGACGGCTTTGAGGCCAACGTCGGCGTCATCGTCATCGCCGCCACCAACCGTCCTGACGTGCTCGACCCGGCGCTGCTGCGCCCGGGCCGCTTCGACCGCCAGGTGGTGGTACCGCTGCCCGACATCCGTGGCCGCGAACAGATCCTCAAGGTGCATATGCGCAAGGTGCCGCTGTCGACCGATGTCGATGCCTCGGTGCTGGCACGTGGCTGCCCCGGCTTCGCCGGTGCCGACCTTGCCAACCTGGTGAACGAAGCGGCGCTGTTCGCCGCCCGCGCCAACAAGCGTCTGGTCGACATGGAAGACTTCGAGCGCGCCAAGGACAAGATCATGATGGGCGCCGAGCGCCGTTCCATGG
Source organism: Gammaproteobacteria bacterium (assembly GCA_018825305.1). Classification (GTDB taxonomy): domain Bacteria; phylum Pseudomonadota; class Gammaproteobacteria; order Burkholderiales; family Rhodocyclaceae; genus Sulfurisoma. The sequence continues at coordinate 284,889 of JAHJEO010000018.1, forward strand.
TCATGCCCGAGGAAGAGCGCAAGAACACCGCCTACCACGAGTCCGGGCACGCCGTCGTCGCCAAACTGTTGCCGAAGACGGATCCGGTGCACAAGGTCACCATCATTCCGCGCGGCCGCGCGCTGGGCGTCACCATGCAGTTGCCGACCGAAGACCGCTACAGCCAGGATCGCGTGCGGCTTCTGAACACCATCACCGTGCTGTTCGGCGGCCGTATCGCCGAAGAACTGTTCATGGACCAGATGACCACCGGCGCCTCCAACGACTTCCAGCGTGCCACCGACCTGGCGCGCCGCATGGTGACGCAGTGGGGTATGTCAGATGTTCTGGGACCGATGGTCTATGGCGAAGAAGAGGGCGAGATTTTCCTCGGCCGTTCGGTCACCACGCACAAGAACATGTCGGAAGCCTCGCTGCAGACGGTCGATGCCGAGATCCGTCGCATCATCGACGAGCAGTACGCGCTCGCGCGCAAGCTGCTCGAAGACAACCGCGACAAGGTCGAAGCCATGACCGCCGCGCTGCTCGAGTTCGAAACAATCGACGCCGACCAGATCAATGACATCATGGACGGCAAGCCGCCGCGCCAGCCCAAGCCGTCGTCTTCTCCGGCCAAGCCGGCCTCCGGCGACAGCACGCCGGGTGCCGCACCCAACGCAGCCGCACCGGCGTAATCCCGGACTTCGGAAAAAACGGGAGTTGCCCTCCCGTTTTTTTTGCTATCATCGCTTCGATAGTTCTGGAATCAACGAAACAATGACCCCATCCCTCGCTGTCGATGCCCTTGCCGCGCTGGCCCAGGAAACCCGTCTCAAGGTATTCCGCCTGCTGGTCACCGCCGGGCCGGAAGGTCGTGCCGCCGGCGAGATCGGCGAGCAGTTGGGCATCGCCGCCAACACCCTGTCATTCCATTTCAAGACGCTGACCCAGGCCGGCCTGCTGCAGTCGCGTCAGGACGGCCGCTTCGTTTACTACACCGCCAACTATGCGGCGATGGACGACCTGATCGCTTTTCTCACCGACAACTGCTGCAATGGCGGCGCCTGCCTTCCCAAGACCGTGGCCGTCAATACGGTTAGCAAGCGGCGGGCGAAAAGTACGGTGGGCTGATGTAATGGGCAAAATCATCAACGCCGCAGACCGCACCAATGCCAGCCGCCACGGCCTGTGGGGCTGGGTCGCTCTCGGCGTGGTGGCCTGGGTGGCCGCCTACGCCAGCCTGATGCCTTTCGCAGATGCCGCAACCTCGGCGCTGGGACTTTCCCGGCAGACGCATTTGGGCGAAGCGGCACATTTCTTTATCTATGACACACCCAAGGTGCTGCTGTTGCTCACCGGCATCGTCTTCATCATGGGCGTGATCCATACCTATGTTTCGCCTGAGCGCACACGCGCCATGCTTGCCGGCCGCCGCCTGGGCGTCGGCAACGTGATGGCTGCGACGCTGGGCATCGTTACGCCCTTCTGCTCCTGTTCGGCCGTGCCGCTGTTCATCGGCTTTCTTTCGGCCGGCGTGCCATTGGGGGTGACCTTTTCGTTCCTGATTTCCGCGCCGATGGTCAATGAAGTGGCGCTGGCGCTGCTGTTCGGCTTGTTTGGCTGGAAGGTGGCGGCGCTCTACCTCGGGCTGGGGCTGGCCGTGGCCGTTATCGCGGGGCTGGTTATCGGCAAACTGGGCATGGAGCGCCATCTCGAAGACTGGGTGCGGGCCATGCAGTCGAGCCAGCCGGCGGAGTTCGATGCCTCCGCACCGAGCTGGCATGAACGCATTGCTGCGGGCGTCGCCCATGTCAAGGAAATCGTCGGCAAGGTCTGGCCTTACATCCTCGCCGGAATCGCCTTGGGCGCGGTAATCCACGGCTATGTGCCACAGGACTTCATGGCTTCGATCATGGGGCGCGATGCGCCATGGTGGTCGCTGCCGGCAGCGGTGTTGCTCGGCGTGCCGATGTACACCAATGCCGCCGGCATCATTCCGGTGGTCGAGGCGCTGCTCGGCAAGGGCGCGGCGCTGGGTACCGTGCTCGCCTTCATGATGAGTGTCATCGCGCTGTCGCTGCCCGAAATGATCATCCTGCGCAAGGTGTTGAAGCTGCCGTTGATCGCCACCTTCGCTGCCGTCGTCGCCACCGGCATTCTGCTGGTCGGCTACGTTTTCAATGCGGTTCTATGAGGAGCCTTGCCATGGCTGAACCTTCCTTGCATCCCTCCATCGTCGCGATGGTTTCACTGGCGGCCAATATCGCCGCGAACCACCCCAAGAAAGGCTTGTGCCAGATCGAACGCCTGCGTGGCTACGGCATCAGCGACGAGCAGATTGAGATGGTGGTCGATATCGCCCGCCACATTCGCGACGAGGCCGGGCAGATGCTCGATGCCGAATTTGCCATCGAGGCCGGCATGACGTCACCCCCCGCCGTTGGGCCCGCGCCAATGGCCCCGGCGCCGGTCGAGGCCGGCCGCGCTGCCTGCTGCACGCCGACGGCCCGCGGCAATGCCTGTTGCTGACAAGGAGACAACCATGAAAAACGTCAAGGTGCTCGGCACCGGCTGTGCCAATTGCGCCACTACGCTGAAGCTGGTTGAGGAGGTCGCCCGCGAAAAGGGCGTGGCCATCGAGCTTGAGAAGGTCGAGGATCTGCAGCAGATCATGCGCCATGGCGTGATGTCCACGCCCGGCGTGGTGATCGACGGCAAGGTCGTGCATGCCGGCGGCGTGCCCTCGCGCAGCAAGGTCGAAGGCTGGTTCTGAAGCTGCGCCTGCCGTCCCGCCAGCGCCGACTTATTGTGGCGATGCGGCACGGCCAGCTGCACAGTTCATCGCCCCTTTCTCAGGAGACACCCCGTGGATATCCAAAATCTGATGAACGTACTGTTCCTCTGCAGCGGCAATTCGGCGCGCAGCATTCTCGCCGAGGCCACCCTCAACAGCGTCGGCAGGGGCCGCTTTCAAGCCTATTCGGCCGGCAGCCATCCGGCCGGCGCCGTCAATCCGCTGGCCATCGAACTGCTGCAGAAGAACCGGCTGCCCACCGATGACCTGCGTAGCAAGAGCTGGGAGGAATTCGCCGCGCCGGGAGCGCCCCGACTCGACTTCGTCTTCACCGTCTGCGACAACGCCGCCGGCGAGGCCTGTCCCGTCTGGCCTGGCCAGCCAATGACGGCCCACTGGGGCGTGCCGGATCCTGCCACCGTCACCGGCAGTGACGAAGTCCGCCGCAAGGCCTTCTTTTCAGCCTTCAACCAGCTGCAGAACCGCATCCTGCTGTTCGTCAACCTGCCCGTCGCCAAGCTTGACCGCATGTCGCTGAAGCAGCAACTCGACCAGATCGGCCACACGCCCCTGGATGCCTGAATTTCCTTCCGGAGAAAACATGAATCCCACCTTCAACGTGCTGGTGCTGTGCACCGGCAATTCCGCCCGCTCCATCCTCGGCGAGATGCTGTTCAACCACCTCGGCCAGGGCCGCGTCAAGGCCTGTTCGGCCGGCAGCAAGCCGGCCGGGCAGGTGAATCCCGTTGCGCTGGAAACGCTGGAGAAGCATGGCGTACCCTGCGCCGGCGCCCGCAGCAAGTCGTGGGACGAATTCAACGCGGGTGCCGTCCCGCCAGCGCCGACTTTTGATTTCATCTTCACCGTCTGCGGCAATGCCGCTGCCGAGGCCTGTCCGGTCTGGCCGGGCCACCCGGCGACCGCACACTGGGGCATCGATGATCCCGCCCATGTCGAGCCGCTTGAAGCGCGGCGTGCCGCGTTCGAGCTTGCCTACCAGTTGCTGAAGCAGCGTGTCGAAGCCTTTCTCGCCCTGCCGCTTGAGTCAATGAGCCGCGACGAGGCGCTGGCCGCGGCGCGCCGCATCCACGCCGGGGAGTAAGGATGTCGGCGCAATGCGAAGTCACCGCCAAGGCCGCAGCCGGTGCGCCGATGAGCCTGTTCGAGCGCTGGCTGACGCTCTGGGTGTTCCTTTGCATCATCGTCGGCATCGCCCTCGGCCAGTGGCTGCCCGCGCCTTTCCAGGCGCTCGGCCGGATGGAGGTGGCGCAGGTCAATATCCCGGTCGGCCTGCTGATATGGGTGATGATCATCCCCATGCTGGTCAAGGTCGATTTCGGCGCGCTGCACGAAGTCCGCCAGCATGTGCGAGGCATTGGCGTGACCCTGTTCGTGAACTGGCTGGTCAAGCCCTTCTCGATGGCCTTTCTCGGCTGGCTGTTCATCCGCCACCTTTTCGCCCCGTATCTTCCGGCCGACCAGATCGATAGCTACATCGCCGGACTGATCCTGCTCGCCGCGGCGCCGTGCACGGCGATGGTCTTCGTCTGGAGCCGTCTGACCAACGGCGATCCGCTGTTCACCCTGTCGCAGGTGGCGCTCAACGACACCATCATGATCTTCGCCTTCGCCCCGGTGGTCGGCCTGCTGCTCGGCATCTCGGCCATCACCGTGCCGTGGGACACGCTGTTTACGTCGGTGGTGCTTTACATCGTCATCCCGCTGGCGCTGGCGCAACTGTGGCGCAAGTCGCTGCTGCGGAAGGGGCAGGCGCATTTCGACGCGACGCTGGAAAAGATCGGCCCGCTGTCGATCGCGGCCCTGCTGGCCACGCTGGTGCTGCTGTTCGCCTTTCAGGGCCGGGCCATCATCGAGCAGCCGCTGATCATCGCGCTGCTGGCCATCCCGATCCTGATCCAGGTCTTCTTCAATTCCAGCCTGGCGTATTGGCTGAATCGAACCGTGGGCGAGCAGCACAACGTCGCCTGCCCCTCGGCGCTGATCGGTGCCAGCAATTTCTTCGAACTCGCGGTGGCGGCGGCGATAAGCCTGTTCGGCTTCGAGTCGGGGGCGGCACTGGCAACGGTGGTCGGCGTGCTGATCGAGGTGCCGGTGATGCTGCTGGTGGTGAAGGTGGTCAATGCCAGCAAGGGTTGGTACGAGCGCGGCTGATGCCGCCGTGACGCTACCGCCGAGTTTTTTGGAAGGGTGTCGCGACCCCCTCCGGTAGAATCGCGGCCCATGAAGACCCTGCATTGTGGCCGCTTTCGCCTGGCGCTCGACCGCCCGCTGATCATGGGCATCGTGAACCTGACGCCGGATTCGTTTTCCGGCGATGGCGTCGGCGGCGATGTCGAACGCGCCATCGCCCACGCCCATGCCCAGGTCGCCGCGGGCGCGGATATCCTCGACCTCGGCGCCGAGTCCTCGCGTCCCGGCGCACCGCCGGTGTCGGCCGACGACGAACTGTTGCGCCTGCTGCCGCTGCTCAAGGCCTTGCGCGACGTATCCGTGCCCCTTTCGGTCGATACCATGAAGCCCGAGGTGATGCGCGCGGCGCTGGCCGAGGGTGCGGCGATGATCAACGACATCGCTGCGCTTGCCCTGCCTGGCGCCGTCGCCGCCGTGGCCGAAACGGATGCCGCGGTGTGCCTGATGCACATGCAGGGCGAGCCGCGCACCATGCAGCAGAACCCGCAGTACGCTGATGTGGTCGCCGAGGTTGGCGCCTACCTTGAAGGCCGGGCGCGCGAATGCGAGATGGCCGGCATCGGCCATGACCGCATCGTGCTCGATCCGGGCTTCGGCTTCGGCAAGACGGCGGAACATAATCTGGCCCTGCTGCGGGCGCTGCCGGAGCTGGCGCTCCGCGGCTTTCCGGTGCTGGCCGGCCTGTCGCGCAAGTCGCTGCTCGGCGCGATCACCGGCCGGCCCGTCGGCGAGCGCCTGCCGGCCAGCCTAGCGGCCGCGCTGATCGCGGTGCAGAAGGGCGCGGCCATCGTGCGGGTGCATGACGTCGCGGCAACCCGGGACGCGCTCGCCGTTCTCAACGCAGTGGAGATCAACTAGATGTCACGCAAATACTTCGGCACCGACGGGGTGCGCGGCCGCGTCGGCCAGATGCCGATCACGCCGGATTTCGTCATGCGCCTGGGCTATGCCGCCGGCACCACATTGGTGGCGCGCGAGACGCTGCCGCCGGGCGAACATCCGGCGGTGCTGATCGGCAAGGACACGCGCATTTCCGGCTACATGCTGGAAGCCGCGCTGGAAGCCGGCTTCGCCGCCGCCGGCGTCGACGTGATGCTGTGCGGGCCGATGCCGACGCCGGCCATCGCCTATCTGACCCGCGCGTTGCGGCTACAGGCTGGCGTGGTGATCTCGGCTTCGCACAATCCCTATGCCGACAATGGCATCAAGTTCTTCTCCAGCGCAGGCGCCAAGCTGCCGGATGCGGTCGAACGCGAAATCGAAGCGCGGCTGGAACAGCCGATGGGCTGCATGGAGTCGGCCAGCCTCGGCAAGGCGCGGCGCATCGACGACGCCGCAGGCCGCTACATCGAGTTCTGCAAGAGCACCTTTCCCACCGCGATGGACCTGCGCGGCATGAAGATCGTCGTCGATTGCGCCCACGGCGCCGCCTATCACATCGCACCCAATGTCTTCCACGAACTCGGAGCCGAGGTGGTCGGCGTCGGCGTCGCGCCCAACGGCCTCAACATCAACGACGGTGTCGGCGCCACCGCGCCGGATGAGCTGCGCCGAGTCGTGCGCGAGCAGCATGCCGACCTCGGCATCGCGCTCGATGGCGATGCCGACCGGCTGCTGATGGTCGATGCCGACGGCACGCTCTACGACGGCGACCAGCTGCTCTATGTCATCGCCCGCCAGCGCCATGCCGTGAGTCCTGTCGCCGGTGTGGTCGGCACGCTGATGACCAACCTCGGCTTCGAGCATGCGCTGGCCAAGCTGGGCATCCCCTTCGCCCGCGCCAAGGTAGGCGACCGCTATGTGCTGGAGCTGCTGCAGGAGAGGGGCTGGCTCTACGGCGGCGAGAATTCCGGCCACATCCTCTGCCTCGACCGCCACAGTACCGGCGATGGCATCGTCTCGGCGCTGCAGGTGCTGGGCGCACTGCGCGCTCAAGGCCAGACGCTGGCGCAGGTCTGTGCCGACCTGACCATGTATCCGCAGAAGCTCATCAACGTGCGCATGACGGCGGGCTTCGACTGGCAGTCCGACCCCGGCATCGCCGCAGCGGTCGCCACGGCCGGGCAGTTGCTCGACGGCAAGGGGCGCGTGCTGCTGCGGCCCTCGGGCACCGAGCCATTGCTGCGTGTGATGGTCGAAGGCCAGGACGGTGCACTGGTGACGGCGCAGGCCGAGGCCATCGCGGCGGCGGTGCGGGCAGCCGTGGGCGGCTAGCGATGCCTGCGCTGGCGGTGCTGCCGACGGTGAGCGACTTCATCTATGGCGTGGGTATCGCCGCCGTCGCCGTGGCGGCCATCACCGGCGTGCTGGAGGCCGGCCGCAAGGGCATGGATCTGGTCGGGGTGGCGGTCGTTGCGCTGGCGACCGCGCTGGGCGGCGGCACGCTGCGCGACCTGCTGCTCGACCGGCCGGTGTTCTGGATCGCCAACCAGGCCTACCTGCTGACGGCGCTGGCGGCGGCGCTGGCGACCTTCTTTCTGGTGCGCGCCGTCAAGCTGCCGCCCCGTATTTTCCTGGTGCCGGACGCCCTTGGCCTGGCCCTGTTCACGGTTGCAGGAACCCAGATTGCGCTGGACTGGAACACGTCCTGGCTGGTCGCCAGCCTGATGGGCGTGATTACGGGTGCCTTCGGCGGCGTGCTGCGCGACGTTTTCTGCAATGAAATTCCCCTGGTGTTCCTGCCCGGAGAGCTCTATGTGTCGGCGGCGTGGGCCGGCGCACTGGCGCTGGTCGGTCTGCAGGCGCTGGGTCTGGAGCAGGTCGCCGCCGGCTGGATCGCCATGGCCGTCATCGTGGCGCTGCGCCTTGCCGGCATGCGCTACAAGATGCGCCTGCCCACTTTTTCTGCCCGCGAGTAACCGTCATCGGCGTCGCGGCCGTCGCCTTCATAATCAATTTTTCATAGGAGATCCATGTCATGAATCTGCGTCATCTCGCCTGCCTGCTGCTGCTTGCCCCGACTGCCTTCGCCGCGCGGGCGGAGGTCGTCGCCTGTCCCGACCTCGCCACGGCGGTGCAGGTCGCCACCTGCCCGTCGGAAGAAGAGCTGAAATACACCTTTACCGGTTACTGCAGCGACAACTCCCGCGCCTATCGCGGCGATACCGACGTCTGCACCGACTATCGCAGCTATCGCAAGTTGAAGAACGTGGCGATGTGGGAATCAGCCGACGGCATGTTCCAGGCCTACGTCTCCTGCGACCTGCCACCGGAAAAGGTGCGGCAGGCCAAGGCGGTCGCCATCAAGTCCGGCAAGCAGGGCAAGATCACGCGGCTGGCGTGCAGCTACGGCGAAGGCCTGACCTTCACCTACCGGACGCGGGCGGAGTGCAAGGTGCAGGGCGCAGGAAACTGTGCCGCCGATGCCGGCGCCTGCAAGGCCGGCTGCGACTGAAGCCGCCGCGCGACTTTCTCAGTCGCGCAGGAAGTGGCGGGCGTAGCGCGGATTGAGCCGCTCCATCGACAGCAGCAGCGGCAGGTCGGCGGTGTTGAAGTCCGGGTCCCAGGCGGGGTCGCCGCAGACCCAGGCGCCGGCGCGCAGATAGCCTTTCAGCAGCGGTGGCACTTCGGCCGCATGGCCGGTGACCAGCCGCTCGTAGGGCAGGCGGTCGCGGGGAAAGACCCGGTACTCGAGCGGAGCGATGTGGGCGTCGATCAGCTGCACGAACAGATTGGCGGCGTTGTGGCCGCCGTCGCCCATGCCGACCGAGGCGCAGCCGATCAGGTAGCGGTAGCCCTGGCGCAGCATGAATTCGGCGAGCTTGCCCCAGAGCAGGGCGATCACGGCGCCGTTGCGGTAGTCGGGGTGGATGCAGGAGCGGCCGACTTCCACCGTGGCCGGGCGCAGGTGCTGCAGGCGGGTCAGGTCGAACTCGTTTTCGCTGTAGTAACTGCCGACCCGGGTAGCGGCGTCGGGCGTCAGGATGCGGTAGGTGCCGACGATCTTTCCGGCGCCGCTGTCGGATTCGTCGCGGACGATCAGGTGCTCGCAATGCGGATCGTAGAAATCCGCATCGACGCCGGCCACCCGCGTGCGGATGGTGGCGCCGAGTTCCCCGGCGAAAACGCGGTAGCGCAGGCGCTGGGCCTCCTCGATCTCGCGTTCGGTGAGTGCGAAGCCGACCGAGTAGTGGTGGTGATGGTTGCGCTGGGCGCGCCATTGCTGGGTGTGCAGCATGCTTGTTGCCTCCTGAAGGGCCGCCCCGAAGGAGGCATCGTCCCCTGTGGGGGCAGCGAGCGAAGCGAGCGTGGGGGCCATGATTTCTCCTTGTTTGCCGTTGGGTGTGGCGGCATTGTCGGGAGCCGGCGTTACGCCGCCTTTGCGTCGATGTTGCAGCGGGATGAATCCGTCGCCACCGCGTGCAACAGTGGCTTCTGCTCCACGCCGTGGCGCACCAGCTCCATGCGGCCATCGAGGTGCTCGACGATGGCGGTGCAGCTGTCGACCCAGTCGCCGCAGTTGATGTAGGTGATGCCGGCGGCATCGCGGATGCAGGCGCTGTGGATGTGGCCACATATCACGCCGTCCATGCCGCGTTCGCGCGCCGCGTGGATCACCGAGTCCTCGAAATCGAAGATGAAGCTCACCGCCGTCTTGACCTTGCGCTTGGCGTAGCCGGCGAGCGACCAGTAGCCCGGGCGATTGAGGCGACGGCGCAGCCACGACAGCCAGGCGTTGATGCGCACCAGCCCGTTGTAGCCAATGTCGCCCAGCACGGCGATCCAGCGGTGGTAGCGTGTCACCTGGTCGAATTCGTCGCCATGGATCAGCAGGTAGCGCCGGCCGTCGGCCCCGGTGTGGACATGGTCGCGGACCACCTGCACGTCGCCGAAGGCGGTGTCGTCGTATTCGCGCAGCGCTTCATCGTGGTTGCCGGGGATGAGGAATATCTTCTCGCCGTGGCGGGCGCGGCGGAGCAGTTTCTGCACCACGGTGTTCTGTGCCGCTGACCAGTGGATGCCGCGGCTCATGGCCCAGAAGTCGATGATGTCGCCGACCAGGAAGAGGTATTCGGCTTCGTGGTCGCGCAGGAAGTCGAGCAGGCGCTCGGCCTGGCAGCCGCGCGTGCCGAGGTGGATGTCGGAAAGGAAGATGGCGCGAACGCGGCGGGTCATGGCGCTAGTCCGGGGCGACGGCGAACATCCCGGCGCTGCGCTGCCGCCGTGCATGGATGCGGACGACATCGTCGAGGACGCCGGCGAAAGTGTCGTGAATGTCCTCCCAGCCGAGCCGCGACACGCGCGCCGCGGCGCGCAGGCGCAGGCGAGCGAGGAGGCCAGGATCTGCGGCAAGGGAGGTCGCGGCGTGAATGAAGCGCTGCTCGTCGCCGGGTGTCGCCAGCTGGCCGTCGATGCCGTCCTCGATCAGTTCTCCGGCGGCGGCGGAGGCATAGGCGACGACACCCAGGCCGCTGGCCATCGCTTCGAGCGTGACGTTGCCGAAGGTTTCGGTGAGGCTCGGCAACAGGAAAATGTCGGCCGAGGCGTAGTGCGCCGCCAGGTCCTCGCCATGGCGCATGCCGGCGAAGACGTGATTGGGGTGGCGTGCCGCCAGCGCCGACTTTTGCGGGCCGTCGCCGACGAAGACCATCCGTGCGTCGGGACGCACGCGGCGCACGCCATCGAAGGCGTGCAGGGCGAGATCAAGGTTCTTCTCGGCGGCGATGCGGCCGACGCTGGCGACGACCAGGGTGTCCTCGGTGGCGCCCCACTGCCGGCGCAATTCGGCCGAGCGGCGGGCCGGATTGAAGAGGCCGGTATCGACGCCGCGCGCGATCACCAGCAGCTTGTGGAAGCCGCTGGCGGCCAGGCGGCGGGCCTGCTCCTGCGTCGGGACTAGCGTGACTGCACAGCGGTTGTGGAAGTGGCGCAGGTAGCGCTCGATGCTGCCCCGCAGCCAGCCGATGCCGTAGTGGCCGCAGTAGCTGTCGAAGTTGGTATGGAAGCTGGAGCTGACCGGCAGATCCAGCTGCCGTGCGGCACCGAGCGCCGACCAGCCGAGCGGGCCTTCGGTGGCGACATGGACGATGTCCGGTCTTTGCTTGCGCCAGGAGGTGAGCAAGGTGCCGCGCGCCGGCAGGCCGAAGCGCAGGCCCGGGTAGCGCGGCAGGGGCAGGCTGGGGAGCAGCAGTTCGTTCGGGCCGGCTTGCTGCATGGCCTGTTCCGCGTGGTGTCGCTGGCGTGGCCGTACCAGCTGGAGTGCATGGCCACGGCGACGCAGGCCGTCGGCGAGGCGCCCCAGCGTCATGGCGACGCCATTGATCTCGGGCGGATAGGTCTCGGTGACGAGGGCGATGCGCATGATCGCGCATGCTGCGGCCGTCGTGCGACAGGGTGATGACGCCCCGGTTACAACGGGGTTAAGGCCGGCAAGTCCGGCCCCGCTATGATCGAGCGGAGTGAGCCGGTCAGCCGCCCGGCCTGTGAGGGGCGGAAGCGGAACTCTGTCCGGCACCGCTGTGCACCGCCGAAGCCGGCCGCGGGCCGGGATGGGGGAGGGCGGGTCGCGTCTGGTCGCCCACGTCGACGCCGACGCAGACGGCGTGGGCGATGATGCGATGGGCGTGGGCCGCGAGATGGCGACGGTCGACGGCGGTGGATGACAGCGGCGCCAGCACTTCGACATGCGCGGCCAGGCCGTCAGCGTGGACGATGGCACGCAGACATTGCCACAGCGTGACGGCGTCGACGTAGGCGGGGGCGTCGCTGCAGCGGCCGTCGCGGCCGAGGTAGCGCAATGCGACGGGCGTGACTGCTGCCCCGGCGTCGATGGCGGCCTGGAACAGCGCGCCGTGGAAGGGCAGTATGCCGTCGCCGCGACTGGTCGTGCCTTCCGGAAAGACGGCGACGCGGCCCCCGCTGCGCAACTGCTCGACGAGCCCGTTGCGGGCCCGCTGGGCGGCGGCGCGGCTGCCGCGCTCGAGGAATACGGTGTCGGTGCGGGAGGCCAGCCAGCCGATCAGCGGCCAGTGCCGCACTTCGTCCTTGGAAACGAAGGCGACCGGCGCGACGGCATTGATGGCGAAGATGTCGAGGAAGGAAATGTGGTTGGCGACGATCAGTCCGTCGGGCATCGCGCCGGAAACGTGAAGTTCGACACCGATGCAGCGCAGCAGCTGCCGCGACCAGCGCTGCTTGAGTTGCAGCCGGCGCGGCGTGCCTGCCCGCGGATAGGCCAGTGCGACTGAAATGATGCCAAGCAGCAGATGCAGGGCCAGCCGCGACAGCCGGGCCGCCGCGCGCACCGCGCTCAGCATGTGGCTGCGGTGTTGCCGGCGGGCGGCGGGGGAGGCAGTAGTGGCGGCATTGGCGGCGCGGCGGCGACGGCCAGCGCGCTGTTGGTGTAACGGGGGTCGTGGCTGACGTCATTGCCCAGCCAGTCAGGCTTGATGAAGGCCTGCTCGGCGTGGTCGAGTTCGATCTCGGCCAGCACCAGGCCGGCAAGATGACCGTCGAAGACATCGAGTTCGATGGTGTGGACGCCGTTGGGAATGCGATAGCGCGTCTTGGTGACGATGCGTCCGCCGCAGTGGCGCTCGATCAGTTCGCGCGCCACGCGCGGCGCGATGGGGAACTCGTATTCGTCACGCTCGATCCCGGTGGACTTGCTCTTGAGGGTGAGGAAGGCCTCGGCCTCGATCACCCGCACCCGCACCGTCATCGGCTCGGAAGCGATGTAGCCCTGCATGATGCGCGAGCCGAGCCGGCCGGCGATGACGCTGGCGTCCTTGACGAGAAACTTGCGTTCGATTTCCTTGGCCATGGCGTGGGGACTACTTGAGCTTGGGCAGGCGCAGCTTGCGCACCACCTCGAGTTGGTCGGGCACCGAGGCGAGCAGCGCGGCGTGGCGCGGGCCGTGCCAGCCGCCGATCAGTGCGACTGCCTCGCGCAGTGCGGGGTCGCTGCCGGCACAGGCCATCAGCACGGCGCCGGCGTTGGCGAGATCGTTGAGCTGGCCGAGCTTGTCCTGCAGCGTCGCGAGCTGCTTCGATGCCGTCGTGAATGAGCGCCTGGGCAGCAGGGGGCCGAAGAACTCCAGTGCATAGCGCAGGCGCTTGATGGCGATGCGCAACTGGTGCAGCGCCGCCGGGTCGTCGATGCGGGCCAGCTCCGCCAGGTGATGGGTGTCGCGCTGCAGCTTGCGCAGGCGGCGCCGGGCGAAGTCGAGCAAGGTCGCCGGCTGTTCCGCATCCGGCGGTGGCGGCTCGATCAGCGCCTTGCCGTGCAGCAGCGCCGCTGCCTGCAGTTGCAGGTGGCCGTAGCCGGGGCGGGCGAGGAAGTCCACGGTCTCTTCGCGCGTGGCGTAAAGCCGGTCGGTAAGGATGCCCGCCAGTGCCGAAATGCGCGGATCGTCTGCCAGTGCGGCGCTGACCGGGCCGACGATCTCGGCCAGCAGTACGTCGAGATCGCGGGTGCGGCCGAGCGTGGTCATCAATTCGCGCAGCGGCGGCACCAGCGGCGCGACGAAATCCGCGGGCAGCACCGGCGCGAACATGCGCATGGCGGCCCGCAGACGGCGCGTGGCCACGCGCATCTGGTGCACGTACTCGGGATCGCCGTCGCGCAGGGCGCCGGCGTGGTTGAGGTGCAGGTGGGCGAGGCAGTTGAGGGCGATGGCGCGAAACGCGACCAGCGGATGGTCGGCGGCGGCGATGGGCGCCGCGGTGGCGCGCACCGGTGCGCCCTTCGTATCGCTGGCGAGGCGGTAGCCGCGCTCGGCCTTGGAGATCAGTTCCGGCGTCAGCGGAATCCGCGCGGCGAGTTCAAAGGCGACTTCATAGAGCCTTGCCGGCGATCCGCTCACCAGTTCGAGTTCCACCTCGGAGATCGGTGCGCGGCGGCCGTTGGATGCGATCCAGCCGCGGTCGAGCATCACCAGTACCGTGCTGCCGGGTGCCGGGTGCAACTGCCAGATGGTGCGGCGGAAGCTGGTCTCGAACAGGGCAGTGAGGCCCTGCGCCACCCTGGGCTTTTCCAGCCTGGCGCGGACTGCGGCGTCGTCGATGGCGGAAAAGTCGAAGTGGTTGAGGTAGGGGGTGTCCCATTCCGGCCGCGTGGTGAGGCCGCCTTCCGACTCGGCGTTGTGCTTGACGGTCTGCAGCCAGCCGTCGCCCTGCTTGCGCAGGCGCAGGCTGATCGCCTTGCGGTGAAGGTCGAGGCGGCGCGTGTCGTAGTAGATGCTGACCAGCGACTCGTTACGGCGACTGGCGGCCCGGCGCAGCAGCGGGTGGCGCACGAACAGGGCCTGCGAGGCTTCGGGCAGCCCGAGCTTGAGGGCGATCTGGGTCGGCATGGAATGCCCTTATCATGGAAGCGGAATTGAGGGGATTGTACGTCGCCTACCCGCCGGCAATTATTACAGTGCGACTGGCTTGGGGCGATACCGTGGGCTGTAACAAACCGAGAACAGTAGAATGCTGCAATGCCACATTCCTGCGATTCAAGGTAAGCGATCTTGGCCGAAACTTGGAAGGACGATGTCTATCGCAAGCGTGCCGAACTGGCGGGCCTGCTGCACGAGCCGATGGCGCGGCTTGCGGGGCTGTGCGGCGTCGCCTGGGGCGACCGCCAGCGCCTGAACGACCTGCTCGCCGCCGGCTGTCGCAGCATTCCCCATGTCGCCTCCCTTTACGTCCTCGACCGCAATGGCCTGCAGATCAGCGACAACGTCGGTGTTGATGGAGTCACGACAGATCGCTTCGGCCGCGACCGCTCGCAGCGGCCCTACATGAGCGAACCGGTGCCGGCCTGGGGCTTCCTGCTTTCCGACGCCTACGTCAGCCTTTCGGGCCGGCCTTCGCTGACGGCATTGCACGTGGTGCGCGACGGCGAGACGGAACTCGGCTATTTCGTGGCGGACTTCGACCTGCGCGACCTGCCGGCTGCCGGAGTCATGCATCAGGAGCCGCGGCAGTGGCGGCAGATCAAGGGCGACCCGTCGATACGCGGCGGCGTCTTCCAGCAGATGCGGGTGGAGAGCCCGATGGACCGCAACATCGTCCAGGCGCTGGCCATCCTCGACGACCTCATCACCGAACGCGGGATGTTCCAGGTGGTGATCCACTTCTCCAGCAGCCGAGCCACGGGCTGGTTTGTCGACGATCCGTTCCGCTACCGCATCCTCGACCACGAGGCGCTGGCCGATCCGGACATCTGCCTGCTGTATCCGCCACAGCCCTGGCCGGGCGATGCGCTGATGACCCGCGCCCAGGTCAAGCCGGTGCTCGATGCCATGGGCGAGTTGCGCCTGACCGACCAGAACATCTATCTGCGCTCGGCCTCCATCAACATCTTCAACGGCATGGTCAGCCTGACCTTTTCCTGCGATGGCTCGCACTACATGAGCTGCGAGGAGTTCCTCGATCGCCAGGGCGATTTCTGGTCGGCCATCGGCGGCTGAAAAACTCGGCACTGGCGCCACGGCGGCTGTGCGCGTCTAGCCGAACAGCACCAGCCCCCAGACGACGCAGACGTTAATCAGGGCGAGCAGCACCGCCGCGCTGCCGATGTCCTTGGCGCGCTTGGACAGGCGGTGGTGGTCGAGCGAGATGCGGTCGACCGCGGCCTCG
The DNA here is from genome assembly GCA_018825305.1 of Gammaproteobacteria bacterium. Taxonomy (GTDB): domain Bacteria; phylum Pseudomonadota; class Gammaproteobacteria; order Burkholderiales; family Rhodocyclaceae; genus Sulfurisoma. Next base: position 300,442 of record JAHJEO010000018.1, read on the forward strand.
ATGGCCGAATTGACGAGTTCGACGATCAGCACCAGCAGCACGGCGCCGATCATCAGCGCGTGGCCGATGCCGCTCGCCGGCAGCAGCAGGGCGAGCGGCATCAGCAGCAGCGCCAGCCACACTTCCTGGCGGAAGGCGTCCTCGTGGCGATAGGCCGCCTTGATCCCCGCGACCGAATAGAACATCGCATTCCAGATGCGGGCGAGGCCGGTCCTCCCCTTGAACGGGCTCTCGTGGGCGTGGCCGGCCGGTTGTTGCTGCTCGCTCGGGATCATGCGTTCGCTGTTGCCAGCGAGCGATAGAGGCCGGCGAGCTGGCGGGCGCGCGCCGGCGCCGCCCATTCCCGGGCGTAGTCGCGCGCATCGGCGGCCAGGGTGTCCAACTGGTAGCGATTGCCCAGCAGGCTGGCCAGGCCCATGCCGAATTCGACAGCATCGTCGGGCGCGATGATCGCGCCGCGCTGGGCGCCGAGGATGTCGCGCGTGCCCATCTCGGCCTGGGCATAGACCGGCAGGCCCGCGGCCATGGCTTCGAGCAGCACCAGCCCCTGGGTTTCGGTGCGCGAAGCGAAGACGAAGACGTCGGCCGCGGCATAGCAGTCGGTCAGTTCGCCGTCGCGATCGAGATAGCCGACGAAGCGGATGTTGCCGGCGAGCCCGGATTCCCGTGCCTGGCGCTGCAGGGCGAGCCGGGCCGGGCCTTCGCCGGCGATGACCAGCAGCACGTCCGGGCTGCATTTCACGGCCGTGGCCAGGGCCTCGATGAGGAATCCGATGTTCTTCTCGTGGGCGACCCGACCGACGAACAGCGCCAGCGGACGTTCGGGCGCGATGGCGTGCGCGGCGCGGAAGCGCCGGCCGTCGCCCTGGCCGAAGTGTCGCAGCGGAATGCCGGTCGGCAGGACGTGCAGCGGCGCCTTGACGCCATAGCCGCCCAGAGTTTGGTGCATGGCATGCGACGGGACGATGACTGCGTCCAGGTCGTTGCACTGGCTGGCAGCGATGCGGCGTGCGCCGGCCTTGAGCAGCGTGCGCGGCAAAGCTGGCAGGTAGTGGCCGATGTATTCCTCGAAGTGCGTGTGGTAAGTGGCGACGACCGGCACGCGGTGGCGGCGCGCGGCGCGCGTACCGGCGTAGTGCGCAGCGAACGGGGTTTGCACATGGATCAGGTCGATGCCCTCGCTGGCGAGGCCATGCGCGGTGCGCTCCAGCGCACGCCAGTGCATCAGCCGGTCCTCGGGGTCGAACGGGACGCGACGCGACGGGATGCGCCAGATGGCGGCTTCGTTTTTGTGCCTGTGGTGGCCGGGGTAGGCCGGCGCGATCAGGCGGACTCCGATGCCTTCGGCGGCAAGGTCGGCGCGGAAGGTTTCGATCGAGGTCGAGACGCCGTTGATGCGGGGAAAGTAGACGTCCGAGATCATCAGGACGCGGATCGGGCTGGTGTTGCAGCGTGTCGTGGGCATGGCTGCGCACCTTGCCAGCGCAACATTGCGGCGATGTGACGGTATCGTCACGGCCGCCCATTCGCGGTATCGATTTTCCTGTCACGAAGGCGTAACAAAGCCGCCCTAGACTGCGGCGCTGTAGGTTTTCGACTTCCCTGAGAGAGGATTCAACCCCATGAATATGCGTGAAAAACTGATTTCCGTCGTGGCTGTCGCAACCATTGCAGCCACGTCCGTGGCGGCATACGCTGCCGATGTCACCGGTGCCGGTGCGTCATTCCCCGCACCGATCTACGCCAAGTGGGCCGACGGCTACAACAAGGCCACCGGCAACCGGATCAATTATCAGTCGATCGGTTCCGGCGGCGGCATCAAGCAGATCACCGCCAAGACCGTCGATTTCGGCGCTTCCGACATGCCGCTCAAGCCCGAAGTGCTGGAGAAGGACGGCCTGATGCAGTTCCCGACGGTGATCGGCGGCGTCGTGCCGGTGGTCAACATCACCGGCATCAAGCCCGGTGACATGCGCCTGACCGGGGCGGTGCTGGCCGACATCTACCTCGGCAAGATCACCAAGTGGAACGACAAGGCCATCGCCGAACTCAATCCGAAGCTGCAACTGCCGGCGCAGGACATCGCCATCGTGCGTCGCGCCGACGGCTCCGGCACCACCTTCCTCTTCACCAACTACCTGTCCAAGGTCAGCGAAGAGTGGAAGAGCAAGGTCGGCGAAGGCACGGCGGTGCAGTGGCCGGCCGGTCTGGGCGGCAAGGGCAACGAGGGGGTGTCGGCCTTCCTGCAGCGCGTGCCGGCCGCCATCGGCTACGTCGAATACGCTTACGCCAAGCAGAACAAGCTGGCCCACGTGATGCTGAAGAACGTCGCCGGCAATTTCGTCGCGCCGGACGATGCCACCTTCAAGGCTGCCGCCGCAGGCGCCGACTGGACGAAATCGGCAATGGCCGAGATTCTGACCAACCAGGGCGGCAAGGATGCCTGGCCGATCACCGGCGCCACCTTCATCCTGATGCACAAGGTGCAGGCCAAGCCGGAGCAGGCCACCGAGGCGATCAAGTTCTTCGACTGGAGCTACAAGAATGGCGGCAAGATGGCCGACGAGCTGGATTACGTCGCCCTGCCCGAGAGCCTGGTCAAGCTGATCCACGCCAGCTGGGGTAACATCAAGGATGCCTCCGGCAAGGCCGTGTGGTCGGGCAAGTAATACTCCGGTACCAACCTTCCGCACCGGCATCGCCGGTGCGGAACCCATTTCCAAGCGACACCGACAGTCTATCCAGCCGATGAATTCGCCCGACCCATCGACCCGCATTCGCCGCAACATCGGCGACCTGCTGTTCTTCAACCTGACGCGCGCATTTGCGGCATTCACGCTGCTGCTGCTCGCCGGGATCATCGTTTCCCTGGGCATCGGTTCGTGGGAGTCGATCAGCAAGTTCGGCGTCGGTTTCCTCTGGTCGCAGCAATGGAATCCGCCGATGGACGATTTCGGCGCGCTGATTCCCATCTACGGCACCATCGTCACTTCGCTGATCGCGCTGGTCATCGCGGTGCCGGTGAGCTTCGGCATCGCCTTGTTCCTTACCGAGTTGTCGCCGGTCTGGCTACGTCGCCCGCTGGGCACCGCGATCGAACTGCTGGCGGCGATTCCGTCGATCGTCTATGGCATGTGGGGCCTGCTGGTCTTTGCGCCGCTGTTCGCGCAGTATGTGCAACCCTTCCTCGCCGCCACGATTGGGCAGATCCCATTCATCGGGGCCCTGTTCTCCGGGCCGCCGCTGGGCATCGGCCTGCTGACGGCCGGGATCATCCTCGCCATCATGATCATTCCCTTCATCGCCTCGGTGATGCGCGACGTGTTCGCGGTGACGCCGGACATGCTCAAGGAGTCGGCCTACGGCGTCGGCGGAACCACCTGGGAAGTGGTGTGGAACGTTGTGCTGCCCTATACCAAGGTGGGCGTCATCGGCGGCATCATGCTCGGCCTCGGTCGTGCGCTCGGCGAGACCATGGCCGTGACTTTCGTCATCGGCAACACCAACCTGATCAGCGGCATCTCGCTCTACGCTCCCGGCAACAGCATCACCTCGACGCTGGCCAACGAGTTCGGCGAGGCGACGCCCGGCCTTTATACCGGCGCCCTGATCGAACTCGGCCTCATCCTGTTCCTGATCACGCTGACGGTGCTGGTGTTCTCCAAGCTGCTGCTGATGCGCCTGGCCAGGAAAGAGGGCAGCCAGGCATGAGGATCGCGCGATGAAGCTGCTGACCCGGCGCAAGCTGACCAACCACCTCGCCCTGGCGCTGTCCATGGCGGCCATGTCCTTCGGCCTGTTCTGGCTGATCTGGATCCTGTGGACGACCTTCGACCTTGGTGTCGCCGGCCTTTCGCTCGACCTTTTCACCAAGATGACGCCGCCGCCCGGCAGTTCCGGCGGCCTGCTCAATGCCATCGTCGGCAGCGCGATCATGGTCGGGCTGGCGACGCTGCTGGGGACGCCCATCGGCATCTTCACCGGCATCTATCTGGCCGAATACGGCCGTCACACCTGGCTCGGCAAGTCCACCCGCTTCTTCAACGACATCCTGCTGTCGGCGCCATCCATCGTCATCGGCCTGTTCGTCTATGCCATTTACGTCGCCAAGGTTGGCAAGTTCTCGGGCTTTTCGGGCGTGCTGGCGCTGGCGCTGATCGTGATTCCCGTCGTGGTGTCCACCACCGAGAACATGTTGCGGCTGGTTCCCAATTCCCTGCGCGAGGCGGCCTTTGCGCTGGGCGCCCCGAAGCGGCTGGTGATCATGAAGGTGACCCTGCGGGCATCGGTGGCCGGCGTCATCACCGGAGTGCTGCTGGCCGTGGCGCGCATCGCCGGCGAGACAGCACCGTTGCTGTTCACCGCGCTGTCGAACCAGTTCTGGAGCCTCGACCTCAATGAGCCGATGGCCAACCTGCCGGTAACCATCTTCAAGTTCGCCATGAGTCCCTTCACCGACTGGCAGCAACTGGCCTGGGCCGGTGTGTTCCTGATCACCCTGGGCGTGCTGGGCCTCAACATCGCCACCCGAATCCTTTTCCGCCAAAAACACAAACTGTGATCCAGAGCGTGTGCCTATGAACATGAACGATATGAACGAAGCCATTTGCGACGTCGCCGCAGCACCGCTGGAAACGCAGATCGAGTTCCGCGATTTCGATTTCCATTACGGCAAGTTCCATGCGCTGAAGAACATCAACCTGCCGATCTACCGAAAGAACGTGACGGCCTTCATCGGCCCGTCCGGCTGCGGCAAGTCGACCCTGCTGCGTACCATGAACCGGATGTACGACCTCTATCCGGAGCAGAAGGCGACCGGCGAACTGCTGCTTGACGGCAAGAACCTGCTCGGGCGCGACGTCGACCTGAACACGCTGCGGGCAAAAGTCGGAATGGTGTTCCAGAAGCCGACGCCGTTCCCGATGTCGATCTTCGAGAACATCGCCTTCGGCATCCGCCTGCACGAGCGCTTGTCGAAAAGCGCGGTCGAGGAGCGGGTCGAGTGGGCGCTGCGCAAGGCGGCGCTGTGGGACGAAGTGAAGGATATCCTCAATCGCAGCGGCATGAGCATTTCCGGCGGACAGCAGCAGCGCCTGTGCATCGCGCGCGCGGTAGCGGTCAAGCCAGAAGTGCTTCTGCTCGACGAGCCGACCTCGGCGCTCGATCCGATTTCCACCATGCGAATCGAGGAACTGATCGACGAGCTCAAGGGCGAGTTCACCATCGCCATCGTCACCCACAACATGCAGCAGGCGGCGCGGATATCGGATTTCACCGCCTATATGTATCTCGGCGAGATGATCGAGTTTGGCGTCACCGACCAGGTCTTCATCAAGCCGCAGAAGAAGCAGACCGAGGATTACATCACGGGCCGGTTCGGCTGAACCTGCCCGTGATGTCGCGCTGGCCGGACGCCGTCCCGCCAGCGCCGACTTTTTTCAGAGCATGTCGGGGCCGATCACCGCGCGCAGGAATACCCCGTCATCGCCCGGCTTGTTCTTGCGGCTGATCCACCAGATCGATCCCTTGCGCACCGAAAACCCTTCTTCCTTTCCGCACACCAGCAGCGAGGCAAGTGCGCCGAGCGTCGGCTGGTGGCCGACGATGACCACGGCGGTCGAAGGGTTGGGCCAGCCGGCGGCGGCGAGCAGGTCCGATGGCGTGGCCCCGGGGCCGATGCGATCGTCGGTATCGTAGGGCAAATCCAGCGGCAGGACGGTTTGCTGTGTACGCATCGACGGACTGACCAGAATGCGCGCGCCCTTGGGCAACTGCCGCCGCAGCCAGCGTCCGACGACGCGCGCCTGCTTTTCGCCGCGAGGCGTCAGGCGGCGTTTCATGTCGCTCAGGCCGGCTTTCGATTCCTCGGCCTCGGCGTGGCGCCAAAGTATCAGGTCCATGGTGGTCTTGCTCCGCTGATTGAAACTGCGATTCTGTCTTGTCAATGTTACAGCCATGCTGCGATGTGGCATTGTGATCCAGATGTCATCACGGCGTAACAATTCTCGCGCAAGCTGCGCCGACTTCAATTTTCGGGGCGATCACTTTCAACATGGAAATGAGCAGCAGCAACCTGTCGTTCCAACTGCGGCGCCAGAATTACATTCTGGGACGCGGCATCCCGCTTCCGGTTGATGCCGGTCTGGCTTCGGCCACGCAACTGCGGGAAATCACCGAGCATCGGCTGCTGACCCCGTTGTTTCAGCCCATCGTCGATCTCAAGCAGGGCCGCATCTTCGGCTTCGAGGGGCTGATTCGCGGCCCGTCGGGCAGTCCGCTGCATTCGCCCGTACAGTTGTTCAGTGCGGCCGAGGCGAACGGGGTCCGTCAAGAAATTGAATACCTGGCACGCGAGGTTACCCTGGAACACTTTCGTCAGATGAACCTTTGTGGCCGGCTGTTCCTGAACGTCAGTCCGGAATGCCTTCTGGCGCCAGGTTCCCGTTCGGGAAGGACGCTCGAAGCGATTCGTGACCTCGGCATTGATCCGGCGCGCGTGGTCATAGAACTGACCGAAAACCAGCCGACCTTCGATTTCGACCTGATGCGCGATGCCGTGCGGCACTATCGCTCGATGGGGTTTTCCATTGCCATCGACGACCTTGGGCAGGGGTTTTCCAGCCTGCGCCTATGGTCGGAACTTCGTCCCGAGTTCGTCAAGATCGACCGCCACTTCGTGCAGGGGGTCGAGAGCGACGCCGTCAAACGCCAGTTTCTGCATTCGATCCAGGAAATCGCCCGCGGGGTCGGTTGCACGGTCATCGCCGAGGGCGTCGAGACCCGCGCCGAACTGGCGGCGATCGCTACCACGGGTATTGCACTGGGCCAGGGTTACTGGTTTGCCCGGCCGAGCGCGATTCCCGCGCCGAGTTTGTCCGAGGCGGTGTTGGCGGAGTTGCGCGAGGGGGGCGAGGTCCGTCGCGGTCATGGCCGGACCCGCAAGGTGCCGACTGCGGCGAGTCTGATTCGCGAGGTGCCGACCGTGCCATACGACGCGACCACCGAGTTTGTCTATGCCCTGTTCGAGTCCCAGCCGGATCTGCAATGCCTGCCGGTGCTGAACGGCAGGCAGCCGGTCGGACTCATCAGCCGCGTGGCCTTGATTGATCGCTTTGCCCGGCCGTACCGGCGCGAACTCTACGGCAAGAAATCGTGTGCGGTGGTGATGGATGCGCAACCCTTGCTGGTCGAGGCGGGAACCAGTCTGCAGGATCTCAGCTTCCTGCTGGCCGAGGCGGATCCCCGCCATCTTTCGGATGGCTTTATCGTCGTTGAAGACGGGAAGTACCGTGGTTATGGCAGCAGTCACGACGTCGTCCGCGACATTACCCGGCTTCAGATCGAGGCGGCGCGTCACACCAACCCGCTCACCGGGTTCCCCGGCAATCAGCCGCTCAACGAACGCATCGAAGCGAAACTCGCCGATGACGAGGAGTTTTTCGCCTGCTACTGCGATCTCGACCACTTCAAGCCGTTCAACGACGTCTTCGGCTATTCGCGCGGCGACGAAATGATCCGCGTACTTGCCGATGCGCTGCGTGCCCATTGCGATCCGCGCGTGGATTTCATGGCCCACATCGGCGGCGACGATTTCATGGTGCTTTTCGCCAGTCCCGACTGGGAGACGCGCTGCCGGCGGCTGCTCGACGAGTTCGGCATGGTCGCGCAGCGTTTCTTTCCGGCTGAAGATATGGCGAGGGGCGGCTACGTGGCCGAGAATCGCCAAGGTGTGCGGGAGTTCGTGCCGATCGTGAGTCTTTCGCTGGGTGTGGTTCACGTCGAGTCGGGCGGTTTCTCGGCATATCATCAAGTATCGGCTGCGGCCGCCGTGGCCAAGAAGGAGGCCAAGAAGCTCGCCGGCAACAGCCTTTTCGTGGAGAGGCGAAAGGCGCCGGACCTGGCATCACCGTCGTAGCGCCGGCGCCGACCCTCAGTCGGCTGAAAGGGATTGCGGCGAACCCGCCGGCAAGCAATGTGAGTGCATTGTGTTGCCGGATCAAGGTTGCTCCGCGTACCTGCGGTGGGTGAAATTGACCATGGCGCAGTCCGGCCGGTATAATTCGCCCCCTCCCGAATCCTGAAAAGTCAAGAGACATGGCCCGAACCAAACTTGTTGCCGGCAACTGGAAAATGCATGGCGAAACCGCCGGAAACCAGGCTCTGCTGGATGCCCTCAAGGCGGGCGCCGCAACCGCCAAGGCCGCGATGGCGGTCTGCGTTCCCTTTCCCTACCTTGGCCAGGCGCGTGCCGCATTGGCCGGCACGAGCATCGCGTGGGGCTCGCAGGACGTTTCGCGCCACGCCCAGGGTGCCTACACCGGCGAGGTCTGCGCGGCCATGCTCAAGGATTTCGAGTGCCGCTATGCCATCGTCGGCCATTCAGAGCGTCGCAGCTATCATGGCGAGACCGATGAGGTTGTCGCCGCCAAGGCCGACGCGGCGATCAAGTCGGGCCTGGTGCCGATCATCTGTGTCGGCGAAACCTTGGCCGAGCGCGAGGGCAACATCACGGCGGCCGTGATCACTCGCCAACTCGACGCCGTGATCGCCAGCATCGGTGCCGCCGGGCTGGCGAAGTCGGTGGTGGCCTACGAGCCCGTCTGGGCCATCGGCACCGGCAAGACCGCGAGTCCGGAGCAGGCGCAGGAAGTGCATGCGTCGATCCGCGCCCGTGTCGCCAAGGAGGATGCCAATGTTGCCGCCGGCCTGCAGATTCTTTACGGCGGTAGCATGAAGCCGAACAATGCCAAGGAATTGATGGCACAGCCCGATATCGACGGCGGCCTGATTGGCGGCGCTGCCCTGGTGGCGGCAGACTTTCTGGCCATCTGCGCCGCGGCCTGAACTGGAGTGACGCGATGAGTTATATGTATCCGCTGGTTTTGACGATCCACATCCTGGTCGGCGTGTCCGTCATCGGCCTGGTGCTGTTGCAGCACGGCAAGGGCGCCGACATGGGAGCGGCGTTCGGCAGCGGTTCCTCCGGCAGCCTGTTCGGCGCATCGGGGTCGGCTAACTTCATGTCGCGCACGACGGGCATCCTCGCCGCGGTTTTCTTCATGACCAGCCTGGGCCTTGCCTACATGGCGAACGCCAAGCCGGCGGTTTCCGGCAGCGTCATGGACGCGGCGGTGCAGCAGGTACCGGCCACAGCTCCTGCAGACGTACCGGCACCGGCCAAGGATGGCTCGAAGGCCCAGGACATACCGAAATAACCGCAGCTACTTCGCACCGATTGCCATGAGCCCACCGCCGCTTGCCATCCGCGAACAGTTGCGCGCCGAGCGCTTCAACACCGTCTGGAAAGAAGAGTTGCACGACGTATTCGTCGACGTCGCGCCCTATTACGACCGCGCCAATCATATCGCCAGCTTCGGGCTGTGGAATTGGTTTCTGCGCAATTTCATGTCCATCATCGAATTGCGTCCCGGTCAGCGCGTGCTCGACGTTTGCGCCGGCACCAATGCCGTTGGCATCGCACTGCTGCAGCGCGAGCCTAGCCTCGAATTACATGCCATGGATCGCAGCGCCGCGATGCAGGAAGTCGGCAAGCAGCGCGCCGAGGCGCGTGGCCTCAAGATCGCCAGCAGTACCATCGGCGACGTACACGTGCTGCCCTTCCCCGACAACCATTTCGACGTGGTAACGCTGCAGTGGGCCTCGCGGCACTTGCGTGTGCGCGACCTTTTCAGCGAAATCCATCGTGTGCTGAAGCCGGGTGGTCGTTTCCATCACTGCGACATGTTGCGCCCCGGCAATCCCGTCGTCGAGAAGCTTTACTACGCCTATCTGCGCGGCAGTCTGGCCATTACCGGGCTGCTCTTCGGCAGCGGCAGCGCGGCGCTGGGGGCGAAAAAGTACTTCATCGAAGCGCTGGAAATGTTCTATTCCGCCGACGAGCTTTCGCAGGTGCTGCGCGAGCTGGGTTATGTGGACGTCATTTCGAAGTCGCTCCTTGCCGGCATGATCGGGCTGCATCGCGCGGCCAAGCCCGCGGCCGACTGAGCCGCGGTCGGGGGCAACCGGACTCGGGCCGGCATGACTCCCGCGGATGCACTGGTCGCATTCGACCGCAAAATCCTCGAAACCTACAGTCGCCGTACTGCCAGCGCCTTGGGTACGGCGTTGCCGTTGCGCATGGCGTTGCCGCGGATCGAATCGTTTCTGGCGCTGAACGTCGCCAAGGAAGTGCGCAAGGACGCCCTGGTTATCCGCCAAGCGGGCGGAGTGTCGGGCCGGCAATCAGTTCCTGACGCCGCAGTGCTGCGGCAATTGTATGAGGCGACCCTGGAGGTCGATAGCGACTTCCTGGCGCGTATTGGCGGTTTTCCCGTTGGCATCGTGATTCGTTACGAGGAGATCGAGCCAATTCGTCTGCGGCGGATAGGGCGCCTGTACCGTGCGGCACAGATGATCGTCGAAGATTGGTCGCAACAAGGCGGGGGGCGGGCAGCCTTGCGGAGCAGATTCACGCGCGGAGAACTGGAAACGCTTGTATATGATCTGTTGCAACTGTATGCGCTTGAAACGCAGGCGCTGAGTCGCTCGCTGCGCTTGCCTGGCCTCCTGACTCCTCTGCGCGAGGGCATCGCCCGCAGCCTCTATCGGGTAATGATCGATACGGCGGGGCGCTTGGCCCGGGAGGTGGCGACTGTCGTGCATCGCCCGGGGCGGAACTGACTTCGCCACGCCGCGATCGGCGTGGCGAAGGTGGCTGGATCTTGTCCGCGGGCATGTTTTTTTGCACCGCACTAACGACGCTTGCTATATACTCCTGCCCTGAAAATTCCGGTGCCCGGCAATGACCGCTGGGGTGCAATTGGCAGTCAATGACTGTCAGTAAAATTACGGTAACGCAATGTCCGGGCCGTCGTGGTGAAATTGGTAGACACGCTATCTTGAGGGGGTAGTGGCGAAAGCTGTGCGAGTTCGAGTCTCGCCGACGGCACCAAGTATTTTGAATCTGGTTTTTCGAAGCAGGGCGGCACAAGCAGGTCCAGTAACACGGGCAGCACTGTAACCAAGCGGTACAAGCCACAAAAATGCTGGAAAACTATTTTCCCATTCTCGTTTTTGTTTTCGTCGCGCTGATCTTCGGTTGCGCTCCGATCATCATGGGTCGGCTATTGGGTCCGCATCGTCCCGATCCCGAAAAGCTCTCGGCCTTCGAGTGCGGCTTCGAGGCCTTCGAGGATGCGCGCATGAAGTTCGATGTGCGCTACTACCTGGTCGCCATCATCTTCATCCTGTTCGATCTCGAAATCGCCTTCCTCTTTCCCTGGGCGGCGATCTTTCAGGAAATCGTTAACACGGAGTCCGTGAAGCTGTTCGGCTTCATCGAAATGATGGTGTTCATCACCATCCTGATCGTCGGCTACATCTACGCCTGGGCCAAGGGCGCGCTGGACTGGGAATGATCTTGGAGAACAAGGCGTGAGCATCGAAGGCGTGCTGCAAGAGGGATTCGTCACCACGTCCCTCGACAAGCTCATCAACTGGACGCGGACCGGGTCGCTCTGGCCCGTGACCTTCGGGCTGGCCTGTTGCGCCATCGAGATGATCCACACCGGGGTGTCGCGTTACGACCTCGATCGCTTCGGCGTCGTATTCCGCCCGAGTCCGCGGCAATCGGACGTGATGATCGTTGCCGGCACGCTGACCAACAAGATGGCGCCGGCGATACGCAAGGTATACGACCAGATGGCAGAGCCGCGCTGGGTCATTTCCATGGGTTCCTGCGCCAATGGCGGCGGCTACTATCATTACTCTTATTCGGTGGTGCGCGGTTGCGATCGGATCATTCCGGTGGATATCTATGTGCCGGGCTGTCCGCCGACAGCCGAAGCGCTGCTCTACGGCATCATCCAGTTGCAGAACAAGATCAAGCGCACCTTCACCATCGCCCGGTGATCCGTCCCCCAATTTTTTGAACGTATTTTTACTTCACTGAATCAATGAGCGCCAAGCTGGATAGGCTTTGTCAGAATTTGCGGGATGTGCTGGGTGAGCGCGTTGTCGACATCACGGTCGATCGCAGCGAGGTCACCTTGGTTGTGTCCGCGGCCGACTATCTGACGGCTGCCACGACGCTGCGCGACCATGCCGACCTGTGCTTCGAGCAATTGATGGACCTCTGTGGCGTCGATTACGCGGCCTTTGGCGAAGTCGCGTTTTCCGAAACTGCGCGGGCGACCCCGCGCTTCGCCGCCGTCAGCCAGTTGCTGTCGCTGACCCACAACTGGCGCCTGCGCTTGCGTGTCTTCGCACCGGACGACAGTTTTCCGGTCGTCGCCTCGGTGGCCGATGTGTGGAATGGTGCCAACTGGTTCGAGCGCGAGGCTTTCGATCTCTACGGCATCATGTTCGACGGTCATAACGATCTGCGACGCATCCTCACAGACTATGGCTTCGTCGGTCATCCTTTCCGCAAGGACTTTCCGATTTTTGGTCATGTCGAGATGCGTTACGATCCGGCGCAGCAGCGCGTGGTTTACCAGCCGGTGACCATCGAGCCGCGTGAGGTGACGCCGCGCATCCTGCGCGAGGAAAACTACGGCAAGGCGGACGGTCGTGGCTGAGATCAAGAATTACACCCTGAACTTCGGCCCGCAGCATCCGGCGGCCCATGGTGTGCTGCGGCTGGTGCTGGAACTCGATGGCGAGGTCGTCGTGCGCGCCGATCCGCACATCGGTCTGCTCCATCGCGGCACCGAGAAGCTGATGGAGACGCGTTCCTGGATCCAGTCGCTGCCATTCATGGATCGGCTCGACTACACGTCGATGATCATCAACGAGCATCCGTACTGCCTGGCGATCGAGCGCCTGCTCGGCATCGAGGTGCCGCTACGGGCGCAGTACATCCGCGTGCTGTTCGACGAGCTTACGCGCATCCATCATCATCTGTTCAATCTCGGTGCGCATGCCCTCGACGTCGGCGCAATGGCGATGGTGCTCTACACCTTCCGCGAACGCGAGGATATCTGTGACATTCTCGAAGCCGTCACTGGCGCTCGCATGCACCAGGCCTACTATCGACCGGGCGGCGTTTACCGTGACCTGCCCGACCGTATGCCGAAGTACGAGGTCAACAAGTTCAAGAATGCGCAGACGGTCAAGGAGTTGAACGCCGCGCGCGACGGCTCCGTGCTCGACTTCATCGAGGACTTCGCCAACCGTTTCCCCGGCTATTGCGACGAGTACGAAACCCTGCTAACCGATAACCGCATCTGGAAGCAACGCCTGATCGGCGTCGGTGTCGTATCCCCCGAGCGCGCCCTGCAACTTGGCCTTACCGGCCCGATGTTGCGCGGTTCCGGGGTCGAGTGGGATCTGCGCAAAAAGCAACCCTACGAGGTTTATGATCGGCTTGATTTCGACATTCCGGTCGGTGTCAATGGCGATTGCTACGATCGCTATCTGGTGCGGATGGAGGAGATGCGCCAGTCCAACCGCATCGTCAAGCAGTGTATCGACTGGCTACGCAAGAACCCGGGTCCGGTGATCAGTGATAACCACAAGGTGGCCCCGCCCGCCCGCGAGAAGATGAAGGGCAGCATGGAAGAGCTGATCCACCACTTCAAGCTGGTCTCCGAAGGCATGCACGTGCCGCCCGGTGAAGTCTATGCCGGTATCGAACACGCCAAGGGCGAATTTGGTGTTTACGTGATTTCGGATGGCGCCAACAAGCCCTACCGCGTAAAACTGCGTTCGCCTGCCTTTCAGAATGTTTCGGCGTTGGACGAGATGGCAAGGGGGCACATGCTGGCTGATGTGGTGACCATTATTGGTACCCTCGATATTGTCTTCGGCGAAGTTGATCGGTAAGGCCATGCTGAGCGAAACCACCCTCAAAAAGATCGACCGCGAGGTCGCCAAGTATCCCGAAGCGCAGAAGCAGTCTGCCGTCATGGCGGCGCTTGTGTTCGCACAGGACGAACTCGGCTGGCTGTCGAAGGACGCCATCGCCGCGGTCGCCGACTACCTCGACATGCCGGCCATCGCCGCCTTCGAGGTGGCCAGTTTTTACAACATGTACGATCTTGCCCCGGTCGGCAAGTACAAGCTGACGGTGTGCACCAACCTGCCGTGCGCCTTGTCGGGCGGCGTCCATGCCGCCGACTACCTGAAGCAGAAGCTCGGCATCGATTTCAACGAAACCACCGCCGACGGCAAGTTCACCCTGAAGGAAGGCGAGTGCATGGGCGCTTGCGGCGATGCGCCGGTGATCTTGGCGAACAACAAGCGCATGCATTGCTTCATGACGCCGGAAGAAATCGACAAGCTGATCGGGGAGTGCAAGTAATGGCCCTGCTCGAAGCGATCAACCCGCTGCTATCCGCCGGCTGGCAGAAGGGTGGCCACGAGTGGCGGCTTGAGAACGACAATGGCTGGCGCCTCAAGGACTACGAGGCACGCGGCGGTTATCAGTCACTGAAGAAAATTCTTGAAACCAAGATGTCGTCGGACGAGGTCATCGCCGAGGTCAAGAAGTCGGTGTTGCGCGGCCGCGGTGGTGCGGGTTTCCCCACCGGCCTCAAGTGGAGCTTCATGCCCAAGGCGGCACCGGAAAAATACATCGTTTGCAACACCGACGAGGGCGAGCCCGGCACCTTCAAGGACCGCGACATCCAGCGCTTCGATCCGCACGCCATCATCGAGGGCATGATCATCGCCGCCTACGCGGTCGGCGCCGGCCGTGGCTACAACTACATCCACGGCGAGATCTACGAACTCTACCAGCGCTTCGAGGATGCGCTGGACGAGGCACGTGCCGCTGGTTTCCTCGGCCAAAACATTCTTGGTGCCGGCTTCAATTTCGAATTGTTCGCCCACCAGGGTTGGGGCGCCTACATTTGCGGTGAGGAATCGGCGCTGCTCGAATCCATCGAGGGCAAGAAGGGCCAGCCGCGCTTCAAGCCGCCGTTCCCCGCCAATGTCGGTCTCTACGGCAAGCCGACCACCATCAACAACACCGAGAGCTTCGCCTCGATCCCGTTCATCTTCCGCATCGGCGGCGAGGGCTTCCTCAACCTCGGCAAGCCGAACAACGGCGGCACCAAGCTTTACTCCGTTTCGGGCCACGTCAATCGCCCGGGCAACTACGAAGTGCCGATGGGCACACCCTTCGCCAAGCTGCTGGAAATGGCTGGCGGCATGCGCGGTGGCCGCAAGCTCAAGGCGGTGATTCCCGGCGGCTCTTCGGCGCCGGTGTTGCCGGCTGACATCATGATGGACTGCACCATGGATTACGACTCCATCGCCAAGGCCGGCTCCATGCTCGGTTCGGGCGCGGTCATCGTCATGGACGAGACCACCTGTGTGGTCAAGGCGCTTGAGCGTCTGTCCTACTTCTATTACGAGGAATCCTGCGGCCAATGCACGCCGTGTCGCGAGGGTACCGGCTGGCTTTACAAGATCATCCATCGTATCGAGCACGGCCAAGGCCGTCCGGAAGACCTCGATTTGCTGCTGACGCTGGGCGGCAACATCGCCGGTCGCACCATCTGCGCGCTGGGCGACGCCGCGGTGCTGCCGATCCAGGGTTTCCTGCGGCACTTCCGCAGCGAATTCGAATACCACATCGAGAACAAGAAGTGCCTGGTGCCGCCGGATGTGCAGCGCGCCGGCAGCACCTTCTTCACACGCAACATGGGGCAGGCGTAATGCTGGAACTCGAACTCGACGGCAAGGCGCTGCAGGTTCCCGACGGCAGCACGGTGATCGAGGCTGCGCATCAGGCCGGCGTGTACATCCCGCATTTCTGCTACCACAAGAAGCTTTCCATCGCGGCCAACTGTCGCATGTGCCTGGTGGAGGTCGAGAAGGCGCCCAAGCCGCTGCCGGCCTGCGCCACGCCCGTCACCAATGGCATGAAGGTATTCACCCATTCCGACCTCGCCGTCAAGGCACAGAAGGGCGTGATGGAATTCCTGCTGATCAACCATCCGCTCGACTGCCCGATCTGCGACCAGGGCGGCGAGTGCCAGTTGCAGGATCTGGCCGTCGGCTACGGCGATGGTGCCTCGCGCTACCAGGAAGACAAGCGCGTCGTATCGAACAAGGACCTCGGGCCGCTGGTCAGCACCGACCTCACCCGTTGCATCAACTGCACCCGTTGCGTGCGCTTCACCCAGGAGATCGCCGGCCTGATGGAACTCGGCCAGGCCTTCCGTGGCGATCGCGCCGAGATCATGCCTTTCGTCGAGAAGACGGTCGATTCCGAACTCTCGGGCAACATCATCGACCTCTGCCCGGTCGGTGCGCTGACCTCCAAGCCCTTCCGTTTCTCCGCTCGTACCTGGGAACTGGCGCGACGCAAGTCGGTGAGCCCGCACGACGGCCTCGGCAGCAACCTCATCGTCCAGGTCAAGCACGACCGCGTCATGCGCGTGTTGCCGCTCGAGAACGAGCAGGTCAATGAGTGCTGGCTGTCGGACAAGGATCGATTCTCCTACGAGGCGCTCAACTCCGCCGAGCGTCTGACGCGCCCGATGGTCAAGCAGGATGGCAAGTGGCAGGACGTGGACTGGAATGTCGCCCTCGACTACGCTGCTCATGCGCTGCGCGACGTGACGAAGAATCATGGCGCTACCGCCATTGGCGCGCTGCTCAGCCCGCATGCCACGCTCGAAGAACTGGCTCTGGCGGGCAAACTGATGCGCGGGCTCGGCTCCGAGAACATTGACTGCCGCCTGCGCCAGTCCGACTTTACTGCCGACGGAAAGCGCCGCGGCGCACCGTGGCTGGGAATGAATGTCGCCGAGATCGGTGAACTCGACCGTGTGCTGGTCGTCGGCAGTTTCCTGCGCAAGGATCATCCACTGATCGCCCAGCGTCTGCGCCAGGCGGCGAAGAAGGGCACGCAGATCAGCGTGATCCATTCCGCGGATGACGACCTGCTGATCAAGCTGTTCGCCAAGGGCGTCGTCGCGCCTTCGCAATTGCCCCTGCTTCTCGCCGAAGTTGTCAAGGCCGTGGCCGAAGCGAAGGGTGCGGCAATCGATGCGTCGCTACAAATAGTTATGCGAAGCGGTATCCAGACGGACGGCGCTGGCGCCACGGCGAAGCAGATTGCCGCTAGCCTGGTTTCCGGCGGCAATGCCGCGATCCTGCTCGGCAACTTCGCCCAGCAGCATCCGCAGGCAGCGACGCTCAATGCGCTGGCCCAGCAACTGGCCGAGCTGCTCGGCTGCAAGTTCGGTTACCTCGGCGAGGCGGCCAACAGCGTTGGTGGCTACGTTGCCAGCGCCGTACCGGGGGGTGAGGGCCTGAACGCCGCGGCCATGCTGGCCGATCCGCGCAAGGCGTACCTGTTGCTCGGTGCCGAACCCGAACTCGATTGCGCCGACGGTGCCGCCGCGCTGGCCGCGATGCGTCAGGCCAGCAGCGTGATTGTGCTTTCACCCTTCAAGTCGATGGCCGCACTCGATTACGCCGATGTGCTGCTGCCGGTCTCTCCCTTCAGCGAAACGTCCGGAACTTTCGTCAACACCGAAGGCCGCGTGCAAAGTTTTTACGCCGTCGCCAAGCCGCAGGGCGAAGCCCGCCCGGCTTGGAAAGTGTTGCGCGTGCTCGGCAACCTGCTCGAAATCGACGGCTTCGGCTACGACAGTTCAGAACAGGTGCGGGACGATGTTCTCGGCGGCAAGCCGGACTTTGCGTCCGGCCTCGACAACGGCGTCGATGGCGTCGCCATCGAGTTGCCGGCTGCTGGCGCCATGGAACGCATTGCCGATGTACCGATCCATTTTGCCGACGCGCTGGTGCGCCGCGCACCCAGTCTGCAGGCGACCGCCGACGCGGTCGCCCCGGCCGCACGCATGAACGCCGCGACACTTGCCAAGCTGGCCGTGGCGACCGGTGACAAGGTGGCAGTAAAAGTCGGCGCTGGCGGCACGGCGACGCTGGCCGTCCAGCTTGACTCCGGTGTGCCCGATGGCTGCATTCGTATTGCCGCCGCCCACGCGACGACCGCCGGCTTGGGCCCGATGTTCGCCAACCTGACCGTGGAGCGTGCCTGATGGAAGCCCAGGTCCTGCAATTCATCCAGCCCCTGGCCGGTCCCCTGTGGGGATGGGTGGAGCCGGTCTGGCCACTGTTGTGGACCCTGCTCAAGATCGTAGCGATCCTGGCACCGGTGGTGGCAGCTGTAGCCTACCTGCCGTACTTCGAGCGCAAGGTCATCGCCTACATGCACGTGCGCATCGGCCCCAACCGGGTCGGGCCGTTCGGCCTGCTCCAGCCTATCGCCGATGCCTTGAAGCTGATGTTCAAGGAAGTCATCGTCCCGACCAAGGCGAGCAAGGCGCTGTACATCCTCGGCCCGATCATGGGCCTGGCCCCGGCACTGATCGCCTGGGCGGTGATTCCCTTCGATACCGGACTGGTGCTGGCGAACATCGACGCCGGCGTGCTCTATCTGCTGGCGATCAGTTCCATCGGCGTATACGGCATCATCATCTCCGGCTGGGCCTCGAACTCGAAGTACGCCTTCATCGGCGCCATGCGGGCAACGGCGCAGATGGTGTCGTACGAGATTTCCATGGGCATGGCACTGATCGTGGTGCTGATGGTGTCGAACAGCCTCAACCTTTCCGCCATCGTCATGGCGCAGGGCAAGGGTACCTTCGCCAACATGGGCCTCGGCCTGCTGTCGTGGAACTGGCTGCCGTTGCTGCCGATGTTCATGGTGTACCTGATTTCGGGCGTGGCCGAAACCAACCGCGCGCCTTTCGATGTGGTCGAGGGCGAATCGGAGATCGTCGCCGGCCACATGATCGAGTACTCGGGCATGGCGTTCGCGCTGTTCTTCCTCGCCGAATACGCCAACATGATCCTGATCTCGGCGATGGTCTCGATCTTCTTCCTTGGCGGCTGGCTGTCGCCGGTGGGCTTCCTGCCGGACAGCGTATGGTGGCTGATCGCCAAGATATCCGTCATCCTGTTCCTGTTCCTCTGGTTCCGTGCCACCTTCCCGCGCTATCGCTATGACCAGATCATGCGTCTGGGCTGGAAGGTATTCCTCCCGCTGTGCTTCCTCTGGATCGTCGTCGTCGGCGTCTGGATGATGTCGCCGCTCAATATCTGGAAATAGGGGAGGCCGACGCATAACCATGGGTGCCATGAAAGATTTCGTCAAAAGCCTGTTCCTCACCGAACTGCTCAAGGGCATGACGGTGACCGGGCGCTATTTCTTTGCGCGCAAGATCACCGTGCAGTATCCGGAGGAGAAGACGCCGCAGGGCTTCCGCTTCCGCGGCCTGCATGCCCTGCGCCGCTATCCCAACGGCGAGGAACGCTGCATTTCCTGCAAGCTGTGCGAGGCGGTGTGCCCGGCGATGGCAATCACCATCGAGGGCGCGGCGCGCGAAGATGGTAGCCGCCGCACCACGCGCTACGACATCGACCTGACCAAGTGCATTTTTTGCGGTTTCTGCGAGGAAGCCTGCCCGGTCGATGCCATCGTCGAAACCCGCGTATTCGAATACCACGGCGAAAAGCGCGGCGACCTCTACTACACCAAGCAGATGCTGCTGGCCAATGGCGACCGCTACGAAGCGCAGATTGCGGCCGACCGCGCGCTGGACGCCAAGTACCGCTGACCGGACTCTCGCCACGATGGAATTCAAGACCTTCGTCTTTTACCTGCTGGCCACCATCATGGTGCTGGCCGCACTGCGCGTGATCACCGCGCGCAACCCGGTGCATGCCGCGCTGTCGCTGGTGTTGGCCTTTTTCAACGCCGCTGGCATCTGGCTGCTGCTGCATGCCGAGTTTCTCGCCATTGCGCTCATCATGATCTACGTCGGCGCGGTGATGGTGCTGTTCCTGTTTGTGGTGATGATGCTCGACATCAACATCGACCGCCTGCGCCAGGGCTTCTGGCATTACCTGCCGGTGGGCGGCCTGGTTGGCCTGCTGATGGTCGGCGAGATGTCGGTCGTGCTCGGTGGCAACTATTTCGGCCTCGAATCAATCGCACCACCCGATATTCCCGGCGGTTTCAGCAATACCAAGATGCTCGGCCGCCTGTTGTTCACCGATTATGTCTATCCATTCGAACTGGCCTCCATCGTGTTGCTGGTTGGCATCATTGCAGCCGTAATGTTGACTCTGCGTAGCCGCAAGGACACCAAGGCAATGCATCCGTCGGATCAGCTCAAGGTCCAGCGCAAGGACCGCATTCGCATCGTTTCGATGCCTGTCGAGAAGAAAGAAGGGGGCGAGTAAGCATGCTGTCTCTTTCTCACTACCTCATTCTTGGCGCGATCCTGTTCTCGATCGGCATTGTCGGCGTTTTCCTCAACCGCAAGAACCTGATCGTCCTGCTGATGGCGATCGAACTGATCCTGCTTGCGGTCAATATGAACTTCGTCGCCTTCTCCTACTACCTCAACGACGCAGCCGGCCAGATCTTCGTCTTCTTCATCCTGACGGTGGCAGCGGCCGAGGCGGCAATCGGCCTGGCGATCCTGGTCGTCCTGTTCCGCAATCTTTCGACCATTCATGTCGATGACCTCGACAGCCTAAAGGGATAAGGCATGAAATCCCTCTATCTGATCATCCCCTTCGCGCCGTTGCTGGGCGCCATCGTGGCCGGATTCTTCGGCCGCGCCATCGGCCGCGCCGGCGCGCACTGGGTGACCAGCATCGGCGTCGCCATTTCCTTGGTCTGTTCGGTACTTGTGTTCCGGGACGTGATGGCCGGCAACACCTTCAACGGTGCGCTCTACACCTGGCTGGAGTCGGGCGGCCTCAGTTTCGAGATCGGCTTCCTCATCGACAAGCTGACCGCGATCATGATGATCGTCGTCACCTTCGTCTCGCTGATGGTGCATGTCTACACCATCGGCTACATGGCGCATGACGAGGAAAACTGGCCGGCGGAAAGCCTGGCCCGCACCCACAGTTACCAGCGCTTTTTCAGCTACATTTCGCTGTTCACCTTCTCCATGCTGATGCTGGTGATGAGCAACAACTTCGTCCAGCTCTTCTTCGGCTGGGAAGCCGTGGGCCTTGTCTCCTACCTGCTAATCGGCTTCTGGTGCAACCGGCCGACGGCCATCTACGCCAACCTCAAAGCCTTCCTGGTCAACCGCGTCGGCGATTTCGGTTTTCTGATCGGCATCGGCCTCATCGCCGCCTATGCCGGCTCGCTTGACTATGTGACGGTCTTCGCCAAGGGCAAGGAACTCGCTGCGACTACGGTCGAACTGATTCCGGGTACCACCTGGGCGCTGATATCGGTGATCTGCATCGGCCTCTTCATCGGCGCCATGGGCAAGTCGGCACAGTTCCCGCTGCACGTCTGGCTGCCGGACTCGATGGAAGGCCCGACGCCGATCTCGGCGCTGATCCACGCCGCCACCATGGTGACAGCCGGCATCTTCATGGTCTCGCGGATGTCGCCGCTGTTCGAACTATCCGAGGCTGCGCTGTCCTTCGTTATCGTCATCGGCGCCATTACGGCCTTGTTCATGGCGTTGATCGCCATCGTCCAGACCGACATCAAGCGCGTCGTCGCCTACTCGACACTTTCCCAACTCGGCTACATGACCGTGGCACTCGGCGCCTCGGCCTACTCGGTGGCGATTTTCCATCTGATGACCCACGCCTTTTTCAAGGCTGTGCTCTTCCTCGGTGCCGGTTCGGTCATCATCGCGATGCACCACGAGCAGGACATGCGCCGCATGGGCGGACTGCGCAAGTACATGCCCATCACCTACCTCACTGTTCTGATCGGCGCAATCGCCAATGCCGGCCTGCCGCCGTTTGCGGGCTTCTTCTCCAAGGAATCGATCATCGAGGCGGTGCATTTCTCGCAGATTCCCGGCGCCGGCTTTGCCTATGCTGCCTTGCTCGCTGGCGTATTCATCGGCGGCCTGTATTCGTTCCGACTGGTGTTCTTCGCCTTCCATGGCGAAGAGCGCTTCCGCCACGCCGGTGCGCATCACGGCGACCACGGCGACCATGGCCACGGCCATCATGTCGAACCGCACGAGTCGCCCAAGGTTGTGACTGTGCCCTTGATCCTGCTCGCCATTCCGGCCATTGCGTCGGGCTGGGTCATCGGGCCAATGCTCTTCGGCGGCTTTTTCGGCGACGCCATCGTGATCGCCCCGGAGCACGGCGCGCTGGCGCACATGAAGGAGAACTTCCACGGCGTCTTCGGCATGATGACGCATGCCCTTGGTACCTTGCCGTTCTGGCTTGCCGTCGGCGGCGCTGCCACCGCATGGTTCCTCTACATCAAACGCCCCGACCTGCCGGCCGTAATCAAGGGACGCCTGGCGCCATTCGTCTGGGTGCTTGAAAAGAAATACGGTTTCGACGATTTCAACGACTGGTTTTTTGCCGGTGGCTCGCGCCTGCTGGGGCGTGGCCTCTGGAAGGGTGGCGACCAGACCCTGATCGACGGCATAGCGGTCAATGGCACGGCACGGCTGGTCGGGCGCTTTGCCGGCGTGGTGCGGCTACTCCAATCCGGCCATATTTACCAATACGCCTTCTCCATGATCATTGGCGTCTTCGTCCTGCTGACGCTTTGGCTGAACCGCAGTTGACGGACGCCAGGAAGAAAACAGACAGATGAGTTCCAACCTGCTGAGCCTCGCAATCTGGCTGCCAATCGTCGGTGCCTTCGCCGTATTCGCGGTGGGCAGCGAACGCCGAAACATAATGCGCTGGCTGGCGCTCGCCGTCGCCGTCGCCGGTTTCCTCGTGACCCTGCCGCTGTATATCGGTTTCGACACGGCCCAGGCTGGCATGCAGTTCGTCGAGCAGGCGGCGTGGATTCCCCGCTTCAATGTGTCTTACTTCCTCGGCGTTGACGGCATTTCGGTGCTGTTCCTCCTGCTCAATAGCTTCATCACGATACTTGTGGTGCTGGCCGGCTGGAGCGTGATCGAAGAGAAACAGGCGCAATACATGGGCGCCTTCCTCATCATGTCGGGCCTGATGAACGGCATCTTCTGCGCCCTCGATGCCGTGCTGTTCTACGTATTCTTCGAGGCCTCGCTGATTCCGATGTATTTGATCATCGGCGTTTGGGGTGGGCCCAACCGCGTCTACGCCGCCTTCAAGTTCTTCCTGTACACGCTGCTCGGCTCCTTGCTGATGCTGATCGCGCTGATCTACCTGTTCCTTGCGTCCGGCGGCAGTTTCAACCTGCTCGAATGGCATCAGGTGAGACTCGAAATGACACCGCAGATTCTGCTGTTCGTCGCCTTCCTCGTCGCCTTCGCGGTGAAGGTGCCGATGTGGCCGGTACATACCTGGCTGCCCGATGCCCACGTCGAGGCGCCTACCGGCGGTTCCGTGGTGCTGGCGGCGATCATGCTCAAGCTCGGGGCCTACGGTTTCCTGCGGTTCTCCTTGCCGATCGCGCCCGACGCCAGCCAGTATCTGGCGCCGATGATGATTACGCTGTCGTTGATCGCGGTGGTCTATATCGGATTCGTTGCCCTGGTGCAGACCGACATGAAGAAGCTGGTCGCCTATTCGTCCATTTCGCACATGGGCTTCGTCACATTGGGCTTCTTCATCTTCAACCAGCTTGGCGTCGAGGGCGCGCTGGTGCAGATGATTTCCCACGGCTTCATCTCCGGGGCAATGTTCCTTTGCATTGGCGTTTTGTACGATCGCATGCACTCCCGCAACATCGCCGATTACGGCGGTGTCGTGAACACCATGCCGAAGTTCGCCGCCCTGTTCCTGTTCTTCGCCATGGCCAATTCGGGCCTGCCGGCGACCTCCGGTTTTGTCGGTGAATTCATGGTGATTCTCGGCGCCATCAAGTTCAATTTCTGGGTCGGCTTCGCCGCTGCGACGACGCTGATCCTCGGCGCCGCCTACACACTGTGGATGTACAAACGCGTGGCGTTCGGCCCGATCGTCAACGATCATGTGCGGAGCCTCACGGACATCAACAGCCGCGAGCTGCTGGTTCTCGGACTGCTGGCGCTGGCCGTGCTGGCCATGGGCCTTTATCCTTTCCCCTTCACCGACGTCATGCATGCCTCGGTGGATAATCTGCTCAAGCACGTCGCGGTGAGCAAGCTCTAAGGCGCGCGAGACAAGATGCTCCAGAACTTCGTCGTCCCCGACCTCTACCCTGCCGCGCCGGAGCTGTTTCTGGCGCTGATGATCTGCGTCATCCTGCTGGTGGATCTGTTCCTCGCCCAGTCGCGGCGCTGGATCACGTCCCTGATGACCATGTCGACCCTGATCGGCTGCGCTGCGATCACCTACGCCACGGCGGATGGCCAGTCGGTGCTGACTTTCAGCAACATGTTCGTCGATGACCTGCTGGCCGACTTCCTCAAGCTGATGCTTTATTTCTCGGTGATGGTGGTTCTGGTCTACAGCCGGGATTACCTCGTGGCCCGCGGCCTCGATCGCGGCGAGTTCTATGTCCTGGTGCTGTGCGCCACGCTGGGCATGATGGTGATGATCTCGGCGGCACATCTGCTGTCCATCTATATCGGCCTCGAACTGCTGTCGCTGTCGCTTTATGCACTGGTGGCGATCGACCGTGACTCTTCGCGGGCTACCGAGGCGGCGATGAAGTACTTCGTTCTTGGCGCGCTGGCGTCCGGCCTGTTGCTCTACGGCATGTCGATGATCTATGGCGCAACGGGCACGCTGGAGATCGGTGGCATTGCGCAATCCATCGCCATGGGCAGCGCCAACAAGACGGTGCTGGTATTCGGTCTGGTATTCCTCGTTTCCGGCATCGCCTTCAAGCTCGGTGCGGTGCCGTTTCACATGTGGATTCCGGACGTCTATCACGGTGCGCCAACGGCCATCACGCTGTTCATCGCTTCGGCGCCGAAACTGGCCGCATTCGCCATGACGCTGCGCCTGCTGGTATATGGCTTGTTCGAAATGGCCCACCACTGGCAGGTCATGCTGATGATCATGGCGGTGCTGTCGATTGCGCTGGGTAATCTCGCCGCCATCGCCCAGACCAACATCAAGCGCATGCTGGCCTACTCGGCTATCGCACACATGGGATTCATGTTGCTGGCACTCATGAGCGGCGTCGTCGGCGAAGACCGCCACTTCATGATCAACGCCTACAGCTCCGCGATGTACTACGTCGTCGCCTACGTGCTGATGTCGCTGGGATCCTTCGGAATGATTCTGCTGCTGTCGCGCGCTGGCTACGAAGCGGAAAATCTGGAGGATTTCAAGGGCCTTAATCGCCGTAGCCCGTGGTTCGCCGCGGTGATGATGATCTTGATGTTCTCGATGGCCGGCATTCCCTTCTTCATCGGATTCTTCGCCAAGTTCTCGGTACTGCTCGCCGCCGTCGATGCCGGGCATGTCGCCATAGCGGTGTTTGCGGTGATGTTTTCGCTGGTCGGCGCGTTCTACTACCTGCGCGTGGTCAAGCTGATGTACTTCGATGCGCCGACCGACGCCGCCCCGATTACCGCCTCGCTCGACATGCGCATAGTCTTGTCGGCCAATGGTGTCGCGGTGGCACTGTTCGGGATGTTCCCGCAGGCCATCATGTCCCTGTGCACCTACGCCCTCGTGCGCTCCATGTGACGGCTGCTCCGTGGACGATCACCTGATCGAAGAGGTCATCGCCAGCGAAGAGGTATTCAAAGGCAAACTACTGCATATCCGCTCCGACCGCGTGCGGTTGCCAAATGGTGGCGAGAGCATCCGCGAGGTGGTGGAGCATCCGGGAGCGGTTTTGGTAATTGCGGTCCTTGAGAACGGCAAGCTGCTGTTCGAGCGACAGTATCGCCATCCATTGCGGCAGGTTTTTCTGGAGCTTCCAGCCGGCAAGATCGATGCCGGCGAGCATATTCTGGATACCGCGCGGCGGGAACTGCGCGAGGAAACCGGTTACAAGGCCAAAATCTGGCGGCACCTTGCCACTACGCACCCATGCATTGGCTACTCCGACGAGCACATCGAGATATTTATGGCTCATGGGCTTTCCTACATCGGCCACGAACGCGATCAGGAAGAGTTTCTCGAGGTGATCGAGCTCTCCCTCGCCGATGCCATGGCGGCAATCCGCGATGGCGAAATCACCGATGGCAAGACCATCGTCGGCCTGCTCTGGGCGGAAAAGATTCTCTCGAATGTCTGGCCGCCGCCGGCCTGAGCCACGGCGGGCGGCGATTCGGCTACCATGCTGGGCATGATCAGGAGACCTGCATGAACGCTGCGGCCCGCCCGGCCGACGGCACCGAACTTGACGCCAGTGGCAACTACCGTCTAGACGCCCTTCACATCATCTCCGAGGTTTCGGCGAGCCTCGTAGACGAGGATGATGTCGAAGAGTTGCTCGGACGCTTCCTTGGCACGATGATCCGTCTGGCCAACGCCAGCGCCGGCGCGGTACGGGTGCTGACCTCGGACAGCCGCCACCTGCGGCTGGTTGGTGCGCGGGGCCTGCCGCCCGAGGTCGTCGAACGCGAGCGGCTGGTGCCGGTCGACTGTGGCCACTGCGGCAGCGCCGTGCGGGACAACCACTCCCGCTACGAGATTGACCTCACCGTCTGTGCCGATCGCACCGGTCATGCCTATTTTGGCCGCGAATGCCAGGCGATGGTGGTGGTGCCATTGCGTTATCAGGGGCATCTGCTCGGCACCTACAATCTGTTCCTGCCGGATCGTTTCGAATTGCCGGAGGAAGTGGCGCTCCTGTTTCGCTCGATTGGCGAGCATTTGGGCATGGCCATGGAGAACGCGCGGCTGAAGCGCGAGAACCTTCGCATCACCCTGATGAACGAGCGCCAGATGATGGCAGCGGAAGTGCATGATTCGCTGGCTCAGACTCTGGCTTACATGAAGATGCGCATCGCCATGCTGCAGGATGCGCTGACCGATGCGGAGCAGGACAAGGCAAACCAATATGCGGGCGACCTCGGTCAGGCGCTGGACGAGGCCTACGCCCAGTTGCGGGAGTTGCTGTCGCAGTTCCGCAACCGCATGGATCCGATGGGGTTGGTGCCTGCCGTCGCCGGCCTGGTAGCAAATTTCCGCGATCGCAATGGCATCGATCTCGACTATCACAATCGTGTCGCCGATTTCCGCCTTTCGGTGGATCAGGAAGCGCAGGTATTCTTCATCATCCAGGAAGCTTTGGCCAACGTCGCGCGCCATTCCGGAGCCACCAAGGCACGGCTGGTTTTCGAGGGTGCCGGCGACTAC
Organism: Gammaproteobacteria bacterium; assembly: GCA_018825305.1. GTDB lineage: Bacteria > Pseudomonadota > Gammaproteobacteria > Burkholderiales > Rhodocyclaceae > Sulfurisoma. Next base: position 327,619 of record JAHJEO010000018.1, read on the forward strand.
TATGTTGCAACCGTCGAAGACAACGGCCGGGGCGGGCAGGGGTTTTTCGCCATAGCCAATCGCACCAGTGGTTTCGAAGAACATCCAAAACTGCGCGATCATTTCGGCCTTACCATCATGCGCGAGCGCGCGCGTACCATCGGCGGTCGAGTGGAAGTTGCCAATCTGCCGGAAGGTGGCTTTCGCGTGCGCCTCACGTTCCCAGTACTTGCCGGCAGAGCCTGAAGCAAATGACAGAACACAAGCAAGCCTCCGTCCTGCTCGTCGATGACCACACCCTGTTTCGCAAGGGGCTGGCCGAGTTGCTGGAGCAGCGCGGCGACATCAATGTCGCCGGTATCGCCGGAAATGCCGACGATGCGATGCGCCTGCTGGCCGAGACCCAGCCTGACGTCGTCATCACCGATCTGAACATGCCGCCCCACGGCGGGCTGGCGCTGCTGCGCCAGATTCGGGGCGAGGGCTGGAAGGGGCCGGTGCTGATATTGACGGTGTCCGATGCCGAGGAGGATCTGGCCGGTGCGCTGCGCGCCGGTGCCCAGGGTTATCTGCTCAAGGACATGGAGCCGGACGACGTGGTCGATGCGGTACAGCGTGCAGTGCGCGGCGAAACGGTGGTGGCGCCGGCGATGACGCTAAAGCTGGTGCATCTTCTGCAGGGGGGCGGTACGGCGGCCGATGACAAGGCGGATGCGCTGAACCAGCTCACCGCTCGCGAGCGGGAGATTCTCGACTACCTGGCCCGGGGATTGTCGAACAAGGCGATCGCCCGATCACTCGACATCAGTCACGACACCGTCAAGCTGCACGTGCGCCATATTCTGTCCAAACTCAATTTGACCTCGCGCGTCGAGGCGGCGGTGTTCGTCATCGAACACAAGTCGGCGCAAGCCAAGAAGTAGAAAAATCGGCGCTGGCGGGACGGCGCAGAACCTGAGTCCGCGACAGTCCCCGCAACCCGGCTCTCAATCGGGCTTGTCGGGCTTGAACCAGACCAGCTTGGGATGCAGCTTGACGACTTCGCCGACCATGATCAGCGTCGGTGCCTTGAGCTTCGCCTGCACCGCAAGTTCCGGCAGCGTGGTCAGGGTGCCGGTAACGACGCGGTGATTTCGGGTCGTGCCCTGCTGGATGATCGCGACCGGCCAGTCGGGCGGCAGCCCGTGCTTGATGAACTGCTCGCACAGATAGGGCAGGCCATGCAGCCCCATGTAGATGACGACCGTCTGGCGTCGTCGCGCCAGGCCTTCCCAGTCTAGATTCATGGTGCCGTCACGGAGGTGCCCGGTGACGAACACGCAGGCCTGTGCGTAGTCGCGGTGGGTCAGCGGGATGCCGGCATAGGCGGCGACACCTGCCGCCGCGGTGATGCCCGGCACGACCTCGAACGGAACGCCGTGGGCGAACAATGTCTCGACTTCCTCGCCGCCCCGACCGAAGGTGTAGGGGTCGCCGCCCTTGAGGCGCAACACGCTCTTGCCGGCCTGTGCCAGCTTCACCAGTAGCAGGTTGAGGTCGTCCTGGGGCAGCGCATGGTTGCCCCTCTCCTTGCCGGCATATATCCGCTCGGCGTCCGGACGGGCCAGGTCGAGAATATCCGGCGCGACCAGATTGTCGTAGACCAGCACATCAACTTCACCGATGAGGCGGGCGGCACGCTGGGTAAGAAGCTCGGGATCGCCGGGACCGGCACCGACCAGATAGACGGTACTGGGTTGCGCCGGAGGACGGGGTGTATGGCTCATGTCGGAAAGTTCGCTAATGAAGGGGAGGGTCAGCCGCAGCCGCCACCACTACTACCACAGCCGCCGCTGCCGCAGCCGCCACCACGGTTGCTGCTGCCGCAGCCGGTGGCTGGTGGAGGAGCCGGCTCGTTGGGGTTGAAGAATACGAACTGGAATTCTCCCGGCTTGAGCTCGACGAAGTCAAGCATGGCACCGGCGAGCAGGTCCTGGCTGTGTGGGGCAATGAGCACCGTTACGCCGCTGCTCTCGACCTTGACGTCGTTCTCACGCTCTTCGTCAAAGCCCATGCCGTAGGCCAGTTCGCCGTCGTCGTCGATCTTGGCGGCAATGCGCAGGCCCAGTGTTTCGGCTTCGTCGCCCGGCTGGCTCTCGGCGGCACGGCGAATCTGCTCGGCGGCGGTTTCGGTTATTTTGAACATGGGTGACTCTCCGGTTGGGCTCGACTTTTCCTCGACTCGCGGATGGACCGCACGAACTGCACGAAGCGCGCCGGCCAATCGCAGCCGGCTGTTGCGCGCAGGTGAGTGTAGGAGGCGAGCAGGTTCTTGTAGATGATGCCGTCGTGCTTGCCGTCGACCCCGTGGCCGCGTTCGACGGCATAGGCGAAGCAGGTATCGGCAGGCAGATTCTCGATGCTGGAATAGTGAAACTCGTGGGCGCGCAGCACCGGCGGCTGGCCGTCACTTGCGGCAGCGGTCCGCGCCCAGGGGTGAGATGCATTAGTCTGCAGCACGACATAGCCACGACCGACGGGCTTTTCGTGCATGACAATGTCGCCAGCGATGGCGCCGACCATCTGCCGCTGCCTGCCCTTCCAGGTGATGCTTCGGGCCAGGTACATGAGGCCGCCGCATTCGGCATAGGCCGGCATGCCGTCGTCCAGCGCAATGCGAATATCGGCGCGCAGGGAAGCATTGGCCTCTAGTTCGTCGATGAAGCTCTCGGGAAAACCGCCGCCTATGAACAGGCCATCGCAGGTGGGCAGATGCGTATCGTGGCAGGCATCGAAAGGCAGCAGCTCGACGCCTGCGTTGCGAAGTGCATCAAGGTCGTCGGCGTAGTAGAAGCCGAACGCAGTGTCGCGGGCGATAGCGATGCGTACATGCGGCTCACTGGATACCCGTAGCGGCAGGGGTTGGGGCAGGGTGGTCTTGGTCGCTGTCACCGTCAGCAGGCGATCGAGGTCAACTTGCTGCGCGACGACTTCGGCGATTTCAGCGACATGGCGTTCAGCCGCACCGGCTTCGTTGGCCGGCATCAGGCCGAGGTGGCGCTCGACGAGGGCGAGGCGGGAATCCTCCTGCACCGCACCGATCACCGGAACGTCCGTGTAGTGTTCGATAACGGCACGCAATTTGGATTCGTGACGGCGTCCGCCGAGGCGGTTGAGGATGACGCCGGCAATATTGATTTCGCGGTCGAAGGCCTGGTAGCCCAGGACGAGTGGCGCAATGCCCCGCGTCATGCCGCGGGCGTCGAGAACGAGGATGACCGGCAGGCCAAGCAGGCGGGCGAGGGCGGCGTTGCTGTTCGAACCCTTGAGGTCAAGTCCGTCATAGAGGCCCTTGTTGCCTTCGATCAGGCAGACATCGGCAGCAAAGCCATGGCGTGCAAACTGGGCGCGGATCTCGTCGTCAGGGGAAAGGAAAAAATCAAGGTTGCAACAGCTACGGCCGGCGGCAAGACCAAGCCACAGCGGATCGATGTAATCCGGCCCCTTCTTGAACGGCTGGACGGAAAGCCGGCGCTGGCGCAACGCCGCCGCAAGTCCCACGCTCAGTGTCGTCTTGCCGGAAGACTTGTGCGCGGCCGAAACAAGAAAGCGATGCATGGATGAGCCCATGTGTCGTCGGCTCGCGCAACGGACGACCGCAAGCGGCGCCCGTCGGCGATTGCGGTCAGTCGAAGGCGTGGCCGGCGTCCTGCAGCTTGGCCAGGTCGTCCTGCGGCAGGAAATGCAACACGCGAACGCCGACCACCGTCAGGGTAAAGCCGACGCCGAGGCCGCCAAGGCTGAGCAGGATTTCCGGCAGACTGGGGGTATAGGTACCGACGACGCCATCGAAGAAGGTGCTGCTAACTTCCATGCCCGGGAACATGTCGAGCGGGAAGGCCTGACCACCGATGATGAAGACGTAGAGCAGGCAGAAACCACCGATGATGGTCAGTATCGATGCGGCACAGACCGAACCCGACTTCGGCCAGATTGCCGGGTGGTAGAGCAGAAACAGCGGCAACAGCGTGCCGAGCACGATGTAACCACCCCAGAAAAGCACCGGGAATATGCCGCCGCTAACCAGGATGAAATGCTCGAACGCGGTTTCCTTGGCGTAGTAGATGTTGGTCAGGTGATAGACGACAACGAAATAGAACACGGCGGCGATGAAAATGGCCAGCAAGTTCTTCAGGCGCTGCCGCACCGACGGGTGCAGTTCCATGTTGTTCCACGCGTACATCGAGCGCTGTACCAGCAGGAAAACGGCAAGTCCCCACGCAAAGGACATGATGATGAACATCGGGGCCAGGATCGCCGACTGGTAAGCCTGGCGCGCGACGACGAAACCGAAGATCGAGCCGGTGCCGGTTGTCATTGCGAGGCGCCAAATAAAGGCGGAAACGCCGACGGCCTTGGAGTAGCCGTGCATACGACGGTCCATCAGGGTCCAGAGATACAACCCGACCACACCGAAGAACACCGGATAGAAAATCATGTTCCAGCCGAACACCGATGTCAGGTTGACGTGAGTCGCTGCGATCAGCACTCGGTCGGCGCGACCGAGGTCGAGCATGATGATGAAGAGACCGGCGGCGAGCATGATGATCGCCAGCAGGCCGGACAGGGGCGCGCGCGGCTTATAGACTTTCTTGCCGAAGACGGAACCAATCGAGGCGACGTTGAGCACGCCGGAGGCGGCAACGATCAGGAAAATACCGAAGACGTGGGGCAGTCCCCAGAAGACCTGATTGGTCATGCCGCTGACTACATGGCCGAAATGCTCCATGTAGTAGGCCGCGCCCAGGCCGATGACGCTGACAAGGCCGCCAAAGGCTAGCAGGATGTAGAACAGGCGCTCTTCCGCAGGGGTGTATTGCTCGATCTTCATGGCCGTCAGATTCCTTGGTAGCGCACGCCGAGGTCAAGTTTGAGGTCGGCACGGACCTGGGTGGTGGTGACTTGCGCGACGCGGCGGGCAATTTCGCTGTTCGGGTCGTTGAGGTCGCCGAAGAGCATGGCGTTGTGACCAGCCTTGGTGCAGGTTTCGACGCAGGCCGGTTGCTGACCCTTGTCGATGCGGTGCACGCAGAAGGTGCAGGATTCGACGCAACCCTGCCCGCGCGGCACCTCGGGGTTTTGGTCGGTCAAAGGCTGATGCACAAAGGAGCGCGCCTTGTAGGGGCAGGCCATCATGCAATAGCGGCAGCCGATGCAGATGTGGCGGTCGACCAGCACGATGCCGTCGGCGCGTTTCATCGAGGCGCCGGTGGGACAGACATCGACGCAAGGCGGGTTGGCGCAATGCTGGCACATCATCGGCAGCGAGTGACTGCGGCCGGTCTTGACTTCCTTGATGTCGATCTTGCGAATCCACTGCGAGCCCTGGCGCGCATCCTTGACGGTTTCGTTGATGCCGTTTTCCGTGGCGCAGGCCGTGACGCAGTCGTTGCAGCCGGACGAACACTTGGTGGTGTCGATCAGCATGCCCCAGCGCACGGCCTTGCTGGCAGCCTCGCCCGCAGGACGGGGCGGCGTGTTGGCCTGCGAAACCTGCACCAGGTGAATGCCTGGCGCGATGGCCGCCAGACCGCCGGCGGCAGCGACGGCGCCGATGAAATTACGCCGGGCGGCAGTGCTCTTGTCCGAATTCTTCTCGGTTTGATTCCGCTCGGTCATTGTTTGGCTCCCGCTGTGCTGGCGTTACCCGTTGGGCTGTCGTGCCCCGCCGGAAGTGCGCCCGTAGCCTTGAAGTTGGCCTTCGGCTGATGGCAACTCCAGCAGTCCAGACTCACAGCAGCATAGCTATGGCAGCTCTGGCAGAAATTCTCGTTGCCGAGCACAGAACCTGTCTTCTTGCTGGCATGGCACTCGATGCAGCCGTTAAGGCTGGTCTTCATGCCGCGCACGCCCTCACGCAGCGTCTTGTCGCGTGTGTGTTTGAGCATGTCCATGTGATTGCGCCGCATCTCATCGACGGGCGCCACACACTTGCCCGGATTCTCGATGGTGATCGCGGGCTTCGGAACGCGGCTCTCGCCGGCAACAGCCCCTGTACTGACCAGGGCCGTCACCGCGGAGAGTGCGCAAACTGCAAGACGGAAGGTGCGCAGCATGGCTCGCTCTACTATGTTGGTTACTCGCCCAAACCCATCTGGATGTAGCCAGTTGGGCAGACATCGTGGCAGATGTGGCAGCCGATGCACTTGTCGTAGTCGGTGGCGACGTAGCGACCCGTGGTGGCTTCGGTCTTCTTGACCCGATAGACGGCGGTTTGAGGGCAATACACGACACAGTTGTCGCACTCGAAGCAGAGGCCGCAGCTCATGCAGCGCTTGGCTTCGCCGACGGCCTGCTTCTCGTCAAGGGGATCCAGGCGCTCCTCGAAGTTGCCGAGGGCAGAGTCCTTGTTGAGGTGCGTGATGTGGCGCTTGTTGCGCGGCGTGTATTGGAAGTGGCCGAGGAACAACTCGTCGTGCGGAATGACGTAGCGGTCGGAACGGTTCTCGTAGTTGTGCACCGCCCCCTTGCTGGTGTCCGTGCCATGCGTCGGCTCGTGGATCTCGCCGACGGGGGTGCCTTTTTCAACCATCTTGCGCATCAGGTCGAAGACATGCACGTCGATCTTGGGACGGCGGCCGGCTTCGGTGCCCAGCAGGAACTGGTCGATGCCGTCGGCCGCAATGGCGCCGTGGCCGATGGCGGTGGTCAGCAGGTGGGGGCGGATCACGTCGCCGCCGGCATAGACGCCCGGCTTGCCCTGCACCGCGTAGGCCTTGTCGGTGGTGATGGTGCCCTTGCCGTTGTTGAACACTTCAAGGCCGGTGAAGTCGATGGCCTGGCCGATAGCCGAAACGATCAGGTCAGCGGGCAGGTCCTTTTCGCTACCTTCGACCTTGTTGATCTCCAGGCGGCCGCCAACCATCTTGGCCTCGCACTGGCAGACCCGCAGGGCAGTGGCGCGGTTGTTCGCGTCCTTGATCACGGCGACCGGCATCCAGCCGCCCATGATGTCGATGCCTTCAGCCTGGGCGTGCTCGATCTCCGGCTTGCTTGCCATCATCTTGTCGACCGGGAATACCGAGGTGAGGACAACGTCCGCGCCCTGGCGCATGGAAATGTCGGCAACGTCCTGGGCCATCTGGCCGGCGATCGCGCCTTCCCAGTCGGTCGGCTTGGATTGAGTGATGTGGCCGAGGCGACGGGCAACCGTGGCGACGTCGATGGAGGTGTCACCACCGCCAACGACGACCACGCGTTTGCCGACGTGCTTGAGGCGACCGTCGTTGAAAGCCTTGAGGAATGCCGTCGCGGTCACGACGTTGCTGACGTTCTCGGTACCTTCGACCGGCAGCGGACGACCGCCCTGTGCGCCCATGCCGAGGAAGACGGCATCGAAGTCCTTGTTGATCTGGTCCATCGAGATGTCGGTGCCGACGCGGCACTTCAGCTTCACTTCGACACCAAGGTTGAGGATGCGCTGGATTTCGGCGTCGAGGACGTCACGCGGGGTGCGGTAGCCGGGAATGCCATAACGCATCATGCCGCCAAGGAACTCGTGGTCGTCGAAGATGGTGACCGAGTGACCCTTGAGGGACAGCTGATAGGCCACCGACAGGCCGGCGGGGCCGCCACCGAGTACCGCAACCTTCTTGCCGGTGAGTTTCTCGGGCTTGTTGAACTGAAGGTTGTTGGCGATGGCGTACTCGCCGAGGAAGTGCTCGACGGAGTTGATGCCGACGTGGTCTTCGACCATGTTGCGGTTGCAACCGGTTTCGCACGGAGCCGGGCAGACGCGACCCATAACGGCAGGCAGCGGGTTGGCTTCGGTCAGGCGGCGCCAGGCATATTCCTGCCATGGCATGACGGGCTTGCCATCGGCACCCATCGGCGGCTTTTCGACACCGCGAACGATGTTGAGGTAACCGCGAATATCCTCGCCGGACGGGCAGGAACCCTGGCACGGCGGAGTCGATTGCACGTAGGTCGGGCACTTGTGCGACCAGCTGGCCTGGAAAATCTGGTCCTGCCAACGTTTTACTTTGGTGTCGCCGTCCTTGTACTTGCGGAAGGTCAACTTCTCGGTTTGGGTATCGGTCGTCGCTGACATTGTCGTCTCCGTAATAGTCGCTGTTGTATGTGTCAGGTGGTTCTTTACTGCTCGTCGCCGAGCTTGATGGCCGTGCTGACGAGCTGATGCACGCCGCCGACCACACGCATGTTGAAACCGTAGTAGGGCAAGACCTTGGTGAACTGTGCCTTGCAGATGGCGCAAATAGTTGCCATGAAGTTCACCCCATCATGATCGCTTACCTGTTTTAGCGCTTCCATGCGAGGCAGGGCACCCTTGACGCGGATGTCCAGCAAGTCGTCGGTCAAAACGCCGCCGCCGCCGCCGCAGCAGAAAGTCTTTTCGCGGACGGTGGATTTCTCCATTTCCACGTAATTGTTGGCCACGGCCTTGATGATGTTGCGCGGAATGTCGAACTGGCCGCCGGGCGAGTCGCCCATGCGTGAGGCGCGGGCCACGTTGCAGGAATCGTGGAAGGTTATGGTGCGATGATCGTTGGCGGACTTGTCAAACTTGAGTTTGCCCTGCTGGATCAGATCCCAAGTGACTTCGCAGATATGCGAGGGCTGGCGGAAAGTCGGATCGAGCTGCTTTTGCAGTTCGATGGAGAAGGGGTCGGTGCCGCCACCGCCGAGGCCGGTCAGTGTGTTCCAGAAAGCGTAGGCGACGCGCCAGGCATGGCCGCACTCGCCGACGACGATGCGCTTGACGCCAAGTTCGAGGGCAGAGTCGCGGATGCGCATTGCGACCTTCTGCATCATCTCGTAGCTGCCGTTGAAGAGGCCGAAGTTACCGGCCTCCGAGGCGTAGGACGAGAGTGTCCAGGAAATGCCCGCGGCGTGGAATACCTTGGCATAGCCTATCAGGCTGTCGATATGCGGTTCGGCGAAGAAGTCGGCCGAGGGGGTGATCAGCAGCACGTCGGCGCCCTTGACGTCGAGCGGGAACTTGACGTCGACGCCAGTTTCTTCCTTGACGTCCTCTTCCAGGCCTTGCAGTGTGTCTTCGAGCGCCGGGCCCGGCAGGCCGAGGTTGTTGCCGATCTTGTTGACCTTGGCGAGGATCTCGTTCGAATACTTCTGACCAAGACCGATGTGGTCCATGATGGCGCGTGCCGCCATGGTGACCTCGGCCGTGTCGATGCCGTAGGGGCAGAACAGCGAGCAGCGGCGGCACTCGGAACACTGCCAGAAATAGGAATACCAGTCGTCAAGGACTTCCTTGGTCAGGTCCTTGGCACCAACCAGGCTCGGGAAAAGCTTGCCGGGCAGCGTGAAGTAGCGGCGATAGACGCTGCGCATCAGTTCCTGGCGCGCGACCGGCATGTTCTTCGGATCGCCGGTGCCGATGAAGTAATGGCACTTGTCGGTGCAGGCGCCGCAATGGACGCAGGAGTCCATGTAGACCTTGAGCGAACGGTACTTGCCAAGGAGGTCGCCCATCTTCTCGATGGCGAGTTCTTGCCAGTTCTCGGCGAGCTCACCGCGGAAACCGATGCCTTCCTGCACCTTCTGGTTGGCAACGTAGGGCTTCGACGCCGCCATCGCTCCGGGGATGAGCGCCGGAATGGTCGGTATATCGCGGAAAGGGGGGGCTTTGATTTCTGGGCCGGCCACGACTTGGTCTCCTTTTCTTATTTTGCGTCGAGCTTGGCAGCCCAAGGCGCGAGGTGCCGCGCCTCGCGCGGGTTGTCGGCCTGATTGCGGCTGGGGCTGAAGAAAACACCCGGTGCGTGAAGCAGTTTGCTGATCGGGAAAACGATCATCAGGATCGCGACGAGCCCCAAATGGATGTAAAGACCGGGGTGCTCAGGCAAGGGCTGGATGTCGAAACGCATCAGGCCGAGGAAGAAGGTCTTGACCGCAACTATGTCGGTGTGCATGACGAACTTCATCAACAGCCCGGTGGCGGCGATGCCGAGCAACAGGGCCAGCATCAGATGATCGGAGGGCGTCGAGATGTAGCGGATGCGCTCGACCAAGAAGCGGCGCGCCCACAGGCCTGCCAGGCCTGCGGCCATGGCGAAACCGGCATAGAGACCGAATGGCTGGATCAGTGCGACCCAGGTCCACACCGGTTCGGTGAAATAACGCAAGTGGCGGGCGAGAACCAGGAACAAGCCCATGTGGAACATCCAGCCGAAGGCCCATATCCACAGGTTGGACTTGAAGAGGCTCTCGAACAAAGCCACTTCTCGAAACATTCGAAACACCACGCCGCCGGTAGTCGTCGGAGCGGGAGTTGTGGGTATCAGCAGCGGGGCAGGCGTGCGCGCAAAATCGGCGATCTTGTAGATCAGCCCCACGACAAGCAATGCGGTCGCGGCGTAAAAGAGTATCGCGAAAAAGTAGGTCGCGGCAGTCATGATCGGCCCTGGCTTGGCTATTACGTCGGCAAAATAATGCTCAACTATTCGACTTCGGCAACTACGCAGCAATGCCTTTCGACACTGCGTCGTATGCGACTGGTCGTGATCCGAAACGGTCCCCGGGCGAAAGCCGCGGAGAACGCTTCAACTGCAGTGCCCGCCCGAGGACGGACACTGGGCAGCAATCAGACGCAGCCCGTGGGCTTCGGCAGGCCGGCGATCTTGCATGCCTGCTTGGCCGGTCCGTAGGGGAACAGTTCGTACAGGTACTGGCTGTTGCCCTTGTCGGCGCCGAGCTTCTTGCCGATGGCCTTGGTCAGAACGCGAACGGCCGGAGCGATCTGGAACTCGTTGTAGTAGTCGCGCAGGAAATTGACGACTTCCCAGTGCTGCTCGGTCATGGTGACGTTCTCGGTCTGGGCCAGATAGGCACCGACTTCTTCGTTCCACTCGCCGAGGTTGACCAGGTAGCCTTCTTCGTCGATTTCGTAGGACTTGCCATTCACTTCGATAGAAGCCATTACAGTGTCTCCTTGATTGGTATGTGTAACTTGATGGATCCGGCGGCTTTACAGCCAGGATTGGTTGGTCTTGTTGTCGGCGACGAGGTCGACGAAACCGGCGTAATCGACGGCGGCGACGCCATCGGTGACACGGTCGCTGATACCTCGTGCTTCGAGGTCACCCTGCAAGGCGTAGATCTTGAACTTGGCCATGGCTGCCTTGAGCTTGGGCTCGTAAGCATTGCCCTTGGTAGCAGCGTAAACGCCATCCTCGATCAGGAGTATGGCGCCACCGTCGCCCGTGCCCAGCACGGCGTCCAAGGAGTTGCGATCCAGCGGCGACTTGTTGACGATATGGAGCATGCTATTTTCCTTAGAACGACAGGAGGACGTCCTGCTCCTCCATCAGCTTGCCAAGTTCGGCGCGACTCATGACTTCGACCGGAACGCAAAGGTCCTCGGCGGTCAGACCGCGGGCGGTGAGAGATTCCTGATCGACGTAGAGTTTCTCGACGTCGTAATCTTCCAGCGCGCCATAAGTCTTCTCAAAGCCTTTGACCTCGATGCCCTTGGTCTGGTGGCCCTTCTTCAGTTGATATACACCATCGTCAAGGAAGGCAAGCGACACGTCCTGCTCGAAGGCGGCGGCGATCAGCACTACTTCAAGGGACTCCAGGGCGTAGATCGTGCCGTAGGGTGCCTTGCGGTTGACCATCATGAATTTTTTGATATCACCACTCATGTTTCGTCCCCTCAGTCGCCGAATGTGACCATGCGGTCGGACTGGATGCCGGCTTCGATCAGCTGACCGAGGCCCGAGATGCGGAAGCCCGGCGCCAGGTTGGTGGCGTCCTTGCCGTTGCGCTTGGCCTCGCCTTCATCGACGATGCCGCGACGCTGGGCGGCGGCCACACAGACAACCATGTCGAGGTTGTACTGCTCGGCCAGCTTGGACCAGCGATTGACGATGTTGCGATCGTCCTGCGGCGGTGTCGTCAGGCGGGTCGCGTTGTTGACCCCGTCGTGATAGAAGAACACGCGGAAAATCTCGTGACCCTTTTCCAGCGCCGCCTTCGTGAATTGGTAGGCGCTGTCGGAGGCCTGGTGCGTGTAAGGCCCTTCGCTGACTAGAATTCCGAACTTCATCGCGTCGTGATCCTTAGAAGCGGACGTGGCTGGACGCGTTGAGGTTCGCACGCGAACCACGCCAGTCGTCGATCAGGTACTTGGTGAAGGTCAGGCCGGTCTTCTCGAAGAAACGCGGCCAGCCGATACGGTCGATCCAGTCTGACAGGCGCTCCCACGGGCGGGCATCGGCCTTGTATGCCTTGATGATGTCGCCCACGACCTTGTTGACTTCGGGCCAGCGCGGAGCGTTGTTGGGCAGGCCGGATGCGACCATCTTCATGATCTGCGGCTTGCCACGGGCGTTGGCATTCTTGCCGCCGACCCAGATCGCCAGCTTGGAGTGCTCGGGATCGTTGATCTGCATGGGCGGGCAGGGGGGGTAGCAGGCACCGCAGCAGATGCACTTCTTCTCATCGACTTCCAGCGAGGGCTTGCCGTTGACCAGGGCGGGGCGGATGGCCGCGACCGGGCAGCGGGCGACGACGGCCGGGCGCTCGCAGACGTTGGCGACGAGGTCATGGTTGATCTTCGGCGGCTTGGTGTGCTGAATGATCACGGCGATGTCGGCCTGGCCGCCGCAGTTGATCTCGCAGCAGGAGGTCGAGAGGTGCAGACGGTTCGGCATCTCTTCGTTCTTGAACTCGTGGTAGAGCTCGTCCATCATCGACTTGACCACGCCCGAGGCGTCGGTGCCCGGGATGTCGCAGTGCAGCCAGCCCTGGGTGTGGGCGACCATCGACATGGAGTTGCCGGTGCCGCCAACGGGGAAGCCGTTCTTCTCGAGTTCGGCGATCAGCGCATCAACCTTCTTCTGGTCGGCGACGATGTACTCGATGTTGGAGCGGATGGTGAAGCGGACGAAGCCTTCGCCGAACTTGTCGGCGATGTCGCACAGCGTGCGGATGGTGTAGGTATCCATCTGGCGCTGGGTGCCGGCGCGCACGGACCACACCTCGTCGCCGGAGTGGGCAACGTGGTGGAGGACGCCAGGACGCGGACGGTCATGATATTTCCAGTTTCCCTTGTTCTTGACCAGGGAGGGGTGCATGAAGGGGGTGGCTTCGGGCACACCACACTCGACTGCTCGACGTTGAGCTTGAGCCATATTTGTCTCCGAAAATGTCGGTATTGGAATCAGGGGTATTTATGCGTCACCGTACCCGGCGGGGGTGATCCCGCCGGGTACCGTATGCAAACCTTACGCAGCAGCCTTTTTGGCCTTGATCTTGGCCACTTCCTCATCCCATCCGCCGGTATTGACGTAGGGATTCATGCGCGGGCTGTTGACCATGTTGGCGTCGATGTCGAGGCCAATGCCTTCCAGGAAGTTGACCAGGCCGATACGCTCGATCATCTCGCCGGTGCGCTCGTGCTCCAGCGCATTTTCAGCGAAGAAGTCGATGATGGTCTGGGCCAGTTCGACCAGTTGCTCGTAGTCCTCGTCCTTGTCGAGCTTCATGAAGGGGACGACCATGGTGCCCATCAGGCTGCCGATCTTCAGGTGGCTCTTGCCGCCGACGAGGATCGACGCGCCCTTGTCCTTGCCCGGGGCCAGAGCGCCGGTCATGACGTTCACGCAGTGCATGCAGCGGACGCAATCCTTGTTGTCGATTTCGAGGCACTGGGCATCGTTCAGGGCGACGGAGGAGATGTGGCCATCCTTGCGCACGTCCTTGACGTCCTTGATCTGCAGGGCCTTGGTCGGGCAGCGCGAGACGACGTCGTTAACCAGCTCGTTCATGCCGTGCTTGGCGAACCACTTCTTGCCCATCTCGTTGTCGGTGCGCATGTTGTCGCGCCAGGTGCCGATCACGGCCATGTCGGCACGGTGAATGGCGTTCATGCAGTCGTTGCCGCAACCGGAGAACTTGAACTTGAACTTGTAGGGCAGGGCCGGACGATGGATGTCGTCGAGGAAGGTGTTGATCACCATCTTGTGGGCCTTGGCCTCATCGAAGCACGACTGCTCGCAGCGGGCAGCGCCGACGCAGGACATCGAGGTACGGACGGCCGGACCGGCGCCGCCCATGTCGAAGCCCATCTCGTTGATGGCGTCGAAGGCAGGCTGGACGTTTTCGGTGGTGCAGCCCTGCAGCATGATGTCGCCGGACTGGCCGTGGAGGGCGATGAGGCCGGAACCGTGCTTGTCCCAGATGTCGCAGAACTTGCGCAGGGTGGCGGTATCGTAGTGCATGCCGGGAGGCGGCATGATGCGCAGGGTGTGGAACTCGGCAGCATCCTTGAATACGGCTTCGCCCTTGTCGTTCTTGATTTCGGTGAAGCGGGGGATCACGCCACCACCGTAGCCGATGACACCGACCGTGCCGCCCTTCCAGTAGCCCTTGCGGGTCTTGTAGGAGTGCTCAAGGTGGCCGAGCACATCGACCATGTAGTCCTTGTCCTTGGCGAGGCGCTTGAGGCCGGTAACGAAGCTCGGCCACGGGCCTTTCTCAAGTTCGTCCAGGTTGGGGGTGGGATGCAGTTGCTTGGCCATTCGAGTTGTCTCCTCTGTTTGGACTATTAAGGTAACGGCGAAGAATACATGATCCGACGCCCTTACTCACGTTCTGCGATATAGGGTTCAGCGATGTTACGGGGAGGCCGGCAAGCTAGCCATACCCCACGCAGGTAGATTATGCACCTTCAAGGGAGTAGTGCCACCTACCCTAAAGGAGTATATCCTTCCACGCCTATCCGGTAATGGCCGGCTGGGCGCAAGCGATGCGATAGTGCGCGCCCAGGGACCTCAAACCGAAAGACTTATTGTGGACAAAATCGTTAGCCTTGACAAGTTTCGGGTGCCGATCGGCAATCAGGAAATAGAACTGCAGCAGATGGAGTACGCGGCCGGTGGCATGCCGATGCTGCGCATTCGCATCCGCGAGCACAGCCGCTTCACGATCTTCGACATCGATCCGGTCACGGCGGAACACTGGGCCAAGCGCATGGCTGAATGGGCCGCGGCCCAGCCGCGTTGATCGGAATACAAGATGGCGAATTCCCAGACCACTGATGTGCCGGCTGTCGACGCGGTCGACCTGGTTTTTGCGTTGCGCGGTCGTGCCATTCTGGCGGACTATGCCGGGCGCTTGCGCAGCGAACTGCTGCGCTGCCTACCCTGGCTGGCCGACGAGGTGCGGGTGGGCGTGCATCCTCTGGGCGGGGTTTCGGACGGCGAGGGCGAGCAATATCTTTCGGGACGTTCGCGCCTGACGCTGCGCCTGCCGCGCGGCCGGGTCGATCAGGCGCAGGCACTGTGCGGCCAGCGACTCGACCTTGGCGGGGACGTCGAGGTCGGTCGCGCGTCCGCACGCGAACTATCCCCCGCCACGGTGTTGTATTCTTCGTTCGTTGCCTACGGACCGGCCGACGAAACTGCGTTCATGGCCGAATGCCAACGTGAATTCGCCGGCTTGCGTTTCCGCAATGCAGACCTTATTTGTGGCATGGCGCAGCGGGCGAGTGGCGGTGGTGTCGAGGTTTCCGGCTTCAGCCTGATGGTCCATGGCCTGTCGGCTGTCGAGTCGCTGCAGTTGCAGATGACCGGCCTCGGCAGCCAACGCCAGCTTGGTTGCGGAATTTTCGTGCCGCACAAGTCGATTGCCGGCGTGGGCGAAGGTTGATGGTCATCTAGATACACAACAACGAGTGGAGTAAAAAAATATGTCCGACAAGCCTGCTGTGACGCTGGATTTATCCGGAATGCCCTGCCCCGCGCCGCTGCTTGGCGCCAAGAAAATCGTGGATGACCTGGCGGCGGGACAGTCGATGCTGCTGCTCTCTGACTGCCCCGGCAGTGCCGACGATCTCTATGCCTGGTGCAAGTTCACCGGCAACGAACTGGTGTCGAGCGTCAAGCAGTCCGACGGCAAGACGGCCTATACCTTGCGCAAGGCCGGCGGCGCTGCCTCGACGCCGATCGCCCACGTGACTTTGGATATGCGCAGCGTGTCCTGCCCTGGGCCGATCATCGAGGCGAAGAAGCTGCTTGATGGCATGAAGCCTGGCGAGGTTCTGCAACTGGTCAGCGATTGCCCGGGCACCGAGGCGGACATCGAGGCCTGGGCGCGCAGCACTGGCGTCGAACTGCTTGCCATGCTGCCGATTGCGCGCGGCGCCAAGGAGTTCTACCTGCGCCGAAAGTAGTTTTCACACCTATATCAACAACCCACCTTAAAGGAGAATCCCGATGTCACTCATGATCAATGGAGTCGAAAAAGAAGTTGACGCCGATGGCTTTCTGGTCGAGGCAGATTTCAGCGAGGAGGCGGTCAACGATATCGCCGCCGCCCAAGGTCTGACCCTCACCGACGACCACCGTGCGGTCATCAACTACTTGCGCGAGAAGTACAAGGAAGACGGCCATACACCCAATCTGCGCAACCTGGTCAAGGGCCTGCAGGATGATGGCGCGCTTCCCGATGCGTCCAGCAACAAGCTGTTCGATCTGTTTCCGGACGGCGGTGCTGCCAAGCAGGGCGTCAAGATCGCCGGTCTGCCGAAGCCTTTTGGCAAGGGCGGCTACTGATTAAATCCCCCGGCCCCCTTTCATGAAAGGGGGAGCCTGCTTGATCGCTGCGCTCGACTGTTACGGGTCGGCGATGCAAGCGGCGGAGCGGTTGCGCCTCCGGCGCGTGCAGCTTTGCCTCGGGGGCGGCCATTCGGCAAAGCTGCATCCATTTCTCACAGAATAGCCCCACACCATGGCCGTCCGCGTTTTCAACCAGTTTCATACCAAGGGCGCCCGCTCGCCCAAGATGCTCGCCTCGGTCGTGGCGATGCTCGCCTGGAAGCTGGCGATTGAGTCGGTCAAGCGGATGCGCAAGGCGTATTACGACATCGACGCCGGCAAGCCCTATTTCGATTTCGTCTGCGAATTCCTGGTGTTCCTGGCGCACTCGGCGGACCGCATCGCCTATCGCTCGCTCGATGCCGAGCAGCGTGCCGCCTTCACTACCGCGCTGGCGATCCGGCTGGCGGAGATGGTCGAGGAAAGCCACGAGGCCCTGCTCGGCGACGCCGCTCCCGGCACCAGTCACGCGGCTTTCATCGAACTCTTCAACCGTCGTGGCGGCGACTACGGCGAGTACGACTATGGCCCGGCCGGGCCCGACTTCGGCTTCAAGCGCATGTTCGCCTCCGCCCTGCGCGAGATCCTGCCGGAGAAGGACAAGCTCTGGGTCGTCGACCAGGCCATGGACATCGAGGCGCCTGACGCCATCAAGGCGCTGGAGAAGGCCATGGCCGGCCTCTTCGGCGGCGAGGCGGCGACGCAGGCTGGTACGCAGGACCGTGCCAAGGCGCAGACCAGCAGTGGCATGGGTGGAGAGTGATTGCCATGAAAAATTCCCCCTTCGATCTCGCCAACACCGCAGCCTACGCTGCTTGGCGCGAGAAAAAGTCGGCGCTGGCGCCACGGCGGCTTGAGGACATTGTCGTCGAGATAGGCGACCCGCGGGCGCTGACGGCGGCCGAGCACGCTCGTATCGTCGAACTCTGCGCCCACGCCAACATGGCGATCTACGTGGGCAAGACGGGCGGCGATCCCGACAAGGAAATTCCCCGCAAGCTCGGCCTGCAACTGGGCCTGAAGACGCTCGACGGCCACTGGCTGACCGACAACGACGGCATTTCGCCCTTGTCAGTGCGCGGCGCCGAGGAGCGCGGCGAGCGCAAGGAATTCATTCCCTACACCGACAAGCCGATCCGCTGGCACACCGATGGTTATTACAACGTTCCCGAACGCACCATTCGCGGCCTGATTCTGCATTGCGTGCAGAGCGCCGCCAGCGGCGGCGACAACCAGCTGCTCGACCACGAACTCGCCTACATGCTGTTGCGCGACGAGAATCCGGATCACATCCGGGCACTGTCGCTGCCCGATGTCATGACCATTCCGGCGCGTACCGACGACGATGGCATCGCCCGTCCCGACCAGCCAGGCCCGGTGTTCTCGGTGGACTCCGCCGGCTTCCTGCACATGCGTTACACCGCGCGCACCAAGAGCATCCTGTGGCGCGACGACGCGGCGACCAAGGCGGCGGTGGCAGCGCTGGAACGCACCCTGGCGCAGCCGACACCGTGGACGCTGCACGGCCGCCTCGAACCGGGCATGGGCCTGGTCTGCAACAACGTGCTGCACGACCGCAGCGGCTTCAGCGAGACCGCCGAGCAGAGGCGCCTGCTCTACCGCGCACGGTATTACGAGCGCATCGCTGCCTGAGCGGCAACGCCCTATAATCGGGCGATCGTACTTCCCGGTCGATTGTCGTGGCGCAACTCTCGCTAGAACTCGAACGCAAGCTCGGCATAGCCGTCGAGCGCATGCCCGCTTTTCCCAAGAGCGTGCAGAAGATCCTCGAGATGACGCGCAACATCAACTGCCTGCCCAAGGATCTGGTCGGCGTCATCGAGAAGGACCCGGTGATGACCATGAAGGTGCTGAAGGTCATCAACTCGGCCTACTACAGCCTGCCGAACAAGATCACCTCGGTGAATCAGTCGGTGGTCTATCTCGGCCTCAACACCGTCAAGAACCTGGCACTGGCCTTCGCCGCCGTCGGCATCCTGCCGCGCATGAACGCCGCCGGCTTCGACATCCAGCGCTATCTGCTGCATTCGCTGACCACGGCAGCCATCGCGCGCCAGCTGGCGAGTCAATATGCCAAGGGCGAGGCCGATCCCGGCGATTGCTACATCGCCGGGCTGCTGCACGATTTCGGCAAGGTGGTGCTGGCGCAGTACCTTGCACCGGAATTTCGCGAAGCGCTTGAACTGACCTATCAGGGCGGAATGTCGCTGCACCAGGCCGAGCGGCAGGTGATCGGTGTCGACCACGGCTTCATCGGCGCCAAGCTGGCCGAACGCTGGCAATTTCCGCCGCACCTGGTTGACGTGATCCGCATGCATCATAGTGAAGAACACGAGCCTGACGCGATGATGGACTGCCTGCGCGTGGCCAACCAGATCAGCCGCATGCGTGAACTCGGCGATGCCGGCCATCCCTGGCGCAACGACGAGGCCTGCGCGGCGCCCGCGCGTTTTGGCGACGATCTCGAACAGGTCGTGCTGTCGCTGGGCGACTTGCAGAAGATCGTTGCCGATGCGAATGCCTTTGCCCAGGTCGGAGCCGAACGGTGAAGGTCAAGTTCTGGGGTGTGCGCGGCTCGATCCCTTCGCCCGGGCCGCATACCGTGCGCTACGGCGGCAACACCACCTGCATCGAGGTGCGCAGCGACGACGACACGTTGATCATCCTCGATGGTGGCACCGGCATCTTTCCCCTGGCGCAGTCGCTGCTCGCACGACTGCCAGTCGCGGCCAATATTTTCATTACCCATACCCACTGGGATCACATCCAGGGCCTGCCGTTCTTCACGCCGCTCTACATCCCGGGCAACAGCGTGACAATCCACGGCGCTCACGACATCATTTCCGGGCAGGGCATTGGCCAGGTGATGGACGTGCAGTTGCAGTACAGCTATTTCCCGATCCGCGAGGCCGAACTGCGCGCCGCCATCAGCTACGAAACGCTGACCGTTGGTGCGCCGGTCGTCGTTGGCGATGCCTCGGTGACCAGCACCCTGCTCAATCATCCAGTGATCAATCTCGGCTATCGCATCGACTGCAACGGCAAGTCGGTGTTCTTCACCGGTGACCACGAACCGGAGGCCAACATCTACGAGCCGGAGGACGAGGGCTACGCCGAATACCAGCACCACGTGGAACAGAAACAGGCTGGAATCGAGGCCGCGATGCGCGGCGTCGATGTGCTGATCGTCGACTCTTCCTACACCGTGGAGGAATACCCGGCCAAGCGCGGCTGGGGGCACGGCACCTTCGATGGCGCCATCGCCCAGGCGCGGCGCGTCGGCGCGAAGCAACTGGTCTGCACCCATCACGAGCCGACGCGCAGCGACGACGAACTTGAAAGGGTTTTTGCCGCAGCCGTCGCCCGTGCGGGCAGGTGCCCGGGCGACCCCGAGTTTCTTCTTGCCTACGAAGGCCTGGAAATCGCAATCTAGGCCGATTGCTGCCATCCAGCCCAATCGCGGCTTTGGTTTTGTGCGGTGCAGCAGTATACTTGCCGGTATCTGCCATAGTTGCCGCAACATGTTTGTCGCGGCGGCGGGCCAAGTCACGAGGCCATCATGACCCCAGCCGAACTCATTCAGTTTCTCAGCAAGAAGGTTCCCCTGTTCAAGGGGTTCGATGTCGCCAACATCGAGGAAATCGCAGCACTTTCGGAGTTGCGGACATTCGAGGGTAACCAGGCGATTCTGGAATGCGGTGCCGCCGGCAGTTTCTTCGGCGTGCTGGTGAGCGGCCATGCCGAAATCTCGGTGACCGACAGCCATGGCGGGCGCGTCCAGGTGGCCAAGCTCGAGGACGGCGACGTCTTCGGCGAGATGTCGCTGCTGACCGGCGATCGCACCGTGGCCGATGTCATCGCCGGCAACCGCTGCTTCGTGCTGATGATCCCGCAGGATGTGTTCAACAGCCGCATTCTCGTCAGCCCGCGCGCCATCACTTATCTGGCCCGCCTGCTGGCCGAACGCGCCCGCGCCCAGGCGGTTGACCTCACCAGTCGCCAGTTGCACGACCAGGCCCTGACCCGCTCGTCCGACCCCTATGCGCTGAGTCTCAAGACCGATGTGCCGGGCAAGATACTGGCCCTCAACGTCGGTGTCAGCCAGATCCACTTTGGCGTCTATGACACCCACGACGAGCGCAGCGATGTCCACGGCGTCATCGACAACAGCGACGGCGTTACCGCGCGCATTACTCTGACGGCCGGTGGCAAGGCCGTGCATCGGCAGCGCCCGGCCTTCGCGCTGGAGGATTTCCTCAAGGTGCTGTTCGAGTCGATGCAGTCGCTCGACGATGTCTACCTGTTCACGCCCTTCGAGGTCGTGGCCGTCGGCCACCGGGTGGTGCATGGTGGCGCCAAGTTTTCCAGCGCGGCGCTGATCACGCCTCAGGTGATGGAAGACATCGAGGCACTGTCTGTGTTCGCGCCCCTGCACAATCCCCACAATCTGGTTGGCATCCGCGAGGCGAAGAAGTATTTTCCAACGGCGCCGCACGTCGCTGTCTTCGACACCGCCTTCCACCAGACGCTGGCGCCCTACGCCTATCTCTACGGCCTGCCCTACGACCTTTACAAGAAGGAGGGCATCCGCCGCTACGGTTTCCACGGCACCTCGCACCGCTACATCTCGCTCAAGTCGGCCGAGGTGCTGAAGCGGCCGCTGGGCGAACTCGAGATCATCTCCTGCCACCTCGGCATCGGCTCGTCGATTTGCGCCATCGACCATGGCCGCTCGGTCGACACCACCATGGGGATGACGCCATCAGACGGACTCATCATGGCCAGCCGCGCCGGCAGCATCGACCCGGCGGTGATGATCCACCTGATGGACCACTACGGCATGTCGGCCGAGGCGCTGAGCCAGCTGATCAATACCGAGAGCGGCCTGAAGGGCATCTCGGGCATATCCAGCGACATCCACGCCATCGAGGAAGCCGCCGCCGAGGGCCACCACCGTGCGTTGCTGGCGCACAAGGCCTATTGCTACCAGATCAAGAAAAACATCGGTGCCTATGTCGCAGCCATGGGCGGGCTTGACGTGCTGGCCTTCACCGGCGACATCGGCGAAACCAGTCCCACCGTGCGCAGCCTGGCCTGCCAAGGCCTGGCCTACATGGGCATCAAGCTCGACGAGGAAAAGAACCGCACGCTCGAACGTGCCGGCTGCTGCGGCGTGATTTCTGCCGACGATTCGCCGGTAACGGTCCTGGTCATCGCCAATGACGACGAGCGGCTGGTGGCATGGGAAGCATTGCGCGCCGTCGAGCGCAACCAGATCAGCCTGGCGATCCAGGACGAGGCCGCGGCACCGATTCCCATCGAGATATCGGCCCACCATGTGCATCTGGCGCAGAGCGATGTCGACCAGTTGTTCGGTCCCGGCCACCAGCTTACGCCCGAACACGAACTGTCCCAGCCCGGCCAGTTCGCCTGCAAGGAAAAGGTCGATCTCGTCGGCCCCAAGGGCACCATCGCCAATGTGCGCGTGCTCGGCCCGACGCGCAAGGAAACCCAGGTCGAGATCGCCATGACCGAGCAGTTCAAGCTCGGCATCCAGCCGCCGATCCGCGAATCGGGCGACCTCGCCAACACGCCTGGCATCACGCTCAAGGGCACTGGTGGCACCGCTACCATCGAGCGCGGCGTCATTTGTGCGCAAAGGCATATCCACATGTCGCCCGAGGACGCGATGAAGCTGCGGCTGCGCGACAAGTACGTCGTGCGCGTGCGCGTCGAGGGCGACCGCGAACTGATCTACGGCGACGTCGTGGTGCGCGTCAATCCCAACTACCGCCTGGCCATGCACATCGACACCGACGAAGGCAACGCCGCCAACATCCGCACCGGCATGGTTGGCTTCATCGAGGAAATCCAGAGCCGGCGGTGACGCCTCGCCGTCCCGCTAGCGCCGACTTTTTTGGTCCGCGACGCCAGTGCTTGATGTATGTCAAAAGTCGTAGTGGCGGGGTGCCGGACAATCGGCGCTCGCTTTAGCTGCCGCAACGACGAGGGTCGCACCGTGCCTATCCAGTGGAGCAAAAAATTCGAAACCGGAAATCCCGACATTGATCGGGAGCACCGTCACCTGTTCGATCTGGTGAACCTGCTCGACACCGCGCTGGAAAAGCCCGAGCCCCACATCCTCAGCATGGTGTTCCTGCAGTTGGCCGGTTACATCTGCCACCACCTCGTTTCGGAAGAATCGCTGGCCGCGCGCTACCAGGTCGATGCGGCCCTGCAGGAGCGACTGCACCGGGAGCATCAGACCTTCGTCGCCGAGATCGGGCGATTGCAGCATCTGATGGAGGCAAGCCCGGTAAAGGCGGCGCGCGACCTGCATGCCTGCCTCATCGACTTCATCAACAATCACGTGCTGACCACCGACTTCGCCCTTGCCGCCGCCTTGCCGGGCAACCGGCCGCCGGACGACTACGAAGCCGATGAAGCCGAGCGGCGCAGCTTCGCGCTGCGTCTGGTCGGCAGCTAGCCGACAGCCGGTTTCGGCCCGCCCGTGATGCGGGCTCGCTCCTGTTTGGCCCCGCATCGCCGTAGAATTGATGGCTACATGTCCATCCGGCGACGTCTGGCGTCGTCCTTCAAGGGGTAACAATGCAGGTATGAGCCACCAATCCGAAACTCTCATCGAGATCGACGACCTGCACTTTTCCTATGGCTCGCGCAAGATATTCAACGGCATCAGCCTGCGCGTGCCGCGCGGCAAGGTGGTGGCCATCCTCGGCGCCGGCGGCTCGGGCAAGAGCACGCTGCTGCGCCTGATCGGCGGGCAACTGCGGCCCGATAGCGGCAGCGTCAAGGTCGACGGCCGCGTCATCCATGAGCTGGACCGCCAGGGCCTCTACGAGATGCGCCGCAACATGGGGCTGATGTTCCAGGCCGGCGGGCTGTTCAGTGACCTTTCGGTGTTCGACAACATCGCCTTCCCGATGCGCGAGCTGACGGACATTCCGGAAGAACTGATACATGACCTGGTGCTGATGAAGTTGCACTCGGTCGGCCTGCGTGGCACCACCGGGCTGATGCCGAACGAACTCTCCGGCGGCATGGCCCGGCGGGTGGCGCTGGCGCGGGCCATCGCGCTCGATCCGATGCTGACCATGTACGACGAACCGTTCGCCGGCCTCGATCCCATCTCGCTCAACGTGATCGCCCGGCTGATCCGGCGCCTCAACGATGCGCTGGGCGTGACCTCCATCGTGGTGACCTACGACGTTTCCGAATCGCTCAAGGTCGTGGATTACGTCTACCTGATCCACAACGGTGTGGTCGAGGCGGAGGGCACGGCCGAGGAACTGCTGGCCTCCGATTCACCCTTCGTCGTCCAGTTCCTCCATGCCCACCCCAACGGGCCAGTTGCCTTCCACATGGAAAGCGCGCCCTACGGCCAGGACCTCGGCATCGGCGCATGATGCGGCTGCTCGTGCGAAAGCCGCGATGCTAGACCCGGACGCCGTCGCCCTGCTGGGACAACTGGGCATCAGTCCCGAAATGATCGAGGCGTCCCTGTCCGCTCTGCTGTTCCTGACGATTCTGACCGTAGCGACCGCCATCCCGACGGCAGTGCTGGCCAAGCGCAAGGGACGCTCCGTTACCGGCTGGGTCATCCTTGCCCTCTCGCTGCCGGTGGTGCCGTTGCTGCTGATCTGGCTGCTGCCGAAACTCGACACGCCAGCCCGGAAATAGGCGGACGCAGAGAGTGTGCAAAAGACTTCGGCCCGGTTTCCCGGGCCGAAGTCTTTTTCAGAACCCGTCCAACTGCGTTGGGCGGGTGTGGCCTAACTGCTCAATTGCTCATCAGCCGCAACTGCCCACCGCGCCGCAGGCGGTGCAGAAGTCGCAGCCGTCCTTGCGGATCACGGTCATGTTGCCGCATTCGCCGCAGAGCGAACCCTGCGTGATCTTGAGTTCGCCTTTTTCGCGCGGCATTTCGAGGATGCCCATTTCGCGCGTCGGATAGCCGTTCTCGTCGAGGATGCCGAGCATGGCGTAGCGGTGCATGATGAGGCGCGCGATGTAGGCGACGGTCGAGGGCCAGTTCTGCTGCTTGTTGGAGCCGGGCACCTTGGCCATGAAATCGCCGAGTGGCTCCGGGTAGTTCAGGAGCTTCCGGAGCTTCATGCCGATCCACGCCGGGTCCATCACGCGCATGTCGAGCGAGAGCAGGCGCGTGAGGCCGTCGAGCGCGCGCGGGTAGTTGCCGGAGAGCCAGACCGAGTAGGGGCGGGTGACGCCGTCGGGCAGGGTGATTTCCTTGAGGCCGAGCACGAACTCCTCGCCCGAGGCGGGGTTGGAGATGTCGACCGTCCAGGACAGTGTGCCGTCGGTGCCGGTCTTGGGCTCGTCGCGCGAGAACATGCAGTCGAGCACCGGTGTCGGATCGTTGGAATCCAGCGGGCACAGCTGCTCGCAGCGGTGGCGCACCACCTGCGCCAGCGCCGAGATGGCGCCGGGTACAAGACGGCGTTCGCCGACGGGCGGGAAGGGGATCTCGAAGGATTCCTCGCCGACGGTACGGGCCAGTACGTCGAGCTTGAGCTTGAGCCAGGCCTTGTCGTTGGCGCGCATGTCCATCGACAGCGTCTTGGCGACGGCGCCAAGGCCGCGCGGCTGTTCGACGCCATTGACCCATACCTCGAAGGGCACGGCGCGGCCCAGGCCGTTCTCGATCTGGCCGACGAACAGCGCGAACTCGCCGTGCGGCGTTTCGATCATGTAGCTCCAGGCGATGTTGCCCTCGTGCATGCGTGGGCGGCTGGGCCAGCGCAGGGATGCCAGCACCGGGGCGGGCAGCGAGCCGATCGAAAGACGCTTGTTGGCGGAGTCGTAGGTGACGTCCTGCGGCTGCTTCTGGTTGTGGCTGCCGCCACTGGGCTCCACCGACAGCACCGAGCCGAGCACCTTGTTGGGGCGGTAGGTGGCCAGGCCCTTGAGGCCGGCTTTCCAGGCATCGAGATAGAGATGCTCGAAATCGGCGTAGGGATAATCCTCGGGCACGTTGACGGTCTTGGAAATGGCCGTGTCGATGCACGGCGCGACCGCCGCCACCATGTCCTTGTGCGCGTGCGCCGAGATTTCCAGCGCGGTGACGAAGTAGTCCGGCAGCTTGGTGACGTCGCTGCCGCCGTGCTTGTAGAGACGCCAGGCGTAGTCCTCGACCGCGTACTCCTTGAAGGTGCCATCGCTCATGCGCTTCTTGCGGGTGTAGGTCCAGGAGAAGGGCGGTTCGATGCCGTTGGAGGCGTTGTCGGCGAAGGCCAGCGAGATGGTGCCGGTGGGCGCGATCGACAGCAGGTGCGAGTTGCGCAGGCCATGCTTGCGGATCTTGTCCTTGATCTCCTGCGGCAGGCGCGAGGCGAAGTTGCCGCCGGTGAGATAGAGGTCGGCGTTGAACAGCGGGAAGGCGCCGCGCTCCTTGGCCAGTTCGACCGAGTAGAGGTAGGAGCGGTCGCGCATGTATTCGGAAATCTTCGTCGCCATGCTGCGGGCCTCGGGCGTGTCGTACTTGAGGCGGAGCATGATCAGCGCGTCGCCCAGCCCGGTGAAGCCAAGTCCGACGCGGCGCTTCGATTCGGCTTCCTTGCGCTGCTGATCGAGCGGCCAGTGGGTGGCGTCGAGGACGTTGTCGAGCATGCGCACCGAGGTGTCGATCACCGCGCCGAAGGCGGCGTAGTCGAATTCCGCATTCTGCTCGAAGGGGTGCTTGACGAACTTGGTGAGGTTGATCGAGCCCAGGCAGCAGCAGCCGTAAGCCGGCAGCGGCTGCTCGGCGCAGGGGTTGGTGGCCTCGATGGTCTCGCAGTAGTTGAGGTTGTTGTCCTTGTTCATGCGGTCGAGGAAGAGGATCCCCGGCTCGGCATGATCGTAGGTGGAACGCATGACCTGGTCCCACAGCTCGCGCGCCTTGAGCTTGCGATAGACCCAGAGGCCGTCCTCGCGCTGGTAGGCGCCGGCGGCGAGGATGTCGGCCGATGGCGTGGCGCGGTGGGCCAGTTCGACCTCGCCGTCGGCCTCGACCGCTTCCATGAAGGGGTCGGTAACGCCGACGGAAATGTTGAAGTTGGTGAGGTCGCCGCTGTCCTTGGCGTGGATGAATTCCTCGATGTCCGGGTGGTCGCAGCGCAGCACGCCCATCTGGGCGCCGCGGCGGCTGCCGGCGGACTCGACGGTCTCGCAGGAGCGGTCGAACACGCGCATGTAGGAGACGGGGCCGGAGGCGCGCGACTGGGTGCCCTTCACATGGGCGCCGATCGGGCGGATGCTGGAAAAGTCGTAGCCGACGCCGCCGCCGCGCCGCATGGTCTCGGCGGCTTGCAGCAGCGCGGTGTAGATGCCGGGGCGGCCATCGACAATTTCGGAAATCGAATCGCCGACCGGCTGCACGAAGCAGTTGATGAGGGTGGCGCAAAGGTCGGTGCCGGCGGCGGAGTTGATGCGGCCGGCGGGAACGAAGCCGTTTTCCTGGGCTTCGAGGAATTTCGCTTCCCAGTGGGGGCGCTTGTCTTCCTTTTCGATGGCAGCGAGGGCGCGGGCGACGCGGGTGCGGACGTCGCGGACGTCTCTTTCACCGCCTTTTGCGTACTTCTCGAGCAGGACCTCGCCCGAGATCTCCTGTGGTAATGGCAGGCCAAGCTGTTGATGATTAACTGTTTCCTCGGTAGTCTCGGTCATCATTGTCATATCTTATTTTCCGAAGAGTGGGTGGGATCGGCGGGAGCTGTGCATGGGTCAGCGGGCGAAAAGATACTCCCCTCGTCGAAAAATGCAAACCAAAAAAAGACGCGCCTTTATAAATCAATTAGTTATATTTTTTCCTAGTATGGGTATTGTGTCAGGCATACTATATGTAGTAGGTTAGAAAAAGCTAATATTTCCCAAAAATCAGGCGATTGGGGCTGATTTGCCGCGACGAAAGTAATAGGCGGTGGAGAGGGTAGGCAGGGCCGACGTGCCGAAACCGGCCCGGCGCCGTCCTGCCAGGGCCGAGTTTTCAGGCGAGCAGCCTGGCAGTGTGGCGGGCCAGCATCCATTCCTCGTTGGTCGGCAGCACCAGGGCGGCGCCGCGGCTGGCCGCAGTGGATATCAGCACGGCGTCGGCGGCATTGGCCACCGGGTCGAGTTCGATGCCGAGCCAGCCGAGGCGGGAGCAGACCATTTGGCGCACCGGCGCGGCGTGTTCGCCGATGCCGCCGGTGAATACCAGGGCGTCGAGTCCGCCCAGGGCGGCGGCGAGCGAACCGATTTCGCGCACGATGCGATAGCAGAACAGTTCGACCGCTTCGGCGGCCTCGGGCGCCGGGCTGGCGAGAAGCTCGCGCATGTCCTGTGAAATGCCGGAAACGCCGAGCAGGCCGGATTCCTTGTAGAGCAGGTTGGTCAACGCCTTGGCGTCCATGCCGGCGTAGTCCATCAGGTAGAGCAGCACGCCGGGGTCGAGGCTGCCGCTGCGGGTGCCCATCATCAGCCCCTCGACGGCGGTGAAACCCATGGTGGTAACCATGCTCCTGCGCCCGAGCATGCCGCACATGGAGGCGCCGTTGCCCAGATGCGCGACGATGACCCGACCGTCGGCGCGGCCGGCGTCGAGATGCTGCGGCAGCACGTCGGCGATGTATTCGTAGGAGAGGCCGTGGAAGCCGTAGCGGCGCACCCCCTGCGCGGTGATGCGGCGCGGCAGCGCAAACAGTTGCGCGACGGCGGGCTGGCTGCGATGGAAGGCGGTGTCGAAGCAGGCGACCTGCGGGATGCCGGGCAGCGCCGCGCGCATCGCCTCGATGCCGGCAAGGTTGTGCGGCTGGTGCAGCGGGGCGAGCGGGATGAAGGCCTGCAACTGGGCGATGGCGGCGGAGTCGAGGCGGATCGGCTGCGAGTATTTTTCGGCGCCATGCACCACGCGGTGGCCGACGCCGGCGATGGTGCGACCGTCCTCGTGGCGCTGTAGCCACTCGACCAGAAAAGTCAGCGCGGCGCGATGCTGTGATTCGGGATGACCGGCGAGGTCGAGATCGACGTCGTCTAGAGTTTTGCCCGCCGCGTCCTTGGCCTTGAGGTGGGGGCTGGCGCCGATGCCGTCGATCTGCCCGAGCAACTCGGGCCGGGCGGGGATCCGGGCCGCGTCGCCGTCGAGGGCGAACAGCGCGAACTTGATCGACGACGATCCGGCATTGATGGTGAGTATTGCCTGGCTCATGGCTAACCCTTGGTGCCGCGGCGGGCGTGGGCCATGACCACGGCGACGGCCGTCGAGGCGGTGCGCGTCTCGGCCGTGTCGGCGCGTGAAGTGAGGACGATGGGCACCCGCGCGCCGAGCACGATGCCGGCCGCCAGTGCGTCGGCGAGGTATTCGAGTTGCTTCGCGAGCATGTTGCCCGATTCGATGTCGGGAACCAGCAGGATGTCGGCCTGGCCGGCCACGGCCGACTTGATGCCCTTGGTGCGCGCCGCCACCACCGAGATGGCGTTGTCGAAGGCCAGCGGCCCGTCGAGCAGTCCGCCCCTGATCTGGCCGCGGTCGGCCATCTTGCACAGCGCGGCGGCATCCAGCGTGGCCTGCATCTTGGGGTTTACGGTCTCGACGGCGGCGAGGATCGCCACCTTTGGCTCGGGCACTTTGAGCATCTGCGCCAGTTCGATGGCGTTCTGCACGATATCGACCTTGTCCTCCAGCGTCGGCGCCACGTTGATCGCCGCGTCGGTGATCAGCAGCGGCCGCGGATAGGTCGGCACGTCCATCACGAAGACATGGCTGATGCGGCGTTCGGTGCGCAGCCCGGTGTTCTTGTTCACGACTTCGCTGATCAGTTCGTCGGTGTGCAGCGAACCCTTCATCAGCGCCTCGACGGCGCCGTCGCGCGCCAGTGCCACGGCTGCCTCGGCGGCGGCGTGGCTGTGCTGGACGTCGATGATGGTGGCGCCGGAAAGGTCGAGGCCATGCTGTTCGGCGAGGCCGCGGATTTTGTCGGCGGGGCCGATCAGGGTTGGCACGATCAGGCCGCGGTCGCGCGCCAGCAAGGCGCCGCGCAGCGACTCGAAATCGCAGGGATGTGCCACGCCCATGGCGATCGGCTCCAGTCCCGCGGTTATTTCGAGCAGGTGCTCGTGGCGGGCTTTTCGGGTTTCGGACAGCCGCAGTTCGGGCAGCGTCACCTTGGGGCGGCGGATCTTCTCGGTCGGTGCCAGCACCTCGGCATTGCCGCCGATGACCGTCTGCCCTTCCTGGTTGACGCACTGGCAGTCGAAGATGATGTGATGGTTGTGGTCGAACTTGCGCTGGCAGGTGACGGTGACGGTGAGCGTGTCGCCGATGCGCACCTGCCGCGAGAAATGCAGCGCCTGGTCGACATAGACCGTGCCGGGGCCGGGAAACTCGGTGCCGAGCACATTGGAAATCAGCACGCCGCCCCACATGCCGTGGGCCACCACCTCCCGGAACATCGAGGAGCGTGCGTATTCGGGATCGACGTGGGTCGGGTTGATGTCGCCCGACATGATGGCGAACATCTGGATGTCCTCGGGGCGCATGGTGCGCGTCAGCGAGGCGCTGTCGCCGACCTTGATCTCGTCGTAGGTGCGGTTTTCGATGAAGTCCAGGGTTTCGAGCGTGGCCATGGCGGCTCCCAATTTGCTTGCGCCAATTTTGCGCCGTCGATTGATGCGGTGCAACAAGTATGCGCGAAAGTTCGCGCGCGGCATTGATTCAGGTCATGCCGGGCGGCTAGCGGAAGACGATGTGCCGCAGGGTTGCCGCGCCGGATTTCAGGTGCAGGAAGTAGGCAGTGTCGGCCCTGGCGTCGAACTCGAGCGTGCTGCCGCCACTGCGGCAAAGGCGCTCGTCGGCAATCGTTTCCATGTGGTCGTCGTCGATGCGCGCGTTGCCTTCGGCCGCGCCGTCGAATTCGAGCGCCAGCTGCCGCTGGCCGGCGGCGAACTTGCCCAGCGGGATGAAGTAGGCGCCGGCCGGCGCGTTGCGCCAGGGTGCCAGTTCCGCGGCCTGCCAAGTACCGATCGCCGGCCGCAGCGGCACCACCGGATAGTGGCTGCACGATTCCTTCACCGCCTGCAGCATTGCGAACAGGGCGGCGACCTGCACATCGTGCTGCTTGGCGCCGAGGTGGCGTTCAATGTGCGAACGCGCCGCCTCGGCGCCGGAATTGAAGCTGAGCCGGCCGCTGCATTCGCCTTCGTGACAGTTGTTGCAGACGGTGTGGAACTGGACGATGGTAGCGATCTCGGCGGGCGGCTGCGCCCGTGCCGGCAGTGCCCAGACCAAAGCCAGCGCCAGCAAGGCGAGCATGGCGGCCGTGTCGCGGTGGATGTTCATTGTGCCTCCAGCCAGCGGCGGGTCCAGGCCAGCGCCGCATCGAGATTGGCTGCGGCGTTCGTCGATAGCGCCTCACCCAGCTCGAAGCGTTCGCCGCGGATGGCCAGCAGGGTGCAGGGTGGCGGGGCTTCGTCGTGAAGTTCTTCGTAGACCTGCATTACCGCCGCCGGCGACATGGCATGGGTGCTGAAGCTGGTGTCGCGGTTGGCGTCGAGCGGCGACACCGCGAAGGGCGCGGCGCCATCGAGGCTGGCATCGACGAACAGGATGCGGCTGCGGTTTTCGAGGTCGAGCGCGTGCTCGACCTGCAGCTGGAAATCGGTCAGGCATTCGACGCCAGGCAGATCCATGGCTTCCAGGCGCTCGATGAACAGCGGGCCGAGCGCATCGTCGCCGCGTGAGGGATTGCCCCAGCCGAAGATCAGGAGCGGAGCGACGCTCACTGCGGTTCGGGGCGCGCGCAACGCCCGTCGCCGTTGCGCATCATGCGGTCGAGCACCGTGCCGCCAACGCCGACTATTTCAACCTCCAGCGGCATCTGTCCCAGCGCATGGGTGGCGCACGACAGGCAGGGATCGAAGCAGCGGATGGCGACCTCGATGTGGTTGAGCAGGCCTTCGGTGAGTTCCTGGCCGTCGAGATACTGCCGCGCCACGACGCGGATCGCCTCGTTCATCGCCTGGTTGTTGTGGGTGGTGGAGACGATCAGGTTGGCGCGGATCACCTGGTCGTTTTCATCGACGCGGTAGTGGTGGATCAGGGTGCCGCGCGGGGCCTCGATCACGCCGACGCCGCGTTCCTGGCGCTTGCCGGCGGCCATCAGGTCGCTGCCGCAAATGTCATCATCGTGCAGCAGGTCCTTGATCGCCTCCGCCGCATGCAGCATCTCGATCATGCGGGCCCAGTGGTAGCCCAGCGTCGCGCCGGCCGCGTTGCCGCCGTCGAAGGCGAGGAATTCCTCGCGCTCCCGGTCGGCCAGCGGCGTCGGGATGAAGTCGCACTGCGTCACCCGCGTCAGCGGGCCGACGCGGTACCAGCCATCGTCCGAGTTGCCCATCGCGTTGAAGTAGGGGAACTTCATGTAGCTCCACGACTTCACGTCCTCGGTGATCACATCCCAGTAGTGGTCGTAGTCGAAATGGTCGAACAGCGTGCTGCCGTCGGAGCGGCGTGCGCGCAGGCCGCCGTGGTAGAGGTCCATGGCGCCGTCGGCCCGCACCAGGCACATGTTGTGGGCGTCAAAGCGTCCAAAGGCGTTGTAGGCGGCCAGGTTCTGCGCGAACAGGCCCTTGATCATTTGCACCGCGTCGCGGCTCCAGGCCACAATCTGGTAGATATCCTTCTGCAGCGCGGCGCGCTCCTCGGCGTGGAGCGACTTGTTTACACCGCCCGGAATCGAGCCGGTGCCATGCACGCGCTTGCCGGAGGTCATGCGGATCACTTCCTGACCGTACTTGCGCAGCAGCACGCCCTTCTTGGCGATCTCTGGCGCGGCGGCGACGACGCCGACGATGTTGCGCGTGGCGACATCCGAGCCGAAGCCGAACAGCAGGTCCGGCGAGGACAGGTGGAAGAAGTGCAGGGCGTGCGACTGCAGGATCTGGCCGTAGTGCATCAGGCGGCGGATCTTCTCGGCGGTGGGCGTCAGTGTTGCGCCGACGATCTGGTCCATCGCCTTCGATGCGGCGAGGTGGTGCGACACCGGACAGATGCCGCACAGGCGCTGCACCATCACCGGCACTTCCCAGTAGGGTCGGCCTTCGATGAATTTCTCGAAGCCGCGGAACTCGACGATGTGCAGGCGCACCTGATGCACTTTGTTGTTGTCGTCGAGCAGCAGCGTGACCTTGCCGTGACCTTCCACGCGCGACACCGGCTCGATGGCGACGCGGCGCAGGCTTTCGGGATGGGCGGCGGTTTCAAGTTCGAATGGCATGGCAAACCCCAGTGCTTGATTCAGTCGTAATGCAGCAGGCCGTGGCCGAGGCTCGGCGTGCGTCCGGCGATCAGGTCGGTGAGGAATTTCCAGATCGCATCGCCCGAAGGCGGGCAGCCCGGCAGGAAGTAATCGACCTTGACCACTTCATGTATCGGATGCACCTGGTTGAGCGGTAGCGGCAGTTCGGGGTCGTTCGGAATCTGCGCGCCATGGGCGAGCCCGCCTTCGGTCTGATACACGGCCGTGAGAATGTCGTGGAGTTCCAGATGGTTGCGTTGCGCCGGCAGGCCGCCATTTACCGCGCAGGCGCCGGTGGCGACGAGGATCTTGCAGTTCTTGCGAAACTCGCGCAGCACATGGACGTTTTCCGCGTTGCACACGCCGCCTTCGATGATGCCCAGATCGCAGGGGCCGCAGTGCTTGATGTCGGTTATCGGCGAGCGGTCGAACTCGACCAGTTCGAGCAGGTCGAGCAGGCGTTCGTCGATGTCCAGAAGGGACATGTGACAGCCGAAGCAACCGGCCAGCGATGTCGTGGCCACGCGCAGTTTGCTCATTTTGCTGCCTCCACTGCGGAAACGGGAGCCTTGTCGTAGGTGCGCTCACCGTAAGGTACGACGAAGCCGACGCGCTTCTTGAGAATCACGCCCACCGGGCAGATGCTGGCGGCGCGGTCGTCGACGCTGAAGTCGGTGTCGCCGAGCTTGCCGGATTCGCTGTTGAGAATGATCTTGCGGCCTCGCATGCCGCGCCCGCCCATGACGAAGACGTTCTTCTTGTCGGCCAGTTCCGAAGCCTGCACGCACAGCGAACAGAGGATGCAGCGGTTGAAGTCGAGCATCACATCCGGGTGCGAGGCGTCGACCGGCCGGTCCGGATAGAAGTGGTCGAAGTGCGGCGTCATCATGCCCATCTCGTAGGCGGTGGCCTGCAGCAGGCAGTCACCGCTCTTCTCGCAGCTCGGGCAGAAATGGTTGCCCTCGACGAACAGCAACTGCAACAAGGTGCGGCGTTTGTCGTCGAGCTCGGCCGTGCGGTTCTCCACGTTCTGGCCGGCGGCGGCCTCGACGGTGCACGAAGAGCCGAACCGGCCGTTGATCTTGACCGTGCACAGCTTGCACGAGCCGTGCGGCTTGAACTCCGGATGCCAGCACAGGTGCGGGATGTACTTGTGGGCGGACTGGGCGGCCTGCATGATGGTCTGGCCGGGGGCGAAGGCGATTTCCTCGCCGTCGAGCAGGAAAATGTTTTGTTCGCTCATGGCTGTCATTCCATGTTGTCGAGATGCGCGCCGGCATCGTCGCGGCCGGTCATCTGGCGGGCCTGAGAAAGCGCGGCGTCGAGGTCGAAGGCGGGTTCGTAGTCGAGCGACTTGAGGCGCCGCTCATAGGCCGGCCGGAACTTGTTGAGCGTGTCGAACAGCGGGTTGCACGCCGAGTTGCCTAGACCGCAGTGGCTCGCGCCCTGCATCAGGCGGTGCATCTTGAACATTTCGTCGATGTCGTAGGGCGAACCGTGGTTGGTCTCCAACTTGTCCATCAATTGCGCGACGATCTGCGTGCCGACGCGGCAGGGCGTGCAAAATCCGCAGGACTCGTGGGCGAAGAAGTGGGCGAAATTACGCGCCACCTCGAACATGTCGCGGGTGCAGTCGAACACCATGAAGGCGCCGGCGGTCGGCAGGTCCTCAAAGGCGATGCGGCGCTCAAGCTCGTCTTGGCCGATGCAGACACCGGATGGGCCGGAAATCTGCACCGCCTGGATGCAGTTGGTGACGCCGGCGTCCTGCAGCACCTGCGCCACGGTGACGCCGAAGGGATACTCGTAGATGCCGGGTCGCTCGACATCGCCGGACACCGACAACAGCTTGGTGCCGGCCGACTTGCCGGTGCCGAGCCCGGCATACCAGGTGCCGCCGTGACGGGCGACGAGGCAGGCGGCGGCGAGCGTCTCGACGTTATTCACTGCGGTCGGCTGATCCAGGTAGCCATGGGTCACCGGGAAAGGCGGGCGGATGCGCGGCCGCCCCGGCTTGCCTTCGAGCGATTCGATCAGCGCCGATTCCTCGCCGCAGACATAGGCACCGGCACCGAAGTGGATCTCGATGTCGAAGTCGAAATCCTTGTCGAGGATGCGGGCGCCGAGCAGGCGTTCGGCGCGCCGTCTGGCCAGTACCGACTCCAATGCATCCAGCATGTAGCGGTATTCGCCACGCAGGTACATGAGGCCCCTCTTCGCGCCGATCGCATAGCCGGCCAGCGTCATGCCCTCGAAGACGAGGTCGGCGTAGGAGGTGAGCAGCACGCGGTCCTTGAAGGTGCCGGGTTCGCCTTCGTCGGCGTTGCAGACGACGTAATGCGCCTCGCCCGCGGCATCGCGGCACAACGCCCATTTCATGCCCGTCGAAAAGCCGGCGCCGCCGCGCCCGCGCAGGCCGGCCGCCTTGACCTCGTCGATCAGCCCCTGCGGGCCAAGCGCCATGGCGGCGGCGAGTGCCTCGCCCGGCACCAGGCCGTGGTCGAGCAGGGCATCCTTGCGGCGGATGTTGTCCGTGACTTGAAACCACTCGGCGGGCCATTCGTCGAGCGGCACCTGGTTGCGGATCAATTCGGCCATCTGCTCGACGCGCGCCATGTCCATGCGCGTGACGGCGCGGTAATTCACCAGCACCGCCGGCCCCTGGTCGCACATGCCGGTACAGGAGGTGGTGTTGACGCTCACCAGGCCATCTTCCGACAGGCGTCCCGGTTCGAGCCAGAGCTTCTCGCACAGGGCCTGCATCAACTCGCGGTTGCCGAGCATGCGATCGGTGATGTTGTCCGACCACAGAACGCAATACTTGCCGCGCGGGCGCAGGTGGAAAAAACTGTAAAAGGCTGCGGTACCCTCGACCTTGGCGCGCGGCCAGCCGACGCCACTGGCGATCGCGGTGAGGGTTTCCGGCGCCAGCCAGCCGAGCGATTCCTGCGTCTCGCGCAGGATCTGCATCAGGCGGGTGGCGTCGTGGCCATGGCGCGCCAAGATTGCCGGAACGATGCCCGGATCGTTCAAAGCGGGGCTGGGGGCGGTTTTCATCCCGATCTCCTGTTGCAATGCAGCACAGCGTCAGCATAGTCCAACAGCGTCAGCTTCTTTTGCGCTGGATCAAATGCGCTTGGGAACACGTCGCGGTGGCGTCACGCATGACGGGCTGGGCGGCGCATGCACATCTCGCCGTCCCGCCAGCGCCGACTTTTTCCGGCGCGATACCGCCGTACTTCGATCAGTAGCGGCCGTGCTGCTTGGTGATGTAGTTGGTCAGTTCGACGTACTGCACGTTCATGCGGCGCAGGATGCCATGAACCTCGCGGACGATGGCGCGCATGACGCGATAGACGATCTCCGGCTGGCTGCCCAGCAGGCTCTCCAGTTTGTCGCGGCTGAGGCTGAACACCTGCGTCGGGCCGACCGCGCGCAGGGAGGCGCTGTGCTCCTGGTCGTCGAGGAAACCGAGCTCGCCCGCCATGTCGCGCGGGCGCAGCACGTGCAGCACCACCCAGTCGCCGCTACCGGTATTGCGGGTGACCGCAAGGCCGCCGGTGGCGATGATATGCAACTCCTTGTTGACCTCGCCTTCGCGGATCAGGATTTCCCCGTCGGCAAGACTGCGGCAAGTCACCAGTTCGGCCAGGATAGCCTTCTGCTCGTCGTTCAATTCGGCAACGAGCGGTGATGTGCTGACCATTTCGGCGCAATTGTTTGACATGGCGAACCTCCTTTTTTTCATAAGGACTCAGCCCAGTATATGTCGCCATCGCGCGGATGCAATCGGCCTGGTGTCCTGAGATTTTGCCGGCGGAAAATGTTTCGAGAATATTAGCGTCCGTTGATCTAGCGCAAAAATCGCTTTGCGCAACGGGCGTTGAATGCCCACATTCGGAGCAGAGGTATGGAGGGCATCATGCAAGAGGCTTTCATCCACGAAACGAACCGGGCTGCCGAGGCCGCCGCTGATGTAGTCGAGCGTCGCCTGCAGATTTCCCGACGTGAATTCCTGCAATTCTGTTCCGGCGTGGCCGCCACGCTGGGCCTGCCGGCGGGGGCGGAAGCCGCCATCGCCAAAGCGGTGGAGGCCGCCCAGCGGCCCTCGGTGATCTGGCTGCACTTCCAGGAATGCACCGGCTGTTCGGAGTCGCTGCTGCGTGCCGAACATCCAACGCTTGAGAAACTGATTCTCGACATCATCTCGCTCGACTACCACGAGACGCTGATGGTCGCCGCCGGCCATCAGGCCGAGAAGGCGCGCAAGGATGCGATGGCAGCCCACAAGGGCAAGTACGTTCTTGTCGTCGAAGGCGCGATTCCGACCCGCGACAATGGCATCTACTGCAAGGTCGGCGGCCAGACGGCGGTCAATCTGGTGAAGGAAGTCGCGGCCGACGCCGCGGCGGTAATCGCCATCGGTTCCTGCGCCTCGTGGGGCGGCATGCCTGCGACCGATCCCAACCCGACCGGCGCCTCCAGCGTCGCCGAGGTGCTGGGCAAGCCGGTGGTGACGATTCCCGGTTGCCCGCCCAGCCCCTACAACTTCCTCGCCACGGTGGTGCATTTCCTCACCTTCGGTGCGCTGCCGGCGACCGACAAGCTGGGTCGCCCGCTGTTCGCCTACTCACGGCTGATCCACGAGAACTGCGAACGCCGCGCCCACTTCGACGCCGGCCGCTTCGCCATGGAGTTCGGTGACGAAGGTCATCGCAAGGGCTACTGTCTCTACAAGCTCGGCTGCAAGGGTCCCGAAACCTACGCCAACTGCCCGACGCTGGGCTTCGGCGATACCGGCGAGGTTTCCTGGCCGGTCGGCTGCGGCCACCCCTGCATCGGCTGCACCGAAAAAGGCATCGGCTTCGCCAAGCCCATCCACGCCGTGGCCAAGATGGTCAACGTCGCGCCGCCGCTGCAATACGCCCGCATCGTCGAGGAACAGGGCCGCGGCGCGAGCTTCGCCTCCGCTGCCGCGCTGGCAGCCATCGCCGGAGCCGCTGCCGGTGGTGCCGCCATGCTGACGCGCAACCTCGGCATGTCGCACAAGGCCGAAGAACTGGAGAAAGCGCAGGACAAGGCCGGCAAGAACCAAGCGGAGGTCTGACATGTCATCCCGACGCGATTTTCTCAAAGGTGCGCTGGCCGCGACCGGCGCAATGGTCGGTGCCGGCAGCACGGTCGTTCAGGCGCGCGACACCTACACACGCCCGCCAGAGGCGATGGGCCTGCTCTACGACGCCACGCTGTGTGTCGGCTGCAAGGCCTGCATGGCGGCCTGCAAGGAAGCCAACAACAACCCGCCGGAGTTCAATACCGTCGATCATCTGTGGGATACGCCGCTCGATACTACCGGCTATACCTTCAACATCATCAAGATGTATCGCAACGGCACCATGGATACGAAGGACGCCGAGGTTAACGGTTACGCCTTCATGAAGACTTCATGCATGCATTGTGCCGATCCGAGCTGCGTCTCGGCCTGCCCGGTGTCGGCGATGACCAAGAACCCGGAGAACGGCATCGTCGAGTACAACGCGGACAAGTGCATCGGCTGCCGCTACTGCGTCGCCGCCTGTCCCTTCGGAATACCCAAGTACCAGTACGACGACCCGCTCGGCCGCATCGGCAAGTGCGAGCTCTGCCGCCACCGCCACAAGGACGGCAACTACTCGGCTTGCGCCGAGGTCTGCCCGACTGGCGCGACGCTGTTCGGCCGCAGCGAGGACCTGCTGGCCGAAGCCAAGCGGCGCCTGGCATTGAAGCCCGGCACGGTGACGAAATTCCCGCGCGGACGGCTGCGCCCGGCGACGGAAAGAATGCTGCAGGGCAAGGAAGACGGCAAGGGCCAGAAGAATCGCCACGGCTGGCGCGACGAGCCGGACCAGACCTATGAGGGGTCGGTCGGCAAGTACGTGCAGCATGTCTATGGCGAGAAGGAGTATGGCGGTACCCAGGTACTCAAGCTCTCCGGCGTGACCTTCGAGAAGGTCGGCATGCCCAATCTGCCGCCCTATTCGTCGGCAGCCACTTCGGAAACCATCCAGCACACCCTTTACGGCGGCTTGCTGATGCCGATCGCCGTGCTCGGCGCGCTGACCTGGGTGGCCAAGAGAAACGTCAAGCCCGACGATGACGACGCGGGCAAGCCGGGAGACAAATCATGAGCGCGCAACATCATGCCGTGCCCGAACCCGTCGGCGGGCCGCTGCTCAACAAGGTGACCTTCATCGCCGGCACGCTGGTGGCCATCATGGCCGCCATCCTGCTCTACCGTTTCATATTTGGCCTTGGCGCCGTCACCAACCTCAGCGACGGCTATCCGTGGGGGATCTGGATCGTGGTTGACGTCATGATCGGTTCGGCCTTCGCCTGCGGCGGCTTCTCGGTGGCGATGCTGGTCTACATCTTCAACAAGGGCGAGTATCACCCGCTGGTGCGGCCGGCCCTGCTGGCCTCGCTGCTCGGCTATACGCTCGCCGGTGCCGGCGTCATCTTCGACCTTGGCCGCTGGTGGAATGTCTGGAACATGTACTGGCCGTGGTCCGTGAACCCGAATTCGGTGATGTTCGAGGTGGCGATCTGTATCACGCTCTACATCGTGGTGATGTGGATCGAGTTTGCGCCGGTCTTCCTCGAGAAGCTCGGCCTCAAGGACATGAAGCGCAAGCTCAACAAGTTCCTCTTCATCGTCATCGCGCTCGGCACCCTGCTGCCGATGATGCACCAGTCCTCGCTGGGCACGCTTTGGGTGGTGCTCGGCACGCAGGTGCATCCGCTGTGGCAGACGCCCCTGATTCCGGCGCTGTTCCTGCTCAGCGCCATCATCATGGGTTACGCCGTGGTGTTGTTCGAGTCCTGCATTGCATCCAGCGCCTATCGCCGCAGCATCGAGGTCAGCCTGCTCAACCCCATGGCCAGGATCATGCTCGGCGTGGTCGCCGCTTATCTGGCGGTGCGCCTGGGCGACGTGATTTTCCGTGGCGTCATCGGCCGCTCTTTCGCCCTCAGCCTCGAAGGCCTGATGTTCTGGCTCGAAATGGCCTGCTTCATCGCGCCCTTCTTCCTGATCGGCCGCGAGGTGCAGCGGCGCAATCCGGCGCGGCTGTTCGTCGCCGGCATCCTGCTGATGCTGGGCGGTTCCCTGCTGCGCCTGAACGGCTTCCTCATCGGTTATGACACCGGTGCCGGCTTCAGCTACTTCCCGTCGCTGTCCGAGATACTCGTCACCGCCGGCATGTTCGCCACCGAAGTTTTTGTCTACGTCATCGTTACCCGTCGCTTCCCGGTACTGCCGCGCGAAGCCCCGGCCCACTGAACACGGAGATACACCATGGCACGCATTACCATTGATCCCATCACCCGCATCGAAGGCCATCTGCGCATCGACGTCGATGTCGAGGGCGGCCGGGTGAAGAAGGCCTGGTCATCGGGGCAGATGTTCCGCGGCGTCGAGCTGATCCTGCAGGGCCGTGACCCGCGCGACGCCTGGACCATCACCCAGCGCATCTGCGGCGTGTGCACCACGGTGCATGCCATCGCCTCGGTGCGCGCGGTCGAGAACGCGCTGCAGCTCGAGGTGCCGCTCAACGCCCAGTACATCCGCAATCTCATCATCCTGGCGCACGCGGTGCATGACCACATCGTGCACTTCTACCACCTGTCGGCGCTCGACTGGGTCGATGTCACCTCGGCGCTCAAGGCCGACCCGGACAAGACCGCCAGCCTGGCCGAGAGCCTGTCGTCGTGGAAGCTCAATGGCAAGCACGAGATGAAGGCGGTGCAGGAGCGGCTGAAGAATTTCGTCGGCGGCGGCCAGCTCGGCATCTTCACCAACGGCTACTGGGGCCACCCGGCGATGAAGCTTTCGCCCGAGGTCAATCTGCTGGCCACGGCGCACTACCTGCAGGCACTGGAAATCCAGCGCAAGGCCAACAAGATCGTTTCCATCCTCGGCTCCAAGACGCCACATATCCAGAACCTCGCGGTCGGTGGCGTTGCCAACGCCATCGCCACCGATTCGCAATCGGTGCTCACCGTCGAGCGACTGATGGCGGTCAAGGGCTGGATCGACGAACTGGCCGACTTCGTCAAGAACGTCTACCTCATCGACGTCGCCGCCGTCGGCGCCTTCTACGCCGACTGGACCAAATACGGCAAGGGCGTCACCAACTACCTGTGCGTGCCGGACATCCCGATGGATACCAAGGGCACGCAGTTCGCCCTTCCCGGCGGTTACATCGAGGGCGGCGACATATCGAAGTTCAAGCCGATCAAGGGCTTCAACGACGAATACTGGGCCAAGGGCGTCGAGGAATCGGTCAAGCACTCATGGTACGACTACGACGAGAAGAAGCCGTTGCATCCCTATGCCGGCGAGACCAAGCCCAACTACACCGACTTCCAGGCCGACGGCAAGTACTCCTGGCTCAAGTCGCCGACCTTCTACGGCAAGGTGGCGCAGGTCGGGCCGCTGGCCAACGTGCTGTGCATGTACGCAGCCGGCCACGAGCCGACCAGGAAATACGCGACGCTGGCGCTCGATACCGTGTCCAGCCTGGCCAAGACCAAGGTCGGCATCGACGCGCTGCATTCCACCATCGGCCGCCATGCCGCCCGCGCCGTGCGCTGTGCCGTGATGGTCGACATGCT
Source organism: Gammaproteobacteria bacterium (assembly GCA_018825305.1). Taxonomy (GTDB): domain Bacteria; phylum Pseudomonadota; class Gammaproteobacteria; order Burkholderiales; family Rhodocyclaceae; genus Sulfurisoma. The sequence continues at coordinate 369,182 of JAHJEO010000018.1, forward strand.
CGACGAGCAGTGGAACGCGCTGGTGACCAACATCGGCAAGGGCGACACCAAGACCTTCAATCGTCCGGTCTTCCCCAAGGGCGAACAGATGGGTGTCGGTTACCACGAAGCGCCGCGCGGCGTGTTGAGCCACTGGGTAGTCATCGACAACGGCAAGATCAAGAACTACCAGTGCGTCGTGCCCTCGACCTGGAACGCCTGCCCGCGCAACGAAAAGGACGAGCCGGGACCGTACGAAGCCTCGCTGCTCGACAACCCGATCGCCAACCCCGAGCAGCCGCTCGAGGTGTTGCGCACCATCCATTCCTTCGACCCCTGCATCGCTTGCGCGATTCACCTGAGCGACAAGGAGAATGATCAGGTGGTGACGGTCAAGGCGGTGTGAAATGAAGCATGAGGTTTGGTGCAGGTGCGCGATCGGGACGGCAGGGTGCTCAACTCCGCTCATGTCACCCGGCGCCGGCCTGCGGCCGTCGCCCTTGGCGCGCTCCACTCCCGGCCTGATGGAGCAGCCGAGATGAAAACCGTCGTCCTCGGCATCGGCAACCTCATCATGCAGGACGAGGGTGTCGGCGTGCGCGTGATCGAGGCGCTGGAGCGCGACCACCCGATGCCGGCGGGCGTGACCCTGATCGATGGCGGCACCTCGGCGATGGAAATGCTCGACGAGTTGTCCGACCTCGATCACCTGATCGTGGTCGATGCCATCAATGCCGGCAAGCCGCCGGGCACCTTGGTGCGCATTGAGGGCGAGGAGGTGCCGAGTTTCTTTCGCACCCGTTTGAGCCCGCACCAGATCGGCCTGCCCGACGTGCTGGCCAGCCTCGAATTTCTCGGCGCCCAGCCGAAGAAGATGGTGATCCTCGGCGTCCAGCCGCAGACCATGGAGCTCGGCATGGAACTGACGCCGCTGGTGGCGGCGCAGGTTCCAGTGCTGGTCGATCAGGTGTTGGCGGAAATCTGACCATGTGCCTTGCCGCGCCATCGAAAGTCATCGAAGTCCGCGACGGCATCGCGTTGACCGAATGCTTTGGCCAGCAGCGCGAGGTCAGCCTGCTGCTGATGGAAGACGACGTGGCGGTCGGCGACTACCTGCTGATCCAGGCCGGCGGCTTCGCCTTCGAACGCGTCGAGCCGGCGCTCGCCGAAGAATCGCTGGCCCTGATGGTTGATCTGCTCGATCATCCGGACAGCGAGCGGCAACTGGGCTTGAAGCATGGCGCTGTTGATACATGAAACCGATCCGTCGGCCCTCGTCGCTTCGGCCTATCGCCGCATCGAGCGCGAGCGCATGGCCGGATTGCCGGTGCACAACGATGCGCTGGAAGTCGAGAGTGTCGGCTTCCAGCGCTGGATGGACCACTGGCTCGGCATCGTCGTCGCACCTTGGTGCATGAGCCTTCTGCTGCTGCCCGGCAGCAGCGGCACATGGATCTCGTCAACGGAAAATCAGCGCATCTTCCACCGCTTTCCCGCCGGCGATTTCACTTTCCTCGGCAGCGAGGAAGCGGAGGTCGGCGAATTCCAGAGTTGCGCGCTGTTCTCGCCCATGTCGCAGTTCGCCAGCCAGTCGGATGCCGTTCTCACCGCGCATGCTGCGTTGATCGCACTGATCCGCGCACCCGAGGAGCCCGCCTCGCAACTGACAAAAAAGGCGCTATCCTCCCCGGCCCGACGCAAATTCCTGACCGGCAATGCATGAAATGAGTCTGGCCGAAGGCATCCTCGACCTGGTCGAGGATGCGGCGCGGCGCGAGGGGTTCGGCAGGGTGAGGACGGTGTTCCTGGAGATCGGCCGCCTGTCGAGCGTGGAACCCGAGGCGATGGCCTTCTGTTTCGACGCCGTGGTGCGCGACAGCATCGCCGACGGGGCGAAGCTCGAGATCATCGACGTGCCGGGAAGCGGCCTGTGCCTGGACTGTGGGCGCGAGACCGAGCTGGAAGTGATATACGATCCCTGCCAGCATTGCGGCGCTGCGCCGGTCAAGGTGACTGGTGGCACCGAGATGCGGGTGCGGGAACTCGACGTGGAGTAGATAATGGCCCCCCACGCTCGCAAAGTCGGCCCGCTGCCCCCCACGACAGGGGTGCGCATGCCGACTTGGGGCGGCCCGACGGAGACATGACATGTGCACGACTTGCGGCTGCGGCCAGGGCGAAACCAGGATTGACGGAAACGATGTGCACGACCATGACCACGCTCATGGCCACGAGCACACCCATGCCGATGGCACCACGCACAGCCACCCGCACGAACACGCTCATGGCGACGGTCACGATCATGCCCATGCGCATGCGCATGCCTACGTCCCGGCCCACAGCCACGCGCCGGGCGTGCCGGAATCGCGCCGTGTCCAGATCGAGCAGGACATCCTCGCCAAGAACGACGCCTACGCCCGCGAGAACCGCGCTTTCCTCAGCGGCCGCCGCGTCTTCGCCCTGAACCTGGTTTCCAGTCCCGGCTCGGGCAAGACCACGTTGCTGGTGAAGACCATCGAGGCGCTCAAGAACCGCGCAACCGTGGCGGTGATCGAGGGCGACCAGCAGACCAGCCAGGACGCCGATCGCATCCGCGCCACCGGGGCGACCGCGGTGCAGATCAACACCGGCAAGGGTTGCCATCTCGACGCCCACATGGTCGGTCATGCCATGCAGCAACTGGCTTTGTCCGAGCGTTCGCTGCTGATGATCGAAAACGTCGGCAACCTGGTCTGCCCGGCCGCCTTCGACCTCGGCGAGGCGCACAAGGTGGTGGTGCTGTCGGTGACCGAGGGCGAGGACAAGCCGATCAAGTATCCGGACATGTTCCGCGCGGCCTCGCTGATGCTGCTCAACAAGTGCGACCTGCTGCCGCATCTGGATTTCGACGTGGACCAGGCCATCGCCTACGCCCGCCGCGTCAATCCCGGCATCGAGGTATTGCGCGTCTCGGCGAAGAGCGGCGAGGGTATGGACGACTGGCTGGCGTGGCTGGAGAAGGGCGTCGCCGGCGGATGAGCTCGGCCGTCAGGGTCAGGGTTTCCGGCATCGTCCAGGGCGTCGGCTTCCGCCCCTTCGTCTGGCGTCTCGCCCACGACCTGGGCATTACCGGTTGGGTACGCAACGACGCGCAAGGCGTCGAGATCGCCGCGGAAGGCGAGCGGCTCGAGGCATTTGTCGAACGCCTGCGAAGCGAGGCGCCGCCGCGAGCGCGGGTCGATGCGGTCACTGTGGTGACGGTCGTCGCGGAAGGGCTGAGCGACTTCGTCATCAGCCACACCGAATCCGCCGGTCAGGCGGCCACCGCCATCGGCCCCGACACCGCCATCTGCGGCGACTGCCTCGGCGACATGTTCGAGCCGAAAAATCGGCGCTGGCGCTACGGCTTCACCAACTGCACCAACTGCGGCCCGCGCTACACCATCACCCGCCACCTGCCCTACGACCGGCCGCAGACCAGCATGGCGGGTTTCGCCATGTGTCCCGCTTGCCGGGCGGAATACGACTCGCCAGCGGATCGCCGTTTCCACGCCCAGCCCACCGCCTGTCCCGTCTGCGGCCCGCAGTTGGCGCTGACGGACGCGGCGGGTCGGGCCATCGCCGGCGACGCCATCGCCGAAACCCTGCGGCTGTTGCAGGCGGGAAAGGTTGTCGCCATCAAGGGCCTCGGCGGCTACCACCTCGCCTGCGATGCAACGAACGCAGCTGCCGTCGCCACCTTGCGTAGCCGCAAGCAGCGCGAGGAAAAGCCCTTCGCCGTGATGCTGGCCAATGTCGCCAGCGCCGCGCAATACACAATAGTGCCGCCTGCGGCGTCCGGCGAATCAGGTTTCGCAAACGGAAATGTCGACTGCCGTCGGCGCGTTGTCGGCGGCAGCGAAACGGCGCTGCTCGAATCCGCCGAGCGTCCGGTGGTGCTGTTGCGCAAGGATGCTGCCTGCGATGCCCTGCTGGCCGGCGTCGCCCCGGGACTGGCCTGGCTTGGCGTCATGCTGCCCTACACGCCGCTGCAATGGCTGCTGTTCCACGAGGCGGCCGGCCGGCCCGAAGGCAGCGAGTGGATGGCGCAGCCACAGCCGCTGGCGCTGGTGATGACCAGCGCCAACCCCGGCGGCGAGCCCATCGTGCGCGACGATTCGGAGAATGGCGAGGCCCTGCGGCGGCTGGCGGGCATCGCCGACGCTTTCCTGACGCACGACCGCGCCATCGTCACCCGCTGCGACGACAGCGTGCTGCGGCTTGCCGGCACTGCGCCGCAGTTCATCCGTCGCAGCCGCGGTTACACGCCGCAGGCGATCAAGTTGCCCCGGCCCGGCCCGCCGGTGCTGGCCGTCGGCGGTTTCCTCAAGAACACGATCTGCCTGACGCGTGGCGATGAAGCCTTCGTCTCGCAGCACATCGGCGACCTCGACAACGCGCCGACCTGCGCCATGCTCGAAGAGACCGTGACGCGGCTGATGGACCTGCTGGAGATCGAGCCGGAGATCGTCGCCCATGACCTGCATCCGGATTTTTTCAGCACCCGTTTCGCTGCCAGCTTTGCCGCCGAACGCAACCTGCCGCTGATCGGCGTGCAACACCACCACGCCCACATCGCCGCCGTTGCAGCCGAGCATGGCATCGACGGACCGCTGCTCGGCCTGGCGCTCGATGGTGTCGGTCTTGGTAGCGATGGCGGCAGCGACGAGCCCCCACGCTCGCTTCGATCGCTGCCCCCACAGGGGGCGGATGCCGCCTTGGGACGGCCCGGCAGCGGCATCTGGGGCGGCGAACTGTTGCGTGTCGAGGGGGCGAAGTTCGAACGCCTCGGCCACCTGCGCCAGATCGCACTGCCCGGCGGCGACCGCGCTGCGCGCGAGCCTTGGCGCATGGCGGCGGCGGCGCTGCACTTGCTGGGCCGGACGGCTGAGATCGAGGCGCGCTTCGGCAACAAAAACTCGGCGCTGGCGCTACGGCAAATGCTCGATCGCGGCGTCAATTGCCCGCCGACGTCGAGCTGCGGCCGCTGGTTCGACGCGGCGGCGGGGCTGCTTGGCGTGCGCGACGTTGCCGCCTTCGAGGGCCAGACGGCGATGCTGCTCGAAGGACTGGCCGAGGCACACGGTGACGTCATCCCGCTGGCGGATGGCTTTACCATTGACCCGGCCGGCGTGCTCGACCTCACGCCGTTGCTGTCGCGGCTGGCCGACGAGAAGGATGCCGGGCTGGGCGCCGCGCTTTTTCACGCCACCCTGGCGCAAGCACTGGCACAATGGACCCTGCGTGCCGCACAAGCGACGGAGATCGCTGGCGTAGAACGCATTGCCCGGGTGGCGTTGGGCGGGGGCTGCTTCCTTAACCGGGTGCTGGCGACAGCATTGCGGGAGGAACTGGAAGCGGCGGGTATGCAGGTCCTGGAAGCCCGGCTGGCACCGCCGAACGACGGCGGCATCAGCCTCGGTCAGGCCTGGGTCACTATCGCGGGGGGCGATAAGCATGAACGACAGGGACGGCGATAGCGCACACGGCTCGCAGCGCCGCCGCATCATCCGCTTCGCGACAATGGTGGCGCTGGTATGGACGCTGATCGTCGCCGCCTCGCTGGCCTGGAACTGGTCGGTCGAGGAGGACTGGATCGTCGAGGTGGCGCGCATCGAGGCCGCCGGCAACCTCAACAAGGATCGTGCGCTGCGGCTGTGGATGGCATCGCTCGGCGGGCTCTACGCCCCCGTCAGCGACAAGGTGCACCCGAACCCCTACCTGACCCATCTGGAAGATCGCGATTTGTTTCTCGAGGATGGTCGCGTTCTGACCCTGATCAATCCCGCCAGTGCGATCAAGGAGGTCGGCGAGAGATTCAACGAGCTCTATGGCACGCGCGTGCGCATCGTCGGTCGCCAGCACTACAACCCGGAGAACGCGCCGGATGCCTGGGAGTCGCGCGCGCTGGATGCCTTCGAGCGCGGTGCCGAGGAAATGACGGACATCATCGTGGGCAAGGACGGCAAGCCCTACCTGCACATGATGCGGCCGATGCGGATGGAGCCCTATTGCGTCAGGTGCCACGCGCCCTTCGGCGTCAAGGTCGGCGAACTGCGCGGCGCCACCGGCGTGGTGGTGCCGCTGGAGCGTTATCGCAAGCTGGCGGCGGAGGAGTTCGCCATCATGGTGGGCAGTCACGGCGGCATCTGGCTGGTCGGGCTGGGCCTCATCGGCTTCGCCACCCGCCGCGGCCTGCGCGGCGACGCCGAGCGTACGCGGCATGAAGACACGCTGCGCAAGTTTTCGCTGGCCGTGGCGCAGAGCGCCAGCGGCATCGTCATCACCGACGTCGGCGGCCGCATCGAGTACGTCAACCCGCGCTACTGCCAGATCACCGGCTACCGCGAGGAAGACCTGATCGGCCAGACCCCCAATATGCTGAAGTCTGGCGATACCCCGCCGGAAGTCTATGAGCAGATGTGGGATGCGTTGATGAACGGCGGCGAATGGCGCGGAGAACTGCTCAACCGGCGCAAGAGCGGAGAACAGTTCTGGTGCATGGAATCGGTTTCCAGCCTGAAGGGCGACGGCGGCAAGGTGAGCCATTTCGTCGCGGTGCTCGAGGACATCAGCGAACGTAAATACACCGAGGCGACGATCCGCCGCCTGGCTTATTTTGACCTGCTGACAGACCTGCCGAACCGGGCCCAGTTCCGCGAACGGCTGGAACAGGCGGCCATCTGGTGTAAGCGTAGCGGCGAGCTGGTGGCGCTGTTCTACCTCGACCTCGACCGCTTCAAGGCGGTCAACGACACGCTTGGCCACCAGGCCGGCGACCAGCTGCTGAAGGGTGCGGCGGAACGCATCGAGGCCAGCGTGCGCGAAGGTGACGTGGTGGCGCGCCTCGGTGGCGACGAGTTCGCCGTCATCGCCGGCAACCTGCGGCGCGGCGAGGACGCCACGCTGGTCGCCGAGAAGGTCATCCAGGCCCTGCGCCGACCGCTGGACATCGACGGCCACGAACTGCATGTCTCGGCCAGTATCGGCATCAGCCTGTTCCCGACCGACGCTACCGACCTCGACGACCTGATCAAGAAGGCCGACATCGCGCTCTACGCCGCCAAGGAGCAGGGGCGCAACAATTTCCGCTTCTATGCGCAGGACATCAACGTGCTGACGCTGGAACGGCTCAAGCTCGAGAACGACCTGCGCAAGGCGGTCGAGCGCAATGAGCTGCTGCTCGAATACCAGCCGCGCCTGGAACTTGCCAGCGGCACCATCGTCGGCGCCGAGGCGCTGGTGCGCTGGGAGCATCCGGTGCTGGGGCGGATTCCGCCCGGCCGCTTCATTCCGGTGGCCGAGGAGACCGGCTCCATCGTCGCCATCGGCGAGTGGGTGCTGCGCGAGGCCTGTCGCCAGGCGGTGGCCTGGGATCGGGCCGGCCTGCCGCCGCTGGTAATTTCCGTGAACCTGTCGGCGATCCAGTTCGCGCGGGAGGGCCTGACAGAAATGGTGCGCGCGACGGTGGAGGCTGCCGGCCTGGCGCCGACACGCCTGGAACTCGAGGTGACGGAGAGCGCGCTGATGCGCAGCCCCGACGAGGCGGTGCGCGTGCTTGGCGCGCTCAAGGAGTTCGGCGTGCTGGTGTCGATCGACGACTTTGGCACCGGCTATTCTTCGCTGGCACAGTTGCGGCAGCTGCCGGTGGATGTGCTGAAGATCGATCGCTCTTTTGTTCAGCATGTCGCCGAGGATCCCGAGGATCGTGCCATTGCAGAAACCGTGGTGTCTCTTGCCCGCGCCATCGAGGTGGAGGTCGTGGCCGAGGGTGTCGAGACGAAGGAACAGGACCAGGTACTGCGGAGCATGGGCTGCGACTTCGTCCAGGGATACCTTTACTCTCGGCCTGTACCCGCGGCGGCGCTGGCCGAGCTTCTCGCGGCAGGCTGCCGGCCCGAACCACCCCGGGACAGTTAGCCCGGCCCCTTCGCTGTTCCGCACATGGCGGCTTGGGCGAGTCGGGCCTATCCGTGCGGGAACAGGCCGTACTGGCCGCGCTGGCGGGTCCAGCCGATTTCTGTCACCAGTTCGCGGAAGGCGTCCGCCGGCAGTGCCGGCGAGCAGAGGAAACCCTGGAATTCCTGGCAGCCGGCAGCCAGCAGGAATTCGCGCTGCAGATCGGTCTCGACGCCTTCGGCGATCACGCGCAGCTTGAGCGAGCGCGCCAGGTTGACGATTGCGGTGACGATGGCGGCATCGCTTTCGTGCGGCAATTCGGTGATGAAGGAACGGTCGATCTTGAGCCGGTGAAGCGGGAAACGCTTGAGGTAGGAAAGGCTGGAATAGCCGGTGCCGAAATCGTCGATCGACAGCATCACCCCCAGCCTGGCCAGCGCCTCCAGTCGCTTGAGCACATCGTCGGCATCCTGGATCAGGATGGATTCGGTCAGCTCCAGTTCCAGCATGTGCGGCGGCAACCCCGAGTCGGCGAGCGCGCGGGCGACGCTCTCGGTGAAATCGGACTGGCGGAACTGCAGTGCCGAGACGTTGATGGCCATCGCCAGCGGCAGGCCGTCCGCATGCCAGCGCGCCGCCTGGGCGATGGCCTCATGCAGTACCCAGTGGCCGATGCGGACGATCAGCCCGGTTTCCTCGGCTACCGGAATGAACTGGCCCGGCGACACGTCGCCGAGCTCGGCGTCGTGCCAGCGAAGCAGCGCCTCGGCGCCGAATATCGTGCCATCCTTGAGGTCGACCTGCGGCTGGAAGTGCAGGCGAAAGCCATCGTTGTCCAATGCCATGCGCATGGCGTGGTCGAGCTTCATGCGCGAGAGCAGGTCGACGTTCATCTGTCGCTGGTAGAAGCGGAAGTCGGAGCGGCCGCGCTCCTTGACGTGGTACATGGCGCTGTCGGCGTTCTTGATCAGGTCGTCCATGGTCCGGCCGTCGTCGGGGAACAGCGCGATGCCGATGCTGCAACTGAGCGTGAATGCCATTTCGTCGAGGGAGAACGGCCGTGCCAGCGCATCGAGCAGGCGGCGCGCGGTGATCTCCGCGCCGCGCGCGTCGGTATTGTGCAACAGCAGCACGAACTCGTCGCCGCCGAGGCGCGAGGCGGTATCCGCATGGCGCAGGCAGGCCTTGATGCGTTCCGCCACCTGGACCAGCACGCGGTCGCCGAACATGTGGCCGAGTGAATCGTTGATCTGCTTGAATCTGTCCAGGTCGAGGAACAGGATGGCGAAGGAGGTGCCGTCCCGCTGCGCCAGGCTCAACGAGAACTGGATTCGCTCCGCCAGCAGCAGCCGGTTGGGCAAGCCGGTGAGGACGTCGTTGTAGGCAAGCTCTTCGATGCGCTGCTTGGCCGCCACCGTTTCCGACAGGTCCTTGAAGAAACCGATGTAATGAATCGCGTTGCCGGCGTCGTCCGCGACGCGAACCATCGCGACCTGGCAGGGCATGCTGCGCCCATCCTTGTGGCGATGCCAGATTTCCCCCTCCCAGACGCCTTCGGCCTGCAAGCGCGTCTCCAGCTGCTGGGTGAGTTGTTCGTTGAAACGGTCGAACAGCAGGGTGCGCGGCACCTGGCCGAGCAGGTCGTCCGCCGTGAAGCCGGTCATGCGTTCGCAACTGGGGTTGACGGAGACGATGCGAAAGTCAGGCCCCGTGACGAAAATGGCATCGAGGCTGGCCCCGAAAACCTTGGCGGCGAGCTGCAGGCGCGCTTCGTCGGCGAGCCGCCGGGTGATGTCGCGGAAGGAATAGACCCGGCCGATGGGGCGGCCGCGGGCGTACTGCGGCAAGGTCACGCGCTCGAGCACGCGGCCCGAGCGAAGCACGATGACGTCGCTGGCTTCGAGCAGCGGCGCCCGCATGATGGCCGACAGGCGTACCGAATACGCCTCGACATTGAGTACGGATTGAGCCATCCAGCCGAAGACGGCGGCGTCGTCGCGCTTCGTCAGCAGGTCTGACGGCAGGCCCCACATGTCGGCGAAACGTTGGTTGTAGCCGCGGATGCCGCTTGCCATGTCGACGACCAGAATGCCGTCGGCGGTCGACTCGAGCGTGGCGCGCAGCTCGGCGATCAGCGTTTCCAGCTCCGTTTCGACGCGGCGTTGGTGGGTCTGGTCGCGAATTCCAACGACATAGACGCTGGACCCGGCCGTCAGTGTGACGCGGCTGACCCGCCGCTCGACCGGCACCGTTGTAGCGTCGTCGCGCCGCAGCAGTGTCTCCGAGAGGATATGGTCGGACAGGCCGGCGGCGACATCCTCCCAGAAGCACAGGTCTTCCGGGGTCGCCGCCAGGTCGATCGTCGCCCGCCCGTCGAGTCCGCCCGGCGCAACGCCGAGCAGGGTTTCGGCAGCACGGTTGGCACCGATGATGCGCAACCGGATGGGGTCGACGATCCACACCGCCTCCAGCATGCCCTCGATCAGGGGTTGCCACGCCGCGGTCGTCATGCCTCGCCCTCGCCGCCGGGATGCTCGCGCGCGCGCTCGAAAAAGTAGCAAAGGCGCTTGCGCGGCGACAGGGAGTCGTATGCCGCCTTTGGCAGTTGCAGCGGCTTGAGGCTGCGGCGGATGCCCAGCGCGGGGGCCGTTTCCAGGTCGAGAATCAGCGCCTCGGCGGCCGGGATGTGCGGCTCGTGGACTATGACCTGGGGCCGCAACGGCCGGCTGGAGTTGACCGAGACGACCATGGCAAAGCGGGTGTCGGTGAGCTCCACTACCGAGCCTGGCGGATAGACGCCCATCATGCGGATGAACAGCGCCAGCGCGCGCGCATCGAAATTCGTCTTGTGTTGAGCGTAGATCAGCGCCAGCGCCTCGTGCGGTGTCATCGCCAGCGCGGGATTGCCGGGGTTGCAGAGGTTGTCGTAGTGGTTGACGAGGCCGACGATGCGTGCCGGAACGCTGATCTGCTCGCCGCGGAGCTTGTGCGGGTAGCCGCTGCCGTCGGCCAGTTCGTGGTGCTGGCCGACGATCAGCTGGGCGTCTGCCGAAAGGACCATCTGCCTGGCCAGCGCGAGGCCGTGGCTGACATGGTCGCGATAGATCTCGCGCTCGGTCGAGCCGAATTGCTCGTCGCCCCAGCGAAGCCGTTCCGGCAGTTTGATTTTGCCGATGTCGTGGAGCATGGCGCCCATGCCCAGTTCTCGCATCGTGCCGGCATCGAGCGCCATGGTCTTGCCCAGCAGCAGCGAGATGATGGTGACGTTGACGGCATGCAGCGAGGTCTTCTCGCCGGCCTTTTCCGACAGCAGGCGGATGCAGGTTTCCTCGTGATCGTCGAGCTGGCCGACCAGGCCCCCGATCACTGTTTCGCATTGCTGGCGGGCGGCGACCGGCTGGACATTTACCGTATCGACAACCTGGCGATAGCCGCGACTGGCGTCGGCGAACTGGTTTTCGCAGTGCTGCAGGTTGGCCTGCTGGGTCGAAAGCTGCTCGCGCCGCAGTTGCCTGGCGACTTCTGCTGCGACCGCTTCGGCCGCCGCTGTCGTCTCGGCAGCGCCTTCATCCGGCGCGTCTCCCGGTGCGGCGGGGGAGGGCGCATCCGCTGCCGGGGACGTGTCGGACGCAGCGGCCGGCAGCGCCACGGGGTCGCTCAAGTCGGGGGCGTAGCGAATGCGTTCGAGGCCGAGGCCGCGCAATGTCTCGATCTGGTCGTGGCTGGCAATCTTGAAGCTGTTCAGCGCGAAGGGATGATCCATCCATCCGAGATCGAGGTATACGTACAGGCCGGGACGCAGATCCTCGATGTCTATGAAATGAGCCTGGCTGTCCTTCATGGGGATTTTTTCCGGGTGCGATTGACCGGTGGGTCCGGCACCTGCATCGGGCCATTTTCTGGCGTAACAGTAACAGTAGGGTACGCAATCATGCAGGTCGGTTACGCCGGGAGTCAAGCCGAGTCGTCAATCGAGTGTGAGAAATTGCGTGCGAGGACAAACTTGGCGGCGGCATCCGGCTTGTACACCGGTTTACGGCTGGTCTCGCGGTATGATTGCGCAAGAGTCCCGTTGTCGTTGCCGCGTTGTCGCCGTTTCGCCCCCGCAAAGGATTGTTCGCCCATGTGCCTCGCCATTCCCGTCCGTGTCGTCGAACTGCTGCCGGACGAGCGGTGCGTGGTCGACCTCAGCGGCGTGAAGAAGGAAATCTCGCTGGCGCTGGTCAGCGACGTCGCGGTGGGGGACTACGTGATCCTTCATGTGGGCTACGCGCTCAGCAAGCTCGACGAGGCAGAAGCGGCCAAGACGCTGGCGCTGTTTGCCGAGATGGCCGGCTGATGCCTGACCGCAACGACCAGGCCAATCGCCACGGCGGTGGTTTTGGCGGCCAGTTCTCTTCGCCGACGCACACGTGCGACCTGTGGCAGCGCTATTGGCTCGGCAGGCCGCTGCCCGCCGCCGCGACAGCCTTCCTGCTGCAGGCGCAGGCGGCACGGCAGCGATGAAATACATCGACGAATTCCGCGACGGCCGGCTGGCCCAAGGCATCGCCGCCGCCATCGCCCGCGAGGCCCGACCCGAGAGGCAGTACGCCTTCATGGAGTTCTGCGGCGGCCATACCCATGCCATTTCGCGCTACGGCGTTACCGACCTGCTGCCACCCACGCTGCGCATGGTGCATGGCCCCGGTTGCCCGGTGTGCGTGTTGCCGATCGGCCGCATCGACATGGCGATCGAGCTGGCGCTCAAGCACCGTGCCATCGTCTGCAGCTACGGCGACTGCCTGCGCGTGCCGGCTTCCGACGGGCTGTCGCTGATGAAGGCAAGATCGCGCGGCGGCGACATCCGCATGGTCTATTCGGCGGCGGACGCACTGAAGGCGGCGCAGGACAACCCCACGCGGCAGGTAGTGTTCTTCGCCATCGGTTTCGAGACCACCACGCCGCCGACCGCCGTCGTGGTCAAGCAGGCCGCCGCGCTGGGCCTCAATAACTTCTCGGTGCTGTGCTGCCACGTGCTGACGCCGCCGGCGATGCACCACATCCTGGCCACCCGCCAGCCTTCGGATATCGCCATCGACGGCTTCATCGGCCCGGCCCACGTGTCGACGGTGATCGGCAGCCGGCCCTACGAGGTGTTCGCCACCGATTACCGCAAGCCGGTGGTGATCGCCGGATTCGAGCCGCTCGATGTGATGCAGGCCATTCACATGCTGCTGTTGCAGGTGAACGAGGGCCGCGCCGAGATCGAGAACGAATTCACCCGCGCCGTCACGCGCGAAGGCAATGTCAAGGCGCAGGCGCTGGTGGCCGAGGTGCTGGAGCTGCGCGAGGAATTCGAGTGGCGCGGGCTGGGCGTGATGAAAAAGTCGGCGCTGGCGCTACGGCGCGAATACGCCGAATTCGACGCCGAAATGCGCTTCGACCTGGCCTACCGCGTGGTGCCGGACAACAAGGCCTGCGAGTGCGGGGCGATACTCCGCGGCGTCAAGCGGCCGCAGGACTGCAGCATCTTCGGCAGCGTGTGCACGCCGGAGAATCCGATGGGATCGTGCATGGTGAGCTCGGAAGGCGCCTGCGCGGCGCACTACACCTACGGCCGCTACAAAGAATGACGAAGATCCGCGACGGCTACGTTCGCCCGCTCGACCTCAAGAATGGCCGCGTGGACCTCACCCACGGCTCGGGCGGCCGCGCCATGGCGCAGCTGATCGATGACCTGTTTGCCCGCCATTTCGACAACGAATTCCTGCGCCAGGGCAACGACGGCGCCGTGCTGCCAGCGCGCCCCGAAGGAAATGCCCCTGGTGTGCCGACTTTTTCCGGGCGGCTGGTGATGGCGACCGACGCCCACGTCGTTTCGCCGCTGTTTTTTCCCGGCGGCGACATCGGTTGCCTGTCGGTGCATGGCACCATCAACGACGTTGCCGTGATGGGCGCGCGGCCCTTGTGGCTGGCCGCCAGCTTCATCCTCGAAGAAGGCTTTCCCCTGGCTGAACTCGACCGCATCGTCGCCTCGATGGCGCGCGCATCGCGCGAGGCCGGGGTGCCGGTGGTCACCGGCGACACCAAGGTGGTCGAGGCCGGCAAGGCCGATGGCGTTTTCATCACCACCACCGGCGTCGGCGTGCTGCCGGAAGACCTGTCGCTGTCGGGCGCCGGCGCGCGGCCGGGCGACGTGGTGCTGCTCTCTGGCAGCATCGGCGACCACGGCATGGCCATCATGGCGACGCGCGAGAACCTCGGTTTCGCCGCGCCCATCGTTTCCGACACCGCGGCGCTGCACGACCTGATCGCCGTCATGCTCGCCACCGCCGCCGAAATCCGCTGCCTGCGCGACCCGACACGCGGCGGCCTGGCGACCACGCTCAACGAAATAGCCCGGCAGTCGGGTGTCGGCGTGGTGCTCGACGAGGCGGCCATACCGGTCAACCCTGCGGTGGCGGCCGCCTGCGAATTCCTTGGCCTCGACCCGCTCTACGTCGCCAACGAGGGCAAGCTCGTCGCCATCGTTGCCGCAGCCGATGCCGATGTCGTGCTGGCGGCGATGCGCGCGCATCCGCTCGGCGCGCGTGCGGCGAAGGTCGGCGAGGTTGTCGCCGACGACCATCATTTCGTGCAGATGAGCACGTCCCTCGGCGGGCGGCGCATCGTCGACTGGCTAACCGGCGACCAGCTGCCGCGAATCTGCTGAACGGCGGATAATAGCGTTTCAACCATTAGCGATTGGGGAGTGCCATGGCGTGCCAGATCGTAATTGTCCTGTCCGACGGCGACCGCTACGAATTGATGCTGCATGACTCGGACCTTGCCGGCTGCGACAAGCACAGCGCCGACGACTGGCTGGCCCGCGAATTCGAGACGGCCGGCTGCGAGCCGGCCAGCCCCATGGGCAAGCTGATTCTGCCCGACAAGGTGCTGCAGCTGGGGCGCACAGTCACGGCGAAGATGCTGGCCGCGCCCACGCCCTGGCTCAAGGAATACCTGCGTGCCGTGGCCTGCGCGCTGGGCAAGCCCTTCGTCAGTATCGACCTGGTCGAATCAAAGATCGGCTACTGAGCCGCCGGCCGTGCAGCGCTTCACCATCTCGCTCGACGACGACCTGGCGCGCGAATTCGACCGCCTGATCGCCGAGCGCGGCTACGGCAACCGCTCCGAAGCCGTGCGCGACCTGCTGCGCAGCCAGATCGAGGCGGCCCGCTTGCAGGATGCGCCAGACAGCGGCCACTGCGTCGCCAATCTTTCCTACGTCTACAACCATCACGAGCGCGACCTCGCCGAGCGCCTCACCGCCCTCCAGCACGGCCACCACGACCTGACGGTGGCCACCATGCACGCCCACCTCGATCACGACAACTGCCTCGAAAGCGTCATCCTCAAGGGGCCGACGGCGGACGTCAGCGCCTTCGCCGCGGCCTTGACGGCCGAGCGCGGTGTACGCCACGGCAGCCTCAACCTCGTCGCGGTCGAAGTCGGCGAACGCCACAGCCACCCCTACGCTCCTCGCCGCAAGGGCGCGGCACACAGCCACCTCAAGCCGAAAATCTGAGCCTCGAGTAATGGGCAGCGTTACGCTGCCCCGGCGGTCGCCGTCCCGCCAGCGCCGACTTCTTCGGGGTTGAGAAAATAGCTTTCCGATGTTTCGCACGCCTTGCAGTCGAGGTAATGCTCCCGCCCCTTGCGCCGGATCTTCAGCTTGCCGTCGCATTTCGCACAGGATTCGTTGATCGGCGTGTTCTTGCCGCAGGCACGGCAATGGAAATGGTAGGAGTAAGCGTAGCGAATCTCGACGCTCGTGCTGCCGCAGTGGCCGCAGACCTTGATGTGCTCCACCGGTGGTGGCGCGACGGCTGGCTCCGGTGTGGCCACGACAGCAACTGGTTCCGGCTCCCGGGCCAGTAGCACGGTTGCTCCGCCGTTGAGCGGTTTGTGCCTGGATAGCAAAAACTGGGCAATCTTCTCCAGATTTGTCGCCGAAAGCCGGTTGCCATGGCCGAACTGGCTTGCCAGTTCAGCAACCCGAGCGACGATCCGGTCCGCGACCTGATCGGCCTTGCAGACTTCCGACAGCGAGCCGTTCTTGGGCCAGAGGATCACGCCCGAATCCGAGATGGCCACAAGCAGCGTTTTCGGCAATGCCGAGAAAAACGCTTCCTGGTTCGCGGCGCGACCGATGTAGTCAGTGAGGAATTCGGCCTGCAATCGTGCCTGCGTGATCGGCGATGCCATGCCCGCCGACTTGTTGTCGCCGTACCAGCGGATCCATTGGCCGTCATCCTTGATCTGAACCTTGCCCTGCACGCTCTTGCTCTCAACGACAATGAAGCCGTAGGGATGCAATATCAGGTGGTCGATTTGGGCTGCGTCGCCGTCGGCTTCGAGGCGAATCCCGTTGAAGATCAAAATCTCCGAATGCTTGGCGAAAAAGCGTTTCAGGTAAAAGGCCATCCGCTCCTCGGCCGACCGACCGGCCTTGGCGAACTTGTCGTCCGAGGCGAACGGATCGAGTTCCTTGCAAATCATGTTGTCTCCGTACTTTTCATATTCGTGTCCGGCGACTTATCCGCCCAGGCGGGAAAGCCAGAGCTCCTTGAGCGGGCCGATGTCGCCGGCGTCGGCCGCGCGCAGGGCGTCGAAGTAGGCGGCCCGTGCATCAGCGGTGGCGGCGGGATCGACCGGCGGCAGTCCCAGGCGGAAGCCAATGGCCACCAGCAGGATGCGTCCCACCCGACCATTGAAATCCTTGAACGGATGTATCCACTGAAAGCGCCAGTCGGCCCAGGCCAGCAGTCCGGCGATGGATTCGACGTCCGTGACATGGCGCAGCCGTTCATCGAGATCGAGGCAGAAATCCCTGATGCGCACCGGAACGTCGTGCGGAGGCGGCGGCAGATGGGAGCCCACCTGCACGTCGGTCGCGCGAAAACTGCCGGCCCAGTCGGGGAACAGTTCCGCGGCGAGGCGGCGGTGGATGTCGCGCAGCCAGTCGGTGGAGAACGCGATGGCCGCGGGCTCGGCGTCGAGCAGTTCGTCGATACAGTCGGCGACCTTCGCCGTGAGGCGGTCGGCCACTTCGGAATAGGTCAGTGTGCCGGCCGCACTGGCCAGCTCGCGCGTCGCGTCTAGCGGCCGGGTCGAGTCCGCAGCGCCTGCACGCGGTTGCGATCCACCGGCTCGTTCTCCAGCGCCGTCGAGTTCAGCGCAAACTCCAGCACCTTCGCCCGCCAGGCGGCGCGCCGGCTGGCCGCGTCCGGGTGCATGGCGCGCCACTGGTTCAAGCGTTGCTCGATTTGCTGGATCTGCCTGCGGTTCATGGTCGGCATCGTCGCATGGGACGACGGAAGGTGCAAGCGGATGGCGGGAGCGTGACATGATTCGCGATGGTATATGCACTGAATGGTGGCGGCAAATGCGATACGCAAAGAATATATTGTTGACCTGTCTCAACACTTGGCGCTTTTGCTCGGGCACACTGCCGCGTATGAAGAATCCGACAATTCTGCATACGAGGCTGCACCATGGACATTGATCTCCCCCGCGAATGGTCGGCGCTGTGCGCGCTGGTTTTCGTGCTCGGCATGAAGCACGGCTTCGACGCCGACCACCTTGCCACCATCGACGGCCTGACCCGCTTCAACGCTCGCGCCAATCCGCGCCTGGCGCGGCTGTGCGGGGTGCTGTTTTCGCTGGGGCATGGCGTGGTGGTGGTGGCCATTGCGCTGGTAGTGAGCCTGGTCACGGCGCACTGGAGCGCGCCGCAGTGGCTGGAGGCCTCCGGGGCGGTGGTTTCGGTGCTGTTCCTCACCGCCCTTGGCCTGGCCAATCTGCATGCCGTGCTGACGACGGCGCCCGACGAGGTGGTGCGGCCGGTCGGCATCAAGGGGCGCTGGCTCGGCAGGCTGGCCGAGAGCACGCATCCGTTGTTGATCATGACGGTCGGCGCGCTGTTCGCGCTGTCCTTCGATACCGTCAGCCAGGCGGCGCTGTTCGCCGTCACTGCCGAGCAGTTCGGCGGCTGGCAGGCGGCGGCGGCTCTGGGCGTGCTGTTCATGCTCGGCATGTTCGCCACCGATGGCGTGAACGGCCTGTGGATTTCGCGGCTGCTTCGCCGCAGCGATGCGACGGCGCGAGTCGCGTCGCGCGTCATGGGTGTCGTCGTGGCGCTGCTGAGCCTTGCCGTGGCTGCGCTGGGCGTGGCGAAATGGACGCTGCCGGCAGTGGATGCGTGGAGCGAGGGCAAGGAACTGGCGCTGGGCTTCGCCGTGGTGCTGACCATCGCCCTGTCGTTCGCCGTTGCGCTGCGTCTGGCGCGGCGCCCGTTGCGGACATGAGTGCCGCCCGCCGGGCCGCCTCAGGGACGGCGCAGCCAAACAACCGGATCTGCGTAGCGACGAACACCCGTCACTTCCCCGCGAGGGGCGTACGGGTGGGCCGGGCCATATGAGCGGATTCGATGCCGGGCGGGTGCGGCTGCGGCTGATGCTTGAAGGCGATGTCGTCGCCGCGGTCGAGGTCGCCTGCGAGCGGCCGAATGTCGCGGCGGCGCTCGCCGGCAAGCCGGCCGACGAGGCGGTGGCGCTGGTGCCGCTGATCTATTCGCTGTGCGGCCAGGCGCAGGGCATTGCGGCGCGGGCGGCGCTGGCCGCGGCGCGCGGCACCG
>JAHJEO010000019.1 GCA_018825305.1 Gammaproteobacteria bacterium
CGTATGCCGCCAGCCAAGTTCGCCGCATTGCATCGGCAGCATGCTGCCGATGCAATGCACATACCACCCACCGAAGAAATCCTTTAACCTTGCAACCGGACTTCCTGACTGTTGGTATGGCTACGGGGGGCAGGTCAGGAGTCCCCAATTGCCCAACATCGCATCCGTCCTCAAAGAAGAAATCGCCCGAGTCGCCCGCAAGGAACTTCGCGTCGAGACCGAGAAGCTCAAGAAGGCGTCGGCCCAGTACCGATCAGAGATCGCGGCACTGAAACGGCGCCTGGCAGTCCTTGAGCAGCAAGTGGGTCGTCTCGGGAAGGCCACCAAAGCATCAACGCCAAAGTCACCAGAGCCAGCGACATCCCTACGGTTCTCTGCCAAGGGCTTCAGTACTCAGAGGCAAAAGCTCGGCCTGTCAGCGGCCGATATGGGCGTCCTGCTGGGAGTGTCGGCCCAGACGGTCTATAACTGGGAAGCTGAAAAGGCTCGTCCTCGGCAGCAGCAGATGGCTGCGATTGCAGCAGTCAGGGGGATGGGAAAGCGGGATGCTGCGGCAAGGCTTGCCAAGTAGGTACTGTAACCAGTTCCTCCGTTATTTCATCTGTAAGGACGCGTTTGCGCGAAGAGTATGGCTGACGACCAGACCTACTACGAAATGCTGTGGGATTGCACCGTTTGCAATACCAAGGGACTTCTGGGCAGTACCCACCGCCACTGCCCAATGTGTGGTGCGGCGCAAGATCCGACAAAGCGCTACTTTCCGAAACCGGGACAGGAAATTGAAGCCAAGGGGCATCAATTCGTTGGGACCGACTGGCGCTGTACTTATTGCAGTTCCCCTAATTCCGCTGCCGCTGCCCACTGCATCAATTGTGGTGCTGGCCAAGATGGCAGTAAACCGGTCGCCATTGTTTCCGATGTTGCGCCCTCCGAACCATCGCCGACATTGCCCATGCGCAGACCTTCGCGTATTTGGCCTTGGCTACTTGGTGGCATCACCCTAGCACTCATAGGTTTTGCCACCTTGTTCTTTTCCACCAAGGAAACTACCGTGAAGGTCGTTCAGCGGGGATGGGAGAGGGAAATCCAGATCGAGCGTCTGATGGATGTAACTGATTCGGCCTGGTGCGACAGTCTTCCTTCGGGGGCGTATGCGGTAACCCACAGCCGTGAACAACGATCCACCCGCAAGGTGGAAGCAGGCCAGGATTGCCACGAGCAACGTGTGGATAAAGGCGATGGCACCTTCGCTAAGAAGCAGGAATGTGTGCCACGGTATCGCGAGGAGCCGGTTTACGACGATCGCTGCCACTTTCGTATCAATCGTTGGCAGACGGCGCGTAGGGTTAGCGCGGGTGCGCAGCTGTCAGCTACCCCGATCTGGCCAAGTATTGGTACCTTGCAAGCCGGCCTGAACAGTCTTGGGGCTGAGCGGGAGGGTGCTCGCCGCGAACGCTACACGCTCAATCTGGCCGATGGTGACAAGACTTGGAGTTGCGATGTTTCTGAGGCTGTTTGGGCGAGGCTCACAGAGGGCGCAGTAGTGCCGATGAAAGTTCGCCTTACCGGTGGTGCAGCTTGTGACAGTCTGAGGTGACTTTGAGTGGCATCGTTAAGCACCTGCTCGGACTATTCCCCCAACAAATGGAAAGCCCCTCAAGGCCGGGGAGGGTGACCAAGAGGGGCTTAGGGAGGTGACTCCCATCACAGAGTCAGGACGAATACTATCGGGGAAGTATTAGCGTTTGCTTAACTCTTACACGTCGTAACAAAGTCAGATTTCGCAGCTCGATACCTATGTCGTCAGCCTCTGTGCACGTATCACCTTCATACCAAGAATTGAGCCAATTACAGGCACTATCGACGGCAGGGGCGTGGGAATGGCGGTCAATAGTCCGACTATCAGGCCTTTCCCAATAGCCATCGGCCAAGCCTCCTTCATGCCGGATCGTTGAATCAATATGCAAGGAACCGTTAGAGCCAGGGCAACTGGTATGGTGATAAACCATGATCCAAGCACTGGACCTGCCGCTCCGAATAGCATCAAGTCAATCGCAGCCATGCCGAATCCGACGATGGGGTGCAGTCCCAATAGCGTGCTCAAGTTAGATGTTTTGCTCAATCGCGATGCTCCTCATGGGTCATGCGAGACCTTCTAACCAAGTCAGGTCGATGTTCTGGAGCTTGGGGCCGTTTGATCCCGGTACCTACCGCCAACCCTGATGCAGCCTGGGGTGGCGGCTATAGGGATCGCCGGACTTTCGCTATTCCGATCAGTGGGCGGGGCTCAAAATGCAAAAAGCCCAACCGTGATGGCTGGGCTAAGTGCAAGAACCACTACAAGAATTCGGTGGCTCCCCGACCTGGGCTCGAACCAGGGACCTACGGATTAACAGTCCGGCGCTCTACCGACTGAGCTATCGAGGAATTGAAGCGGGGCGAATTATAAGATCTTCCGCCCCGCGCCGCAACAGGAAATGCTTATTTCAGGACCGCGGCGATGGCCTTGGCGACGTAGCCGATGTTCTTCGTGTTAAGCGCGGCGACGCAGATGCGACCGGTGCCGACGGCGTAGATGCCGTAGTCGGCGCGCAGCTTCTCGACCTGGGCGGCGGTGAGGCCGGTGTAGGAGAACATGCCGCGCTGGACGTTGATGAAGTCGAAGTCGGCGGCGCCTTCGGCCTTGAGGTTCGCGACCAGGCTGGTGCGCATGGCGCGGATGCGGTCGCGCATGCCGCCGAGCTCGTCTTCCCACATCTGGCGCAGTTCGGGGCTGGCGAGGCAGGCGGCGACGACGGCGCCGCCGTGGGTGGGCGGGTTGGAGTAGTTGGTGCGGATGACGCGCTTGACCTGCGAGAGCACGCGGGCCGACTCGTCCTTGCTGTCGGTGACGATGGTCAGGGCGCCGACGCGCTCGCCATAGAGCGAGAAGGACTTGGAGAAGGAGCTGGAGACGAAGAACTGCAGGCCGGAGGCGGCGAACAGGTCGAGGGCGGCGGCGTCTTCCTTGATGCTGTCGGCGAAGCCCTGATAGGCCATGTCGATGAAGGCGACGAGGTTCTTTTCCTTGATCGCGGCGACTACTTCTGCCCACTGTGCAGCGGTAAGGTCGGCGCCGGTGGGATTGTGGCAGCAGGCATGGAGCACGACGATGGACTTGGCGGGCATCGCGGCCAGATCGGCCTTCATGCCGGCGAAGTCGACGCCACGGGTGGCGGCGTCGTAGTAGGCGTAGTCCTTGACCGGGAAGCCGGCGCCTTCGAACAGGGCGCGGTGGTTTTCCCAGCTGGGGTTGCTGATGTAGACGGTGGCGTCGGGCAGCAGGCGCTTGAGGTAGTCGGCGCCGACCTTGAGGGCGCCGGTGCCGCCGAGGCACTGGGCGGTTATGGCGCGGCCGGCAGCCAGCAGCTCGGAATCCTTGCCGAACAGCAGGTTCTGCACGGCGCCGTTGTAGGCGGGGGTGCCTTCGATGGGCTGGTAGCCGCGCGGCGGCTGGGTTTCAAGGCGGGTTTTTTCGGCGGCCTTGACGGCGGCCAGCAGCGGGATCTTGCCGTCGTCGCCGAAGTACACGCCGACGCCGAGGTTGACCTTGGCGGGGTTCTTGTCGGCGTTGAAGGCTTCATTCAGGCCAAGGATTGGGTCGCGCGGCGCCATTTCGACGGCGGCAAAGAGGGAAGTGCTCATGGAAGCTCCTGGGATAGGGGAAAATTTTTGTGAACGCGTAATAATAGCCGATTCGCCGTTATCGCTCCCCGGCCCATTTTTATCGAATTTTCTGATGGAAGAACAAGCGCCTACCGCCAATCCCGTTGCCATATTTCCCGGCAGTCCGTTCCGCCTGCACCAGCCTTTCCTGCCGGCGGGCGACCAGCCGGAGGCGATCCGCCTGCTGGTCGAGGGCATCACGGATGGCCTGTCGTTTCAGACCCTGCTCGGGGTGACCGGCTCGGGCAAGACCTACACCATGGCCAACGTCATCGCCCGGCTGGGGCGGCCGGCGCTGGTGCTGGCGCCGAACAAGACGCTGGCGGCGCAGTTGTATTCGGAATTCCGCGAGTTCTTTCCGGAGAACGCGGTTGAGTACTTCGTTTCCTATTACGACTACTACCAGCCCGAGGCTTACGTCCCGTCGCGCGACCTGTTCATCGAGAAGGATTCGTCGATCAACGAGCACATCGAGCAGATGCGGCTGTCGGCGACCAAGAGCCTGCTGGAACGGCGCGACGTGGTGATCGTGTGCACGGTGTCGGCGATCTACGGCATCGGCGACCCGGTGGATTACCACTCGATGATCCTGCACCTCAAGGAGGGCGAGAAGATGGGCCAACGCGAGATCATCCGCCGCCTGGCCGAGATGCAGTACGAGCGCAACGACACCGACTTCCAGCGCGGCTGCTACCGCGTGCGCGGCGACGTGATCGATGTCTTCCCGGCGGAACACGCCGAGAGCGCTGTGCGCATCAGCCTCTTCGACGACGAGATCGAATCGCTGACGCTGTTCGATCCGCTCACCGGGCACAACAAGCAGAAGCTGGGCCGCTTCACGGTGTTCCCGTCGAGCCACTACGTCACGCCGCGCCACACGGTGCTGCAGGCGATCGAGAAGATCAAGAAGGAACTGCGCGAGCGGATCGAATTCTTCCAGAGCGGGCAGAAGCTGGTGGAGTGCCAGCGCATCGAGCAGCGCACCCGCTTTGACCTCGAGATGCTGGATCAACTTGGTTTTTGCAAGGGCATCGAGAACTATTCTCGCCACCTGTCGGGTCGCAAGCCGGGCGAACCGCCGCCGACGCTCTACGACTACCTGCCGCCCGACGCGCTGATGTTCGTGGACGAGTCGCACGTCGCCATCCCGCAGGCCGGCGGCATGTACAAGGGCGACCGCTCGCGCAAGGAAAACCTCGTCGATTACGGTTTCAGATTGCCTTCGGCGCTGGACAACCGGCCGCTCAAGTTCGACGAGTTCGAGCGGCTGATGCCGCAGACGGTGTTCGTCTCGGCTACGCCGTCGGTCTACGAGGCCGAGCACCAGGGCCAGGTGGTGGAGCAGGTGGTGCGGCCGACCGGCCTCATCGACCCGGTGGTGATCGTGCGCCCGGCGAGCACGCAGGTGGACGACCTGCTGGCCGAGATCAAGAAGCGCATCGCCGTGGAGGAGCGCGTGCTGGTGACCACGCTGACCAAGCGCCTGTCGGAGCAGCTCACCGACTTCCTCGGCGACAACGGCATCCGCGTGCGCTACCTGCACTCGGACATCGACACCGTGGAGCGCGTCGAGATCATCCGCGACCTGCGGCTGGGGCTGTTCGACGTGCTGGTGGGCATTAACCTGCTGCGCGAGGGCCTGGACATTCCCGAGGTGTCGCTGGTGGCGATCCTCGATGCCGACAAGGAAGGCTTCCTGCGCTCGGAGCGCTCGTTGATCCAGACCATGGGCCGCGCCGCGCGCCATCTCAACGGCACCGCCATCCTCTACGCCGACAGGATCACCGAGTCGATGCGCAAGGCCATTGCCGAGACCGAGCGCCGCCGCGCCAAGCAGATGCAGCACAACGCGGAACACGGCATCACGCCGCGTGGCGTGAAGAAGCGCATCAAGGACATCATCGACGGCGTGTACGACAGCGAGACCGCGGGCCGCGAGCTCAAGGCGGCGCAGGAGGCGGCGAAGTACGAGGCGATGAGCGAGAAGGCGCTGGCCAAGGAGATCAAGCGCCTCGAGAAGGCCATGCACGACCACGCCAAGAACCTGGAATTCGAAGAGGCCGCCGCCGCCCGCGACGAGCTGTTCCACGTCAAGCAGCTGGCCTTCGGCGCCGAGGTGCACGACCACAACGAAAGTAATAGAAATAGCTGACACCGACGGCTTGCGGTATGCTCTGCTCTTGCCAATCCTGCCGGGGCGTTGAATGAAGATCCTGCTCGTCGAAGACGTGCGTTCGATCGCTTCGGTGATGGCGGCCCGGCTGGGTTCTTACGGCCATGACGTCACGATCGCCGAGAACGGGGCGTTCGCCATCGAGTTGTTCAAGAAGGTAAACCCCGATCTCATCCTGATGGACATCGAGATGCCGGTGATGAACGGCTTCGAGACTGCCACCCACATCCGCAGCCTGGAGGCGAAGCAGCAATGGGCATGGACGCCGATCATGTTCCTGACGGCATCCGACAGCCCGGAGAATCTGGTGACGGCAATCGAGTCGGGAGGTGATGGCTATCTTGTCAAAACCGTTCCTGAACCCGTGCTGCATGCCAAGATGAAGGCCATGGCGCGCATCGCCGCGCTGCGCCAGCGGCTGGCTTTCGCCAATGGCCGCCTGCAGCAACAGGCCAGCCACGACGGTTTGACCGGCTTGTACAACCGGCCCTACATGGACATGACAGTGGATGCTGTCTGGGACGAGGCGGTTCGCCTCAGGCAGGCCTTCGCGGTCCTGATGCTGGATGTCGACAATTTCAAGCGGTACAACGATCAGTATGGTCACCAGGCCGGTGATGACTGTCTGCGCAAGGTTGCCACGATTCTCGGCAATACCATGGCAGCATGCAATGCCGAAGGGCTGACGCAATCTGCTTTCGCCGCGAGGTACGGTGGCGAGGAGTTTGCCATCGTCATTCCGCGGTCGTCCTCTGCTGCCTACGAGGGTGTGGCGGCGATCATTCTCGATGACTTGCGCCGGAGTGCGCTACCACACGAAGGGAACGCCGAATGGGGCATCGTTACGCTATCTGTCGGTGGTGCGCGCCTCGATGCGGCGTCGGGCACGGTCGCTGATGTCTTCCGGGTTGCGGACAAGAACCTCTATCGGGCCAAGGAAACCGGACGCAACCGGGCCGAGCTGAGCTGATTGCTGTTGCGGGGTTCAGGGCAGCACCCAGCGGGTTCGCGCGGATGCGGCGGATGTCGAGGCTTGTGGTGACGGGACATGACTTGATCCTACGCCAGGCCCGTCGGCCTGATCCGGCTCGGCAGCTCATGGCCTTTGCGTGCGCGGCTGCCGCGATAGGTGGCCAGGTCTTTCGCTCCCACCTTGAGTTCCGTGGCCTTGCCGCCACGGCCGGTGCCGCTGACGGTGAAGCTCGTGCCGTCGCCGACGGCGACGGCCACCATCTCGTCCTTCGGCCCGATGTCCTGCACGATGAGACCGCGGCCCTTGCTCATGGCCTTGAGCTCGGCCAGCGGGAACACCAGAAGGCGGGCCGCCTGCGAAATCGCGGCCACCGTACCGCCAGCGCCGACTTTTTTCGGCGTCAGCGGCCGTTCCCCTTTGGCCAGTGCCATGAAGGCCTTGCCGGCTCGGTTGCGCGAAACGAGGTCGGCGATCTGGGCGATGAAGCCGTAGCCGCCCGAGTTGGCGAAGAGGTATTGCGCCTCCGGCGCGTCGCACAGGGCCTGGGCCAGTTTGGCGCCGTCCTGCAGCTCGATCATGGTGGCGAGCGGCGCGCCGTCACCGCGGCCGCCCGGCAGGTCGGCCACGCGGACGCTATATGAGCGGCCGGCGCTGTCGACCATCACCAGCGGCCAGACGGTGCGGGCCTCGATCACCAGCCAGGGGAAGTCGCCGGTCTTGTAAGCGATGCTGCCGCGGTCGATGCCGTGGCCCTGGCGCGAACGCACCCAGCCGTTCTTCGAGACGATGACCGTCACCGGTTCGTCGGGGATGGTGACCTCGGCGGCGGCGGTCGGCGCGACCGCCTCGATCAGGGTGCGGCGATCGTCGCCGAACTTCTTCGCATCTTCGGTTATCTCGCGCACTACGAGCTTGGTCAGCTCCTTTCGGTCACCGAGGATCTTCTGCAAACCGCCGGCTTCTTCGCGCAACTCGCCGAGTTCCTTCTCGATCTTGATGCCTTCGAGGCGAGCCAGCTGGCGCAGGCGGATGTCGAGGATGTCCTCGGCCTGCAGCTCGGTGAGCTTGAACTGCACCATCAGGTCGGCTTTCGGCTCGTCCGACTCGCGGATGCAGCGGATCACCTTGTCGATGTTGAGGAAGACCGCCATGCGGCCTTCGAGGATGTGGATGCGGCGCTCGACTTCGGCCAGGCGATGCCTTGATCTGCGCTCGACCGTGGCGTGGCGGAAGGCGATCCACTCGTGCAGGGCGTCGAGCAGCGACTTCTGCCGCGGGCGGCCGTCGGTGCCCATCATGGTCATGTTCACCGACACGCCGGATTCGAGGCTGGTGTGGGCCAGCAGCACGGCCATGAACTCGTCCTGCGGGATGCGCGAGCTCTTTGGTTCCAGCACCAGGCGCACGTGGGCCTTCTCGTTCGATTCGTCGCGCACCGATTCGAGCACGCCGAGCATCACCTGCTTGAGGTTTTTCTGCTCCTGCGAGACTTCCTTCTTGCCGGCGCGCGGCTGCGGGTTGGTGACGGCCTCGATCTCGGACAGCACGTTCGCGGTGGATACGCCGTGCGGCAATTCCTCGACGATGACGCGCCACTGGCCGCGCGCCATGTCCTCGATGCGCCAGCGTGCGCGCATGCGCAGCGGGCCGCGGCCGCCGGCGTAGGCTTCGCGGATGTCGGCGGGCGTCGAGATGAGTTGGCCGCCGCCGGGGAAGTCGGGGCCCGGCAGCACGGCCAGCACGTCGTCGAGGCTGGCGTTGGGCTTTTTGATCAGCAGCTTGATCGCCTCGGCGACCTCGCGCAGGTTGTGCGGTGGAATCTCGGTGGCCATGCCGACGGCGATGCCGGAGGCGCCGTTGAGCAGCACGAAGGGCAGGCGCGCAGGCAGCAGCGCGGGTTCCTGCATGGTGCCGTCGTAGTTGGGCACGAAATCGACCGTGCCGCGATCGATTTCGGCCAGCAGCAGTTCGGCAATCGGCGTCAGCCGGCACTCGGTGTAGCGCATGGCTGCGGCGCCGTCGCCGTCGCGCGAGCCGAAGTTGCCCTGGCCGTCGACCAGCGGATAGCGCAGCGAGAAGTCCTGCGCCACGCGCACCATGGCGTCGTACACGCTGGTGTCGCCGTGCGGGTGGTACTTGCCGATGACATCGCCGACCACGCGCGCCGACTTGACGTGCTTGCTCGACGACGCCAGCCGCATCTCATTCATGGCGAAGAGGATGCGCCGCTGCACCGGCTTCAGGCCATCCTCGACCTGGGGCAGGGCGCGCGATTTCACCACGCTCATGGCGTAGGCGAGGTAGGCGCGCTCGGCGTAGGCGTCGAGCGGCAGCGTGCCGTCGTCCGCCGAAAAAGTCGGCGCTGGCGGCACGGTGGGCGGTGGCTCGCCTCCGGCTGTTTGGACGGCGGGCGGCGGTGCCTCGGCTACTGCGGTGGCATCGTCGAACAGGTCGGGGGTTTCGTTGCTCATCATGTAGGAAAAGAAGGCGCTACGAGGCAGCCTTGTTCAAAAGTTCCAGACCACGTTCTTCATTGCCGAAGCCACGCTCGGCTCGCAGGCGGAAACGTGTTTCGGCGTCGAATTCGGCGAGCATCAATGTGGTCATTTCGTCGATCAGGCGATTGAGCGGTGTACCGCGGCTCTTCGCCAAGGCCTTGAGGCGGCGATGCTTCTCTTCGGGAAGTCGGACGGTGAGGGCTGTCATGTCATAGCTCCTTCAAAAACGCCTCGGGCGATACGACCCGAAGTTGGGGGAAACGCAATTCCATTCTTGCTAGATCGCGCAGGTTTCGCGTGATCAGAAAATCGGCCCCTCCTGCGATGGCGAGTTCCACAAGGTGGTTGTCGGCCTCGTCCGGAACATTCGGGCGCCAAAGGTAATACACGCGAGTCCATTCGCAGCACGACAGAAATATGTCCAGCAACTCGCTCCGCTCATCCTTCGTCAACTTCGACCGCTCGAACAGTTCGCCGCGCTCCAGGACATCCTCGTGCTCACAGAGCAGGGCCGTTCCCATGAGTGGCGTGAACTGATGGCGCAGGCACGCCGCGATGACCTCACTGGCCGCTCCGGTGCCAAGGCAGGCGCCAATGAAAATATTGGTATCGACGACGGCCTTCATTGGCTACATGGTATCAGTTTTGCCACCAAAGGCAAATTAGATATCCGCCTCGGCCAGGTGGCCCTTGGCTTCCATCCAGGCACGGCGGCCGGAGGCCTCGCCCTTGCCCATCAGCAGGTTGAAGAGCTTCAGCGTCGCCTCATGCGCGCCTTCGCCCATGCGCTCGGCCACGGGCAGCACGCGGCGCGTCGCCGGGTCCATGGCGGTTTCGCGCAGCTGCTCGGGGTTCATCTCGCCCAGGCCCTTGAAGCGGCCGACTTCGATCTTGTCGGGGGCGAAGCCTTCCTTGGCGAGGCGGTCGCGGATGGCTTCGAGCTCGCCGTCGTCCAGCGCGTAGAGGCGCTTGGCCGGGCGTTTCTTGCCCTGCGCGGGGACGTCGATACGGTAGAGCGGCGGCTGGGCGATGTAGATGTGGCCGCGGCGGATCAGCGCCGGGAAGTGGCGGTAGAAGAGGGTGAGCAGCAGCGTCTGGATGTGGGCGCCATCGACGTCGGCATCGGACATGATGACCAGCTTGCCGTAGCGCAGGCCGGAGAGGTCGGGCTCGGCATCCGGTGCGTGCGGGTCGACGCCCAGCGCCACGGCGATGTCGTGGATCTCGGCATTGGCGAAGAGGCGCCCGGCCTCGATCTCCCACGAGTTCTGCACCTTGCCGCGCAGCGGCAGGATGGCCTGGGTTTCCTTGTTGCGCGCCATCTTGGCCGAGCCGCCGGCCGAATCGCCCTCGACCAGGAACAGCTCATTGTCGGCGAGGTCGGTCGATTCGCAGTCGGTCAGCTTGCCCGGCAGCACAGCCACGCCGGACTGTTTTCTCTTCTCGACCTTCTGCGCGTTCTTCTGCCGCGCCAGCGCCTGGCGGATCGACACTTCGGCGATGGCCTTGCCGGCTTCGACGTGCTGGTTGAGCCAGATCTCGAAGGGGTCGCGCACCACGCCGGCGACGAGCTTGACCGCTTCGCGCGAGTTGAGCTTTTCCTTCACCTGGCCCTGGAACTGCGGGTCGAGGATACGCGCCGAGAGCACGAAGGCCATCCTGCCGCAGACATCGTCCTGCTGCAGCTTGACGCCGCGCGGCAGCAGCGCGTGGTGCTCGATGAAGCTCTTCACCGCCTCGAACACGCCGGCGCGCAGGCCGGATTCGTGGGTGCCGCCGGCCACCGTCGGGATCAGGTTGACGTAGGACTCGGAGGGCAGCGGATCGGCGAACCAGGCGATGACCCAGGCCGCGCCTTCGCCCTCGGCGAAGAGGGCGTCGTCGGCGCCGGCGTATTTCTCGGACGCATAGGCCGGCGCCACCGGCAGCTGCTCGCCGGCCAGCTCGGCGAGGTAGCCGGCCAGGCCCTGCGGATAGGTCCAGGTCTTGGACAGCATCGTGCCGTCGGCCTGCTCGATGTCGAGCAGCACCTTGACGCCCGGCAGCAGCACGGCCTTGGAGCGCAGCAGGCGCTCGATCTCGGCCTGCGGCACCCGGGGCGAATCGAAATACTTCGGGTCGGGCCAGACGCGCACGCGGGTGCCGCTCTGGCGGCCGCAGTCGCCGGTGACGGCGAGCGCGGAAACCTTCTCGCCGCCCTCGCTGAACACCACGGCGTGGACCTTGCCCTCGCGCCGCACCTCGACCTCGACGCGGGTGGACAGCGCGTTGGTGACCGCGACGCCGACGCCGTGGAGGCCGCCGGAAAAGGCGTAGGCGGTGTTGCCCTCGCGCTTGTTGAACTTGCCGCCGGCGTGCAGGCGGGTGAAGGCCAGCACCACCACCGGCACCTTTTCCTCGGGATGGAGGCCGACGGGGATGCCGCGACCGTCGTCGGTCACCGTCACCGAGCCGTCGCGCAGCAGGGCGACGTGGATGTGTTTCGCGTTGCCGGCCAGGGCCTCGTCGGCGGCGTTGTCGATGACTTCCTGCACGATGTGCGCCGGCGAGTCGGTGCGGGTGTACATGCCCGGCCGCTCGCGCACGGGCTCGAGGCCTTTCAGTACGCGGAAGGAGGATTCGTCGTAGGTCTGTTTCATGATCGGGGGGCGGAAATGGCCAGGGTAGCTACGCTAGCCGCTGCATTGCGTGCCTGCTGCCTGGAAAAGGGAGGCATTTTAGGCGGTGATCGGCGCGGCCGGCCAGCACGGGTGCCCGAATCGGTCGGCGCGGCCGTGCCCGTGGCGCCCGTCAGGCCGCCGCCAGGCGCCAGAGCGAGGTCGTTTCCGCGGCGCGTGCGGCGTGCAGCGGGTCACTTTTGTCGCCGACCTTGGGGTGGTCGGGGCGGATGTCGAGTCGTTCCATCACCGTCAGGCCCGCCGCGGCGATCATCGCCAGCAGTTCGGGGCGCGAGCGCAGTCCCAGGTGTTCGGCCAGGTCCGAGAGTATCAGCCAGCCTTCGCCGGCCGGTTCCAGATGATCGGCCAGCCCGGTGAGGAATCCCTGCAGCATCCGGCTCTCGTGATCGAAGATGGCATGCTCGATCGGCGAACTGGGGCTGGCCGGCACCCAGGGCGGATTGCAGACCACCAGCGGCGCCCGGCCTGGCGGGAAAAGGTCCTGCTGCACGACCGCGACCTGGCCGAGCAGGCCGAGGCGCGCGAGATTCTCTTGCGCGCAGGCCAGGGCGCGCGGATCCTGGTCGGTGGCGACGATGCGCTTGACGCCGCGCCGCGCCAGAATCGCCGCCAGCACGCCGGTGCCGGTGCCGATGTCGAAGGCCAGGGTGGCGGCAGGCAGTGGCGCCGTGGCGACCAGCTTCAGGTATTCGCCGCGGATCGGCGCGAAGACGCCGTAGTGAGGGTGGATGCGCTCACCGAGCACCGGGATCGCGACGCCCTTCTTGCGCCATTCGTGGGCGCCGATCAGGCCGAGCAGTTCGCGTAGCGATGCGACGAAGGCGTGCTTGCCGGGGCCGTAGGCTTCGCTGCAGGCCTGACGCACGTCGGGCGCTCGTCGCAACGGCAGGCCATAGTCGGCGTCGAAGGGCAACAGCAACATGGCCAGGGTGCGGGCGCGTTGCGATTGCGCGAGGCGGTGGCGGTGGAAGGCCTCGGCGGGGGACACGACAGTTGCGTCCCTTGCGGCCGATTTGCGGGGCTTGCGTTCGACGCGGCGCGCCATCGCCTGCAACAGCTGTCGTGCGTTCTGGAAGTCGCCGCGCCACAGGATGGCGGTGCCTTCGCAGGCGAGGCGATAGGCCGCATCCGCCGTCAGCGTATCGTCGCCGATCACCACGCGCCTGGGCGGCGCGAGCCCGGCTTCCGATTGCCATGCGGCGGAGCGCTCCTCGCCGGCCTCGGTCCAGTTGATTGTCGGCTGCTCGGCCATCGCGTCTTGGGGCGCTCGCCGTGGTGTTACGCCGCGAGCTTTTCCCTGGGCTGGGCCGCCGCTTCGCGCGAACGCTTGGCTTCATCGAGCAGGTAGCGCTGGTAGTCGTCGAGGTCGCCGTCGAAGGGCGCGATGCCGCCGCGCGAGACCAGCCAGAATTCGTCGCACACAGCGCGCAGCAGGGCGCGGTCGTGGCTTACCAGCATGACCGTGCCTTCGAACTCGTTGAGCGCCACGCCGAGCGCCTCGCGGGTGGACAGGTCGAGGTGGTTGGTGGGTTCGTCGAGCAGCAACAGGTTGGGGCGCTGCCAGACGATCATGCACAGCACCAGCCGCGCCTTCTCGCCGCCGCTCATGGTGCCGACCGGCTGCTTGACCATCTCGCCGCTGAAATTGAAGGTGCCGAGGAAGTTGCGCAAGTCCTGCTCGCGGGCGTTGACCCAGCCGCCGCGGCCGGTGGCGATGGTTTCCTTGGCGAGGCGGATCATGTGTTCCATCGGCGTGTCGCGCGGGCGCAGCACGTCGAGTTCCTGCTGGGCGAAATAGCCGATGTTCAGCCCCTTGCCTTCGGTGACCTCGCCGTTGATGGCTTCGAGCGCGCGGGCAATGGTCTTGACCAGGGTGGACTTGCCCTGGCCGTTGGCGCCGAGGATGCCGATGCGCTGGCCGGCGTGCACCGATCGGTTGATGTTGCGCACGATTACCGTGGGCGGCGTACCGGCCGGTGCATCCTCCGGCGGCGGATAGCCGATGCTGGTGTCGCGCATCGACAGCATGGGATTGGGCAGGTTGGCGGGCTCCTGGAATTCGAAGCTGAATTCAGCATCGGCGAGTACCGGGGCGATCTTCTCCATCCGCTCCAGCGCCTTGACCCGGCTTTGTGCCTGCTTGGCCTTGCTGGCCTTGGCCTTGAAGCGGTCGATGAATTTCTGCAGGTGGGCGATCTTGTCCTGCTGCTTGGCCATGGCGGACTGCTGCAGCAACAGCTGCTCGGCGCGCATGTCCTCGAAGGCGCTGTAGTTGCCGCCATAACGCATCAGTTTGGCGTTGTCGATGTGCAGCGTGACCTGGGTCACCGCATCGAGGAATTCGCGGTCGTGGCTGATTACGACCAGGGTGCCGGCGTAGCGCTTGAGCCAGGCCTCCAGCCACACCAGCGCGTCGAGGTCGAGGTGGTTGGTCGGCTCGTCGAGCAGCAGCAGGTCGGACGGGCACATCAGGGCGCGCGCCAGTTGCAGGCGCATGCGCCAGCCGCCGGAAAAGCTGTTGACCGGGTTGGCGAGTTCAGCGGCCTTGAAGCCGAGGCCGAGGATCAGCGCCTGGGCCCGGGCTTCTGCATCGTGGGCGCCGGCGTCGTGGAGGTCCATGTAGGCATGTGCCATGCGCATGCCGTCTTCGCTCGCCTCGGCGGCATCGACCTCGGCCTGGGCCGCCAGCAGGGTTGTGTCTCCCTCGATGACAAAGTCGGTTGCGCTCTGCGCGGTTTCCGGCATGTCCTGCGCGACTTGACCCATGCGCCATTGCGCCGGGATCGAGTAGTCGCCGGCATCCTCATGCAGCGTGCCGTTGAGCAGCCCGAAGAGGGTGGACTTGCCGGCACCGTTGCGCCCAACCAGACCGACCTTTTCGCCGGGATTCAGGGTGACGGATGCGTTGTTCAGCAAGACTTTGACGCCGCGGCGCAGGGTGACGTTCTTGATGATGATCATGTGCGGGAGATTCGGGCAATCCGACATTCATAGAGGTCGCGCATCATACGCCTACGAGTATTTCAGGCGCGGTAGGCGCCGTCGCGCATGGACCGCCGACGGTCGCTGCGCATCCCGCGAAAAATCTACGGCCGGGGTGCCGTCAGCGTCAGCAGGATGTCCGAGTACCAGGCGCAGTTCAGACCGAGCGCCTCGTCCAGTTCGAGGTCGCGCGAACCCACGTCGAGCCTGGCCGAGTGGATGCCGAGCAGTACCCACGGCAGAGCGCCATTCGCCGGGTCGTTACTTGCGGCGCGCATGACGACGGGCGCACCACTGGTGCCGCGGTGGGTGCGGGCATCGGTCAGGAAGAAGCCCTCGCCCTGAAAACGCAGACCGAAGGGTGAGGCGGCAATGGCCTGGCGCACCACGGGCATGTGGTGGCGGGCGTCGTGGAATCCCAGCGGAAAGCCGACGACCAGCAGGGGCGTGCCGACCTCTACCGAATCGCTTGCGCCGGGCAGATTGTCCGGCGTGAATGCGTGGAATATGGCGGTTGTCGGCAATGCCGCACGGTCGATCTCGATGACGGCCACGTCGATTTCGCCAGCCATATCGTTCCCCTGGCGCCAAAGGCCTTTGCCGTCTCGGTAAAGCGGCATCGAGAAACCGATGGATGCGGCGAGGTTTTCGGTGTTGGTGTGCAGTTCGATTTCGATGCGGTCTGGGAAGTGCTTGCTGGGTTCGTCGAACAGCACATGCCGGCTGGTACCGAGGAACAACCGGTCGCCGCGAGCGAAGAAGAAGCCGCTGGCATTGGTCAACGGCGCCAGCCCGGCAAAGGTGAGGACGCGCGCAGCGGTGAGGAAGAGCGATTCGATCATGGGGAACCGCGGCTACTGACCGGCACTTTGGCCGTTCTTCGGCTGGTGCTGGTTGAAGTATTGTCCGGCGACGGCAGCATGGATGGTGGCGATGTCGCCCTGCAAGTCGTCTAGAAAATCGTGCAATACCGGGGATGTCAGCCCTTCGAGGCGCATGCCCGTGAGGTGATCCTCGGCCTGGCGCAGCGCCCTGATTGCCGCCGGGTTGTCGGGCAGGGCGGCCAGGCAGGCCTGGATTTCGGAAAAACAGAAATTGACCGAGCGTGGAAAGAGGGTGTCCTTCAGCAGGAATTCGGCGGCGTAGCGCCGACGCACATGCACGCCGACGTGGTTGCGGTACATCTGCAGGGCCGACAGGGCGTTGAGGGTGGCCACCCAGGCGCGCTGGGTGGTCAGTGCCGCGATGGCTGAATCGCCGGATACCTGCAGTGCGGAATTGACGTCGACGATGCGGGTGGTCATGTCCGCGCGTTCGATGTTGCGGCCGAGCTTGATGAACTGGTAGGCGGCGTCGCGGCTCATCGAGCCGGTGAACAGGCCGGTGATCGATTCGCGCCGGCCGATCACGCCGCGCAGCACTTCTTCGCGCGGGCCGCGGCCGACC
Source organism: Gammaproteobacteria bacterium (assembly GCA_018825305.1). Taxonomy (GTDB): domain Bacteria; phylum Pseudomonadota; class Gammaproteobacteria; order Burkholderiales; family Rhodocyclaceae; genus Sulfurisoma. Next base: position 16,456 of record JAHJEO010000019.1, read on the forward strand.
AGCGCGCGCGGGCCATTGTCGCGAATGTAGAGGTAGAGGCTGTTGATCCGCTCCCAGAGTTCCATCGGCAGCACCTCGCGCACGGTGCGGGCGTTCTCGCGGGCGTTGTGGATGCTGGAAATGATGGAGCTCGGATTGTCTTCGTCGTCCACCAGGAATCGAATGATGGTGTCTTCGTCGGCCTGCGGGTAACGCTTGACGAACTCGGCATCGAGTCCGGCCACCTTGATCAGGATATGCCAGCCAAAACTGGCCTTGGCCGGCAGGTCGAGCAGTACCTGCGTGGTGCTGTTGATCAGGCGTGCGGTGTTTTCGCCGCGATCGAGGTAGCGGCCAATCCAGTAAAGACTTTCGGCTACGCGCGAGAGCATTATTCGTCCCCCAAGTCGATGATCCAGGTGTCTTTGCTGCCGCCACCCTGGGATGAATTGACCACCAGCGACCCCTTGCGCAGTGCCACGCGGGTGAGTCCGCCGGTGGTGGCGTAAAGCTTGTCTGACTGCAGCACGAAGGGGCGCAGGTCGAGGTGCCGCGGCACCAGGCTGTCGTCGATAAGCGTGGGTGCGGTAGAGAGCGCCAGCGTCGGCTGTGCCATGTAGTTGCGCGGGTTTTCGCGGATGAGGTCGGCAAATTTCAGTCGCTCTTCCTCACTCGCCCGTGGTCCGATGAGCATGCCGTAGCCGCCCGACTCGTTGGCCGGTTTCACTACCAGTTTGTCGAGGTTGGCGAGGACATGTTCGCGCTGGTCGTCCATCATGCACAGCCAGCTAGGCACGTTGGCAAGGATGGGATCCTGGTCGAGGTAGTACTTGATCATTTTCGGCACGAAGGTGTAGACGACCTTGTCATCGGCCACGCCGGCACCCGGCGCATTGGCGATGCCGACATTGCCAGCACGCCAGGCGCGCATCAGGCCGGGAACCCCCAGCATCGAATCGGGCCTGAAGGCCTCGGGGTCGAGAAATTCGTCATCAATGCGGCGGTAGACGACATCGACGCGGCGCAGGCCGGTGATGGTCTTCATGTAAACACAATCGTCCTTGGTCACGACGAGGTCGGAACCCTCGACGAGAACGGCGCCCATCTTCTGCGCCAGGTAGCTGTGCTCGAAGTAGGCCGAGTTGTAGATGCCCGGGGTGAGCACGACAATGACCGGTTTTTCCTGCTGCTGCGGCGCCAATGCAGCCAGCGTGTCGTAGAGTTGCGCCGGGTAATCGTCGACCGGGAGGATGGGGCTGGACTTGAACAATTCCGGAAACAGCCGTTTCATCAGCTCCCGGTTTTCCAGCATGTATGAGACACCGGAGGGTACCCGCAGGTTGTCTTCGAGCACATACACGGTGCCGTCGCCGTCACGCACCAGGTCGGTGCCGCAAACATGCGCCCACACGCCAAAACGGGGCTTCATGCCGCGGCACTGGGCGCGGAAATTCTTTGAGCCGGCCAGCACTTCGGCCGGGAATATCCCGTCCTTGACGATGCGCTGCTCGTTGTAGATGTCGTCGATGAACAGGTTGAGCGCAGTCAGGCGCTGCTTCAGGCCGGCATCAATGCGGTCCCACTCACGCTTGGACATGGTGCGCGGAATGAGGTCGAAGGGCCAGACGCGGTCGATGTTGCCGGCTTCGCTATAGACCGTGAAGGTGATGCCCATGGCCATGATGGCCGCATCCACCGCTTCGCGCCGGGCGAGCAATTCGGCGATGCCGAGGCGATTGACGTAGTCGAAAAGCAGCTTCGCCGCAGGGCGCGGGCGCAGTTTTTCGTCCACCAACTCGTCGTAAATGCCGGGTTGGGGGTAGTCGAGTAGTTGTACTGGTGCTGACATGCTGATATCCCGTTTGTTTGGGGGGGCTGACGCGTCGGTTTCGCTTCATGTGTGGGCAATAGCAACAAGCAGGCCACATGGCTGCATGTATCAGGGCAGCTTACCACTCACTGCGGGATGCCTTTAGAATGGCACTGTCCAGTTCATTTCTCAGCGTATGACTTATTGCCTAGCCATCAACGTCAACGACGGTATCGTTTTCTGTTCCGACTCGCGTACCAATGCGGGAACAGACAATGTCGGCACTTATTCGAAGTTGCACCCCTTCGTCTGGCCGGGCCAGCGTTTTTTCACGCTGCTTTCCGCCGGCAACCTGGCGACGACCCAGGCCGTGGTAAAGAAGCTCAATAGTGACATTGCGGCCGCGACCACGCCCAATCTGCTCACGGTTGCCAACATGCAGGAGGCTGCCGACTATCTCGGTGTTGTCAGCACGGAGGTGCAGAAGCTGCACTCGACGCGCGATACCGCAACAACGAATTTCGAAGCGACTTTCATCTTCGGTGGACAGATCGTTGGCCAGCCTACCGAGATTTTCATGGTCTACCCGCAGGGCAATTACATTCACGAGTCGCAGGAACATCCTTTCCTGCAGATCGGCGAGATCAAGTACGGCAAGCCGATCCTCGACCGCGTGATCAAGCGTGATGTATTCCTCGAGCGCGCTGCGCGTTGCGCCATGGTATCGATGAACTCGACGATTCGAAGCAATGTCACCGTGGGACCGCCGGTGGACATGATCATCTACAAACGCGACAGCCTCGATGGCGGCCGCCGCCTTTACTACGGCGAAGACGACACCTTCGCGCGGGAATTGTCGGCGAAATGGAACGAGGGCCTGTTGCTGGCCCTGCAGAGCCTGCCGCGATTCCCCTGGGAAGTCAGCAATCCGCCGGCGGAAGAAGAGCACCGGGTCGTAAACTTTCCCGGCAACAACTGAAGTCGCCTGTGATGGCCGCCGCTACCGGCTCGCCGGTGCGGTCGTTGCATGAGGCGTCAACAGCCTCCAACAGAACCGGCCAGAACCCATGTCGATCCACGTTGCCCTCAGGCATACCACCCGCTATCGCTTCGACCGCCCGATTGAACTGAGCCCGCATGTGGTGCGGTTGAGGCCGGCAGCGCACAGCCGCACCCCAATCGTCAGCTACAGCCTGACGGTTCGCCCCGACAAGCATTTCATCAACTGGCAGCAGGATCCCTTCGGCAACTATCTGGCGCGGCTGGTCTTTCCCGAAAAGACCGAGGAACTGCTGATCGACGTCGAGGTGATCGCCGACCTCACGGTAGTCAATCCCTTCGATTTTTTCATCGAGGATGCCGCCCAGCACTGGCCCTTCGCCTACGAGGGCATGCTGGCGCAGGACCTGGCCCCCTATCGCGAGCTTGAGGCACCGGGACCGCTGCTGGCCGCCTTCCTCGCCGCCATTCCACGCGACGAACAGCCGACCATCGATTTCCTGGTGGCGCTCAATCAGCGCTTGCAAGGCGCGATCGGCTATACGGTGCGCCTGGAGCCGGGCGTGCAAAGCTGCGAGCAGACGCTGGGTTCGGCCATCGGCTCCTGTCGCGATACCGGCTGGCTGCTGGTGCAGGTGCTGCGCCATCTCGGCCTGGCGGCGCGCTTCGTTTCCGGCTATCTGGTGCAGCTCACCGCCGACGAGAAATCGCTGGACGGGCCCTCCGGCACGGAGAAGGATTTCACCGACCTCCACGCCTGGGCCGAGGTCTTCGTCCCCGGCGCCGGCTGGATCGGCCTCGATCCGACCTCGGGGCTGTTCGCGGGCGAGGGCCACATTCCGCTCGCCGCCACGCCGCACCCGTCGAGCGCGGCGCCGATCGAGGGACTGACCGATCCCTGCGAGGTCGACTTCGGCTTCAGCAATACGGTGACGCGTTTCAAGGAAGACCCGCGCGTCACCAAGCCCTACACGGAAGAGCAATGGGCGCAGATCCGCGCTCTCGGTCGCCTCGTCGACGCGAACCTGCAGGCCATGGACGTGCGGCTCACCCAGGGCGGCGAGCCGACCTTCGTTTCGGTCGACGACATGGAAGGCGCGGAATGGAACACCGCCGCCCTCGGCAAGAAGAAGAGCGAGCTGGCCGACGTGCTGGCGCGCCGGCTCAAGGCCCGCTTCGCGCCTGGGGCGCTGCTGCACATGGCGCAGGGCAAGTGGTATCCGGGCGAACCGCTGCCGCGCTGGGCCCTGGGGCTATTCTGGCGCAAGGACGGCGTGCCGGTCTGGCGCGACGAAGCACTGCTGGCCGAGTCGGGCCGCGACCATGGCCACGATGCCGAAGACGCACGCCGCTTCGCCGAAACCCTGGCGCGCCACCTCGGCCTCGCCGGCAGCAGCGCACAGCCGGCCTTCGAGGACGGGCTGCATGCCCTGCAGCAGGAAGCCGAAATGCCGGCCAACCTCGATGCCGCCCATGCCGACCTGAAGGCGCCGGCGGAGCGGCGCCGGCTGGCCCAGGTGTTGTCGCGCGGACTCGACACGCCCGTCGGCTACCTGCTGCCGCTGGGCTGGAGCTGGAGCGCGGAGACGTGGTACACAATGCCCTGGGAATTCCGTCGCGGCCGGCTCTACCTGGTGCCGGGCGATTCGCCGATGGGCTTGCGCCTGCCGCTGGCCTCGCTGCCCTGGGTGCCGGCAGACGAAGTCGAGCACGAGAGCGAAGCCGACCCCTTCGCGCCCCACCTGCCGCTGGCGGATTTTCACGGCGAGGTGGCGGCCCGCTTCAGCCGCATCGACGATGCGCGCCCGGATCATCCGGAAATCCATCCGCAGGCGCCGGGCGACAAGCCCAAGAAAAGACTCCAGGTGCCGCACACCGCCGTGTGCGTCGAAGCGCGCGGCGGCTGCCTGCATGTCTTCCTGCCGCCGATGCAGCGCCTGGAGCATGCGCTGGAACTGATCTCGGCCGTCGAACACACCGCCGCGGCGCTCAAGACGCCCGTGACCGTCGAGGGCTACGCGCCGCCCGGCGATGCCCGCCTGCAGAAGCTGCTGGTGACGCCCGATCCCGGAGTCATCGAGGTCAACGTGCAGCCGGCGTCGAACTGGGACGAGCTCGAGGCGATCACGACGCAACTCTACGAGGAGGCGCGGCTGTCGCGCCTGGGCACCGACAAGTTCATGCTCGACGGCCGCCACAGCGGTACCGGTGGCGGCAACCATGTCACCTTCGGCGCCGCCGCACCGGGCGACAGCCCCTTCCTGCGGCGGCCCGACCTGCTGCGCAGCATCGTCACCTACTGGCAGCACCACCCCAGCCTGTCTTACCTGTTCAGCGGCATGTTCGTCGGCCCCACCAGCCAGGCGCCGCGCGTGGACGAGGGGCGCGCCGAGACGCTCTACGAACTCGAAATCGCCTTCCAGCAGATGCCGGCGGGCGAGGTGCCGCAACCGTGGCTGGTCGACCGCCTGTTCCGCCACCTGCTCGCCGACATCACCGGCAACACGCACCGCTCCGAGTTCTGCATCGACAAGCTCTATTCGCCCGACAGTGCCGCGGGGCGCCAGGGCCTGCTCGAATTTCGCGGCTTCGAGATGCCGCCGCACGCACGCATGAGCCTGGCGCAGATGCTGCTGCTGCGCGGCCTGCTCGCGCGCTTCTGGAAAACGCCCTACGCCGCGCCGCTGGTGCGCTGGGGCACCGCGCTGCACGACCGCTGGATGCTGCCGCACTTCCTGTGGAACGACCTCAAGGACGTCGTCGCCGACCTGGCCGCGGCCGGCTATGCCTTCGAGGCCGACTGGTTCGCGCCCTTCCTCGAATTCCGCTTCCCGCGCCATGGCAGCGTGCAACTGGGCGACATCGACATCGAGGTGCGCGGCGCCATCGAACCCTGGCACGTACTGGGCGAGGAAGTGACAGGGCTGGGCACGGCACGCTTCGTCGACTCCTCGGTCGAGCGCGTGCAACTCAAGGTCACGGGACTCACCGACGGCCGCTACGCGCTCGCCTGCAACGGCCGCCGCGTGCCCCTGCGCAACACCGGCGTGCAGGGCGAGTACGTCGCCGGCGTGCGCTATCGCGCCTGGCAGCCGCCCTCGGGCCTGCATCCCACCATCGGCGTGCATTCGCCGCTGGTGTTCGACCTGTTCGACCTGTGGAACGGCCGCGCCATCGGCGGTTGCACTTATCACGTGATGCACCCGGGCGGGCGCAGTTACGAGACCTTCCCGGTGAATGCCTGGGAGGCCGAAGCGCGCCGCCACATCCGCTTCCACGCCAGCGGCCACACGCCCGGCGGCTATCCGCTGCCGGCCGATGAAATGCCGGGCGAATATCCGTTCACTTTGGACTTGCGGCGAGATGGCTGACGTGGCCGATGCGGTGAGGGGCTGCTAGCATGAAGAAATTGGTCGGATGACCAACCTCGGCGATACTTCCATGAACCACGTATTGTCCACCCCTGAGTTGGTAGCTATCTTCGCCGGCCTGCTGCTGATCGCGGCTGCGACCAAGGGTGTTGCCGACAGGTTCCGCCTGCCATTCACGGTCGCATTGGTGCTGGTGGGGATCGGCCTCAAGGAACTGGGCGAGATCGGCCCGTCGGCGCTGAGCTTCCTGGCCGACATCCGCGTCGCGCCGGAATTGATCCTCTACGTGTTCCTGCCGACACTGGTGTTCGAGTCGGCCTACAACATGGATTCGCGCCTGCTTCGGCGCAATCTGGCGCCGGTGCTGACACTGGCGATACCGGGGCTGATCGTTTCGACCGGCCTCATCGGCGTGCTGGTCTGGGCCGCGACGCCCCTGGACCTGCCGGCCGCTCTGCTGCTGGGAGCGATCCTCAGCGCCACCGATCCGGTGGCGGTGATATCCCTGTTCAAGCAGATGGGCGCCCCCAAGCGCCTCACCATCCTGGTCGAGGGCGAGAGCCTATTCAACGATGCCACCGCGCTGGTTGCGGCGAAGATTCTGGTCGGCGTGGTGGCAGTCGGTTACTTCAGCTGGGATGCCGCCGCGTCGGGCGTCGGCGAGTTCTTCCGGGTGTTCCTGGGGGGCATCGCGGTCGGCTGGCTGGCGGGGTTCGCGGTAGGTTGGGTGCTGGGCCGGGTGCGAACTTCGCCGCAGCTTGAAATCTCCCTCACCACCGTGCTTGCCTACGGTTCCTTCCTGCTCGCCGAGCATTGGCTGCATGTCAGCGGCGTGATGGCGGTGGTTGCTGCCGGCGTGGTGCTGGGCGGCTGGGGGCGCGCCAAGATTTCCCCCTCGGTGGTCGGTTACATGGACCACTTCTGGGAGCACATGGCCTTCGTCGCCAATGTGCTGATCTTCCTGCTGGTGGGGCTGTCGGTGGATGTGCCGGCACTGTGGGCGACACTGCCCTATCTGCCGTGGGTGATCCTGGCGATGCTGCTTTCGCGCGCGGCCCTGGTCTATGGCCTGATGCCGCTGGTCGGCCGCTTGCCTGGGTCGCAGCCGGTTGGCATGCCCTACCAGACAGTGATGTTCTGGGGCGGTTTGCGCGGCGCGATCGCGCTGGCCATCGTGCTGAGCCTGCCGGCATTTCCCAACGCCGAACTGTTCATGCCACTGACCACCGGGGCGGTGCTGTTCACGCTGCTGGCGCAGGGGCTGACCATCGAGAAACTGATGCATCGCCTCGGCCTCGACCGTCCGCCGCTGGCCGACCGCCTGGCCCTGCTGGAGCGCGACCTGGCGGCGCAGGAACTGACCCTCGAACGCACGCCCGACCTGTTGCGCGGCGGCCAGTTCGCCCAGCACATTGCTGCGCGGCTGGAACGCAAGTGCCGTCAGAACTCGGCACATATCCGCCATGCGCTGGCGGACCTGCGACAAAAGGAAATGGGCCGCCACGAAGAATCGATGCTGCTCTACCTGCGTGCTTTCTCTGAGGAGCAGGCCTATTACCAGCGGCTCTACAACAACGGCCACCTGAGCGAGGGGGCCTACCGCGAACTACTGGCCGTGCTGTTGTTGCAAATCGATGCGATCCGCTACCAGGGGCGCTTCGAGCATGTGCGATCAAACCATTTCAACCGCTTGCTGGAGCACGGCCTGTTCCGCCTGATCGACCGCCTGGACTGGGGCTGGCTGGCCGGTTTCGGCGAACGCCTGCGCACCCGTCGCATCGTGCGCAATTATGAAGAGGTGCTGGCCCACTACCAGGGCAATGGCTGGGTGCTGGCCAGCCTCGACCGCATGGCCACGGACGAAGGCATCCCGGCGGAAGTGGTCGAGGAGGTGCGCGGCCGCTATCGTCACTGGAACGAACTGGCACGCACCCAGCTCGACGGCGTCAGCGCGCAGTTCCCGGAATTCGTCAGCGCGATGCAGGAGCGCCTGAGCCAGCGCATCGCACTGCTGGCGGTGCAGGAAGCAACGGAGGCGCAGGTCGGTCGCGGCCTGCTGCCGCCAGGCATAGGCGAAGCCCAGATGGCGGATGTGTCGCGCCGGCTGGAGGACCTGCGTACGCCGGAACGAGCCCGGCTACGGGTGAATCCCGCCGAACTGCTGGGCAAGGTGCCGTTCTTTCGGCAACTCTCGTCCGCCGATTTTTCCGAAATCACGCCGCTGCTCAAGCGACGCAGCGTGACCGAGCACGAGGCCATCGTCAGCCAGGGCGAAGCGGGCGATGCGCTTTACCTGATCGCTCGTGGCGTCGTCCGCGTGCTGCGTTCCGACGATGGAGAGGAACATGCGCTCGGCACCCTGTTGGCCGGCGACTTTTTCGGAGAACAGGCGCTGCTCCACGACGAGCCGCGCAACGCAACCTGCCGCGCCGTCACCCCCTGCGTGCTTTACCAGTTGCAGCGCGACGATTTCGCGGAACTGCGGCGCCGTTGGCCGGCCATCGAGGCGGCCGTGACGAGTACTGACCAGGCGCGACGGGCCGAAGCGTAGCCACCACCGGAAGCAGCCCTGTTCCACGCTTTGGTCGCCGTCCCGCCAGCGCCGACTTTTTTGCTACGACTCCAGCGCCTGCAGTTCGGCGTTGGCGTAGCGCAGGCGGCCGGTGAGCACGCTGGCGAGGCCTTCCATGAGCTTGAGCGCCGCTTTCTTGTGTTCGTCGGCGAAGGCATCGAAGGTCTTGCGCGAGAGCACGAACAGTTCGACCTCGGTGTAGGCGATGGCGTCGGCCGAGCGGGCGGCGCCATCGAGGAAGGCCATTTCGCCGAAGAAGTCGCCGCGACCGAAGGTGCTGAGGTGGCGGGCCTGCTTGGCGCCGAGCGGCAGCATGATGCGCACCGAGCCGCGACGGATCAGGAATATTTCGTCGCCGGCCTCGCCGCGCGCGAAGATGCGGTCGCCGGACTTGACGGAACGTTTTTCGAGTCGTTGTTCCAGCGCGGTCAGGGTTTCCTCCTTGCGGCCCTTGAACAGCGCGAGTTCATGCAGGTCGAGCGGCTTCTCGGCGGTGCGCTCCAGCGCGGCCTCCTGCAGGATGCGGTTTTCGATCCACTCCTGCGCGGCATCGAGCTCGCCGAAGATGCGGGCGGCACTCTTCGACGGTGCAAGGCCGATCTGGTCGAAAAAGTGCTGCATGTCCTTGCCCGAAGGCAGGTTCTGCGGCAACTGGCTGTAGACGAGGTAGCCGCCCTTGTCGGCCATCATGTCGCGGATCTGGTCGAGCATGTGGGCGGCCGTGACGTCGATGGTCTGCACCCGGCGCATGTCGAGCACGATGTACTTGCGTGCCTTGAGCTCAGGTTCGAGAACGCTATAGAGCTGGTCGGTGGTGCCGAAGAAGAGGGCGCCCTGCAATTCGACGATGACGGCCTGGTCGCCGCGCTGTTCAAGGATCTCCATTTCATCCTGCAGGCGGATCTGCTTGGAGAAGCTCTGGTTGCCGTAGGCCTTGCGGCGGACGATGCTGCCGCCGATCTGCTCGCGGATGAAAAGGAAGATGGCCAGCACGATGCCGGTGGCGGAAGCGGGAATCAGGCCGATCGTCAGCGCCACCGCCACGACGGCGATGATGACGAAGAAATCGAGGATGGTGTGGGGCGACTTCAGCAACTGCAGGCTGTGGCGATCGATCATGCGTACGCCGATGACGATGAGGATGCCGGCCAGCGCTGCCACCGGCACCCAGGCGATGAAACTTGCCAGCAACAGGAAGGCAAGCAGCGCCAGCACGCCTTCCATGACGCCGGACAGGCGGCTGGCGGCGCCGCTGGACAGATTCACCAGCGTGGCGCCCATGGTGCCGGCGCCGGGAATGCCGCCGATAAGGCCCGAGGCCATGTTGCCCAGGCCCTGGCCGATCAGTTCGCGATTGGAGTCGTGGCGCGAGCGCGTCAGCGCATCGAGTACCACGCAGGTCTTGAGGGTGTCGATGGAAAGCAGCACCGCCAGTGTCAACGCCGGCATCAGCAATAGTTGCAGTTGCGCCAGGTCGATGGCAGCCATGGCGTCGAATCGCCCCATGAAGGCCTCACTGAAGCCCCCGCCACTGCCCCCGCCCATGGGGCCGACGATCAGGCGGTTGCCCTCGACCACCAGCAGGGTGGGGTCGAGCAGGCCGAGGCCGAAATAGGCCAGCACCCCGGCGGCGAGACCAAGGATCGCGGCCGGCACCCGCTTGGTCACCCTCGGTGAGCCGACCATGACGGCGATGGTGACGGCGCCGACGACGATGCCCTGCCAGCGCCATGCATCGGCGGCGAGCAGCGACTGCCAGAAGTGGATTTCCTTGGGCACGCCGAGGAACTTCGGCACCTGGCTGGCGATGATGATCAGGCCGACGCCGGAGAGATAGCCGCTGACCACCGGGTAGGGCATGTACTTGATGAGGCGGCCGAGCCCGACCGTGCCGAAGATGACCTGCAGGGCGCCGGCCATGAGGCCGATGATCATCAGCATCAGCAGGGCGGCTTCGAGTGCCGCGCCGCGCTGCAGGAACTCGATGGCAAAGGCCGAGAGTACCGCTGCGGCCGGCGCGCAGGGCGCGGTGATCAGTCGCTGGGTGCCGCCCAGCGCCGGTGCGATCAGTCCAAGCGCGGTGGCACCGAGTATGCCGGCCAGCGCCCCGTAGGCGGCATAGGAAGCGCCCAGCGGCGAATAGATGGTGACGCCGAATGCGATGGCCGATGGCAGCGCCACCAGCATCGCGGCGAGCCCGCCCCAGAAATCACCGGCGAGATTGGGTGACAGGCGGACGAGGAGGGACTGGGTCATGGTGCGCGCTCGAAAGGGTCGGGGCCACGATTTCCGACCAATATACACCTCCTGCTAGGGTGGAAATGTGTGCACCAGATAGAGCGAAATTCCGGGGAAGAACAGCAGCAGGACGATGCGCAGCAGGTCCGAAACCAGGAAGGGAATCACCCCCTTGAAGGTCTCAAGCAGCGGCACGTCGCGCGCCAGGCGGTTGATGATGTAGACGTTCATGCCGACGGGCGGATGAATCAGGCCAATTTCCACCACCATCAGGGCCAGGATGCCGAACCAGAGCGATTTGTCGGTCTGCGACAAGCCGACGAAATCCAGCCCCATCACCACCGGGTAGAAGATCGGGATGGTGAGCAGGATCATGGCCAGAGAATCCATGACGCAGCCGAGCAGGACGTAGATCAGCAGGATCGTCGCCATCACCAGCAGCGGCGACAGGCCGCTGTCCCTGACCCAGGCAGCCAGTTCGGCGGGCAGTTGCGATAGCGCCAGGGCGGAGTTCAGCATGTCCGCGCCGAGCAGCACGAGGAAGATCATCGCCGTGGCCTGGGCCGTTCCCAGCAGGCTGTCCAGCAGGCCATCGCGGCGCATGCCACCGCTGATTGCGGCGAGCAGGCCGCAGGCGGCGGCGCCGATTGCGGCAGCCTCGGTCGGGTTGGCCCAGCCGCCGTAGATGCCGACGATGACGACGACGAAGACCAGCAGCACCGGCAGCACGGCCAGAAAGCTGGCGAACCGTTCCCGCCACGGTGTCGGCGAACCAGCCGGCCCGGCAGCGGGGTCGAAGCCGACCACGACGCGTACCACCAGCACATAACCAAGCACGGCGATGACGCCGGGCAGCAGGGCGGCCATGAAGAGCTTGCCGATCGACTCCTGCGTCAGGATGGCGTAGATCACCAGCGGCACCGATGGCGGAATCAGGATGCCAAGCGTGCCGCCGGCGGCCAGTGCGCCGGTGGACAGCGCCCCGGAATAGCCGGCGCGGCGCAGTTCCGGCAGGGCCACCTGGCCCATGGTCGCTGCCGTTGCCAGCGACGAACCGCAGATCGCGCCGAAACCGGCGCAAGCACCGATGGAAGCGATCGCCACGCCGCCCCTGTGATGGCCGAAAAACGCGGCAACGAAACGGAACAGCGCCCGCGACAGCCCGCCATGGGTGGCGAACTGGCCCATCAGCAGGAACAGCGGAATCACGATCAGGTCGTAGTTGGAAAGGCGGGCGTAGGCGAGGTTTTTCAGCGAATTGAGCAGCGGCGCCATGTCACCGACGAAATAGACGTAGCCGCCGGCGCCCACCATGAACATGGCGATGCCGATGGGAATCCTCATGACCAGCAGCAGCATGAGGCTGCCGAACATCCAGAGGCCGCCCGCGGTTCCGCTCATGGCCGACGCCCGCGCGCCATGTCCATCTGATGGATGAACAGGTAGCCGCCTGCCACCGCCAGCAACACGAAGCCCGGCACCATCAGGGCCTGCGGAATCCACACCGGCCAGGCCAGGATCATCGATGTCTCGCCGGCGTCCCGGAGCATCATCGCGCCGGCCCAGGTGCGCCATGCCAGCAGTGCGCCGAACAGGCCGACCAGCAGCGAGCCGATGGCATCGATGACCCAGAGAAGCTTGCGCGGCAGGCGGTGGGTGAAGAAATCCACCTTGATGTCGCCATGCCGCAGGTGGCAGTAGGGAAAAAATGTCGCGGCGGCGCAGGCCGCCAGCATCTGCAGGACTTCGACATCGCCGGGCACGACGAAGCCGAACAGTTTCCGCCCGACGATGGATACGACCAGCATGACCACCAAACCGATGAATACCAGGCCGCCGACTATGGCCAGTCGCCGCGCCAGCGCCAGCAGCAGGTCGCCGGCGGGCCCGAAGGTGTCACTCAGGACGTAGGGAGTGGAGAGTTCGCTTTCCTGCACGCCGCATTTTCCTACAGTTGGCTCAACCGCAGAGCTTGAAGGCATAATCACGGCCGGAATAAATTCAAAGGAAGGCTGCAAGTCGGTGCAAATTCTTTTCGTCTGCATGGGCAACATTTGCCGTTCGCCCACGGCCGAAGGCGTGGTGCGCGCGCATCTGGAGCGGGCCGGGCTGACGTCGGGGGTAACGATCGACTCCGCCGGAACGCACGACTATCACATCGGCGCACCGCCGGATGCGCGGGCCACGAAGGCGGCCGCCAGTCGCGGTTACGACCTTTCGGACTTGCGTGCTCGGCACGTCACCGAGTTCGACTTCGCGCGCTTCGACCGTATCCTGGCGATGGATCGCGACAATCTGTCCCTGCTGCGCCAGGCCTGCCCGGCCGAGCATCGCCACAAACTGGCACTGCTCCTCGAATATTCACGCAATTTCGCCGAGCGCGAGGTGCCTGATCCTTATTACGGCGGTGCCGATGGCTTCGAGCATGTTCTCGATCTGATCGAGGATGCCGCTGCCGGGCTGATCGACAGCATGGCCGCCAAGTAAGTCGGCACCAAGCAAAACGGGCACGCCGTCTGGCGTGCCCGTTTCTTTTTACGACTGCTGCAACTACTTCAGTCGTGCTTGGTTTCCACCATCTGCAGCGGTTCGCTGGCGACGGCCACCACGGGCTTCGGCTTGCGGCCCAGTTGCGGCTGCGGCACGACGATGGGTTCGGCGGCGCGCTGGGCCGGGGCGGTTTCGATCAGCACCAGACCGGCCTGTTCGAGCGATGCCGACATATCCACCACCGGCGCAACAGGGGCGGCTGTGATGGCCGGGGCGGCGGCCGGTGCGGAAATTGCCACCGGTGCTGCTTCAACCACCGGTAGCGGCGCCGGTTCTTCAATCACTTCCGGAACTGGTTCGCTCGGGGGCGGGGCCAGCACGGCGCTGACTGCGGGTGCCTCGACCGGGGCCGGCGCCGGAGCTACGGCAAAAGTCGGCGGTGGCGTCACGGCGATGGCAGGTTCCACCGCGACTTCGGCCGGCGCTTGCGGCGCAACATCCACCACAGTCTCGATCACTGCCAGGGTTGGCGCCGTTGCGATTTCGGGCGAAGGCGTTTCAACCATCGCGACCACTGCAGCGGCATCCGCCGGTGCGGTGCTGCCGGTAGCCTCGTCCGGTCGGCGCTCGCCGCGACCACGGCCGCCGCGACCACGACGGCGACGGTTATCGCTCTGGCCTTCGCCGGGTGCCGCTGCCGCATCGGCGGGCGGGGTCGTCAGTACGGGGGCTGCTTCCGTCGCTGCTGCGACTGGTGCCGCGTCGGGACGCTGCGACTGGCCACCGCGCTCGCCGCGTTCCTTGCGCTCGCCACGCTGGCGACGACGGTTGTCGCTCTGGCCTTCGCCGCCTTCGGACGCGGGTTCACGCTTCGGCTGCTGCGTGCGCGGTTCGTTGCGCTCGCCGCCGCTACGGCCCGACTTCTCTTCGCGGCCTTCGCGGTTGTCGCGGCCACCGCGGTCGCGATTGTTGCGACCGCCACGATCACGATTGTTGCGGTCACGGTCGCCGCCACGGTCGCGGCGGACCGGTTTGCTTTCGGCCTTTGGTGCAGCCGCGGGTTCTTCCTGCGAGCCACCGGTGAAGAAGGCGACAATGCGTGAGAACAGGCCGGGGCCGGCCTCCGCCTTGGCCATTGGTGCCACCTTGGGTTCGACGACGGGCGCCGGCTGGTCCGGGGTGATGCCCTTGACGGCGGCTTCCTGCTTGGCTGCCTTGCCTTCGGTTTGCGCCGATGGCGGCTGGTAGGTGTTTTCCTCGGAAGCCTTCTCCGCCTTTTCCACCATCTGGTAGCTCGCCAGGGTGATGCCTTCCTGGTTGAGCTGGTCGTGGCGCAGGCGAACGATCTCGTGCTGCGGCGTTTCGAGGTGGCGGTTGGGGATGATCATCAGGTTGATGCGGTGGCGCACCTCGATCTTGGCGATATCGACCCGTTTCTCGTTGAGCAGGAAGGTGCCGACATCGACCGGAACCTGGCAGTGCAGCGCACCGGTGTTCTCCTTCATCGACTCCTCTTCGAGGATGCGCAGGATGTGCAGCGCCGCCGACTCGGTGGAGCGGATATGGCCAGTGCCGGTACAGCGCGGGCAGGTGATGTAGCTGGTTTCGGCAAGCGCCGGACGCAGGCGTTGACGCGACAGTTCGAGCAGGCCGAAGCGCGAGATCTTGCCGGTCTGGACGCGGGCGCGGTCAAAATGCAGGGCGTCGCGCAGGCGGTTCTCGACCTCGCGCTGGTTCTTGCTCGACTCCATGTCGATGAAGTCGATGACGATGAGGCCGCCGAGGTCGCGCAGGCGCAACTGGCGGGCGATCTCGTCGGCGGCTTCGCAGTTGGTGCGAAACGCCGTTTCCTCGATATCCGAGCCCTTGGTGGCGCGGCCGGAGTTGACGTCGACCGAGACCAGGGCCTCGGTATGGTCGATGACGATGGCGCCGCCGGAGGGCAGGGTGACCTGGCGGGAGTACGCCGACTCGATCTGGTGTTCGATCTGGAAGCGCGAGAACAGCGGCACATCGTCGTGGTAGCGCTTGACGCGGGCGACGTTGCCCGGCATCACATGGGCCATGAACTGCTGTGCCTGCTCGAAGACATCATCGGTGTCGATCAGGATCTCGCCGATTTCGGCGTGAAAGTAATCGCGGATGGCGCGGATGACCAGGCTCGATTCCTGGTAGATCAGGAAAGCGCCGCTCTGGCCCTTGGCCGCACCCTCGATGGCGGTCCACAACTGCATCAGGTAGTTGAGGTCCCACTGCAGTTCTTCGGCATTGCGGCCGATGCCGGCGGTGCGGGCGATCAGGCTTGTGCCGTTGGGAACATCGAGCTGATCCATGACCTCGCGCAGTTCCTGTCGCTCGTCGCCCTCGACGCGGCGCGAAACGCCGCCGCCACGCGGGTTGTTCGGCATCAGCACCAGATAGCGACCGGCGAGGCTGACGAAGGTCGTCAATGCGGCGCCCTTGTTGCCTCGCTCGTCCTTCTCGACCTGGACAATGAGTTCCTGGCCGGTAGAGAGGACGTCCTGGATACGCGCCTTGCCGGCTTCGACGCCGGACTTGAAGTAGCTGCGCGAGATTTCCTTGAACGGCAGGAAGCCGTGGCGCTCGGCGCCGTAATCGACGAAGGCGGCTTCGAGGCTCGGCTCGATGCGGGTGATGACCGCCTTGTAGATGTTGCTCTTGCGTTGTTCCTTCGAGGCCGATTCGATGTCGAGGTCGATCAGTTTCTGACCATCGACGATCGCGACGCGGAGTTCCTCGGCTTGCGTCGCATTGAACAGCATGCGTTTCATGTGTGCTCCCGCGCGCAACGCAGGACGCGACACACCGCGCGCCGCTCCACCGGTCAGGCGGGGCGGCGGACTATGTCAGGTTGGGGTGAATGAAGCCATCGGCTTTGGGGTTCGATGCAACCGGTTGTCGGGTATGTCGTTTCAGGCGGCGTCGCGCTCAGCAGGCTGTTTCGCGGCGCCGCACGGTTTTCTGCAAGTGCGCGCAATCAAGTACTATCGCTTCTTCGGGCGAGCGAGATACCCTTTTGGGTCGCTGGAGGGGTCGGCGATAACGAATCAAGCCGCTTTTTCCGTCCAATGCCCTCCGCAAGATATCTGTCGAAACAGTCTGTGCGGGAAAGGCAACGTCCCGGGAAGACGCCACCGGCGCCACTTCGGGCCGCCGGGCACGCCGTCGCGGGACGGCAAACCGGAACCCAGTATAGTTGAAAATGAATGAGTTAAGAAAAGATTCGGCGACGTTGCTCGAAGTCGGCGAGGAGTCCGCCGGGCAGCGTATCGACAACTTCCTGCTGCGCCTGGCCAAGGGTGTGCCCAAGAGCCACGTCTATCGGATTCTCCGCAGCGGCGAGGTCCGGGTGAACAAGGGTCGAATCGCTGCGGAGTACCGGTTGCGCGAGGGGGATGTGGTGCGGGTACCGCCGATCCGGGTGGCAGAAAGGGCCGCCGCACCAGCGGTACCCGCCCGCGACTTCTGCATCGCCCACGAGGACGATGCCCTCATGGTCATCGACAAGCCGGCCGGCGTCGCCGTCCACGGTGGCAGCGGGGTGAGTTTTGGCGTGATCGAGCAGCTGCGCCGTGCCCGGCCGCAGGCCAAGCTGCTGGAACTGGCCCACCGGCTCGACCGCGAGACCTCCGGGTTGCTGATGGTGGCGAAGAAGCGCTCGGCGCTGACCCGGCTCCATGACATGTTCCGCGACGGCAAGATCGCCAAGCGCTACCTGGCGCTGGTCCGGGGGCGCTGGATGAATCCGACCCAGCATGTCCGGCTGCCGCTCCACAAGTACCTGACGGAGGAGGGCGAGCGTCGCGTTGCGGTGTCGCGCGAGGGCAAGGACGCGCACAGCATCGTGCGGCTGGTGGCGCGCTGGCAGAACTTCAGCCTGGTCGAGGTCGAACTCAAGACCGGTCGTACCCACCAGATCCGGGTGCATCTGGCGCATCTGGGCTTTCCCATCGCCGGAGACGACAAATACGGCGACTTTCCGCTCAACAAGGACTTGCAAAAGGCCGGCCTCAAACGCATGTTCCTCCACGCGGCTCGTCTGAAACTAGACCATCCGATAAGCGGCGAACTGCTGGAACTCGAGGCGCCGCTGCCGCCGGAGTTGCAGAATTTCCTGAAACGGCTGGATGCCAATGAAGCACGGGACCATGGCCAAACGCTTTGAACTGATCGTTTTCGACTGGGACGGCACGCTGATGGATTCAGCGGCTGCCATCGTGGCTTCCATCCAGGCCGCCGCCCGCGACCTCGGCCTGGCGCCGCCGTCCGAGGATCGCGCGCGCCACGTCATCGGACTGGGCCTCGGCGAGGCGCTGCGCCATGCCCTGCCGGAACTGGCCGAGGCGCGCCATGAGGAACTCGCCGACCGCTACCGCCACCACTACCTGGCGCAGGACCATGAGCTGGCGCTGTTCGAGGGTGCGGCGGGCTTGGTGCAGGCGCTGGGCGAGGCCGGCCACCTGCTGGCCATCGCCACCGGAAAGTCGCGCAAGGGACTGGATCGCGCCCTCGGCCAGAGTGGCCTGGGCGCCCTGTTCCAGGCGACGCGCTGCGCCGACGAGTGCCACTCCAAGCCGCATCCGCAGATGCTGGAGGAACTGATGGATGAATTCGGCGTGAGCCCTGCAACCACGCTGATGATCGGTGATACCACCCACGACCTGCTGATGGCGAAAAATGCCGGCACCGGCGCGGTCGGCGTTGCCTATGGCGCCCATCCGCCTGCAGTGCTGGCAGCCGAGGCGCCGCTGCATCTGGCAATGAACATAGAGGATTTGCGCCGGTGGCTGGACGCGAACGGCTGATCTGCGCCAGCGATGAACTCGTCGACGGCGGGCCTGGCGTGCGCTTCGAGGTGGATGCACCACCCGAAGAAAAAGTCGGCTCCGGCGGGACGGCGCTTGCCGCCTTCGTGGTGCGGCATCAGGGGCGCGTGCATGCCTATTTGAACCGCTGCGGCCATATTCCTGTCGAACTCGACTGGCAGCATGGCCAGTTCTTCGACAGCGCCGGCTTATACTTGATTTGCGCCACCCATGGCGCGCTCTATGATCCGGCTTCTGGGCGCTGCGTCGGCGGTCGCTGCAACGGCCGGGGACTGACGGCACTGGAAGTGACGGAGCGTGCGGGAACGGTGTATCTACTGGAAGGATGAACGTGTCGGAACCGAACGAAACGAACTGGGATCGCAAGATCATCGAAAAAATTGCGCTCGAAGGCATTGCCGAGCAGCGTCGCAGCCGGCGCTGGGGAATTTTCTTCAAGCTGCTGGGCTTCGCCTATGTGACCGTGTTGCTGGTCATGCTGGTGGACTGGGGCGACTCGGCAGACCTCGCCGACGGCAAGAAGACCACGGCGCTGGTCGATCTGTCCGGCGTGATCCAGGCCAAGGGTGACGCCAACGCCGAGAATGTCATCAGCGCACTGCAGGCAGCCTTCAAGTCAAAACACACGGCCGGCGTGGTGCTGCGCATCAACAGCCCGGGCGGCAGCCCGGTGCAGGCCGGCATGATCAACGACGAGATTCGCCGCCTGCGCACGGCACATCCCGAAGTGCCACTGTATGCGGTGGTCGAGGACGTCTGCGCCTCCGGCGGCTATTACATCGCCGCCGCGGCCGACAAGATCTATGTCGACAAGGCCAGCATCGTCGGCTCGATCGGGGTGCTGATGGACGGTTTTGGCTTCACCGGCACCATGGACAAGCTGGGCGTCGAACGGCGACTGCTGACTGCAGGCCAGAACAAGGGTTTTCTCGACCCGTTCTCGGCACAGAACAGCGAACACAAGGCCCATGCCCAGGACATGCTCGACGACATTCACCACCAGTTCATCGAAGTCGTGCGCAAGGGACGCGGCAAGCGCCTCAAGGAAACCCCGGACATGTTCTCGGGCCTGATGTGGACGGGTGCCAAGAGCATCGAACTGGGCCTGGCCGACGGCTACGGCACACTGGAGTCGGTAGCGCGCGACGTGCTCAAGGCGGAGGACATCCGCGACTACACGATCAAGTCGAACTTCGCCGAAAAATTCGCCAAGCGCCTGGGTGCCGACATGGCGGAAGGCGCGGCGAGCGCGGTGTCGAACTTCAGCCTGCGCTGAGGAAGAGGAATACGGTCGGGCGCTTGTCGAGATCGGGCCGCCCAACCCTGCGCCAGTCGGCGATGTTCCGCGTCCGGACCGTTTCCGTGGGCAGGGACAGGTCGCTGGCGACACATAGCAGCGTCTGCGGTCGGCAGACCGCGAGCAGGGCATCGAACATCGCGGCGTTGCGATAGGGCGTCTCGATGAAAAGCTGGGTCTGGGACAGATTTTTCGATTCCCGCTCCAGTTCGGCGATGCGGCGGCTGCGCTCGGGCTCGCGTGCCGGCAGGTAGCCGTGGAAGGCGAAGCGCTGGCCGTCGAGCCCCGAGGCCATCAGGGCGAGCAGCAGGGAGGACGGGCCAACCAGCGGCCGCACGCAAATACCAATCTGGTGGGCGCGCCGCACCAACAGGGCGCCGGGGTCTGCCACGCCGGGACAGCCAGCCTCGGACATCAGGCCAAGATCATGGCCGTCGCGCAGTGGCGCCAGCAAATGTTCGATGTCCGCCGCCGCAGGCTTTTCCGGCAATTGCTCGATGGCCAGCTCGCGTAGCGGCAGGGGATGGTCGAGGCGCTTCAGTTCGGCTCGTGCACTCTTGGCGTTCTCGACAGCAAAATGGCGCAGGCCGCAGGCAATGTCGCGACTGGCCTGCGGCAGGTAGCTCGGCCAGGAAACGTCACCCAAGGCGACGGGAATCAGGTAAAGGGTCGCCGCCATCGGGGCAGGGTCAGGGCAGAATCAGGGCAGTTGAGCGCCCTCGGCCCGCAGCATCTCGGCCAGGGCGATCAGCGGCAGGCCGACCAGGGCATTCGGATCATCCCCGCGCAGGTATTCCAGCAGAGCAATGCCCAACCCCTCGGATCGCGCCGAACCGGCGCAATTGAGGGCGTCCTCCTTGTCCAGATAGCGCTGGATTTCGGCGTCGGACAGTTCGCGAAAACGCACCTCGGTGGGAATGCCTCGAACGTGCGTTCGGCCAGTTGCCGTATTGAGCAAGCACAATCCGGTATGGAAAATCACCGCTTTTCCACTCATTGATCGCAACTGGATGCGGGCATTATCCTGCGTCCCTGGCTTGCCGAAACGTTGCGATCCGCCTGCCAGGTAGGCAACCTGGTCGGAACCAATGATCAGTGCGTCGGGAAACTGCCCGGCGACGGCGCGGGCCTTGGCCTCGGCCAGGCGTTCGGCGGTAGCTACGGGAGGTTCTCCGGGAAACGGGGTTTCATCGGTTTCCGGGGAGACGATTTCGAAGGGGAGTT
Source organism: Gammaproteobacteria bacterium (assembly GCA_018825305.1). Taxonomy (GTDB): domain Bacteria; phylum Pseudomonadota; class Gammaproteobacteria; order Burkholderiales; family Rhodocyclaceae; genus Sulfurisoma. The sequence goes on from JAHJEO010000019.1 coordinate 37,283, forward strand.
GCAGGCGGCCAAGCAACTCGCGGCGATAGGGCGAGGTCGAGGCCAGGACTAGTTTGGCAGGCATGCGTTTGTTTTGACTCGCAAAGAGGCGGCATGATAACATTCGCCGTTTATGTTGCGCCAGACGAACAGCCCGACCGATCTAAGCCAGACGGTGATCGACAGCCTGGAGTTTTCCCGCCAGGGCCGGATTATGAGCGGAGAAGTCGCGGTCGCCGCACTTGATCGCCTTGCCGATGTTGTGGTTGATTCCGCCGGGATTCTGCAGATCGTTTTGCGCGGCTTGCCCGGAGAGCAGCGGCAGGATGGCAAGGCCGGTTTGAGGTTGGAGGTTTCCGGCTGTCTGAAGTTGCGCTGTCAGCGCTGCCTGCAGGCGATGGATTATCCGCTGCAGCTGGTGAGTCGCATGCTGCTGGTGGAGGATGGCGGTTCATGGCCCGACGACGATGCCGATGGCGATGTCGCGGGTGACGAACTGGAAGATGAGTGGGACGCCATCGAGGCGAGTCGTGAGCAGTCGGTACTGGCTCTGATAGAGGATGAGGTGCTGCTGGCCTTGCCGATCGTGCCGAGACACGCAGCTTGCGGGTTGCCGGTGGCGACGGAAAACGAATACGAGCCTTCGCCGTTCGCGGTGCTGGCGAAATTGAAACAGTAATAGAGAAGCAAGGAGTAGTGAAATGGCTGTCCAGCAGAACAAGAAATCGCCCTCCAAGCGCGGCATGCATCGCGCCCACGACTTTCTGACCAACCCGCCGCTGGCTGTCGAGCCGACCACCGGCGAAGTGCATCTGCGTCATCACATCTCGCCGACCGGTGTTTACCGCGGCAAGAAGATTCTCAAGACCAAAGGCGAGTAAGCCTTCAGAATGCGGCCGGCTGTGCCACCCAGGCGCCCCGGCCGTTTTCACGAGTAGACTTCCCTACGATGGCAATCACCATCGCGGTGGACTGCATGGGCGGAGATCACGGCCCTGCGGTCACCGTGCCCGCCGTATTCGATTTCCTGCGTCGCGAGAGCGATTGCATCGCCATCCTGATTGGTCGCGAGGAGGTTCTGCGCCCGTTGCTGCAGGAGGCGGATAACGAACTCGGCCAGCGCGCGCGCATCCACCATGCCAGCGAGGTGGTCGGCATGGACGAGCCGGTCGCCAGCGCCATGCGCAACAAGAAGGACTCGTCGATGCGCGTCATGGCCGACCTGGTCAAGGCTGGCACCGCTGACGCCGGGCTGTCGGCCGGCAATACCGGCGCGCTGATGGCGATTTCCCGCTTCGTCCTCAAGACCCTGCCCGGCATCGACCGTCCGGCCATCGCCAGCATCCTGCCCACCGCAACAGGCCACATCTACGTGCTCGACCTTGGCGCCAACGTCGACTGCCAGCCCGAACACCTGCAGCAGTTCGGCATCATGGGTTCGCTGCTGGTATCCGCGCTGGAGCACAAGCAACGTCCCTCGGTCGGCCTGCTCAATATCGGCGAGGAAGACATCAAGGGCAACGATATCGTCAAGCGTGCCGCCGAATTGCTGCGGGCCAGCGACCTGAATTTCTATGGCAACGTCGAGGGTACCGATATCTGGAAGGGTACGACCGACGTCGTGGTATGCGACGGCTTCGTCGGCAACGTCGTGCTCAAGTCGTCCGAGGGGCTGGCGCAGATGATCTATCGCGGACTCAAGGAAGAGTTTACGCGGAACATTTTCACCAAACTGGCCGCCGTGGCGGCGATGCCGGTGATCAAGGCGTTCAAGAACCGCTTCGATCACCGCGCCTACAATGGCGCCGGTCTGCTCGGTCTCAAGGGCATCGTTTTCAAGAGCCACGGTTCCGCCGACGCCTTTGCTTTCCGCTGCGCCCTGCAGCGCGCGGCCGAGGCCGCACGCGAACGGCTCCCCGAAAAGATCGCCGCGCGCATGGCCGCCGTGGCGCCAGCGCCGACTATTTGCGACTGAGTCCTTCCGCACATGGCTACCATTCATTCCCGCATCACCGGCACTGGCAGCTATCTGCCAGGAAAGCCGGTCACCAACCCGGAACTGATTGCGGCGCACAATCTCGAATCTTCCGATGAGTGGATCGTCGAGCGTACCGGCATACGCGCCCGCCATCTGGCGCCCACCGGCGTCGCGGCGAGCGATCTGGCTTTCGAGGCCTGCAAGCGTGCGCTGGAAGCTGCCGGGCGGCCAGCCGGCGACGTCGATCTAATCATCGTCGCCACATCGACACCGGATTACGTTTTCCCCAGTACGGCGGCGCTGCTGCAAGCCAAACTGGGCATCGGCAACGGCGGCGTGGCCTTCGACCTGCAGGCGGTGTGCAGCGGCTTCGTCTATGCGCTGGCCGTGGCCGACAAGTTCATCCGTTCCGGTTCACACAAGTGTGCGCTGGTCATTGGTGCCGAGGTTTTCTCGCGTATTCTCGACTGGAAGGATCGCGGCACCTGCGTGCTGTTCGGCGACGGTGCCGGCGCGGTGGTGCTGGAAGCGTCGAAGACGCCCGGTATCCTCGCCACTGCTTTGCACGCCGATGGCAGCCATCACGGCATACTGTCCGTGCCGGGTCAGGTCTGCGGCGGCAAGGTGATCGGTGACCCCTTCCTGCGCATGGATGGCCAGGCGGTGTTCAAGTTCGCGGTCAAGGTGCTGGCCGACGTTGCTCGCGAGGTGCTCGATGCTGCCAACATGACGGCCGATCAACTCGACTGGCTGATTCCGCATCAGGCCAACGTGCGCATACTGCAATCAACCGCAAAGAAACTGCACGTGCCGGCGGAGAAATGCGTTGTCACGGTGGATCATCACGGCAACACCTCGGCCGCCTCGATTCCCCTTGCGCTCGATGAGGTTGTCCGTTCCGGAAAAGTCGGCGCTGGCGACACGGTGCTGCTTGAGGGCGTTGGCGGCGGTTTCACATGGGGCGCCGCCTTGCTCAAACTCTGATTTCGGACAACAACATGAAATTTGCATTTGTTTTTCCCGGGCAGGGGTCCCAGTCGCTAGGGATGATGTCCGCCTACGGCGACACCCCGGTCATCCGTGCCACTTTCGACGAGGCCTCGCAGGTGCTCGGCCGCGACCTCTGGCAACTGGTGGCGGAAGGGCCGGCCGAAGCCCTGTCGCAGACCGTCAATACCCAGCCGCTGATGCTGACAGCAGGAATCGCGGTCTGGCGTTTGTGGCAGGAAAAAGGCGGACCCATACCGGTCATGGTTGCAGGACACAGCCTCGGCGAGTACTCGGCCCTGGTCGCCGCCGGCGTACTCGAGTTGAAAGATGCCGTGCCGCTGGTCGAATTGCGCGCCAAGGCGATGCAGGATGCCGTGCCGGCAGGCGAGGGGGCCATGGCGGCCATCCTCGGCATGGATGCCGAGATGGTGAAGGCCATTTGCGCCGAAGCAGCGCAGGGCCAGGCCGTGCAGGCCGTCAATTTCAATTCGCCGGAACAGACGGTGATCGCCGGCCACAAGGCGGCGGTAGAGCGCGCCGCGGAAGGTTGCAAGGCCAAGGGTGCAAAGCGTGCCGTGATGCTGCCGGTGTCCGCACCGTTCCATTCTTCGCTGATGCAACCGGCGGCTGAAAAGCTCAAGGCAGCCATGGCTGGACTGAGTTTCCAGGCGCCTCAGATTCCCGTGCTGAACAACGTCGATGTCGCCGGCGAAGTTGCTCCCGACGCCATCAAGGCGGCGCTGGTACGCCAGGCGGCGGCCCCCGTGCGCTGGGTCGAGATCATGCGGGCGATGCAGGCCGGTGGCGTTAGCCACGTCTTCGAGTGCGGCCCCGGCAAGGTACTCGCCGGGCTGACCAAGCGTTGCGCCGAGGGTCTGGCTGGTGGCGCGATGAATGATCTTGCCGGCGTCGAAGCGACGCTGGCCGCGGTGAAAGGTTAAGCAGATGTTGAAAGGACAGATCGCGCTGGTCACAGGCGCTTCACGCGGCATCGGCCGTGCCATTGCACTGGAACTCGGCGCCCAAGGTGCCACGGTGATTGGCACCGCCACCTCGGAAGCGGGCGCGGCGGACATTCAGAACGGGCTGGATTCCGCCGGTGTAACCGGCCTCGGCGCGGTGCTCAACGTGACGGATAGTGCCGCCTGCGAAGCGTTGCTCGGCGACATCGAGAAGCGCTTCGGCTCGGTGTCGATTCTGGTCAACAACGCCGGCATCACCCGCGACAACCTCGCTATGCGCATGAAGGACGATGAGTGGGATGCCGTCATCGACACCAACCTCAAGGCCGTGTTCCGCATGTCCAAGCTAGTGATGCGACCGATGATGAAGGCGCGCTTCGGCCGCATCATCAACATCACATCGGTGGTAGGCAGCGCCGGCAATCCCGGCCAGGCCAACTACGCCGCGGCCAAGGCCGGCGTCGCCGGCATGACGCGGGCTCTGGCGCAGGAACTCGGCAGCCGCAACATCACGGTCAATTGCGTGGCGCCGGGCTTCATCGATACCGACATGACCAAGTCGCTGGCGGACGAGCAACGCGGCGCGCTGCTCAAGCAGATCCCGCTGGCGCGACTCGGCCAACCCGAGGAGGTCGCGTTTGCAGTCGCATTCCTCGCCAATCCCCGCGCCGGCTATGTCAGCGGAGCGACACTGCATGTCAATGGCGGCATGTACATGGCCTGATGCACCGGCAACGGCAGTCATCGGGATTTTGCTAAAATAAAGAAGTTTTTCTCACACACACCCGTATCAGGGAAGGAGCACGCAATGGAGAACCTCGAACAACGCGTCAAGAAGATCGTCGCCGAGCAATTGGGCGTCAATGAAGCCGACATCAAGAACGAGTCGTCCTTCGTCGACGATCTGGGCGCGGATTCTCTGGATACTGTCGAACTGGTCATGGCGCTCGAAGAAGAATTCGAGTGCGAGATTCCGGACGAGGATGCCGAGAAGATCACGACGGTTCAGCAGGCCATCGACTACGTCAAGGCCCACCTGAAGTAACACTTTTCCCGATTCGGAGAGTACCTTGTCGCGCCGTAGAGTCGTTGTCACTGGCCTCGGGGCCATATCCCCGGTTGGCAATACCATAGCCGAAGCCTGGGCCAATATCATTGCCGGCAAGAGCGGCATCGGCGCCATCACGCGCTACGATGCCTCTGCCCACAAGGTGCAAATTGCCGGCGAAGTGAAGGGCTTCGATATCGCGACTTACCTGTCGCCCAAGGAAGCCCGCCGCATGGATATCTTCATCCATTACGGCATGGCGGCGGGGATCCAGGCAATCCGGGATTCCGGACTGGAGGTCACTCCCGAGAACGCGGAGCGAATCGGCGTCAATATCGGCTCCGGCATCGGTGGCCTGCCGATGATCGAGTCAACGCATGACGACTATCTCGGTGGCGGACCGCGCAAGATTTCGCCTTTCTTCATTCCGGGAACAATCATCAACATGATTTCGGGCAACCTCTCGATCATGTTCGGACTCAAGGGCCCGAATCTAGCCGTGGTGACGGCCTGCACGACGGGTTTGCACGCCATCGGCACCGGTTTTCGCACCATTCAGTATGGCGATGCCGACGTAATGGTCTGCGGCGGCGCCGAATCGACGGTGACTCCCCTGGCCATTGGCGGCTTCGCCTCGGCACAGGCGCTCTCCACCCGCAATGACGATCCGGCGACGGCCAGCCGCCCGTGGGATACGGGGCGTGATGGCTTTGTTCTCGGCGAGGGCGCCGGCGTGCTGGTGCTGGAGGAATACGAGCATGCGATGAAACGCGGTGCCCGCATCTACGCAGAACTTGCCGGTTTCGGCATGAGCGGCGACGCCTATCACATGACGGCGCCGAGCACCGATGGCCCCTGCCGCAGCATGAAGAACGCACTGAAGGATGCGAATGTCAACGCTGACGAGGTGCAGTACATCAATGCCCACGGCACTTCGACTCCGCTTGGCGATAAAAACGAAACCGAGGCCATCAAGCTGGCTTTGGGCGATGCTGCCCGGAAACTGGTGGTGAATTCGACCAAATCGATGACCGGCCATCTTCTTGGCGGCGCAGGCGGACTCGAATCCGCGCTGACCGTGCTGGCTATCCATCATCAGGTGTCGCCGCCGACGATCAACATCTTCGAGCAGGATCCGGAGTGTGATCTGGATTATTGCGCCAACACCGCACGGCAGATGAAAATCGACGTCGCCGTCAAGAACAACTTCGGTTTCGGTGGCACCAACGGCACGCTGGTCTTCCGGAAAGCCTGATACGGTGGAGCAGTGCAACCGCCCGTGACGATACCGTTGCGGCCGTCGCGCCTGATGCTGCTGGTACAAGGCTCGGCGCATTGCTTCGTACTGCTGCTGGTGTGGATGGTCACGCCAGTCCCATTGTTTGGATGGTTGCTGGCTGTCGCCGTCGCTGTTTCAGCCCTGACGTCCTTGTGGCGGTATCGCCACCCCGTTGCGACAGCACTGCATCTCGGAAAGGCCGGCGTGATGGAGGTCGAGACCGTCGCCGGCAACCGCGACACAGCCACCGTTCTGCTGCAAACGACGGTTCTGCCAGGGTTGATCGTCCTGCTGCTACGCCTGGGTGGCCGCACTACCGCACTGTCCCTGCCAACCGACGCCATGGGAACCGAAGCCCATCGCCAGTTGCGCCTGTGGCTGCGATGGCAGGTGGTATCGTCATAGAGTGCCACCCATGAACCAGACGCCAGAAGACACCCTGCAGGACAGCATCCAGCGGCAACGCCAGTCGCTGATGGCTATGCTCAAAGATCCGATGCAGCAACTAGCCAATGACTGCGCGCGGGTATGGAGCGACAGACAGGCCCTTAATGGGCCGCTCGCAATCGCCATCGAAAATCTCTCCTATTGCAAACACCTCTACGTCATTGACAGCAGCTTTGTCCAGATCAGCGACAACGTGGCACACGGTCAATTGCTGGGTGGCTTCGGCCGCAACCGTAGCGACCGGCCATATCTCAAAGCTATCGACGCTGATTCAACCCTTGTGTTGTCGGATGCCTACATCAGCCTGAAGGAGCGCCGGCCTTCGCTAACCGCGCTGCAGGTCGTGCGCAACGGGGACGGCACGATACTGGGCTATATCGGTGCCTATTTTGGCCTGCGCGACCTGCCGCTGACGCGCACCCTGTATGCCGAACCGCGCTACTGGCGGCAGATCAAGGGTGATCCGTCGATTCGCGGCACCGTCTTTCACCAGAACCGCAGCGACAGCGACATGGATCGGCAACTCGATACCGTGCTGGGCGTGGTGGCTGAGCTCATGCTCTATCACGGTGTATTCCATGTGATGCTGCATTTCTCGAGCAGTCGGGCCGTCATCTGGCTGTTTAGCGATCCTTATCGCTACCGCCTGCTCGATATCGACGCCCTGGTCGATCCCGATACCTGCCTGGCCTATCCGCGTCAACCCTATCCGGCCGATGCGCTGATTCCGGAAGATCGGCTGCGCGAGGTACTCGACAATTTCCGCGCCTTGCGCCTGATGGACGACATGTTTTATCTGCGCTCGGGTACGGTCAATGTCTTCAACGGCATCGTCGGCCTGACCTTCTCGTGCGATGGTTCGCACTACATTCCCTACGAGGAGTTTCTCGCCATGGACACCGATTTCTGGATCGGTGCCGGGCAGGGCAGCAGCTGACGCCTACGGGCGTAGCACCGTATCGCGCGTCCGGGCCAGCATCTCCGGATGGTCGGCACTGAAGTGCAGGCCGCGGCTTTCCTTGCGACGCTGGGCACTCTTGACGATCAGATGAGCCGTAAGCACCAGGTTGCGCAGTTCGATCAGGTCGTTGCTGACACGGAAGTTGGCGTAGTACTCGTCGATTTCCCGCTCGAGCAGCTTGATTCTGTGCAACGCCCGCTCAAGGCGCTTGTCGGTACGGACGATGCCGACGTAGTCCCACATGAAGCGGCGTAATTCGTCCCAATTGTGCGAGATGACGATTTCCTCGTCGGCATCGGTGACGCGGCTCTCGTCCCACTGCGGCAGCTTTGGCAACTTGACCGGCTTTTCATCGAGGACATGACGGGCGGCGGACTCGGCAAAAACCACGCATTCGAGCAATGAATTGCTGGCCAGGCGATTGGCTCCGTGCAGCCCGGTGCAGGCGGTTTCGCCTATCGCATAAAGGCCCGGCAGGTCGGTACGGGCATCGAGATCAACCACCACCCCGCCGCAGGTATAGTGGGCCGCGGGTACAACCGGAATTGGCTCGCGGGCGATGTCAATACCCAGTTCGCGGCAGCGGGCGTGGATGTTGGGGAAATGTGTGCGCAGGAATCCTTCACCCTTGTGCGTCATGTCGAGGAAGACGCAATCGATGCCGTGGCGTTTGATTTCAAGGTCGATGGCGCGGGCAACGACATCTCGTGGCGCCAGTTCGGCGCGGCCATCATGTTCCGGCATGAATCGATGGCCGTTCGGCAGACGCAGGATGCCGCCTTCGCCGCGCATCGCCTCCGTGATCAGAAAGGACTTGGCATGGGGGTGAAACAGGCAGGTCGGGTGGAACTGGATGAACTCCATGTTAGCCACCCGGCAGCCGGCTCGCCAGGCCATGGCAATGCCGTCGCCAGTGGCTGTATCGGGATTGGTGGTGTAGATATAGACCTTGCCGGCACCGCCGGTGGCCAGGACCGTATGTGCGGCGCCCAGAGTGAAGACCTGTTCGGTGCCCTTGTCCAGAACATAGGCACCCCAGCAGCGATCGCGGCTGCGACCGAGCTTGGCACCGGTGATGAGATCCACGACGATGTGATTTTCGAGGATCGTGATATTCGGATGGGCGCGTACCTTGCCGGTCAGCGTTTCCTGTACCGCAGCGCCCGTGGCGTCAGCGGCATGAATGATGCGGCGATGGCTGTGCCCGCCCTCGCGGGTCAGGTGAAAGCCGAAGGAGGAGTTGTCTCGCGTGAAGGGGACGCCCTGGGCTATCAGCCAATCAATGGCCGCATGACTGTGCTCGACGACAAACCGCGTTGCCGCCGGATCGCAAAGCCCGCCGCCCGCGGTGTAGGTGTCCTGAATGTGCGCTTCGATGGAATCGGTGCTGTCGAGTACGCCGGCAATGCCTCCCTGTGCCCACGCCGTCGCCGTATCGTCGAGCGCACGCTTGGTGACGATCGCAACGCGGTGCGTATCCGCCAGTCGTAGTGCCGATGCCTGGCCAGCCAGGCCGCTACCGATGACAAGGACGTCGAACTGACGCAGGAAATCCGCTTTCATTCTGCGTTCGACTATATCACGGCACTTCGGGCATTATCGGGAACTAAACCCCCGTGGCTTGGTCACTAGCCCCAGAAGGAAGGATGTGGCGGTGATGCCAGGTACAGGCCTCGGATATACTGGAAAAGGCGCACTTTCAGTGGCGCCGCATATTCACAAGACCAGTAACCACCTGTACAGGGAAATTGCCCACCGATGGGAGAGCGCGAAGCGGATCAATTGCTGGTCGAGCGCGTGCAGGCCGGTGACAAGCAGGCTTACGGGCTTCTCGTCGCCAAGTATCAGCGCAAGTTGCTGCGCCTGGTATCGAGGCTGGTGCGCGACCCGCACGAGGCGGAGGACGTGGCACAGGAAGCCTTCATCAAGGCTTACCGTGCATTGCCGAACTTCCGCGGCGACAGTGCGTTCTACACCTGGCTTTACCGCATCGGCGTCAATACTGCCAAGAACTGGCTGGTCGCCCATCGCAGGCGGGCGCCGACCAGTACCGGTGTCGACAGCGAGGAGGCGGAGAACTACGAAGGCGGCGATCTGTTGCGCGATGTCGATACGCCGGAGCGCCTGCTGATGTCGAAGCAGATTGCCGAGAACGTCAATCGGTCGATGGAAGGTCTGCCGGAGGAACTGAGGACAGCCATCACCTTGCGCGAGATCGATGGCCTGTCCTACGAAGAGATTGCCGACGTGATGGAATGTCCGATCGGCACGGTGAGGTCGAGAATATTCAGGGCGCGTGAAGCAATCGCACAGAAACTGAGGCCCCTGCTGGATGCGGGCGCCGATCGGAGGTGGTAAGCATGAGAACCGAAATTTCCGCGTTGCTCGACGGCGAGCTTGAAGTTCATGAGGCGAAACCGGCACTTGACGGCCTGCGCAAGGTCGAAGAACTGCGCACTGCGTGGGACGAATATCACCTCATCGGCGCTGCGCTTCGCGGCGAGGAGCGACTGGCTACCGCCCTGACTGCGCGGGTGATGGCCGGCCTGGAACACGAAGTGACCGTACTGGCGCCACCCCGTCGCCGCACTGAAAGCTGGCAACGGCCCCTGGTTGCGCTGGTGGCTTCGCTTGCCGGCGTTGCGGTGGTCGGCTGGGTTGCGTTTGCGCCGCAACTGTCGCCGGCCCCGGCGGGTTCGGGACATCTGGCGCTTGCAACACAGGGACAGAACGGGGTCGCCACCGCTGTTTCAGTTGCCCCGGTCGCCCGCCATCAAATGCAGGAGTATCTCGTTGCCCATCAGGCGTATGTTTCCGGCTCACAGATAGTCGGCGGTACCCAGCATGTCCGCACGGTTGCGATTGCGGAAGGGGGCCAGCGGCGATGAGTCTGCGGCAGGCCATTGGGTTGTCATGGCTCGGCGGGCTATGCCTGCTGCCATTGCCGGCGGCGCAGGCGCAGGGGGATGCGCTGCAATGGATGCAGCGGGCCAGCCAGGCGGCGCAAAAGCTCAACTACACCGGAACCTTCGTCTATCGTAGCGGCGGCATCGCCGAGACATCGCGGATCACGCACCTGGTCGATGCGGCTGGCGAAGCGGAACGCATCGAGGTGCTCGATGGCAGTCCACGCGAGGTCGTTCGCATCAACGACGAGGTCAAGTGTTACCTGCCGGAGGCCCGCATGATCATCGTCGAGCAGCGTCCGACGCGCCGCGCTTTCCCCGGCTTGTTGCCGGTGAGCTTTGGCGGTGGCATCGGTGAAAACTATGTGGTCAAGAAGGGCAACACGGGACGCGTTGCCGGGCTGGATACGCAATCCATCATGATCGAGCCGCGCGATGACCTGCGCTATGGCCACCGCTGGTGGGTGGATTCTCAATCGGGCATGCTGGTCAAGGCGAATTTGATCGGTGAAAGCGGTGAAGCGCTGGAAACCTTCGTGTTTACAGAGTTGCGTATAGGTGGGCCGATCAACCGCGAATCGGTTCGGGCGGGCTCTCACATAAACACTAGCGGCTGGAAGGTTCAGCAACCCAAGGCCACCGACAACCGGGCCGATGAGGATACGTGGAATTTCCGCACCGCATTGCCGGGATTTCGCAAGGTATCGGCGATGAAGCGCCAGGCGCGGGCCGATGCACCGGCCGGCTCCCACTGGGTCTTTTCCGACGGACTCGCTGCCATTTCTGTCTTCATCGACCCCATGCCCGAGTCGCCTGCCGAAACCGGACTCTTCAAGATGGGGGCCGTCAATGTTTATAAACGGCAACTTGGCGAGTTTCTCGTCGTGGTCATGGGTGATGTGCCGCATGTAGCCCTGAAACGCCTCGGTGACGGCATCGAGGCGCGCCGGAAATGAGCGCGGCCAACGTAAGCAGCGGTATCGTTGCCCGCATCGAAGGTGATTATGCGTGGGTCGAAATCGTCGACGGCAGCGGTTGCGGGAGCTGCAAGTCGCGCGAAGGCTGCGGCAGCGGCCTGCTCGGCCTAACCGCGCCGTCCCGCCAGCGCCGACTTTTCAATTCCGTCGGCGCACGGCCGGGCGACGCGGTTACGCTCCGGGTACCGGAGGGCGGTGTGCTGAAAGCGGCGCTGCTCGCCTATCTTTTGCCGCTGACGCTGGGGATTGCCGGCGCCGCCGGCGGCATGTGGCTGGGCGGCAACGATGGCTACGCCTTGATCGGATTGCTTGCCGGCCTCGCTGGCGGCTGGCTGACGCTGCGCAGCATGACGAGGCAGCGGGAACCCTGGACGCAAATGGAACTCAAACCGCCGGTCCGACCGCAGGTCATTCAAACACGCAATTATGAGGAACCCTGAAATCATGAAACGACTGTTGCTATCCATCTGGCTATTTTTCTTCTCCGGGCTGATCTTCGCCCAAGGTGCCGCGCTCCCGGATTTCGCCGATCTTGCCGAGAAGCAGGGGCCGGTCGTCGTCAACATCAGCACAACCCAGATCATTCGCGGCAATCGCCTCGGCATGCCGCAGTTTCCGTTCGACGAGGACGATCCGGCCTTCGAATTGTTCAAGCGATTCATCCCGCGGCATCCGCAGGCGCCGCGGGATTTCGAGAACAAGTCCTTGGGCTCCGGCTTCATCATCAGCGCCGATGGCTACATCCTGACCAATGCCCATGTGGTCGATTCAGCCGACGAAGTCGTCGTCAAGCTCACGGACAAGCGCGAATTCAAGGCCAAAGTGATCGGCGCCGACAAGCGCACCGACGTAGCCCTAATCAAGATTGAAGCCAGTGGCCTACAGGTGGCTCGACTCGGCGAAGCAGCGCGGCTGCGTGTGGGCGAATGGGTGGCGGCGATCGGTTCGCCCTTCGGTTTCGAGAATACCGTCACGGCCGGCATCGTCAGCGCCAAGGGCCGTTCGCTGCCGCAGGAAAACTACGTTCCCTTCATCCAGACGGATGTCGCCATCAATCCGGGCAACTCCGGTGGCCCCTTGTTCAACATGAAGGGTGAAGTTGTCGGCATCAATTCGCAAATTTTCAGCCGCTCGGGCGGCTATCAGGGCATTGCATTCGCGATTCCGATCGACGTCGCGATGGATGTACAGGCCCAGCTCAAGTCCGGTGGCAAAGTCAGCCGTGGCCGGCTCGGCGTAACCATCCAGGAGGTCACCAAGGAACTCGCCGAGTCCTTCGGCCTGGCCAAGCCTAACGGCGCACTGGTTACGGCTGTCGACAATGGCTCGCCGGCCGACAAGGCGGGCATCGAGGCTGGCGACATCATCCTCAAGTTCGAGGGCAAGGCAGTGACCCAGTCCGGCGACCTGCCGCGCATGGTCGGTTCGACCCGGCCCGGGACCAAGAGCCCGCTGCAAATCTGGCGCAAGGGCGCGACACGGGAAATCGTCGTCACCGTCGGCGAAATTGCGGAGGAGAAAGTTGCCGGCAGGGCGGCCAAGGGGAAGGGCGGCAGGGGAACGGAGGCCACATCGAACAAGCTTGGACTGGTGCTGTCGGAGCCCTCTGCCGAACAGCGCAAGCAAATCGGCATCACGCACGGACTCGTGGTCGAAGATGTCCGCAACGGCGTCGCGCGCACCGACTTGCGGCCGGGCGATGTGATTCTGGCGCTGATCAGCAAGGGCAGTCATTCCGATGTCAAGTCGATCGAGCAATTCAACGTTCTGCTGGCCAAACTCGACAAGACCTCGACAATCACCCTGCTGGTTCGGCGTGGTGATGCCCAGACCTTCATCACGATCAAGGGAGTCGGCGATAACTAGGCTGGTTCTTTACAGTCGCCAGTACTGCCATCTCTGCCACGACATGCTGGCCGCGCTGGATGAAATGCACATCCGGCGCGGTGGCGAGTTCGTGTTCGAAGTGGATGTACTGGACGTCGATGCCGACCTCGCCCTCGAAGCGAAATACAATGAACTGGTCCCCGTGCTCGAGGCCGATGGCCGCGAACTCTGCCACCACTTTCTCGACCACGCGAAAGTGCGCGAGTATTTGCGCGGGAACCCCTGAAATCCGCTAGAATCCGGGCCTCGCAAGCTGCCCCAAGGTGCTGAAACGGCACCTTTTTTATTTGTCCCGATGGACCATATCCGTAACTTCTCAATCATCGCCCACATCGACCACGGCAAGTCGACTCTGGCCGACCGCATCATCCATCGCTGCGGCGGTTTGTCCGACCGTGAAATGGAAGCCCAGGTGCTCGACTCGATGGATATCGAGCGCGAGCGCGGCATCACCATCAAGGCGCAGACCGCCGCGCTGCAATACAAGGCGCGCGATGGCAATGTCTACAACCTCAACCTGATCGACACCCCGGGACACGTCGATTTTTCCTACGAGGTATCGCGCAGCCTGTCGGCCTGTGAAGGCGCGCTGCTGGTGGTGGATGCCTCGCAGGGCGTCGAGGCGCAGACCGTGGCCAACTGCTACACGGCGATCGAACTGGGCGTCGATGTGGTGCCGGTGCTGAACAAGATCGACCTGCCGGCCGCAGACCCCGACAACGCCCGCCAGGAAATCGAGGACGTGATCGGCATCGATGCGACCGAGGCGATCCTGTGCTCGGCAAAAACCGGGCTGGGCGTGGATGACGTGCTCGAAGCGGTCATCAGCCGCATCCCGCCGCCCAAGGGCGACCCGGCTGCGCCGCTGAAGGCGCTGATTGTCGATTCGTGGTTCGACAACTACGTCGGTGTGGTCATGCTGGTGCGCGTAATGGACGGCACCGTACGAGCCAAGGACAAGATCCTGCTGATGTCGACGGGCTCCACGCACCTGTGCGAACAGGTCGGCGTGTTTACGCCCAAGTCGCTGACGCGCAGCGAGTTGCGGGCAGGGGAGGTCGGCTTCATCATCTCCGGCATCAAGGAACTCGACGCCGCCAAGGTCGGCGACACGGTGACCACCGCCGACCGGCGTGCCGTCGCGCCGCTGGCGGGCTTCAAGGAAATCAAGCCACAGGTCTTTGCCGGCCTCTACCCGATCGAAGCCAATCAGTACGACGCCTTGCGCGATTCGCTGGAAAAGCTGCATCTCAACGATGCCTCCCTGCAATACGAGCCGGAAGTCTCGCAGGCGCTCGGCTTCGGTTTCCGTTGCGGTTTTCTCGGCCTGCTGCACATGGAAATCGTGCAGGAACGGCTGGAGCGTGAATTCGACCAGGATCTGATCACCACGGCACCGACGGTGGTCTACGAGGTACTGATGCGCGATGGTACGGTGATCCAGGTGGAGAATCCATCCAAACTGCCCGAATTGCAGAAGGTGGAGGAGATTCGCGAGCCGATCATCACCACCAAGATATTCGTGCCGCAGGACTACCTCGGTGCGGTCATCACGCTGTGCGAGAGCAAACGCGGCTCTCAGGTGAATATGGCCTACCACGGCCGCCAGGTCCAGCTCACTTACGAGATGCCGATGGCGGAAGTGGTGATGGATTTCTTCGACAAGCTCAAGTCGGTTTCGCGCGGATACGCCTCGCTCGATTACGAGTTCAAGGAGTACCGCGCCGCCGATGTGGTCCGGCTGGACGTGCTGATCAACAGCGAGAAGGTCGATGCCCTGGCAGTGATCGTCCATCGCGCCAATGCACCGTATCGGGGCCGCGAACTGGCGGCCAAGATGCGCGAGTTGATTCCCCGCCAGATGTATGACGTCGCCATCCAGGCTGCTATCGGTTCGACCATCGTCGCCCGCGAAAACGTCAAGGCCATGCGCAAGGACGTTCTCGCCAAGTGCTATGGTGGCGACATCTCGCGCAAGAAGAAACTGCTGGAAAAGCAGAAGGCAGGCAAGAAGCGCATGAAACAGGTCGGACGCGTTGAAATACCGCAGGACGCGTTCCTCGCCGTGCTGCGAGTCGGCGACAAGTAAGGATATCCAGTGAATTTCGCACTCATCCTGTTCGTGCTGACCATCGCCACCGGTACGCTCTGGCTGCTCGATTACTTCGTCTTTCGCAAGAAGCGTGCTGCGGATGCCAGGGAGCCGTGGTGGGTCGAGTACGGCGCCAGTTTCTTCCCGGTAATCCTGATTGTCTTTTTCCTCCGTTCGTTCCTGGTCGAGCCATTCAAGATTCCGTCGGGTTCGATGATTCCGACCCTGCTTGCCGGCGACTTCATCCTCGTCAATAAGTACACCTATGGCATTCGTCTGCCGGTGCTCAACAAGAAAATCGTCGAGATGAATTCCCCGCAACGGGGCGATGTGGTGGTGTTTCGTTATCCGGTCGATCCGTCGCTCGACTACATCAAGCGCATCGTCGGGCTGCCCGGCGACAAGGTGGCCTACCAGAACAAACGGCTGACCATCAACGGCCAACCGGTGCCTGTGAAGCGTAGCGATGACTACCTCGACAAGGAACGGTTCTTCTACACACCACGTTACATCGAGCAACTGGGTGACCTTAGTCACGACATCCTGATCGAGGATGGAGCACCGTCATTCATCTCGCATGCGCTGTCGTTCCCCTTGCGCGACAAATGTATCTACAATAGCGAGGGGGTTACTTGCGAAGTACCGCAGGGACACTACTTCGCCATGGGCGACAACCGCGACAATTCGCAGGACAGCCGTGTCTGGGGCTTCGTTCCGGACGAAAATCTGGTCGGCAAGGCCTTCTTCATCTGGTTCAACTTTGGCGATCTCAAGCGGATCGGCTCGTTCAAATAGGGGGCAGCATGAATAAGCAACGTGGAGTCACTCTCTCCGGCTTGTTGGTCGGTGTCGTCATCGTGATCGCGGTTGCCCTGCTTGGCATGAAGGTGGCGCCTTCGGTGATGGAGTACTACAAGATCGTATCGGCCATCAAGTCCGTGGCACAGGACAGCAGCCTGAAGAGCGCAACAGTTGGCGAAATTCGTGCAGCCTTCGGCAAACATCAGGAAATTGGCTATTTCACCAAGATCGGTCCGACCGATATCGAGGTGACCAAGGAAGGCGGCGAACTCGTCGTCGCTTTCGCCTACCAGGACAAAATTCCGTTGTTCGCCAACGTCAGTCTGGTAATCGACTACGAGGCAAGTTCGCTCAAGTGAGCCAGACCCAGATGGGTCGCCTCGAAGCGACCCTGGGCCACCAATTCGGCAATGCCGGCCTGCTACGTCAGGCGCTGACTCATCGCAGCCACAGTTCGCCCAACAACGAGCGCCTTGAATTTCTCGGCGACGCGGTGCTCAATTGCGTAGTGGCGTCGCTGCTCTATCAGCGCTTCACCGCTTTGCGCGAGGGCGACCTTTCGCGACAGCGTGCCAATCTGGTACGTCAGGAGGCGCTGGCAGGCATTGCCCAGCGCATGGCGCTCGGCGACCATCTACTACTGGGCGAAGGTGAATTGAAGAGCGGCGGATTCCGGCGGCCGTCCATTCTGGCCGATGCCCTTGAAGCCATCATCGGTGCGATCTACCTTGATGCGGGATTTGATGTCGCCTTCGAAGTAATCGAACGGCTGCTACAACCGCTGCTCGATCAACTCGACCCACGCGACTCCGGCAAGGACCCAAAGACCGAACTGCAGGAGTTGCTGCAGGCGCAAAGGCAGCCGTTACCGCAATACGAGCTACAGGCAACCCGCGGCGATGCCCATGCGCAGGAATTCGAGATCGAGTGCGTGATTGCCTCGCTCGCCCTGCGCACACTGGGTAGCGGCGGCAGCCGCCGTGCCGCCGAGCAGGCGGCCGCGCGCGAAGCCCTGAATCGGCTGAAGGGAAGTTAGCCAAGACATGACAGGCGACACGATGGACTCCGGATTCCGCTGCGGCACACTGGCCGTCATCGGCCGTCCCAATGTGGGGAAGTCGACCCTGACCAATCGTCTGGTCGGCGCCAAGGTCAGCATTACCTCGAAGAAGGCACAGACGACGCGGCATCGCATTCACGGCATCCTGACCACGGATGCGTGCCAGTACATTTTTGTCGATACACCGGGCTTCCAGACGACGCATCGCAATGCCCTCAATCGCATCATGAACCGCAGCGTCACGCAGGCGCTGGCCGATGTCGACGTCGTCCTCTTCGTTATCGAGGCAGGCCGCTGGGGCGCGGGCGAGACTGAGATTGTCAGGCTGCTGCCGCCGGATCGCCAGGTGCTGCTGGTCATCAACAAGATCGACCGCCTCGCCGACAAGGCTCTGCTGCTACCCTTCATCGACCGAGTCAGTCGCGAACATGCCTTCGCCGAGATTCTGCCACTCAGTGCCGAAAAGGGGCAGGGCACAGCCGAGTTATTGACGACAGCGGCGAAATATCTGCCGGAATCACCGCCATTCTTCGACGCCGACGACATTACCGACCGCTCGGAGCGCTTTCTTGCGGCCGAACTGCTGCGCGAAAAATTGTTTCGGAATCTTGGCGAGGAGCTGCCTTACGGCCTCACCGTCGAAATCGAGAAATTTGAGGAGGAGGGGGCGCTGCGGCGGATTTTTGCCGCCATCGTCGTCGACCGCGAAGGCTACAAGGCCATCGTTATCGGCAAGAACGGCGAGCGGCTCAAGCGCATCTCCAGCGATGCCCGTACCGACATGGAGCGGCTGTTCGGCGGCAAGGTCTGGCTCGAAACCTGGGTCAAGGTCAAGGGTGGCTGGGCCGATGACGAGCGTGCGCTGAAATCCCTGGGTTACGAATGAACGGCAAGCAAAGGGTCGACGGAGCTGCAGCCTTTCTGCTCCACGCCTACCCATACAGTGAAACCAGCCTCATCATCGACGTTTTTGCACGCGACTTCGGGCGTCTGGCCCTGCTGGCGCGTGGCGCTCGGCGGCCGCGTTCAGCGTTGCGGGGCGTCCTGCTAGCTTTTCAGCCACTCGAACTGGGCTGGCACGGTGCCGGCGAGGTCAAGACTCTGGCCAAGGCCGAATGGCAGGGCGGACTACCGTTGCCGACGGGAAAGAGCCTGCTGCTTGGCTACTACCTCAACGAGCTGCTTCTCAAATTGCTGCCGCGCGAGGATGCCCACCCGGGATTGTTCGACGCCTACGCGGCGACGCTGGACAATCTCTCGACGAACGCCGAGGCCGCGGAGTTACGCCGTTTCGAAACATCGCTGCTGCGTGAGCTGGGCTACGGCCTGAGCCTGGAACGCGACGCCGTCAGCGGCCAGTCGGTGCTTCCCGAAGGGCGCTACACCTATCAGATAGAGCGCGGCGCGGTGGCCGTGACCGATGATCGCGAAGGCAGCGCGTATCGAGGCAAGACTCTGCTCGACATCGCCGCCAACGACTACAGCGACCCGCGCACGGCATCCGAAAGCAAACAACTGATGCGACAATTGTTTGGCCACTATCTCGGTGGTCAGGCGTTGCAGTCGCGCCGTGTTTTCATGGAGTTACAGGAATTGTGATTGAACTTGGCGTAAACATCGACCACGTGGCCACGTTGCGGCAGGCGCGCGGCACCTCCTATCCCGACCCGGTCAGGGCCGCGCTGCTGGCCGAGCGGGCAGGGGCCGACGCGATCACCCTGCATCTGCGTGAAGATCGCCGCCACATCCAGGACCGCGATGTCGAACTTCTGCGCCAGCAACTGGTGACCCGCATGAATCTCGAATGCGCCGTCACCGGTGAGATGCTCGACATCGCCTGCCGCATCCGTCCGCAAGATGCCTGTCTCGTGCCGGAAAAACGTGAAGAACTGACGACCGAAGGCGGGCTCGACGTGGCCGGTGGCTTCGATCGTGTGCGCGAGGCAACACAACGGCTGGCAGCGGCGGGAGTCCGTGTTTCCCTGTTCATCGATCCGGACCCGGTACAGATCACGGCCGCCGGGGAAGCGGGCGCCCCGGTCATCGAGATACATACCGGCCGCTATGCCGACTTGTCGGGTGCCGCGGCGGACGAAGAACTCGAACGCATTCGGGCAGCAGTCGAACTCGGTACGCGCATCGGCCTGAAGGTCAATGCCGGCCATGGCCTGCATTTCGGCAATGTGGGCCCCATCGCCGCAATGCCGGCGATCGCCGAACTCAACATCGGCCATGCGCTTGTCGCCGAGGCGATCTTCATGGGCTGGGAGAACGCCGTACGCGAAATGAAGCGCCTGATGCTGGAAGCGCGGCAACGCGCTTGATGGCCTCACCAAGATGATTTTCGGCATCGGCACCGACATCGTCACCGTGGCACGCATGAAGAGCCTGTGGGACCGCCATGGCGAGCGAGCGCTGGAAAAGATTCTGGCACCGGGCGAACTGGAAGCCTGCCGCGCAGCACCAGACACCGCACGCTTTCTGGCCAAGCGGTTCGCCGCCAAAGAGGCGTTCGGCAAGGCTTGCGGCACGGGAATTCGTACGCCGGTGTTGTTGCCCAATATCGAGATATCGCATGACAACGCCGGCAAACCTGGCTTCGGCTTCCGGCCGCCGCTGGATGCGTGGGTGGACGAGCACGGCCTGACGGCACACCTGTCAATCAGCGACGAGGCCGATTCCGCCGTCGCTTTCGTGATACTGGAGCAACGATGACATCCCTCGGACCGCTGATGATCGACATTGCCGGCACGGCGCTGACCGATCTTGACCGTCACCGCATGACCGATCCGCGGATCGGCGGGGTAATCCTGTTCACGCGCAATTACGAGTCGCCCGCGCAACTGCAGGCGCTGTGCGAGGAAATCCACGCCGTGCGCTCACCACGGCTGCTGATCGCGGTCGACCATGAAGGTGGCCGCGTGCAGCGTTTCCGCGAAGGATTTTCCTTGCTGCCCGCGATGCGAGCACTGGGTGCATGGTGGCACAAGACACCCGCCGCCGCCGTCGAATCGGCGCGTTCCATCGGCTTTCTGCTGGCCGCCGAACTGCGTTCGCGCGGAGTCGACCTTTCCTTCACTCCCGTGCTCGACCTCGACTGGGGTCCAAGCGGCGTAATCGGCGACCGTGCTTTTCATCGCGATCCGGCAGCGGTCATCGGACTCGCTGGAGGCCTCATTGCCGGCATGCGCGATGCCGGCATGGCCTGCTGCGGAAAACACTTCCCCGGCCATGGCTGGGTGGCGGCCGATTCGCATGTCGCCATTCCCGTGGACGACCGGACACTGGATCAGATGGCGCCCGACCTCGAACCGTACCGCCGGCTCAAACTCGACGCCGTGATGCCGGCACACGTCATCTACCCGAAGATCGATGCGCGGCCGGCCGGTTTCTCGCCGCTCTGGATAGCCAAGCTGCGGCAGGAGTTCGGCTTCGACGGCGTGATCTTCAGCGACGACCTGTCGATGGAAGGCGCCAGTTTCGCTGGCAGCATCGTCGAACGAGTCGAGGCGGCGGCGAATGCCGGCGTTGACATGCTGCTGGTCTGCAATGCGCCGGACAAGGTCGGCGAGGTGCTGGAACGCTGGCATCCGCTACCCGATCCGGGGCGTGCGGCACGCATCGCGCGACTGCTGCCGACAAAGCCGGCCATGGCCTGGGCCGACCTTCACGATGACATCACCTGCCGGGCCGGGCATCAAGTCATTGCGCGGCTTGCCGGGGTTATGCCGCAACCCGGACTTGCTTGAATAGAACATGCGCAGCACCGGGCAAGCGATTGGGACAAGTGCGGTGATGCGGACGCTGCTGCTCAGACGAAACCGGCTGGAGATCGCGACTTAAATAAAAAAGGGCAGCCGCGGCTGCCCTTTTCGCACACGACCTGAAGGCTTATTTGACGCGGTTCTTGTACTCACCGGTGCGAGTATCGATCTCGATCTTGTCGCCGATGGCGACGAAGATCGGCACTGGCAACTCGAAACCGGTGGTGATCTTGGCCGGCTTCATCACCTTGCCCGAGGTATCGCCCTTGACGGCCGGCTCGGTGTAGATCACTTCGCGCACCACGCTGTTGGGCATCTCGACTGAAATCGCCTTGCCTTCGTAGAACACCACCTCGACCGGCATGCCGTCTTCGATATAGCTGATGGCGTCGCCCATATTCTCGCCCTCGACCTCGTACTGGTTGTACTCGGTATCCATGAAGACGTACATGGGATCGGCGAAGTAGGAATAGGTGCATTCCTTGCGCTCCGGTACGACTTGATCGAACTTGTCGTCGGCTTTGTAGATTCCTTCGGAGTTTGTTCCGGTGAGCAGGTTCTTGAACTTCATCTTGACCACGGCGGAAGTTCGGCCGGACTTGGTGTATTCGGCCTTCTGAATCACCTGCGGATCGTTGCCGATCATGATGACGTTGCCGACGCGGAGTTCCTGTGCGGTTTTCATGGTGTGTTGGACTCGATTCCCCCAAGGGGGCGAATTTGAAAACCGCGCATTGTATTCGAGTTTCGCAGAACCTAGGGAAACTGCGCTATCAGGGTTTGGCGAAGAATACCAACCGGGCCTTTGCCATGGCGAGGGCAGTCATTCGATGAAATTCGTCTCAATTCGTCGCCATCGCATCTTTGCGCGACGGCTTGTTCAGTGCTTCCCTAGCCAGGTTTCCAGCCAGATCGCCAATGCTGCGCATCTGCCGTGCCCAGGCCGGGCCATGGGGCGCCAGGGCCGGCAATGCGGCACGGAAGGCCGGCCAGGCAGCGGCAACATCGCCTTTGCCGTTCCATGCGCGCCAGAAGTCCGTCAAGGCGACTGCGGTCGTTTCGTCAAGCCCTTCCGAGTACAGATTGAGGAAGGCTTCGAGCTTGCCGTGATGGACGTCGTCGGCCTGTGGATATATCTGCCAGACGAAGGGGCGCTCGGCCCACTGGGCGCGAACAAAGGAGTCCTCGCCGCGAACGAAGTTCAGATCGCAGGCAGAGAGAGAGGAATCGTAATTCGCTTGTGGCACGAAGGGCAGGGCACGAAGCGACAACGCGCCACGCTCGGCCAGCGCCCCGGCGGGAAAGGGAGCACCGAGCCAGTTCGCCACCCGGCGGCGTGGCAGGCCATCGGCCACGCAACATTCCAGCGGCTCGCTGCCGGCGGCCCAAGCATCGAGCAGGCCGGGCAGGGCAGGGTTGTCGTAGCAGAACAGGGACACGGTGAGCGGCCCCGAAAAAGTCGGCGCTGGCGGCACGGCGAGATTACGCTCTCGAATCAGGCCGCCGGTCCCCGACGCAAAACCCGGAAAGAAGAAATGCTTGCTCAGCGGTAGGCGGGGATGCGGCGAGGCGAGGCCGTGGCAGCCCGCTACCCAGTCTTCGGCCGAAAGATATTCGAGGTTGATCCACACCGGCTGCCTTGGCTGTTCCGCCATTGCCGCGACATAAGCGGGCGGCAATTCGCAGGCAAAAGCTTCGATCACTATCTGCGCTGGCGTCACGACCGGGAAGGGTGCCGACCAGATCCTGATTTCCACGCCATCGACCGATTGCCGTTCGAGCGCCTGATCGATGCCGGGTCGCAACAGTGCCAGCGGGGCGGTATCGTCGATCCAAAGTCGCACGCGCCAGCCATGCTCAACCGTCAGCTGGCGTGCAAGCCGCCAGCTGACGCCGGCATCGCCGAGGTTGTCGACCACGGCGCAGAATATGTCGCAGGAAGGGTTCATGGCACGCTCAACCTCCATTATCCTAGCCAAATGCTTGAAAAATGCACCGTGTGCCCACGTCTGGCTGGATTTCTGGCCGAAATCCGCGGCGCCAATCCCGGCTATTTCGCCCGTCCCGTCCCGCCGTTTGGTGACACGAACGCGCGGCTGCTTATAGTGGGCCTCGCTCCGGGCATGCATGGCGCGAACCGTACCGGCCGGCCCTTCACTGGCGACTATGCCGGCATCCTGCTGTACGAGACGCTGCATCGCTTCGGCTTTGGCTCGCAGCCGGTGTCGGAGGCGGCCGACGACAACCTCGTGTTGCGCGACTGCCGCATCACCAACGCCGTGAAGTGCCTGCCGCCGGCGAACAAGCCGGAGCCTGCCGAGATCCGCGCCTGCAATCGCTTCCTCAGCAGCGAACTGGCCGATTCGCCGGACGTTCGGGTGATCCTCGCGCTCGGCCTCGTGGCGCACAAGGCGGTACTGATGGCAGTGGGGCTGAAACAGGGCGCACTGCCTTTCGGCCACGGAGCACGTCATGTCCTG
Source organism: Gammaproteobacteria bacterium (assembly GCA_018825305.1). Classification (GTDB taxonomy): domain Bacteria; phylum Pseudomonadota; class Gammaproteobacteria; order Burkholderiales; family Rhodocyclaceae; genus Sulfurisoma. Next base: position 60,894 of record JAHJEO010000019.1, read on the forward strand.
CCGGACGGTAGGATACTGATCGATTCCTACCATTGCAGCCGCTACAACACGCAGACGCGCCGCCTTACCAGCGCCGGCTTTCACGATGTCTTCCGATCCATCCGCGCCGAACTCGACTGAAGTCGGCGCGGCCTTGCCGGCGTTCGACGCCCGGGAGTTCCTGACGACACTAACCGACGCACCAGGCGTCTATCGCATGCTCGATGCCGGCGAGGCTGTGCTCTATATCGGCAAGGCCAAGAACCTCAAGCGCCGCGTCTCGTCGTATTTTCAGAAGTCCGGCCACAGCCCGCGCATCGCGCTGATGCTGCAGCAGGTGGCGAAAGTCGAGACCACCGCGACGCGATCCGAGGCCGAGGCGCTGATCCTCGAAAACACGTTGATCAAGAAACTCGCGCCGAAGTACAACATCCTCTTCCGCGACGACAAGTCCTACCCCTACATCTGCCTTTCGGGTGACGAGTTTCCCCGGCTCGCTTTTCATCGCGGCGCCTTCGACCGCAAGTCGCGCTACTTCGGGCCCTTTCCCAACGGCTATGCCGTGCGTGAAAGCATCCAACTGCTGCAGAAGACTTTCCTGCTGCGCACCTGCGAAAACGCCGTCTTCGCCCACCGCTCGCGGCCCTGTCTGATGCACCAGATCCACCGCTGCAAGGCACCCTGCGTCGGCCTGATCTCGGCGATGGACTACGCAACCGATGCCCGCTTGGCCGAGCTATTCCTGCGCGGTCGGCACGGCGAGGTCATCGACAGGCTGACAGCGCTGATGGAAGCCGCGGCTGCCGACCTGCAGTTCGAGCAGGCCGCGGCACTGCGCGATCAGATTCGCGCCCTGCAGGCGGTGCTGCATCGCCAGTTCGTCAGCTCGACCCGGGGTGAAAACGTCGATGTGCTCGCCGTGGCCAGCACCCACGGCGAACTTTGCGTCAATCTCGCGATGGTTCGCGGCGGCCTTCATCTCGGCGATCGTGCGTTCTTCCCGAAAGGCGATGCCGCGGCCACGCCGGCCGAAGCGCTGGCCGCCTTCGTCGGCCAGCATTATGCGGCGCACCCGCCACCGGCGCGGCTGATCGTTGCCACCGAAAATCTTGAGTCGATCGGGGAGGAGGTCCCATGGACCGGGGAGGGCAAGCCGATCCCCATTGGCGCCGCGCGCAACGAGATGGAGCGGGCCTGGCTGGCCATGGCCGAGAACAATGCCCGCCTCGCCATCGACAGCCGCCGCCAGACCAAGAGTCGCGCCGGTGCCCGACTGCTGGCACTGGCCGAGGCGCTGAGCCTGGCCGATCCGCCGGCACGCATCGAGTGCTTCGACATCAGCCATACCATGGGGGAGGGAACCGTTGCCTCCTGCGTCGTCTGCGTCGACGGCACGATGAAAAAATCGGACTATCGCCGTTTCAACATCAGCGGCATCGAGCCGGGCGACGACTATGCGGCGATGCGCCAGGCGCTGACCCGGCGCTACGAGAAGGTCGCCACCGGCGAGGCGGCCGCACCCGACCTGATCCTGATCGACGGCGGCAAGGGCCAGCATGGCGTTGCCCGCGAGGTGTTGGCAGAGCTTGGGCTGCCATATCTGGCCAGTGTCGGCGTTGCCAAGGGCGAAGAGCGCAAGCCCGGCGCGGAGACGCTGTTCCGCGACACGAGCCCAACCGAGCCGCTACAATTGGCGCCGGACCACCCGGGCCTCCACCTGATTCAGGAAATCCGCGACGAGGCCCACCGATTTGCCATTGCCGGACATCGAGCACGGCGCGCCAAGGTGCGTGGGCGCTCGAAACTGGAAGATATTGCAGGCATCGGGCCGACACGGCGACGCAAGTTGCTGGCGCAGTTCGGCGGACTCGATGGCGTGATCAGTGCTACTGTCGAAGATCTTTGTCGCGTCGATGGCATCAGCCGCAAGCTGGCCGAAGAAATACACCAACAACTGCACGCCAACTGAAGATGCCGCTCAACATACCAAACCTGCTGACATGGGCGCGCATCCTGCTGATCCCGGCGTTCGTCTGCGTTTTCTACCTGCCGGCGGACTGGCTGGCGCCAAAGCATCAAAACCAGCTGGCGACGGCGTTCTTCGTCGTCGCCGCCGTAACCGACTGGTTCGATGGCTGGCTGGCCCGCAAGCTCGGGCAAATGACGGCCTTCGGTGCATTCCTCGACCCGGTTGCCGACAAATTGATGGTAGCCGCTGCTTTGATCGTCCTGCTCAAACTCGGCCGCGTCGATGCGATCATCGCCTTCATCATCATCGGCAGGGAAATCACCATCTCCGCGCTGCGCGAATGGATGGCGCACATCGGCGCATCGAAAAGTGTGGCGGTCTCCTTCATTGGCAAGCTAAAGACTACTGCCCAGATGGTCGCCGTTCCGCTGCTGCTTTACCACGAGCCGCTGGGCGTGCTTGATCCTCAGTTGGCCGGCACCTGGCTCATCTACGTCGCGGCAGTGCTGACGCTCTGGTCGATGATCTACTACATCCGAATGGCATGGCCGGAGATTCTTGCGCGGACCGGAAGCAACCGCGAGGGGGATTAAGTTATGAAAAAACGTCGGCTCGCGTTGACACAAGAAGAAAGGTCGATATAATTCGCGCCTGTTCTGCGGGAGTAGCTCAGTTGGTAGAGCGATACCTTGCCAAGGTATAGGTCGAGAGTTCGAGACTCTTCTCCCGCTCCAGAATTCGAAAAAGGGAAAGCGACAGTAATCCGCTTTCCCTTTTTTCCTGAAACGCTTGCCCCAAGCTGTTTTCGGCGCGATCGCATAGTGGCCGTGCAACGGATTGCAAATCCGTCTACCCCAGTTCGATTCTGGGTCGCGCCTCCAAACTTTTCCAACGCAAGCTCTTGCCGTTCCGGCAAACTGACGCCCGTGCCCGGATGGTGAAATTGGTAGACACAAGGGACTTAAAATCCCTCGGCGAAAGCCATACCGGTTCGATTCCGGTTCCGGGCACCACGAATCCCGAATACCTGTTTGGGACTGCGCGGCAACTGCCAACATGATCGTTCTTGACTTGGTTTGTGGGAACGGCCACCCCTTCGAAGGGTGGTTAGCCACGACTCCCGCCTTCGACGAGCAAGTTTCAAAGGGCTTGGTGGGTTGTCCGCATTGCGGCAATCCCGTCATTCAGCGCGTCCCTTCGGGCCTTCATCTCAAAAGTGCGAAGGCCGCTGGAAAAGAGCCGGTTGCGAGTGCCATGCCGGCTCAGTCGATGGCGGACATCATGGCCCGGCTTTATGCCAAGGCGGACGACGTGGGCGACCGGTTTCCCGAGGAAGCCCGCCGCATCCACCACCACGAAGTCCCGCTACGCACCATTCGCGGCGAAGCATCGATTCAAGAGGCACTTGAATTACTTGAAGAGGGCATCGCAGTCCTGCCTGTCGGGAAGCGCTTCAAGGAGACAAAACACTGAGGCTGGTTTCATATTTCTACATTATTTAACATAATACACATTATGCGCCCATCCAAACCAGGGAAGGCCTGCGGTTGCGACGTTCGCCAGCCGCACAACGCAGAAGGCCACTCGGGTGGTATGCCGAGTGGCCTTCTGTAGCTGCTTAGCCTTATTTGTTGCGCGCCGGCAAGCTGGCGAAATCGGCGCTACCCCTCAGGGCTGGGGCCGGGAAAGCCCCTGGTCAGTAATTTCTCGGTGATGTCGCGATCTGATATCAGCGTCAGTATCCTCCTTGGCTTGCCTTCACATCGAACGCCATTGAACTCTAGTCGTTGCGAGCGGCAAGTCAAACCAAGATTCGTAACCCGTTGATGCTGTTATAAATACTAGAAAAGCTCAAGGTAATCGACGATGGCCTGATGGCCTCGCTCCTTGGCGATCTCCCTTGCGGTCTTGCCCTCACGATCCTTCAGACGGAGGTCGGCCATTTCGTCGATGAGGAACTTGACCATGTCCAGTCGTCCGTTCGCGGCCGCAAGCATCAGTGCCGTCTGACTGTTGGGAGCACGAAGGTCGACCGAGGCATTCCGGGACATCAGGTAGCGCGCGATCTCGGTGTGGCCGCCAAACGCAGCGTAATGCAGCGCGCTCCAGCCGTCGCGGTTCTCCTGCTTGCCGCCGAGATCGACGAGGCGCCGGACGACGTCCATCCGACCATTGAGCGTAGCCAGCATCAGGGCTGTATCGCCATACTTGTTGCGAATCAAGTGGTTGGCCTTATTCTTCAAGAGCATATCGACCATTTCCAGATTGCCGTTGCGGGAGGCGGTCATGAGCAGCGTAGTTCCGTCCGGGGTCGCAGTATTTGCGTCCAGACCAAGCTGAAGGAGCGATACCACGACCTCGATACGGTTGTGCTCGGCGCCGGCGAGGATGTCATCGTAGGCGCCGGCACGGACGGCACCGCTGTGGAGCGCCAGGGCGAACAGGACGGCGAGCAGTTTAGGCATGGGTGGCATCCAGAGCAGTCGGAAACAGACGGAAGAAGTTCGCCGTGGTGGCAGCGCCGACTTTTTCGAGGGGAATATTCCGCAACCGGGAAATTTCTTCAGCGACATGAAGCACATAGGATGGTTCGTTGGTCCTGCCGCGATGCGGCACCGGTGCCAGATAAGGCGCGTCGGTCTCTATCAGGATGCGATCGAGTGGCACGAAAGCCGCGACTTCCTTCAGTGCCTTGGCGTTCTTGAAGGTGACGATGCCCGAAAACGAGATATGAAAGCCCAGGTCCAGCGCCGCACGGGCCGTATCCATGTCTTCGGTGAAGCAATGGAAAATGCCGCCGACGGCGCCGCCCTCCTCTTCTCGCAGCAGCCGCAGCGTGTCGCCAGAGGCCGACCGGGTGTGAATAATCAATGGCTTATGGCATTTCCGGGCGGCCCGGATATGCGTCCGAAAGCGCTCGCGCTGCCATTCGAGATCGCCGGTCAGGCGGTAGTAGTCCAATCCGGTCTCGCCAATGGCGATCACTTTCGGATCATCAGCCAGTTCGACCAGACGCTCAACCGACGGCTCCTCCGCTTGCTCCTCGTCGGTATCGGGATGAACGCCGACTGCGGCGAAGATGTTCGGGTAACTGCGCGCAATTTCCACCACAACGGGAAAACGTTCCAGCGTGACACCGGCACACAACGCCCAACCGACATTGGCTGCCGTCATGCGCTCAATCAACTGCGGCAGCGCGCCGTGAAGCTCGGGGAAATCGAGATGGCAATGGGAATCAACGAGTTGCATTGGATTCATGTCAGCGAGCCGGCCTTGTGACGGCAAAGGCGGCCAGATAGCGGGCCGCAAGGTCTTCGAGGAACAGGCGGGCGTTGAGGGGGTGATTCGCCAGCGGTCGGGCCGATTGGAATTGATTGTAGCAATGCAGCAGCGCCGTCGTGCTGCTGCGGCCGAGCAGGCGGCACTGTACGGTTTCGACGTCGGCGTCGCCAAAAAAGCGCGCCCTTCCGGCCATCTGTCGGCCGACCAGGTCCCCCAGCCACTTTTGCAGCAGCGTTATCAGGTCTTCCATGGCGAAGTCCTCGGGCTTTTTCAGCAATCCCTCCCAAGTACTCGCCAGACTCATTTCATCCTGGTCGATGTTGGCCAACGAGGCTTGCAAGGTCGCAACCAATTTGCCCCAGCCCTGCTCACCTGCGGCCCGGGCGCGCAGCGGCATGCCGCCGGTGACGGCAAGAAGTCGCGCCGCGTCGGCCTGTTTTTTCCCCAGCCATGCAGCCGCTGCCTCAGGATTGGGGCGACTCATCAATAACATGCGACAGCGGCTACGAATGGTCGGTAAGAGTCGCCTGTACCCATCTGAAATCAATATGAAATAAATACTTGACGGAGGTTCTTCAAGTATTTTAAGAAGCGAGTTTGCGGCCGCCGGGTTCATCGCCTCGGCCGGCTGGATGATGATTACCCGCCCTTTCGCCCGGTGCGCCCCGACATAGACGAAGTCGGATAGCGCCCTGACCTGCGCCACCAATATCTGGCTGCTTTTCTTCTTGTCCGATTTTTCCGCCTTGGCCGGAGCGTCTTCGGATTCGGTTTCATCGGCATCGGATTCCGGCACTATCCGACGAAAATCCGGATGGTTGCCGGCGACGAACCAACGACAGGCGTCGCATTTGCCGCAGGCGCGGGCATCGCCAGTAGCGCTTTCGCAGAGCAAGCGGGCCGCCAGCGCTTCGGCAAAGTCGCGCTTGCCCATTCCGGCCGGGCCGGCCAGCAACAACGCGTGAGGCAGGCCACCGGGATGCGCCCAGAGCTTCTGCCAGTCACTTTCGAGCCAAGGTAGTAGTTCAGTAACAGACACTTGTTACTATTTCTTCAAGTTTATTCTTCACTTCAGCCAGCGTCCGGCTACCGTCAATCACCCGGATCCGATGTGGCTCGGCGATGGCCCGCGCATGGTAGGCCGCATGCACCCGGGCGTGAAATTCCGCCTGCTCGCTCTCGAAGCGGTCGGCCTCGCGCGCGGCGGCGGCCATGCGCGCCTGAGCCACTTCCAGCGGCACGTCGAACAGCAGCGTCAGGTCCGGTGAGAGATGCGGATGCACCCAGCGCTCCAATGCCTGTAGCTTTTCCCAGTCCAGCCCGCGCCCGCCGCCCTGGTAGGCATAGCTGGCATCGGTGAAGCGGTCGCAAACGACCCAGTCGCCGCGCGCCAGCGCCGGCTCGATAACCCGTGCCAGATGCTCGCGCCGGGCGGCGAACATCAGCAAGGCCTCGGTTTCGAGGTGCATCGACTCGTGCAACAGCAACTCCCGCAGCTTTTCGCCGAGCGGCGTGCCGCCGGGTTCGCGGCTTTGCACCACGGTCTTGCCACGCCGCTGCAACTCGGCCACCAGCCATGCATGGTGGGTGCTTTTCCCTGCGCCATCAATGCCTTCCAGCGTAATGAACTTTCCCGCCACTAGCCTCTCCCGCCCCTCTGATATCGCGTAACCGCCCGATTATGCTCTTCCAGCGTGCGGGAAAAAACACTGGAGCCATCGCCCCGCGCCACGAAATAGAGAAAGTCGGTCGCCGGTGGCCGTAGTGCGGCCTGGATTGATGCCAAACCGGGCATGGCGATTGGCGTCGGCGGCAGCCCCGCGCGGGTGTATGTGTTCCATGGCGTATCGGCTGTCAGGTCACGTTTGCGGATATTGCCGTCAAAGGTCAGCCCCATGCCGTAGATGACCGTCGGATCGGTCTGCAGCAGCATGCCGCGGCGCAGCCGATTGACGAAAACCGAGGCAACCTTGCCGCGGTCGGCTTCAAGTCCGGTTTCCTTCTCAACGATGGACGCCATGATCAAGGCCTGATATGGCGACTTGTAAGGTACTGATGTATCGCGTTTATCCCATTCCGCGGCGAGTCGGCGCTGCATCGCTTCGTGGGCGCGGGCGAGGATGGCGAGGTCGCTCGATTGCTTGGCGAACAGATAGGTATCGGGAAAGAACAGCCCCTCCGGGTGGGCATCGGCGATGCCGAGCCGTTGCAGCAGTTCCGCATCTGACAGGCCCATCGTGTCGTGACGCAGGTCGGCATGGGCATCGATCTGGGCGCGGAATTGGCGGAAGGTGCGGCCTTCGACCAGCACCAGTTCGGTCTGCGTGACGTCGCCCAGGGTGAGCTTCTGCAACAGGTCCCACGGCGTCACGCCGGCCACGACTTCGTAGCTGCCGGCCTTGATGTTGCGATCCATGCCGGCGAGCCGCCCGAGCAGGGCGAATTGCCAGGGCATGAAGTCGACGCCGGTGGCGACCATCACGCTCGCCGCCCCCTTGAGCCCGAGGCCGGGGCGGATGTCGAAATCGACGGCGCCGCGGGGATTGACTTTGAGCGGCACGGCCGCAAATGCAAACCACGCCATCCAGCCCGAAAAGCCGATGGCTGCGAGCAGGCAGAGCAGCAATAGTCGCTTGAACAGACGCATGGGAGAAGGCCACGGGGGAAGGCGCTATGATAGCCCATGGGCCGGCCCCGCCACCTGCCACTCGCCTGCCACTCCTTATCCCGCCAAGGAAAGTCATGAACCAGAACTGGAAAGAATTTCTCGCCCGCCAGGGCCTTGCCGACGATGCCGAGCACTGCGGCGACCTCACCGGCGAACTGAGGGCCGCGCGCGAAGCGACCATCGTCGCGCCGATCGCCGACCAGGGACTGATCCGCGCCAGCGGCGAGGACACAGTCAGCTTCCTCCACAACCTGCTGACCAACGACATCACCCACATTCCGGCCGACGGCGCACGCCAGGCGGCGCTGTGCACGGCCAAGGGCCGCATGATCGCGAGCTTCCTGATCTGGCGCGAGGGCGCGGATTTCCTGTTGCAACTTTCCGCCGACATCCTGCCCGCCATCCACAAGAAGCTGTCGATGTATGTGCTGCGCAGCAAGGTGAAGCTGACCGACGCAAGCGACGAGCGGGTGCTGATCGGCGTCGCCGGTGCGCAGGCCGCGAGCCTGGTCGCCGGGCTCGGCGCGCAAGCCGGTGCGGCCCTGGGTACATCGGTTTTCGAGGGCGGAACCGCCATCCGCCTCGACGAGCGGCGTTTCGTGCTGGCGGTGGAGGCCACGGTGGCCGAATCGGTCTGGGGCAAGCTGGCTGCAAATGCCAAGCCGGCCGGGCTGGCGGCCTGGCGGCTCAACGAGATCGCCGCCGGCCAGCCGCGCATCGTTGCCGCGACGCAGGAGGCCTTCACGCCGCAGATGGTCAATTACGAATTGCCGGGCGTCGGCGGCGTCAGTTTCCAGAAGGGCTGCTACCCGGGACAGGAGATCGTCGCTCGCACCCAGTACCTCGGCAAGGTCAAGCGCCGCATGTACCGCGGCAGGCTCGACAGCGCCTTCGTTACGGGCACCGACGTCTTTACCCCCGAGGCCGGCCCCCAGCACTGCGGCGCACTGGTGAATGTCGCCCCGGCGCCAATTGAGGAAGGGGGTGGCTACGAGTGCCTGCTGGTGGTGCAATCCTCGGGCATGGAAGCGGGCGAAGTCCATGTCGGCAGTCCGGATGGCCCCAAGGTGGCCTTCCTGCCACTGCCGTATGCGATCGACTAACAAGTTGAGGCTGAGCAAACGTCACCCCCTTCCCGGGGAAGGGGGTCGGGGGATAGGGCAACAATGTGCCTGATCCTCGTCGCCTGGCGCAGCCATCCGCAATATCCCCTGGTGGTCGCGGCGAACCGGGACGAGTTCTTCGCTCGCCGTACCGCCAGCGCCGACTTTTGGCCGGACCAACCGCACATTCTGGCCGGGCGTGACCTCGAGGGCGGCGGCACCTGGATGGGCGTTACCCGTTCCGGCCGTTTCGCCGCGCTGACCAACTTCCGTGATCCTGCCGCACAGCGCCCGGATGCCCCTTCGCGCGGCGCGCTGGTCGCGGACTTTCTGGCGGGCAACGCCGACATCGACGCCTATCTGGATCAGATCGAGCCTCGGGCAGCCTCCTACAATGGCTTCAACCTGCTGCTCGGCGAGCGCGACCGCCTGGTCTGGTTTTCCAACGTCGCCGGCGGCCGAACCGAACTGGCATCCGGCGTATTCGGCGTATCCAACCACCTGCTCGACTCGCCGTGGCCAAAAGTCGGCGCTGGCAAGACGGCGCTGGCCGCCGCCATGGGCGCCCTGCCCGATAGCACCCCATTGTTCGAACTGCTGCGCGACGACAGCGTGCATCCGGACGCGGCCCTGCCGCGCACCGGAGTCAGCCTCGAATGGGAACGCCTGCTGTCGAGCGCCTTCGTCCGCGCTCCCGGTTACGGCACCCGCAGTTCGACGGTGCTGACGATGGGCGAAGGCGGGGCGAACTTCGACGAGCAGACCTGGCTGGAAGGCGGCGAGCCCGGCGGCCGAACGCATTTCCAGTTTCCGCTGCGGGGCTGAGGCTGTGTTGAATTTCGCCTTCGACAACCGCTTCGTCAATGAACTGCCGGGCGACCCCGACATCGGCCCGCAGCGGCGCCAGGTCCACGGCGCCTGCTGGTCAGCCGTTGCTCCGACCCCGGTAGCCACACCACGGCTGCTGGCCAGCTCGCCCGAGGTGGCTCATCTTCTGGATATCGCGCCCGAAGATATCGCCTCGCCCGACTTCGCCGAGGTCTTCGGCGGCAACCGCCTGCTGCCCGGCATGCAGAGCTACGCCGCCTGCTATGGCGGCTACCAGTTCGGCAACTGGGCCGGCCAGCTCGGCGACGGCCGCGCCATCAACCTCGGCGAGGTCATCAACGGCGCCGGCCAACGCTGGGAACTGCAACTCAAGGGTGCCGGACCGACGCCCTATGCCCGTCGCGCCGACGGCCGGGCGGTGCTGCGTTCGTCCATCCGCGAATTCCTCTGCAGCGAAGCCATGCACCATCTCGGGGTACCGACGACGCGGGCGCTGAGCTTGGTGGGCACCGGCGAGAGCGTGCTGCGCGACATGTTCTACGACGGCAATCCCCGCCACGAGCCGGGCGCGGTGGTGTGCCGGGTCGCGCCCAGCTTCATCCGCTTCGGCAATTTCGAGATACTGGCCTCGCGCAACGACGAGGCGCTGCTGGCACGACTGGCGGACTTCACCATCGCCCGCGACTTCCCGGAAATCGAAGGCGACACCGAGGCAAAGCGCAGCCGCTGGTTCATCGAGGTTTGTGAACGCAGCGCGCGCATGGTGGCGCACTGGATGCGGGTCGGCTTCGTGCATGGCGTGATGAACACCGACAACATGTCCATCCTCGGCCTGACCATCGACTACGGCCCCTACGGCTGGATCGACAACTACGATCCGGAATGGACGCCGAACACCACCGACGCCGGCGGCCGGCGCTACCGTTTCGGCCACCAGCCGCAGATCGTGCATTGGAACCTGACCCGACTGGCCGAGGCCCTGGTGCCGCTGTTTCCGTCGCGCGATGCCTTGCTGGCGGGGCTGGAACGCTACGCCGAGGCCTATTCGAGCGAATACGGCGCCATGCTGGCCGCCAAGTTTGGTCTGGCCGGTCTGACGGACGGGGACGACGATCTGGTGGCCGAGGCCTTCGCCCTGATGCAAGAGGCCGAAGTCGACATGACCGCCTTCTTTCGCGGCCTGGCAGAGGTGGATTTGACGGCGCCCGCCATCGCACCCCTGTGCCCGGCTTTCTATCGGGCGGACTTGTTGGAACGCCACGCCCCGGCCCTCGACTCGTGGCTGGCACGCTACGCCGCGTGTGCGGCGCGGGATGGAATGGCCAGCACTGCACGGCGTGAAGGCATGAATGCCGTCAATCCCCGCTTCGTGCTGCGCAACTACCTCGCCCAGCAGGCCATCGACCGCGCCGAACAGGGCGACGCCAGTGAAGTGAATGAATTGCTCGATGTCATGCGCCGCCCCTACGCCGAACAACCGGGACGCGAACGCTTTGCCGCCCTGCGCCCGGACTGGGCGCGACACAAGGCGGGCTGTTCGATGCTGTCCTGCAGTTCGTAGCCGCTCAGACGAGCGACTTCACCGCCTCGGGGTGGGCATTGAGGATGGCGAGGATGGCGTGGGCGTGTTCGGCCGCCGCGCGCCCGGAGTCGGTCAGAAAACCGCCGTCCTTCAAAGTCAGCAGGCCCTTGGCGTAGAGCCTTTCGGTCGCCTCGATCAGCGTCGGGGCCGCATCCTTGCGCACCTTGATGCCCTGCTGGTTGCTCTCCAGATTGAAATTCAGCAAGGTGTTGAGTTCGTGAACCAGGTCGGGGGTGTAGGGCATGACAAAAAACCTCAAAAGAAAATATTGGGAAGCATGTTACTGCCTGGCGGGCAGCTTGGATGCCGCGAGTCGCGTATTTCAGTCAGATCAGGCGACGTTCCATGCGGACATGAGGGATACCGGCTTCCATGAACTCATCGCCCGTCGCGATGAAGCCGAAGCGGCGATAGAAGCCGGCAGCGCGGCTCTGTGCATGCAGCAGCACCTCGTGCCGACCTGAAGCGCCGGCGGCCTCGATCAGGCGTTCGAGCAGGGCACGACCGACACCCTGACCGCGCCAGGCCGATACAACGGCCATGCGCCCGATGTGTCCGTCTGGCAACAACCGCCCGGTGCCGATGGCCTGGCCGTCCGCATCGAAGGCGACGACATGGCGGCTGGCGGAATCGAACTCATCCCATTCCAGTTCGCGCGAAACGCCCTGCTCCTCAACGAATACAACCTCGCGCACGGGTTGCGCAGCGGCGGCAAGCGATTCCCAGCCACCCTCTTCAATGCGGAATTCGACAATATCCACCGCCGTGTAGGCCGGCACCAGGTCGAACAACTCGACGATGTCGGCATTGCGCATGCGCACGCAGCCGATTGATCCGGGTTCGCCCATGGCCACGTTGTCCGGACTGCCGTGCAGGTAGATGTAGCGGCGCATGGTGTCGACATCGCCGAGCCGGTTGCGCCCCGGTTCGCGCCCCGACAACCACATGATCCGGGTAAGAATCCAGTCGCGGCCAGGGTTGGCAGCGGCCAACTCGGGACTCCATACCTCGCCGGTCGGACGCCTGCGCACAAACACCGCATTCGCCGTGGCGCCAGCGCCGACTTTTGCCCGGATCAGGTGACGGCCGCGCGGCGTCATGTAGCTGCCGTTTTGTTCGCCGCCACCGTTCCTGGCCGTGGACACGGCGTAGCGACGCAGCAGGCGGCCGTCGTCGTCGTGCAGTTCCAGCATCTGGGCCGGAATGCTGATGCGGATGCGCATCAGACCAAGGCGGTCTTCGCCCGGCGCGCGGCGAAAAAGCCCGACAGCAGGGCGCCGCATTCGTCGGCCAGCACACCGCCGACGATGTCGGCGTGGTGGTTGAGCCTCGCTTCGCCGAATAGGTCGACCACGCTGCCCGCGGCGCCGGTCTTGGGGTCGCGCGCGCCGAAGACGATGCGGCCGACCCGGGCATGCATCATGGCGCCGGCGCACATGACGCAGGGCTCCAGCGTCACATAGAGCGTACTGCCGGGCAGGCGATAATTGCCGAGGCGAGCCGCGGCATCGCGCAGCGCCATCACCTCGGCGTGGGCGGTCGGGTCATGGCGGCCGATCGGCTGATTGAAGCCGCGGCCGACGACGGTGCCATCGAGTACCAGCACCGCACCGACCGGCACTTCGTCGACCGTCGCTGCCTCGCGCGCCAGGGTCAGCGCCTCGCGCATGAAATCCTCATCCATGGGCAGGATTATGCCCGAGGTCGGAATGGCCGCCGCGGGCATGTCTCGCGGCTTTTTCACAACACACCCAAACAACCGATCATGAACTGTCCAAGTAAATATTGACAGGCACGCATGGACTGTCTATTGTTTATTTAGACAGTTCGATACGGACAGTCCAACCCGGGAGTGTCAGGCATGCTATCAAGCAAAGACTTAATAGATAAAACAAATATTTCCAGGGCAACGTTAAATAACTACATTAGCCTTGGATTACTGTCCAAACCAGTGGTGATGAACCCCGGTGCCGGTGCCGACGGACCACGCCAGCTGGGATACTTCCCCGAAGACAGCATCGAGCGAATCCGCGAGATCCAGCGGCTGAAACGGGACGGTGCCAGCATGTCCGAGATAGCCGCAAAGATGGCGATCCGGGGTGCCGAGCGCTCGTCGGCCCAGCAACAGAATCTGGCCATCGACACTCGGCCCGCCCCACTCACCCTCCCCTCCCCTCCCCTGGCCGCCAGTGCCCCGATTTCCGTCGCCGCTGAAGCCGCACCGGCCGGCGGTCTGAGGGTGACCATCGAGGACATCCCCTTCCCGGCCTATATGGTCAATCACAGTTTCGAGCTGTGCTGGTACAACGAGGCGGCGCGACAACAGGTATTTCCGGCGCTCGACAAGCTGCCACCGACCAGCGAGGGCCGTAGCCTGTTCCGCCTGCTCGCCGCCGGTGGTGTCGAAGCCCACACCGCGGAGCTGCTGCGCTTTCACGTTGGCCAGGCCAAAAGCCGCCTGACCCCAAACCGCTTTGCCGACAGTTGCCACGGTGTTGCGCCGGAGGCCTTCGCCTGGCTGCAGCGTACCTTCGCCGAATCAACGGCCGAAACGGCGCAACCGGTGGCCAATACCCTTTTGACCTTGGGAACGGAACCAAGGCGGGCCTATGTCTCCGTTTTCCGCGAGGGGATTTTCGTCGTGCTCATGCCCGAGACGCACGAAGCGGACTCGATGCTCGAATTCCTCGCCCGCCGCGACGAGGTGATCCGCAGCCTGCTGCAGCGGCGCATGCCGGTGCTGACCAACCTGGCGGTGCTGGTGGCCGACCTGCAAGGCTCGGTACGCATTTGCTCGGAGTTGCCACCGGACGAGTATTTCAACCTGATCAACGACATCTGGGCGGCGATGGCGCCGATCTTCCGCAAGTACCACGGCACCCACGGCAAGCACGTCGGCGACGGCATGGTCTATTACTTCTTCCCGCAGCCCGACAGCGATTTCCTGTTCAATGCGCTGGCCTGCGCCAGCGAGATTCGCGAGGAAATGAAACGGCTGTCGAAGCGCTGGCAGTTGCAGAAGAACTGGCTCAACGAGCTGTACCTCAACACCGGCATCACCGAGGGACAGGAATGGCTCGGCACCTTCCGCTCGACCACCACCATCGAATTCGTCGTGCTCGGCGACACCATCAACCAGGCCGCGCGCATCTCCGACTTTGCCCGTTTCGGCAGCATCTGGGCCACCAAGAGCCTGATCGGCAAGCTCTCGCAGGAGTCGCGCGACCGGGTGCGCTACGGTGTGCGCCGCAATGCCGACGGTGGCCGCGAGGTCTTCGTGCCGTCAAGCTTCGCCACAGTCGCCTCGCTGGTCGAAGCCAATGACGATGCCCGCTGCAAGCTGCGCGACATCTCCACCCTGCCCATCGCGGAGGTGATGGACATCGGCGAGGCGCGTAGCGGGACTTAGGGCCTGTTCTCATTCAGTCGGCGAGATGCGTTGCCGCCCAATGCGGATGGCCGCACGAAGCGAGGCGAAGGCAATGGCCGCCCCCTTGGCGAGACGAGCGACAAAGCGGACGCCGCATTGGGCGACAACCCGAAGGGACGGGGCCGAATGAAATTTCTTTTCATCTGAAATGTCCCCGACATGCCGGCTTGACGCTACGATTGCACGGCGGGAGACGCGTGGCACACCGCTTTCGACGGGGAGATCGACAATGATGCGTGTTCTTGTGGGGGTGATTGCGTTCGCCCTCCAGTGCGGCTGGCTGTCGGCGGCATTCGCACAGGGTAAGGAATTGGTCTTTGGCGTCTATCCGTATCTGACACCGACGCAGATCGTCGAGCAGTACCTGCCACTCAAGGAGCACATTGCCAGGTCTCTGGGCCAGCCCGTCACCATGCTGTCCGCACCGGATTTCGCCACATTCATCGAACGCACCCGCAAGGGGGAATACGACATCGTATTCACCGCCCCGCACATGGGGCGCCTCGCGGAGAAGCGCGACGGCTACAAGCGCGTGGCGCAAACGGGTTACCAGATCGTGGTGGCGCTGGTCTGCCTCCGGGATGCGCCGATCAAAGCCCGCGAAGACCTCAAGGGCCGCTCGGTCGCCATCGGCTCACGCATGTCCATGACTTATCAGGTCGTCGATCAGGCGCTGCGGCAGAAAGGCCTGTCGCTGGAAAACGGCGTCCGTGTGATCGAGACCGCCAGTTTTTCCAACGTAATGCAGGCAACGTTGCGCGGCGAGGCCGATGTCGGCGCCGTGCCAACCGCAGTGCTCGACAACGCCCCGGCCGAGCAGCAAGGCCTGGTGCGGGAGTTCTTCCGGACACCGCCCACGCCTGGCGGGCTTGTCATGGCTCACCCGCGGCTGGACATGGAAAAGGGCGAGATGCTGCGTTCCGCTTTGACCAGTTTCAAGGACCAGCCCGAAGGCCGGCAATTCTTTGCAAGATCCCGCCTGGTCGATTTCAGGGCAATCGACGACGCCACCATGAGGCAGATCGACCCCTTTGTCGCCGTCCTGACCGGTGCCAATTAGTCATGCCCTGCCGCCCCCGAACCGACTGAAGAAGATGCCCGCGAACAACGGCGTTGCCTGGCATCGTTCGATCCGCTTCCACCTGGTGGTAGCTGCGGTGGTGATCGAGATATTCATGCTGTCGCTGCTGCTCGGCAACAGCTTCCGCCTGATCAGCGATGCCCTCGAACAACAGACGCGAAATCGGGTCGAGGCGCTGGTGCCTCTGCTCAACGCCTCGCTCAACGGCAACGTATTCCAGCGCAACTACACCGAAATCCAGTCGATTCTCGACCAGCTGGTTCGCGCCGAAAGCACCGACATCCGCTATCTGGCGGTTTTCGACAAGAACGGGCAACGCCTGGCAGTGGCCGGCCGAGTGGCGCAGACACTACCGCAGGTCGATAACAGCGTCGAGCAGGCCCTCTCGGACCTGATCTATGACACCGAGGTCAAGCTGACCCTGCTCGGTGAAAACATCGGCATGGTCCGCTTCGGTCTTGACTTGACGCAGATGGTCACACTCAGGGACAGCGTGGTGCTGCAGGGTTTTATCATCGCAGCCATCGAGATTCTGTTGAGCCTGCTGCTGCTAGCCACCGGCGGCTACCTGATCACTCGACACATCACGCGATTGCTGGCCGTCACTCGCCGCGTCGCCCGAGGCGACTACGCCTCGCGCATCAGCGTGCCAAGCCGCGACGAGATCGGCCTGCTGGCAGGGAACTTCAACACCATGGCCGCGGCCATCGAACAGCGGGTGCGCGAACTCCAGGACAGCGAAAACCGTTTTCGGGACATTTTCGACAGTGTTGGCGAAGCGATATTCGTCCACGACATCGACAGCGGGCGGATTCTCGACGTCAACCGCTGCATGCTGGAGATGTACCAATGCACTCGCGAAGATGCGCTGAGCGCAACCCCCGACTCGTTCAGCCTCGGCACGCCCCCATATTCGGCAGCTGAAGCACTGGCGTGGATTCAAAAGGCCTTGCGCGAGGGCCCGCAGACCTTTGAATGGCAGGCGCGCCGCATGAGTGGCGAGACTTTCTGGGCCGAGGTCAACCTGCGCACCACCGAACTCGGCGGCCAAACCCGGCTACTGGCCGTGGTTCGCGACATCTCGGAACGCAAGCGCATGGAAGACGCGCTGCGTCAGGCGGCGAGCGTGTTCGAGCATGCCAACGAGGGCATCATGATCGCCGATGGCGCCGGCCGAATCATCGAAGTCAACGCCGCCTTCAGCGACATCACCGGCTTTGCCCGCGACGAGGCCATCGGGCACAAGCCGAGCATTCTCAGTTCAGGACGCCATGACCGCGACTTCTATGAGCAGATGTGGAGCCATCTGCTTGAAACAGGCTTCTGGCGCGGCGAGATATGGAACCGGCGCAAGGATGGCGCGCTCTACGCCGAACTGCTGACCATTACGGCCATGCGCGATGCAAGCGGCCGAATTCATCAGTATGTCGGCTTGTTCTCCGACATCACCGAGATCAAGGATAACCAGCACCGGCTGGAGCACATGGCGCACTACGATGCCCTGACGCGGCTGCCCAATCGCATTCTGCTCGCCGACCGCCTTGGCCAAGCCATCGCCCAGGCCGTTCGCACCGAAAAGCTGCTGGCAGTGGCGTATCTCGACCTCGACGGCTTCAAACCGGTCAACGACACCCTTGGCCACGAGGCCGGCGACCAGTTGCTGATCGAGGCGGCACGCCGTTTCTCTGACTGCATCCGCGCCGGCGACACCGCATGCCGCCTCGGCGGCGACGAATTTGTGCTGCTGGTCTCGTCACTCAGCACACTCGACGAATGCGGCCAGGTATTCGACCGCATCCTTGCCGCCGTCAAGGCGCCGTTCCGGATCGGTGGTGGCGAAGTGTGCATCTCGGCGAGCATCGGCATCACGGTCTTCCCGCTCGACGACGCCGACCCCGACACGCTGCTGCGCCATGCCGACCAAGCCATGTACCTCGCCAAGCAAGGGGGCCGCGGCCGCTACCACCTGTTCGATTCACGCCAGGATCGCCTGGTCGAGGCACAGCACGAGGCGCGCGCGCGCATCGAGGACGCCTTGCGCCGGAACGAATTCGTCCTGCACTACCAACCCAAGGTCAACATGTGCAGCGGCAAGGTCGTCGGCGTCGAGGCGCTGATCCGTTGGCGGCATCCGGAGCGCGGCATGGTTGCGCCGGGAGAGTTCCTGCCGGCAATCGAGGAAACGGATTTCGCCGTCACGCTCGGGCGCTGGGTGATGGATGCCGCCGTCGCCCAGCTCGACGCCTGGCGCAAGGCCGGCATGGCGCTGAACGTGAGCATCAACATGGCCGCGCGTCACCTGCAGACACCCGGTTTCATCAACGAACTGGAGCTGCTGCTGAACAGATATCCCGACGTACCCCCGGCAGCCATCGAGCTGGAAGTGCTGGAAACCGCGGCCATCGAGGATATCGTCGAGGCGGCCACCATCATCCATGCCGGCCACGCGCTGGGCCTGCGCTTCGCGCTCGACGACTTCGGCACCGGCTACTCGTCGATGTCCTATTTCAAGCGACTGGGCGTGGATACCCTCAAGATCGACCAGTCCTTTGTCCGCGACATGCTCGACGATGAAGGCGATCGGGCCATCGTCGAAGGCATGATCGGGCTGGCGCAGGTTTTCGGACGCGAGGTCATCGCCGAGGGGGTGGAAACGATCGAAATCGGCGAGACGCTGGTCCGCCTCGGCTGCGAACTGGCCCAGGGCTACGGCATCGCCCGCCCCATGCCGGCAGCCGAAATGCCCGCATGGATGGGCGAGTGGCAGGGCAGGACCGGCTGGAAATTCACTGCGCGCTGATCGCCCGCGCCGGCAGCGCGCCGGGCATCCCGGATAATCTTTCCGCTGGCGTAGCGGGTCAGGCGGGAGCGCTATCCTCTGGCGTCGGCGGGGGTGCCACGGCCGACCCTTCGATATCATCAAGCGCCGCCAGCAGGTCATCTGTTTCAGCCGGGGCGGCCTGCGCTTCCTGCAGAGCCTCGATGCGCTGTTCCAGATCCTTCACGCGATTGGCACGATCCTCGGCCACCACTTTCTCTTCCTCGAGGCGGCGCTGCGTTTCCGTGGCCAACTGTTCGGCCTCTTCGAGCCGTGCCGCCAGCGCCGACTTTTCTTCCTTGGCGGCGTCCAGCTTGGCGGCGACCGAGTCGCGCATCGGCAGCAGCGCTTCGGCAAGCTCGGCGATCTCGCCGCGCGCCGCGGTGGGCAGCACGACATCGGCGTGGCCCTGGGTAATCGAGGCAACCGCTCCTGCAAGCTGCCGCAGCGGCATGACCAGTGCCGCACGCAGCTGCCGCACCATCACGCCAAGCACCAGCAAGGCGGCCAGCAGGGCGGCCCCGGCCGCCGCCAGCGCGATGCCGAGTGCGCCAGCGCCCAGGCGGGCATCGGACACCAGCGTCACCAGCGTCCATGGCAGCTTGCCCAGCCCACCATAGAGCACCTGCTGCTTGCCGGCCGCGTCCCGCACCCGGCCGGCCGCCTCGCCGTGGGCCTGGATGGCGGCAATGGCCGAGGCCACGCCCGGTAGCTGCGCGGCCTCAAGGCCGCCGCCGGCCTCGGCAATTTCGGCAGTACGACCGGTCATCGCGATCACAGTCCCATCGGAAGCGAAAACCATGCGCCTGACGCCGGCCTCCTCGCCCTCGGTGGCGGCAAGCAGGCGCTGCAGCGGTACATCCTGGGCAATCACCCCGATGAAAGCCTCGCCGACGTAAAGCGGCAGGCTCAATGTCACCGAGGTGGCCTTGCCGTCTGGGTCGGTGCGGGCGCCGCCCCACACAGCGAACTTGTTGGGGTTTTTCTCCGGTGCCGCGCGGATGAACCAGGGCTCGGCCGCCGGTTTTGCCGCAGCCGCCAGTTTTTCCGTCCACGCGTGGGCCGGCCAGTAGGCGACCAGCCAGCCTTCCGGGCCGGCGAACCAGAGGTTGGGAAAGTCCTTGCGCCACGCCTGGCCGAACAGGTTGGCCGTGTCGCGGAAGGCGACGATGCGGTGCTTGAGGTCGTCGTCCAGCACGACTTCGGCGGGAACGAAGATGCCGGGCTCCCATTTCGGATCGAAACGATCCTCGCGCGAGCGCACGCTGCCGTCATCGCGCGGGGCGGTGTCGTGGCCGAAGCGGATCGGCGAATCCGCCTTGCGCGTGCCTTCGAGGCGCGCCAGTGCGTCGTCGCGGGCCAGTTCGAGCCGCCGCTGCGCTTGCAGGAAAGGCTCGGTGGCGGTCGCGGCGCGCTCATCGAGCATGGCCTGGCGCCGCAGCAGTTCCTGTTCGCCGGCCTGCCGCCCCGCCATCAGGTAGCTGACGCCGGCTACTGCTGCCACCAGCAGAAGCAGCGCGCCGGCCAGCGAAAACAGCAGGTAGCGATTGATGGTTGTCATGTCAGACGACAGGTACGGATTCTGGCGCGTGGGTCTCGAAACGGCGGTGCGGGCTGGCCAGATAGTCGTGCGAGCGCATTTCCGTCAGCCGCGAGACGGTGCGCCGGAATTCGCCTGCCTGGGTGCCCGCCGGATAGAGCATTTCGCTATTAACGGCCGCAGTGGCGATGAACTTGACCCGATGATCGTAGAGGACATCCACCAGCCATGTGAAACGGCGGGCTTCCGAGGCCTGTTCCGGCCCCATCTTCGGTATGCCGGAGAGGCAGATGGTGTGAAAGGAATGGGCCAGCTCGAGATAATCGTTCTGCGAGCGCGGCCCGCCGCAGAGCGTGGCGAAGTCGCACCAGAGCACGCCGGGCGCGCGGCGAATGACCTTGAGTTCGCGCTGCATGATCTCGAGCGGCCGCGCATGGCCCTCGCCGCCGGCAATCCGGGTAAAGGTCTGCAGCAGGCGCTGCTCGCCGGCGGCATCGGCCGGTACATGGTAGATCTCGGCCTGTTCCAGCGCGCGCAGGCGGTAGTCGATGCCGGCATCGATCTCGATGACGTCGAGCCTGGCGTTGAGCATGGCGATGGTCGGCAGCAGCCGCTCGCGCTGCAGGCCATCGGGATAGAGGCCCGACGGTGGGTAGTTGGATGTGATGCAGAAGACGACACCGGCGTCGAACAGGGCCTGCATCAGGCGACCGAGGATCATGGCGTCGGCGATGTCCGAGACGTGAAATTCGTCGAAGCACATCAGCCGGGTTTCCTTCGCCACCTGCGCTGCCACCCGGGGCAGTGGGTCGCCAGCGCTGCCCAGGCGCTTCAATGCCTGCAACCGCTCATGCACCTCGCGCATGAAGGCGTGGAAATGCACGCGACGCTTGCGATTGTAGGGAACGGCCTCGAAGAAGCAGTCCATCAGGAAGCTCTTGCCGCGACCGACCCCGCCCCAGAACCAGACGCCGCGCGGCAACTCGGGATGGACCAGCCACTTGCGAACCTGGGTGCGACGCGCGCTCTTGAAGGCGATCAGTTCGTTGTAGAACTGCTGCAGCCGCATGGCGGCCGTGATCTGGGCCGAATCGGCTACCAGGCCGCGACTGGCCAGCGCGGCATGGAAGCCGTCGATCATGCCGTTTTCCGGAACATTCAGGAGACGATGGGACATGAATGAAAAAAGCCACGGGAAAAGTCCCCGTGGCTATGTTAGCCGAGGCAGTGGCCGGCGGGCTCCCTCAGCCAGCCGGTTCAGAAATGCAGGGGACGCTTGTCGACCGCGAGCGCCGCCTCGTGCATCGTTTCCGACAACGTTGGATGGGCATGACAGATGCGGGCGATGTCCTCGCTCGATGCGCCGAACTCCATCGCCACCACGGCTTCGGCGATCAGTTCCGAGGCATTGGCGCCGATCACATGCACGCCGAGGATGCGGTCGGTCGCAGCGTCGGCCAACATCTTGACGAAGCCGGTGGTGTCGCCCTGCCCCAGTGCGCGGCCGTTGGCGAGGAAGGGAATCTGCCCGGTGCGGTAGGCGACTCCCTCGTTTTTGAGTTGGGTCTCGGTCTTGCCAACCCAGGCGATCTCGGGGTGGGTGTAGATGACCCAGGGGATCGCGTCGTAATCGACATGACCCGCCTGGCCGGCGATCAGCTCGGCCACCATCACGCCCTCCTCCATGCCCTTGTGGGCGAGCATCGGTCCACGGATGACGTCTCCGACGGCCCAGACGTTTTCGAGGTTGGTCTGGCAGTGGTCATTGACATCGACGCGGCCGCGCTCGTCCAGCTTGAGGCCGACGTTGTCGGCACCGAGTCCCGCCGTGTTGGGTACGCGGCCAACGGAGACAATGAGGCGATCGCATTCGAGATTTTGCACACCCTCGCCGTTCTCGTAGTCGATGCTCAGTTGCGTAACCCCACCCTTCTTGCCTTGCTTGACCGCGCCAATCTTGACGCCGAGGTGGATCTTGAGTCCCTGCTTCTGGGTGAAGGCCTTCCACGCTTCCTTGGCGACGGCCGGGTCGGCGGCGGCAAGGAAATCGGGCAGCGCTTCGAGGATGGTGACTTCGGAACCGAGGCGCTTCCATACCGAGCCGAGCTCGAGACCGATGACGCCGGCACCGATGACGCCGAGGCGCTTTGGAATCGAGTCGAAGGCGAGTGCGCCTGCGTTGTCGCAGATGATGCGGTTGTCGACGGGAATGCCGTCGAGATGGCGGGCGCTGGAGCCGGTGGCGACGATGACATGTTTTGCCTCGACCACCTCGGTGCCCTCCTTGCCGGTGACTTCGAGCTGCCACAGCTCGTCCTCGCGGCCACGGAATGAGCCACGGCCAGCAAGCAGGGTAACCTTGTTCTTCTTGAACAGGCCGCGAATGCCGCTGGTGAGTTGGGTGACGATGTTGTCCTTGCGGCGAACCATTGTTCCGACATCAACCTTGATGCCTTCGACCGAGATGCCGTGCATGACGAAGCTGTGGTTGGCCTCATCGAACAGTTCGCTCGAGCGCAGCAGCGCCTTCGACGGAATGCAGCCGACATTGAGGCAGGTGCCGCCGAGGCGCACCTCGCCCTTGGGATCGGCATAGGCGTCGGACTCGATGCAGGCGGTGGACAGACCCAGCTGGGCAGCGCGGATCGCGGCGATGTAGCCGCCGGGGCCGGCACCGATGACGACGACGTCGAATTGCTTGTTGGCCATGGTCATGCCTCCCGATGGGCCGCCCCGAGGGAGGCTGCGCCCCCTGTGGGGGCAGCGAATGAAGTGAGCGTGGGGCCCATATTTGTCTCCTTGGCGGTCAGATTTCGAGAAGCAGGCGCGCCGGGTCTTCGAGCGCCTCTTTCATCGTCACGAGGCCGAGCACCGCCTCGCGGCCGTCGATGATGCGGTGGTCGTAGGACATGGCCAGGTAGTTGATCGGGCGGATCACGATCTGACCGTTCTCGACCACGGGACGGTCCTTGGTGGCATGGATGCCGAGGATGGCCGACTGCGGCGGGTTGATGATGGGAGTGGAAAGCATCGAACCGAAGACACCGCCATTGGAGATGGAGAAAGTGCCGCCGGTTAGCTCCTCCAGCGACAGCTTGCCGTCCTTGGCCTTCTGGCCGTATTCGGCGACCTTCTTCTCGATCTGCGCCAGCGAGAGCTGGTCGGCGTCGCGGATGATCGGCACCACCAGGCCGCGCGGCGAGCCAACGGCGATGCCGATGTCGAAATAGCCGTGATAGACGACGTCGCTGCCATCGACCGAGGCGTTGAGCACCGGATATTTCTTCAGCGCCGCGACAGCAGCCTTGACGAAGAACGACATGAAGCCCAGGCGCACGCCGTATTCCTTCTCGAACTTGTCCTGGTATTTCTTGCGCAGTTCCATCACCGGCGCCATGTTCACCTCGTTGAAGGTGGTGAGGATGGCGTTCTGCGATTGCGACTGCAGCAGGCGCTCGGCAACACGGGCGCGCAGCCGCGACATCGGCACCCGCTGCTCGGGGCGGTCGCCGGTGATGGCTTCGGCCGCCATTGCCTGCGGCTGCGTCAGCGCCGGGGCCGGCGAAAAAGTCGGCGCTGGCGGGACGGCGGCTGGTGCCGCGGCGGGCTTGGCCACGCCGGTTCCCAGCACGTCCTGCTTGGTGACGCGGCCACCACGACCGCTGCCTTCGATCGAGCCGGGCGACAGGCCCTTTTCGGCCATGTGTTTGCGCGCTGCCGGCATTACCGCGGGTTCCGCGACAGCCGATGGCGCAGCCTTTGACTCGGCCTTCGCCGATGCCGGAGCAGGTGCCGCACCGGCAGCAGCCTTGGCTTCGGTATCGATCTGGGCAATGACCTCGCCGGCGACGACGGTGGCGCCATTGCCCTTGAGCACCTTGACCAGCACGCCGCCATCGGGCGCCGGCAGTTCAAGCACGACCTTGTCGGTCTCGATATCGATCAGATTCTCGTCGCGGCTAACGGCATCGCCTTCATTCTTGTGCCATGACACCAGGGTCGCCTCGGCGACGGACTCGGATAGTTGGGGAACTTTGACTTCGATGATCATGATCTCTCCGTTCGTTTATTTTTTGAGGCTCGTTTGAGCGATGCCTGCTGCGATGCCAGCCTCGAGGCCCAGGGCGCGCTCGACCACGTCCTTTTGCTCCAGGGCATGGCGCCCCGCCGACCCGACCGCCGGCGAGGCGCAGGGTGGCCGCGCCGCAACGATCAGTTTCTGGTTTTTCTTGACCAGATCGATGAAGCGGTGGTGCTTGGCATACCACGCACCCTGGTTCTCCGGCTCTTCCTGGCACCAGACCAGTTCCTTCATGTTGGGATAGCGACCGAGTTCTTCGGCCAGGCGCTTGTCGTCCATCGGATAGAGTTGTGGCGTCCGCAGGATGACGACATTACCCAGCTTCTTCTCGCGCCGCATGTTGCGCAGGTCGTAATAGACCTTGCCGGCGCAGAGGATCACCCGCGTCACCTTCTTCGGATCATGTTCATCCGTCTCGCCGAATACGGTCTGGAAGGTGCCGTTGGCCAGGTCGTCAAGGTCGGATGCCGCGTCCTTGCTGCGCAGCAGCGACTTCGGCGTGAATATGACCAGGGGCTTGCGCTGCGGCCGCAACATCTGTCGGCGCAGCAGGTGATAGATCTGGGCAGCCGTGGTCGGCATGCAGACTTCCCAGTTGAAATTGGCCGACAACTGCATGTAGCGTTCGATGCGTGCCGAGGAATGTTCCGGCCCCTGGCCTTCGTAGCCATGTGGCAGCAGCAGCACGAGGCCGCAGGAGCGACCCCACTTCGCCTCGCCGGCGGCAAGGAACTGGTCGATCACCACCTGGGCGCCGTTGGCGAAATCGCCGAACTGGGCTTCCCACACCACCAGTTCGTTGGGCGCGGCGGTGGCATAACCGTACTCGAAGGCGAGTACGGCTTCTTCCGACAGCACCGAGTCATAGCACTGCAATGTGCCCTGATTTTCCGAAACCGCCTTGAGCGGCCACCAGGTACCTTCGTCCCACCTTTCACGATTCTGGTCGTGGAAGGCAGCATGGCGATGGAAGAAGGTGCCGCGACCGACGTCCTCGCCAGAAATCCGCACGTTGTAGCCGGCCGCCAGCAGCGTGGCGTAGGCAAGGTTCTCGGCCATGCCCCAGTCGACGGGCAGCTTGCCCTGTCCCATCAGCTTGCGGTCGTCGATGATCTTTTGCACCCGCGGGTGCAACGCAAAGCCCTCGGGCACGGTGGTGAGTTTCTCGGCGAACCGCGCCAGCTCCTTCGTCGGCACCGTGGTGTCCCACTTTTCCGTATAGACGGCGCTGCTGTGCGGTGTCCAGTCTACGGTCGTATTGCTCTTGTAGTCGGTGATCACCGGATCGACCAGATGCCGGCCCTCGTCCAGCGCGGCGCGGTAGTCCTTGATCATCTGCTCTTCCTCGCCGGCCAGGATCACACCCTGGCCGATGAGCCGTTCCGCATACAGCTTGCGCGTGCCGGGGTGGCTGCTGACCTTCTTGTACATCAGCGGCTGGGTCACCATCGGCTCGTCGGCCTCGTTGTGGCCGAGCTTGCGGAAGCAGACGATATCTACCACCACGTCCTTCTTGAACTCCTGGCGGAATTCCAACGCCATCTGGGTGACGTAGGCCACCGCTTCCGGATCGTCGCCATTGACGTGGAAGATCGGCGCCTCGACCATCTTGAAAATCTCGGTACAGTGGAGCGCCGAGCGCAGGTCGCGCGGGTCGGAAGTGGTGAAACCGATCTGGTTGTTCACCACGATGTGCACCGTGCCGCCGGTGCCGTAGCCACGGGTCTGCGAGAAGTTGAGCATCTCCTGGTTCACGCCCTGCCCCGCCACCGCCGCATCGCCATGGATCAGCACCGGCAGCACTTCCTTCTTGCCAAGCTCGCCACGGCGCACCTGGCGGGCATAGACCGAGCCTTCGACCACGGGATTGACGATTTCCAGATGCGAGGGATTGAAGGCCAGCGTCAGATGGACCGGGCCACCGGGCGTGGCAACGTCGGACGAATAACCCATGTGGTACTTGACGTCGCCGGCAACGAGATCGGACTTCTTCTTGCCCTCGAATTCGTCGAAGAGCGTGGCCGGCTGCTTGCCCAGCGTATTCACCAGCACGTTGAGGCGGCCGCGATGGGCCATGCCGATGACGATTTCCTTGACGCCAAGGGTGCCGGCGACGCGGATCAGCTGATCCATGGAAAGGATCATCGACTCGCCGCCCTCGAGCGAGAAGCGTTTCTGACCGACATAGCGGGTATGCAGGTAGCGTTCCAGCGTCTCGGCGGTGGTTATGCAGGTGAGGAAGTGCCGCTTCTCTTCCGGGGTGTAGCGCGGCACCGCGCGCGGCGGCTCGTAGCGCGCCTGGATCCAGCGCTTCTGCGCCACGTCCGAGATGTACATGTACTCGGCGCCGATGTGGCCGCAGTAACGCAGCCGTAGCGCCTCGAGGATTTCACGCAGCGTGGCCTGCTCGACGCCCATGTCGAAGGAGCCGGTGCGGAAAGAGGCCGACAGGTCGGCCTCGGTGAAGCCGTAATAGGAAGGATCGAGTTCGGCGACTTCCGGGCGTTCCTGGCGCTTGAGCGGATCGAGTTGAGCCCAGCGGCTGCCGAGGAAGCGATAGGCATTGATGAGTTGCAGCACCTTGGTCTGCTTTTCGCCGTCGTGTGCCTGCTGGGCGACTCGCAGGCAACCCTCCCGCGCCCGCTGGGCGAAGGACGCGACGACCGGTGCATGGGCAACGTCGCGGCCGAGATAGGCGCCGGCGCCCGGCAGGTTGGCCAGCTTGTCGAAGTAGTCGCGCCAGGCGGGCTCCACCGCACCCGGATTTTCCAGGTACTTTTCGTACAACTCTTCGATGAAGGGGGCGTTGCTCCCGAAGAGATAGGACGTCGACAGCGTTTCATTCATCATGCCATCACCTTTTCTAATGGGTGAGGATAAAAAAAGGGGCGCGTCACCGCCCCCCGTTCTGATTACTTGCGGAAAGCCTGCGGCACGTCGCGCTGCTTTGCGCCCGTATATAGCTGACGCGGCCGGCCGATCTTCTGCTCTGGATCGCCGATCATCTCGTGCCACTGGGCGATCCAGCCGATGGTCCGCGCCATGGCGAAGATGCCGGTGAACATCTGGGTCGGGATGCCCAGCGCGCGCTGGACGATGCCGGAATAGAAGTCCACGTTCGGGTAAAGCTTCTTCTCGATGAAGTACTCGTCCTCGAGCGCGATCCGCTCCAGTTCGATCGCCAGCTTGAACAGCGGGTCGTCGTGCAGTCCCAGTTCGTTGAGCACTTCGTGACAGGTCTCGCGCATCAGCTTGGCGCGCGGATCGAAGTTTTTGTAGACGCGATGACCGAAGCCCATCAGCTTGAAGTCGTCGTTCTTGTCCTTGGCGCGCGCGATGTATTCCGGCACGCGCGAAACGTCGCCGATCTCCTCCAGCATCTTGAGGCAGGCTTCGTTGGCGCCGCCGTGCGCAGGTCCCCACAGGCAGGCGATGCCGGCCGCGATACAGGCAAAGGGGTTGGCACCAGAGGAACCCGACAGGCGCACCGTCGAAGTCGAGGCGTTCTGCTCGTGGTCGGCATGCAGGATCAGGATGCGATCCAGCGCGCGCGACAGCACCGGGTTCGGCTTGAATTCCTCGCAGGGGCTGGCGAACATCATGTAGAGGAAGTTCGTCGCGTAGTCGTACTCGTTCTTCGGGTACATGAACGGCAGGCCATTGTTGTAGCGGTAGGCCATGGCGACGATGGAAGGCATCTTGGCGATCAGGCGGATCGCCGCGACCATCCGGTGCTCGGGATTGTTGATGTCGAGCGAGTCGTGATAGAAGGCCGACAATCCCCCGACCACGCCGACCAGCACTGCCATCGGGTGGGCATCGCGGCGGAAGCCGTTGTAAAAGCGGGTCAACTGGTCA
Source organism: Gammaproteobacteria bacterium (assembly GCA_018825305.1). Taxonomy (GTDB): domain Bacteria; phylum Pseudomonadota; class Gammaproteobacteria; order Burkholderiales; family Rhodocyclaceae; genus Sulfurisoma. Next base: position 89,113 of record JAHJEO010000019.1, read on the forward strand.
TGCACCATGGTGTGCTTGCGCACGCGCCCGACCCAGTCTTCGTACTCGCCCTTGTTGGGCAGTTCGCCGTTCTTGAGCAGGTAGCAGACATCCATGAAATCGCACTTCTCGGCCAACTGCTCGATCGGATAGCCACGATAGAGCAACTCGCCCTTGTCGCCGTCGATGTAGGTGATCTCCGAGCGGCAGGCCGCCGTGGACATGAAACCCGGATCGAAAGTGAAGGCGCCGGTCTTGCCGTACATCGTGCGGATATCGACAACATCCGGGCCGATGGTGCCGCCATGCACGGGGAATTCGGTGGTCTTGCCGTCCAGGGTCAGGGTTGCGGTGCGCGGTGTATTCATGTCAGTGCCTCTCTGTTGCAATAAATGATCTGTCCAATGCCGTCATGCTGCCCGCAGTCGGGTCAGCAGGGCTTGCGTTTGCGGGTCTTCGCTTTGCCGGCGCCCGCTAACCAGTTCCCACAGGTCATGATCTTCCTCGGCCAGCAGATTTTCCATCACGTCCAGCGTTGCGTCGTCGAGGTTGTCGCCGACCTCGCTCCAGAAGCGCTGGAACACGATGTCGAGTTCGAGTAGCGCCCGCCGGCAATGCCAGCGCAGCTTTCCCATTCTGACTTGGCGCGCGTCGTCCATTCGCTCAGATGGCTCTCTTGACCATCATTGCCTTGATCTTGCCGATCGCCAGCGTCGGATTGAGTCCCTTCGGGCAGACATCGACGCAGTTCATGATGGTGTGGCAGCGGAACAGGCGGTACGGATCTTCGAGGTTGTCGAGGCGCTCGCTGGTGGCCTGGTCGCGCGTGTCGGCAATGAAGCGGTAGGCCGCCAGCAGGCCGGCCGGGCCGACGAATTTGTCCGGGTTCCACCAGAACGACGGGCAGGAAGTCGAGCAGCAGGCGCAAAGGATACACTCGTAGAGGCCGTCGAGTTCTTCGCGGTCCTCGGGGCTTTGCAGTCGCTCGCGCTCCGGCGGCGGGTCGTTGTTGATGAGGTAGGGCTTGATCGAGTGGTACTGCTTGAAGAACTGGGTCATGTCCACGATCAGGTCGCGGATCACCGGCAACCCCGGCAGCGGGCGCAGCACGATGGGCTTGCCCTCGGGGAAGCTGCTGAGATCGGTGAGGCAGGCCAGGCCATTCTTGCCGTTGATGTTGAGCGCGTCCGAACCGCAGACGCCCTCGCGACAGGAGCGGCGGAAGGCGATGGCGTCATCCACCGCCTTGAGCTTGACCAGGGCATCGAGCAGCTTGCGGTCGGTGCTGTCGACCTCGACCGAAATATCCTGCATGTAGGGCTTCTGATCCTTGTCCGGATCGTAGCGGTATATCTTGAACTGGAGGGTGCGGGTCGTCATAGGGGGCTCCAGGTCAGTAGGCGCGCTTCTTGAGCGCGATGGTTTCGACGGTCAGCGGGGTCAGTTTCACCGACTTGTAGTCGAGGCGGTTGCCCTCCTTGTACCAGAGGCTGTGCTTGAGCCAGTCCTTGTCGTTGCGGCCGTCCGGGAATTCCGCCGAATCGGCGCAGTCGCTGCGGACGTGGGCGCCACGGCTTTCCTTGCGCGCCTCGGCCGACACCATGGTGGACACCGCCACCTCGATCAGGTTGTCCAGTTCCAGCGCCTCGATGCGCGCGGTGTTGAAGACCATCGACTTGTCCTTGATTTCGGTCTGACGGACCTGTTCTTCGACCTGCTTGATCTTGTCGACGCCCTGCTGCAACAGGTCGGCGAAACGGAACACGCCGGCGTGCTTCTGCATGGTGCGCTGCATGTCCAGCCGGGTTTCGTGCACATTGGTGCCGCCAGTCTGGGTATTGAGGCGATTGACGCGTGCCAGCGCGCGGTCAATTTCCCCCTGCGGCAGATCCTTGTGGGCCTTGGGAGACTGCTTGAGGGTTTCAACGGCAGTCTCGCCGGCCGACTTGCCGAACACCAGCAGGTCGAGCAGAGAGTTGGTGCCCAGGCGGTTGGCGCCATGCACCGAGGCGCAGGCACATTCACCGGCGGCGTAGAAGCCGGGAACGATCTCGTTCTGGCTGCGCTTGCCGGGGACGACCACCTGGCCGCTGTAGTTGGTCGGGATGCCGCCCATCTGGTAGTGGCAGGTTGGCACCACGGGGATCGGCTCCTTGATGCAGTCGACGCCGGCGAACTGGATGGCGATTTCTCGGATGCCCGGCAGCCGCTTCATGATGGTTGCAGGATCGAGGTGGGTGATATCCAGCAGCACGAAGTCCTTGTTCGGTCCGCAGCCACGACCTTCGTTGATCTCGGTGACCATGGCGCGCGAGACCACGTCGCGCGAGGCGAGGTCCTTGGCGTTGGGGGCGTAGCGCTCCATGAAGCGCTCGCCCTGGGCGTTGCGCAGGATGCCGCCCTCGCCGCGCACACCCTCGGTGATCAACACGCCGGCACCGGCGACGCCGGTCGGATGGAACTGCCAGAACTCCATGTCCTCCAGCGGGATGCCGGCGCGCGCCGCCATGCCGAGGCCGTCGCCGGTGTTGATGAAGGCGTTGGTCGAACTGTAGTAGATGCGGCCGGAACCGCCGGTGGCGAAGATGGTGGCCTTGGCCTGAAAGACCACGATTTCGCCGGTCTCCATGTCCATCGCGGTGACGCCGAGGACTTCCCCCTCGCTGTCTCGCACCAGGTCCAGCGCCATCCACTCGACGAAGAACTGGGTGTTGGCCTTGACGTTGCGCTGATACATCGCGTGCAGCATGGCGTGGCCGGTACGGTCGGCGGCGGCGCAGGAACGGCGCACCGGCTTTTCGCCGAAGTTCGACATGTGGCCGCCGAAGGGCCGCTGGTAGATCTTGCCGGCGTCGGTACGGTCGAAAGGCATGCCGTAGTGCTCGAGCTCGATGACGCACTCATTGGCCTTGCGACACATGAACTCGATCGCATCCTGGTCGCCGAGCCAGTCGGAACCCTTGACGGTGTCGTACATGTGCCAGTGCCAGTGATCCTCTTCCGAATTGCCGAGGCTGGCGGCCACCCCGCCCTGCGCCGCGACGGTATGGGATCGGGTCGGGAACACCTTGGTAATCACCGCGGTCTTGTAGCCGGACTCTGACAACTGGATCGCGGCGCGCAGGCCGGCGCCACCGGCGCCGACGATGACCGCATCGAATTTTCTGACGGTATATGCCACTATCACAGCCTCCAGATGACTTGGATGGCCCAGCCGGCGTAGCCGACCAGGGCGATGGCCGTCAGGCTGTGCAGGGCCAGGCGAATGCCCGCGGGCTTGACGTAGTCCATCCAGATGTCGCGCACGCCGATCCAGGCGTGCCAGCACAGGCTGACGATGAACAGGAAGGTGAAGAAGCGGACGAAGCCGTGCGACATCAGTGCGCGCCAGCCGTCCTGGCCATGCACGCCGGAAAGCAACGCCGCTCCCATGAACATCGAATACAAGGCCATGACGACAGCGGTAATACGCTGCGCCAGCCAGTCCTTGAGCCCGTAATGGGCACCGACGACAATGCGGTCGAAGTGGCTCATCAGTAGATTCCCAGCAGTTTGGCACCGAGGATGGCCGTGAGCAGCAGGCTCACGGCCATCACGGCGATCGCGGAATTGTGGGCCGACAGCTTGTCGATGCCGACGTGGACGTCAAGCAGCAGGATGCGGATGCCCATGCAGAAGTGGTGCAGGAACGACCACAGCAGGCCAAGCAGGACCAGCTTGACCAGCCAGCAGTCGAACACGGCCTGAAACTGGGCATAGGCCTCGGGCGTGGACAGCGATCTGTCGAGCAGCCAGATCAGCAGGGGCAGCATCAGGAACAGGCCTATGCCGCTGACGCGATGAAAGATCGAGGCATAGCCGGCCAGCGGCAGGCGTATCGCGAAAAGATTGAGAAACTTGGGTCGTTTCCTGGCCAGTTCAGGCATTGCGTTTGCCTCCTGTGATTACCTGCTTGTCCTTGCCGAATAAAAAAACATGGCGTGGCGACAAATTCTAGTTATGCAACCTTACCTGTTTCTTGCGGCGCAGCATATTCAGCCCAGTTCATTCAGGTAGCAGTGATCCTGCGTCAGATACAGGCCGCGCCGCCACTCCACCGGTTTGTCGCCGTAGGTGTAGCTGAGGCGCTCAACCGACAGCAACGGGCTGCCCTCGGCGACATGGAGCAGTTCGGTGCTGGAGCGGTCTGCCGCCACTGCACGCAACCGCTCGACCGCACGGATCATGCGCACGCCGAAACGCGCCTCGAACAGGGTGTAGAGCGACTCCTGCGATTCCTTCATCAACTCCAGTGTCAGCCCGGCGAAGACGTCACCCGGCAGATAGATTTCGTCTGCAACCACCGGTTTGCCCGCAAACTCCAGCACCCGGCGGACGATCACTATCGGATCGCCAACCTTGAGGTCCAGCACGCGTGCGGCCTCGGTGCCGGCCTTGGCACGCCAGCATTCAAGCGGTACGCTGCGGGACGGCTCGATGTCGCCGGAAAGCGGCACCAGCCGCAGGAAGCGAAAGAAGGCCCGCGGATCATTGTGCGACGCAACGAATGTACCCTTGCCCTGGCGCCGCAACAACAGGTTTCCCGCGGCAAGCTCGTCGATTGCCTTGCGCACCGTTCCCTGGCTGACGTTGAATCGCGTTGCCAGTTCCATCTCGCTGGGGATAAGCTCGCCGGGCCGCCACTCACCAGCCTCAAGCGCCTGCACGAGCAGGGTCTTGATTTGACGATAAAGCGGGCTGTAGGTGGGGGAGTCGCTGGACATGTGGATCACATTGGAACACAATTTTCCGCTATCGTCCATAGGCTGTCTTATCTCTTTTATAAGACATAAGATGCATATTGACACAGTGCAATATCTGACGCTATGATTGCTCGCTGAAATGTATCGACAGCCGGGATGCCGCGCCTGCCGCCAACCCAGTTACCTCCAACCTGCAATCAAACAGCCTCAAGGAGTTCCACATGACCAAAGCCCCCGTTCGAGTCGCAGTCACCGGCGCCGCCGGTCAGATCGGCTACGCCCTCCTGTTCCGCATCGCCAGCGGCGAAATGCTCGGCAAGGACCAGCCGGTCATCCTGCAGATGCTCGAACTGCCGATGGAGAAGGCACAGGCTGCGCTCAAGGGCGTGATGATGGAACTGGAAGACTGTGCCTTCCCGTTGCTGGCCGACATGATCGGCACATCGGATCCGAAAGTCGCATTCAAGGATGTCCAACAGGCGCTGCTGGTCGGCGCCAAGCCGCGCGGCCCCGGCATGGAGCGCAAGGATCTGCTGCTCGAAAACGCCAAGATCTTTACCGAACAGGGCAAGGCCATCGACGAAGTCGCCGCCCGCGACCTGAAACTCATCGTCGTCGGCAACCCGGCCAACACCAACGCGCTGATCACCATGAACACCGCGAAGAGCCTGCCGCGCACCGCCTTCACCTCGATGATGCGCCTCGACCACAACCGCGCAATATCGCAACTTGCCACCCGCACCAAGTCATCCGTCACCGACATCGAGAAGATGGTCGTCTGGGGCAACCACTCACCAACCATGTACCCGGACATCCGTTTCGCCACCATCGGTGGCAAGGCCGCACCGGCGCAGGTGAATGACGACGCCTGGTACAAGAACGAATACATCCCGAAAGTCGGCAAACGCGGCGGCGCCATCATCGAGGCCCGCGGCCTGTCGTCGGCGGCTTCGGCCGCCAACGCCGCGATCGACCACATGCGCGACTGGAACAACGGCAGCAACGGCGGCTGGGTCACCATGGGCGTGGTTTCCGACGGTTCCTACGGCATCCCCGAAGGCATGATCTACGGCATGCCCTGCACCTGTGCCGGCGGCAAGTGGGAAGTGATCAAGGGCCTGGAAATCGACGCCTTCTCGCGCGAGAAGATGGACGCAACGCTCAAGGAACTCACCGAAGAACGCGACGGCGTCAAGCACCTCTTCGCCTGAACCGAGTGAAGGCGGCGCTTCATCCAGCCGAAGTGCTCTACGCCGGCGGCCGGCCGTTTCCCCGGCTTGCCGCCTGCGAACATTACGCCGGCAGCGAGAAGCTGATCAGGAAGTCGCTCGAACTGCAGGCCGAACTCGGGCCGATCTTCGACATCACGGCCGACTGCGAGGACGGCGCCCCCGCCGGCCATGAGCTTGAGCATGCGCGGATGATCGCGGCACTGATCGAGGACCCGGCCAACCGCCACCGCCGCGTCGGCGCCCGTGTGCATGACGTGCGCCACCCGCTGTGGCGTGACGAACTCGACAGCATCGTCGGTCATGCGGGCGAAAGCGTCGCCTATATCGTATTCCCCAAACCCGAGTGCGCCGACGACGCCTTGACGCAGATCACCGCGCTCGATGCGTCGCGACAGAAGCACGGCGTGAAACGCGAGATTCCGGTGCATGTGCTGATCGAAACCCATGGCGCCCTGCATGAAGCCTGGCAGATCGCCGCCCTGCCCCATGTCGAATCCATCGACTTCGGCCTGATGGATTTCGTTTCCGCGCATCACGGCGCCATTCCCGGCTCGGCAATGAAATCGCCAGGCCAGTTCGACCACCCGCTGGTCGCCCGCGCCAAAGCCACGATCGCCGCCGCCGCCCTCGGCAACGGCGTGGTGCCGACGCACAACGTCAGCACCGAACTGACCGAGATGGAAGCCGTGCGCGGCGATGCCCGCCGCGCCCGCCTCGACTTCGGCTTCCTGCGGATGTGGAGCATCCACCCGGCGCAGATCATGCCCATCGTCGAAGCGATGCGACCGGATTTCGCCGAAGTGAGCACCGCGGCGGATATTCTGACCACCGCACAGGATGCAGCCTGGGGCCCGATCCGTTTCGAGGGCCGCCTGCACGACCGTGCCTCGTATCGTTATTACTGGAACCTCCTTTGCCAGGCGCAGTCGACCGGATGCGAGATCCCGGCCGACGCGCGCCAACGTTTCTTTCTCCAACCCCAACACTAATCGACAGGAAACCACCATGCTCGAAGCCTACCGTGCCCATGTCGCCGAGCGCGCCGCGCTGGGCATCCCGCCCCTGCCACTGACCAAGCAGCAGACCGCCGAACTGGTCGAACTGCTCGCCAATCCACCCAAGGGCGAGGAGGAATTCCTCGTCGACCTCATCACCCACCGCGTGCCGGCCGGCGTCGATGATGCGGCTGAAATCAAGGCGAAGTTCCTCGCAAAAATCGGCGCTGGCGACACGGCGTGCGCGCTGATTTCGCGGGTCAAGGCCACGGAACTGCTCGGCACCATGCTCGGCGGCTACAACGTCAAGCCGCTGATCAACCTGCTCGACGACGCCGAGTGCGGCACGACCGCCGCCGTGGCGCTGAAGAAGACGTTGCTGATGTTCGACGCCTTCCACGACGTCGCCGACAAGGCCAAGGCCGGCAGCGCCAACGCCCAGGCCGTGATGCAGAGCTGGGCCGACGCCGAGTGGTTCACTTCGCGTCCCGAAGTGCCGGCTTCACTCAAGGTCACCGTCTTCAAGGTCACCGGCGAAACCAACACCGACGACCTTTCGCCCGCGCCCGACGCCTGGAGCCGCCCCGACATCCCCCTGCACGCGCTGGCCATGCTGAAGAACCCGCGCCCCGGCATCGAGGCCGACAAGGCCGGCGAACGCGGCCCGATCAAGCAGCTCGACGCGCTCACGGCCAAGGGCAACCTCGTCGCCTACGTCGGCGACGTGGTTGGCACCGGCTCCTCGCGCAAGTCCGCCACCAACTCCGTGCTGTGGTTCACCGGCGAGGACATCCCCTTCGTGCCGAACAAGCGCTTCGGCGGCGTCTGCCTCGGCAGCAAGATCGCACCGATCTTCTACAACACCATGGAAGACGCCGGCGCCCTGCCGATCGAGCTCGACGTCGACCAGATGGACATGGGCGACGAAATCGAACTGCGCCCCCTCGAAGGCAAGGCCCTGAAGAACGGCAAGGTGATCGCCGAGTTCAAGGTCAAGTCCGATGTCATCTTCGATGAAGTTCGCGCCGGCGGCCGCATCAACCTCATCATCGGCCGCGGCCTCACCGCCAAGGCGCGCGCGGCGCTCGGCCTGCCCGTGTCCACGCTGTTCCGCCTGCCGCAGAACCCCGCCGACTCGGGCAAGGGCTTCTCGCTGGGCCAGAAGATGGTCGGCCGCGCCTGCGGCATGCCGGAGGGCAAGGGGATTCGGCCGGGCACCTACTGCGAACCGAAGATGACCTCGGTCGGCAGCCAGGACACCACCGGCCCGATGACGCGCGACGAACTGAAAGACCTCGCCTGCCTCGGCTTCTCCGCCGATCTGGTGATGCAGTCCTTCTGCCACACCGCCGCCTATCCCAAGCTGGTCGACGTCAAGACCCACCGCACCCTGCCCAGCTTCATCACCGCACGTGGCGGCATCTCGCTCAAGCCCGGTGACGGCATCATCCACAGCTGGCTCAACCGCTTCCTTCTGCCCGACACCGTCGGCACCGGCGGTGATTCCCACACGCGCTTCCCCATCGGCATCAGCTTCCCCGCCGGCTCCGGCCTGGTCGCCTTCGCCGCGGCCACCGGCGTCATGCCGCTCGACATGCCCGAATCGGTGCTGGTGCGATTCAAGGGCAAGATGCAGCCCGGCATCACGCTGCGCGACATGGTCAACGCAATTCCCTACTACGCCATCAAGGCCGGCCTGCTGACGGTCGAGAAGAAGGGCAAGAAAAACATCTTCTCCGGCCGCATCCTCGAGATCGAGGGCCTGCCGGACCTCAAGATCGAGCAGGCCTTCGAGCTCACCGACGCCTCTGCCGAGCGCTCCGCCGCCGGCTGCACGGTGCGCCTGAACAAGGAGCCCATCGTCGAGTACCTGCGCTCCAACGCCACGCTGATGAAGTGGATGATCGCCGAGGGCTACGAGGACAAGCGCACCCTCGCCCGCCGCATCCAGGCGATGGAGGACTGGATCGCCAATGGGGTGTTGCTGCAGCCCGACGCCGACGCCGAATACGCCGCCGTGATCGAGATCGACATGAACGAGATCACCGAGCCGCTCTTGGCCTGCCCCAACGACCCGGACGACATCAAGCCGCTGTCGGCCGTCGCCGGCGACAAGATCGACGAGGTGTTCATCGGCAGCTGCATGACCAACATCGGCCACTTCCGCGCCGCCGGCAAGGTGCTCGACGGCAAGAGCGACATCCCCACGCGGCTGTGGATCGCCCCGCCGACGAAGATGGACGCCATGATCCTCAACGAGGAAGGCTATTACTCGGTGCTCGGCAAGTCCGGCGCGCGCATGGAAATGCCCGGCTGCTCGCTGTGCATGGGCAACCAGGCGCAAGTGAAGAAAGGCAGCACGGCGGTATCGACCTCGACGCGCAACTTCCCCAACCGCCTCGGCATCGACACGCGCGTGTATCTGAGCTCGGCCGAGCTCGCCGCGGTAGCCGCCTTGCTGGGCAAGCTGCCAACCAACGCGGAGTATCAGGAGATGGTGAAAACCGTCAACGCCAAGGCTGGCGAGGTCTATCGCTACATGAACTTCGACCAGATCCCCGAGTTCAAGGAAGTGGCGGATACGGTCACCGTGTAAGCGGCACTTGCCGCGCCGCGCGAAAGCCCCCGTGGAGCGATCCACGGGGGCTTTTTGCTTAGCGAAGGCCCGCCATCCGCCCTATCCGCGCGGCACCGCCAGTGCTTCACGGCCGCGGCGCTTGATGTCCTCGATATTCAGGGGACGAACGCGCCCCGCCTGGATGTCGGCCATGCCGGCGGCAATGTCGCCCTTGAGCGCGGCCAGACTGGCGCTCTGCACGCCCTGGTATGCCTCGAACAGGCGCAGCGCCTCGCGGATCACCTCGCTGGCCGAGCTGTAGAGACCAGACTCGACATGCTGACGCACACGATTTTCCAATTCGGGCGGAAGCGAAACGTTCATGGACATGGTGGGCCTCCGACAACAATGGCAGTATTTGCCATTCTATGGCATAACCATCCGAAAGCAAGCGCTTATCAAATCGTGTTACTGGTAACTTTTCTGCTACGCAGTTGCCAGTAAACACACGGAGTCCCCTGTCCTGTGTGACTGACTTTGAAGCGATGGTGAGGGTCCTTGGGTCAATCAAGGAAGTGTGCAATACGGTGCCGGCCTAGCTGTCGCAAGTCGCCGTCCCGCCAGCGCCGACTTTTTCAGGGGCCCTGCCACTTGGCAGGGCCGTTGGTTTCAAGGGGTCGGCAAACGAGGGATTTCACACTTTCCCCTTATGCCCGACTTGATCGCGGAGGCAAACTCCTGTAAACCGGAACATCAGGGAACAGCAGCGCGTTTCACCAACCATTTCAACAAGATAGCCATAACTTCACCTTATGAATCCATTCAACTTCCCGGGGCTGGGCGAGCCGGCCGAGGAAGCGCAGGCGACCCGTGCGCGTCTGCAGCTGTACATCAACCTCAAACTCTCGTCTTCCGGGCAGTCGGCCTACCTCGAGGGCGCCAGCGGCGAGTTCCTCACCATCGCCGACGACCTGCTGAAAAGCTACCGCGAGAAGTCGCGCCTGCTCACGGGATACCTCTGCCCGCCCGACCAGCGCATCCAGAGCTTCCTCGACGGCTATCTGGCCGGCTGCGGCGAGGCGGTCGCCCGCCTGCCCGAGAACACCCTGATCCTCGACCGCCCCGGCGTGGCGCGTGAGCTGTCGCTACCCATCGACGGCAACGAATTCAGCAACGAATACGTCACCAGTTACCGCATCCGCAACGGCGTGTTGAACAATCCCGCCAGCGACCGCCGCACCACCAAAGGCTCCTTCCACATCTGCGACGATGGCCTGCCCGTGCCCGGCGACAAGAAGGCCGTGCCGCGGGTGACTTTCGCCCGATTGCTGCGCGAGGCGCTGAATCCGCCGGAGCACCTGCTGCGGCTGCCCTTCACCGTCGGCAAGGCGAGCGAGGTGAAGATGTTCGTCTCGCTGCTGCTGCGTCCGCTGGTATGCCCGGAGATTCCCGGCTTCGAGCCGGAAAAGCGCATGGAGGTCCGCTTCTTCGCGCCCGGCAGCCTGGTGAGCAACCTCGACTTCGTCGAAAGCATTTTCGGCAACGGCGGCAACCCGGTGCTGGCGCAGAACGACGCCGGCCTGGACATCGACCACTGGTCGGGCCACAGCGGCTGCGTGATCCTGGCGCCGCACCTCAACCAGCTGACCAAGCAGGCACTCGGCCTGCCCCGCTGGGACGACGCCAGCGAGCGCCAGCGCGCCGACGGCATGTGCTGGCGCGATCCCGCCGAGCTCTACAACGAAGGCTCGCCGTTCAAGATCACCGCGCGCGACGAGCGGGGCGTCATCGTCACCGTGATCGCCGACAACTATTACGGCTACTGCAAGAAAGAGGTCAAGACCCAGATCAGTTATGCCGCCAACCTGTTCGGCCTGGCCGAGGAAGAACATGCCGGCGGCGCCCTGACGTTCGAGCGGCGCCACCATGGCGACGCCTACAACGGCCATGCCGATGCCGATACCCGGAGCTACAGCTTCGCCGACATGGTCGCGCGCTACGGCGCAATGATGGAGGTGCAGCCGCAGGGTTACGCCATCGACAACCGCTATCCGGAAGTGATCTACCTGCCGCTCGACGCCAGCGTCGACCTGCCCTCGCAGACCATCGCCTGGCAGGCACATGGGCAGCCGCAGTCGATCAAGCTGCGTCCCGGCAAGACCTACATCCAGCCCAACGGCTACAAGCTGGAAATGCAGAAACACCCGGGCGCGCCGTCCTGGCGGCTGGTCGGCACGGATGCCGAAGGCATTTTCTGCCACAAGCCCTGCACCGTCTCCGGCGGCGGCAAGTCGGAAATCTCCAAGTCGCTCGGCGACGCGGTGATCTACGGCCCGCTGTTCATTGCCGACATCGAGCAGGATCTCGCCCTGCTGGAAAGCATCTTCGCCCACGACTTCACCCGGCGCTTCAAGCCAGGCTGTGAATACGAGGACCGCGACATCGGCCGCGCCGTCCTCAGCCACGACCGCAGCCTCGGCTCGGTGATCCGCATGCTGACGCCGTCGCCCAGTTTCACCGACGACTACAACGCCTGGCTGGCCGGATTTCCCGACCGCATCCTGGCGGTGGCCTTCATCGTCAAGCGCATGTACCGGCCCGAATGGGGCAAGGACTGGCGCCGCCATTTCTCGGTCGACTTCATCAATGGCCAGCCCGGCCACGAACTCAAGGTCGATGACCGCAAGCTGGTCGGCTCCTACCTGCGCATCGGCTTCGAAAAGAACGGCGCCTGGCGCGTCTTCAAGCTGCGCCAGGATTTCATCGCGGCCGAGAAGGTGCAGATGGAAGACGACATCAGCGCCTCGGTGGTGGTTCCATCCAGCCAGTTGCCAAACATTTCTCCTGATAGTGACGAGGCCAGCGTCAAGCTGGTCGTTAACTGCGAGAAGCGGCTGTTCCAGCGGCCCGACGAAGCCATCCACCGCGGCCACGACAAGCAGACCGAGCAGGACATCTCGCGCCACGACAACTTCATTGCCAACTTCGAGCCGCTGCGGGGCGCCGCGCTGACCGAGATAGTCGACGACGTGGCCGGCCTCGGCCAATACAGCGAGCCGATGCGCCGCCTGCTGTGCGCCGCCCAAGACGCCGGCGAAACGGTCGTCTCGTCGGCCCATCCGCGCATGGTCGATGGCAAGCCGAGCAAGAATCCGCGCTACCTGCAACTGCGGCCCGATCTGAACAACCCGCTGGGCCGCTATGTCGCCGAGGTCGGCGCCCGCCTGCAGCGCAGTGTGCCGCTCGGTGTGCCGGTTTGCGAGCCGGTCAATGCCGTGCTCGTCGGCCGTCGCAACAACCCGCCCGAGCCCGGCATCCGGCCGCTCGCCGTGTTCAACCCGATCCACTACCAGGAGCTCCCCGAGCTCTTCATGGATTTCGTCTGCAGCCTCACCGGCAAGTCGCCATCGACCACCGGCGCCGGCAGCGAGGGCGCGCTGACCAAGGGGCCGTTCAATGCGCTGCGGCCGACCGCCGACCTCAACAACGCGCTGGTCGCCTTCATCCTCGCGGGGCATGCCGGCTTTTCCACCGCCGCCGGCCACATCGGCCCGCACATGCGCGTCGACCACGACGTCAGCCTGCTGATCCCGGAAATCTGGGCCCGCCTGCCGCGCGAGGCACGCCATCCGGACTACCTGATCGAAAACGGCCAGCTTGAACGCATCGAGGATTTCGACCATGAGGGACGCCGGATCGAAGCCAGCCGCCTCGGCTGGCGCATCACCGAGCGCTTTGTCCATGCCTACCTCGGCAAGATCTTCGACGCGCCGCACACGGTGTTCGGCGAAGACATCCTGCGCCCCGAGACGCAGGACATGGCCGCCTTCGTCGATGGCATCGATAATATCGTCGAAGCCCAGCGCAAGGTCGCCCTGACCTATCTCGCCGACGGCAGCATCGCCGACGCCTGCCCGCCACTCCAGGCGCTGCTGCACATCATGGCAGAAGGCAGCTTCGAGGGCCGCGACGTGCACCACCCCGAAATCCGCGCCATGTTCTCGCGCAAGGCACTGCTGGCCTCCGACTGGTACCAGGAACGCCTCGAAACCAAGCAGGCGCGCGACATCGACCGCCTGCAGCGGCAGATTCCCTACCTGCGGGATTTCCTTGGCCGTGCCAGCCACCAGGACGTGATCGACAAGCTCGACATCGCCGCCCGGCTCGCGCTGGCGGAACAGCGCCTGGCACAGGTACGACAGCCAGGCTATCTCGACGCCCTGCGCGGCACCCTGGGCGCCGACCCGATGCGGCCGGCACGCCGGGCCGCATAGCGCGCCAACTGGCGCACCCGAGGCGGGCCGACAGGCAGGGGCCCGCCTGCCTCGGGTATACTTGGAATTTGGCCAGTCGACCAAAGCCATGCGCGCTTCGACCCGGCCCCCGGCGACAATCCGGGAACCGTACCCCATCTCCAGACTCAAACGGCCGCTCGCGCAGGCTCCACGACGGGGCGTTCGCGCCCCCGGCCGACCGCGTGGCGACCGTTAATGCCGGCCGACAAGGAAAGGACACTACCCATGACGCCGTGGCACAAGCTCATCATCACCATCCTCGCCATGCTGGTCGCCAGCTTCGCGGCCGGACGGCTATGGTTCGCAGCGTTCGATTTCGCCATCCCCAGCTATCTGGCCGGCATGGTCGGCGGCCTGACGGCGATTCCGGTATGGGAACTGCTGCGCCGAATCGGCAAGAAGGACGCGTGACGCTTCCGTTCCAGCTCTTGCGGGCCCTCGCCCTCGCCGTCCTGTTGCTGACGGCGGGGCGCGCTGCCATTGCCGCGCCCGAGCAGGCCTCATTCGACTATGACATCGAGCTTGACGTGCCGGCCGCGCAACGCAAGCTGCTCGAAGACAACCTCGACCTCTACCGCTGGCGCGGCAGCGAGCGCATGAGCGAAGCGCAGTTGCAGCGGCTGGTCGGACTGGCGCCCGAGCAGGTGCGCGAGTTCCTCGCTACCGAAGGTTTCTATTCGCCCAAGGTCGAAGCGCGGATCGCATCCGGCGCGGGCCGAACCACAGTCCGGCTGGAGGTCGTGCCGGGCGAGCCGGTGCGCGTCGCCGGCGTCGATCTGCGGATCACCGGCCCGCTCGCCGACGGCTCGGACGCTAGCGGCAAGCGTCTGGAAAAAATCCGCGGCGACTGGAGCCTGCGGCCCGCCGCAGTGTTCCGCCAGGCCGACTGGGAGGCAGCCAAGCGCCAGGCACTTTCGGCCCTGCTGCTCGATCGCTACCCGGCCGCGACGCTGGCCGACAGCCGCGCCACGGTGAACCCCGACACTGGAAGCGTCGACCTGCTGGTCATCCTCGACAGCGGCCCGGCCTTCACCTTCGGCCCGCTGGACATCCACGGGCTGCAACGCTACCCCGCCAGCCTGGTGCAGCGCATGAACCCCATCGCGGCCGGCGAGCCCTATGCCCAGGGCAAATTGCTGGACCTGCAGGCGCGACTGCAGGACAGCCCCTACTTTTCCAGCGCCAACGTCAGCGTCGACAGCAGGCCGGAGCAGCCGCTGGCCATGCCGGTGCGGGTCGAAGTCACGGAAAACCCCTCGCGGCGCGTCGGCTTCGGCATCGGCGTCAGCACCGATACCGGCGTTCGTGGGCAGGTGGATTATCGCGACCTCGATTTCGCCGACCGCGCCTGGCGCCTCGGCGGTAGCGCCAAACTGGAACAAAAGCGCCAGTCGCTGGGTGGCGACCTGCAATTCCCGCAGACCGAGTTGGGCTACCGCGACAACCTGACCGCCCTGCTCGAACGCACCGACATCGAAGACGTGATCACCGCCAAGGTCATCCTCGGCGCCAAGCGCAGTCGCACCCGCGGCAACACGGAAACCTCGTTCGGACTGCGCTACCTGTCGGAGCAGCAGGAAGTCGACGCCACGACCACCACGCGCAGCCACACCCTGAGTCCATCCTATGCCTGGACCCGGCGCGACGTAAACCACCTGCTCTATCCGACCCGCGGCTATCTGCTGAGCCTGGAGACAGACGCGGCGGCACGCACGCTGTTGTCGGATCGGAGCTTCCTGCGCGGCCGCGCCCGCGCCGTCGCCTTCTATCCGGTCGGCAAGCGCGACCAGATCATCCTGCGCAGCGAACTCGGCGTGGTCGCCGCCGGCGGCCGCTCGGGGATTCCGTCCGACTTCCTGTTCCGCACCGGTGGCGACCAGACGGTGCGTGGCTACGCCTATCAGAGCCTCGGCGTTGCGGATGGCGGCGCCATCGTCGGCGGCCGCTACCTGGCGGTCGCCAGCGGCGAATACGTCCATTGGCTGACGCCCAAGTGGGGGGTGGCGGTCTTCCGCGACTGGGGCAATGCCGCCGATTCGTGGCGAGACCTGGCCTTCGTCAGCGGCTACGGCATCGGCGCACGCTGGAAAAGCCCGGTGGGGCCCCTGAATCTGGACATCGCCTACGGCCGCGAGGAACGCGAAACGCGGCTCCACTTTTCCGTCGGGTTCGCCTTCTGATGGCCCGCCTGATTTCCAGACTGGCTGGCAGATACTTCATCCGTATCGCCCTCGGCCTGCTGCTCGTTGCCGGGGCGGCAGCCATCGCACTGGGCACCGAAGCTGTCCTGCGCTGGGCTGCACAACAAGCGGCACAAGCCAGCGACGGCCGCCTGACGCTGCAGGGTGTGAGCGGTTCGCTCTTCGGCCCGCTGCAGGTCGAGGCAGCGACATTCCAGACCGGGGAGCAGAACATCGAAGTCAGGTCGCTGCATCTCGACTGGACGCCGGTCTCGCTGCTGCGCGGACACATACACATCTCGCGCCTGCAAGCGCAGGAAGTGAAAATCGTCGAGCTGCAGCCCAGCACCGAACCACTGGCCCTGCCGCAATCCCTGCGCCTGCCGGTGACGCTTGCCGCGCCTGCCATCAGGCTTGATCGTGTGGCGATCAAAACGGCCGGCAGCGAACAGATATTGAGCGACATCGACCTCGGCCTCGAATTGACCGCCCAGGCCTACCAACTCCAGTTGCGCAGCCTGACAACCCCATGGGGCAAGGCGCAGGCAGCGCTGACGCTGGGCGACAGCCGCCCCTTCCCGGTAAAGGCGACGGCCAGCCTGCTACAGACGGGGGTACTGAGCTATCGTGCCCAAGCGGATGCTTCCGGTGACCTGACGCAGCTATTGCTCAAGGCCAGCGCCCAGGCGCTCGGGGGCCAGGTGGCGATCAACGCCAAAATCGCGCCATTCGACTCCGTTCCGCTGCTCGAAGCACGCATCGAAGCCGACAAGCTGAACCCGGCGCAATTGCGCCGCGGACTGCCGGATGCCAGCCTTGGTGCGACGATCACCGTGGCGCGGCGGGACAAGGCTGCAGTCGATGGCAACCTCACCCTCCGCAACGCCACGCCGGGGCCGCTGGAAAAAACGCGACTGCCGCTGCGCGAAGTGGCGATGCGGTTCGGCGGCGACGCAAAGCGCATCGACCTCGGCGCGATTCGCATCGATCTCGGTTCGGCGGGCATATTCACCGGCGATGGCCGCGTCAGTGGTTCGCAACTTGTGCTCGACCTGGCGACACAGGACTTCGACCCGCGTGGCGTCCACGGCAAGATGCGACCCATGCGACTGGCCAGCACAGTGCATCTGCAGGCCGACCCCGCCAGCCAGCAGTTGGCGGCCGAGTTCGCCTATCAACGCTTCCGCCTTCAATTCGATGCCCGTCGCCAGGATGACCTGATCGAAGTGCGCCATGCCACTGTCAAGGCCGGATCCGGCAGCCTCGCCCTCGCCGGCTCGCTCGACCTGGCGGGGAAACAGCCTTTCCAAGTGACCGGCACACTGGCGGGTTTCAATCCCGCCGATTTTGGCGAGTACCCGGCCGCCCGCATCAATGCCTCCCTCGCCGCCACCGGACAAATCGCCGCAACACAGGCAACGCTCGAATTTACACTGGCCGACAGCCACATACGGCAGCAGCCGCTGTCCGGCCGCGGCAAGCTGAACCTGTCGCCGACGCGAATCTGGGACAGCGCCATCGACCTGCGTTTGGCACGCAACCATGTCGCGGCCAACGGCGCCCTCGGCAATCCGGGCGACAACCTGACCTTCCGCATCGACGCCGACAACCTGACCGCGATCGACCCCGAACTCGCAGGCGAACTGCGGGCCGCCGGAGCCATCGAAGGCCGCTTCACCGCACCGTCGGGAAGCATCGAAGCCGAGGCACGGAACCTGTCCTGGCGCAAGCAATACCGGCTGGCAAGCCTCAGCGCGAAGGGAAAGCTGGCGCAGGGTGGCGACGGGCCGCTGGCGTTCGACGCCACCCTGCGCGGACTGGCCACCCCGCAGTTGCGCCTCGACCAGGCCAGCGCCAGTGCGGCAGGAACCCGCGTTCGCCACACCTTGCAGCTTCGGGCCGGAGCGACCGGGCTCGACCTGGCCGCTAACCTTGCCGGTGGCTGGCACGAAGAATCGGGCTGGGCCGGACAGCTGACGAGCCTGGCCAACCGCGGCCGTCACGCTTTCACGCTCAAGGCGCCGGCGAAACTGGAAATTGCCCGCGACCGCCTTGTGCTGCGCGATGCCAGGCTCGACATCGCCAGCGCCGATCTCAAACTGCACACGCTCGACTACGATGCCGGCAAGCTGGCCAGCCGCGGCGAATTCACGCGACTGCCGCTGCGCTACCTGGCGAAGTTCTCCGAGCGAACAGCAGACATCGACACCAACCTCATGCTCGGCGGAAGCTGGCAAATCGCCATGACTGAAAGCGTCGATGGCCACCTGCGCGTGCAGCGCGAAGGCGGTGACATCGTCATTCCGACGGCGCCACGCACCACGCTGGGGCTCGACCGTCTTGAACTCGATATCACGGCGAAAAACAGCGAGGTGCAGGGCCGCATGGAAGCTGCCGGCACGCGGCTGGGCAGCCTGCAGGCCGAGGCGCAAAGCCGGCTCGCCCTGCGCGACGGAAGCTGGGGCATCCCGGGCGACGCCCCGCTGCAGGCCCGCGCCAACCTCGCCATCGAATCGCTGGCATGGTTGCAGCCGATAGTCGATCCGCGTGGCGCACTGGTATTCGACGGCGCCGTCAAGGCCAGTTTCCTTGCCGGCGGCAGCTTCGCCCAACCGCGCATGACCGGCACGCTTTCCGGCGACCGCTTCGCCGTGGCCCTGCCGGAACAGGGACTGGACCTGAAGGACGGAAGTTTCAAGGCCGAGCTGCGCGACCAGGTGCTGCATCTCGAAAAACTTTCCATTCGCGGCGGCAAGGGCAGCCTCGGCGGCAGCGGACAACTTGCGTTGAAAGACGGCGATCCCGCCATGCGCCTCGCACTCACGGCCGACAAGCTCGAAGTGCTGTCGCGCCCTGATCGTCACCTGGTGGTGAGCGGAAGCAGCGAAACAAGCGTCGCCGGCAAGAGCGTCAAGGTGATGGCCAGGCTGAAGGCGGACCGCGGACTGATCGAACTGCCCAGGCTCGACGCTCCCACCCTCAGTGACGACATTCAGGTGCTGGGCAGGACGACGGCGGCGGAAACGAAGGTACAGCCCTACGCCGCCAGCTTCGAACTGGACCTTGACCTCGGGCCGTCCTTCTTCCTGCGCGGCCAGGGCCTCGATGCCCAGCTGGGCGGAACCCTGAAGCTCGCCGGCAGCGCCGGCACCCTGCCCTCGTCGCGGGGCAGCATCCGCGTTGTCAAGGGCGCCTATTCGGCCTACGGCCAGCATCTCGAAATCGAACGCGGCATCCTCAACTTCCAGGGGCCACTGGACAATCCGGGACTCAACATCGTCGCCCTGCGCAAGAACCAGCCGGTCGAAGCCGGCGTGGCGGTGACCGGCACGGGCCAGTCGCCGCGCGTCAGCCTGGTTTCAAAGCCCACCGTTCCCGACAGCGAAAAGCTGTCGTGGCTGGTCCTCGGCCACGGACTCGACGATTCCAGCGGCCAGGAATTCAGCGCCCTGCAGGCAGCGGCCGGTGCGCTGCTGGGTGCCGGCGAATCGGTCACGATGCAACAGAAGATCGCCCATGCCGCCGGCCTGGAGGAAGTCAGCTTCAAGGGCGGCAGCGGGCTGGAAAGCACCGTGCTGAGCCTCGGCAAGCGGCTCTCCTCCCGCGCCTACCTCAACTACGAGCAGGGCCTCGACGGCGCCGGCACGCTGGTCAAGATCAACTACACCTTGAGCCGCAGGCTGTCAGTCCGCGCCCAGGCCGGCGCGGTGCCCGCAGTCGACCTGTTCTACTCCTTCAGTTTCGACTGATGCGGCACCGGCGCATCCCCCTGCCACCCGCCCGCGCCGTACCGCCAGCGCCGACTTTTTGCCGGCAGCCCGACAAATGAGTGTTGCCGTCGCACCGCTCACGCCGGAGCGCGAACGCATCCTGCTGCTGACGCTGGCCGGCATCCAGTTCGCGCACATCGTGGATTTCATGGTGATGATGCCGCTGGGGCCGATCCTGATGCGCGAACTCACGGTGGGAACGCGCGAATTCGGCCTGCTGGTCTCGGCCTACACCTTCACCGCCGCGGTCTCGGGCGTGCTGGTCGCCAGTTTCATCGACCGTTTCGAGCGCAAGCGCCTGCTGCTGGCGGTGCTGGCGCTGTTCGCCGTGGCGACGCTGGCCTGTGCCCTCGCCCCGGGCTTCACGACGCTGCTGCTGGCGCGCGCGGCGGCCGGCGCCTTCGGCGGCGTGCTCGGTGCGATGGTGCAAACCATGGTCGGCGACCTGATTCCCTTCGAGCGGCGCGGCCGCGCCAGCGGCAGCATCATGGCGGCGTTTTCCTTCGCCACCGTGGCCGGAGTGCCGGCCTCGCTCTATCTCGCCAACCACCTCGGCTGGCGTTCGCCCTTCGTCCTGGTGGCCCTGATTTCCTGCGGCTTCCTCGCCATCGCCTGGCGCCTGCTGCCGGTGCTGCGCGGCCATATTGCCGCCACCGACACCCCCGCCCACCCGCTGGCCGCCATGGCGGCCGTGCTGCGCGACGCCAACCATCTGCGGGCGCTGGCTTTCCTGTCCCTCGTGGTTTTCGCCAGCTTCATGGTGATTCCCTATATCACCATCCATATCGTCGGCACCGTGCGCGTGGCGCAAGACGATATCCCGCTGATCTATCTTTGCGGCGGCGTCGCCTCGTTCTTTTCGGCGCGCTGGATCGGGCGGCTGGCCGATCGCCACGGCAAGGTTCGCGTCTATCGCTGCGTCGCCGCCGGTTCGATCCTGCCGTTGCTGCTCATCACCCATCTCGGGCCGGCGCCGCTGCCCGCGGTGCTGGCCGTGACCACGCTGTTTTTCATGCTGGTGCCGGGGCGCATGGTGCCGGCCATGGCGATCGTCACCTCGGCCGCACAACCGAAGCTGCGCGGCACCTTCCTGGCGATCAACGCCGCCACCCTGCAATTCACCTCGGGCATGGCCGCCGTCGTCGGCGGCCTCATCATCACCACCGATGCCGCCGGCGCGATTGCGCGCTACGACTGGAGCGGCTACCTGGCGACCGCCATCACGCTGCTTGCCATGCTTGCTGTCGGTCGCATCCGCATGCAGTGACGGCCCCGGCTAGTTCTTCGGCGCCTCGGCAGCCAGCAGTTCCAGCATCTGGGTGACGATTTCCGGCTCGATGTCGATGCCGGCGTCGAGGCCCGGATTCACCGTGATGGCGAAACCGGCATCCACCCGCTCCAGGATCCACGAGAACTCGACCAGCAGGCCACCGCTGAATCCCGGCATTTCATCAAGGAAACTGCGAGCGCGCTCGGGATTGGTAAACATCACCAGGATGTTGAGGCCGTCCTCGTCCTGAATGACCAGCGGCGTCGCCTTGGTGGTGCGCTGAAAGCCCTTGATGCCGCTGTCCGGCTCGTCGCGAACCGGGATGAAAACCTGCTCGGCCATCATGGCGCGCATGAAGTCTTCGCTGGACAACTCGCCACCCATGGCGGCGATCAGCATCTCTTCCAGTTTGTTTTTTGGCTCGAATACTTCTTGTTGCATGGTTATTTCCCGAAATTGTTGTGGCGACGGCGCTTGTGCACTGACACATTGCGTCTACGCCCTCGATATCAATAGCAGTCCGTGTATTTCCAGTCGGCGTGGCTACCGTGGTGGCGAACAAAACGACCACGATGGTGCCGAGAAAGTTCTTGCCATGGAGTCCGCCTTTTCACGTATCCATGAAGCTTGCGTACTTTACCCGCAGATGCGCCGGTTCCCCGCCGACTCGCTCATTTTCGCAGCACCGTCAGGTCGGCGATGACCTCATCGACATGCTTGCTCGCATCGACCTTGAGATAGGCCTTGGCCACGCGGCCGTCGGGATCGATGAGGAAGGTGTAGCGCTTGGCGAACTTGAAGATGCCGAAATCCGACAAGGCGCCATAGCGGCGCGCGACAGCGCCATCCGTGTCCGCCAGCAGCGGAAATGACAGTTGGTGCTTGTCAGCAAAAGCCTGATGCGAGGCGCCGTCGTCCAGGCTGACGCCGACCACCTGGGCCTTGAGATCGTCCAGTTGGCGCTGCCGGTCTCGAAAACCTTGCGCCTCGGCAGTGCAGCCGGGCGTGTCGTCCTTGGGATAGAAATAGAGGATTAGCCACCGGCCGCGCCAGTCGGCGAGCCGATGCACCTTGCCGCGAGCATCGGGCAGGACGAATTCCGGCGCCACCGACCCTGCCACCGGCGGCACGTCGGCCCGGGCGCCGCCGGCCAGCAGCAGTCCCAGGGCCGCCATCCACGCACGTATCTTCATTGCCATTGCTCCCTTTCCTCTCGCCGGGCAAGCAGCCCGTTGCCCATCATGGGACCATCCGACCCACGGGGACTATAAATGTTCCTGTCGCCGGCAATCGGTATCATTGGCCGATGAACCTCAGAAACATTGTCGACAATCGGCAAACACCATTCGCCGTGGCATTGGCCTTAAGCCTGTCGCTGGTCGGCGGCGGAGTGCTGCTGGCGGAATTGTTGCGTCTGGCGGCATGTCCGTTGTGCGTCATCCAGCGCATGCTCTATCTGTCGATCGCCGTGACGGCCGGCATCGGCCTGCTCGTAACCGCGCGCCCCCTCGGACGTACTCTCGCCGCACTGGCCATGACCGGCATTGCCGCTGCCGGAGCCGGCGTCGCCGGCTACCAGGTATGGATCCAGCGCTTCGCGCCGACGACCACATGCGGATCCGACATGCCCTGGTGGGAACAGTTGGTCGAATGGGCCGCGCAATTTTCGCCGCTGCTGTTCCGGCCCAATGGCCTGTGCTCCGATCCGGCATGGAAGCTGCTGGGCCTGTCGATCGCCGAATGGTCGCTGCTGTGTTTTACCTTCCTTCTGTTGCTGGGCCTGCATGTCCTGTATCACGGCAGGCGCAGGCCGCAGCACAGGTAGCGATATCGCGGCACGCTCGACATACGCCATGGGCCACACGCTGGAGTTGCGGACCCATCGCCGATGGGCGTAGGGTGAGCGGCCCAGGCCGAAGCGCTCCAGGCGCCGGCCAGGCTGAGGGCAACCAGTACCAGCCAGACGAGGTCGCCGACGGGTTCGCGACTCAAGGTCCGACCCAGACATAGAGCGCCGGGACCCGGCCTTGTCGCGCCTCAAGCCCCCTTAGAATGCCGGCTCAGCCTCCGGCAACTCCATCGTGTCCAGTTTTCTCCATCACTTCTCGCTCGCCAGT
Organism: Gammaproteobacteria bacterium; assembly: GCA_018825305.1. GTDB lineage: Bacteria > Pseudomonadota > Gammaproteobacteria > Burkholderiales > Rhodocyclaceae > Sulfurisoma. The sequence goes on from JAHJEO010000019.1 coordinate 112,250, forward strand.
CCGCTGTTTGTCCTCGTGTTGATCGGCTACGGCGTGGCGCGCTCCGGCCGCTGGCCGCTTTCGGCATCGGACGCGCTGGCGCGCTTTGCCTATACCGTCGCCATGCCGGCCATGCTGTTTCGCATGATGAGCGACTTCTCGAAAATGCCGCCGGTCGACTTCCGCCTCCTGCTGGCCTTCTTCGGCGGCTGCCTGATCGTTTTCATCATCGGCCGCGCCGTCGCCGCGAGCGTGTTTCGCCTCGACGGCACGGCGCAATCCGTATTCGCCCTCGGCGGCGTGTTTTCCAACAACGTCATGCTCGGCGTGGCGATCGCCAAGACCACGCTGGGCGATGCCGCCCTGCCAGCTGTCTCGATGGTCATCGTCTTCAACGCCCTGATCCTGTGGACCCTGGTCACGCTGTCGGTGGAATGGGCGCGCCACGGCGAACTCTCGCTGCGCGGCTTCGGCAAGACGGCGCGCGGCGTGCTGACCAACCCCATCGTCGCCTCGATACTGGCGGGCACCGCCTGGGGTTTCGTCGGCGTGCCGCTGCCGCTTTTCGCCGACGCGCCGCTGGCCATGCTCGGCCAGGCCGCCGTGCCGCTCTCGCTGGTCGCGCTCGGCATGAGCCTCGCCGAGTACCGCATCCGCGACGGCCTGACCCAGAGCCTCGCCATCAGCGCCATCAAGCTCGCGGTCCAGCCCCTCGTCGTCTGGCTGCTCGCGCGGGCGCTGGGCCTGCCGCCGCTGGAAACACAGGCGGTGACACTGCTCGCTTCGCTGGCGATGGGGGTCAATGTCTACATGATGTCGCAGCAGTTCCGCACCATGCAGGGCCCGGTCGCCGCCGGTCTGGTGATCACCACCCTGCTCTCGGCCTTCACCACGCCGCTGGTGCTGACACTGGTCGCGGGCTAGTGTAGTGTTGCGTTGACGACCGTCGATCCAGAAACGCGGCGTCGGGAGAATCCGGCATGAAAATACTACAAGCAGGTTGGCTGGCAGTGATGGCAATCGCGCCGATCGCCGCAGCCCAGCATCCGCACATGCCGCCCGGCGGCTTGCCATACACACCCAACCTGCCCGTGAACCCCGGGATGCCGGCGTTTTCGTATCAGGATCTTCCGCCGCTCCAGCCCGATATCGGTGCCGCCGCCAAATCCATGCCCGCCGGCGAGTTCGCCAGCCCGCTGCTGGCGCACAGTTCCGCCCCGATGCCGCCGCTGTTTCCCAAGGGCGCGCCGATTCCACCCGACCGCACCACCGCGCCCCCGGCCAGCATCGCCCTGAAGGTCGTGGAAGACCGCATCCGCCTGACCGAGCAGACCGCCCCGCCCAAGAAATTGTCCGGGGTGGAAGTGGCCATCGCCAAGGGTGGTTATCTGGTCACCCGCAAATACGAGGATTACAGCGCAACGCTATCCGACGGACGGCCGGCCTACCTGTGGGAAATGACCACGTTCGTCAGCGAAGACGAGGTACGCGTGAAAACGCCGGTCGACAGCCGGCCGCCCGAGAAACCGGCCACCCAGCCGCTCACGCCCCCAGCGGCAAGACCCGCCGTCGCCGACAAGGACACGCGGCCCCCAATTCCAACACCACCCAAGCCACCGCAACCGTTACAGGACAAGCCGCCAACCAAACCATCGCCCGGCGACGCCAAGACGCTGCTCGGGCTCGACGAGATCAAGTTCAAGCAACCCGTCACGGTCGAGCCCGTGCCCATCAAGCCGGCCGAATTCCGCGACATCAATGATCCGAAAGCCCTCGAGCAGCGCCTGCGTGAAATCTCGGCATCGTTCGACGGCACGGTCATCCACGACCGTTTCTCCGATGAAAGCGTGGCGATGATGGAGGAAGTCATGGCGGCAGCGGGCAAGGCCGGGCTCGACACGGGGCTGGCAGTGGGTTCCTTTGTGCCGGTCGCCGGCACCGTCATCATGGCCGGCCAGACCTTTGCCCAGCAATACCAGAAGACGCGCGACACGCTTCTCAAGGCCGGCATCGATCCCGACATCGCGCATCAGAAGGCATTGCTGCAGGCCACCGCCGTCACCGGCGTCGCCATCGGCGTCGACCTCGCCACGGGATCGGTGGCCGGCAAGCTGAAGACCTTCATTCGCAATCCGCTCGTCGAAAGTGCGCTGCGCGACAAGAAGTGGCGCGATGAAAGCGCCAGGCACCTGGGGCAGGCTGTGGATATCGGCGTCGACCTGGCTTTGACCGCAGGCAAGAGCATCCTGCAGGAAGCCGCAGCCGGTGGACAATCCGGTTCGCAGCCGCTGGCCGCATTCGGAGATGATCGCAATGGCATGGTCTTCCTCGTTCAGTAGCGCCCTGCTGGCGGCGCTGATGCTGATGGTGCCGCTGTCGCAGGCGCAGGACGCCACGGCCATTCGCGGCACGGTGGTGGCGCCGTTGCAGGAGGCGCCCGCCGATGTCGTCGCCGCAACCCTGTCGGTCGTGGCGGCGCTGCGCGGACTGAAGGATCCGGCCAGGTTCAAGCCCGTCGAATTCACCGCCGGGGCCATGAAGAACATCAGCGACCCGCACACCCGCTTCGACGGCTTCGATGTCGCCGGCTTGTATCTCGGCTACCTGGGACCATCCGCCAGCGGCCAGCCGGGGCGCCGCATCGTCGGCACGCTGGCATTCGTCGATGGCGCCGGCCGCCGCGCCGAGGAAACCATCGCGCTGGACTATCTCGTCAAGGCCGACGGCTTGCTGGTGCGCGAGGCCGCCGTCGCCCGGCAGGCACCGCTGCGCCCCCGGGTCGTGCTGTACCGCCTGCCTGCAAGCCGGATGCCGGCCGATTTCCTTGCGCAAATCAAGCCCTTTGGCGAAACCCTCGACTGGCTGGCACGCAATGCCGTCACCGCTGCAAGCGAAGCAGCAGCCGGCGAACCGTTTTTCGTCTTCGCCGTATCGATGGACCGGCTTGAACACCATGACCGACTGATACTCGATGCCGATGGCCGGATCGAGCAAACACTGCTCGACATCGGCGGCTGGCAGATGGTCGTCAGCCGCATCGAACCTGGCGCGGATGCCCCGATGACGCTGCGGGTGAACTATCGTTCGGCGCGCCTGGGACGGGTTATCGAGAACCTCGCGACGCTGCCAACCCGGAGACGTTGAGCGTCGTCCCGGCTAGGGCCTGATCTCATTCAGGCGACGAGTGCGCCGGGGTGAGTCTGGCCGCAGGGCAAGGCACGACCGACGCCATGTGCTTGCTCCACATCAGGAGGGAGTAACGCCGCCATGCGGCCAGACTCGCCCCGTCCCTTCGGGTTGTCGCCCAATGCGGCGTCCGCTTTGTCGCTCGGCTCGCCAAGGGAACGGCCATTGCCTTCGCCTCGCTTCGTGCGGCC
>JAHJEO010000001.1 GCA_018825305.1 Gammaproteobacteria bacterium
GTAGCAGCATTACCCCTTCAGGTCGAAATCCCACCTTCCGGCAGAACCCCAGGCAGCCCCTTCGATCTCAGGACCAACCCCCACTACTACCTCCAGCCCCACAAGCACCTACACCTATCGGCTGTTTGATTTTTAAAGATCTTCGCTCGGGGATATTGCCCTTTGCGGCTCCGCATTCAGCAGAGAGGCCGAATTATAGGGACAGAAAAAGACGCTGTAAAGCCCATCTACTAAATTATTTGCAGTGGCGATGAAAAAAGGCTTCCGGACGCGACTGCCTATTGGAAAGGGCAAGACATCCCGCGCTTCCGGAACGACGTCAGCGGTACGGAATGACGCCAGGCGTGCCAGTTCGGTTGGCTTCAAGAAGCAGCCACTGCCCCGGGGCCAAGTCAGCTAGTGTCCATACGCCCACCGACCAACGCACCAGCCGCAGTGTGGGATAACCAATGCCTGCAGTCATGCGCCGGACCTGGCGATTCTTGCCTTCGGTAATCGCGATCTCAAGCCATGCAGTCGGAATGGCCGCGCGGTAGCGAATCGGCGGCTGCCTGGGCCAGATTTCGGGTGGTTGTTCTATCAGCCGGGCGCGGCACGGCCGGGTTACAAAATCCCCGAGAGCCACCCCTGCACGCAATCGCGCCAGGGCCGCATCATCTGGAACCCCCTCGACCTGAGCCCAGTAGACCTTTTCAAGCTTATGGCGCGGATGGCTGATCCGAGCCTGCAAGGCACCATCGTCGGTTAGCACGACGAGTCCCTCGCTGTCGGCGTCGAGACGCCCGGCCGGATAAATGTCGGGCAGGTCGATGAAGTCCTTGAGGGTCGTCCGTCCCTGTCCATCCGAGAACTGGGTCAGCACCCCGTAGGGCTTGTTGAACAGAACGACTCGGGCCACGCCGGAACGTTCAGCGATCACTACAACCGAGCTCGAACACATTGCAGAAGCGCAAGGACTCCGGATAGGGAAAGAAGTCCAGCACCACGCCGCGCCGGATCTGCTCCTGCGCCTGCTGCCAGAAGCCGGCATCGAGCAGGTCGGAATGGTGGCGCATGAAGGCTTGGCGTATATTCGGCGACGTCAGCAAAAACGTCGCGAACTCCTCCGGGAAAATATCGTTGCGCCCCACCGAGTACCAGACTTCGCCCGACATTTCCGTCTCGAGATCAGGCGCAATCGGAATGCGTCGAAAGTTGCAGTCGGTCATGTACTCGATCTCGTCGTAATCGTAGAACACCACCCGACCATAGCGCGTCACGCCGAAATTCTTCCACAGCATGTCGCCGGGGAAAATGTTGGCGATCGCCAGTTCGCGAATCGCGTTGCCATACTCCTCGACCACTTCGTCGATGACGTCTTCACGCCCGGCCTGCATCGCCTTGTCGAGGTGCAGATTGAGCGGCTCCATACGACGCTCGATGTAGAGGTGCTTGATGATCAGGTCGTCACCATCCGCCTCGAGTTGCGACGGCACCAGCCTTTGCAGTTCGTCGATCAGTTCGGGCGAAAGCCGTGTCCGCGGAAAAGCAGCATAGGAAAACTCCAACGTATCGGCCATGCGACCGACCCGATCGACCTGCTTGACCAACTGATACTTGCGCATCACGGTTTCGTGGTCGACTTCCTTGGTGGCACCGAAGACGTCCTTGATCACCTTGAACACATAAGGATAGGACGGCAGCGTGAACACCAGCATCACCAAGCCGCGAATGCCTGGGGCAACGATGAATTGATCCTCCGAATGGTGGAGGTGGTACATCAGGTCGCGGAAGAACATGGTCTTGCCCTGCTTGCCGAGGCCGAGCATGGTGTAAAGCTCGGAGCGCGGCTTGTTCGGCATGATGGTGCGCAGGAAGTGCACGTAATCGGCGGGTGCGGGCATATCCACCATGAAGTAAGCACGCGACAGCGAAAACAGTGCGCCGATGCGCCAGCCGTCGAGAATCACCGTGTCGAGATAGAGTTGCCCGGCGGCCGTGTGCAGCACCGGTACGGCAAACGGATACTCATTGGCCCCGTTCACCGCCTTGCCGATGACATAAGCCGCCTTGTTGCGATAGAAGGCCGAATTGAGCACCTGTATCTGGAAATTCGATTCGGCCTGTGGCCATTCGCCGAGATGCCGCTCCAGCGTCAGCATCACGTATTCGATGTCGCGGTCGATATCCTCGAAAGAGCGCTCCCAGCAAAAGTCGAGGAACACGCGACGAATGGAAGAGCCGAGGCCGGCAGCATTCGGATAATAGCTGCGGTAGGTCGGCGGCTCCGACTCGAAGAACTCGGTCGAGATCGCCGGGCGGACGAAGATGAAGTCGTTGTGAAAGTATGTCCGGTGCATGATGCGGCAAAACACCGAATTGAAAAATGTCTCCGCCAGCTCCGGCTGCTCGTGTTCGAGCAACTCCCCAATGTAATGCAGCTTGGCCTGCTGCCAGGTCAAGTCGTCGAGGACTTCGGCATGAAAATCCTCGCGCAGCTCCGCCAGCGTTTCCCGGACACGATCGTCGTAGAAGGCTATGCGCTCCTTTACCGCCTGCTGTACCCCCATCCAGTCGGCGGCATCGAAGCGCGCCTTCGCCGAAGCCGAGCAATCGCGAAAAACGCGATAGTGGCGATTGAAGCCCTCGATCATCATCGTGGCGATGCGTTGGGCGATAAGCTGTTGTGGGGCCATGGGGTAGCGCGGAACGCCGATATAGCGATGCTGGCCATTGTAGCGCCGGCCCGACGGGCATCATCGTACCGCCTCGACACCGGCGGCGGCGATGCCTATGATGGCCCGGACCGACGCCAGGCGCATCGGCCAACTGCGGCGCGACTGTTTCCCGGAACTGAATATCGCCGGCGTCATGCCGAGAATTTCCTGCTCCGCATAACCACTGACCTCGCAGGCCGCGCGATTGACCCAGAGAATGCGGGCCTGGGGATCGGTCACGGTCATGCCCTCGCGCAGGGAAAGGAAGGCCTACCCCATTGGCGCCGCGCCCGGCTCGGCTCCGGCTGCATTAGCCGACGGTACGTCGTTGACAGCAACCGAGTTAAACTGCTGCGTCATCGTGGGCACATCTTTCGGCAACGCGTGTTCGAAATTCGTGGGCGCGAGGCCATCACGACAGGCGCATTAGCATTAGCCAAGGTTGACGAGTCAATCAATTCATTTACTGCAATAATAAATTCCATCCCTTCCACTACCATCACGGAGCATTCATGAGCGCACCCCTGATCAAGGTCCCCAGCAAGGGCCAGAAAATCGTCCCGGGCCAGCCGACGCCCGACAATCCGATAATTCCCTTCATCGAAGGCGACGGTATCGGCGTCGACATCACTCCGGTGATGAAGGCGGTCGTTGACGCAGCCGTGGCCAAGGCCTACGACGGCAAGAAGATGATTTCCTGGATGGAAGTCTATGCCGGAGAAAAGGCTACGCGCCTCTACGGCCCGGATGTCTGGCTGCCGGAGGAAACGCTCCATGCCTGCAAGGAATATTCGGTATCGATCAAGGGGCCGCTGACCACGCCGGTCGGTGGCGGCATCCGCTCGCTGAACGTGGCACTGCGCCAGGAACTCGACCTCTACCAGTGTGTGCGCCCGGTTCGCTACTTCAAGGGCATCCCCTCGCCGCTGAAGGACCCGAGCAAGACCGACATGGTGATCTTCCGCGAAAACACCGAGGACATCTACGCCGGCGTCGAGTGGGCGGCCGAATCGGCCAACGCGAAGAAAATCATCAAGTTCCTGCAGGAAGAGATGGGCGTGAAGAAGATCCGCTTCCCCGCCACCTCGGGCATCGGCATCAAGCCTGTTTCACGGGAGGGTACGGAACGTCTGGTGCGCGCCGCCATCAAGTACGCCATCGACAATGATCGCCGCAGCGTGACCCTGGTGCACAAGGGCAACATCATGAAGTTCACCGAGGGCGCGTTCCGTGACTGGGGCTACGCCCTGGCCCAGAACGAGTTCGGCGCCAAGCCCATCGACGGCGGCCCGTGGTGCTCGTTCAAGAACCCGAAGAGCGGCCGCGAGATCGTCATCAAGGATGCCATCGCCGACGCCTTCCTGCAGCAGATCCTGCTGCGCCCTGCCGAGTACGACGTAATTGCCACCCTCAATCTCAACGGCGACTACATCTCCGACGCACTGGCGGCACAGGTCGGCGGCATCGGCATCGCGCCGGGCGCCAACATCTCCGACGTCTACGCGGTGTTCGAGGCCACCCACGGTACCGCACCGAAGTATGCCGGCAAGGACTACGTCAATCCCGGCTCGCTGATCCTCTCGGCCGAGATGATGCTGCGCCACCTGGGCTGGAAAGAGGCCGCCGATCTCATCATCAAGTCCATGGAAGCCGCAATCGGCGACAAGATCGTCACCTACGACTTCGCCCGGTTGATGGAAGGTGCTACCGAGGTCAAGTGTTCGGCCTTCGGCCAGGCGATGATCGAGCGGATGTAGAAAAGTCGGCTCTGGCGCCACGGCGCCATCGTGCCGTGAGCCGAAAAAAAGCCCGTCCGACGCAAGCCGGGCGGGCTTTTCATTTGAAACGACTGCTGTGGCTCAGGGCTTCTGGATGTTCGACGCCTGCTTGCCTTTGGGACCCTGCACGACCTCGAAGGAAACCTTATCGCCTTCCTTCAGGGACTTGAAGCCCGCCATGTTGATTGCCGAGAAATGGGCGAACAGATCTTCGCTGCCGTCATCCGGCGTGATGAATCCGAAACCCTTGGCGTCGTTGAACCACTTGACAGTACCAGTTGCCATAAACCTCTTCCTTAAAAGATGACACAAAACGGAGCGAACATGCTCCGAGCATGCTTGCAGGACGAGCTCGTTTCAGCGGAAGAGGCCAAGCGGTAATTCAGGGGAATTAAGGACTGCGGCACTTTCGACACTGCGGGAGCAAGACACAAACACGATTCGCCTTTTACGCAATTTGCCACAAGGCGTCAAGCACTTTCGTTGCTGCAAGACAGCATTGCCGTGTCGTCCATGCGCAAGCCCTTGTGATGCACCCGCCCGCCCTGAAATATGAGGTGTTCACAGGGTCTTTTCCCCTCATGGCCGCAAGGTTGCGGCCCCCAGAATCCGCATTAGAATCAATTCATGGCAACCCGCAAGCCGCAGATACGTGACGATGGCGTCGCGCTGGTCCCCGAGAAGAGCCGCATCAAACCACCCCCGCTCTTCAAGGTGATGATACTCAACGACGACTTCACACCAATGGATTTTGTCGTGGTCGTATTGCAGAAGTTTTTTGGGATGAACCGTGAGCAGGCCACGGTCGTCATGCTCAAGGTGCATCGTGAAGGCAGGGGCGTCTGCGGAGTCTATCCACGCGACGTGGCAGCCACGAAAGTGGAACAGGTGTCAGCATTCGCGCACCAGCACCAGCATCCGCTGGCATGCGTGATGGAGGAAAGTTGATGATTGCGCAAGAACTGGAAGTCAGCCTGCACATGGCCTTCGTCGAGGCGCGGCAGAAACGCCACGAGTTCATCACCGTGGAGCACCTGCTGCTGGCGCTGCTCGACAATCCTTCGGCCGCCGAGGTGCTGCGCGCCTGTGCCGCCGACATTGAGGAATTGCGCCGCGAACTACTCGGCTTCATCAACCAGCACACGCCTACTGTCGCCGGCAGCGAAGACATCGACACCCAGCCGACGCTCGGTTTCCAGCGGGTGATCCAGCGCGCCATCCTCCACGTCCAGTCCTCGGGCAAGAAGGAAGTCACCGGCGCCAACGTGCTGGTCGCCATCTTCGGCGAGAAGGATTCGCACGCGGTCTACTTCCTGCAGCGCCAGAACATTTCGCGCCTCGACGTCGTCAACTTCATTTCCCACGGCATCGCCAAGACATCACAACCGGCTGCCAAGGGCGACGACGCGGGCGAGCCCGAAGCCGAGGCTGCGGACGCCAAGTCCAGCCCGCTCGAGAACTTCACCCAGAACCTCAACCAGCTGGCGCTGACCGGCAAGATCGACCCGCTGATCGGGCGCGACAAGGAACTGGAGCGTGTGGTGCAGACCCTCTGCCGCCGCCGCAAGAACAACCCGCTGCTGGTCGGCGAAGCCGGCGTCGGCAAGACGGCCATCGCCGAAGGCCTCGCCCGGCGCATCATCGAGAGCCGCGTACCCGAGATCCTCGCCAACGCCACGGTCTACGCGCTCGACATGGGAGCCTTGCTGGCCGGTACCAAGTATCGGGGCGATTTCGAGCAGCGCCTCAAGGGCGTACTCAAGCAGCTGGCCGACAACCCGGACGCCATCCTCTTCATCGACGAGATCCACACCCTGATCGGCGCCGGCGCTGCCTCGGGCGGCACGCTCGATGCATCGAACCTGCTCAAGCCGGCCCTGTCGTCCGGCGCGCTCAAGTGCATCGGTGCCACCACCTACACCGAGTTCCGCGGCGTGTTCGAGAAGGACCATGCACTCTCAAGACGCTTCCAGAAGATCGACGTCAACGAGCCGAGCGTGGAAGAAACCGTCTCCATCCTGCGCGGACTAAAGAGCCGCTTCGAGGAGCACCACCACGTCAAGTACTCGGCCGCCGCCATCACCAACGCCGCCGAGCTGTCCGCCAAGTACATCACCGACCGCCACCTGCCGGACAAGGCCATCGACGTAATCGACGAGGCCGGGGCTGCCCAGCGCATCCTGCCGAAATCAAAGCAGAAGAAGATCATCGGCAAGATCGAGATCGAGGAGATCGTCGCCAAGATCGCCCGCATTCCGCCGCAGCATGTCTCGGCTGACGACCGCTCGGCGCTGAAGAACCTCGACCGCGACCTGAAGAGCGTCGTGTTCGGCCAGGATCCCGCGATCGAGGCGCTGACCAAGGCCATCAAGATGTCGCGCTCGGGCCTGGGCAGTCCCACCCAGCCGATCGGCAGCTTCCTTTTCTCCGGCCCGACCGGCGTCGGCAAGACCGAAGTCGCGCGCCAGCTCGCCTACTGCATGGGCATCGAGCTGATCCGCTTCGACATGTCGGAATACATGGAACGCCACGCAGTCAGCCGCCTGATCGGCGCGCCGCCGGGCTATGTCGGCTTCGACCAGGGCGGCCTGCTGACCGAGGCCATCACCAAGAAGCCGCATGCGGTGCTGCTACTCGACGAGATCGAGAAAGCGCACCCGGACGTCTTCAATATCCTGCTGCAGGTGATGGACCACGGTACGCTGACCGACAACAACGGCCGCAAGGCGGACTTCAGAAACGTGGTGATCGTCATGACCACCAACGCCGGCGCCGAGGCACTGCAGAAGACCAGTATTGGCTTCACCTCGAACAAGCAGGCCGGCGACGAGATGGGCGACATCAAGCGCATGTTCTCGCCGGAGTTCCGCAACCGCCTCGACGCCATCATTTCCTTCAAGGCACTCGACAACGAGATCATCCTGCGGGTGGTTGACAAGTTCCTGATGCAGCTCGAAGGCCAGTTGCACGAAAAGAAGGTCGAGGCGATCTTCACCGACCACCTGCGCGCCTGGCTGGCCGAAAAAGGTTTCGACCCGCTGATGGGCGCGCGGCCCATGGCACGGCTGATCCAGGACACCATCCGCGCGGCGCTGGCCGACGAACTGCTGTTCGGCCGTCTGGCGCACGGTGGCCGCGTCACCATCGAACTCGGCGACGACGACAAGGTGCATCTGGTCTTCGAGGAAAAGACGATCGAACCGGCCCTGCCCTGAGCCGGCGACGTCGCAGGTGCCGTCCCGCCGGCGCCGACTTTTCCGGCCGGGCGGCTCAATCCCGCGCCAGCTTCAGCCAGATAGTGAAAATCGCGCCGACGTCCGGTTCTCCGCGGGCTTCCATGTGCCCGCCCATCAGTTCCACGAGTTGTCGGCGACTGTCAGTTTTGCGCCAGATTGGGACGGCAGGATGGCGGTTTTGTCGGAGGAAATGACCATGGACGTGATGACGGCCGACCTGTGCGACGGCCACGAGGCGCTGCTGGAAGACGGCAGTCTGCGCGTGGTAGACCCGATGTTCAGCAGCTTCGGCGGTCGCGCCGCCTTTCACGGCCCGATCGCGACGCTGCGGCTGTTCGAAGACAACGGCCTGGTGCGCACAGCCCTGGAAACACCAGGCGCGGGCCGCGTGCTGGTGATCGACGGCGGCGGCAGCCTGCGTCGCGCACTGGTCGGTGACCAGTTGGCAGCACTGGCGGTGAAGAACGGCTGGGCCGGCATCGTTGTCAATGGCTGCATCCGCGATTCACGCGCCATCGGCGAGATGGACGTCGGCGTGCTGGCGCTCGACACCCATCCGCGCAAGACGGTGAAGCGGAATCAGGGCGAGGCCGATGTGGCCGTCAGCTTCGGTGGCGTTACCTTGCGGCCGGGCGAATGGCTCTTCGCTGACGAGGACGGCGTCCTCGTCAGCGCGACGCCGCTGCCTCAGTGATGCCGCGTACCCGAATGGTGTGAGCCGCGGGCCGGCGCCTTGCGGCTGGCCTTGGCTGGCTGCGGTGGGCCGGATCGGCCGTGACCGGCCCTCGCGGGTGCCGCGGCATTGCGGCCGCCGGAGCCGCGCGGCTTCATGATCGGCTCGGCCTTGATGCGCGGATCGGGCTCGAAACCCGGCAACACGCGTTTTTCGATCTCGCGCTTCAACAACCGCTCGATGTCACGCAGCAGCTTGAACTCGTCGATGCAGACCAGCGAAGTTGCCTCGCCCGACGAGCCGGCACGGCCGGTGCGGCCGATGCGGTGCACGTAGTCCTCCGGCACGTTGGGCAGTTCGTAGTTCACCACGTGCGGCAGTTCGTCGATGTCGATGCCGCGCGCGGCGATGTCGGTGGCGACCAGCACGTTGGTCTTGAGGCGCTTGAAGTCCTCGAGCGCACGCTGGCGCTGGCCCTGGCTCTTGTTGCCGTGCAGCGCGGCGGCGCTGATGCCGGCCTTGGACAGGCGCTCGGCCAGCGCGTCGGCGCCGTGCTTGGTGCGGGCGAACACCAGCACCTGATGCCACTGGTTGTCATCGATCAGACGAATCAGCAGGTCGCGCTTGCGCTCGCGGTCGACGTGATAGATGCACTGCGTCACCATCTCGGCTGCGGCGTTGCGGCGCGCGACTTCGACGCTGACGGGGTTATCGAGCAAGCCGGTGGCGAGGCCGCGAATTTCGTCCGAGAAGGTGGCCGAGAACAGCAGGCTCTGCTTTTTCTTCGGCAGCAGCGCCAGGATCTTGCGGATATCGCGGATGAAGCCCATGTCGAGCATGCGATCGGCTTCGTCGAGCACCAGGATTTCGATGCCGGAAAGATCGATGCTGCGCTGATTGACGTGGTCGAGCAGGCGTCCCGGCGTGGCGACGACGATATCGACGCCGGCCTTGAGGATGCGCATCTGCGGGCCGATGCCGACTCCGCCGAAGATGGGCGTCGAGCGCAGCTTGAGGTGCTTGCCGTAGGTCTGCACGCTCTCCTGCACCTGGATCGCCAGTTCGCGCGTCGGCGCCAGCACCAGGGTGCGCGGCTTGAAACGCTTCATCGACAGGTTGGTGTCGTGCGACAGGCGCTGCAGGATGGGCAGGACGAAGCCGGCGGTCTTGCCGGTGCCGGTTTGGGCCGCGGCCATCAGGTCGCGGCCTTGCAGCACAACGGGAATGGCCTGAGCCTGGATCGGGGTGGGAACATCGTAGCCCTGATCGGCGACGGCACGGAGAATCCCGGCATCGAGGCCGAGTTCGGTGAATTTCATGGGGTGACTCCTGGAATCGGCCTCACGTGCAGCCAATGGGGAATCGGCGGGGACACGAACCAGTCTAGGCAGAGACGCTCTTGTATTGTGAAACGCGGAAGGAAGAGCCAATCGCGATACGCGCAGACAGACTGTGGCAGGCAGCGCGGGGCGGATGATAACACCGACACCCCTCGCCGCCCTGCCAGCGCCGACTTTTTCTTATACCCCCATAAACTTATGTCTTATATAAGACACTTGTTGCTGTGCAAAAAACTCACTATACTTCGTCCCACTGCATGACCCCATTCATCGCCCCCGAATCCCATCAAGAGAGGATCCCGACATGACCGATCGCAAAGCCCAAATCGCCGCCCTGGAAAAAGACTGGGCCACCAACCCACGCTGGAAGGGCGTCAAGCGTGGCTATGCCGCCGAGGACGTCGTTCGCCTGCGCGGCTCCATGCCCATCGAGCACACCCTGGCCAAACGCGGTGCCGAAAAGCTGTGGGAAAAGGTCAACGGCGGCGCCAAGAAAGGCTACGTCAATGCCTTCGGCGCCATCACCGCCGGCCAGGCCATGCAGCAGGCCAAAGCCGGGCTCGAAGCCGTCTATCTCTCCGGCTGGCAGGTCGCCGCCGACGGCAACACCTCGGAAACCATGTACCCCGACCAGTCGCTCTACGCCTACGACTCGGTGCCGACCATGGTCCGCCGCATCAACAACACCTTCAAGCGCGCCGACGAGATCCAGTGGTCGCGCGGCATCAACCCCGGCGACAAGGAATTCATCGACTACTTCCTGCCCATCGTGGCTGATGCCGAGGCCGGCTTCGGCGGCGTGCTCAATGCCTTCGAGTTGATGAAGAACATGATCGCCTCCGGCGCCGCCGGAGTCCATTTCGAAGACCAGCTCGCCGCCGTCAAGAAGTGCGGCCACATGGGTGGCAAGGTGCTGGTGCCGACCCAGGAAGCCTGCGAGAAGCTGATCTCCGCCCGCTTCGCCGCCGACGTGATGGGCGTGCCGACCATCATCCTCGCCCGCACCGACGCCGAAGCCGCCAACCTGATCACCTCCGACCACGACGCCAACGACAAGCCCTTCCTCACCGGCGAGCGCACCGCCGAAGGTTTCTACCGCGTCAAGAACGGCCTCGAACAGGCCATCAGCCGCGGCGTCGCCTACGCCCCCTACGCCGACCTGGTGTGGTGCGAAACTGGCACGCCGGATCTGGGCTTCGCCCGCGAGTTCGCCCAGGCCGTGCTGGCCGCCAACCCCGGCAAGCTGCTCTCCTACAACTGCTCGCCGTCGTTCAACTGGAAGAAGAACCTAGACGACAAGACCATCGCCAAGTTCCAGGAAGAACTCTCCGCGATGGGCTACAAGTACCAGTTCATCACCCTGGCAGGCATCCACATCAACTGGTACAACACCTTCCAGTTCGCCCACGCCTACGCCCGCGGCGAAGGCATGAAGCACTACGTGGAAATGGTGCAGGAGCGCGAATTCGCCGCCCGCGAGCAGGGCTACACCTTCGTCTCACACCAGCAGGAAGTCGGCGCCGGCTACTTCGACGACGTCACCACCGTCATCCAGGGTGGCTCGAGCAGCGTCAAGGCCCTGACCGGATCGACCGAAGAGGAACAGTTTCACTGAGCAACAGCCAGACCCTCGAGACAAGGGGGAGTGGAGCGAAGGAGCCGCGCCGGGAAACCGGTGCGGCTTTTTTCTTGTTATGAAGAGCCCCCCCCGGAGGAACGCAGAGCGCTGGCGCTGACTTCCCAAGGCGATCTCCCGGCTAGGCCCCATGAAAAAGCCGTCCGCAGCCATATGTTAGAATTCTCTAATTCAGCATCCTGGCAGCGTCCGCAATTTTTGGGCATCTGCGATTGATCGCCCCTCCCCCCGCCAGCCGACTCGTTCAAGTCGAAAAGTGAAGTAATCCACGGCTGAATATTTCGGACAGTTGCCATTTGCCGAGTCCCTCGGGTTTGCGGCACCCCGCTTCACTTTTTCAGCCTTCCCAAGAAATGATCAACACAAAAATCCTGCGCCAGGACTGGCTGTCCAACGTGCGTAACGATCTGCTTGCCGGTCTCGTGGTCGCATTGGCGCTGATTCCCGAGGCCATTGCCTTTTCCATCATTGCCGGGGTTGATCCCAAGGTGGGTCTGTACGCATCCTTCTGCATCGCCACCGTAATCGCCTTCACCGGAGGCCGCCCCGGCATGATTTCCGCCGCCACGGGTGCGATGGCGCTGGTGATGGTGACACTGGTGAAGGTTCATGGTCTGCAATACCTCCTGGCAGCCACGCTGCTGACCGGCGTGCTGCAGATCCTCGCCGGGTGGCTGAAGCTGGGTTCGCTGATGCGCTTCGTCGGCCGCGCCGTCGTCATCGGCTTCGTCAACGCGCTCGCCATCCTGATCTTCATGGCCCAGCTTCCCGAACTGACCAACGTCAGCTGGGTGGTCTATGCGATGGTAGCCGGGGGCCTCGGCATCATTTATCTGCTCCCGCTCCTCACCAGGGCCGTGCCTTCGCCACTGATCGCAATCGTCGTGCTGACCGCTATCGCCATCGCCCTGGGGCTCGACATCCGCACTGTTGGCGACATGGGCCAGCTACCCGATAGCCTGCCGGTGTTCCTGCTGCCCGAGGTGCCACTGGACTGGGAAACGCTGCGGATCATCTTCCCTGTCTCGGCGACGCTTGCCGTGGTGGGTCTGCTGGAGTCGATGATGACGGCCTCCATCGTCGACGACCTGACCGACTCATCGAGCAACAAGAACCGCGAATGTGTCGGCCAGGGAATTGCAAACATCGCCTCCGGTTGCATCGGCGGCATGGCCGGCTGCGCCATGATCGGCCAATCGGTGATCAACGTGAAGTCGGGCGGGCGCGGCCGGCTTTCGACGCTGGCGGCAGGCGTGTTCCTGTTGCTGTTAATCGTGTTTGTCGGCGACTGGGTGGCGCGCATCCCCATGGCCGCACTGGTTGCGGTGATGATCATGGTATCGATCGGCACCTTCAACTGGGCCTCGATCCGCGATCTGCAGAAGCATCCGCAGAGCTATCGAGTGGTAATGCTGGCCACGGTAGCCGTCGTCGTGCTGACGCACGACCTTGCACAGGGCGTGCTGGTCGGCGTGTTGCTTTCCGGCTTCTTCTTCGCCGACATGGTGGGCAAGGTGCTGCATGTCTCCTCGCGCTCGGTGGAGGAGGGCCGCGTGCGTCACTACCATGTGCTGGGCCAGGTCTTCTTCGCCTCGGCGGATCGCTTCGTTGCCGCCTTCGATTTCAAAGAGGTGATCGAAAAAGTACGCATCGATGTCAGCCGCGCCCACTTCTGGGACGTCACCGCCGTCAGCGCACTGGACAAGGTTGTGCTCAAGTTTCGCCGCGAGGATACGGAGGTCGAAGTGATCGGGCTGAACCAGGCGAGCGCCACGCTGATCGACCGCTTCGCCGTGCATGACAAGCCGGAAGCCGTCGAACAACTGATGGGCCATTGACGAGCGCACGCACATGAACACCGACAAAAAAGTACTTGCCTGCGTCGACCGCTCACATTTCTCCGGCTTCGTGGCGGACTACGCCATCTGGGCGGCCCGGCGCCTGAAGTCGCCCCTGAAATTCCTGCATGTCATCGAAAACCATCCTGAAATCGGCTCGGGCGAGGATCATAGTGGCGCCATCGGCTTCAACGCGCAGGAAGCCCTGCTCACCAAGCTGAGTGAACAAGATGCCGCCAAGGCGCGCACCGCTCACGAAAATGGCCGCATCTTTCTCAACAGCCTGCGCGAGCGCGCAGTGGCCGGCGGCATCGTCGCTCCCGACATGAAGCAGCGCCACGGCGAACTGGAGGAAACCCTGGTAGCGCTGGAGGACGAGGTCGAACTGTTTGTCTGGGGCCGGCGCGGTGAATCTTCCGAAGCCGCGCAGCGCAACCTTGGCCGCAACGTTGAGCGCGTGGTGCGCGCCCTGCACAAACCCATCCTCAGCGTCACCGAGAGTTTCAGCGAACCGCGCCATGTCATGATCGCTTTCGACGGCGGCAGCCTCACCCGCAAGGGAATCGAACTGATTGCCGCCAGCCGGCTATTCGCCGGCCTGACGGTCAATGTGCTGATGTCCGGCCGGGAAAGCCAGGACAGCCCGAAACACATGGCCTGGGCCCAGGAAAAACTCGCTGCAGCCGGACTGGAGGCCGTGCCCCTGCTTATTCCCGGCGAACCGGGCAGCGTCATCGCCCGGACCATTCCCGAGCGAAACATCGACCTGCTGGTGATGGGCGCCTACGCCCATTCGCCATTGCGCAGCCTGGTCTTCGGCTGCAAGACCAACGACATGCTGCGCGCGACCCGCATCCCTGCGCTGTTGCTGCGCTGAGTCATGCCCAAGCCGCTCGAACTGCTGCACGGCCGGCTGGCGGCTGATCCGGCAATCCCTTATTGCCCAGCCTTGGCTTGAACGACGGCCGCGAGTAGTTTTCAGTCGCCATCGGCTTGCATAAAACCGCCGCCGTCCCGCTACCGCCGACTTTTCCCCTCAAGCCTTCTCCCAGTAATCCGCCCGACCGTAGTTGTCCTTGAGCAGGTCGATGAACAGCCGCACGCGCAGCGGCAGGTGGCGGCGCTGGGCGAAGACGGCGTAGATGCCGACGGGCGGCGCAGCCCAGTCGTCGAGCACCGACACCAGGCGGCCGGCGCGCAGGTCGTCGCCGACTTCCCACAGCGAGCGCCAGGCCAGGCCCTTGCCGGCGAGTGCCCAGTCGTGCAGCACGGCGCCGTCGTTGCATTCGAGCCGGCCGCCGACCTTGACGGTGACGGTCTTGCGATTGCCATCCGCTTCGCGGAACACCCAGCCGCGCTGCTGCCCCAGAGAGAGGCAATCGTGCTCACCGAGAAAAGTTGCCGGAGGTACGCAGAGCGCTGGCGCTGGCGGGACGCCGCGGCGCGCGAGGTAGTCGGGGCTGGCGACCACCAGCCGGCGCATTTC
Source organism: Gammaproteobacteria bacterium (assembly GCA_018825305.1). Taxonomy (GTDB): domain Bacteria; phylum Pseudomonadota; class Gammaproteobacteria; order Burkholderiales; family Rhodocyclaceae; genus Sulfurisoma. Next base: position 14,684 of record JAHJEO010000001.1, read on the forward strand.
ACCCAGCCGCACGCTGACCAGGTTGGAATCGGCCAGTTCGCCGATGCGCACGGCGCAATCGACGTTTTCATTCACCAGGTCGACCATGCGGTCAGAGAGGTCGAGGTTGGCATTGACCTCGGGATTGGCTTCGAGGAATTGCATCAACTGTGGCGCGACATGGCGGCGACCGAAGCCGGCTGGCGCCGAGATGCGCAGGTGGCCGCGCGCCTTGACACCGCCGAGGCTGACCGAGGCCTCGGCATCGCCGACGTCGCGCAGGATGCGCTGGCAGTCTTCAAGATAGGCGCTGCCCTCGAAAGTCAGCGTGACCTTGCGCGTGGTGCGCACCATGAGCTTGACGCCGAGCCGTTCCTCCAGCGCATCGAGGCGCCGACTCACCACGGCCGGTGCCACGCCTTCGGCGTTGGCCGCCGCCGTCAGTGTGCCGCGCATCGTCACCGCGACGAACGTTTCCATGAGTTTCAGTCTGTCCATGTCCATCCCCGGAGAAATTCATTACCAGCACATTCTGCAACAATCAATTGCGTTTTGCTGCATTTCTTTGCGAACAATAAATCCGTAATCTCTGGCTGGTCAATCGCCCGCTCCGGGCGACCCGCCCACGAGGAAAGGAAATAGTCATGGCCCGCATGAGAGCAGTTGACGCCGCAGCCCACATTTTGCGCAAGGAAGGCATCGATACGGCCTTCGGCGTGCCCGGCGCCGCGATCAATCCCTTCTACTCGGCGCTTCGCGCCAACGGCGGCTTCAAGCACTACCTGGCCCGCCACGTCGAGGGCGCCTCGCACATGGCCGAGGGCTACACCCGCGCCAAGGCGGGCAACATCGGCGTCTGCATCGGCACCTCGGGTCCGGCCGGCACCGACATGATCACCGGCCTGTATTCGGCCTCGGCCGATTCCATTCCCATCCTCTGCATCACCGGCCAGGCGCCGCGTGCCCGCCTCTACAAGGAGGATTTCCAGGCCGTCGACATCGAGTCCATCGCCAAGCCGGTGACCAAGTGGGCTGTGACGGTGCGCGAGCCGGCACTGGTGCCGAGCGTGTTCCAGCAGGCCTTCCACGTGATGCGCTCGGGCCGGCCCGGTCCGGTGCTGATCGACCTGCCCTTCGACGTGCAGGTCGCCGAGATCGAGTTCGATCCCGACACCTACGCGCCGCTCGCGGCCTACAAGCCTTCCGCCACCCGCGCCCAGATCGAGAAGGCGCTGGCGATGCTCAATGATGCCGAGCGGCCGCTGCTCGTGGCCGGCGGCGGCATCTTCAACGCCGATGCCGACAAACTGCTGGTGGAGTTCGCCGAGCTCGTCGATGTGCCGGTGATCCCGACATTGATGGGCTGGGGCGCCATCCCCGACGACCACCCGCTGATGGCCGGCATGGTCGGCCTGCAGACCTCGCACCGCTACGGCAACGCCACCATGCTGGCGTCCGACTTCGTCTTGGGGCTAGGCAACCGCTGGGCCAACCGCCACACCGGCTCGGTGGACGTCTTCACCCAGGGTCGCAAGTTCGTCCATATCGACATCGAGCCGACACAGATCGGCCGCGTCTTCGGCCCCGATCTCGGCATCGCTTCCGATGCGAAACTCGCGCTCGAACAGTTGATTGCCGTCGCCAAAGAGATGAAGGCCGCCGGCAAGCTCAAGTCGCGCCAGGCCTGGGTGGCCGACTGCCAGGGCCGCAAAAAGACCATGCTGCGCAAGAGCGACTTCGCCGATGTGCCGATGAAGCCCCACCGCGTCTGGCACGAGATGAATGCCTACTTTGGTCGCGATGCCCGCTACGTCACCACCATCGGCCTGTCGCAGATTTCCGCCGCGCAGTTCCTCAACGTCTACAAGCCGCGCAACTGGATCAACGCCGGCCAGGCCGGCCCGCTGGGCTGGACGCTGCCCGCCGCCATCGGCGCCAAGGTGGCCGATCCGGCAGCCGATGTCGTCGGCATCTCGGGCGACTACGACTTCCAGTTCATGATCGAGGAACTGGCCGTCGCCGCCCAGTTCAAGGTGCCCTATATCCACGTCGTGGTGAACAACTCCTACCTCGGCCTCATCCGCCAGGCGCAGATGAACTTCGACATGGACTACTGCGTGCAGCTGTCCTTCGACAACATCAACTCGCCGGAACTCGGCAGCTACGGCGTCGACCACGTCAAGGTGGCCGAGGGCCTCGGCTGCAAGGCGATCCGGGTGCACAAGCCCGAGGACATCGTCGCGGCCTTCGACCAGGCCCGCGCGTTGATGAAGCAGCACAGCGTGCCGGTGGTGGTCGAGTGCATCCTCGAGCGCGTCACCAACATCGCCATGGGGACCGAAATCAATGCCGTGCGAGAATGGGAAGCCGTCATCGACGGTGCCGCCTGAAGCGCGCAGGAAGGAATAATCACATGCCAAAGTTCGCCGCCAACCTGACCATGATGTTCAATGAAGTGCCCTTCATGGAGCGCTTCGACAAGGCAGCCGCCGCCGGCTTCAAGGGCGTCGAGTTCCTGTTTCCCTACGATTTCCCGGTCGAGGCGCTGCAGGACGCACTCAAGCGCAACCAGCTGCAACTGGTGCTGCACAACCTGCCGGCCGGCAACTGGGCCGGCGGCGAGCGCGGCATCGCCTGTCATCCCGACCGCGTGGCGGAGTTTCGCGCCGGCGTGGACAAGGCCATCACCTACGCCGTGGCGCTGGGCGTGCCGCAGCTCAACTGCCTGGCCGGCATCAAGCCGGCAGGCGCGTCCGACGCCGACGCGCACAAGACGCTGGTCGAGAACCTGAAATTCACCGCGCCCAGGCTCAAGGCCGCCGGCATCAAGCTGCTGATGGAGCCGATCAACACCTTCGACATTCCGGGTTTCTTCGTCAATCGCACGCAGCAGGCGCTCGACATCATCGCCGAGGTAGGCTCCGACAACATCTTCGTCCAGCACGATCTCTATCACATGCAGCGCATGGAAGGCGAGCTGGCCAAGACCATCGAGAAGCACCTCGGCAGCATCGCCCACATGCAGCTGGCCGACAACCCGGGCCGCAACGAGCCGGGCACGGGGGAAATCAACTATCCCTTCCTCTTCGCCTTCCTCGACCGCATCGGCTACGACGGCTGGATCGGCTGCGAATACAAGCCGGCGACGACGACCGAAGCCGGCCTCGGCTGGGTCGCGCCCTACCTCTAAGACAATCGGGAGAACAACATGAAAGTCGGATTCATCGGCCTCGGCATCATGGGCAAGCCCATGGCCCTGCACCTCATCAACGGCGGCCACACCGCCTATCTTTTCAGCCGTTCCGGCGTCGCGCCGGAGCTCGTCGCCGCCAAGGGCATCGCCTGCAATTCGCCCAAGGAAGTGGCGCAGCAGGCCGACGTCATCATCACCATGGTGCCGGACACGCCGGACGTGGAAAAGGTGCTGTTCGGCAAGGACGGGATCGCCGAAGGTCTCAGTGCAGATAACGGTGCCGGCAAGATCGTGGTGGACATGAGTTCGATCTCGCCCATCGAGACCAAAAAGTTCGCCGCGCGCATCGCCGAACTGAAGTGCGACTACGTCGATGCGCCGGTTTCCGGCGGCGAGGTCGGCGCCAAGAATGCCGCGCTGACCATCATGTGCGGCGGCACCGAGGCGGCCTTCGCCAAGGTCAAGCCGCTGTTCGAACTGATGGGCAAGAACATCACCCTGGTCGGCGGTGTCGGAGACGGCCAGACCTGCAAGGTCGCCAACCAGATCATCGTCGCGCTCAACATCGAAGCGGTCGCCGAAGCCCTGCTGTTCGCCTCCAAGGCCGGCGCCGATCCGGCCAAGGTGCGCCTGGCGCTGATGGGCGGCTTTGCCAACTCGCGCATCCTCGAGGTGCACGGCGAGCGCATGGTCAAGCGCACCTTCAATCCGGGCTTCCGCATCGAACTGCACCAGAAAGACCTGAACCTGGCGCTGTCTGGCGCGCGTGCGCTCGGCGTGTCGCTACCCAACACCGCGACGGCGCAGGAGCTGTTCAATTCCTGCGTCGCCCATGGCGGTGCCGCCTGGGATCATTCGGCGATGGTGCGCGCGCTGGAGATGATGGCCAACCACGAGGTAGCCCCGGGCTAAGCAGTTATGTCTGCTGCCACCGTCTCCGATCCCCAGGCCTTCCTGCGCGGGCTGTTCGACGCGGCCGTGGCCGCCGTGCATCCGGCGGTCTGCGTGCCGCCGCAATTGCCGGCGCCCGCACGCGGACGAACGGTGGTCATCGGCGCCGGCAAGGCGGCGGCGGCGATGGCGGCAGCCGTCGAGCAACATTGGCCGGCCGATTCGCTGCCGCGATTGAGCGGCATGGTGGTGACGCGCTACGGCCACGGCGCGCCGACGACGCACATCCGCGTCGTCGAGGCGGCCCACCCGGTGCCCGATGCCGCCGGCGAGATTGCGGCGGCGGAGATGTTCGAACTCGTGCGTGGCCTGACGGCGGAGGACATGGTGCTGTGCCTGATCTCGGGCGGCGGCTCGGCCCTGCTTGCCCTGCCCGCCCCTGGCCTCACCCTTGCCGACAAGCAGTCGGTCAACCGCGCCCTGCTGAAAAGCGGCGCCAACATCCACGAGATGAACTGCGTGAGGAAGCACCTCTCCGCCATCAAGGGCGGCCGGCTGGCACTGGCCTGCGCGCCTGCGCGCGTCGTCACGCTCGGCATCTCCGACATTCCCGGCGACGATCCGTCGGCGCTCGCCTCCGGCCCTACCGTGGCCGACCCGACCACGCGCGAACAGGCGCTGGCCATCCTCGCCAAATACCGCATCGAGGTGCCGGCGCACGTTCGTGCCCGCCTCGAATCGCCGGAGTGCGAGACGCCGAAGCCCAGCGACCCGCGCCTCGCCAACTGCGAAACCCGTGTCATCGCCACCGCGCAGCAGGCGCTGCAGGCGGCGGTGGCATATGCGCGGCAGCACGGCGTCACGCCGCTGCTGCTGGGCGACAGCATCGAGGGCGAATCGCGCGACATCGCCTACATGCACGCCGCCATCGCCCGACAGATATTCCACCACGGCGAACCGGCGCAGCGACCCTGCGTCATCCTTTCCGGCGGCGAGACCACGGTCACGGTGCGCGGCCAGGGTCGCGGCGGCCGCGCCGCCGAATTCCTGCTGGCGCTTGCCAGCGTCCTCGACATCCCGGCCTGGGCACTGGCCTGCGACACCGATGGCATCGACGGCACCGAGGACAACGCCGGCGCCTGGTTCGGGCCGGATCTGGCCGCTCGCGCTGCCGAGCGCCGTCTCGCCAGCGCCGACTTTCTGGCCCGCAACGACGGCTACAGTTTCTTTGCCGCGCTCGACCGGCTGATCGTCACCGGCCCCACCCGCACCAACGTCAACGACTTCCGCGCCATTTATCTGCCGGCTGCGGGATAAGCCAATCCGATTCAGTCAAGAGACCGTTGACCAGAACGGGGATAATCTCCTATTGCGTTTGCGTGAGTCTTATATAAGATACTAGTGCACCGCAACAATCGCTCAAGGAGAAGTCATGGCCCTCAATCTGCCCGCCGGCATGCAAGTCACTGCCACCATCCACCCCGGTTTTGAGGACATCCTCAGCCACGACGCCCTCGCCCTGGTCGCCAAGCTGCATCGCACCTTCGAACCGCGCCGCCAGGAACTGCTGCAGGCCCGCGCCAAGCGCCAGCAGGAAATCGACGCCGGCAAGCTGCCGGACTTCCTTGCCGATACCGCGCACATCCGCGACGGCGACTGGAAGATCGCGCCCATTCCCGAGGCGCTGAAATGCCGCCGCGTAGAGATCACCGGGCCGGTCGAAGCCAAGATGATCATCAACGCCTTCAACTCCGGCGCCGACTCCTACATGACGGACTTCGAGGATTCGAACACCCCAAACTGGCTGAACCAGATTCAGGGCCACATCAACCTGAAGGCAGCCGTTCGCCGCACCCTCAAACTGGAATCGGGCGGAAAAAGTTACCGGTTGAACGACAAGGTCGCCGTGCTGCAAGTCCGTCCGCGCGGCTGGCACCTGGACGAGAAGCATGTCACCGTCGACGGCAAGCGTGTTTCCGGCGGCATCTTCGATTTCGCCCTGTTCCTGTTCCATAACGCCAAGGAGCAGATCGCCCGCGGCGCCGGCCCCTACTTCTACCTGCCGAAGATGGAATCGCACCTCGAGGCGCGGCTGTGGAACGACGTATTCCTCCTGGCCCAGAACGAGCTGGGCCTGCCGCAGGGCACGATCAAGGCCACGGTGCTGATCGAGACGATACTTGCCGCCTTCGAGATGGACGAGATCCTTTATGAGTTGCGCGACCACTCCGCCGGCCTCAACGCCGGGCGCTGGGACTACATATTCTCCTGCATCAAGAAGTTCCGCGTGAACACCGACTTCTGCCTCGCCAACCGCGGCGCCATCACCATGAGCGTGCCCTTCATGCGCAATTACGCGCTGCTGCTGCTGAAGACCTGCCACAAGCGCAATGCGCCGGCCATCGGCGGCATGAGCGCGCTGATCCCGATCAAGAACGATGCGGAAGCGAACGAGAAAGCCATGGCCGGCATCCGCAGCGACAAGACGCGCGACGCCACTGACGGCTACGACGGCGGCTGGGTCGCCCACCCGGGGCTCGTTGCAACCGCGATGGAAGAGTTCGTCAAGGTGCTGGGCGACCGCCCCAACCAGATCGACAAGCAGCGCCCGGACATCAAAGTCACCGCGGCGAACCTGATGGACTTCCAGCCCGAGCAGCCGATCACCGAGGCCGGCGTGCGCAACAACATTTCCGTCGGCATCCAGTACCTCGGCTCCTGGCTCGCCGGAAACGGTTGCGTGCCCATCTTCAACCTGATGGAAGACGCCGCCACAGCGGAGATCTCGCGCTCGCAGGTATGGCAGTGGATCCGCTCGCCCAAGGGCAAGCTCGACGACGGCCGCAAGGTGACCAAGGACATGGTGCGCGAATTCATCCCGCAGGAAATGGAGAAGATCAAGGAGCTCGTCGGCGCGGCCGCTTACGCCGCCACCTACGTCCGCGCTGCGGAAATCTTCGAGGAAATGTCCACGTCCGAAACCTTCACCGAATTCCTCACCCTGCCCCTGTACGAAAAGCTCGACTGAAAAAGTCGGCACCCGGCACCCAAAGGGTACTTCCTGCGGGGCGCGCCGACGTCATTTCCCGACGGCACCCTCGCTGCGAAGCGACGGTGCCGTTGTCATTTTTGTTCCAGCCCTAAATGTATTAGTGCATAAGGGAATAGTGAAACAGATTGCCGCATCAAAATATATCCATTAGATTCGCATGGTCGCAGTGGCGCCACGCAGTCAAAACAAAGGCGCCATAGTCGAACAGCATTTTTCGATTTTCATAGGAGGAGGTCCCTTGATGACACGTACGTCAGTGATGGTTGCAGTTGCCCTGATCGGGCTTGGAGGTAGTGCTTTCGCCAACGACGCCAACTACGGCCGCAACATGGCGTCTGCCTGCAGCAGTTGCCACGGCACCAACGGCAAGAGCGTCGGTGGCATGGAAGCGCTCAACGGCTATTCGAAGGACAAGATGGTCAAGGCAGTTCAGGACTTCCGCTCCGGCGCCAAGCCGGCGACCGTGATGCATCAGCTCGGCAAGGGTTACACCGACGCCCAGATCGAAGCGATCGCCACCTTCTACGCCGCGCAGAAATAAGGGAGACCAGAACATGACTATCAATCGACGCGAGTTTCTCAAGGTCTCCGCCGCAGGCGCGGCAGCGGTGGGTGTCGGTAGCCTCGCCGGCTGTACCGGCACCAAGGGTTCCGGCAATGTCGTCATCATCGGCGGCGGCTATGGCGGCGCCACTGCGGCGAAATACATCCGCATGTGGTCGGAGGGCGGCATCAACGTCACCCTGATCGAGCGCAACACCAACTTCGTTTCCTGCCCGATGTCCAACCTGGTGCTGGCCGGCGAGCGCAAGATCGAGGAAATCACCGTCAGCTACGACGGCCTTCGCAAGCACGGCGTGCGCGTGATCCAGGGCGAGGTCACCGCCATCGACCCCGACAAGCGCACCGTAAAGCTCGCAACCGGCGACGCCATTGCCTACGACCGGCTGGTGGTTTCCCCCGGCATCGACTTCATGTTCGACAGCGTCCCAGGCCTCACCGCCGAGCTGTCCGAAACCAAGATCTTCCACGCCTGGAAAGCCGGCCCGCAAACCATCGGCCTGCGCAAGCAGCTCGAATCAATGCGCGACGGCGGCACCTACGCCCTGTGCATTCCCAAGGCGCCTTTCCGCTGCCCGCCCGGACCTTACGAGCGGGCCTCGGTTATCGCCCACTACCTCAAGACGCACAAGCCCAAGTCCAAGGTGCTGGTCCTCGACGCCAACGACGACATCCAGTCGAAGAAGGGCCTGTTCATGGCGGCGTGGAAAGACCTCTACTCCGGCATCATCGAGTATCGTCCCAAGCACGAAATCAGCAGCCTCGACGCCGGTAGCATGACCGTCAAGTTCGAGTTCGGCGACGCCGTCAAGGCCGACGTGCTCAACATCGTTCCGGCACAAACTGCTGGCATGATCGCCCACAAGGCCGGCCTGGTGAACGTCAACAAGCGCTGGTGCGGCGTCGATTGGCGCTCCACTCAGTCGCAAGTGAATGACACCATCCACGTCCTCGGCGACGCCACCCAGTCGGCGCCCGGCATGCCCAAGTCGGGCCACATGACCACGCAGCACGCCAAGATCGCTGCCGCCGCCATCGTGAACCTGATGAGCGGCCAGCAACTGCCGGAACCGATGCACATCGCCAACACCTGCTACAGCTACGTCGACAACAAGCAGGCTGTGCACGTTGCGGCCGTGTATGCCTACGACACCGAGAAGAAGACCTATATCGGCGTCAAGGGTGCCAGCGGTGTTTCCACCGCGCGCAACGAGATCGAAGGCAAGTACGCCTGGGCCTGGGCCAAGAACGTCTGGGCCGACGCCCTGCTCTGATCGACATTCGCAGCGAGCAATAATAAAGGCCGCCCCTCGGGGCGGCCTTTTTCATGGCCGGCACCGAAGTGCCGGCCTGCAGCCTGATATCGCCTTATTCGAGGCCGCTGATGTACATCGCGACGGCGGCGGTTTCCAGCTCGGTCAGCTTGGAAGCGATCGCGTGCATCACTGCGTTGTCGTTGGTGCGCGCCCGCTGGTTGAATTCCTTCAGCTGGGTTTCCAGATAGTGGGCGTTCTGCCCGGCCAACCGCGGCAACTGCACTGTGCCGTAGGCCTTGGGGCCGTGGCAGCTGGCACAGGATGCAACGCCGGTGTATTTATTGCCCTTGTCATAGACGTATTTGCCGACTCCGGCAAGATCGGTATCGCCCGGACGCTTCGACTTGGCCGGCTTGGCACCAAAATAATTGGCCAGGCCATTAATTTCCTCTTCCTTAAGGTCGGCCGCCATCTCATTCATGGTGCCCTTGCGGCGGCCGTCACGGAAATCCTTGAGCTGTTTGGCCATGTATTCGGGATGCTGCGCCGCCAGGCGCGGGAACACCGGACTCGCGCTCTCGCCCTCCATGCCGTGGCACAGTGAGCAACGCCCGGCAACGAGTTCCTTGACGCGCTTGGCATCGGCGGCGGGCTTGACCTCGTTGGCGAACGTAGGCGCAGCAAGCAGGGCGCCGGTAGCGGCGCAAGTCAAAATGGCAACTAGTCTCACATCAACCTCCTGAAATAACGGTAATTTCCACAAACCATAATGCTAGCAAAGGCTTTGCCGCGCGTCGAACGAATTGCCTTATCGCCGCATGGCGACACGGGTTCAGCCGTGGCCGGTGCTGCCGAAGCCGCCGGCCCCGCGCTGGCTCTCGGCAAATTCTTCGACGATGTTGAACGCGACCTGCAACACCGGCACGACCACCAGTTGCGCCAATCGGTCCAACGGGTTCAGGGTGAAGGTTTCGTGGCCGCGGTTCCAGGCCGAGACGCATATCTCGCCCTGATAGTCCGAGTCGATCAGCCCGACCAGATTACCGAGCACGATGCCGTGCTTGTGGCCCAGGCCTGAGCGCGGCAGGATCATCGCCGCCAGGCCCGGGTCGGCCAGATGGATGGCGATGCCGGTCGGCACCAGCGTGGTTTCGCCCGGATGCAGCTTCACCGGCGCCTCGATGCAGGCACGCAGGTCAAGCCCGGCCGAACCCGGCGTGGCGTACTGGGGAGGCATGTCGTGCAGCCGGGGGTCGAGCACCCGGACGTCTATTCTGTGCATGGCGAAGTCATGGAAACAATGTGATTGACGATCTCGCGCGCGATAGTGAGCTTGTCACCCGGCGGCAGCGGATGGCTCCCGGCATCGTCGAACAGTGTGACGACATTGCTGTCGCCGCCCAATCCGTCCTGTACCAGATTGCCGACCACCAGCGGCAGTTTCTTGGCGCGGCGCTTGGCTTCGGCGAACTCGGGCAGTTTCTGGCTCTCGGCGGCGAAGCCGACGCAGAACGGCGCATCCGGGCGCGCCGCCACCTCGGCAAGAATGTCGGGATTGGCGACCAGTTCCAGCGTCATGCCCGCCGCACCTTTCTTGATCTTGTGCTCAATCGCCTGCGCCGGCCGGTAGTCGGCCACCGCCGCGACGGCGATGAAAATGTGCCGTCCCGCCAGCGCCGAGTTTACGGCGTCGCGCATTTCCAGTGCGCTGGTAACGTCGATACGCAAAACACCAGCCGGCGTCGGCAGCGCCACCGGCCCGGCGACGAGCGTGACGTCGGCGCCCGCCTCGCTGCAGGCCTGTGCCAGGGCAAAGCCCATGCGGCCCGAGCTCGAATTGGTCAGCCCGCGCACGGGATCGAGCGCCTCGAAGGTCGGCCCCGCCGTCAGCAGTACGCGGCGACCGGCCAGGCGCTTGGGTTGCAGAAAAGTGGCCAGCGCATCGAAAAGCTGTTGCGCCTCGAGCATGCGCCCGGCGCCGGTTTCGCCACAGGCCTGTTCGCCCTTGGCCGGACCAAGCAGCGTGGCGCCATCGGCCGCCAACTGCGTGACGTTGCGCCGGGTCGCCGGCTTGTCCCACATCTCGCGATTCATCGCCGGCGCCAGCAACAGCGGGCAATCGCGGGCAAGGCACAGGGTCGTTAGCAGATCGTCGGCCGCGCCGTGCGCCACTTTTGCCATGAAGTCGGCGGTGGCCGGTGCCACCAGCACCGCCGCCGCGCCGCGGGTCAGGTCGATGTGCGCCATGCCCCGATCGTGGGTGTCCCACAGGTCCGTCCAGACCGGCCGCCCGGTCAGCGCCTGAAACGTGGCCGCGGTGACGAAATGCGCGCCGCCGGCGGTCAGCACGACGTCGACGACGGCACCGGACTTGACCAGCAGGCGTGCCAGCTCCGCCGCCTTGTAGGCCGCAATGCCGCCGCTAACACCGAGCACGATGCGCTTGTCGTTCAACTCCGCCATGACAGGTAGAATCCCATTGAAATCTAAGCGGATTCTAAACCCTTATGGCGATCACCGACTGGCCCGAAGATGAGCGTCCGCGCGAACGCCTGCTCAAACAGGGCGCTGCCGCACTGTCGGATGCCGAGTTGCTCGCCATCTTCCTGCGCGTCGGAGTCCGGGGCCAAAGCGCGGTCGATCTGGCGCGCTCCCTGGTGGGCCACTTCGGCTCGCTTACCAGGCTGTTCGCCGCCGGCCCCGCCGAGTTTGCGGCGATCCACGGCATGGGCAACGCCAAGTACGCCCAGTTGCAGGCAGTGATCGAAATGGCCCGCCGCGCCCTGCGCGAAGAACTGGTGACGCGCGACCTGCTGTCGACACCTGCCGCCGTGCGCGACTGGCTGCGACTTCACCTCGGCAGCCTGCCCCACGAGGTCTTCGTTGCCCTCTGGCTCGACGCCCAAAACCGGCTGATCGCGCATGAAACCTTATTCACCGGAACCCTGACCCAGACCAGCGTCTATCCGCGCGAAGTGGTGAAGCAGGCCCTGACCCGCAACGCGGCGGCCGTTGTACTGGCGCATAACCACCCGTCGGGCGCAGCCGAACCTTCCGATGCCGATCAACTGCTGACGCGCGGCCTCAAGGACGCACTGGCGCTGGTGGACGTGAAAGTGCTCGATCACTTCATCGTGGCCGGTAATGCTGCCCCGCTCTCCTTCGCCGAACGAGGACTAATCTAATGCTTGATTGCTCGCCGAAACTTCGGGTATACTGCTCGGCTTTGCTGAAACCGCGAATTTGGAGCACATGATGTCCCGCGTCTGTCAAGTAACGGGCAAGGCCCCGATGGTTGGGAACCACGTTTCCCACGCCAACAACAAAACGAAGCGCCGCTTCCTGCCGAATCTGCAGTCCCGCAAGTTCTGGATCGAATCCGAGAACCGCTGGGTCCGCCTGCGTGTATCCAACGCCGGCCTGCGCACGATCGACAAGAAGGGTATCGAAGTCGTCATCGCCGAGCTGCGCAGCCGCGGCGAGCACGTCTAATCAGGAGAAGCGATCATGGCCAAGGGCGGACGCGAAAAAATCAAGCTGGAATCCACTGCGGGTACCGGGCACTTCTACACGACCACGAAGAACAAGAAGACCAAGCCGGAAAAGCTGGAATTCATGAAGTACGACCCCAAGGTGCGCAAGCATGTCGCCTACAAGGAAATCAAGCTGAAGTAAGGCTTGCGGTACGTCAGACCTGGTTAAATTCAGGCGCCCGACGGATCCAGTAAAAAACCCGCCGCTGGCGGGTTTTTGTTTTTCAGCCGGCTACGGTCCGCTCGAACCTATGCCGTCTTGAGCAGACCGAGAACCGAGCAGGCGTTCAGGAAATCGATCACATCGGCCATGGGCTGGCCGGCCATCTCGGCCAGCTGCGCCGGCGGCAGCTGTTTCCCAACAAGCGCTTCCGCCAGTTTAAGTTGCCAATCGCGGTGCGTCAGCACCTTGAACTCCGGCAGCTTCTTCAAGCCGACCGACTTCGCGCGGGCCACCTCGGCCACCGGCCGTCCCTGCGAGGCACTGAGCGTACCCCACCAGCGCAGCGACTGGTAGGGGCGCGTGACTTGGCGACGGCACTCGCTCAACAGGCGGGCGTCGGTAGCCACCTCCATCTTGCAGCTGGCCGGATCGCTGCGCAAAAAGTCCGGGGAAGTAAACCAGGCCGGATCGGCATGCACGGTGCGCAGGCCGTTATGGATATCCACCAGAAGGCAGGGCGCGCCCGGGATACTCACCGAGAGCGGCTGGTCGATCAGCAACCGCAGCAGCTTGGCGTGAATCACGCCGGCCAGACTTTTTTCAGGGGTGAATATTTCGGCAGTGGCAACGCTTGCAGATGCGGCTGCCGTTGCCGATACCGATGCCTGTTGCGCAGCCTGCTGTGCGGCCCCCCGCAACAGCACTGCTTCGGCGAACACTTCGGCCAGTTCGTTGGCGCGCGGCGGACAATGCGCCAGGGTGCGAACCCGCCCCGGCGGCGCTTCGCCACGCGAACAGCAATAGACCAGCATGACCTTGCCGCCGAGCTCATCGGCCAGCGCCTCGACTTGCGGCGGATCAAGGTGGCCGAGGAAGGCGACATGGGCATCCTCGGGCTTATCCACCATCTGCCACTCGACGCCGCGCGAACTGGCGACGAGATTCATGATCGATTTGAGCACGGTGACATCCTTGTCGCCGATGCCCACCGCGGCCACCAAATAGTTATCCATCCCCTCCCCCTTCTGAAAATGATGCGCCACCGCAATGATCGCCCGATGTTATTTCCCCGGGTTATGCCGATCATGCGACATAGCGACGCAGATGCAACGAAAACATTCGCCTTTCGTATGAAGCCTCTCGTATGGAAAACCGGGCCGATTCTACCCTTGCCCCACCATGTGCACCACCCGCTGCGGGAAGGGGATCTCGATGCCTTCAGTATTGAAGGCTTTCCAGATCGCCAAGTTGGTGTCCGACTTGACCTGCATGATGCCGTTCTCGGGGTCACCGATCCAGAAGCGCATCTCGAAGTTGATGCCAGAATCGGCAAAGGCGGCGACATGGGCCTTGGGCGGCGGATCGGACAGCACCCGTGCCTGCGCCAGCGCAGCGGCGATCATGATGCGCTGCACCTGCTCCAGGTCGCTGCCGTAGGCCACCTGCACCATCAAAGGAATGCGCACCTTGTGGTCGGTGTAGGTCTCGTTGGCGATCACAGAGCCGACCAGCATTTCGTTCGGCACGATCTTCTCGATGCCGCTCCGGGCCAGCAACACGGTGTAGCGCGTAGTGATACGGGTGACGACGCCGCGCTCGTTGCCGACGGCGATCATGTTGCCGATGCGGATCGAGCGGTCGAGCAGGATGATGAAGCCGGAAACGTAGTTGGCGGCAATCTTCTGCAGGCCAAAGCCAAGGCCGACGCCGAGCGCTCCGCCGAACACCGACAGCATGGTGAGATCGATGCCGACCAGCGGCAGGCCGATCAGTACCGCCAGCACCAGCAGCAGGGCTCTTGCCAGTCGCGCGAACACCACACGCAGGTTGCCGTCCAGCCCGTCAGCTGCCATCAGGCGCGCCTCGACCAGTCCGCCGAGCCAAAGCGCGCCCAGCAGGCCGGCCAACACCATGCCGGTCCCCTGCAGCAGCTTCCACAACGTAAGTCGATCCCTGCCCAGACCAAAACCGATGCCATCGAGCCGCTCGATCAGTTCCGGCAGCAGGCCGGTCAGGTGCAACGCCACCACGCCCCAGACGAAGGTGGCGAAGACGCGCTCGAAATTTGCCAGCCAGTGGGCATCGCCGGCGCCCAGGCGCAACCCGAAGAACACCATGCGGATCACCGCCAGTGACATCAGCAGCGGCACCGCGATCGACAGCAGGTTGACGTGATGCCATTGGGCCAGGATCGGCCGCGCCACCAGCACCAGCACCAGCGCGGTCAAAGGGAAGGCCAGGCGCCCCAGCCCGCGCTGGTGCAGCGGCGCGGCACCACCACCGCCCCCCTGGATACCGCTTCGCAAGACATCTCGCCGCCGCGCCATGGCCCGATCGGCCAGCCAGCCGAGCCCAAGGCAGACAGCCAGCGTCGCCGCCTGCCACAAGGCATCGGGCTGTTGCAGGTCGATCCACAACTCGCGCAGAAGGGTTCCGAATTCACCGTTCATCAACGCACGACTCCTTCATCAAAGGCCACCGCCTCGCCGCGATGGCGTTTCCAGTTGTCGAGATAGGCGCGTGCCAGAGGCGGATTGTCGCGCAGGATCAACAGATTCTCGGCATTACGCGCCTGCGCCGACCAAGTGAAATTGTAGCTGCCGGTAGCGACCGCGGGGTGGGCCGACTCGGGATCGATCAGTATCACCTTGTTGTGCGCCGACTGATAACGAACTTCCAGCCACACCGGGATGCCGGCAGCGGCAAGTTTCGGAATCTGCGAACTACCGCCTTTCGCCACCATCTCGCGGTCGGCCAGCACCGCGACCGCCACGCCGCGCTGGTGCGCATCGATCAGCGCCCGTCCCAGCGGGCGGCTGGTGAAAATAAAGGCCTGGACATGGATCGACTTTCGCGCCGCGTTCACCGCGCGCAGCAAGGCGCCTTCGGCATCGTCCCACGGCGTAAACGCCACCTCGACGCTACCCGTCGCCGCGAAGGTGGCAACCGACTCGGCGCATGCCGGCGCCATCGTCAGCACCAGCAGCGCGCCGACAAAGGCGAAAAACCTCACTTGCTGCGTTCCAGCACCGCGGCATAAAAGCCATCGGTGCCATGTCGATGCGGCAGCAACTGCATGTCCTCGCCACAAACGAGGACGACGCCCTGCTTCGCCAGAATCTCGGTGGGAGACATGCGGACAAATTCAGGGTGTGCGGCAAGAAAGGCATTGACCACGCCCTCGTTCTCCTCGGGCAGGATGCTGCAGGTCGCATACACCAGCCGCCCGCCCGGCTTCACCAGCCTTGCGGCACCGGCCAGGATGTCGGACTGCTTGCGCGTCAGTTCCGCCACGCTCTCGGGCGTCTGCCGCCATTTGAGGTCGGGGTTGCGCCGTAGCGTGCCGAGGCCGGAGCAAGGCGCATCGACCAGCACGCGGTCGATCTTGCCGGCAAGGCGCTTGACCTTGATGTCATTCTCGCCGCTGATCAGCACCGGATGCACGTTGGACAACCCGGAGCGGGCGACGCGCGGTTTGAGCTTGGCCAGGCGTTTCTCGGCCACGTCGAAGGCATAGAGCCGCCCGCTCGAACGCATCAGGGCGCCCAGCGCCAGCGTCTTGCCACCGGCCCCGGCGCAAAAGTCGACCACCATCTCGCCGCGTTTTGGCGCCAGCAAATGGCCGAGCAACTGGCTGCCCTCGTCCTGCACTTCGATGGTGCCGTCGATATACAGCGGATGCTTCGACAGCGCAGGCCGACCCTCGACGCGAATACCATCGGGGGCAAGCGGACAAGGCTGTGCGACGAAGCCATCGGCCAGCAACTGCGCCAGCACGGTGTCGCGCTTGGCCTTGAACTCGTTGACGCGCAAGTCGAGCGGCGCCGGCTGGTTGAGGCCACGCGCCAGTGCCAGCACCTCGTCGGGCGCCATGCGCTGCGCCAGCCGCTCCGCCAGCCAGTCCGGCAGGTCGGCCTGCTCGGCCAGCGTCAGTTCGGGATCGGGCTGGCCCTTGAGCGAGGCCAACCAGGATGCCTCGCGGCCGCCATCGTCGCCCAGCACCTCGCCCACCTGCCGCTGCGACAGGCCGGTCACCTTGACCAGCGCCGCCAGCACCAGCCGCAGCGGCGTGGGGCGCTCGCCGACGACCTTTTCCAGCAGGCGGCGGCGGCGCAGCACCGTATAGGCCGTTTCGGCGATGAAAGCGCGGCTGCGGCTGTCAACCCGATTGGCGCGAAAGAAATTCGAAAGCACCGCGTCCGCCGGCTGCGCGAACTTGAGCATTTCCCGCACCACCTGCGCCGCGTGGCCAATCATCGTATCCGTGATTCGTATCATTCCATTTCCAATTCATCGACGATCTGGTCGAAGACTTCGCCCTTGCGATCCACGTGGCGGATGCGCAGCGGCAGACGTTTCTCGACACCGATCCAGACTTCCGTGGCATCGCCGCCGGCGGTGCCGACGGTCTTGAGGTGCAACGCGGTTCTTTCCCCCAGCGCGGTGGCGATCTTTTCCTCGCCCACCAGGGCAAAGACGAAGCGCTCGATCTTCTTGCCTGTCGCCACCGTCACCGCCATGCCGGTCGGGCTCACCGGCATCAGGCCGAGTTGCCAGAACATCGACAGCATATCCTGCATGCCGGGTTCGGTGCTCGCGTCGCGTGGCCCCGGGTTCATCGCCACGCGCCCGGCGGCCCAGTCGAAACTGGCCGTATCGCCCACCGCGCCGCTGCGTTCCACCCGGAAATTGTGCGGGCGCAGGCCCTCCGCGACCAGATCGCCTTCGCTCACCTGTGCCACCTTGGCCGGCTTGAACAGGGCAGCGAGGCCGGTGGTTTCGGTCACGGCCCGCAGGGTATAGGCAGCGCCCTCCAGCGTCCAGCGATGTTCCGAGCGGCCGACGACGAAGCCCTGATCGCCGCGAATGATGGCAAAGCGCAGGCGGACTCGCTGCGGCAACGGCGCGACAGCGGCCGGCTTCGCCACCGGCTTCGCTACCGGCGGCGGAGCAATGGCCGCGGCAGGCGCGGCAGGCATAAAGACAGGCTGCGGCACGGCCGCTGGCGAAAAAGTCGGCGCTGGCGCCACGGCGGGGCGCGATGGCGGCAGGCGCGGCGGCATTGGCAGGCTTTGAAAAAGGACTTTTTTGTCGATATGGATACGGATAAAGACGGCATAGGCAATACCAAGGACCCGGATGATGACAATGACGGTTTGTCGGACAAAGAGGAGATTACTTTGGGGACAGATTCTTTGAATCAGGATACCGACGGGGACAAGGTCGGAGATTCTGCAGATCCTTTTCCTCTGGATTCAAAAGAGACCAAAGATATTGACGGTGATGGCGTTGGGGACAATGCGGACCTTGACGATGACAACGATGGCGTTCCGGACGAGGAGGATGAATTTCCTTCGAATCCCGATGAATGGCAGGATGCGGATGGGGACGGATTGGGAGACAATCTTGACTTGGATGACGATGACGACGGTTTGCTGGACGAAGAAGAGTTATTTATCCTGGGAACTGACCCATTGGATTCGGATACGGACTCCGATGGCCTTTCCGACAAGGAAGAAGTGGAATTAGGAACTGATCCTTTGGATCCCAAGAAATCCCAGGCTTCGGCCGTAGGGGCTTTCAAAAATCTGATGGAGAACGACGAAATGTTCTGGGTTAAAATTCTGTCTCTGGCGGGTTCTGTTTTGGTTTTACTGTTCGTTTTTCGTCTCTCAAGGAAAGCCAGAACCTAGTTGCCATCTTTTTAGCCAGGGTATATACTAATTTAATGAGAAAGAAAGCTCAAAAGATAATTAAAAAACCTCTGCCGAAAGCCCCGACAGAAGCCATCAAGAAAACAAAAATCAGGGTGATTGGCATCGGAGGAGGAGGGGGAACTATTATTTCTGAAATTTCATCCAGGATTCCTAAGGCCAGTTTCGTTGCGGCCAATACGGATCTGCAGGCTTTGAGGTCTTGTAGCAGAAAAGTGAGTCGTTTTCAATTCGGACAGAACCTTACTCGCGGCCTGGGTACCGGCATGAATGCCGAAATAGGAAGAGAGGCTGCCCTGCAGGAAAAAGAGAGAATTAAAAAACTTCTGGAAGGCCAGGATCTGTGCATTTTAGTGGCTTGTCTGGGAGGCGGAGCGGGGTCAGGGAGTCTGCCGGTTTTTGCCAAGATTTCCAGGGACTTGGGAAATCTGAC
>JAHJEO010000020.1 GCA_018825305.1 Gammaproteobacteria bacterium
ATCTTTGCCGATATGGAAAAGACTACTGCGGTGACCGACGAAACCGCCGTAACATTGCCGTATGCCCCCACACTGTGGCCCCCGCCGGCACCGGCTGGAGCGCCGCCGTGGCCTTGCGCGCCGCGGCGCGCGCCGCCATCCTGCGCGATTGCGGCGAGCCGGACATCGGCGGCTGACGGGTCGCTTCCACGCCTCAATAATTGACCCAGTCGCTTGCCGGGGCAGCGGCTTGCGGCTATAACCGCACCATAAAGCCACAGTTCGAGCGGGGCCATTGCCCAGCCAGTTTCCGGGGAGGAAATCCGCGCGATGTTCGCAGCAGGAGTGGAGCCGGTTGTCGAGGCGCCCGCAAGTCGGGATGGTGTCGGTGTCAATCTGCGGCGGCGGATCCTGCTGCCGCTGGCGTTGGCCTTGCTTTTCCTGTTGTCGGCCTTCGCCTACTCGATTTACCGCACCGAGCGCGCCTGGATCGAGGAGTCCACAGGCCGCGAACTCAAGACCATACAGGCATCGCTGGGCAATATCCTGAAGCTGCGCGGCGACAAGCTGCACATGGCGCTGGATCAGCTGGATCGCGATCCGCGCTTGCGGCCGATGCTGCGCACGGGCGACCGTGGCGTGCTGCGGGACGGGTATGCCGATCTGTTCGCGCAGCTCAAGCGCGAATTCGGCATCACCCATCTCTATTTCATCCGGCCCGACCGTCTGACGCTGCTGCGGCTGCATCAGCCGGAGCGCTTCGGTGACCGGATAGACCGCTATACCCTGCGCGAGGCCGAACGCACCGGCCATGCCTTTGCCGGCATGGAACTGGGGCCGATCGGCACGCTGTCGTTGCGCGCGGTCATGCCGGTGCGCGACGGCAGCGAGTTGCTGGGTTACGTCGAACTGGCCGAAGAGGTGCAGGATGTGGTGCAGGACATCACCCGCATCTTCGGCAGCGAGGGCTTCGTCACCATCCACAAGGACGTGCTGTCGCGGCCCGACTGGGAAGAGGGCATGCGCATGCTGGGGCGGCAGCCCGACTGGGACCGCTTTCCGCACTCGGTCATGACGTTTGCCACCCTGGCGCAGGTGCCGCCCGGACTTGGCCGCCTGCTGCCTGAGGGCCAGCATCCGCAGGTGGTGCCTGCGGCCAAGCTGGAGCAGGGCGATCTCGTTTATCAGTCGGGATTCGTTCCGCTGACAGATGCCGGCGGGCGCGACGTCGGCGACCTCGTCGTGCTGCGGGACGTGACCGCAGCCATGGCGCACACGAGGCAGACGGTGGGGTCGCTGGTCGCGGCGGCCGCGGTCGTCGCCGCCCTCCTGTTCCTTTTGTTCTACCTGATCCTCGGCCGCGCCAAGAATGCCCTGGCCATGTCCCGCAACCGCCTGATCGCCGAAACCGGAAACTACGCCCGCCTGCAGGCGCAGCGGATTGAGGAACTGACCACCTGGGTGGATGAGCGCACGCGTACCGACGAGCAACTGCGCATCGCCGCGAGCGCCTTCGAATCGCAGGAGGCGATGTTCGTGACCACGCCGGATGGCGTCATCCTGCGGATCAACCAGGCATTCACCACCCTGACCGGCTACGACGGCGACGAGGTCATCGGCCAGACACCGGCACTGCTGAAGTCGGGCAAACACGATGCCGGGTTCTACCGGCAGTTGTGGCAGGCGCTGGCCGCCGACCGATGCTGGCAGGGCGAGATATGGAATCGGCGCAAGGATGGCAGCCTGTTCCCGGCGTGGCAGACCATTTCGGCGGTGGTCGATGGCGAGGGGCGCATCAGCCACTATGTCAGCGCCTTCTCCGACATGACCCGGCACAAGCAGGCCGAGGCCGACATCCAGCAGCTCGCCTATTACGACCAGCTCACCGGCCTGCCCAACCGGCGCCTGCTGCTCGAGCGTCTCGGCCAGGCGCTGGCCACCAGCGCCCGCGACGGCCGCCACGGCGCCCTGTTGTTCATCGATCTCGACCATTTCAAGATGCTCAACGACACCCGTGGCCACGATGTGGGTGACCGGCTGCTGGTCGAAGTGGCGCGATGGCTCCAGGGCTGCATACACGAAGGGGACACCGTGGCGCGGCTGGGTGGCGACGAATTCGTGGTCATGCTGGAAGGGCTCAGCGAGGATGGCCGCGCCGCCGCCACGCAAACCGAGATGATCGGTGAAAGGATTCGCAGTACGCTGGATCGGGAATGCGCGTTTGCCGCTGCGGACGGCAATGCCGAGGTGGCCGGCGATCATCATTGCAGCGCCAGTATCGGCGTCGATCTGTTCCTGGGTCACCGGGAAACGACCGAGAATCTGCTCAAGCACGCCGATGTCGCGATGTACCAGGCCAAGGCCGCCGGCCGCAACGCCCTGCATTTCTTCGATCCCGCGATGCAGGCGAGGCTGGAAGGACGCGCCGCGCTCGAGGCCGACCTGCGTCGCGCCCTGTCGCTGGGTCAGCTGGAGTTGTACTACCAGGTGCAGGTCGGCCCCGCTGACAGCGTCCTCGGCGCCGAAGTGCTGCTGCGCTGGAACCATCCGCTGCGCGGGGTGGTTTCACCCGTCGATTTCATCCCCCTGGCCGAGGAAACCGGACTCATCGTGCCCATCGGCCACTGGGTGCTGGAAATGGCCTGCCATCAACTCAGGAAATGGCAGGACGACCCGGCGACCCGCGACTTCGTGCTGGCGGTGAACGTCAGTGCGCGCCAGTTCCGCCAGCCGGATTTCGTCGACCAGGTGCATGCGGTGCTGGATCACACCGGTGCCAATCCGAATCGCCTGAAGCTGGAGCTGACCGAGAGCCTGGTGCTCGACGACATCGACAGCACCATAGCCAAAATGAACACCCTGAAGTCGCTCGGCATCGGCTTTTCGATGGACGACTTCGGCACCGGCTACTCTTCGCTCTCGCACCTCAAGCGCCTGCCGCTCGACCAGGTGAAGATCGACCGCTCCTTTGTCCGCGACATCGCGACGGATCCCGGCGACGCTGTGATCGTTCGCACCATCATCGCCATGGCCGACAGCCTCGGTCTGACGGTGGTAGCCGAGGGCGTGGAAAACCGCGAACAGCTGGACTTCCTGGTCGAACACGCCTGCCCGGTATTCCAGGGCTATCTGTTCAGCCGGCCGGTGCCACTCGGCGAATTCCAGGTAATGCTGAATAAATCGGCCGGCGAGCGCTGATTCCCGTTCAGTCGGATGAGGGTTCCATCGCTGCACGGTGGCCGCGCTCGGCATCGACCCCGGCGAGGATGAACAGGCCGACGACGAAATAGCTGCCGGTGATCAGGATGGCGAGGCGGTGGTCGCCGCCGGATATCCAGGTGACGGCGCCGTAAGTGAGCGGGCCGAGGATGGAGGAGAGCTTGACTGCCAGCCCCCACAGGCCGAAGAACTCGCCGTGGCGCCCGGCCGGCGCGAGATAGCCGATCAGGGCGCGGCCGGCCGACTGGCTCGCGCCGAGGCAGAGCCCGGCGATGTTGGCCGCCAGCCAGAACAACGGCGGCTTGGTGGCAGACCAGGCCAGCAGGATCATGACGGTCCAGCCCACCAGTGTCAGCGCGATGGCGCGGACGTGGCCGAGGCGGTCCTGCCACTGGCCGAAGGCGAAGGCGCCGATGGCGGCAGTGATGTTCACCAGGAAAATCAGCTTGATGGTGTCGGTGGTGGTGAAGCCCATGGCCTGTTCGGCGTAGATCGCGGCGAGCGCGATCACCGCCTGGATGCCGGCCTGGTAGAAGACGATGCAGAGCATGAAGCGGCGCATGTCGCGGTACTGGCGTGCATGGCGCAGGGTGTCGTGGACGCGGGCCCAAGCCGTGGCCGAAGCGGCGCGGGGCACGGCCACCGCCGCTCGCTCGCGCAGGAACAGAAAAGTCGGCGCTGCCGCCACGGCGAACAGCGCGGCGGTGATAAGCATGGCCATCGGCACGAAATCCGCAGCGGTCTGCCCCTGCGCCTGCGCCCAGCCGATGTAGCCGAGACAGGCGCCGAGGCTGGCCAGGCCGCCGATGTAGCCGAGGCTCCAGCCCCAGCCAGAGACCTTGCCGAGGCTGTCCTCGCGGGCGAGTTCGGGCAGGAATGCGGCGATCAGGTTCTCGCCGCTGCCGAAGCAGAAATTGGAAATCACCAGAAAAATGATTGCCACGGCGAGGCTGCCGGGACCCGTCAGCGCAAGGCCTGCCGTGGCGAGGACGCAGCCGATGGTGGTCATTGCCAGCAGGCGCTTCTTGGCGCCGTGCGCGTCGGCCCAGGCCCCGAGCAGCGGCGCGGTCAGCAGGATCAGGGCGTAGGAGACGGCCAGTGCGCCGGTCCAGGCGAAGGTGGCCCACGGTGCGCCACCGGCAACCACCGCCACGAAATAGGCGTTGAAGATCGCCGTGATCACCACCGTGGTGTAGCCCGAGTTGGCGAAGTCGTACATGGCCCAGGCCCACACCTCGCGGCGGCGCACGCCGGGGTTGAGGCCGGCGACGGGTTTCGGCTCTGCGCTCATGCGCCGATGATATCTCCGCGACTGGCTTGGGGAAGCGGGTCACCTAAAGTAAAATCGCGCGACCGTTTCACTGCTCCCGCTATGTTTTCTACTCCCCGCCTGCGTCGCCGGCTGGCCAGCCTGGCGATTGCTCTCGCTTTTTCCGGCCAGGCGCTAGCCATCGGCCTCGGTGCCGCCGACGGCCAGGCGATCCTCGGCCAGCCGCTGCGTATCCGCGTCGCCCTGATCGGTGCCACCGACGGGCCGCTCGACGCATCCTGTTTCCGCCTGCGTGCGCCACAGGCGCCGACCGACGCCGACTACATCCTGCGCGACGGCCTGCTGCGCGTCGAAAGCGTACAGGGCAGGACGCACCTTATCGTCGCCAGTCCGAGATCCTGGCGCCAGCCGGTGGTTGAGTTCCGAATCCTGGCCAGCTGTGGCGGAGCCGAGGTGGCGCGCGATTACGTGCTGCTGGCTTCGCTGCCGCCACCGCCTCAGGCGGAAGCACGGGAGACAAGGCAGGCGAGAGTCGGTGCCGTTGCCGCCGCACCATCGGCGCAATCGTCGCAATCGGCGCAATCGTCGAACTCCGCGCTCCCGGCCGCTGCGGCGGCTTCGGGGGAAACGCTGGTGCTCGCGGGCGACAGCAACCTCAATGCCCTGGCCCGCGACCGCTATCCCCACCAGCGCGAGACCCGCGACGAATACCGTCGCCTGATGGCAGCGTCCAATCCCGACCTGTTCGGCAACAAGGGGCCGGTGGGTTCGGTGCCGCTGCCCGCCGGCACGGTGCTGAACATTCCGCCCGACCTGCCCAAGCCCGATGCCAGCAAGCCCGCCGCCACGGAACTTGCGGACAAGTCCGCCGCGCAGTTGCCGCCCAAGGCGCCGGCGGCACCGGATGGAACGGCGCAGGCCACGCGCAAGGTGCCCGATAGGCTGGTGATCGGCGGCGGCTCGGCCGCTGCGTTCAAGCCCATGTCGCCGCGTGAGCTGGCCGCTGCGGTCGACCGGCTGGAGCGCATGGTCGAGGACCAGGGGCGCATCCACCTCGGCATGAGCGACAGCCTCAAGAACGTCGAAATCGCCTTCGGCGACATTCGCGGCAACCTGCTGGCCATCGATGCCCGCATGAACGCGCTGGAAATCGAGCGCATCAAGGCCGAGACTGCACAGGCGCAGGCCATGGCCAGACTGGCCGAGCAGAGCGCCCGCTTCGGCCTGCTGGAAATGCTGGCGCTGGTGCTGGCCAGCGGCGCCATGGGCGCCGGGCTGATCCACTACTTCCACCGCCTGCAACTGCGCCGTCAGTCCGGCGGGCCGGCATTTGCCCCGCACGGATTTGCGGAATCGGCGGCTGTCGCGCCGCCGCCCCAACCGCTGGCCAGTGCTTTCGATGGTCTGGTGACGCCAGCCGTAGTCGATGCGGCCGACACGCCTGCCCAGACATCCGCGCGGGTAGTCACCGCCCCGGTTACGGCGGCACAGCCTACGGCCGCAACGCGGCCCGCGCCGATAGCTGCACCCGCGGCCGCCGTGGCGCCCAAGATGCCGCCGAACCCGTCCATTCCGGCCACCATGCCACCTGTGGTGCCGGTGGTGCCAGTGGTTCCGGTGTCGGCTGTGGCATCCGCAGCGCCGGCCGTCGTTGTCGCACCGGTGCAGCCCGTGCCGCCGCCAGCTTCAGTACCGCTGCCGGCGGTCGCGTCGCCCGCCAGTGACGGCGGGGAGAAGCGGGACAAGGCTGTCGCCGTCGAGGTCGTGCCGCCGCCGATGATCGAGTTCACGCTCGAAGAGCTGCCGCCATCGGTCGTTGCCGCCAAGGCATCCGTCGCCGCCAGGGCCGCCGCCGCCGTGCCGCCAGCGCCGACTTTTTCCGCCGGGGCCGCGCCGCCACCGGATGCGCTGCAATTGCCGTCGGCGTCCGATCTGCTCGTCCCCGGCGCAAGCGATCCGACGCTGGAACTGGCCGAACTCATGGAATCGATGGGCCTGGCCAGCGGCGCGGCGCAGGCACTGGTCGAGCATATTCGCGGCAATCCGGCCGAGTCGGTGCAGCACTGGCTCAAGCTGCTCGACCTCTACCAGCGCAGCGAATTGCAGGACGAATTCTCCGAGTCGGTACATGAGCTCAAGAGCAAGTTCAACGTCGCCATCGATGACTGGTCGGGCGCTGCCGGCGGCGGCGCCTCGCTGGCCGACTATCCGCATCTGGCGAAGGAACTGACGGCGGTCTGGGGCACGGACGGGTGCGGCAGCTTCCTGCTCAACCTGATCGCCGACACCCGCGAGGGCACCCGCGCCGGCTTCCCCCGCACCGTGGTCGAGGATATCCTGCTGCTGCGGGCGATGCTCGATGGCGGCGTGGTGGAGATGGCTGCGGAAGGCACGATGACATGAAGATTGCGGTCAGCGAACTCATCGTCAGCTTCATGGAGCGGCTCGGCATCGAAGTCATCTTCGGCATGCCCGGCGCCCACATCCTGCCGGTATATGACGGCCTGGTCGATTCGAAGATCCGCACCATCCTGGCCAAGCACGAACAGGGCGCCGCCTTCATGGCCGGCGGCCACGCCCGCGCCACGGGGCGCATCGGTGCCTGCATCACCACCGCCGGCCCCGGTGCCACCAACCTGGTGACAGGCATCGCCAATGCCTACGCCGACCGCCAGCCCATCCTGGTCATCACCGGCGAGACCTCGACCTATATCTTCGGCAAGGGCGGGCTGCAGGAAAGCTCGGGCGAGGGCGGCGCCTTCGACCAGTCCGCGCTGTTCAAACCCATTACCCGCTACCACAAGGTCATCGAGCGCACCGATTACCTCGGCCAGGTGCTGAAACATGCCGCCAAGGTATTGCTGTCGTCCGATTCGGGACCGGTGCTGCTGAGTCTGCCCTACAACGTGCAGAAGGAACTGGTCGAGGATGACGTCCTCGACGCCATCGCCTTCGCGCCGCCCCATGCCGGGCGCCGGCGGCGCCCGTCGGCCGATCCGGCGCACGAACTGGCGCGGCTGATCGAAGCCGCCAGCCATCCGGTGATCGTCGCCGGCTATGGTTGCATCAAGTCCGGGGCGCAGGACGCCGTGGCGCAACTGAGCGAGCGGCTGGGTATCCCGGTCGCCACCAGCCTCAAGGGCAAGGGCGCGCTCGGCGAGGATTCGCCCCGGTCGCTCGGCAGCATCGGCGTCACCTCGGACGGCCGTGCCTATCGCTATGTGGTGGATCATGCCGACCTGGTGATATTCCTCGGTGCCGGTTTCAACGAGCGCACCAGCTACATGTGGGATGCGGGTTTCCTCGCCGGCAAGCAGGTGGTTCAGGTCGACAGCGATCCGGCACAACTGGAAAAGGTATTGACCGCCGACCTGGCGATCGATGGCGACATCCACGAGGTGCTGAATGAGGTGCTGGCGATGCTGGCGCAGTCGGGCGCCAAACCGAAGTCGCTCGACCGTTTGCCCGGCCATCCGGCCGCAGCGGCTAGCGGCGGGCAGGCGAAGCGCACCGAGGACTTCCGCCTGATGGCGCAGTTCTTCGCCAGGCTCGCCGAGCGGATTCCGCAAGGCGCGATGGTCTTCGACGACAACATCATCTTCGCCCAGAACTTCTACAAGGTCGCCGCCGGCAACCGCTATTTCCCCAACTCCGGCATTTCCTCGCTGGGCCATGCGATTCCCGCCGCCATCGGCGCCCGCTGCATGGGCGGCGGACCGACCTTCGCCATCCTGGGCGACGGCGGCTTCATGATGTGCGGCATGGAAATCATGACGGCCGTGAACTACGGCATTCCGCTGAATGTGGTGGTGATCAACAACGGTACGCTGGGGCTGATTCGCAAGAACCAGGTCCAGCTTTACGACGGGCGCTTCATCGACTGCGATTTCGCCAATCCCGACTTCGCGCTGCTGGCCAAGTCATTCGGCATCGCCCATCGACGGATCGCCAGCGAGGCCGAGCTCGACGAGCTGTTCGGCAGCGTCGATCTCGCCGGCTCGATCAACCTCATCGAAATCATGTTGGACAAGAATGCTTTCCCCAGTTACCTGTCAAACCGCTAAGTCCGTCGATCCCGAGCTGGAGGCGCAGATCGAGGCGCAGAAGGGCGCCATCGCGGAACTCGAACATGAGCTGTGGGCCGGCGGGCTCAACGAGGACATGCTCGACACCTACCAGGGCGGGTTTCGCCGCCTCGAGCGGCTGATCGAGGCGCGGGGCGGCGACAAGCGCCACAAGTTCGTCATCGTCGTTCCGGTGGCCGACCGGCCGCAGCAGATGCGCGACTGCCTCGATAGCTTGCTCGACCTCTGCCGCGCCTTTGACTACGGCGGACGGTGCGACGGTGTGTACCGCAAGGTCGCAGTCGTCATCGCCGACGACAGCAGCGACGAGGAGAGCATCGCCAGCAACCGCGAGCTCGCCACGCATTTCACCGGGCTCGGGCTGGCAACCCGCCACTTCGGACCGGACGACCAGTTCGCGCTGGTTGAGTCGCTCGGCGATGCCGGGCGCGACGCACTATCCACCATCGTCGGCCGGGCCCGGCGCGAAGCCTTCGGCCACAAGGGCCAGGCGGTCATGCGCAACATTGCCTACCTCGAGCTGGCGCAAGTGCAGAATGAGGATGGCGACGAGCGGGTGCTGTTCTATTCCATCGACAGCGACCAGGAATTCAAGGTCAAGGTCGGCACGCCGGATGGCGACCTTGAAGTCTGCGCGGTGAATTTCTTCCACTGGCTCGACGAAATATTCTCGCGTTCCGACGCGCTGGTGCTGACGGGCAAGGTCGTCGGCGATCCGCCGGTGTCGCCCGCCGTCATGGCCGGGAACTTCCTCGAAGACGTGATCGGCTTCCTGCGGCAGATGGCCGACAGCGGCGGCCACGCCGAATGCCGCCACCACGAGATGGCGGAGCATCCGGAGGGCGAAGCCGCCTACCACGACATGGCCGACCTGTTCGGCTTCAAGCCGGCGGCCGAGGCCTATCGCTACCGCTGCCCGCTCGAAGGCGACCACGGCGACGCCGACTGCTTCGACCATTTCGGCGGCCGCCTCAACAGCTTCTTCTTCGGCGAGCATCCCACCCGCATCTCCTACTACCAGCACCGGGCCATGCTGCGCACGGTGCAGCCGGCGCGCACCGTCTATGCCGGCAACTACGTGTTCCGGCCCGAAGCGCTGAAGTACTTCATTCCCTTCGCCGCGCTGCGGCTGCGCATGTCCGGGCCGGTGCTGGGGCGGCTGGTCAAGGCGGATATCGGCGGGCGCTTCGTTTCGGCCAACCTGCCGATGCTGCACAAGCGCACCGTCGCCACCACCGGGCAATCCGAATTCCGCCCGGGCATTCGCGCCGAGAGCGAAGCCATCGAGCTTTGCGGCGAGGCCGAGCGGCAATTCTTCGGCGACGTCATGCTGTTCACCATCGAGCGCCTGACCACCATGGGTTATCCGCAGGGTTCGCTGCCGCAGGCGACGCTGGCCGCAACGCTGACCGCCGTCCATGCCGAAATGCTGGAGAAGTACGGCAGGAAGCGCCGCGACATCGTCGAAAAGATCGGCCGGCTGGAGTCGCTGCTGCACGATCCGGTGAACTGGTGGAACCGCTCGGCCGAGCACGTCGCGGCCGTCGCCAGGTTCGAGTCCTTCCTCGACAACATCGCCCACAATTTCGGCGAGGATTCGCCCTGCTACGAACGCATCGAGTCGCCCGCCAACTGGGAGAAATGGCGCGCCGACCTGCTGCAGGCGCTGGTCGCCTACCCGGAGGACGCCGCGGCCTGGGGCCATGCGCTGGCGGGTCGTGGCTGATGGCGCGGCATGATCGCGCAGTTGAGTGACCGGCTGCGTGACTGGCTGCATCGCCGCCGCCACGCCGAGCGCTTCGCCCTGCTCGAAGGTCTGCTGCGCCACCAGGCGCTGAGCCGGGCCGAGGTGCTGCGGCAGCAGCAGGATGACCTGGCGAATATCGTCGCCTTCGCCGCAGCCAACACCGATTTCTACCGTGACCGCCTCGCCCCGGATCGGCCCTTTATTGACCAGCCCATCCTCACCAAGGACGACGTGGTCCATAACCGCGATGCGATGCTGGCACGCGGCGCCGACCGCAAGCAGGTAGGCATCGCCTATACCGGCGGCTCGACCGGCAATCCGCTGGCCTACTACTGGGATGCCGCCAAGCACGAGCTGATGCGCGCCGGCATGATGCGCGCCTACATGGGCTCGGGTTGGCGGCCGGGCGACGGCATCATCAACTTCTGGGGCGCCAGCCAGGACATCCGGGGCGGCGGCATCGCCCGGCGCTATGGCGAATATGTCACCGGCGAAAGGACGCTGGGCGCGCGCGATTTCGACGAGCGCAAGCTGGGCGAATGGGCCGCATGCATTGGTGCCACGCGGCCCGTCCTGCTGCAGGGCTACGCTTCGATCCTGGCCGAACTGGCCCGCTACGTCATCGACAAGCGCATCGCCATGCCGCGCAGCCTGCGCGGCATCTATTCCACGGCCGAAGTGCTGACCGCCGAGCAGCGCGAAGCGATGGAACGGGCATTCTCGTGCCGGGTCTTCAACCAGTATGGCTGCCGCGAGGTGCCCAACATCGCCTGCGAGTGCCGCCACGGCAACATGCATGTCTTCACCGACATGGTGCATCTGGAGTCGCTGCCGCAGGATGGCGCAGACCGGCTGATCGTGACCTCGCTGACCAATCGGCTGATGCCCTTCATCCGCTACGACCTCGGCGATTCCGGTCGGCTGCTGCCGGGTGATTGCGACTGCGGCTGGCCCTTCCCGCTGATGGAAATGGGCATGTGCCGTCGCAACGACCTCATCCGCACCTCCAGCGGCAAGGTGGTGTACCCGGCCTATTTCAATAGCCTCTTGAACGGCATCGGCCCGATCCGCCAGTATCAGTTCGTCCAGACCGCGCTCGACCGCATGGTCCTCAAGCTGGTAAGCGAGCGGCCGCTGGACGGCGTGGCGCTGGAGGCCATGCGCCAGAAGGTGCGGCGCGACGTCGACGGGGCGATGCTGATCGAGGTGAACTACGTCGACGCGATTCCCCGCTCGGCTTCGGGCAAGCACCGCTTCATCGTAGCCGAGTTGCCGGCCACCGACTGACGCGGGGAATGCCGGGTCAGGGCAGCGCGATGCCGTGCGCCGCCAGCCACGGCTTGTCGAGTTCCCAGCGCACGTACTTGATGCCGGGCTCCGCCCCGACCAGGCCGCTGGCTTCGGACTGCATCAGGCCCAGTGTGGTCTGGGCGGCGATGAAGGCCGGGTCGCTGGCGTCCTTGACGTTGATCTCGGGGTGGATGGCGCCGATGAAATGGAAGGCCGGCACGTCGAAGTTGCGCGGCGTGGTCATCACCGCGGTATCGCCCGCCACCCGCAGCACCCGGAATTGATAGGGGTAGGCCTTCAGTGCCGGGCTGCCTTTCGCCTCGATCACCCGGTTGAGTTCGCGCGAACGTCCGTCCGGCCGCTGCACGGCCCAGTCGACAACAAACGCCAGCAGCAGCGCCAGTGCGATCCACTGCCAGACTTTGGGCCTCGGAATGCTTTTCATCTGAATTGCCTTTGCCGAATCGGCGCCGAAATGCGCCGGGAATAAATTGCTTGTGTCGTGCGGCGGCCCCCACCATAATCAATAGTCATTCCAGCCACCAGCCACCAGCCACCAGTTACCAGTTACCAGTTACCAGTTACGAAGGAGGGGGAGTCATGAACATCGTCACACGCGTCAAGGATATCCTGCTTGCGCCGCAATCGACCTGGCCTGTCATTGAGGCCGAAGAGACCAGCGTCGCCGCGCTTTATACCCAGTACATCATGATCCTCGCCGCGATCCAGGCGGTGGCGGGTTTCCTCGGCATGTCGCTGTTCGGCGCCAGTGTCATGGGCGTCACGGTGCGGGTGCCGATCATGGCCGGTCTGGTCCAGATGGTGTTGGGCTATGGCATGGCGCTGGCGATGATCTACGTTGTTGCGCTGATCGCCGATGCGCTGGCGCCGAGTTTTGGTGGTCAGAAGAATTCGCTGAACGCCCTGAAATTGATGGCCTACGCCAGCACCGCCGGCATGGTGGGCGGCATTTTCATGCTGATTCCGGCGCTGGGCGTGCTGACCCTGCTGGCAGGGCTGTATTCGCTGTACCTGCTTTATCTCGGCGTTGGCGCGATGATGAAGGTGCCGCGTGAAAAGGCCTTGCCCTACACGGCCGTACTGGTGGTCTGCGCCATCGTCGCGGGTGCGATCGCCGGCGCGGTGCTCGGCGCCGTCGGCGGCCAGCCGGCGATGAACATGGGTTCGATGTCGCAGGACGGGGTCCGGCCGGCGATGACGGTTGAAACTCCCCAGGGCAAGGTGACGATAGACGCCAGCCAGAACGCCATGAGGGTCGAGACGCCCCAGGGCGCGGTCACCATCGATGCCGACAAGATGGAAGCCTGGAGCCAGAAGATGGAAGCGGCCGCCGCCAAGCTTGAAAAGGCCCAGCAGGCGGGCGACCAGGCGGCCATGGAGCAGGCGCTCAAGGAAATGACCGCGCTGCAGACCGAGCAGCCGATGATGGCGCCGCAACGCTGAGCGACCCGGCCCCGGCCGCCGCGCCGGGGCAATCGCATTACCTACATCTCCTGGTAGATCGGCCCTTCGCCGCCCTGCGGCGTCACCCAGTTGATGTTTTGCGTCGGGTCCTTGATGTCGCAGGTCTTGCAATGCACGCAGTTCTGGGCGTTGATCTGCAGCTGCGGCGCATCGGCGGCGTCCTTGACGATCTCATAGACCCCGGCCGGGCAGTAGCGTTGCTCGGGCGCATCGTAGAGCGCCAGGTTGACGCGGATCGGCGTGTCGCCATCGCCGAGTTTTAGATGGCAGGGCTGATCTTCCTCGTGGTTGGTGTTGGAGAGGAAGACCGAGGAGAGACGGTCGAAGCTCAGCACGCCGTCGGGCCTGGGATAGTCGATCGGCGTGCAGGCGGCTGCCGGCTTCAGCTTGGCGTGGTCGGCGGAAAGCCCCAGCGTCCACGGCGCGCGGCCGCGCAGCAGCAGCTGGTCGATGCCGAACAGCAGCGAGCCGGCATACAGGCCCTTCGCCATCAGCGGCTTGAAGTTGCGCGCGGTGTATAGCTCGTCGTGCAGCCAGGAGGCGCGGAATTTTTCGCCATAGGCCGGCAGGGCGTCGTGGCCGCGGCCGGCGGCCAGCGCCTCGTGCGCCGCCTCGGCGGCGAGCATGCCGGACTTGATGGCGGCGTGCGAGCCCTTGATGCGCGAGGCGACGAGGAAGCCGGCGTCGTCGCCGAGCAGCGCGCCGCCGGGGAAGGTGAATTGCGGCAGCGCCTGCAGCCCGCCCGAGACCAGCGCGCGGGCGCCATAGGCGAGGCGCTTGCCGCCGCCGAGCACGGCGGCAAGCGCCGGGTGGGTCTTGAGCCGCTGGAATTCCTCGAAGGGCGAGAGGTAGGGGTTGCTGTAGCCCAGCCCGACGACGAGGCCGACGGCGACGCGGTTTTCGCCGGCCGTCGAGCCGTAGTGGTAGCAGAAGGATCCGCCGTAGGTGTCGGCCGCCAGCGGCCAGCCGGCGGTGTGCATCACCATGCCCGGGCGATGCTGTTCGGCCGGCACTTCCCACAGTTCCTTGATGCCGATGCCGTAGGTCTGCGGCTGGGCATCGCGGCGCAGGTCGAATTTCGCTTCGAGCTGCTTGCCGAGGTGGCCGCGGCAACCCTCGGCGAACAGCGTGTACTTCGCCAGCAGTTCCATGCCGGGCTGGAAGGCGGGGCCGGGCTGGCCGTCCCGGGTCACGCCCATGTCGCCGGTGGCCACGCCGCGCACCGCGCCCGCGTCATCGTAGAGCACCTCGGCGCCGGCGAAGCCGGGATAGACCTCGACGCCGAGCGCCTCGGCCTGCGCACCGAGCCAGCGGCAGACCTTGCCCAGGCTGACGATGTAGTTGCCGTGGTTCTGGAAGCAGCCGGGCAGCAGCGCGGAGGGCAGGGCGACGCTGCCGCTTTTCGTCAGGAACAGGAAACGGTCCTCGCTCACCGGCGTGTCGAGAGGCGCATCCTGTGCCTGCCAGTCCGGGATCAGCTCGTTGAGTGCGCGCGGGTCCATCACCGCACCCGACAGGATGTGGGCGCCGATCTCCGCCCCTTTCTCGATGAGGCAGACCGAACGCCCGGCATCGAGTTGCTTCAGGTGGATGGCAGCCGCCAGTCCGGCCGGGCCGCCGCCGACGATCACCACATCGAATTCCATCGCTTCGCGTTCCATTGCCGTCCTCCACGCCTTATCATGCAATGCTTGCGAGCGTAGTGTAACCGCGGCAGCAGCGAAGCCATCGAAGCAACGGCCGTCGCGGCGCGCTCTCCGGGAAATTGCAGGGAACGATCATGGAACATCACCGCATACTGGTTCATACCACGCAGGTCCCCATCCGCTGGGGCGACATGGATGCGATGGGCCACGTGAACAACACCGTCTACTTCCGCTACATGGAGCAGGCCCGCATCGCCTGGCTCGAGTCGCTCGGCTACGGCGTCGCGGTCACGCTCGACGAAAGCCCGGTGATCGTCAATGCCAGCTGCACCTTCATCGTGCCCTTCACCTATCCCGGCACGGTCGAGATCAGGACCTTCGCCGGCAAGCCCGGCCGCAGCAGCCTGCCGACCTGGCACGAGATGAGCAAGGTCGGCGAAGACACGCTCTACGCCGAGGGCGCCTCCAAGATCGTGTGGACGCTGGCGTCTACCGGCAAGTCGGCACCCCTGCCCGAGGCCATCCGCAAGCTGGTGGAGGCGCTGGCATGACGGCCCAGATGCTGTGGCAGCCGACGCCCGAGGGCATCGCCGCCGCCAACATGACAGCCTTCATGGCTGACGCGGCGTCCCGCTACCGCCGAGTTTTTCCGGACTACGCCGCGCTGCACGCCTGGTCGGTCCAGCATCCCGAGGAATTCTGGGCCGCGGTCTGGCGCTTTGGCGGCGTCATCGGCGAGATGGGCGGCACCGTGGTGGTCGATGCCGG
Organism: Gammaproteobacteria bacterium; assembly: GCA_018825305.1. Taxonomy (GTDB): domain Bacteria; phylum Pseudomonadota; class Gammaproteobacteria; order Burkholderiales; family Rhodocyclaceae; genus Sulfurisoma. The sequence goes on from JAHJEO010000020.1 coordinate 15,490, forward strand.
GCGCATGCCCGGTGCACGCTGGTTCCCCGAGGCCCGCCTCAACTACGCCCGCAACCTGCTGCGCCGCCGCGATGACGGCGACGCCCTGGTGTTCTGGGGCGAGGACAAGGTCAAGCGGCGCCTGTCCCACGGCGAGCTTTACCGGCGCGTGGCGCAGCTGGTCGCCGCCATGCGCGCCGAAGGCATCGTGGCCGGCGACCGCGTCGCCGCCTACATGCCCAACATGCCCGAGACCATCGCCGTCATGCTGGCGGCGGCGGCCATCGGCGCCACCTTCACCTCGGCCTCGCCGGACTTCGGCGTGCAGGGCGTGCTCGACCGCTTCGGCCAGATCGAACCGAAGCTGCTGTTCGTGGCCGACGGCTACTACTACAACGGCAAGACGCTCGACTGCCTCGACCGCGTGGCCGAAATCGCCGGGCATCTGCCCTCGGTGCGGAAGGTGGTGGTGAGCTGCTACGTCGGCGGCGAGGATTGCGACATCAGCCGCATCCGCGCCGGCGTGACGCTCGACGCTTTCGTCGCGCCCTTCGGCGAACAGAAAGAGATCGACTTCGCCGAACTGCCTTTCGACCATCCGCTGTTCATCATGTATTCATCCGGCACCACCGGCGTGCCCAAGTGCATCGTGCATGGTGCCGGCGGCGCGCTGCTGCAGCACATCAAGGAACACCGCCTGCACGGCGACGTCAAGCCGGGCGACCGCCTGTTCTACTTCACCACCTGCGGCTGGATGATGTGGAACTGGCTCGTTTCCGGGCTGGCCTCGAGCGCGACACTGCTGCTCTACGACGGTTCGCCCTTTCTCAATACCGGCGACATCCTGTTCGACTACGCCGACAAGGAGGGCATGACCCATTTCGGCACCTCGGCCAAGTTCATCGACGCGCTGGCCAAGGCGCTGGTGCGGCCGCGCAAGACCCACCGCCTCGACAAGCTGCGCGTGCTGTTCTCCACCGGCAGCCCGCTCGCCCCCGAGGGCTTCGACTTCGTCTACGCCTGCATCAAGTCCGACCTGCAGCTGGCCTCGATCTGCGGCGGCACCGACATCGTCTCCTGCTTCATCGGCGGCAACCCCATCGCGCCGGTGTGGCGCGGCGAGATCCAGTGCGCCGGACTGGGCATGGCCACCGACGTCTATGCCGAGGACGGCAAGCCGCTGCGCGGCAAGAAGGGCGAACTGGTCTGCACCCGCGCCTTCCCGGTAATGCCCATCGGCTTCTGGAACGATCCGGATGGCACCCGCTATCGCGCCGCCTATTTCGAGCGCTTCCCCGATGTCTGGTGCCACGGCGATTTCGCCGAGCGCACCGCGCACGACGGCTTCGTCATCTACGGCCGCTCCGACGCCACCCTCAATCCCGGCGGCGTGCGCATCGGCACGGCAGAGATCTACCGCCAGGTCGAGCAGCTGGACGAAGTGGTGGAGTCGCTGGTGATCGGGCAGGAATGGCTGAAGGACGTGCGCGTGGTGCTGTTCGTCAAGCTGCGCGAGGGGCTGACCCTCGACGACGCCCTGATCGCCAAGATCAAGCAGACCATCCGCGCCGACACCACGCCGCGCCATGTCCCGGCCAAGGTGCTGCAGGTCACCGACATCCCGCGCACCAAGAGCGGCAAGATCGTCGAACTGGCGGTGCGCAATGTCGTCGACGGCCAGCCGGTCAGGAATGTCGAGGCGCTGGCCAATCCGGACGCGCTGGAACAGTTCCGCAACCGGCCGGAACTGGCCGCCTGAACGCTGCCTGAGCGTCGGACCGCCTCCTGAGCGTCGGACCGCCGCCTGAAAAAGTCGGCGATGGCGGGACGGCGAGTCGATCCCATTTCCGGTGTTAGAGTGGGGCTATTCCCGCCACGAACCATCGAGACAAGGATTACTGCATGGCCAAGCGCACCGCGCCATCCCGGGCAACTGCCGCACCGGCCGCCGACTTCCCCATCGTCGGCATCGGCTGTTCGGCCGGCGGGCTTGAAGCGCTGGGCGAGTTTCTGGGCGGTGTTCCGGCCGGCTGTGGCATGGCTTTCGTCATCGTCCAGCACCTCGATCCCGACCACGCCAGCACGCTGGCCGAGCTGCTGCAGCGCCTGACGCCGATGCAGGTGGTCGAGGCCGGCGACCGCATGGCGTTGGCGCCCGACTGCGTCTATGTCATCCCGCCCAACCACGACCTTTCCCTGCTCCACGGCAAGCTGCACCTGCTCGATCCGACCGAGCGGCGCGGCCTGCGCCTGCCGGTCGACTTCTTCCTGCGCACCGTCGCCGAGGACCGGCAGGACAAGGCCGTCGCCGTCATCCTGTCCGGCATGGGTTCCGACGGCGTGCTCGGCCTGCGGGCGATCAAGGAGCGCTCCGGCCTGACCCTGGCGCAGGAACCGGCCAGCGCCAAGGCCGCCAGCATGCCGCAAAGCGCCATCGACGCCGGCCTGGTCGACATCGTCGCGCCGGCCGCACAGCTGCCCGCGCGCATCCTGGCCTTCCTGCACCATGTGCCGCGCGGCGAATCTGCCGTAGTCGACAAGTCCGCCGCCACGTCGAACACCCTGGAAAAGGTCGTCATTTTGCTGCGCGACCATTGCGGTGCCGACTTTTCGCTCTACAAGACCAGCACCCTCTACCGGCGCATCGAGCGCCGCACGGCGCTGCACCAGCTGGCCGGCATCGCCGCCTACGTGCGCTACCTGCGCGAGAACCCGCAGGAACTCGACCTGCTGTTCAAGGAACTGCTGATCGGCGTCACCAACTTCTTCCGCGATCCCGGCGTCTGGGACACCCTGCGCGACACCACCCTGCCGGTACTGCTGGCGCAGCACCGCGCCGGCGCCACCCTGCGCGCCTGGGTGCCCGCCTGCTCCAGCGGCGAGGAGGCCTATTCGCTGGCGATGGTGTTCCGCGAGGCGCTCGACAAGGTCAAGTCGCGTGGCCGCGTCACGCTGCAGATCTACGCCACCGACCTCGATCCGGACGCCATCGACAAGGCCCGCCGGGGCTGCTACCCGAAGAACATCGCGGCGGACGTGTCGCCCGAGCGCCTGGCCCGCTTCTTCGTCGCCGCCGACGACGGCTATGTCGTCGCCAAGGACATCCGCGACACGGTGATCTTCGCCCCGCAGAACATCATTTCCGACCCGCCCTTCACCAAGCTCGACATCCTCTCCTGCCGCAACCTGCTGATCTACTTCCGTCCGGAACTGCAGATGAAGCTGCTGCCGCTGTTCCACTATGCGCTCAACCGCGAGGGCATCCTGCTGCTCGGCAGCGCCGAATCGGTCGGCAGCTTCGATCAGCTGTTCGCGCCGGCCGACAGCAAGGCGCGCATCTTCCGCCGCCTCGACCGCGCCATGCCGCTGGCGGAGCTGGCGTTCCCGACCCGCACTGCCGCCGTGGCAGCCACCGAGGTGGCGGTGCCCGACAACCTGCACAACCTCGGCCAGCTGACCGACCAGCTGATCCAGCAGAATTTCGCGCCGGCCGCCGTGCTGGTCAATGCCGCCGGCGACATCCTCTACATCAGCGGGCGCACCGGAAAATACCTGGAGCCGGCCGCCGGCAAGGTCAACATCAACATCCACGCCATGGCGCGCGACGGCCTGCGCGAGGCGCTCACCGGCGTCATCTACAAGGTGCTGCAGCGGCGGCAGCCGGTGCACCTCAACGGCCTGCAGGTCGGCACCAACGGCGGCACGCAGATCGTCAATGTCACGGTGCAGGCCATCGAGCAGCCCGAGGCGCTGCGCGGCCGGGTGCTTGTGGTGTTCACCGACGTCGCCGCGGCGACCGCCGGCAAGCCGCGCAAGAGCACGACCGCGGCCACCCACGAGGCGCTGCAGCAGGAACTGCAGCAGACCCGCGAGGCCCTGCGCGTGACCCACGAGGAGATGCAGACCTCGGTCGAGGAGCTCAAGTCGTCCAACGAGGAGCTGCAGTCCACCAACGAAGAGCTGCAATCCACCAACGAGGAACTGACCACCTCGAAGGAAGAGATGCAGTCGATGAACGAGGAGCTGCAGACCGTCAATGCCGAGCTGCAGTCCAAGGTCGAGGACCTGACCTGGGAACGCAACGACATGACGAACCTGCTCAACAGCACGGAAGTCGCCACGGTGTTCCTCGACAACGCCCTCAAGCTGCGGCGCTTCACCGCGCATGCGACGAGGATATTCAAGCTGATTCCCGGCGACGTCGGGCGGCTGCTGTCCGATGTCGTCTGCGACCTCGACTATCCGCAACTGCTGGCCGATGCGCAGGACGTGTTGCGCACGCTGATGTCATGCGAGAAGCAGGTGAGCACCGGCGACGGCCGCTGGTATCGGGTGCGCATCATGCCCTACCGCACGCAGGACAACATGATCGACGGCGTGGTCAGCACATTCATCGACATCACCGCGATCAAGCAGCTCGAAGCCGAGCTGCGGCATCAGGCAGGCTAGGATCACCAAAGGAGACCTCCCCATGGCGCAGCAAGAGCCGATTTCCGATTCTGCCGCATTGCGGCAGCGTGCCGAGGCGCAACTGGCGCAGCAGCCGGTTGCGGCCCCGCCGGGCAAGGAAGAGATGCAGCGCCTGCTGCACGAACTGCAGGTGCACCAGATCGAACTGGAGCTGCAGAACGAGGAACTGCGGCGGGCGCGCAGCGACGCCCAGCAGGTGCTGGAACGCTACACCGACCTTTATGACTTCGCGCCGGTCGGCTATTTCAGTTTCGATCCGGACGGGCGCATCCGCCAGGTCAATCTGGCCGGCGCGCGGCTGCTCGGCATCGAGCGCAGCCGCCTGGTCGGCCGCCGCTTCGCCGACTTCGTCCCGCTCGAGTCGCGCCGCGCCTTTTTCGATCTGCTCCAGAACGCCCTTGTCAGCCACCGCCGCGAAACCGCCGACATGGCGCTGATGAGCACCGGGCTGCCGGTGGTCCAGCCCTTCGCCCACATCGAGGTGCTGGCCGACCCGAGCGGAAATACCGAACGCGCAGTGGTCATCGACATCACCGAACCGAGGCGGCTGGCGCAGGAGCTCGACCACTATCGCACGCACCTGGAAGAACTCGTGGCGCTGCGCACCAGCGAACTGGAAGTGGCGCGGGACAACGCGGAAACCGCCAACCGGGCCAAGAGCACCTTCCTCTCGACCATGAGCCACGAAATCCGCACGCCGATGAACGCCATCATCGGCCTCACCCACATCCTGCGGCGCGACAACCCGACGCCGGCGCAGAGCGATCGGCTCGACAAGATCAGCCAGTCGGCCAACCACCTGCTGGCCATCATCAACAACATCCTCGACCTGTCGAAGATCGAGGCCGGCAAGCTGCGGCTCGAGGAAAGCGAGTTCACCCTCGCCAGCCTGCTGGACACTATCGGGCAGCAACTGGCGGAGCGGATGCGCGAGAAGGGGCTGGCCTTCGCGGTCAGCACCGACTCGGTGCCGCCGGTGCTGCGCGGCGACGTGACGCGGCTGACGCAGGCGCTGCTCAACTACCTGTCGAATGCCGTCAAATTCACCGCCGCCGGCTCGATCGCGCTGCGCTGCCGGCTGCTGGAAGATCATGGCGACACGGTGCTGGTGCGCTTCGAGGTGCAGGACACCGGCATCGGCCTGACCCCCGAGCAGCTGGCACGGATGTTCACCAGCTTCGAGCAGGCCGACGGCTCGACCACGCGCCGCTACGGTGGCAGCGGCCTCGGCCTCGCCATCAATCGCCACCTGGCCGAACTGATGGGCGGAAAAGTCGGCGCTGACAGCACGGCGGGCGAGGGCAGCACCTTCTGGATCACCGCACGGCTGGGGCGGGCCGAGGCAGCGAAGGCGAGCGTGGCCGCCGTCGCGGAGGCCGAGGCGAGCATGGCGATCCTGCGGCGCGAGCATGCCGCGGCCCGCCTGCTGGTGGCCGAGGACGATTTCATCGGCCAGGAGGTGGCGCTCTCGCTGCTGGCCGACGCCGGACTCAGCGCCGACATCGCCGACAACGGCGCGAAGGCGGTGGCCATGGCCAGCCGCAAACACTATGACCTGATACTGATGGACATGCAGATGCCGGAGATGAGCGGCGTCGAGGCGACGCGGGCGATCCGCCAGTTGCCGGGCCATGCGGCGACGCCGATCATCGCCATGACCGCCAACGCCTTCAGCGAGGACCGCCAGGCCTGCCTCGATGCCGGCATGAACGAACACCTCGGCAAACCCATCGATCCGCCCCGCTTGTTCGCGACGCTGGTCAAGTGGCTCGGACGCGGCAAGGCATGAGTCCCGGTGCCATGGTCATGGCCATAGTCGAGCGCACGGTCTAGGAGCAAACCCGGATGGTGATCCAGGATACGAAACAAGGCGAGTCTCCCGACGACGGATTGCGGCGGCGCGCCGAGCGGGTTTCGGAGTTGTCCGCTCCGACAGTGTCGCCGGATCAGGGCGATGCCCGGCGCCTGCTGCACGAACTGCAGGTGCACCAGATCGAGCTGGAACTGCAGAACGCGGAACTGCGCCAGGCCCGGGCTGAGGTCGAGGCGGGGTTGCACAGCTATACGGAGTTGTACGACTTCGCTCCCGTCGGATACTTCAGCCTGGATCGCAAGGGGGTCGTGCTGAGAACCAATCTTGCCGGAGCCAGCATGCTGGCGGCGCCGCGCTCGCAGGTGACGGGGCGGCGATTCGCGGCCTTCATCACGCCCTGCTCGCGTTCGACGTTCGATGCCTTGCATGGCGACGTGTTTGCCGGCAAGGGCCAGGTTTCCGGGGAACTGACTGTGAACCGAGCTGACGCGCCGGGCTTGCCGGTACAGTTCGCGGCCAGCCTCGATGAGTCCGGCCGGGAATGCCGTGCCGTGTTGCTGGATATCAGCGAGCGCAAGCGGACGGAAGCCGAACTGCAGCTTGCCGCGATGGTGTACCAGGCCATTGGCGAATCGATCATGGTGACGGATGCCGACAACCGCATCATCGCCGTCAACTCGGTGTTCACCCAGGTCACAGGCTACAGCGAGGAAGAGGCGCTCGGCCAGACGCCGAAGCTGCTCAGTTCCGGCAGGCAGGATCGTGGGTTCTATCAGCGCATGTGGCAGAAGCTTGAATCGACCGGCCGCTGGCAGGGTGAGATATGGAACCGGCGCAAGAACGGCGAGGAATACGTCGAATGGCTTTCGATCAACACGGTGTTCGACAACCGTCATGGGGCGCTACGGTGGGTGGCGCTGTTTTCCGATGTGACCGACCAGAAGCGGGCGGAAGAGACCATTTGGCAGCAGGCCAACTACGATGACCTCACCGGCCTGCCCAACCGCCGCCTGTTCCTCGACCGCCTGCAACAAGAGATCAACCAGGGCCAGCGCGACGGCCTGGCCTTCGCGCTCCTGTTCGTAGACCTCGATCGCTTCAAGGAGGTGAACGACACGCTGGGTCATGCGGTCGGCGACCAGTTGCTGATTCTGGCAGCGGAGCGTATCGGCGCCTGTGTGCGTGCCACCGATACCGTGGCGCGACTGGGTGGCGATGAATTTTCCGTCATCATGGCCGACCTGGCCGACATCGACCGGGTTGGCCAGGTGGCGCAAAACCTGGTCGAGTCGCTGGCGCAAGCGTTCGACGTCGGTGACGAGAAAATCCATGTCTCGGCCAGCGTCGGCATCACCCTTTACCCGGCCGATGCCGTGACCATCGACGACCTGCTCAAGCATGCTGACCAGGCCATGTATGCGGTCAAGAACGCGGGCCGCAACGGCTTTCGCTATTTCACCGCGGCTATGCAGACGGCGGCGCTGGAGCGACTGACCCTGATCAAGGATCTGCGCGCAGCGCTGGCAGCGGGGCAGTTCCAGGTCCATTTCCAGCCCATCGTCGATCTGACGAGCGGCCGCACCGTGAAGGCGGAAGCGCTTCTGCGCTGGTACCATCCCCGGCGCGGCTGGGTGGGGCCGGCCGACTTCATCCCCGTGGCCGAGGAAGTCGGCTTGATCGGCGAGATCGGCGACTGGGTGTTCCGCGAGGTGGCGCAATGGACGCGGCGCTGGCGCAACACAACCGGCGACCCGATCCAGGTCAGCGTCAACATGTCGCCGCTGCAGTTCGTCGGCGGCAAGGTCTGCGACACCTGGCTCGCCCATCTGGGCGAGATCGGCCTGCCGGGAGAATGCCTGGTCATCGAAGTCACCGAGGGCCTGCTGCTGGCGGATCGGCCCGACATCACCGATCAGCTCGCCCGTTTCCACGCCGCCGGCATCCAGATCGCCATCGATGACTTTGGCACCGGGTATTCGGCACTGTCCTACCTGAACAAGTTCGATGTCGATTATCTGAAGATCGATCGCTCGTTCGTGCGCGATCTGGAAACCGATGCCAACGACCGCGCACTGGTCGAGGCCATCGTCGTCATGGCCCACAAGTTGGGCATCAAGGTCGTCGCCGAAGGCGTGGAAACGGCCGCCCAACGCGACCTGCTCGCTGCCGCCAACTGCGATCTGGCCCAGGGCTATCTGTATGCCAAGGCGATGCCTGCGGCCGACATGGCATTCGACCCGGCTGCTTGAGGTCGGTGGCCTTCAGGCCACCCGAAAAAATCAGTACCCCAAGGGGGCTTTGCCCCTCCTTCGGTCGCCGTCCTGCGGAACGCGGCCGCCGGACGGCGGTGTCGCAGCGCGAGCCGTCGCGCCGGCGTCGATCAGTGCAGTGACTCGGGCGCGCCGCAGCATTTCTTGTATTTCCTGCCGCTGCCGCAGGGGCAGAGGTCGTTGCGGCCGACCTTGGGCGCGTCCATGCGCACGGTGGTCCGCTCTGCCCGCTCCGGCGCCCAGAAGTCGTGGATGGCGAGCACGCAGTCGGGCAGGGCTTCGGCGAATTCGGCGTGCTTGGCGGCCAGCGCCGGGTTCTGCTCCATTTCCTGCCAGCCGGCCTCGGTGCCGTAGAGCATGATGGGCCAGAGGAATTCCTCGATCTCGTCGTCGTCCATGATCGGCTGCCAGGCTTCGCCATCGAGGTTCATGCCGCGGACGAAGCCGATGCACCATTCGTCGATGATCGAGACTTCCGTGCCGCTTTCATCGCTGGCATAGAGGACCGGCACATAGGCGTCCGGCTCGGCCTGGAACTGGGCGAGCAGGAAGTTCCAGTGGCGCAGGATCATGCCGGTGATGCGGGCGGCCTGCTCGGGCGACGCCCACGTCACTTCCTCGCTTGCCTGGCGGCCGCCCCAGACCTCGGGCAGCCAGCGGCCGGGTTCGACCAGGTTGGGGCCGATGGCCAGCGCGGTGAGGAAGCCGTCGAGCATGGCGATGTCCATGGTCTCTTCGGGCAGGGTGTCTGACATCAGGAATTCGTCGAGTTCGTCGAACTCCAGTTCGGTGAGGGGGCCGGTGGGAGCGCTCATGGTTTGCTGTCCTTCTGCTGCAGCAGGGATTTGAGGTCGGCGAAAGGCGAATGGGTGGCGCTGTTGCCCCGCGCGGTCTGCATCGTCGTGCCGCCGGCGGCTTCCAGCTGTCGCTGGTGCTCGTTGTCGTGGCAGTAAAGGCAAAGCAGCTCCCAGTTGCTGCCGTCCGGCGGGTTGTTGTCGTGGTTGTGGTCGCGATGGTGGACGGTCAGCTCGCGCAGGTTGGCGCGGGTGAATTCGCGGGCACAGCGGCCGCAGATCCACGGGTAGATCTTCAGCGCCTGTTCGCGGTAGCCGCTTTCGCGCTGTGCGGCGGAGCGACGGGCAGCGGCGACGAGGCGGTCGAGTTTGGCGGCATCGGGGGCGGGGCTGGTCATGGGCGTGGCTATTCGAAGCGGTTGATGAGGGCGCCGATGCCGTCGATGGCGATCTCGACCGTATCGCCGTCCTTCATGGCGGCGGCGCCGACCGAGGTGCCGCAGGCGATGACGTCGCCGGCCTCGAGGGTCATGTCCTGCGACAGCAGGCTGACGATTGCGTGCGGCGCGAAGAACATGTCGGTGACGGGGTAGTCCTGCTTTTCCTCGCCGCCGATGCGCGCCCTGACGCGCAGTTGCGCCGGGTCGAGGCCGGTGGCGATGACCGGGCCGAACACGCCGAAGCTGTCGAAGCCCTTGGCGCGCGTCCAGTGCACGAAGGCGGGATCGAGGCGCATCAGGTCGCGGGCCGTGACGTCATTGACGCAGGTGTAGCCGAAGATGGCCGACTCGGCCTCGCTGGCCGGGATGTTGGCACAGCGGCGGCCGATGACGATGCCGAGTTCGGCCTCGAACACCACCGCGCCCTTGTAGCCGGCCGGGCGGCGGATGGCGTCGCCGTGGGTGGCGAAGCTGTTGTTGCTCTTGAGGAAGTAGAGCGGGTGCGCCGGCTGCTGCAGGTTTTCCTTGACGGCGCGCTCGCGGAAGTTGTTCCACAGGCCAATCATTTTGCTCGGCCGGCACGGCGGGAGCAGGCGAACGTCGGCCAGCGCATGGTGGCGCCGCGTGGGCTCGGCACCGTCGAACATGTCGCCGCGCCATTCGGTGATGGTGTTGCCCTCGAGGGTGCCGAAGCGCTCTCCCGCAGGGGTTTCGAAACGTAGCCAGTGGGTCATGGTGCGTGGTGTTGCGTGGGGAAAGGCGGCGTCGTGCCGCCGTGGTTCAGAGCCGCCAGGCCAGCAGTTCGTCGGCGCTGCGCAGGCGTTCGGCAAGGACGGCGGCGATGTTGCGATAGACCTTGAGGCCGATCTCGGGCTTGGCCTGGAAGGACTTGTCGTCGAGCCGCACCATGACGCAGAAGCTGTCGGCGCTGACGGTCGCGCTGCGCATTTCCTTGTCCACCAGGGCCATCTCGCCGAAGCTGTCGGGCGCCGACAGGCGCGCCAGCTCGACCTCGCCTTCGCGGCCGCGCTTGGTGACGCGCGCTTCGCCTTCGAGGATGATGTACATGTGCGGGCCGGTGTTGCCTTCCTTGACGATGGGTACGCCCGGCTCGAAGGTGCATTTTTCGGCGCGGGAGAGGATCTCGCCGATTTCGGCGGGTGCGAGTCCGTGGAAGGCCTTGACCTTCTCGGCCAGCTTGAACAGCAGCCGCTGCAGGTCGTGGAAGCCGAATTGTTCGCGGGTCCAGCTGCTCATACCTTGAGTACCTCCAGCAGTTCCTGCTCCAGTTGCACCAGGGTGGCGGTCTTGCCGAGCTCGGCGCCGCTGAGGACGAAAGTATCCTCCACCCGCTCGCCCAGTGTCGAGATTTTCGCGGCCTGGACGTCGATGCCATGCTGGCTCAGGACGCGGGCGATGGCATAGAGCAGCCCCGGCCGGTCGATGGCGGCGAGCGACATGATGTGGCTGTTGCCCTTTTCGTCGCGGCGGGTGGTCACCTCGGGGGAGAAGGGAAAGTGCCGCACCTGCCGCGACAGCCTGCCGCTGACTGGCGCGGCCAGCGGCGGCCGCGACTGCAGGTGCTCGGCGAGGTCGTGCTCGATCAGCGCGATCATGTCGCGGTCGGGCAGGGTGCCTGAAAGGTCGAGCAGGATGAAGCTGTCGAGGGCGTAGCCGTGATGCGTGGTCTGGATCTTGGCCTCGACGATGGAATAGCCCAGGCGCGAGAAGAAGCCGCACAGGCGGGCGAACAGTTCGGGCTGGCCGGCGACGTAGACCATCACCTGCAGGCCCTCGCCGAAGGGGTTGAGGCGGGCCTTGACCACCGGCTCGGGGCTGTCGGGCCGGTAGTAGAGCAGCCGCGTGTGCCAGGCGATCTCTTCGGCGTCGTGGCGCATGAAGTAGGCGGTGTCGAGCTGGCGCCACAGCGCTTCTTCGATGCCGCCGCGCAGGCCGTGGAAGCGCAGCTTGTCGCGCGCTTCCTCCTGCCGCATGCCGAGGCCGGCGGCAGGCGGCGCGGCGTCACCGCTGAGGACCTCCAGCGTGGTGTGGTAGAGGGTCTCGAGCAGCTTGCCCTTCCAGGCGTTCCATACCTTGGGGCTGGTGCCGCGGATGTCGGCCACGGTGAGCAGGTAGAGCGCGGTCAGCCGGCGCGGCGTGGCGACGATCCGGGCGAAGGCGCGGACGACGTCGGGATCGGCGAGGTCCTGCTTCTGCGCCACCGCCGACATGGTGAGGTGGTGTTCGACGAGGAAGGGGATGAGCTCGGCATCCTCGCCGGCGATGCCGTGGTCGCGGCAGAAGCGGCGGGCGTCCTTGATCCCGAGCTTCGAGTGGTCGCCGCCGCGGCCCTTGGCGATGTCGTGGAACAGGCCGGCGACGAAAATGGCCCAGGGCCGCTCGAAGGCGGTGATGAGGCGGGAGCAGAACGGGTATTCGTGGGCGAACTCGGGCAGGGTGAAGCGGCGCAGGTTGCGGATGACCTGGATGATGTGCTGGTCGACGGTATAGACGTGGAACAGGTCGTGCTGCATCTGGCCGACGATGCGGCCGAAAGCCGGCAGGTAGTGGCCGAGGATGCCGTACTGGTTCATCCGCCGCAATTCGTGGGTGAGGCCGCGTTTCTGCTGGAACAACTGCAGGAACAGGGCGCGGTTGTCCGGGTCGCGGCGGAAGGCGGCGTCGATGCGGACGCGGGCGCCCCACAGCGCGCGCAGCGTGCGCGCCGTCATGCCCTTCAGCTCGGAACGCTGGGCCATCAGCAGGAAGGCCTGGAGGATGGCGCGCGGTTCGCGTTCGAACAATGCTTCGTCGCGGACGTCGAGCAGGTCGCGCACCATCTGGAAGCGGCCGTCGATGATGATGGGGGCGGCGGGTGCGGCCGTATGGATGGTGGCGGCGAGGTTCTGCAGCACCAGGGTATTGAGCTGGGTGACCAGCTTGGCGTTGCGGTAGTAGCGCTGCATCAGCACTTCGGCGGCGCGGCGGCTGCGGGTGGCCACGATGCCGCTGGCGCGGGCCAGGCCTTCCTGATGGTCGAACAGCAGGCGGTCTTCGCGGCGCTTCGTCAGCAGGTGCAGGCGGCAGCGGATCTGCCGCAGCGTGTCCTCGGCGCGCGCCAGCTGGCGTGCCTCGTGGGCGGTGATGATCCCCTGCCGGGCCAGCGCCGGCCAGCTGTCGCCGAGGTTTGCGGCACGCGCCGACCAGAGGATGATCTGCAGGTCGCGCAGTCCGCCCGGGCTGTCCTTGCAATTGGGCTCCAGGCTGTAGGGCGTGTCGTTGAAGCGCGCGTAGCGTTCGCCCTGTTCCAGCTGCTTGGCGCGGAAAAAGACGGCAGGCGCGAGCTGCTTACGGAAGGCCAGCTGGAAGCGCTGGAACATGGCCGCGTCGCCGCAGAGGTGGCGCGCCTCGAGCAGCGTGGTCTGCACCGTGATGTCACGCGCCGCCTCGGTCAGGCACTCGGTGATGCTGCGAACGCTCTGGCCGATCTCCAGGCCGATGTCCCACAACAGGCCGATCAGTTTTTCGACGCTGCGGCGGTGCGCATCGGCGTTGCAGAAGTCGTCGGGGGCGAGGATCAGCAGGTCGATGTCCGAGGCGGGGTAGAGTTCGCCGCGGCCGTAGCCGCCGACGGCGGCCAGGGCGATGCCATCGGGAATCGCCAGGTGCCGCCAGACATCGCGCAGCGTTTCGTCCACCAGGCGGGAGCGCCCCCGGATCAGGCGCCGGGCGTTGCCGTCGGCCGCAAAGGTGGCATGGAGCCGCGCCTGTTCCTGCCGCAGGTGTTCCTTGAGGGGGGCGGCCAGGGCTCGCGGATCGGGGGAGTCGCCGCTTTCGGCCTCCGGCGCCCCCGTGGCCCGGCGCTCCGTGTTCATGGCTAGGAGATGAAGTCGGGCTTCGGCGGTGAGCCGGACGACAGGGTCAGCACTTCGTAGCCCGTTTCGGTCACGGCGATGGTGTGCTCGAACTGGGCCGATAGGCTTCGATCCTTGGTGACGATGGTCCAGCCGTCCGGCAATTCGGAGATGGCCGCCTTGCCGGCGTTGATCATCGGCTCGATGGTAAAGATCATCCCCGGTTCCAGCACCGGGCCGGTGTCGGCCTTGCCGTAATGCAGCACTTGCGGTTCTTCGTGGAACCTGAGGCCGATGCCATGGCCGCAGAATTCGCGCACCACCGAAAAGCCGGCCTTGTCGGCGTGGCGCTGGATGGCGGCGCCGATGCTGCCGAGGCGGACACCGGGGCGGACCTGGGAAATGCCCAGCCACAGGCACTCGTTGGTGACGGCACAGAGGCGTCGGGCAAGTATGGAAATGGCTGCATCGCCACCGACGGCGAACATGCGGCTGGTGTCACCGTGCCAGCCATCCTTGATGGTGGTGATGTCGAGATTGACGATGTCGCCCTTCTTGAGCGGCCTATCGTTGGGCACGCCGTGGCAGACCTGATGGTTGATCGAGGCGCAGATCGACTTGGGGTAGGGCGCGTAGCCCGGCGGGGCGTAGTTGAGCGGGGCAGGCACGCAGCCCTGGACATCGACCATGTAGTCGTGGCAGAGCTTGTCCAGCGCCGCCGTGGTCACGCCGGGTTTGACGAAGGGCTCGATGTAGTCCAGGACTTCGCCGGCCAGGCGGCCGGCGATGCGCATCAGGGCGATTTCTTCCGGGGTTTTGAGGGTGATGCTCATTGGGGTGGTGGGATCCAAGCGGTTTTTGTCGATTCTAACCGCTGGCACGTCAATTTATGCTTGCCCTTGAGCATGTCATGGCCTTGCGGCTATAATCGCCGGCTTGTCCAAATCGCATCGGACAAAATCCACACGCTCGGCGCCGATAGGGTGGCTTCATTTGGAAGCAGCACGGCCGGGCGGAGGTTTAACCCATATCGGAGATACTCGATGAGCACTACCATGCGCCAAATGCTGGAGGCCGGCGTTCATTTCGGCCACCAGACCCGTTTCTGGAATCCCAAGATGGCCCCGTACATTTTCGGCCATCGCAACAAGATCCACATCATCAACCTTGAGAAGACCCTGGCCAAGTACAACGAGGCCATGGATTTCGTCAAGAAGATGGCGGCCAAGAAGGGTTCCATCCTTTTTGTCAGCACCAAGCGCCAGGCCCGCGAAATCCTCGCCGAGGAAGCCCGCCGCGCAGGCATGCCCTACGTCGATGATCGCTGGCTCGGCGGCATGCTGACCAACTTCAAGACGGTCAAGCAGTCGATCAAGCGCCTGCGCGACCTCGACCAGATGAAGGAAGATGGCTCGTTCGACAAGCTCTCCAAGAAAGAGGCGCTGACCATGTCGCGCGAAATGGAGAAGCTGCAGAAGTCCATCGGCGGCATCAAGGACATGGGCGGCCTGCCCGACGCCATCTTCGTCATCGACGTCGGCTACCACAAGATCGCCATCACCGAAGCCAGCAAGCTCGGCATCCCCGTGATCGGCATTGTCGATACCAACCATTCGCCCGAGGGCATCGGCTACGTGATCCCCGGCAACGACGACTCCTCCAGCGCAATTCGCCTCTACGCCCGCGGCGTGGCTGACTCCATCCTCGAGGGCAAGAGCCAGTCGCTCAACGAGGTGGTGCAGCAGATGGCCGGCGACGACGAGTTTGTCGAGGTCGAGGAAGAGGCTGCCGAGTAATTTTTCAGTTGGAGAGATGACGCCGGCCGCAAGGCGGCGTCATCCGTTCTCACGTTTCAGTGGAGTACAGAATGGCGGAAATTACCGCAAGCATGGTCAAGGAACTGCGCGAGAAGACCGACGCGCCGATGATGGAATGCAAGAAGGCGCTGACCGAGGCCGCCGGCGACATGGACAAGGCCGAGGAAATCCTGCGCGTCAAGCTGGGCAACAAGGCGACCAAGGCCGCATCCCGCGTCGCCGCCGAGGGCCTGGTCGGCATGTACCTGTCGGCCGACGGCAAGTTTGGCGCAGTTGTCGAGGTTAATTCCGAGACCGACTTCGTCGCCAAGAACGACGAGTTCATCGCGCTGTCCAAAGGTTGTGCCGAGCTGGTGGCGACCAAGAACCCGGCCGACGTCGCCGCCCTGTCGGCGCTGCCAATGGGCGAGGGTACGGTCGAGACGACCCGCGCCGCGCTGGTCGGCAAGATCGGGGAGAACATGTCCATCCGCCGCTTCGAGCGCATCGAGGCGAAGGGCAAGCTGGCCTTCTATGTTCACGGCGGTTCCAAGATCGGCGTGGTGGTGGATGTGGTCGGTGGCGACGAGCAGCTGGGCAAGGATCTTGCCATGCACATCGCCGCCTCCAAGCCCAAGTCGCTGGATGCCTCTGGCGTTTCGGCCGACCTGCTTGATGCCGAGCGTCGCATCGCCATCGAGAAGGCGCGCGAGGCGGGCAAGCCCGAGGCCATGCTGGAGAAGATCGCCGAAGGCACGGTGCAGAAGTACCTCAAGGACGTCACGCTGCTGGGCCAGGTCTTCGTCAAGGCCGAGGACGGCAAGCAGACCATCGAGCAGTTGCTCAAGTCCAAGGGCGCTTCCGTTGCCGGCTTCACCCTCTACGTAGTTGGCGAGGGCATTGAGAAGAAGGTCAACGACTT
This sequence comes from Gammaproteobacteria bacterium, assembly GCA_018825305.1. Taxonomy (GTDB): domain Bacteria; phylum Pseudomonadota; class Gammaproteobacteria; order Burkholderiales; family Rhodocyclaceae; genus Sulfurisoma. Next base: position 31,828 of record JAHJEO010000020.1, read on the forward strand.
CGCCGCCGAAGTGGCCGAGCAGGCAGCAGCTGCCGCCGCAGCCCGGAAGTAAAGCCGTTATGCCGGCCGCTTCGCCCCGCTACAAGCGCATCCTCGTCAAGCTTTCCGGCGAGGCCCTGATGGGCGATGATGCTTATGGCATCAATCGCGAGACGCTGGCCAGCATCGTCGCCGAGGTCAAGGCCGTGGTCGATCTCGGCGTCGAGATCGGTGTGGTAATCGGCGGCGGCAACATCTTTCGCGGCATGGCCGGGGCCTCCTCCGGGATGGACCGCGCCACCGCCGACTACATGGGCATGCTGGCCACGGTGATGAATGCCATGGCGCTGTCTGACGCGATGCGCCAGACCGGCATCAATGCCCGCGTGCAGTCGGCACTCAACATCGAGCAGGTGGTCGAGCCCTACATTCGCGGCAAGGCCATCCGCTACCTCGAAGAAGGCAAGGTCGTCATTTTCGGCGGCGGTACCGGCAATCCCTTCTTCACCACTGATACCGCGGCGGCACTGCGCGGTTCGGAGATCGGCGCCGATATCGTCCTCAAGGCAACCAAGGTCGATGGCGTCTATACCGCCGATCCGAAAAAGGATCCGACAGCAACCCGCTACGCCAAAATCAGCTTCGACGAGGCAATCGGACGCAATCTGGCGGTGCTGGATGCAACGGCCTTCGCCCTTTGTCGCGACCAGAAGCTGCCGATCAACGTTTTCTCCATTTTCAAGACCGGCGCGCTGAAGCGCGTGGTGATGGGCGAGGATGAGGGAACCCTCGTCCACGTCTAAAGTCTAGCAATCGTCTGGAGCGACTCATGATTCCCGAACTCAAGAAGAATGCCGAACAGAAGATGCAGAAGAGCATCGAGGCTCTCAAGCACGACCTCGCCAAGGTTCGTACCGGCCGCGCCCATACCGGTCTGCTCGATCACGTGCAGGTCGATTACTACGGTTCAATGATGCCGATCAACCAGGTGGCCAACGTCACGCTGGTGGATGCGCGCACCATCGGCGTGCAACCGTGGGAAAAGAACATGGTGGGCAAGGTCGAAAAGGCGATCCGCGACTGCGACCTCGGGCTCAATCCGGCGACCCAGGGCGAGCTGATCCGGGTGCCGATGCCGATGCTGACCGAAGAACGGCGCAAGGAGATGATCAAGATCGTCAAGCACGAAGGCGAGAATGCCAAGATCGCCGTGCGCAACATTCGCCGCGATGCCATCGCCCACCTCAAGGACGCGCTGAAGAAGCACGAGATTTCCGAGGACGACGAACGCCGGACCCAGGACGAGGTGCAGAAACTCACCGACCGCTACGTCGCTGAAGTCGACCGTCAACTGGCCGACAAGGAAAAGGACCTGATGGCCATCTAAGGGCCATCGTCCTGTCGATGGCCTTTCTCAGTTCCACGCGGCAGATTCCCGAGGCGGCAGCCGTGCCGCGCCACGTCGCCATGATCATGGACGGCAATGGCCGCTGGGCGAAAAAGCGTTTCATGCCGCGCGTCGCCGGTCACAAGCGCGGTGTCGAGACTGTGCGCGCGATGGTCAAGGCCTGCATCGAGCGCGGCGTCGAATTCCTCACGCTGTTCGCCTTCAGTTCCGAGAACTGGCGTCGCCCGCCCGAGGAAGTGTCCTTCCTCATGAACCTGTTCGTCGCCGTTCTCGACCAGGAAGTCGACAAACTCAACGCCAACGGCGTGAGGCTGCGGATTGTCGGCGACCTGACGCCCTTCGAGCCGCGGCTGCGCGAACTGATCCGGCGTTCGGAAGAGAGGACGGCCGCCAACACCCGGCTGACCCTGACCGTCGCTGCCAACTACGGCGGCCGCTGGGATGTGATGCAGGCCGTCAATCGCATGACGGCGGCGCAGCCCGAACTTGCCGGGAACTATGGTGAGGCTGATCTTGCTCCGCATCTGGTGATGGCCTATGCGCCGGAACCCGACCTGTTCATCCGTACCGGCGGCGAGCAGCGCATCAGCAACTTCCTGATCTGGCAACTGGCCTACACCGAGCTGTATTTCACCGACCTGCTGTGGCCGGAGTTCGACGCGGCGGCGCTGGATGCGGCATTTGCCTCTTACCGCAACCGCGAGCGGCGCTTCGGACGCACCAGCGAACAGCTGCTCGCCGTGCCGCCAGTGCCGATTTTTTCGGGCGGCGAACCGGCGGATGTTGGCGTGGAAGTCGGTATGGGTAAAGGCGACAATGCTTAAAGCCCGGGTCATCACGGCGCTGTTCCTCGTCGCCGGACTGCTCGGCGTGCTCTTTCTGGCGCCGGCATCGGTCGCCGCTGTCGCATTCGGCGTGATCGCCGCACTGGCCGCCTGGGAATGGGCCGGCCTGATGAAGATCGACTCGGCCGGGCGCGTGCTCTACGCCGGCGTGGTTGTCGTCAGTTGCGTCGGTACCTGGGATCACATGGCCGGCGCATTCGTGCCGATGTGGGGTGCGGCCGCGGCCTTCTGGCTGGTAGTGGCTCCGCTCTGGCTATGGCGCCGCTGGCCGCTGGTCGCCAACGACCTTGGCGGCTATGCTGTCGGCTGGATAGTGATCGTCCCCACTTGGGCCGCAATGGTGGCGCTGCATGCCCACAGCCCGTGGCTGCTGCTTGCAGCCATGGCGCTGGTGTGGGTTGCCGACATTGCGGCCTATTTCACCGGCCGCGCCTTCGGACGACGCAAGCTGGCGCCGGCGATCAGTCCGGGCAAGACCTGGGAGGGGGTCGGGGGCGCCGTTGTCGCCGTGCTGCTCTATGGCGTCGTCGCTGCAGCCCTGGCCGGTCGCTTGCCGTCGCCTGGGTTGTGGATTCCTGCCGCCATCGCCCTGATGCTCCTTACCGCAGTCAGCATCGTCGGCGACCTTTTCGAATCGCTGATGAAGCGCCAGGCCGATGTCAAGGACAGCAGCCAGTTGCTGCCCGGCCACGGCGGCGTGCTCGATCGCATTGACAGCCTTACCGCCACCCTGCCGCTGGTGGCGCTGGCGATGCTCTGGACCGAATGATGATAGCGCAACGCCTTGCCATTCTCGGCGCAACCGGCTCCATCGGTGTCAGCACGCTCGATGTCGTGGCGCGTCACCCGGACCGCTTCGAGGTCGTCGCCCTGACCGGCCATCGCCGCCTCGACGTGCTGGCCGAACAGTGCCGCCGCTTCAAGCCCCGCTACGCCGTGGTCGGCTCGACCGAAGATGCCGCCCGGCTCACCGCCACGCTGGCGGACATCGGCACGACGGTGTTGGCTGGCCCGGAGGCCCTGTGCCGGGTGGCGTCGCTGCCGGAAGTCGATGCGGTGATGGCCGCCATCGTCGGTGCCGCCGGATTGCCGCCGACGCTGGCGGCCGCCAAGGCGGGTAAGCGCATTCTTCTCGCCAACAAGGAAGCGCTGGTGATGGCGGGCAGCGTTTTTATGAACGCCGTGAAAGCGGCCGGGGCGACGCTGCTGCCTATTGATTCCGAGCACAACGCAGTGTTCCAGTCGCTACCGGCGGACTTTTCGGGCGATTTCGCGCGCCACGGCGTACGGCGCATCCTGCTCACCGCTTCCGGGGGGCCCTTCCGCAGTACGCCGACGGCGGAATTGGCGAATGTGACGCCGGAGCAGGCCTGCGCCCATCCCAACTGGGTGATGGGCCGCAAGATTTCCGTCGATTCGGCGACCATGATGAACAAGGGCCTCGAAGTGATCGAGGCGCGCTGGCTGTTCGATGCCATGGCCGACCAGATCGATGTCGTGATTCATCCACAGAGCGTGATCCACTCGCTGGTGCAGTACGTCGATGGTTCAGTGCTGGCCCAGCTGGGCAACCCCGACATGCGCACGCCGATTGCCCACGCGCTGGCCTATCCTGAGCGGATCGACGCCGGGGTGGCGCCGCTCGACCTGTTTGCCGTCGGGCAGCTCAATTTCGAGCGTCCCGACTTCGAACGCTTTCCCTGCCTGGCGCTGGCCTATCGGGCATTGCGTGCCGGCGGCAATGCGCCGGCGGTGCTCAACGCGGCCAACGAAATCGCGGTCGAGGCCTTCCTCGACGGGCGCCTGCCATTCCTTGAAATCCCGACGCTGATCGCTGCCACTCTCGACGCAATCCCGGTGGCGGCGGCCGACGATCTGGAGGCTGTGCTGGCCGCGGACGTCGCCGCCCGCGAGGCGGCCCGGGCCTTGCTGCCTTGATGGGCGAGAATCTGCTATCGACGCTCGGTGCCTTTGCCCTGGCGCTGGCTGCCCTCATCGTCGTACACGAGTACGGTCATTACCTGGTTGCGCGCCTCTGCGGCGTCAAGGTGTTGCGGTTTTCGGTCGGCTTCGGTCGCCCCCTGTTGACCTGGCGCGCCGGCCCGGAGCAGACCGAGTGGGTGCTGGCGGCTTTCCCGCTGGGCGGCTACGTCAAGATGCTGGACGAACGCGAAGGCGAGGTGCCGGCGGCGGACGCCCACCGCTCCTTCAATCGCCAGTCGCTGGGACGGCGCTCGCTCATCGTTGCCGCCGGCCCGGCCGCAAACTTCGTACTGGCCATCGTCCTCTACTGGTTCCTGTTCATGCAGGGCGTGCCCGAGTTGCGCGCTGTCGTTGCGGAACCTCCGGCTGCCACGGTGGCGGCGCAAGCGGGGTTGACCGAGGGTGAGTTGATCCGTGTCGTATCGGGCAAGCCGGTTGCGACCTGGGCTGAGGTGCGCTGGGAAGCAATGCACCTGGCGCTCGATGGTCGGCCGCTGGAACTGGAAGTCATCAATCCGCGCGGCGAGATCGCCTTCCGCAGCATTCCCACCGCGATGTTGCAGCCGACCGAGCTAGAGGGCGACGTGCTGCGTCCTCTGGGCATCGGGCTGTTCCGGCCGTTGCTCAAGCCGATCATTGGCAGCATCGTCGCCGACGGGCCGGCGGCTCGCGCCGGTGTTCGCGTCGGCGACATGATCATGGCGGTCGACGGCAAACCGGTAAGGGACTGGTCCGAGATGGCGGCCCTGATTCGTCAGGTTACCCTCCGCGCGCTGGATCTTGAGGTGCTGCGTGATGGCCGGCGCGAGACTGTTCAGGTGACGCCGCTGGTCGTTGAGGAGCAGGGCAGGCGCATCGGGCGAGTCGGCATCGGGGTCAAGGATGATCCGGCCGCTTATGATGCGATGCGTACCGTCGTGGCCTACGGCCCGATCGAGTCGGCGACCCGTGCGCTGCGCCTGACCTGGGAAACCTCGGCATTGACGTTGCGAATGATGGGGCGGATGCTGACGGGCGAGCTTTCTTGGAAGAACATCTCGGGTCCGGTGACCATCGCCGACTATGCCGGTCAGTCGGCGCGGATGGGTTCCGACCATTTCCTGCGTTTTCTGGCGCTGATCAGCATCAGTCTCGGCGTGCTCAATCTCTTGCCCGTGCCGGTGCTGGATGGGGGGCATTTGTTGTATTATTTCGCCGAATTGGTGAAGGGCGGCCCGCTGTCCGAGCGGGCCATGGAAATCGGCCAGCAGATCGGTCTGTCCTTGCTGTTTCTCCTGATGGCATTTGCCTTGTACAACGATATCAATCGCTTGGTCTCCGGCTGACACAATGAACAACAAATTGATCGCGGGCGTGAAGTTTTCCATGAGCGCCCTCGCGGCGGCACTGGGGGTTGCGTTGAGCGCCTCGCCGGCTTTGGCATTCGACCCATTCAAGGTTTCCGACATTCGTGTCGAGGGCATCCAGCGTACCGAGGCCGGCACGGTGTTCAGCTACCTGCCCGTCAAGGTCGGCGACACGATGACCGACGACAAGGCGGCGCAGGCCATCAAGACCTTGTTCGGCACAGGTTTCTTCAAGGATGTGCGCATCGAGGTCGACAAGGATGTCATCGTCGTCATCGTCGAGGAACGTCCGGCCATCGCATCCATCGACTTCAATGGCCTCAAGACCTTCAAGAAGGAAGACCTGCTGAAAGGCCTCAAGGAAGTCGGCCTGGCCGAGTCACGCATCTTCGACCGTGCGCTGATCGAGAAGGCCGAGCAGGAACTCAAGCGCCAGTACCTGAGCCAGGGCTACTATGCCGTCAATCTCACCACGACGGTGACTCCGCTCGAGCGCAACCGGGTCGGCATCAGCGTCAGCGTCGAGGAAGGCGATATCGCCAAGATCAAGCAGATCAACATCATCGGCGCCAAGGCCTTCAAGGAAAAAGACCTGCTCGACCTGTTCGTGTTGCGCTCGCCCGGTATTCTTACGTGGTACACCAAGAACGACCAGTATTCGAAGCAGAAACTGTCGGGCGACATCGAGGCTTTGCGTTCCTACTATCTCGACCGCGGCTATCTGGAGTTCAACGTCGAATCCACCCAGGTGTCGATCTCCTCGTCGAAGCAGGACATCTACATCACCATCAACATCACCGAGGGCGAGAAGTACACCGTCTCCTCGGTCAAGCTGGCCGGCAACCTGACGCTGCCCGAGGCCGAACTGATCAAGCTGGTGCAGGTGAAGCCGGGCGAGGTCTTCTCGCGCGAGAAAATGGCCGACACTACCAAGGCGTTGAGCGAGCGCCTCGGCAACGACGGCTACGCCTTCGCCAACGTCAACGCCGCTCCCGAGCTGGACAAGGCCAAGCGCACGGCGGCCTTCACCATCTTCATCGACCCGGGTCGGCGCGTCTATGTCCGGCGCATCGGCGTCACCGGCAACAACAAGACCCGCGACGAGGTGATCCGCCGCGAGATGCGCCAGCTCGAGGCAGCGTGGTACGACGGCGACAAGATCAACAAATCCAAGAGCCGCGTCGACAAGCTCGGTTATTTCGAGGATGTCACCATCGAGACACCGCCGGTGGCCGGGACCACCGACCAGGTCGACGTCAACGTCAACGTCAAGGAAAAGCCGACCGGCAACATCATGCTCGGCGCCGGCTACTCCAGTTCGGAAAAGGTCACGCTTTCCGGCTCGATCGAGCAGCAGAACCTGTTTGGCAGCGGCAAGCACCTCGGCCTCGGCATCAACACCAGCAAGGTCAATACCCTTTATTCCCTCTCCTACACCGACCCCTACTGGACGGTGGATGGCGTGTCGCTGGGCTGGGATGTCTATCATCGCGATACCGATACCAGTTCGCTGGCGGTCGGCGCCTATGGCGCTCGCTCGACCGGCTTCGGCCTGCGTACCAGCCTGCCGATTTCCGAGGAAAACTCGGTCAGTTTCGGCCTTTCGGCAGACGTGACCAAGATCAAGGTCACGGCCAACAGCCCGATCGTGTATCAGGACTACGTGCGCGATTTCGGCGCGCGCAACAATACGCTGCTGGGTACCGCCGGCTGGGGCCGCGACACCCTCGACAGCCGCACCTACCCGATGAAGGGCTTTGTCAGCCGCATCGGTGCCGAGGTGGCCTTGCCCGCTGGCAGCATCAAGTACTGGAAGGCCAGTGCTGCGCATACCCACTATTTCCCGATCGGCCGCGACTACGCGCTCAAGATCAACGGCGAGGTGGCATCCACGGATGGCTACGGCGGCAAGCCGCTGCCCTTCTTCAAGAACCTCTATGCTGGCGGCATCGGCTCGATCCGCGGCTACCAGGGCGGTACCGTCGGTCCGTATGATCCGGTGACGCTGGAGCGCCTCGGCGGCACCCATCGTGTCGTCGGCAACATCGAGTTCCTGTTCCCGATGCCGGGCATGGGCAAGGACAAGTCGGTACGCCTCGGCGCCTTCCTCGACGGCGGCCGTGTCTGGGGCCAGAGCAGCAACCTGATCACCGTGCCCGTAATCGCCGACGATGGTGGCGCCCGTTATAGCGCCGGACTTTCCGTAGCCTGGACCTCGCCGGTTGGTCCGCTCAAGTTCAGCTTCGCCAGCGCACTCAACAAGAAGACCAACGACAAGACCGAAGGTGTGCAATTCACCATGGGTTCCGCATTCTGATATTCGCAGGAGAGACCAGTTGAAAAAAACCTTGATTACCATTGCGGCGCTGACCCTGTCACTGGCTGCCGCCCCGGCTCTGGCCGAAACCCGGATCGGCTTCGTCAATGGCCAGAAGGTGATCAACGAGTCGCCGCAGGCGGCCAAGGCCAAGAAGAAGCTCGAGAAGGAGTTCGAGAAGCGCGATCAGGATTTGCAGAAGCTGGCCAAGCAGCTGCAGGCGACTCAGGAATCTCTCGAGAAGAATTCCGTGACCATGTCCGAGACCGATCGTCGCACCAAGGAGCGCGAGTTCAATGACCTGAACCGCGATTTCCAGCGCAAGCAGCGGGAATTCCGCGAAGATCTCAATCTGCGCCAGAACGAAGAAATGGCCGGCATCTACGAGCGGGTCAACAAGGTCATCAAGCAGGTGGCAGAGGCCGAGAAGTACGACCTTATTCTGCAAGAGGGCGTTTACGTCAGCCCCAAACTGGACATCACCGACAAGGTCATCAAGGCCTTGGCCGACAGTTCCAAGTAATACTACATTCCGGCGTGTAGCCCGTGGTTCGCCTCGACGAGATTGTCGCCCGCTTCGGCGGGGATCTCGTCGGTAATGGCGGGATTTTGGTTCGCGGCGTCGCCACGCTGGAGTCGGCCGAAGCCGATCAACTCGGCTTCCTGTCCAATTCGAAATATCAGGGCCAGCTTGCGGTAACGCGTGCGGCTGCGGTGATTCTTGGGCCGGAGGCGCGCGACGCCTGCCCGGTTGCGGCCATCGTGACGGCGCAACCCTACCTCTACTTCGCCCGTGTCGCGCAGTGGTTCAATCCGCCCCCCCGGCCGGCCGTCGGCGTCCATCCATCGGCTGTGGTCGAGACCGTAATTCCGGCCAGCGTCAGCGTCGGCCCCCATGCATGGATCGGAGCCGGAGCATCCATCGGCGAGAACACGGTGGTCGGTGCCGGCTGCGCCATCGGAGAAAACGCCCGAATCGGCGCCGGCTCATGGCTTCACCCCAGGGTAACGGTCGCGGCCGGCTGCCGCATCGGCGAGCGCGCCATCGTTCATTCCGGGGCGGTCATCGGCTCTGACGGATTCGGTTTTGCCCGCGATGCCGCCGCATGGGTGAAGATTCCGCAAACGGGCCGCGTCGTCGTCGGCGACGACGTCGAGATCGGTGCCAACACCACCATCGACCGGGGCGCGCTCGAAGACACGGTGATCGGCGACGGGGTGAAACTCGACAACCAGATCCAGGTTGCCCATAACGTCCATATCGGTGCGAACACCGCCATGGCCGGCTGCGTCGGCATCGCCGGCAGTGCAAAAGTCGGCGCTGGCTGCACGGTGGGTGGCGGCGCCATCATCCTCGGCCACATCGAGCTGGCGGACGGCGTGCATGTCTCGGCCGGCACGCTGGTGTCAAAGTCGATTGCAACGCCCGGCAGCTACACCGGCACGGTGCCGTTCATGGCCCACGCCGACTGGTTGAAGAACTTCTCGCGCCTGCGCCATCTTGACGCGATGGCCGATAAAATACGCGCCCTCGAAATGCGCCTCGCCGAACTGGAGAATCGCTAGTGACCCCCATCCCCCCGCCCCCCTTCCCGAGGAAGGGGTTGACGGTTGTTCGCGGGCTTCGCCCGCTCCATGATTTGGCCGTCTCTCCTCGGGGCGGCCCTTCGGAGAAACCATGACCTCGATGGACATCCACGAAATCCTCGAACACCTGCCGCACCGCTACCCCATCCTGCTGGTCGATCGGGTGCTCGAGGTGGTGCCGGGCGAGCGCATCAAGGCGCTGAAGAACGTCTCCGTGAATGAGCCCTTCTTTCCTGGCCACTATCCGCACCACCCGGTGATGCCGGGCGTGCTGATCGTCGAGGCGATGGCACAGGCGGCGGCGATCCTGTCCTTCAAGACCATGGGCGGCAAGCCCGACGACAAGTCGGTCTATTATTTCGTCGGCATTGATGGCGCGCGCTTCAAGAAGCCGGTGAGTCCGGGTGATCAACTGATCCTCGACGTCTCGATAACTGCCAGCAAAAGGGGCATCTGGAAGTTCGCCGCCAAGGCGACGGTCGATGGCCAGCTTGCGACCGAGGCCGAGCTGATGTGCACGGTGCGCCCCGTCGAATGAGCATTCACCCGACAGCCGTCGTCCATCCTGGCGCCAAACTCGGCGCCGGCGTGGACATCGGCGCCTATACGCTGGTCGGCGAGCATGTCGAGATCGGCGACGGTACCCGCGTCGGTCCGCATGTCGTCATCGACGGCCATACCCGGATCGGCCGCGACAACCACATTTTCCAGTTCAGCTCCATCGGCGCGGCACCACAGGACAAGAAGTACGCCGGTGAGCCGACACGGCTGGAAATTGGCGACCGCAACACCATCCGCGAGTTCTGCACCTTCAATTGCGGCACGGCCCAGGACGTCGGAGTGACCCGCGTTGGCAGCGACAACTGGATCATGGCCTATGTCCATCTGGCGCATGACTGCCAGGTCGGCAGCAACACCATATTCGCCAACAACGCGCAACTCGCCGGACACGTCCATGTCGGCGACTGGACCATCCTCGGCGGCTTCACCGTCGTGCACCAGTTTGTACGCATCGGTGCCCACAGCATGACGGCGATGGGCACGATCCTGCTGCAGGACCTGCCGCCCTTCGTGACGGCGTCGGGCAACCCGTCGGCGCCGCACGGCATCAACAGCGAAGGCCTCAAGCGCCGCGGCTTTTCGCCGGAGGCGGTGGCGGCGATCAAGCGTGCCTACAAGACGCTCTACAAGTCCGGATTGCCGCTGGCCGAGGCGAAGGCCGAAATCACTGCGGCGGTGGGCGCAGCCCCCGAACTTGGAATCCTCGCCGACTTTCTTGCCGTGCCCGGTCGGGGCATCGTCCGCTAAATGAGCCTCTGCATCGCCATGGTGGCCGGCGAGGCCTCCGGTGACCTGCTGGCCGCGCACCTGATCGCGGCGCTCAAGCAGCATCTGCCCGATGCACGCTTCGTCGGCATCGGCGGCACCAAGATGGAAATGCAGGGCTTCGACGCCTGGTGGCCGGCGGAGAAGCTGTCGGTGCGCGGCTATGTCGAGGTGCTGCGTCACTATCGCGAGATCACCGGCATCCGCCGCGACCTGCTGTCGCGGCTGCTGCGGGAAAAGCCGGACGTCTTCATCGGTGTTGACGCGCCCGACTTCAACCTTTGGCTGGAGCAGCGGCTAAAGGCGCGCGGCATTCCGGCCATCCATTACGTCAGCCCCTCGGTCTGGGCCTGGCGTGGTGGGCGCATCCGCAAGATCGCTCGCGCCGTGACGCACATGCTGGCCCTGTTCCCGTTCGAGCCGGCCCTCTATCGGAAGCAAGAGGTGCCGGTGACTTACGTCGGCCATCCGCTGGCCGACGTAATCCCGCTGGTAATCGAAAAAAAGGCCGCACGCGAACGGCTCGACATCGAAGGTGCCGCGCCGGTGTTCGCCCTGCTGCCCGGCAGCCGCCAGTCCGAATTGCAGGCCATGGCCGAGTTGTTCATCGAGACGGCACAGAAGCTGGCCGGGCGTTTTCCCGATGCCCGCTTTCTGGTGCCGCTGACGACGCGCGAAACCCGCAACCAGTTCGAGGAGGCGCTCTGGAAGTGCGGCGCGCAGGAGATGCTGGACAACGCGTCCCCGAAACTCGCTTCCTTCGCTGCCCCCCGCGGGGGGGGCGATGGCGCTCTGGGGCAGCCCGGCGGCGCCATCAAGCTGATGTTCGGCCACGCCCAGGATGCGTTGGCCGCCGCCGACGTCGCACTGGTGGCCAGCGGCACGGCGACGCTGGAAACCGCGCTGATAAAGACGCCGCTGGTGATCGCCTACCGCATGTCGCCGTGGTCATGGCGGCTGATGCGGCGCATGCGTTACCAGCCCTGGGTCGGACTGCCCAACATCCTTGCGGGCCGCTTCGTCGTGCCGGAGTTTTTGCAGGATGACGCCACTGCCGACAACCTGGCGCAGGCGCTCGGCAATCTGTACGCCGACCGCCAGGTGCGGGAAAAACTGCGGCAGGTTTTCACGGAAATCCACACCACGCTGCGCCAGAACACGTCGGCGAAGGCCGCCGCCGCCATCCTGCCCTACCTTGGTCGGGCGGCGGCGTGATCGCCGGTGTGGACGAGGCCGGCCGGGGGCCGCTGGCCGGCGCGGTGTTCGCCGCGGCGGTGATCCTCGATCCGGCGCGACCGATTGTCGGCCTCAACGATTCGAAGAAGCTCAGCGAGCGCCGTCGCGAGTGCCTTGAAATCGAGATCAAGAGCCGGGCGCTGGCCTGGTCCGTGGCATCGGCATCGGTCGAGGAAATCGACGCGCTCAACATCCTGCAAGCCACGCTGCTGGCGATGAAGCGCGCGGTCGAGTCGCTGGCGGCGACGCCTTCCGAGGTGTTGATCGACGGCAACCGCTGCCCACGGCTGGACATCCCGGCACGAGCGATCATCGGCGGCGATGCCACGGTGGCGGAAATATCGGCCGCCTCGATCCTGGCCAAGACCGCGCGCGATGCCGAGATGCGCCTGCTGCACCTGAGTTTTCCGCAATACGGCCTCGACCGCCATAAAGGCTACGGCACCGCCGCGCACCTTGCGGCGCTGGCCACGCACGGTGCGGCGCCGTTCCATCGCCGCAGTTTCGCGCCCGTTCGCGCCGTCCTTCAAGGAGCCTAATGAAATGATGCCAGTCCTTGTTTTGCTTCACCTCGCCGGCGTCATCGTCTGGGTCGGCGGCATGTTCTTCGCCCACTACTGTTTGCGGCCGGTCGCCGCCGCGCAATTGCAGCCGGCGCAGCGGTTGCCGCTGCTGGCCGGGGTGCTCGGCCGCTTCTTCGGCGCGGTCGAAGTCGCCGTCGGCACCATCCTCGGCTCGGGCTTCGCCATGATGCTCGTCGTCAGCTTCAAGAACGCGCTGCTGCACTGGCACGTCATGATGGCCACCGGCCTCGTCATGGCCGGCGTCTTCGTCTATATCGATGCGGTGCTCTATCGCCGCCTCGCCGCGGCCGTCGCGGCAGAGGACTGGCCGGCAGGCGGCGCGGCGATGGAGCGCATCCGCAAGCTGGTGGCCTTCAACCTGCACCTCGGCATCGCCACCATCCTCATCGCCACGCTGGGTGCCTATTTCGGCCGCGGCCTGTAAAAGTCGGCGGTAGCGGCACGCCAAGCCGCGATCTCCCGTCTTGGCCGGAAGAGCGGCTGACGGGCCGCTAGCGCCGCGTGAAGCGCCATGACGAATCCGGGTTCGTCATGTACTCGACGCATCAGCCGGGCAAGTGCGGCGCTGTCGCCCACCGGGAAATAGCCCGGATAGCTTTCGCCCAGCAGCCCGATGTTGCCCGGGATGTCGCTGGCCAGCACCGGCACGCCGTGCACGATGGCTTCCGATATCACATGGGCGCCACCTTCGAGACGGGAACTGACGATCAGGGCATGACTCTCGCGCAACAGCTTGAGCGCGCGCCAGTGCGGCACCTCGCCGAGCCAGCGAAAACGCGGTTCCGCGCCCATCAGGGCCATGGTCTCGTCGTGCCAGACCGGTGCCAGCGCCGCGCCGGCCGCGACCACGCGCAGGCCCGGCAGGTCCGGGAGTTCGGCCAGCGCCAGCGCGGCGCGCAGCGGATCCTTCTCCTCGCGCAAATGGCCGATCACCGCGAAGCGGGTGAAGCGGTGCGGCGGCTGCCACGGGCCGCGCGCGGTTTCGGACTGGTGGATGACCAGTGCCTTCGCCCGCTGCAGCGGCGTCAGTTCGTCGAGGGCCGCGGCCTGCAACACGATCAGGCGGTCGGCCCGTTCCAGCGAATCGGCTGCGGCCGGGTCGGTGCGAATGTCGCGATAGATGTCGGTGCCGGTGAGCGCGAGCATCAGCGGGCTGTCGCCGCGGCGCTGGCGCCAGGCCAGCAGCGACGGCCGGCTGCGCCGCGCGTGCAGGGCGACCATCAGATCCTGGTCGCCGTCCTGCCATTCGGTGACGATGTCGACGCGCCAGCCGAACTGGCGCAGGATGCCGGCCCAGCGTACCGCCGTGTTGCGGTTGCCGGCGCGCGAGCCGGGCGGGGCCGGCGTGACGATGACACAGCGAAGCTTGCGCATGCGAAGATGGTGCCATGAAAACACTGGCCTCACGCGACAATTCCACTTTCAAGGCGCTGCGCGCCATCGCGGACGATCCGCGCCGCCACGGCCGTACGCTGCTCGATGGCCCGCACCTGCTGGCCGCTTATCTGGACAAGGTCGGTCCGCCGCTGCGCGTCGCGGTCAGCGAGGCCGGTGCGGCGCATCCCGAAGTGGAGGCCTTGCTGGGGCGCTGCGCGGGCTGCGAGACGCTGGCGTTGCGCGACGCGCTGTTCGCGGAGCTTTCCGGCGTGGAAACGCCTGTCGGCATCCTCGCCGAGATCGCCATACCGCTTCAACCGATGACGAATGTGGCCGCATCCTGCGTGCTGCTTGATGCCGTGCAGGATGCCGGCAACGTCGGCACCATCCTGCGCACCGCCGCCGCCGCGGGGATACGCGACGTCGTTCTCGGCAGCGGTTGCGCCGGTGCGTGGACGTCCAAGGTGCTGCGGGCGGGGCAGGGGGCACACTTCGACATCGTCATCCGCGAGCGCGTCGACCTGCCGGATTTTCTGGCGAACTACGCCGGTGTCGGCATCGCCACTGTGGCGCGCGAAGGCGAGTCGCTTTATGACCTCGACCTTGCCGGCCCGGTGGCGTGGATCTTCGGCAACGAAGGTGCCGGTATTTCGGAAAAGTCGGCGCTGGCGGCACGGCGACGCACCACGATTCCGCTGGCGCCGGGCTGCGAGTCGCTCAACGTCGCGGCTGCCGCGGCGATCTGCCTGTTCGAGGAGCGACGGCAGAAGCTCGCTACAATGCAGCAACGATGATGCGACTTCATGAGGAATGACGATGGAACTTGAATGGTGGCACTGGGCAGTCGGCGGCATCATCCTGATCCTGGCGGAACTGGCGGTGCCGGCCTTCGTGCTGGTCTGGTTCGGGCTCGGCGCGCTGGTGCTGGCGCTGGTCGTGGCAATCGCGCCGACGCTGGGGATCACGGCACAACTGGCCATTTGGCTACTTGTTTCTCTCGCATTCATCGTCTTCTGGTTCAAGGTCTTCAAGCCCGGGAGCCACAAGACGCGCATCGGCATGTCGGCCAGCGAGGTGATCGGCGAAATCGGCATGCTGACCCACGACGTCGCGCCGTTCGCGCGCGGCGAAGTGCGTTTCCAGAAACCCATGGTCGGCGCCGATGTCTGGCCTTGCATCGCCGACGAGGAAATCAAGGCGGGCGAGCGCGTCAGGGTGCTGGAAGTCGATGGCAGTCTGTTGAAAGTCGGAAGGAGTGGATCATGAGTGATGGTTTCATCGTAGTCCTGGCGCTGCTGGCCTTCGCGGTCATCACGCTGTTGAAGGGCGTGAGGATCGTGCCGCAGGGCATGGAGTGGATCGTCGAGCGGCTCGGCAAGTACCACGGTACGCTGCATCCGGGCCTCAACATCATCATTCCCTACCTCGATAACGTCGCCTACAAGCTCGTCACCAAGGACATCATCCTCGACGTGCAGGAGCAGGAGGTGATCACCCGCGACAACGCGGTGATCCTCACCAACGCCATCGCCTTCATCAAGGTCACCGACCCGATCAAGGCCGTGTACGGTGTGACGGATTTCCACGAGGCGATCCGCAACATGATCATGACCACGCTGCGCTCCATCGTCGGCGAGATGCAGCTGGACGAGGCGCTGTCCAACCGCGACCAGATCAAGGCGCGGCTGCGCGTGGCCATCGCCGACGAGGCCATCGACTGGGGCCTGACGGTGAAGTCGGTCGAGATCCAGGACATCAAGCCGACCGACTCGATGCAGAAGGCGATGGAGGCTCAGGCAAGCGCCGAGCGCGAGCGCAAGGCCATGGTGACGCGGGCCGAAGGCGCCAAGCAGTCCGCCATCCTCCAGGCCGAGGCCCGCCTCGAGGCTGCCCGCCGTGACGCCGAGGCCCAGGTCACTCTGGCCGATGCCAGCGCCGAGGCGATCAAGCGCGTGGCGCAGTCAGTCGGCCCCGGCGACCTGCCGGCGATGTATCTGCTCGGTGAGAAATACATAACCGCCATGGGACGCCTGGCCGAGTCGCAGAATGCCAAGACCGTGGTGCTGCCGGCCGACATCCAGGACACGCTGCGCGGCCTGATCGGTCGCGTCAAGGCCTGATTACTTCAGGGATGCGCTGGGTCGGCGCCGGTCTGCTGCTGCTCCACGCGGCGGCGGTTGCCGCGTTCGGATTATCGGTCGAGATCGACAGCATCGAGCATCCGGCCTTCGCGGCCGAGCGCATCGTCCTGCAGCAGGAGGCCGGTGGTGCACGACTCGCCATCGGCACGCTGCGCATCGCGGATCGCCGGTTCACCGACGTGCGTCTCGATTGCCGGGAATTCGACTGGAGCGGCGGTGACTGGCGCTGCATCGGCGGGACGGCAAAAGTCGGCGCTGGCGCCACGGCGAATCTGGACTTCCACTACGCCGCCAAGGCCAAGGCGCTCGACATCACGCTGCGCGAGTTGCCCGCGGCGACGCTGGTCTCGCTGTTGCCCGATCTTGCCGCCTGGCAGCCCAGGGGCACGCTTTCCGGCGCGGTGCGCCTGGCCGGGAAACGGATCGAGCTCGACCTTGCGGCAGCAGCAGTCGGCTTCGGCAATGCCGCCGGAACGCAAGCCGGCGAAGGCATCATTCTGCGCATCGGCGGTACGGCGCTGGAAGCCGGCGGAACCTGGCAATGGCAAGCGGACATCGCGTGGCAGGGCGGCGAGGTGTATTCGCAGCCGTGGTATTTCAAGAGTGCCGGGCAGGCCCTCGCAGCGCGCGGCATTTTGGATGCGACGCAACTGAACGTCGAGGCGGCACGCCTGACGCTGCCGGGAATCGGGGTGCTGGACGGACAGATGCGCTGGGATCGCCAGCGCCAGGCCTTGTCCGCGCTGAGCCTGAACAGCGACGTCTGGCAGGCGGCCACTGCCTGGGCCGGTTTCGGCCAGCCGCTGCTCGGCGAAACGCCGCGAATCCAGCCGGCCGGAACGGTGCGCTTTGCGCTGGCCGTCGATGACGTCGGCTTGCGCAGCCTCGATCTCGATCTGGACCTGGATACGCTCGATGTCGGTGGCGGTCGTCTCTCCCTCGCCAAGCTGCAGGCGAGCGTGCCCTGGCGGCGCGAAGCCGCGACCGCGGCGCAAGTCACGGCCGATGGCGGCAAGGCCGGCGTGGTGCCGCTGGGGCCGTTCAACCTGGCGCTGGCGATGAATGGCTGGAACTTCGGTTTCGACAGGTTCGAGGTGCCGCTGCTCGACAGCCGCCTGCTGTTCGAAGACTTCGCCGCACGGCGCGAAGGCGAAAAATGGCGCTGGCAACTGGCGGGGGCCGTGGATCCGGTATCCATGCCATCGCTTTCGGCCACGCTCGGCCTGCCGCGGATGGAAGGGCTGTTGTCGGCAACGATTCCACGCATCCGCTATGCCGACGGCACGCTGGTGCTGGATGGCACGCTGATCGTGGCGCTGTTCGACGGCTACCTGTCCGTCGCCGGGCTGAAGGTCGTCGAGCCGTTCGGGCGTGCGCCGCGCGTGGTGGCCGACATCGATGCGCGCCACCTCGACCTGGCGATGCTGACCGACACTTTTTCCTTCGGCAGCATCACCGGCTATGTCGACGCCGACGTGCGCGGGCTGGAAATGGTCGGCTGGCAGCCACAGGCCTTTGCCGCGCGCATCGAGACCAGCCCGGGCGATTTTCGCAAGCGCATCAGCCAGCGCGCGGTGCAGAACATCTCCTCGCTGGGCGGTGCCGGCGCCGGCGCGGCGATCCAGCGCAGCTTCCTGCGCTTCTTCGAGACCTTCGGCTACGACCGCATCGGCCTGACCTGTCGCCTGGTCGGCGGTGTCTGCCAGATGGGCGGCCTGGAAGACAGCGGCCACGGCTACCTGATGGTCAAGGGCGGCGGCGTGCCGGCGCTGAATGTCATGGGCTACAATCGTCGCGTCAGCTGGGACGTGCTGGTATCGCGCCTGCAGGAAATCGCCGCCGGCAATTCGCGCCCCGTCATCGAATAGGAGTCACCATGTCCCGTATCGCCCTGTCCCTGTTCGCCGCCGGCTGTTTGGCGGGGTGTGTCACCATCAATATCTATTTCCCGGCGGCGGCGGCCGAAAAGGCCGCCGACAAGATCATCGACGAAGTCTGGCAATTGCAGAAGACGCCGGATGCGCTGGCGCCGACCAAGGAGAGCAAATGATGAAAACCCTGCTGAGCTTCCTGCTGTTGCTGCTGAGCGGCGCCGCCGCGGCGCAGGGCAACCTCGAGATCAACACGCCGGCCATCGCCCAGACAAAGTCGGCGATGGCGGCACGCCACGCCCAGTTGGCACCGCACTACGCCAGCGGTGCGCTGGGTCTGGCGCGCGATGCCACGGTGCAGCTGCGCGATGCCGGCGCCATTCCGCTGGCGCAGCGCGGTGTGGTCCAATCGGCTGTGGCCGCCGAGAACGCTGACCGTGCAGCGCTCTATCGCGAGATCGCCAAGGCCAACGGCAATCCGGCTTGGGAATCCGACATCCGTGCCACTTTTGCCCAGCAGTGGATTGCCAAGGCCCAGCCCGGCTGGTGGGTGCAGAACCCGCAGGGCGCGTGGGTTAAAAAGTAATCTGGCAGGACTGACGTGACTCCCGTTCTCGTTTTCGACATCGAGACCATTCCCGATGTCGCCGGCATTCGCGCCCTGCACGATCTGCCGCCCGAACTAGCCGATGCCGAGGTCGCCGAGTTCGCCTTCCAGCGCCAGCGGGCGAAGAACGGCTCGGACTTCCTGCCGCACCACCTGCAGCGCATCGCCGTCATCTCCTGCGTGCTGCGCTCCGACGATGGCTTCAAGGTCTGGTCGCTGGCAGAACCCAAGCTGAACGAAGCCGAGATCATCCGCCGCTTTTTCGGGGGCATCGAAAAATACACGCCGCAGCTCGTATCCTGGAACGGCGGCGGCTTCGACCTGCCGGTGCTGCATTATCGCGGCCTGATCCACGGCGTCGAGGCGGCGCGCTACTGGGAAATGGGCGAGGGCGACAGCTTTGACGCCCGCGACTTCAAGTGGAACAACTACATCGGCCGCTACCACACGCGCCACCTCGACCTGATGGACCTGCTGGCGATGTACCAGCCGCGCGCCAGCGCGCGGCTCGACGAGCTGGCCAAGCTGATGGGCCTGCCGGGCAAACTCGGCATGGACGGCGGTGCGGTCTGGGGCGAGTGGCTGGCCGGCGGGATCGACGAAATACGCGACTACTGCGAAACCGATGTCGTCAATACCTACATGGTATATTTGCGCTTCCAGCTGATGCGCGGCAGGATGAACGCTACCGAGCACCAGGCCGAGGTCGCCTTCGTCCGCGCCGAACTGGCCAAGGCCGAAGCGCCGCACTGGACCAGGTTTCTTGCTGCGTGGCCGGCATAGCCGGCGGAAGGAGAGGGCGTATGCGTATGAAATATGGCGTAATGGCGGCGCTGCTGCTTGGCGTGGGCGTCGCTCATGCCCAGAACAAGGCGGTCGAGGCGCAGTTCTGGATGGATCTGGCGACATCGGCCATGTCTATTCCCGGCATGCCGGACGACATGATGGAAAGCGGCATGATGTCGCAGATGATGGGCGGCAATGCATTCGGCAGCACCAAGGGACCGATGGGGCAGATGGGCAAGTCGCTCGATACCGCGCTGTGGTTGCGCGCCAAGCCGGCGGGCATCGAGGGTAGCCATGGCATTCCGGCCGAGTTGCGGCTGGGGCCGACGCTGCCGCTGTTGCCGCCGAAGGTAGAGCGGGCTCGCGGCGAGCGCGACAGCGGGCCGGACGAAGTGCCGGAAAAGCCCAAGGGTCGCATCCTGTTCTACTGGGGCTGCGGCGAGAACGTGCGACCGGGCCAGCCGCGCGTGCTTGACTTCGCCAAGGCGGACTTCGCCGAGTATGGCCGTTTCATGACGGGGCGCCATGTCGCCGATCGCGGCGCCAAGAGCCAGCCCGGCCGCTCGGTGTGGCCCAACGAGAAGGACCGCCGCCGCGTGCCGAAGGACGGATCGTTCGTCGGCGGCCACGCCCTCTCCGGCGACGGCGTGCCGGCGAGCTTCAAATTCGCGGTCGCCGAGGCCTACGACTTCATGCCCAAGATCGCCATGACCACGCGCGGCGAGCCGGCCGCCAGCATCACGGTCGGCTGGAATGCGGTGAGCAACGCGCAGGCCTATTTCCTCAATGCCATGGGGGCGCGCGGCGAAAGCGAAATGATCATCTGGAGTTCCAGCGAGGAGCCGGACCCGGGTTGGGGCCTGATGACCTACCTGTCGCCGGCCAACATACAGAAATTCCTCAAGGAACGAGTGATTCTGCCGCCGGCGACGCAGCAATGCGTGATTCCGAAAGGCATTTTCGCCAATGTCGAAGGCGCGATGGTGAGCATGATCGCCTACGGCCCCGAACTCAACCTGTCCCATCCGCCGCGTCCGCCAAAGGCGGAGCCCTCGTGGCAGCCGGAGTGGGTGGCACGCGTTCGCGTCAAGTCGACCGGCATGACCATGCTGGGCATGGGCGACGAGGATACGGCGCCGCGCAGCCAGCGGCGCTCGCGTTCGTCGCGCGAGGACATGCCCACACAGGTCGAGCGCGAGATGCCGCAGAATTCGGGCCGCGAGGAAGATGGTGGTGGCGTCGGCATCCCCGACGCCGGCCAGATGCTGCGCGGGATATTCGGACGTTAATTGGATGTCGCCGCCCGGCCTTGGGGCGGGCAACGAAGACGCAGGCAAAGGACGGCATGCCTTCGTGACTGCCGACGACGTTTGTCCGCTTATCGCAGGGACGCTGGGTGCGTACTGTCGGCCAGGCGCCGACGTTCGCAGTTCGCTGAAATTACCGAACTGAACGTCAGCAGCGCCCCAGACAGCCGACGCTCAAAATATGACCGCCAATGAGTGCTCACCGGCCTAAGGAGCCACTGACTGAATTCAGATAGCGAAGCTCAAGAATTCCTGAGTTTTGTGCAGATTGCGATGTATCAACGAACCATGGCTACGAGGATCTGAGGATCGCTGTCACCAATCCCCGCAACAACCAATCCCACCGACTTGACGCGGACACTATCTAGTCAGATAATCAGACCAGTATGAGCATTCATTGGAGGTGTGGCCATGCGGAGTTCCCAGTGGCGTTTGCAGGACGCAAAAGCGCAGTTCAGCCAGGTTGTTGAGTCGGCCTTGCAAGGCGAACCGCAGCACGTAACCCGGCGAGGCCGGGAAGCTGTAGTGGTTTTGTCCGAGGCAAGCTATCGTGCGCTTCGCGCTGGTGCGCGTGCCACCGCACCAGGACTCGTGGCGCATCTACTGGCCATTCCAAAAAGCGACGATGCGGATGACAAGGCCAGCCGCATCGCATTGAGGGATGTCGAACTCTGATGTTCCTGCTCGATACCGTCATCGTCTCCGAGCTGCGCAAAACGAAGCCGGATACCGGCGTGGTCCGCTGGATATCGAAGCAGCAGAACGACCAGCTTCATCTGAGCGTGTTAACGCTGGGCGAAATCGAGCGCGGAATCGAAAAACGGCGCAAGGCCGATCCCAAGTTCGCCGACGCTCTGGCGGTGTGGCTTGAGGATATGACGCGACTTTATGCTGATCGCATTCTTCCGGTAACGCCCGGCATTGCCCGGCGCTGGGGCCGTCTGTCCGCGCAACTCGGGCACGACGGCGCAGACTTGTTGATTGCGGCGACGGCCTTGACGCATGGCCTGACGGTAGTTACTCGAAACACCAGCCACTTCGAACCGACTGGGGTCGATGTCATCAATCCGTTCAAGCGGTAACCGCTGTTGGAAGCTGCCTTGGACATTCGTGAATGACAGCTTCCGGCGGGAGCCGCTGACTCCTTAGGCCGATGAGTACTCGTCCATCGCGCTGAACCCAGCGGCAGCAGTACCGCGCATGGCTGACCTTCACGACCTCGAAAGCTGAACGACTCTTGGGGGTCGAGTCCGGCCTGATAGCCAGAAAACCAGAGCGGCAGCCACCAATCTGAAGGGGGCCTATACAGCGGGGTAGCCGAACGGCAAGATGTTGACCTTGTGCAGCCTTGGGACCGGCGGCATCGCTAATAAGGAGTAGGAAATGAAGAGGGCAGTGATTGAGGACTGGGATCAGTTCCATGCTTTCCTTGCCGCGCAGCCATTGATCCAATGGTCAATGGAAAAGCAACATGAGATTGCCATGGGATTGCGTCACGACCATCGAAAACAAGCAGGCCATCCGCCTCCGAAGAACGACAACGCCGACCTGGCCGCTGCCTTGTCTTCGATGGCGTGATACGGCTCTCTCTAAGGGTCGGGAGTACGCCGGCAGCAAATAGGAATGCGGACCTGCGGGTTGGTTGCTGCCGTCGGCGGCAGTTTGGGTCTCGCCAGACTGTTCAAATCTGATGGCTCAATGAGTCTGTGTCTGGCGGGCGATCGCTGTTTCCAGTAGCGCGATGAAGTCCTTCTCGTCCTTCACTTGTGCCACCTCGTGCGAAGTCACGGTGTAGCCGTGCGGCCGGGCGATGGCTTCATAGCGCGGGATGCGCGAGTGGAAGAGGTGGGGGAAGACCCAGCGGGTGAAATCGTCGGGGTCGGCCGCGGCGATGCCGCCGAGTCCGCGCTCGGCCAGAAACTTCGGCAGGTGCTCGGCAAGGAAGGCCGGGCGGAAGTAGAGCGGCTTGGGGTCGCTCTGCGCGCGGCGGATCAACTCGGCTTCCTCGTCCGCGGTCGTGACCTGGATGTAGAGAATCAGCGTGTGCTCGACCAGCAGGTCGATGACCGCGGGTTCATCGAGTTCGCAGAGGCTGCCGCCGACGTCGTTGACGAAATGGTTGTAGCCGTAGATGTCCTGTGCCTTGGCGATGAAGGCCGGTACGTCCTGCATCGCGGCGATTTCGCCCTCGCGGTACATGGCCTGGCGGCGCGAGAACTCGTCGAAGGGAATGCCGCCCTTCGCCGGGTCGCCAAGCTTGCCGACGAAGGTCAGCACCGGGCCGAGGTCGTCGATCTTGATGTTGTTCTTGATGTCGATCCAGTCGCGCCGCAGCAGGTCGCGCAGGAAGGGCACCTGCATCGCCTGCTGCTTGATGATGTCCAGGATCGGCTCGTCGAGGTAGCGCTTGCCGATGCGGAAGTCGGCCGAGTAGTGGAACCAGTCGTGGCGGCGCAGTAGCGACGACAGCCAGGTCTTGCCGACGCCCGACATGCCGAGCAGGGTGACCTTCTTGTGGGGCCAGGCGCGAAATGAATCGACGCTGAACTTCATTTTCGGCTCAAGACAAGCTCAGACGAACAGGTTCTTGCCATTCTTGAGGAAATTGACGGCGTAGGCTTCCTGTCCTTCCGGGTATTCCTTGGTCGGGACGCAGCATTGTGCGGCGCGATACTGCAGGTCGGTCGTCAGTTGGCCGTTGTTCCGCGTCGCACCCTCGGTCAGGCGGTTCCCGGGATAGGCGTTCATCAGCAACTCGTAGGGCTTGCGCGCGGCATTGGCCATGCGCACGGCGCCGACGATGGGCGGGCCGACCAGCGTGAGGTCTCCGGCGATCGGTGCGACGTGGCAGAGGCCGGCGTCGATGCCGATGGATAGACCGACCCCGCTCGGGATGTTGCGCAGGTTGGCCAGAAAGGCCGGGTAGTAGTAGCTGCGGAAACTTTCCATCACCGTGGCCGAGAAGGCCAGCACGGTTTCCATCTGTGTCGCAAAACCTTCCTCGACCAGCCAGTAGCAGATGAAGCCGTCGCCGGTGAATTTGTCGAACCAGCCGTTGTGGAAATGCAGCACGGTGCGGAACTCGCCGACGAAGTCGTCGAGGATGTTGGCGAACTGCAGGATGTCGATCGATTCCTTCATCACCGAACTGGAGCGGCGGATGTCGGCGGTCATGACGATGGCCTCGACTGGCTGGCGCTCGGCGATGGCGCGGCGAATTTTCGACGAGACGTCGGTGCGAGTGGGGTCGAAGCGGTCGCGCGGCGCATGGCGCTGCAGATGGCGATCCATGTGGGCGCCGTGGAGATCGGAGATGACCTCCTGCAGGTGTTCGATGACGTTGATGCGATCCATCGTGTGCGGCGACTTGATGCCCATGCCAACGTTAGGGCGGCCAGCTTAGCACTTTGGCGTCAGCTTTGCCTAGCGCGGCGGCGGCTTGGGGGTGGGTCAGATCGTCGCATGCTGCGCCGGGCCAACGCAGCGGCCTGCCAGCCAGTTGAGGCCGAGGGCGGGCAATGCCACATGCAGATGCTCGGGACGGGCGGTAGCCAAGAGTGCGAGTTGCCCGCTGCCTTCCTGGCAGGCATGATTTCCTGCCAGACGCAGCACCTGGCGCGAGACTGCCGCTGCGACATCGACCAGTTCGGCGCGGCCCTGCGCCAGCGGGGCGAGTTGGGGCGTCAGAAAGCTGTAATGGGTGCAGCCCAGCACCAGGCGATCGATGCCGCGTTCAAGCAGCGGTTCGACCGTGGCGCGCACCTCGGCCATGAATTCGGGGCCGTCGAGATGCAGGGTCTCCACCCGCGTCGCCCAGCCGTGGCAGGCGACGATGTCCACCCCGACATGGCCGGCGTGTTCGCGGATCAGGCGGGCGAGGCGTTCGCTGCGGGCCGTGGCTTCGGTCGCCAGCACGGCGATTCTGCGAGTGATGCTCGAATGTGCCGCCGGCTTGACGCCGGGCTCGACACCGACGACGGCGATGCCGGGATGTTGCTGCCGCAACTCATTGACCGCGGCGGCGGTGGCGGTGTTGCAGGCGACGACCAGCAGGGAGCAGCCATGGTCTTCGACCAGGTGGCGGCCGATGGCCAGCACGCGGCCGCGGATGAATTCGTCGTGCCTGGCGCCGTAGGGCACGTGGGCCGTATCGGCGAGATAGAGCAGGTCGGCGCGCGGCAGCTCGCGGGCGATGGCGGCCAGCACCGAAAGGCCGCCGAGGCCGGAGTCGAAGACCCCGATCATGGGCGCGTAATAAACTCGGCGCTGGCGGGACGGCGCTTCAATGCGGCACGACGGGAATTTTGCCGATCTTCACGCGCCACTCGTGCGGGCCGGTCTCGTGCACCGAGGTGCCGTTCGAATCCACCGCTACGGTGACCGGCATGTCGACCACGTCGAATTCGTAGATCGCTTCCATGCCGAGATCAGCGAAGGCCACGACCTTGGCCGACTTGATGGCCTTGGAAACGAGGTAGGCGGCGCCGCCGACGGCCATGAGATAGGCGGCCCGGTTGTCCTTTATCGCCGCGATGGCGGTGGGGCCGCGCTCGGCTTTGCCGACCATGGCGATCAGCCCGGTCTGCTCCAGCATCATGCGGGTGAACTTGTCCATGCGCGTGGCGGTGGTCGGGCCGGCCGGGCCGACGGCCTCGTCGCGAACCGGATCGACCGGGCCGACGTAGTAGATGATGCGGTCGGTGAAGTCGACCGGCAATTTCTCGCCCTTGCCCAGCATGTCGGCGATGCGCTTGTGCGCGGCGTCGCGGCCGGTCAGCATCCTGCCGTTGAGCAGAAGTACCTGGCCCGGTTTCCAGGCGGCGACCTGGCTCTTGGTCAGGGTGTCGAGCTGGACGCGTGTGGCCTGCTTCTCGTCGGCCTGCCAGGTGACGGCGGGCCAGTCTTCGAGGCGCGGCGGCGGAAGGTGCGCCGGACCCGAACCGTCGAGATGGAAATGAACGTGGCGGGTGGCGGCGCAGTTGGGGATCAGCGCCACCGGCAGGCTGGCGGCGTGGGTCGGGTAGTCCATGATCTTGACATCGAGCACCGTGGTGAGGCCGCCCAGACCCTGCGCGCCGATGCCCAGGGCATTGACCTTGTCGTAGAGTTCGAGGCGCAGTTCCTCAATGCGGTTTTTCGCACCGCGCTGCAGCAGTTCATGCATGTCCACCGGCGCCATCAGCGACTCCTTGGCCAGCAGCATGGCCTTTTCCGGCGTGCCGCCGATGCCGATGCCGAGTATGCCCGGCGGGCACCAGCCGGCGCCCATGGTCGGCAGCGTCTTCAGCACCCAGTCGACGATGGAATCCGACGGGTTGAGCATGACCATCTTGGCCTTGTTCTCGGAACCGCCGCCCTTGGCGGCGCAGATGACTTCGAGGTGGTCGCCCGGCACGATCTCGTAATGCACCACGGCCGGGGTGTTGTCCTTGCTATTCGTGCGCTTGCCGGCGGGGTCGTGCAGCACCGAGGCGCGCAGCGGATTGTCCGGGTGCAGGTAGGCGCGGCGCACACCTTCGTCAACCATCTCCTGCACCGACAGTTTCGCGTCCCAGCGCAGGTCCATGCCGATCTTGAGGAAGACCACGGCGATGCCGGTGTCCTGGCAGATCGGGCGGCGGCCCTCGGCGCACATGCGCGAGTTGGTCAGGATCTGGGCGATGGCGTCCTTTGCCGCCGGGCCTTCCTCGCGCTCCCACGCCTTGCCCAGTGCCTGGATGTAATCGAGCGGATGGTAGATGCTGATGTACTGGAAGGCATCGGCGATGGAGGCGATGAAGTCGTCCTGCTTGATGGTGGCCATGCGGATTACCTCCGTTGGAATCTCAGTGCGGCGCGTGCTTGCTGACCAGCAGCGTGTTGGTCATGATCTTGTCGGTCCAGGCGATGGCCATCGCCGAGATCAGGAAGGACAGATGGATCGCCACCTGGGCGATGATCACGCGATCCTCGAGCTGGCCGGCGTTGATGAAGGTCTTGAGCAGGTGGATCGAGGAGATGCCGATCAGCGCCGTGGCGAGCTTGACCTTGAGCACGCCGGCATTGACGTGCGACAGCCATTCCGGCTGGTCCGGGTGCTCGTCGAGGTCGAGCCGCGAAACGAAAGTCTCGTAGCCGCCGATGATGACCATGATCAGCAGGTTGGCGATCATCACCACGTCGATCAGGCCCAGCACGATCAGCATGACCTCGGTCTCGCCCAGGCTGCCGGCCTTGGTGACGAGGTGGATCAATTCGTGCATGAAGTGATAGACATAGACGCCCTGGGCGGCGATCAGGCCGAGGTAGAGTGGCGCCTGCAGCCAGCGGCTCCAGAAGATGAAGGTTTCCATCGAATCAACGACTTTTTTCATGGCGGTACCGGACCGGGTGGGAAAAACGAAAGAAATTCTAGCATCGCGGGTGATGCCCACCCGGTCCGCCGCCGGAACTATCGCGCAATGCAGCAATCCGATTTGGCAGTGGATAGTTATTGGGCAATAATAAAGCCCAGAATGTCGCGGCGACCCGGATCGTCCGACGGCACAGTGAAGGGAGAAAAGATGATTCGAAGAAAATCGGCATCCCCCGATGTCAATCTGAATCTCAACGTCCGCGGACTGAAGCAGTCCGCCACCCTGGCGATCAACGAGCGCAGCGCCGAGTTGATTCGCAGCGGACGCCAGGTCTATCGATTGGGACTGGGCCAGTCGCCGTTTCCGGTGCCGCAGCCAGTGGTCGACGAATTGAAGGCCAACGCCCACCAGAAGGATTACCTGCCGGTGCGCGGCCTGCGGGCCCTGCGCGATGCCGTTGCCGGCTACCATCGGCGCATGCATGGCATCGAGCGCAGCGGCGACGACGTGCTGATCGGTCCCGGCTCGAAGGAGTTGATGTTCGTGCTGCAGCTGGTCTACTACGGCGACCTGGTGATCCCGACGCCAAGCTGGGTGTCCTATGCGCCGCAGGCACGCATCGTCGGCCGCCAGATCCACTGGGTGCCGACGTCGCCCGAGAACGACTGGCGCCTGATGCCGGACGACCTCGACCGGGCCTGCCACGACGACCCGGGGCGGCCGCGCATCGTCATCCTCAACTACCCGTCCAATCCCACCGGTGATACCTATACTTCCGACGAGCTGAAGGCGCTCGCCAAGGTGGCCAAGAAGTACAAGGTCATTCTCGTTTCGGACGAGATCTACGGCGAATTGCACCATCGCGGCCAGCATGTCTCGATCGCCCGCTTTTATCCCGAGGGAACGATCATCAGCGGCGGCCTGTCGAAGTGGTGTGGCGCCGGCGGCTGGCGGCTGGGAACATTCACCTTTCCGCATTCGCTGCGCTGGCTGCTTGATGCCATGGCCACCGTGGCGAGCGAAACCTACACATCCACCAGCGCGCCGATCCAGTACGCCGCGATTCGTGCCTTCGCGGGTGGCACCGAGATGGAAACCTACCTGGCCCATTCGCGCCGGGTGCTGCGGCATCTGGGCCGGCATGTCTGGCGCAGCCTGCGCGACGCCGGTGCCTCGGTGTCCGAGCCGGTAGGCGGCTTTTACCTCTTCCCGGACTTCGGCCCCCTGCGCGAGCGGCTGGCGCGACACGGCGTGGCCGACAGCATTACCCTGTGCGAGCGCCTGCTGGGCGATGCCGGCGTCGCCACGCTGCCGGGCTCTGATTTCGGCCGGCCGCCACAGGAGCTGACGCTGCGCCTGGCCTATGTCGATTTCGACGGCGCCCGCTGCCTCATGGCCGCGCAGCAGATTCCGCTCGACCAGGAACTGGACAGGGCGTTCCTTGAGTTGTACTGCCCGAACGTGATGCAGGCGACGGCCGCAATGGCGAGCTGGCTCAAGAAACTGAAATAGAAGTAGCCCGACAGAGAGGAGGACGTATGCGCTACATAAAGAAACTCGAGGACATTCCGCAACTCAGCGATGCCGAACGCGCAGCTTTGAAGCCCGTGGCGGATGCCTACGCCTTCCGCGTTAGCGAGTATTACCTGGGGCTGATCGACTGGAACGATCCGGCGGACCCGATCCGCCAGCTGGTGATTCCGCGTACTGATGAACTCAACGATTGGGGCAAGCTCGATGCCAGCAACGAGGCGGCCAATACCGTCATGCGTGGCGTCCAGCACAAGTATCCGGATACGGCGCTGCTGCTGTGCAACGAGGTCTGCGGCGCCTATTGCCGCTACTGCTTCCGCAAGCGCCTGTTCATGAATGACAACGACGAGGCGAGCAAGGACCTGCGCGAAGGCATCGAATACATCGCCGCCCATCCGGAGATCACCAACGTGCTGCTGACAGGCGGCGACCCGCTGCTGCTCAGCACCCGTCGCCTGACCGAAGTGATAGAGGCCCTGCGCCAGATCGAGCATGTGCGGATCATCCGCATCGGCACCAAGATGACGGCCTTCAACCCGTGGCGGGTGCTGGACGATCCGGCGCTGCTGGAAATGTTCGCCAAGTACTCGACGCCGCACAAGCGCATCTACGTCATGAACCACTTTGACCATCCGCGCGAACTGACCGACGCGGCGGTGGAAGGACTCGACAAACTGATCCGCGCCGGCGCCATCATGACCAACCAGTGCCCCATGATCGCCGGCATCAACGACGATCCGGCCGTGCTTTCCGACATGTTCAGGCAGCTGTCGTGGATCGGCTGTCCGCCGTACTACCTTTTCCAGGGGCGGCCGACAGCCGGCAACGACCCCTACAAGGTGCCGATCGTGCGCGGCTGGGAAATTTTCCGCGAAGCGTTGCGCCATGGCGCCGGCCTGGCGCGTCGCGCCCGCTTCGTCATGTCGCACGAAACCGGCAAGGTCGAGGTGCTGGCGGTGGACGACAAGCACATCTACCTGCGCTATCACCGCGCCAAGGACGCCAGCCTGCGTGGCCGCTTCCTCATCTATCGCCGTGACGACGAAGCCTGCTGGCTCGATGATCTGGTGCCGGCGGAGGGCAGCGATGCCCCGCGCTTCGCGCCAGATGGGCTGCTGGAGACAGGGCAGGGGCCGGAATGACCCTCCGGCATGGCGGAGGAAAGTAAGTTGAACGTAAGTCTCTTCCGCTTAAATCCTAAGGTCCATAGAATCAGGATCGCCCATGGTGAGGCCGTGTCGAGGGCCTCACGCGGGCGAGTGATCGAACAGCGATTGTTTCCCCAATACAGAGGAGTCGTTCATGTCCAACATTGAGTCGGTGCTCCACGAAGACCGCGTATTCCCCCCGTCCGAAGAGATCATCAAGAAGGCCACGATCTCCGGCATGGCCGCCTACGAGGCCCTGTGCAAGGAAGCCGAGCAGGATTACGCCGGCTACTGGGCGCGACTGGCCCGGGAACATGTGAGCTGGAAGACGCCATTCACCAAGACCCTCGACGAATCCGAGGCGCCGTTCTACAAGTGGTTCTCCGACGGCACGCTCAACGTCTCCTACAACTGCCTCGACCGCCAGGTCGAAGCCGGCAAGGGCGACAAGGTCGCGCTGATCTTCGAGGCCGACGACGGCAAGGTCACCAAGGTCACCTACAAGGAACTTCTGGCGAAGACCGCCAAGTTCGCCAATGCCCTGCGTGCGCGCGGCATCAAGAAGGGCGACCGCGTCCTCATCTACATTTCCATGTCCGTCGAGGGCGTGGCGGCAATGCAGGCCTGCGCCCGCATCGGCGCCATCCACTCCGTGGTGTTTGGCGGCTTCTCCGCCAAGTCGCTGGAAGAACGCATCCTCGATGCCGGTGCCGTTGCCGTCATCACCGCCGACGAGCAGTGCCGCGGTGGCAAGCACATTCCCCTCAAGCCCGCTGTCGACGAGGCGCTCAACATGGCCGCCGGCCACCAGGTCAAGACCGTCTTCGTGGTCAAGCGCACCGGCGGCGCCTGCAACATGGTCGAAGGGCGTGATCTCTGGTACCACGACGCCGTCGCCAACGAGTCCGAGACATGCGAACCCGAATGGGTCGAGGCCGAGCATCCGCTGTTCCTGCTCTACACCTCCGGTTCGACCGGCAAGCCCAAGGGGGTCCAGCATTCCTCCGGCGGTTACCTGCTGCACGCCATCCTCACCATGAAGTGGACCTTCGACATCCAGCCCGAAGACACCTTCTGGTGCACGGCCGACATCGGCTGGGTCACCGGTCATACCTACATCACCTACGGCCCGCTGGCCTGCGGCGCCACCGAGATCGTGTTCGAGAGCGTGCCGACCTATCCCGACGCCGGCCGCTTCTGGCGCATGATCCAGGACCACAAGGTCAGCATTTTCTACACGGCGCCGACAGCGATCCGCTCGCTGATCAAGGCCTCCGAAGGCACGCCTTCCACCCATCCGCGCAATTACGACCTCAAGTCGCTGCGTATCCTCGGGTCCGTCGGCGAGCCGATCAACCCCGAAGCCTGGATGTGGTACTACAACAATATCGGCGGCGGTCGCTGCCCGATCGTCGATACCTTCTGGCAGACCGAGACCGGCGGCCACATGATCACGCCGCTGCCGGGCGTGACGCCGCTGGTGCCGGGTTCGTGCACGCTGCCTTTCCCGGGCATCCAGGCCACAATCGTCGATGAAACGGGTATCGAGCTGGACTGGGGCAAGGGCGGGTTCCTCGTCGTCAAGAAGCCTTGGCCGTCGATGATCCGCACCATCTACGGCGATCCGGACCGCTTCAAGAAGTCCTATTTCCCTGCCGACTTCAACGGCAAGCTGTATCTCGCCGGCGACGGCGCCATGCGCGATGCCAAGACCGGCTACTTCACCATCATGGGTCGCATCGACGATGTGCTCAACGTCTCCGGCCACCGCATGGGCACCATGGAGATCGAGTCGGCGCTGGTATCCAACCCGCTGGTGGCAGAAGCCGCCGTGGTCGGTCGTCCCGACGATGTGAGCGGCGAGGCCATCTGCGCCTTCGTCGTGCTCAAGCAGTCGCGTCCCAGCGACGAGGATGCGAAAAAGATCGCCGCCGAACTGCGTGCCTGGGTCGGCAAGGAAATTGGTCCCATCGCCAAGCCCAAGGACATCCGCTTCGGCGAGAACCTGCCCAAGACCCGCTCCGGCAAGATCATGCGCCGGCTGCTGCGGGCACTGGCCAAGGGCGAGGAAATCACCCAGGACGTGTCGACCCTGGAAAATCCGCATATCCTCGATCAGCTCAAGCAGAACGCCTGAGGAGACAAGGATTTTCGGACCGATCGGAAGAGGGCGCTGCGGCGCCCTTTTTCGTTTGCACCCCACTAGAATCGACCCATGACTGCACGAAATCGCTTCATCCTTGCCATCGGCGTACTTGCCTTGCTGATGACCGGGCCGTTCTGGCTGACCGCGGCGCTGCTGGCTTCCGACCTCAAGCCCGACGAGCTCAAGGTGCTCGCCGACGTGCTGCTGCCGCGGCTGCCGATCGGCATCATGATGACCGTGGTCGGTCTGTTCATCGGTGTGTATCTGCTGCGCGAACTGTTCCGTCAATACGTGCGCGGCCTGCTCAACATGGCCGAACAACTGCGCCTGATGCACGGCGCCAATCGCAGCTTCCGCATCGCCGCCGCCGGGCCGCCCGAGGTTCGTCAGCTGGCCGAGGCGGCCAACGAACTGGCGCAGCAGCGCGACGACCTGCTCGCCGACGTCGAGGCCCGCGTGGATCAGGCAAAGGCCGCGGTCGAGAGCGAGAAAGACCGCCTCGCCGCGCTGGTTGCCGACCTGCCGCAGCCGGTCATCGTCTGCAACCTCGACGGCCGCATCCTGCTCTACAACAATCGTGCACGGCTGCAGGCGCGTGCCTTGGCCCCTGACGCCCAGGCGCCGGGGGCGCTGATCGGCCTCGGTCGCTCGATCTACGCCGTGTTCGACCATGCCCTGATCGCACATGCGCTCGAGACACTGCAACACCACCTTGAGCGCGAGGGCAGCCAGCCGCTGGCACACTTCGTTACCACCAGCCGTGCCGGCCAGCTGATCCGCGTGCAGATGGCGCCGGTCACCGCGAGCCGGCCGCGGGGCGACGGGGTCCGGCCGCTCAGACCTTCCATCAGCGGCTACGTCCTGGCCATGGAAAACATCTCGCGCTACCTTGAGCATGACGCCCAGTGCGACCTGCTGATGCAGCAGCTGGCAGACGAAAGCCGCGGCACCATTGCCGGCATTCGCGGCAGCCTGCGCCAGGTGGCTGCGGCTGCCACCGGCGATGGCGCACGGCAGGGGCTGGATGACATAGAAAGCGCGCTGGCGCAGTTGTCGGGGAAACTCAACGCCGCCAGCAACCAGTACGCCGAAAGCATGAAGGCGCGCTGGCCGCTGGAGGAAATGATGGCTGCCGACCTGCTGGCGGCAGCCCAGCGCCGCATCGAGGCGCGGGTCGGCATCCGCACGCGGGTGGACGAAGTCGAGTCCAACCTGTGGGTCAAGGTCGACAGCTATTCGCTGACCCAGGCGGTCGCCTTCCTCGCCGCCAAGATCGAGGAAAACTACGGCACCAAACTGGTCCGGTTGCGCTGCGCCAGTGCCGGCCGCATGGTGCATCTGGACATCCTGTGGGCGGGCACGGCGGTATCGACCGAGACGCTGTTCAACTGGCAGCTCGATCCCATGCACCTGGCTGGCGAGTCCAGCCCGCTGACGCTGCGCGACGTCACCGACCGCCATGGCGGCCAGCTCAGTTGCGGGCGCGAGCGTTCGGCGCAGATGTCGCTGTTCCGTTTCGAGATTCCCGTCGCCGTGGCGCAGGAAGTCGAGAGCGTGCCGCTGCTGGTGGTCGAGAGCCGCCCCGAGTTCTACGACTTCGACCTGTTCCACCGCAGTGACGAAGACCATGCCCAGGACGACCGGCTGCTGTCCGACCTGACCTACACCGTTTTCGATACCGAGACCACCGGCCTGCAGCCGTCGAACGGCGACGAGATCATCCAGATCGGCGCGGTGCGCATCGTCAATGGTCGTTTGCTGCGCCACGAGAGCATGGACCAGATGGTCGATCCGCAGCGCTCGCTGAATCCGGCGTCGATCCCCATCCATGGCATCACCCCGGAAATGCTGGCCGGCCAGCCGACCATAGGCACCGTGCTGCCGCAGTTCCATGCCTTCGCCGCCGACACCGTGCTGATCGCCCACAACGCCGCATTCGACATGCGTTTCCTGCAGTTGAAGGAGGCGGCCACCGGGCTGCGCTTCACCCAGCCGGTGGTCGATACCCTGCTGCTCTCCGCCGTGGTGCACCCGAACCAGGAATCGCACCGGCTCGAAGCCATCGCCGAGCGCCTCGGCATTCCCATCATCGGTCGCCACAACGCGCTGGGCGACGCCATCGTCACCGCCGAGGTCTTCCTGCTGCTGGTGGCCTTGCTCAAGGACATGGGCATCCGCACGCTGCGTGAGGCGCGCGAAGCGGCCGAGAAGACCTACTATGCCCGGATCAAGTACTGACCCGGCCGGGCGCATGCGGCTGGACAAATGGCTGTGGGCGGCGCGCTTCTTCAAGACGCGCAGCCTCGCCAACGCCGCGGTCGATGGCGGCAAGGTCAAACTCGACGGCCAGCAGGTGAAGCCGGCCCGCGACATCAAGGTCGGCGACGAACTCGAAATCATCACCGGCGAGCAACGCTGGACCGTCGTGGTGCGCGGCCTCAACGAACAGCGGCGGCCGGCGCCCGAAGCGCGGCTGCTTTATGAGGAAACGGCGGCCAGCCTCGCCAGCCGCACCGAACAGGCGGAGCTGCGCAAGCTGGCGCCGCCGCCCGGCGCCGACCTGCGCGGCCGCCCCACCAAGCGTGCCGGCCGCATGATCCGGCGGTTTTCCGACGGCTGAGCGGCGCGCTAGGGGCGACTTAGCCCCTGCCGAGCAGGCGGTCGAACCAGCCGACTTTCCTTGTCGGGCGTGCAGTGACATGGGGTGCGTCGGACCCGTGATGTTCCCGATACCAGGTGCCGAAGCGCAGGTCATGGGTCATGATGTGGCCGATCAGCCACTTGTTCAGGAAGCGCCGCAATTCCTGAACGCGATCCTCGGTCCATTCGTCGCCGGTCCCCAGAAAATCGGCCACGGCCGCCCCGAACTCCTCGTGAAGCTTCAGGTGCGAGGCGAACGCGGGGTACTCGCTATCCTCCATGAGCTTCTGTTCGTTGGTGAAATGCGTGACGACGTAGTCCAGCAATTCGTCCACGGTCGACTGAACCGTGGCCAGGTCGAGGCGCTTCACCAGTTCGAAAAGATGCTTGTGCTCGCGATCGACCTGGGAAATGTTGATCATGAAGCCGTCGCGCCATTCGACGACGTAGGGCGGTTTTTTTACGGCGGTTTCAGACATCTGCGTAGCTCCTTGAGTAATGAATGCTGTACCGCAGCGTCGGCATCGCCATGATGCGCGGGGCGCCAGCTTTCGCGCCGGCCTGACGTTGACGGTGAAATCGGTATCGTGGGTGACATCGGGCTGCCTGGGCGCCGTTTCGGGGTAAATAACCACTATGTCGTTAGTGCTAAGCATGCTACCTGCGGCGTCGGTTGAATTATTGATCTGTGTCAATAATCGGTGGGCCGAGCAGGACGTGAAACGGCCGACTGCGGCGTCCCGAGCGGGCTGGCCGGATGGCGTCCGCATTACAATCGGCGAGGCTGGCTGGCGGTGGTAGCGTTATCGCCGGGGCGATGCGGCGGGGAGCGGCCCCGCTACTGATGCGGGGGGAAATGCCATGAATGTGCGACAGATGTTCGACCTGACAGGCAAGGTGGCGCTGGTCACCGGCGGATCGCGCGGGCTGGGCCTGCAGATCGCCGAGGGCCTGGCCGAGATGGGCGCGAAAAAGTCGGCGCTGGCGGCACGGCGGCAGGAGGAGCTCGACGCCGCTGCCGCCCGTCTCGACGCGGCCGGGGCCGAAGTGCTGACCATCGCCGTCGATCTCGCCACCGCCGCCGGCCCGGCTGCCATCGTCGATGCCGTGCTGGCGCGCTGGGGGCGCATCGACATCCTGGTCAACAACGCCGCCACCAGCTGGGGCGCGCCGGCCGAAGCACACCCGCTCGACGCCTGGCGCAAGGTGATGGCGCTCAACGTCGATGCGCTGTTCGCGCTGACGCAGGAAGTGGCGCGGCGGGCCATGATTCCCCAGGGCGGCGGCGCCATCCTCAACATCGCGTCCATCGTCGCCCACGGCGGCAATCCGCCCGAGATGGGCTTCGGCACGGCCGGCTACAACGCCAGCAAGGCGGCGGTGGTCAACCTGACGCAGAGCCTGGCGGCGGAGTGGGGACGCCACGGCATCCGCGTCAATGCGCTGGCGCCCGGCTTCTTCCCGACCAGGATGTCGCGCGGCCTGCTCGACACCGTCGGCGTGAAAATGCTCGCCGCCACGCCGCTGGGCCGGCTCGGCGGCGACGATGACCTGAAGGGCGCGGCCGCTTTCCTCTGCTCCGCCGCAGCCCGCCACATCACCGGCCAGTGCCTGGCCGTCGACGGCGGGATGAGCGCGAGCTACTGAAGCACGTCAGTGCGAGCTGCCGAACGACGGGTCCAGCGTCCCCGGCGGCAGCGGCAGGCCTGCGATGCGACTGGCCTGGGCGACCGGGCCGCGCGGGAACAATTCGTACAGCCGACGGCGATCCGTGTGGTCGAAAAGCTTGTGCTCGAGTTCGCGCAACAATGGGCCGGCCCGGAGCGCCGGGCCGAATTCGCGGAAGCGTTGGCGCAGGTAGAAGATCACCAGCCAATGGTCGTCCTCCAGCGTCAGGCCTTCGGCTTCCGCCAGCCGCGCCGCCACTAGCGGCGACCAGTGTTCGAGATCGATCATGTGGCCGTCGGGGTCCATTCCCTCCAGTCGGGCGTTGGTGATGTGCTTGTTAATGTCCAGCATGTTGTCTCTCCTTGATTGGGGTCCCGCATTTCCTTCATAGCATGAATACCCGATCAATCAAGTCGGAAATTGGCCGGCCCTCATGGTGCCCGGTAGAATCTACGCATTCGGCGTCATTTCTGTCGCTGCGAGGAGGGACTCTTGGAAAACTTGCTGGCCTTTGTGGCCGGTCTGCTGCTTGGCGGCGGTGCGGTGGCGTGGCTGCTGATCGCGCGCGAGCGCGCGGCACGGGCGGCACGCGACGAACTGGCCGATACCTTCAAGGCCTTGTCCTCCGAGGCGCTGGCGAACAGCAATCGCGCTTTCCTCGACCTGGCCCAGCACACGCTGGCGCAGCAGCAGGACGCGGCGCGCGGCGATCTGGAGCGGCGCCAGCAGGCGATCGGCGAACTGGTGGCGCCGGTCAAGTCGACGCTGGATAAGTTTGAGGCACAGATCAGTGGAATCGAGAAGGCGCGCATCGAGGCCTATTCCACACTCTCCGAGCAGGTGCGGCAGATGGCCGAGTCGCAGGGCCAGTTGCGCCACGAGACCGCCAACCTGGTGAAGGCGCTGCGCGCGCCGCACACCCGCGGGCGCTGGGGCGAACTGCAGTTGAAGCGGGTGGTAGAGATGGCCGGCATGCTCGACCACTGCGACTTCTTCGAGCAGGAAAGCACCGATACGGAAGAGGGCCGGCTGCGGCCCGACATGATCGTGCGCCTGCCCGGCGGCAAGAACATCGTGATCGATGCCAAGGCGCCGCTGGCGGCGTATCTCGAGGCGCTCGAGGCCACCGACGAGACCGAGCGCCGCAAGAAGTTCGCCGACCACGCGCGCCATGTGCGCGACCACCTCGCCAAGCTCAGCCGCAAGGCCTACTGGGAGCAGTTCCAGCCCTCGCCGGATTTCGTGGTGCTGTTCCTGCCCGGCGAGACCTTCTATTCGGCCGCGCTGGAAGCCGATCCCTCGCTGATCGAACAGGGCATCGAGCAGCGGGTGATCCTCGCCACGCCGACCACACTGATCGCCCTGCTGCGGGCGGTGGCCTACGGCTGGAAGCAGGAGGCGCTCAACGACAATGCACAGAAGATCTCGGCGCTGGGGCGCGAACTGTACGAGCGCATCGCGGTGCTGGCCGACCACTGGGGCAGCGTAGGCAAGAACCTGGGCGAGGCGGTGTCGGCCTACAACAGGGCGGTGGGCTCGCTGGAGTCCCGCGTGTTGGTAACGGCGCGGAAATTCAAGGACCTGCAGGCCGCGCCCGAGGGCAAGGAAATCAGGGATCTCGGCCCCGTGGAAGCGCAGGCGCGGACGCTGCAGGCCGAAGAACTTTCTTTACCTAAAGACATAAACGCGGCGCATAATCAACAGTAAATAAGAATATTCGAACACTCCGGCAGTAGGACGGAAGGGGAAACAGCATGATTGTGCGGCGTATCGTCACTCTGGCTTGCATTGCCGGATTTCCGGCTGCGGTACATGCCACCAACGGCATGAACATGGAGGGCTACGGCCCCATCGCCCTCGGCATGGGCGGTGCCGCGATGGCCTACGACGTCGGCAACGCCGGCATGATCAACAACCCGGCGACGCTGACGGCGATCAAGCCGGGCACGCAGCGGCTGGCCCTGTTCGTCGGCGGGCTGATGCCCGACGTTTCCTCGAACAGCAAGGGCTCGGCGGCGGACCTGTTCGTGATGCCGGCGGCTGGCTACATTCGCCGCGATGGCAATCTTGTCTGGGGTGCGGGCATGATGGCCCAGGGCGGTATGGGTACCGAGTATTCGGATGGCGGCTTCTGGGGCACGCTCACCCATGCCGGTGCAGCGCCGGCGGCCGGGGCCATGGCGGCTGGACAGGCTTTGCGCAACCTGTCCGAGGTCGGCGTCGGCCGTGTGCTGTTGCCGCTGGCCTACCAGGTCAATGATCGCCTGAGTCTAGGAGGCAGCCTCGACTACGTCTGGGCCGGCATGGACATTCAGTGGCTGGTCGACGGCGCACATTTCGCCGACATGATGCCGACC
This sequence comes from Gammaproteobacteria bacterium, assembly GCA_018825305.1. Classification (GTDB taxonomy): domain Bacteria; phylum Pseudomonadota; class Gammaproteobacteria; order Burkholderiales; family Rhodocyclaceae; genus Sulfurisoma. Next base: position 70,355 of record JAHJEO010000020.1, read on the forward strand.
GGCACGCGGCGCTTCGGGGCGGTTAGCGGTACGCTCGTCAGCACCTTCCAGGCGATGATGACGCCGCCAGCACCGCCGATCAATTCGATAGGCTGGGGCTACTTCGATTTCAACCAGAGCGGCAGTTTCCGCCAGAAGGCCAACGGCAACGGCTGGGCCGGCAACATCGGCTTCACCTACAAGGCCAGCGATACCCTGACCGTCGGCGGCGTCTATCACGCCAAGACCGCGATCTCGGATCTCGAAACCGGCAGTTCGGATGCGAAGGTGACCTTCAACACCAATATGGGCACCATCCCGCTGGTCGGTCGTGTCAGGATCAGCGACTTCGAATGGCCCGAAACCTGGGTCCTCGGCCTCTCATGGCAGGCCAATGACCGCTGGCAGATCGCAGCCGACTACAAGCGCATCAACTGGGCCGAGGTCATGAAGCGCTTCCGCATGACCTTCACCGCCGCGCCGGCGGGGAGCCAGACCGGGCCATTGGCTCCCGGCTTCGGTGGTTTGGTGATGAACATGGACTACTTCCAGAACTGGCGCGACCAGAACGTATTCATGATTGGCGGCGGCTACAAGCTGAATGACGCGACGACCTTGCGTTTCGGCGTGAACGTGGCGAACAACCCGGTACCCGACGAGTTCGTGTCACCGCTATTTCCTGCCGTCGTCACCAACCACCTGACCTTCGGGGTCGATCACCGCATCACGCCGGATTCCTTTGTCCACGCGACCGTCAGTCATGCGCCGCGCGTCAGCGTAAGCAATCAGTGGGGTGCGGTCGGCGGCCAGAACCAAAGCATCAGCCACTCCCAGACCAACTGGCAGCTGTCCTACGGTTACCGTTTTTGACGGGAATTTCGCAAGGCTCATGCCCTGAGCCTTGCGGGCGCAACAATGGCCTCCGTCAATCACGGAGGCCATCATGCTGCAAACCCAAGCCGATACCCTTGTCTTCTGGATCACCGCCTTCGGCGGCCTGATCGCGCTGTTGCTGCCGCGCTTCGCTTGACCGCGGACGCCGCCTATACTCCGGCCGATGCCTGAAATCGTCCATGGTCTGGCCGCGCTGGAAAGCATTGCGGGCCCGGTCCCGATCCTCTGCGCCACCCACCGCCTGACGCGCCGGCTGCGCCTCGCCCATGGCCGCGCGCAGCTGGCGGCCGGGCGCGAGCGCTGGCCGGCGCTTGAGTCTGCCACGGTGGCGCAATGGTGCGGCACGCTGCTCGGCGAGGCCCTGCTTGGCGGCGAACTGCCTGCCGAGCTGGCACCGCAGCTGGTGCTGTCGGCCGCGCAGGAGCGGGTGCTGTGGGAGCGCATCCTCGAGGCCGACGCAGACACCAATGCCGGCGACGACTTCTATGATCGTGCCGGGCTGGCAACCGCCGCGGCCGAGGCCAACGCCCTGATCGAGGCCTGGAAGCTGCCGCTGCCGGATGGGGCCGGCAACGAGGAAACCCGGCGCTTCCTCGCCTGGCGCGAGGAATTCCGCCGCCGCTGCCACCCGCAGCGCTGGCTCGAAGCGGTGCGCGGCCTCGACTGGCAGATCGACGCCATCGCGCGCGGCGCCGGCCGGCTGCCGCCCGCCATCGCCTTCGCCGGATTCGACCGCCTGCCGCCGCAGGAGGCGCGGCTTGCCCGCGTGCTGGCCGAGCGCGGCGTGCGCGTGCTCGAGCTGCGGCTGGAAATGGAACAGGAGGGCGAATCCGTCGCGCTGGCCTTGCCCGACCGCCTCGCCGAATGCCGCGCCGCGGCGAACTGGGCGGCGCGAATGCTGGAACAATCGCCCGCCGCTCGCCTCGGCATCGTCGTGCCCGAGCTAGGTGATGTGCGCGAGCGGCTCGCCGACATGCTCGACGAGGCCCTGCAGCCGGCTGCCCTGGCACCGGCGCGGGCCGAATCGCCGCGCCGCCACGACTTCTCGCTGGGTACGCCGCTGGCGCGCCAGCCGCTGGTGCAGGTGGCGCTGGAACTGATCGGCCTCGCCAGCGGGCGCGGTCGTGTCGAGCAGGCGCGCGTCGGCGAACTGATGCGCGGTGTCTACTGGTCGGCCGGGGACGAGACCGACGCCCGCCACCGGCTCGAAGCGCGCATGCGCGAAAAGCTGGCGCCCGATATCACGCTAGAGCGGCTGATTCGCTTCGTCCGCCGCGCGGCCGAGCGGGAGGATGGCAGGGCCATCGCCGCACCGCGCCTGTTGTGCCAGCTCGAAGCGATGCAGGCCTGGCGACCGGCGGCACGCCAGCTGCCTTCGCGCTGGGCCGCCGCTTTCGCCGAGCTGCTGGCCGCCGCCGGCTGGCCCGGCGACCGCAGCTTGTCGAGCCACGAATGGCAGGCGCGCCGCGCCTTTCTGGAAACGCTCGATGGCCTTGGGCAGCTCGACGCGCTGCTGGGAAAAGTCGGCGCTGGCGACACGGCGCGACAACTGCGCCAGCTTTGCAGCGAGCGGATTTTCCAGCCAGAAGCCGGTGGCAGGGCTCAGGTCGAGGTGATGGGCCTGCTCGAAGCCGCGGCCGAACCGATGGATGGATTGTGGGTGATGGGCATGAACGAACATGCCTGGCCGCCGCAGCCGCGTCCGAATCCGCTCTTGCCGGCCGAACTGCAGCGCCGTGCCGGCACGCCCAATGCCTCGGCCGAGGTGCAGCTTGCCTTCGCGCGCAAGCTTCAGCAGCGCTTGCTGCGCACTGCACCGCGCGTGGTGTTTTCGCATGCGCAGGGTGAGGGTGGGCGGGCGCTGCGGCCAAGCCCGCTGCTGGCCGGCATGGCGGTGGTGGAGGCGGATGGTGTTGTCATCGACCTGCTCGCCGGCCTGGCCGGCAGCGCGACGCTGGAGCAGCTGGACGACAATCGTGCGCCCGCCGTCGGCCCCGGCGAGAAGGTGAGCGGCGGCACCGGCCTGCTCAGGGCGCAGGCGATCTGCCCGGCCTGGGCCTTCTATCAATACCGGCTCGGCGTGCGCGCGCTCGACGAGCCGGTCGAAGGCCTCGACGCCATGGGGCGTGGCACGCTGCTGCACGCGGTGCTCGAGCGCTTCTGGGCGGGGCGCGGTTCGTCCGAATTGCTGGCGATGGATTCCGCGCAACGCGCGGCGGCGATCGCTGCCGCGGTGAGCGCGGGCATTGCGGATTTCGATGCGGCGCGCGAAGAGCCGCTGCCGCCGCGCTTCCTTGCGCTTGAGGCCGAGCGCTTGCAGCGCCTGGTGGCGCAATGGCTGGAGGTCGAGGCCGGGCGGCCGGCGGCGTTCCGGGTCGTCGCCTGCGAGCGCGAGATCGTGCTCGAGATCGAGGGCATCGCCGTGCGCATGGTGATCGACCGTATCGACGAACTCGAAGACGGCCGCCTGCTGATCCTCGACTACAAGACCGGCAAGGTCAGCGCTGCCAGCTGGAATGATGCGCGCATCACCGAGCCGCAACTGCCGATCTATGCTTCGCTGGTGACCGGCGGCGAGTTGGGCGCCGAAGACGCCGCCGATGTTTGCGCTGCGGCTTTCGCCCGGGTGCGGCTGGATGATTGCGGCTTTGCCGGCATCGCCGCCGCAGGCGGGCTGCTGCCCAGGGTGGATGGCATCGGTGACGACAAGGCGCGCAAGCTGTTTCCGGCCGTAGCCAGCTGGCCCGAACTGCTGGCGCACTGGCGAGCGAGCATCGCCGCCATCGCCCGTGAAGTCGGCGAAGGCGACGCGGCGGTTCGCTTTGCCGACGAGAAGGACCTCGCCTATTGCGATGTGCGCCCGCTGCTGCGGCTGGCCGAGCGGCGGCGCCAGTTGGATGCGGACGGGGGCGAACCATGAGCGACAACGCACGACTGCTGGCCGAGGACGCCGCCGCCCGCGTGCGCGCGCTCGAGCACGCTTCCTTCATCGTCGAGGCGCCGGCCGGCGCCGGCAAGACCGAGCTGCTGACGCAGCGCTACCTGCGGCTGCTGGCCGGCGTCGAGGTGCCGGAAGAAATCGTGGCCATCACTTTCACCAACAAGGCCGCCAGTGAAATGGCCAGCCGCATTCTCGACAGTCTGCGGCGGGCGGCGGGCGGTGAACGGCCGGAACCGGCGCACAAGCAGCTCACCTTCGACCTGGCCCGCGCCGTGCTGGCGGTGAGCTTTGATCGCGGCTGGGATTTGCTCGATCATCCGGGGCGGCTGCGCATCACCACCATCGATGCCCTGTGCATGAGCCTGGCGCGGCAGATGCCGCTGCTGTCGCGCTTCGGCAGCCAGCCGCGGCTGGCCGACGAGGCGGGGCGTCACTACGCCGAGGCGGCCCGACGCACGCTGGCGCTGATCGACGAGGAGGGTGCGCTGGCTGACACCGTCGCCGCGGCGCTGCGCCACCTCGACAACGACGCCGTGCGCCTGGCCACGCTGCTGGTCGAGATGCTGGCAAGGCGCGACCAGTGGCTGCGCCATGCCATCGCCGCGCCCTTGCGCGCCGAGGCCGAAGCCGGCTTCGCCCTGCTGGTGGGGCACGAACTGGAACGCGCGGCGCAGGCCATCGACGCGCGGCGGCAGGCGACGCTGATGCCGGTGGCGCGGTTCGCCGCCGCCAACCTGTCGGGCGACTCGCTGCTGGCGCCCCTGCTCGACTGGGACTCGCCGCTTGCGGCCGACGCCGAGAACTTGCCGCAGTGGCGCGCGTTGTGCGCCCTGCTGCTGACCGAGAAGGGCGAGACGCGCAAGGCATGGACGAAGAACCTTGGCCTGCCGCCGGGCAAGGACGGCAAGCCGTACAAGGACTTGCTTGAGGATTTCACCGCCTCGCTTTCCGCACGCGACGTCGCCGCGCTGGCGCGGGCGCGCGAGCTGCCTGCGCCGCGCTACAGCGACGAGGAATGGCAGACCGTCGAGGCGCTGGGCCAACTGCTCAAGGTGGCGGCGGGGCAGTTGTGGGCGGTGTTCAACGAGGCCGGCGAGACCGACTTCATCGAGGTCGCGCGGCGCGCCCTGCAGGCACTGGGCAGCGAGGAGGCGCCGACCGATCTGGCGCTGGCGCTCGACTATCGCATCCGCCACCTGCTGGTCGATGAATTCCAGGACACCAGCCCGACGCAGGTGGAGCTGCTGGAACGACTCACCGCCGGCTGGACCATGAATGGATACGCGGGCGACGGCCGCACGCTGTTTGCCGTCGGCGACCCGATGCAGTCGATCTATCGCTTCCGCAAGGCCGACGTCGGCCTGTTCCTGCGCGTGGCGGAGGTCGGCATCGGCGGCATGGCACTGGAGAAATTGACGCTGACGCGCAACAACCGCTCGCAACCGGCCGTGGTGGACTGGATCAACGCCAGTTTCGCCGGCATGTTTCCCGCAGCCGACAGCGTCTTCGACGGTGCCATCCGCTACCGTCCGTTTGCCGCGACGCGCGATGCGGCCCACGGGTCGGGCGTATTCCCGCACGCCCTGGTGGTGGCGAAGGAGGTGCCGGCGGAGCTTGTCGATGCGCTCGAAGCCGAGCGCGTCATCGAGCTCATCGCCGCCGCCCGCCGCGACCATCCGCCGGGCAGCATCGCCGTGCTGGTGCGCGCCCGCAGGCACCTGGAAGCGCTGGTGGCGGCATTGCGGCGGCAGCGGCCGGACATCCTGTTCCAGGCCGTCGAGATCGAGGCGTTGCAGGCGCGACAGCCGGTGCAGGACCTGCTCTCGCTGGTTCGCGCCCTGCATCACCGCGCCGACCGCGTGCATTGGCTGGCGATCCTGCGGGCGCCGTGGTGCGGGCTGACGCTGGCCGACCTGTTTGCCCTGGCCGGCGACGACCATGCATCGACGCTGTGGCAGCTGATGAATGATGACACCCGCGTGGCGCGCCTGTCGCCGTGCGGCCAGCGCCGACTTTTGCATCTGCGCGGAGTGCTGGCCGAGGCCTTCGCCCAGCGCGGCCGGCAGCGCCCGCGCCGCTGGCTGGAGAGCGTCTGGCTCCAGCTCGGCGGCGCGGCCTGCCTCGACGGCGCGGCCGATGTCGCCGATGCGCGGGCCCTCCTCGAACTCGTCGATCGCCTCGACGGCGCCGGCCGCTTTTCGCAGGAGGAACTGGAGCGCGAGATGGCGCGCCTCTACGCCGCGCCCGACGCGGCGGCCGGCGAGGCGCTGCAATTCATGACCATCCACAAGGCCAAGGGCCTCGAGTTCGACACCGTGATCGTGCCCGGCCTGCATCGCGCCACGGGTGGCAATGGTGATCAGAAGCTGATGCGCTGGGAGGAAGTGGCCTTCGAAGATACCGAGGAGCGGCTGGTCGCGGCACCGATTCGCGCCAAGGGCGCTGCAGACGACGGCGAGGCTTCGCTGCACGATTACCTGCGCCTGCTCGACAGCGAGCGCGGCGACAACGAGGACGTTCGCGCGCTCTATGTCGCCGCCACCCGCGCCATCCGCACCCTGCATCTCGTCGGTGTGGCGCGGCCCCGCGCCGACGGCGGGCTGGCCGCGCCGGCGGGTACCTTCCTCGAACTGCTGTGGCCGGCGCTGGCGGCGGACTTCGAACAGGCGCCGCTGGTCGAGGGCGCGGCAGACAAGGATGGCGCCGCCGCGCAATTCGAGCCACGGCTGCTGCGGGTGGTCGAACCGGCGGTACCAGCGTTCCTGCGCGCCGCCGCGACACTCCCGGCAACGGCGCGAGACCCCGATTGGCAGGGCCGACTGGCCGACGAAATCCATGGTGGCGATGGCGGGCATGATGGCGGCGGCGCCAGGCTCGGCGCCGATGTCGGCACGCTGGTGCATGCCTATCTCGAAATGATCGCCCGCGACGGGCTGGCTGCCTGGCCGATCACCCGCGTCGAGGCGCTGGCGCCGGCGATGCGGCTGCGGCTCGGCCAGCAGGGACACGCTGAGGTGGCGGCGCGCAAGGGCGCGCAGGAGATTCAGGATGCGCTGCGCGTGACGCTGCAAAGCGAAGCGGGCCGCTGGTTGCTCGGCGCGCATGCCGACGCGGCGGCGGAACTGGCACTATCGACGGCCGCTCCCGATGCCGACGGGATCGCCACCCATGTCGTCGATCGCAGCTTCGTCGATGACGGCGTGCGCTGGATCATCGACTACAAGACCACAAAACTCGGCGGCAGCGCCACGGCGCCGCGCGAGCATGCCGAGCGCTACCGTGAGCAGCTGGAGCGCTATGCCGCGGTGTTCCGCGCCGACGGCCTGCCGATCCGCATGGCGGTGTTCTATGCGGCGGTCGGCGAACTGGTGGAGCTTGCCGCCAGGGGATCCTGACGGTAGTAGCGGGCGAGCTGGGCGTAGACCGCCGGATATTCGTCGCGCAGCAGGTCGGGAGCCTCGAAGAAGACTTCGCTGAGGACGGCGAAGAATTCTCCCGGGTGCTCGGCGGCATAGGGGTCGATGGCGGTGTCCTCGCCCGAGTCGACGCGGCGGCAGAAATCGACGTAGGCCGGCTCGAAGGCGGCGACCCAGGCGCGCCGGCTCATCTCTTCGGGCAGCGCCGGAACGCCGTCCACTTCGCCGTTGCCCATGTCGAGCTTGTGGGCGAACTCGTGGATGACGATGTTGACGTCGCCGGCTTCGGCCAGGTTCTCGAACCATGAGACCAGAACCGGCCCGCCTTCCCAGGCTTCGCCGAGCACATGGTCGTCGTATTCGTGCACCACGCCCGCCTCGTCCATCTGCCGGCGCGGAATGACGAAGTCGCCGGGATAGACGACGATGCCGACCCAGCCGCGATAGGCGTCGAGCCCGAGGTTGAGGATGGGCAGGCAGGCCTGCAGCGCGATGGAAAGCTGCATCGGCGCCGTGAGTTCGAGTCCGCGCGCGCCGCTCCATTCCTTTTCGGCGATGAACTGGCGGGCCAGTTCGCGCAGGCGGCTGCGTTCGCCGTTGCTCAGGCGGTCGAGGAAGGGCAGCGGATACTCGACGTCCTGCCACTGCGTTTCGTCGATGGCGATGGCGATGGCCTCGGCCGCGCGCCGCCGCCGCCATTCGCGCCAGGACTTGATGAATGGAATCATCGCCGCGTGGTGAGGTAGATGCCGCCGAAGATCAATGCGATGCCGGCCAGATGGAAACCGGCCAGGCGTTCGCCGAGGAAGGCGGCGGCGAGCAGGATGCCGAAAGCCGGCATCAGGTGGATGAACAGCCCGGCCTGCGAGGCGCCGACCTGCTCGACGCCCTTGTTCCAGAAGATGAAGCCGAGGAAGGCCGGGAACACGCCGGCATAGGCGATGGCAGCCCAGGCACCGGTGGAGGCGTGGATGTGGCGGCCAGCGGCGACTTCCAGCAGGTAGAAGGGCAGGGTGGCGATGACGCCGACGAGGGCGATGGCGAAGAGGAAAGCCAGCGGATGCGCCTTGGGCCGGCGCGGCAGCAGCAGGGTGTAGGCGGCCCAGGCCACGACCGAAAGCAGTATCCAGAAGTCGCCGATGTTGAGGGTGAGCAGCAGCAGGTTGCGCGGGTCGCCGCGCACCACGATGGCCAGCACGCCGGCAAACGAGGCGGCCACACCCAGCGCCTCGACGGGGCGCAGCCGCTTGCCCTGGAAACCCCAGGCCAGGGCGACGATGACGATGGGGATGAAGGAGTTGAGCAGCAGGCCGTTGACGGCCTCGGTCTGCTGCAGGCCGAGGTAGGTCAGGGCGTTGTAGAGGCAGGTGCCGAGCAGGCCGAGCAGCAGCAGCCAGCGCCAGCCGGCCACCAGGATGGCATGGTCGCGCTTGAGATAAGGCCAGGCCAGCGGCAGCAGGCAGGCCAGCGCGATGACCCAGCGCCAGTAGGAAAGCGCGAACGGCGGTACCTCATCGCGCATGCCGCGGCCGACGATCCAGTTTCCGGCCCAGAACAGGTTGGCCAGCGTCAGCAGCAGGTAGGGAGACGGGCGCAGGTTCATGTGGAAGCAGAATGAAAAACGGGGGCCGTGGCCCCCGTCGATACCTTCGGTCCGGAGTGCCGCCCCGCCGCCGGGCCGCCCCAAAGGCGGGGCTTTCCACGATCCGGAGCCGCACAGCGGCGAACCTCCGTCACCTCCCCGCGAGGGGGCTTGGGCGGGGTTTCGCGGAGCACTGCGCCGCGCCGCCAAAGCCGGCTGGCTGTGCAAAGCCAGCCGTGGGGTGCTGGGAGGGGCGGGTGTTACTCGACCTTGGCCTTCGCACGAAGATCCATGATGTGCTTCTCGACCATCTGCTGCTGCAGGCGCTGCATCAGCTGCGGCTTGACTTCGTCGAGCCCCGGGGCCTTGAGCTCGCGGCTGTCTTCCAGCTGGATCACGTGCCAGCCGAAGTCGCTCTTGACCGGGGCAGTGGTGTACTTGCCCTTTTCGAGCTGGACCATGGCGTCGGCGAAAGGCTTGACGTAGGAGGCCGGGGTCGACCAGCCGAGGTCGCCGCCGCGATCCTTGGAACCCGGATCCTTCGACTGCTTGGCGAGGTCCTCGAACTTCTCGCCCTTGCCCAGCTTCTCGATGATGGACTTGGCGTCGGCTTCGTTCTCGACCAGGACGTGGCGGGCCTTGTATTCCTTGTTGCCCAGCGCCGTCTTGATGACTTCGTATTCCTTCTGGATGGCCGCATCGGTCACCGGGTGGCCGCGCATGTAGTCGTTGAGGTAGGCGCCGACCAGCACGCCCTGGCGGGCGAGGTCGAGCTGTCCCTGCACCTCGGGCTTCTTGTCGATGCCTTTCTTCTGCGCTTCCTGCGCCAGCACTTCGCGGCGGATCAGCTCTTCCTTGACGGCCTTGCGCAGGTCTTCGGAGTCGGGCTGGCCCTGGGCCATCTGGCCGGCGATCAGGGCGTCGGCACGAACCTTGGGAATGGCCTTGCCGTTGACGCTGGCGTAGCCCTTGGCATCGGCGGCGAAGGCCGGGGCGGCGGCAAGGGAGAAAGCGAGGAGGGATGCTTGCAGGAGGCGGCGGTTCATCTGTTTTGTCCTTGGGGGGAAGGGGGTGGTTCAGGTTTCGTCAGGGGCTTTGGCGGTAATGCTGAGGGCATGAATCTTCTGCTTCATCAGGTCGCCGGCGGCATCATACACCAGGCGATGTCTTTCCATGGTTCGCTTGCCGGCAAAGGCAGCCGCGACTATGTGCAGGCGAAAATGGCCGCCGCCGTCACGGGCGCCGGCGTGGCCGGCGTGACGGTGGCTGTCGTCGATGATGTCTATCTGTTGCGGGTCGAGTTTGGCCAGGCGTTCGCGCAGGGTTTCGGCGGTATTCATGGCTGCTTTTCCTCGACGTATCTGGCGAGCATCAATCCCTGGACAATGATGAAGGCGATCATGAGTCCCATGCCGCCGAAAAGCTTGAAGTTGACCCAGTCGGATTCGCTGAAGTTGAAGGCGACGTAGAGATTGGCGACACCCATGGCGGCGAAGAAGGCGACCCAGGACAGATTGAGCTTGATCCACATCGACTCGGGCAATGTGACCTGCTCTTCCAGCATCTTGCGGATCAGGTTTTTCTTCATCAGTGTGGCGGAGACCAGCAGCACCGAGGCGAACAGCCAGTAGAGCACGGTGGGCTTCCACTTGATGAAGGTCGGATTGTGCAGGATCAGCGTGGCGCCACCGAACACGGTTATCAGGCCGAGGCTGATCCAGAGCATGGTGTCGACCTTGCGGTGACGGAACCAGACCCAGCCGATCTGGACGAAGGTGGCGGCGATGGCGACGCCTGTCGCGACGTAGATTCCGGCGAATTTGTAGGCGGCGAAAAAGAGGATGACCGGGAACAGGTCGAAGAGGAATTTCATGGCGCGGATTCTACAGGGCTAAGTTTTCTCTAACGTTAATGAGGCCGAATTGATGCAGTAGCGCAAGCCGGTCGGTGCCGGGCCGTCGGGGAAGACGTGCCCGAGGTGGGCATCGCAGGCCGAACAGGTCACCTCGGTGCGGCGCATGCCGTGGCTGCTGTCGCTGGCCTCGGCGACTCCCTCGGCCCGCAGCGGCGCGGTGAAGCTGGGCCAGCCGCAGCCGGAGTCGAACTTCTGCTCCGAGGAAAACAGCGGTTCGCCACAACAGATGCAGCGATAGGTGCCAGTATCGTGGCAATCCCAGTATTCGCCGGTGAAGGCGCGCTCGGTGCCTTTCTGGCGCGCGACCTGATACTGGGTGTCGCTAAGTTGGGCACGCCATTCGGCGTCGGGTTTGTCGATCTTTGGCATGGAGTCCCCCTGGGGCCAGGTTCGCGGCCGGATAGAATGCCTGCCTTAGATGGGCGTGGATGAAGAGAGTTCAAGCATGCGTGTGGTGGTATTGGGTGCCGGCCTGGTCGGCGTGGCTTCGGCCTGGTATCTGCGCGATGCCGGCCATGAGGTGACGGTGATCGACCGCCAGCCGGAAGCGGCGCGGGAGACCAGCTTCGCCAACGGTGGCCAGATATCGACCAGCCATGCCGAGCCCTGGGCCAATCCCGGTGCGCCGCTGAAAATCCTCAAGTGGCTGGGGCGCGAGGACTCGCCGCTGCTGTGGCGGCTGCGCGCCGATCCGGCGCAGTGGGCCTGGGGGCTGCGCTTCCTCGGTCAATGCACGGCGGCGCGCACGCGCGCCAATGTCGTCGCCATCCTGGCGCTGGCACTGGACAGCCGGGCGCGGCTGAAGGCCTTGCGGCGCGAACTCGACCTCCATTACGACGAACTCGGCCGCGGCATCCTGCATCTGTACACGGATCAGCGGGAATTCGAGGCCGCCATCCCGCAGGCGGCGCTGATGCGCGAGTTCGGTTGCGAGCGTGAGGTCAGGACTGCGGCCGAATGCCTCGAAATCGAACCGGCGCTGCGCGATTCGCGAGTGCCCATCATCGGCGGTACCTATACCGCCGGCGACGAGTCGGGCGATGCCCGTGAATTCGTGTTGGCCATCGCCGCGCGCTGCGCCGCACGTGGCGTGACGTTTCGCTACGACTGTGCGGTCGCAGGGCTGGACGCGGCGGCTGGCAGCGTGACGGGCGTGCGCCTGGCCGGCGGCGAGCGCGTCGAGGCGGACGCCTATGTCGTGGCGCTGGGCAGCTATTCGCCACTGCTGCTGCGAATGCTGGACATCACGATTCCGGTCTATCCGGCCAAGGGTTATTCCATCACCGTCCCGCTCGATGACGACAGTGTTGCGCCGAGCGTAAGCCTGACCGATGATGGCGCCAAGCTGGTGTTCTCGCGCCTCGGCAATCGTCTGCGTGTCGCCGGAACTGCCGAATTCACCGGCTACGATACGTCGATCAACGCGGTGCGCTGCGCCGCCATCGCGCGGCGTGCCTTCACGCTGTTTCCCGGCGCCGGGCGCCGCGAGGGTATTGTCGAATGGGCGGGATTGCGGCCGGCTACGCCGGGCAACGTGCCGCTGGTTGGCCGCACGCGCCTGCTGAATCTGTTCGTCAATACCGGCCACGGTACCCTGGGCTGGACCATGGCCTGCGGCACTGGCGCACTGTTGGCCGACCTGGTGGCGGGACAGCCGCCAAGCATCGATCCCTTGCCCTACCGGCCCTAGCCTTAGCCCTAGCCCTGGTCAGGCTCCTTGGCCATTTCGGCGGCGTCGAAGAAATGGAAACGGCCGCGACCGTTTTCCTTGGCGCGGTACATCGCGTGGTCGGCCAGGCGCAACAGCATGTCGGGCTCGGCGTCGTCGAAGGGATAGATGGCGACGCCGATGCTGGCCGAAATCCTCAGGGACAGGCCGGCGACGAGTATCGGGGCCGCCAGATCCTCGATCAGTCGCAGCAGGGCGATCTCGCATTCTTCCACGGTGTTGAGGTCGGAAAGCAGCAGGACGAACTCGTCGCCGCCCAAGCGCGCCGCGGTGTCGTCGGCGCGGATGGCGTTGCGCAGGCGCTGCGCCACCTGCGCCAGCAGCAGGTCGCCGACCTCGTGGCCATGCTGGTCATTGATGGGCTTGAAGCTGTCAAGATCGAGGAAACAGACCGCCAGCAGCTGTTTCTGCCGCCGGGCGCGGGCGATCGCCTGATCGAGCCGGTCGGTCAGCAGAGTGCGGTTGGGCAGGCTGGTGAGCGCATCGAAGTTGGCCAGATGTTCCAGGTGGTGCTGGGTCTTCTTGAGGTCGGTGATGTCGGCATAGACGGCGACATAATGGGTGACCGTACCTGCCGGGTCCTTGACTGCGCTGATGTTGAGGAGGCCGGCGAAGGACTCGCCGTTTTTCCGGACGTTCCAGATTTCGCTGCGCCATTCGCCGCTCTGCTGCAGGGCGCGCCGCATCGACTGATAGAAGGCGGGTTCGTGGCGGCCGGATCGGAGCACGGCCGGTGTCTTGCCCTCAAGGTCCGCCAGGGTATAGCCGGTGAGTCGGGTGAAGGCGCGGTTGATGGCGATCACGTGCTGCCTGGCATCCGTGACGAGGATGCCTTCCTGGGTATGCTCGAAGACGCTGGCCGCAAGCCGCAGTGATGTGTCTGCGGCCTCTTGCGCCTTCATTGCCAGCAGCAGGCGGCGGACCAGCCAGAAGCCGGCGAGGAGCATCAGGCCGACGACAATCGAGGCGCGCTTGGCATTCGTCCACCAGGGGGCGAGGATGGCATCCATGCTCTGGTTGGAGTTGATCACGACCGGATAGGCCCGCAGCGTCGTGTAGCTGTAGAGACGCGAGGCGCCGTCGGAAACCGAGGTGGTCTCGAAGCTGCCCTGTTCGGCCTGAGGCAGGTGCGATGCGAAGAGGGGGGCCTGGAGGAAGCTGGTGCCGACGACTTCCTCGATGTGCGGCTGACGCAGCAGCAGGATGCCATCGCTGCGGAAGACGTTGACGCCGCTGCCCGGCAGGCGCAGCACGTTTTTGTAGAGTTCCTGGAAGTAGCTCGGCTGCAGGCGGGCAAAAACCACGCCCATGAAGGTGCCGTCGCTGCCGACAATTCTGCGCGACAGGACGACGGTCCATTCGTTGTCGCGCCGGCTCTTGAACGGCACGCTGACGAACATGCGGTTGTGCGGGTTGGCCTGAAGGAACTTGAAGTGCTCGCGATCGGCGACATTGATGGGACTGACCGGATGCTGTGCACTGTCATTGACTATGTTGCCGCGGGCGTCGACCACGGCCAGCGCCCTGATCTGCGGTAACACGGTCGCATACGACCGGAGCAACTGGTGCACTTCCGGCGAAGACCAGTTGGACGTTGTGTCGAGGCCGTGCGCGACGCTCCCGATCGCCAGGTCGACTGCCTGCAGCGACCGTTCCAATTGTTCGGCCAGGGCGTAGTTGAGCGTGGTGAGCCGGTTGCGCGCTTCTTCGACGGTCTGCTGGCGCTCGTGCCAGATGTTCATGCCGATGATGACCGCAATGACCGCGCTGACGGCAGTGCTGACGAGAATCAGGACGCGGCTGGTTTTCATTGGCTCCCCGCATGAGTACGAGTCGGGCCGTACCGCAGCCCGACGTCATCATACTACGCCGATGCCATATGCGCCGGGCCGGGCCCGGCGAGGCTCAGTGCAGGTGGCGCGGTGCCGATTCGGCCTGGTCTTCGGGCAGTTCGGCGTGCATCGGCTCGCCTTCGGCGTTGGGGTAGAGCGGGGCGCCGCAGTCGTCGCAGTATTCCAGCGGGAAACGGTGGTCGAGCACCAATACATCACGGACGCCGACCTCGCTCAGCACCGATTCGATCTGCGTCGCCACTTCAGCAGCATCGTCCTCGTTGTCGAGTATCGGCCAGACCACGCCATGGATCACTTCGGCGGCATCGGACTTGGTGAAGCCGATACGGTACTCCTCCAGCTGGCGGTCGTCGTAGTAGGGGGCAATGATGCTGCGCAGATCGCTGGCCGCGAGGTTCAGTGTCGTTTGCAGGAAGGCCACCGCGGCGCGCAGCGAGTAGGGACGAGAGGCGCGGTCGGCTTCGCGGGCGGCGGCATGGTAGGCCTGCGGCAGCAGCACTTCGGTGGCGCAGGCCGGCAGCAGCGGGCGCATCGCATCGCCGCCCTGGGCGCGCCAGTGCTTGAGCACGTCGCTGCGGTTGGCGTCGTCCTCTTGCCAGCGGAACATCGGGGCGCCGTGCGGCGCGGCGACCGCAGCCAGCAGGTAGCGTGTGTCGGACAGGAATGGCACCGTCTCGGGCAACTGCTGCGGGTCGAGTTTGATGTCACGATTGTGCAGAGCCGCCTTGGCGAGCTTTTCGGCAAGCTGGGCGGTGTCGCAGTAGCTCTGCGGCAACTGGTCCGGGCTGAACAGGAAGTCGGCCAGACCGAGCTTGGCGTCGCCCGCCAGCACATGGCCGTGCAACTGCGCCCGCACGCTGGCGAGGCTTTCGGCGGCGATCGGGCCGGAGGGAATGGTGAACCGCGACCAGGCCAGCACCGGCACGGCGATCAGCAGCACATCGGCGGATTCGGTGCGGCGGATCTCGCTGCACGACTCGACCATGTCGGCCAGCTCGTCGTAGGGACGGCCGCCGGTGGCATAGAGCTGGTCGAGCGCGGCGTTGATCGCGGTTTCGTCGCCGCCGTCAAGCAGGCGATCAACCAGCGCACCCATGCGTGCTTCCCAGAAGGCATCTTCGAGCCGGCTCGCGGACTGCGACAACTGGCCGGCGAGGCGGATCAGTTGTTCGGTGTCGGGGGTCTGCTTGGTGCGGCGGGCGAAGCGGGTGCGTTTCATGGGGTGTGCTGCGTGAGGCGGATCGAGGGTGAATTCTACCGCGTGCCGATGTGCCTACACGCCTACAATGCCGCCCGACATGGATGCGCCCGAAACCGCCCCCCGCTCCGCCCCCCTCAGCCCCTGCCAGTCCTGCGGCGCCTGCTGCGCCACTTATCGCGTCAATTTCTGCTGCGACGAACTCGACGACAGGGGCGGCAGCGTGCCGGCGGGCCTCGCCGAGCAGGTGACTTCGGTCATGGCCTGCATGCGCGGCACCGGTGCTGCGCCCGTGCGCTGCGTCGTGCTGCGCGGCGAGATCGGGCGGGCGGTGTCCTGCGCCATCTACGAGTTCCGTCCCAGCCCCTGCCGAGAGTTCGGGCCGCTGGCCGCCGTCGGCCAGGGCGACGATGCCTGCAACGATGCCCGCCGCCGCCACGGTCTGCCGCTGCTCGGCGGCGCCGTGGCGCCGTGCCGCTAGCGCCGAGTTTTTCTCGAATGAACGCCCGCCTTGCCCCCGGCCCCGCCGCCTTCGCCCTGATGGTGCTGCTTTGCGCCGTCTGGGGCTTCCAGCAGGTGGCGATCAAGATCGCCAGTGCCGGCGTCGGCCCGATCCTGCAGGTCGGGCTGCGCTCGCTCGTCGCCGGTGTGCTGGTGTTCGCCTGGATCCGCCTGCGTGGCCAGACCCTCGGCAGCCGCGACGGCTCGCTCGTGCCGGGCCTGGTCGCCGGTCTGCTGTTTGCGCTGGAATTCCTCTGCATTTTCATCGGGCTCGGCCATACCAGCGCCTCGCGCATGATCGTGTTTCTCTACACCGCGCCGTGCTTCACCGTGCTCGGCCTGCATTTCTTCGTGGCGGGCGAGCGCATCGGCTTGCGCCATCTCGGCGGCGTCGTTCTTGCCTTCGGCGGCATCGCGCTCGCCTTCGGCGACGAATCGCGCAGCGGCTACTGGCTCGGCGACGCGCTCGGCCTGCTGGCGGCCATCCTCTGGGCTGCCACCACGGTGGTGATCCGGGGCAGCGCGCTGGCCCGCGTCAGCGCCGGCAAGGTGCTGCTCTATCAGCTCGGCGTGTCGGCGCTGGTCACGCTGCCGCTGGCGGCACTGGCGGGAGAAGGCCTGCCGTCCGCCGCGGCGCTGACCGCCCCGGTGCTGCTGGCGCTCGGCTATCAGGCGCTGATCGTCGCCTTCGCCAGCTATCTGGCCTGGTTCTGGCTGCTGACCCAGTTCCTGGCCAGCCGGCTGATGGTGTTTTCCTTCCTGACGCCACTGTTCGGCGTGGCCTTCGGCGTGGCGCTGCTGGGCGAGCGCTTGAGCCTGCTGTTCGGGCTGGCGGCGGCGCTGGTGGTGGCCGGAATCCTCCTGGTGAACATCCCGGCCAGAAAATAGGGCTTGCCTTTTGGCTGGGTACTGTATAAAAATACAGTACCAAAGGAGGTGGTCATGGCCGATTCGCTCACTCCCCGGCAACGGGAAATCCTCGATTTCATCCGCAGCACCCTCGAAGTGCTGGGTGCGCCGCCGACGCGGGCCGAGATCTGCGGCGCCTTCGGCTTCGCCTCGCCCAATGCCGCCGAGGAACACCTGAAGGTGCTGGCGAAAAAAGGCGCCATCGTGCTCGAGCCCGGCGCGGCGCGAGGCATCCGCCTGGTCGAGCAGCTCGGCCTGCCGCTGATCGGCTCGGTGGCGGCCGGCAGCCCCATCCTCGCCGTCGAAAACCAGCTCGGCCGTATCCAGTTCGACCCCGGCATGTTCGCGCCGCGCGCCGACTACCTGCTCAAGGTGCGCGGCAACAGCATGGTCGACGCCGGCATTCTCGATGGCGACCTGCTGGCGGTGCACAAGACCGTCGAGGCCCGCTCGGGCCAAATCGTGGTGGCGCGGCTCGGCGACGATGTCACCGTCAAGCGGCTGAGGAAGACGGGTCGCCGCATCGAACTCGTCGCCGAGAATCCAGACTACGCCCCCATTGTGGTCGATGGTCCGCTGGCGATCGAAGGCCTCGCCGTCGGCTTGATCCGCAACGGCATGCCGCGATGAGTGCCCTGGCCGAAGTCCTGTTGCGGCCCGACATCCGCCGTGGCGACCAGTTCGCCGTGGCGCCAGCGCACCCCGCAGGATGTGCCCTTGGGGTGCCGACTTTTGCCAGCGGCTTCGCCGCGCTCGATGCAGAACTGCCAGGCGGTGGCTGGCCGCGTGGCGCGCTGACCGAAATCCTCGTCGATGGCCACGGCCTGGGCGAACTGTCGCTGCTGTTGCCGGCCCTGCGCGGCTTGCGCGCCGGCGGCGACTGGGTGCTGGCCATCGCGCCGCCCGACGGCAATTGCACACTGCACGCCCCGGCCTGGGCTGCCGCCGGCGTCGACCTGGAACGTCTTGCCGTAGTCTCGCCTGCTGCCGCGCGCGATGCCCTGTGGGCTGCCGAGCAGGCCCTGCTGAGCGGTGCGCCGCAGGCCGTGCTGTGCTGGAGCGCGGCTGCCGACAGCCGCGCCGTGCGCCGGCTGCAGGTCGCCGCAGCACAAGGCGGGCAGGGCGGGGCCGTCGCCTTCCTGTTCCGGCCGCTGCGCTGCGCCCGCGAACCGTCCGCCGCTGCCTTGCGCCTGAGCCTCGCTGCCGCACCGCAAGGGGCGCTGGCCGTCACCATCCTCAAGCGGCGCGGGCCGCCGCTGGCCGAGCCGATCGTGCTTGCGCTGCCGCGCCCCGCCGCCTGGCGCAACCATGTCTCCTCTCTGGCTGGCGCTACACCTGCCGTCCGCAGCCTCTGCGCGGCCTGAATCGCCCGGGTCGCCCGGGTCGCCAGAGTCGACCGAGTCACTTGGGGGGCTGGCGTGCTGGGCGGGCAGCTTCACGCCGCGCCTGAGCCTGGCGCCACCGGCTGGCCTGCTGCTCGAAATTGGCGGCTGCCTGCGCTTATGGGGCGGGCTGGATCGCTTGCTCGATGCGGTGCTGGCCGGCCTCGAAGTGCAAGGCCATGAGGCCGCGCTGGCGAGCGCGCCTTCGCCGCAGGCTGCCCTGTGGCTTGCCCGGTGCACAACCCATACGCATTGCACCGACATCGATTCCATGCACGCCAGGCTCGATGCCCTGCCTATCGCCAGCATCGACCTGGATGTCGCCGCGCGCGAAAAGCTGCAGCGCTTCGGCGCTCGCACCCTGGGCGATGCGCGCCGACTGCCGCGGGACGGGCTGGCGCGGCGCATCGGCATGGCTGCCGTGCTGACCATCGCCCGCGCCTACGGCGAGGCGGTCGATCCGCGGCCGGATTTCGTGTTTCCCGAGAATTTCTCGCAGTCGCTTGAATTGCCGGCGGCGGTCGAGGTGGCGCCCACGCTGCTGTTTGTCGCCCGCCGCCTGACCGCCGCCCTGGCCGGCTGGCTCGCGGCGCGCCAGGCCGGAGTCGCCGAATGCGTGCTGGAGTTGGCTCACTCGTCGCGCGAGACGACATATCTGGTCCTGCGTTTCGCCGAAGCCACGCGTGACGCGCAGCGCTTCGAGCGCGTGTTGCGCGAGCGGCTCGAACGACTGGCCTTGGCCGGGCCGGTCACGGTGTTGCGCCTGGCGGCTGCCGCCGTCGAGCCGCTGCCGGGGCAAAGCGGCACCCTCTTCGACGGTGCCGGTCGCGCGGCCACGGCCATGGCTGCTCTGAGCGAACGCTTGCGCGCTCGCCTCGGCGAGGCAGGCGTTTTCCGCCTGGCGACCCATGCCGATCATCGGCCGGAGTGCGCGACGCAAAAAGTCGGCGCCGGCGGGACGGCGCCCGTGGTATCCGGCCGTGTCGCCGCTACGCCGCCGCGGCCTTTCTGGCTGCTCGATCGGCCCGAAGCTCTGGCAGAGGTGGCCGGCCGGCCTTATCGGCGAGGCCCGCTCAGACTGGTTTCCGGCTGTGAGCGCATCGAGTCCGGCTGGTGGGATGCCGGCGAGGCAGAAAGCTTCGGCGACATCCGCCGCGACTATTTTGTAGCCCTGACGCCGGATGCGCGCTGGGCCTGGGTATTCCGCGAGCTACGCGCGCCCGGCGGCTGGTATCTCCATGGCTGGTTCGCCTGACCGTGGGGAGCGTCAGCCGGCCAGCGTCAGGCCCAGGCCAGCAATTGCGACGAGGCCGGTCACCGCGATGGCCGCCGCCAGCCACAGTCCCCGCACCCGCTGAACTTCGATGCGCCGGATCAACTGGGCGTTCTGTTCGGCCAGCGCCTTGATCAGCTCCGACGAGGCGAACATCTGCTCGTGCAGTTCTGCCGCATCCGCCTTTACCGCGGCGAGCTGTCGGCGCAACGCGGCGATGGATTGTCCATCCGGCGCGACCGCCGGGCTTTCATTCTCAATCTCGGCTTCTGCCTTCGGCGCCTTGTTGCCGATATTGCTCCAGAGTTTTTTCGCTCCGTCGGCAACCTTCGGCGCATTGCTGATGACGTCCCCCCACGGAACGACCTTCAATACCGCAAGCCAGGGAATGGCCATGGCGGAGCCTTTCTGGAAAATGAAGTCGATGGAATTTGCAGCGCTGCGACCCCAGAGCTGCCACCTGAGCGGAATGTAACCCGATTGCGGCCGCGGCGCAGCCCATCGCGGATCTGGTCGCAATCGCGGTTGCCGTTTGCCGTATTTCCGATGCTGCGGTAACTTAGCCCGCCTTGTTGTCGTGACACCTTGCCCTGCGTGGGCACCTGACCATTTCTGGAGTCGCCTTGTTCAAGATCATCGGATTCATCGCGGGTTATTACTTCTTCGGGTTCTTCGGCGCGCTCGCCGGTCTGTTCCTGGGGTCGTTGATCGATCGCACTCGGGCCTACGGCACCGGTGCGCTGAACCCGCTGCAGAACGCGCTGCGGCAGACCGTTTTCATCGAGACGCTGTTCATTTCGATGGGCCGGTTGGCCAAGGCCGACGGGCAGGTTTCTCAAGCCGAGATCGATCATGCCGAGGAGTTGATGCAAAAGCTCGGCATGACGGCCGAGCATCGCACGCAGGCGATCGCATTGTTCAAGCGTGGCGCCGACCCGGCGTTCGACATCGAGGCGACCTGTGCCCGCTTCCTCTCCGTTTGCGGCCACACCCGGCACCTGAAGCAGGTGTTGCTGGTCTATCTGATCGTGATGGCGCTGGCCGACGGCCATGTCCACCCGGCCGAGGAGGCGATGCTCGCCCAAATCGCCGGCCGTCTTGGCTACGACCAGGCCGAGTTCAGGCAGCTGATGGACATGGTGCTGAACCAGTCCCATTTCGCCGCGGGTGCGTCACCCAACAAGGAATCGGCTCTGGATGACGCCTACAAGGCCCTCGGCGTCACCAAAGACCACACGGATCAGGAGATCAAGCGCGCCTACCGCAAGCTCATCAGCCAGTACCATCCGGACAAGCTGATCGGACAGGGGCTGCCCGAGGACATGATCGCCATGGCGACCGAAAAGGCCAAGGAGATCCAGTTGGCCCACGACCTGATCCAGAAGAGCCGCGCCATCTGAGGCCGCGTGCAGAATGGGAAAGCCCCTCAAGGCCGGGGAGGGTGACCGAGAGGGGCTTTGGGGAGGTGACTCCCATCACAGAGTCGGAGCGAATCTTACCCGGGAAATATTAGCGTTTACTTAATCGTTACAACTGGAAACAATCGGTAACGGGTAACGGGCGACGCTCAAAGATCAGTCCGGCTTTCGGCCGGGGCATCCGCCGGCGCACCGGCGGCCTTGGCGTTCGGAGCATCCCCGACACCCTTGGCGACCCGGATCAATTCGACCAGTTGCGCCCGCTGTGCCTCATCCAGCCGGTCGATGTTCTTCCGCCAGGCGTAGGTCCGGTAGTTGGCCTGGACGTAGCTCCATCCAAGCAATCCGTAAGCATCGACATCCGCCTTCATCCCGGGAATGGATTCGATGACCGTCCGGAACTGCGTCCACTCCAGGGCCTGCAAATCCCGTTCGATCCGCTTGGCATCGGCAATCGCGGCGGCTGCGGCCGGGGCTTCCGGCGGCGGCGCAGCGGGCGAATCCGCATCTGCTGCGAACACGGACGAAATCCAGAGGAGCACGATCAGGGCGGCAAGCGGTTGGGTCATGGCGTGATGAAGGTCGTTGATTGCGGGTGGCGAAGGATGCGTTCAGGCGATGTTGCGTGCCTGTCGAGGATAACGCCCGGGCATCCCCCCGCGACCACACGGGTATGTAACGGGAAGTGTCCGGATTCCCGCTGCTTCGACCTCAGCCGAGGGTTTTCAGGAAGCGGTCGCGCGCCCCGGCCAGGGCCGTCCGCTGGTCGTCCGGCAGCCGTCGGCTGCATTCCGCGTAAAACGCTTCGAAGGCCGCGAGCACGGTGGCCTTCGATAGTGAGCCGCTCTGTGCCATCCCCTGCTCGCCCGCGGCATTTCCCAGCGGCTTCAGCACGGCGTACTTCGGAAAGAAGCGCTGTCCGTCCTTGCTCGTGGCGAACAGGGGGCCGGTCTTCACGTACTGCTCGCCCTCGAATTCGAAGCGCGCGCCGATGGGCAGCTGGTGGATTTTCACGGGTGGCCCCGTTGCCTACTCGTCGATGCCGAGGATGTCGTCCGCTTCGAATTCGTCCGGGATGGTGCCGTCGCCGATGCCGGTCACCATGGCCGCCAGGGTCTCGCTCTGCTTCACGAAATATTCGGCGCTGATCGGATCGAAGAAACGCTGACCGATTGCAATGTCGCTGAACTTGATGCGTTGACGCGGTGGATGGGTAGCCATGTGATCTCGCAAATTGGTGTGTTGGAAATGAAGGGCCGGGACGATGGTACCCCGCCGAATCTAGTTTTTCGCCGGTGCCCGACGCCAGCGACCCTCGACCTTGAAGTGGCGATCCGGCTTTGCCTTGGGCATCAGCACATTCTTGCCCGGTGCCTTTTTTGAAGCCTTGTGCGCCAGGATGGCAGCGGCGATCTTTTCCTCGGCCAGCTCGGTTGTCGGGAACGCTTGCCTGGGACTGTACTCGGAGAGTTCGTCCCTCACCATCAGAACGAGCTCTTCGGTGCCGGCCTTCTTCGGCTGCCTTGCCATGATCTCCTGCGCGGCCGCCGTCAGCATGAAACCCGCTTCGCTTACGGCGATCAGGCCCAGGCCGGTGAGGCGCTCAATCGCCTCGCCCAGCTTGTCGGCATACGGGATGGAACCCTGGATCATGTCGGCCGCAGCGACGATCTCGACCAGTTCCGCCGGCCGTCGTTTCGACGACAGCGTCGTCGCCATCAGGAGGATTGCATCAGTGTCATGGACCGGGCGCATCGCGTTACCTCGTGGATTGTCGGGTAATGCCGATCCCGAAAAAGTAGAAGGGGTTGGTCGATTCCTCGACGAACCCCTCACCTTGCATTGCCTGCGGATTCTAGCAAATCGCCGTCCCGGCGGCGATCTCGGGGGCGGCCTGGTTGTCGCCCAGGCGCGCGAGGAAGGCGCCCTGCTTGCCAGGCGGCAGTGGGATGCGTACGCGATGGCCGTTACCCGGCGCCGAATCGGCCGGCGTCGCCGTCCCGCCAGCGCCGACTTTTTGCATGCGCTCGATGGTGACGACCAGGTTGCCATCCGGGTGGATCACCTCGACCGTATCGCCGACGCCGAAACGGTTCTTGACGTCGATTTCGGCCCAGCCGTTGTCATCGTAGTGGGTGACATCGCCGACGTAAAGGCTCTGGCCGGTTTGCGACAAACCGCTCAGGTAGTTCTGGTATTCGCGGTCGGGATGGCGTTCGTAAAAGCCGGCGGTGTAGCCGCGATTGGCCAGGTCGGCGAGGCGGGAAACCAGTTTGGCATCGAAGCCGCGACCGGCCACGGCGTCGTCGATGGCCTGGCGGTAGGCCTGACAGGTTCGCGCCACATAGTAGGCCGACTTGGTGCGGCCCTCGATCTTCAGCGAGTCGACACCGATCTCGATCAGGCGCGACACATGTTCGATGGCGCGCAGATCCTTCGAGTTGAGGATGTAGGTGCCGTGCTCGTCTTCCTCGATCGGCATCAGCTGGCCGGGCCGGGTTTCTTCTTCGATCAGCCAGACGTCGCCGGCCGGATTCGCGGCGGCAGGCTTGACGTCGTAGCTCCAGCGGCAGGAATTGGTGCAGCTGCCCTGGTTCGGGTCGCGGTGGTTGAAGTAGCCCGATAGCAGGCAGCGGCCGGAGTAGGCGACGCAGAGGGCGCCATGGACAAATACTTCGAGTTCCGTATCCGGGCATTCCTGGCGGATCTCGGTGATTTCGTCCAGCGACAGCTCGCGCGACAGGATGACCCGGCTGACGCCGATGGAACGCCAGAACCGCACCGCGGCATGGTTGACGGTATTGGCCTGCACCGAGAGGTGGATCGGCATCTCCGGCCAGGTTTCGCGGATCATCAGCATCAGGCCCGGATCGGCCATGATCAGCGCATCGGGCTTGAGGGCGACCACCGGCGCCATGTCGGCGAGATAGGTCTTGAGCTTGGCGTTGTGCGGCAGGATGTTGCTGACGACGTAGAACTTGCCGCCGCGGCCGTGTACGAGTTCGATTCCTGCGGCGAGATTCTCGATGCGGCCGAATTCGTTGTTGCGCACGCGCAGGCTGTAGCGCGGCTGGCCGGCATAGATGGCGGTGGCGCCGTAGTCGAGCGCCGTCGCGGCCATGCGCAGGCTGCCGGCGGGGGCGAGGAGTTCGGGAACGATGGTCATGGCTGTCAACGGGATTTCGCGGGCTTACGCCTTCTTCACGAATTCCGACTTCAGCGACATCGCGCCGACGCCGTCGATCTTGCAGTCGATGTCGTGATCGCCGTCGACCAGGCGAATGCTTTTCACTTTCGTCCCGACCTTGACCACCGATGACGAGCCCTTGACCTTGAGGTCCTTGATTACCGTCACGCTGTCGCCGTCCTGCAACACGTTGCCGACGGCATCGCGGACGACGCGTGCGTCCGCGGTGTCCGGCGCGGCCTCCTTCGACCATTCATGCGCGCATTCGGGACAGACGTACATGCTGCCGTCTTCGTAGGTGTATTCGGAACTGCATTCGGGACATTGCGGCAGGCTGCTCATCGGGTCGTCTCCTGTGGTGGCGAGACTATACGATACGATACGACTCCGCGACCCCGCGCAACCCGATGCCGGACTCGACATCAACGACCGGCGTCATTTTCGCGGGGGCGGGGCGGGTCCCGGCCCGGCGGATTGTCCCGGCTTTCCGGTCGCGGCTTCGGCTCGGCTTCGGCACGCGGTTCCCGCTTTGTCGGTCGATCTACATCAGCATCCTGACGATCCCGCCGCATCCTGTCCGCCGCTTCCGGCGGGCGGCGATCGTCGCGGCGGTCTTTGGCGCCGCCGGCCGCCTCGGGCTGTTGCGGCCGAACGGCATCGGGTCGCTGCGGCCGTGCGGCGTCGGGTCGGCCGAGCGGAGCCGGCGCGGTCCGTTGCCTGTGCTCTTCCGGCACGACGGCTGGCGCCGGCCGCTCATGGCGATCGACTTCAGGCCGCACGGCGGGTGGCGGCTGGCGGTCGTTGTCTCGTTGCTGTATTGGCCGCTGCTCCATTGGCCGTTGGGGCGGGGCCACTCGCGGCGGCGGGCGCGCATCCCGTTCCCACTGGCCACCGTATTGCCGCCAACGGTCTCCCGCGCGCTCCCAGCGGTGCGGCACCCAGAGATAGCCGGGTCGCGGGGCGTCCCATCGGCCCGCGACCCAAACGTAACGGACGCCCACCCAATTCCAGTAGCCGGAGATCCAGATGTGGCCGGGTGACGGCTGGTAGCCCGGACGTTCATTCAGCGGCGGCGGCGGTGCCACGGTGATGATCTGTTCCTGCTCGTAGTAGGGTGAGTGAACTGGATGGACGGTGCATCCACCCATGAATGCCGCTGTGGTTAGAAGTGCTGTCAGCAGTCGCGAAGTTTTCATGTCGGTCCCCTTGTGGCTCGCCAGGCCGGATCGTTTGACATCCGGATGGTGTCGTTGCCGGGACTAACGCGGGGCCAGGGCGATGGACATACAGTGAGCGGGGGAAATTACACACTCTTACAAGTCCTGGATCGGATCGTTGGACGTCGCAGCCCTGGCGCAGACAAGTCTGCACCAGGGGTACTTCCTTCGGGGCAGGCTGGCGGGACGGCGGCATTCACGTCACCCCGCCGTAGATCGCCTGTGTTTCGCAACTTGCCGCTGCCCACATCTGGTCGCCCAGCGAAAAGTGCCACCACTCGTTGGCATGGCGGCGGAATCCGGCCGCGCTCATCACCTCGTCGAGCAGCACGCGATTGTCGTGGAATGCCCGCAGCCGCGGCGCCATGGCACCGGCATAATGGTCGGGCCAGGCGCGATCGCTCATTTCGTCGATCGGGCAGCCCATGTCGACTTCCTGCCCCGCGGCGTCGCGCAGCGTCAGGTCCAGCGCCGCACCGGTGCTGTGGGGCGGCGGTGTCAGCGGGTCGTCGCTGGGCGGGCTCCAGAACATGAATACCGTCTCGGCCAATGTCGCATACAGCGCCGGGTCGTGCGCCGCCAGTTCGGCCGGATTGGCACACCCGGACAAGGAGCGGCCGGCGGCGGCTGTCTGCAGCCCGAATTCCCGCCAGACCATGAAAGCCTGAACCGCCACCGGTCTCCAGGCATCGAACAATTGCAGCTGCCAGCCGGGCCGGTGCGAATCGAGCCGGGCCTGCGCTTGCAGCAGCGCGTCGAGTACGCCCTGGCGAACCATCCACGGCGAGCGACCGCCATAGGGCGCGCCGAGTGCGACATAGAGATGTGGTGTGGTGAAAGCGAAAGGCTGCGTCGGCAGCGCGATCAACGGCTCGCCGCACTCGGCGATGGGGATGGTTTGCCAGGCTTTCACGATTCGCCGCCGTGCCGCCGAATCGCGCTCATCTCGGAACGAGACTGATCCACGACCCGGTGTCGATAATCCGTTGCGATACTTTTGCCCCCTGATAGTAGATGGTGACATCCCGACCCTTGGCGACGCGGATCAGTTCGTCGGGATCGATCGAAATGCTGACCTTCTCGCCCAGGTCGGTGGCGATGCGGGTCCCTTCGCCGGGGTCGCCGTGCTTCTTCCGGACAAGAACGGATGGTTCGTTGCTGATCAGCAGAAATACGTCGGCCGGACGGCTTGGGTTGGTGCCGCGAACCGTCACGATGCTTTCCCGGTCATTGCCGGGGGGGGCGGGTAACGGCGGCTGCGCGGGTCGGGTTGCCGCCACGGACTCGGCGGCAGCCAGCGGTGCGGTTTCCGTGACGGTGTCGGGGGGCGCGGTGTGCAATTCAGCCGGTGGTGCCGGCGCGGCCGACGGGACCTGGATCACGGCCGTGGCTTCCGGCCTGGCCTCTCCACTGACGGAAGGAGGTGATGGCGGCAGCTTGTCGCGGCTGGTCCAGCCAATCGCACCGATGGTGATTGCGACCGCCAGCGTCGCCATCAGCGCCACCCGGTGTGGGCCTGCGAACCAGGTGGATTGCTCGATATAAGCGGCGGGTGCCTTCGTTTGCTGACCGGCTTGGGGCAGGGGGAACATCATGCCTTCGAGTATGCCGCCCGGGTGGATGGCCAGTTCCCTGAACGAAACATCGCCGATCACGGTCGCGCCGGGATGGATGTCGATCGACTGCGACGACGTCACCGGCCCGACGACGCGACCCCAGACAAGCAGATGCGCGGCATGAACGCTTCCCGTGACGGTTCCCGTGGTGCCCACGACCAGCGGGGCGTCGGATTCGCAACTCACCTTGCCGTCGAGCGTCCCCTGTACGCGCAGCGCGCCCTTGCACTGGATATCGCCGCGGACGCTCATCCGGTCACCGATCAGCGAGTCGATGCCGGCCGGCGAGAACCTCGGGCTGTCGTGCTTGTCGGACAAAAGACCCTCCGCAGTGGCGCAACGAATGACACGGGTGCCCTGGCGATGTACGGCATCCGTCCGAACGGCCGATTATGCATGCGGGCTGGCCTCGTCGACAAGCTGCTTGTCCCTCTGCCATGGGCCGCCACCGCGCCGGCCGGGCCTGCTACCGCTACAGCACCGAGAACACGGCCTCCGCCGGCAACCGCGACTTGGGCAGTGCGGCGTTGAAGTCATCGCCACTGCGGTAGCCGAGTGCCACCACCACCACACTGGTCAGCCCCTTCTCGCGCAGCCCCAGCGCTTCGTTGAGCACGCGCGGGTCGAAGCCCTCGATCGGCGTCGCGTCGATGCCCAGCGCCGCCGCGCCCAGCAGCAGCGTGCCGAGCGCGAGATAGACCTGTTTCTCCATCCAGTGCTGTGTGTCGCGGGCATCGAACCGATGCAGGCCGACATAGAAACTGCGGCTCTTGTTCTGGTTGGCTCTGGCCTCCGCGTTGGCGTAGCGGCCGTCGCGGTCCTCCTGCTCCAGCAGGGCGGCGAGATGGGCGTGGTCCATGCTCGTGCGGGCGCAAAGGGCGATGACATGCGAGGCGTTGAGAATCTTCGGCCCGTTGGCGCCATACATCGGCAGCGTCTGCGTGGCCGTGGCCATGCGTTGCTTGCCTTCGGCGCTGGCCGCGACGACAAAATGCCAGGGCTGCGAATTGACCGAGGAGGGCGCGTGGCGCAGCAGCGTCTTCAACTGCTCCATGTCCGCTTCGGCGATCTTGCGGGTCGGGTCGTAGGCCTTGCAGGTATGACGGTCGAGGGCGATTTTGGCGATGTCCATGGGGGATTGGGCAAGAGGATATGAAGCCTGAGATTCTAGTCCGGCAGAAGCCGCGTCCGTGCAAGCTGTGGGGTTGCGGTTTTCAGCATCTATACTGCGCCCACCAGAAAACCTCGATCCTCTAACTTCACGCATGTCCTCCTTTTTCCACCTTCAAGGCCTGGCGCGCTGTTTCGCCGCGGTCGCCGCCAGCGCCAGCGCGGCGCCGGCATTCGCGATGCCGACGTTGCACTGCCAGGTCGGACAGGCCGGCGAGGTCCTGAGCGTCGACGTTCGTCCCGGCGCCAATCCCTACGACTTCAAGGCCGTCGACATTCGCGGCAATTTCCGTTTCCGCGCCGTGGTGATCGGCGATGAACGGACCATCGAATACATCAAGCTCTACACCTACTACCAGACGCGCCAGCAGCCCGTACTGATGCATCAGGTGAAATACCTGGCACCGGCGATGCCCGGCGTCGGCCGCACCGTGCCGCTGACGGGCGTGGTGCAACTCTTCTCGCCGCGACTGGGCCGGGAGATCCAGTATTCCTGCACACTGGTCGAGGCCGGCACGTGAAGCCCCATTGCGCCTGCCTGGCCTGGCTGGCCAGTGTGGCATTTCTCTGCACTGGCACGGCGCTGGCGCAAGGCAAGCCCGGCGCGGACACGGTATCGCTCGCCTTCGTCGGTGACGTGATGCTGACCGATACACCGGGCAAGGTCATCAAGCGCGGCGGTGATCCCCTGGCACCGTTTGCGGCCATCCTCGACGCTGCCGACCTGCGTATCGCCAACCTGGAATGCGTCATCTCCAACCGCGGCCAGGCCGACCCCGCCAAGCCCTACAGCTTCCGCGCCCACCCGCGCGTGCTGAAGTTGCTGCAGCGCCATTTCGACGTCGTCGGGCTCGCCAACAACCATTCCGGCGACTTCGGCCCCGTCGCCTTCGGCGACATGCTCGATCGCCTCGACAATTCCGGCATCGCCTACTTCGGCGGCGGCCGCAACCTGGCGGCGGCGCATGCCCCGCTGCTGCTGGAGCGCAAGGGCCTGCGCATCGCGCTGCTCGGCTACAACGAATTCTTCCCGCGCTGGTTCGAGGCGGACGACGACAAGCCGGGCATCGCCTGGAGCGAGGACGAGCAGGTCGAATTCGATATCGCCAATGCACGCAAGATCCACCATGCCGACATCGTCATCCCCGTCATGCACTGGGGCTGGGAGCACGAAGCCAGCGCCAGCCCGCGCCAGCGCCAGCTCGCCCGCCGCATGATCGATGCCGGCGCCGATGCAGTGGTCGGCGGCCATCCGCATGTCGTCCAGGACATCGAGATCTATCGCGACAAGCCGATCGTCTACAGCCTGGGCAATTTCGTCTTCGACAGCTTCACCGAAGAGGTCAACAACACCGGCTGGCTCTTGCGCCTGGAACTCGACCGGCGCGGCGTGCGCGCCATGCGAACCGTGGTGGCGCGCATCGACCGCGAGGGAACGCCCCATCCGGACATGGCGGCGCATGGGCCATGCTGGACCGCAGGGCAGGACGATGTCGTGCCCTGCCGCGGGCGTTAGCACGGCCCACCATTGAACCATTCGGTAGTGTTCCTGTCACATTGGACGGCTAGCATGTGCAGGCACCAATGACAACGACAGGAGAAAAAATGGAATGTGAAGAATTCCTCGAGTCCGAACCGGATATCGAGTACGACGACGATCAATAAGACGTCGAGCAGTCAATACAACAGCAAGCAGACGAAGCCGCGCGAAGCGGCTTTTTTACGTCCTGGCGCCGCACAAACAACAACCCCGACAGTCTCCTACCAAGGCTGCCGGGGCTCGAATGCGATCCTGCGATGTCGCCCGCTGCAACCGGGCCTGTCATTGCGGGACAATCTCGCGACGCGACGGTTTCGGTTTCCTGTCGCGTCCTGTTGACCCGGTTATCGGCAACCCCGGCGGGAAGTTGAGCCAATTGCCCAGACTACCGGGTGTTTCTCTCGCGAACGATTGGCGGTAGATACTTGACGGAGAACTTCCAGCCGTCCGGCGTATCCCGCAGAACCAGGGTCTTCGAACTGGCACCGTCTTCGAACAGGGGTTCGGTACCCATCAGTTCCACCGCACCGATGCCCTTGATGATGCAGGCACCGGGGATCGTGGTGAAGACCGATTCGTTGGCCACCAGAACGAACTGTCCTTCCTTGGATTCGGAGCAGGACAGGCCCTTCGGCACCGAATGGGCATCGTGCCTCCAGGCGCTGCGCATCGCATCGAGGCCCTTGAGCAGGTCGTCGGTAACCTTGACGGCCAGCACGATCTCGTGCGACTTCACATGGCTCACGCCGCTTACTTCTTCTTCGCAGTAACCTTCTTCTTGCCCGCGACAGCAGCCTTGAACGTGGCGCCGGCGGAGAACTTCGGCACCGTGGTGGCAGCGATTTTGAGGACCGCGCCGGTCTTCGGGTTCTTGCCGGTGCGGGCAGCCCGTTTGGCGGGCTTGAAAGTACCGAAGCCGATCAGGGCGACGGAGTCCCCCTTGGACACGGCCTTGGTGACGGTAGCGATCACCGCGGACAGGACGCGCTCGGCGGCGGCCTTGGGCAGTTCGGCTTCCTTGGCGACGACTTCGATGAGTTCGGACTTGTTCATGGTGTTGAGCCTTTCGTTGTGATGGGAGAAGCGTGGCGCCTGTTTTACTGAATGGGGAAGCCGGCGTCAATCATTGCTTGTATGACAAAAAGTCGCGGAAACATCCTCGGGCGGATTCCACTCCAGCAATTCGGCCAGGCGCAGGATGATCCAGGCGGACTCCTTATCTGTCAGGTCCAAGGCATCATCCAGAAGGCCCCGGTGGCACCGCAAGAGAACTTCCGCTTCCGGGAGGTCCTCCTTGAACTTCAGCACATGGGCCTGCTCCGTCAGCATCGAGGCCATGTCCTCGCACAGTTCGTAGCGAGACAGGATCGCCTCCTGCTGCGCATTGGGTCTAGGAAACCCGGGGCGATTCAGTGCTCGTTGAGACACTCGTCCCGGAACTTCCCGTTGAAAGACTCGATGTAGGCGTTCTGCGGTTTGTACTGATTCTTGGCTGATAGGGTTATGACAAAGAATTTTTGCTAGGGTCTGTTCACAATCAATGGACGGCGAGAATGCCAAATGCAAGTCTGCCCGAATAACTCGTTCACGGTCAATGACATAGCAAGGGGCTGTTCACAACGGTCTGAATATGGTCATATCCTGACTTTTCTGTGGAGTCAG
>JAHJEO010000021.1 GCA_018825305.1 Gammaproteobacteria bacterium
GGAATGGGTGGCCTTCTTCCACACCGTGGCGGCCTTCATGATGCTGCTGTTCCTGATCGCCCACGTCTACCTGACCACCACCGGCCATACCCCGCTGGCCCACATCAAGGCCATGATCACCGGCTGGGAAGAGGTCGAGGCGGAGGCCGGGTCGCCAGCCACGAAGAAATGAGTACAATCCAGATATCCGCTTTGCCATAGAGGAGAATCACATGACACGCAAGATTTCGATGTCCGCACTGACCCTCACTGTCGCGCTGCTCGGCGTTACCGCGTCAGAAGTCGCGCTGGCCTACGATGCCGACTGGAAGCGCGGCCGCGTCTATTTCCGGCAGGTGTGCACCAGTTGCCACATGGCGCAGGTCAACAAGCAGTTCTCGCCCAACGAGAAGAAAAAGGCCGAGTGGGCCGCCTATCTCGATGCCGACAAGCACAACAAGGGCAAGGACACGGTCAAGCAGTATTTCAGCAAGCAGTACCGTGCCAGCATCAAGGCCACCAACAAGGCTGCCGAGAAGTTCGCCGATACGCCCGATCAGGAATTGATCGACGACGTCAAGGCCTTCATCATCCGCGGCGCCAAGGACGGCGACTCCCCGGCCAGCTGCAGCTAATCCGACGGACCGTTTCCCCCGCATCCCTTCCATGAGAAGAAGGGGCGGGGTCGCTGTGTAACAAGGAGAGCTTCATGTCCGAAGGCGCATCTTGGCGTGCCGGCTTCAAAGCCGACTACGACAGCATTCTGGTTGAACCGTGGGCGCCGCACATCGGCGCAATCCTGATGGTGTTGATCATCCTGATGTTGATGGTCAATGGCCTGTTCTGGGGCGTGTTTGGTGGCCTCAAGTTGTGGGGCGACTGGTTCAACAGCGCCATCGGCCTCGGCGGCCTGCTCAACATCAAGTCCGAGCTTGACGGCCCGCTGATGCACCGCATGTCGCTGATGAACATCACGCTGATCGGCGGCTCCTTCGCTGCGGCGCTGATCGCGCGCCAGTTCTCGATCTTTCGCGCACCCAAGCTTGAGTACCTTTGGGGCGCCATGGGTGGCACCCTGATGGGCATCGGCGCCACCCTGGCCGGCGGCTGCACCACCGGCGGTTTCTTTACCCCGGCGCTGCACTCCTCACCGGCCGGATGGGTGATGGCTATCGGCCTCATCACCGGCGCCATCATCGGCCTCAAGCTGCTGATGTGGACGCTGGAGAACATCAGCTGGGGCATGCAGGCGCCGGGCGCGATCGAGCCGCCGGGGCGATCTATCCATCCGTGGATCGGTGTCGCCCTGATCGCCGTTGTCGTCGCCTGGACCATCACCTGGGCCACAGGCAGCGACGAGATGCTGGCCAGTCGCGCCATCATCGTCATCGGCGGCTTCCTCATGGGCTTCGTCATGCATCGCTCGCGCCTGTGTTTCGCCCGCTGCTTCCGCGAGCCTTTCATGACCGCCGAGGGCGACATGACCAAGGCCATCATCGTTTCCCTCGCCATCGGCATTCCGGCGGCGGCGCTGCTGTTCGAGAAGAAACTGATCGACCCGTATCTGGCGATTCCGCCGACCTTCTGGATCGGCTCCTTGCTTGGTGGGCTGATCTTCGGCATCGGCATGATCTTCGCCGGCGGCTGTGCCTCGGGCGCATTGTGGCGGGCCGGCGAAGGCCACCTCAAGCTGTGGGTGGCCGTGGCCTTCTTCGCCTGGGGCGGATCGACCTTCTCGGGCATTCTTTCCCACTGGAACGTGATGTACCGCGATGTCAACCTGGACAGCATCGAGTTCACCAAGGTCGGCATCCAGACCTACCTGCCGGACATGACCGGCAACTGGGGTTGGTCATTGGCGATCAGCCTGAGCGTACTGCTGGTCTGGTATGCCTTCGTCCGCTATAACGAATCGACCGAGAAATTTACGGTTGTCTAAGCTTGTTCAACAAAGGAGGCTGTACATGAAAAGCAAGATCAAAAGCATCGCGTTGGCTGTTGCGCTGGCCCTGCCGGTCGCTTTGCCTGCGACCCTGATGAGCGCGCCGGTTCAGGCACAGCAGGAAGCCCAGAAATTCGAACAGTATCGGCATCTCGTCGACTTCGATTTCGTCAAGGGCTACGTCGACATTCCGCCCAAGCCCGGCGTCACGCTGATCGACTCGCGTCCCGCCGGCCGCAAGTACGGCCCCGGCCATATCCCGGGAGCCATCAACATTCCGGACAGCGACTTCGAGAAGCTTGCCGCAACCATGCTGCCGGCCGACAAGGGCCAGTTGCTGATCTTCTACTGCGAGGGCTTCGAGTGCGCGCTTTCCCACAATTCGGCCTTCAAGGCGGAGAAGCTCGGCTACACCAACATCCGCGCCTATGCCGCCGGTTATCCCGAGTGGGCCAAGAAGGGTGGCCAATCTGCTGTTTCGGCCCAGTACATCAAGAAACTCGCTGCTGACAAGGCGCCGCACCTGCTCATCGATGCGCGGCCCAAGCGCACTTCCGACAAGGGCATGATCCCGGGTTCGGTCAATATTTCCGACAGCGAATTCGACAAGCATGTCGACAAACTGCCGGCCGACAAGGCCACGCCGCTGATCTACTACTGCGGTGGCCTGGATTGCGTGCTCTCCGACAAGTCCGCCACCAAGGCCAAGGCCCTCGGCTATACCGACGTCAAGACCTATCCGGAAGGCTATCCGGGCTGGGTCAAGCTGTTCGGCGAGGCTCCTGCCGCTGCAGCTGCACCGGCCGCAGGCGCCGCACCGGCCGCCGCCGTGTCGGCGACCATCGTCCCGGGCAAGGAAAAGGGCTCCATCGACGTGGCCTCCTTCGAGAAGATCATGGCCGAGACGCCGGATGCGATCATGGTGGTCGACGTGCGCGATGCCAAGGAATTCGCCGCCGCCACGGTCAAAGGCGCAGTGAACATTCCGATGAACGAGCTGGAGAAGAAGATCGGCCAGCTGTCGGCGAGCAAGCCGACCGTGTTCATCTGCGGCACCGGTGCTCGTTCGGGCGAGGCCTACGATACGGTCAAGCTGCTCAAGTCCGACCTTCCGGCGTATTTCGTCGATGCCCAGATGAAATTCCTCGGCGACGGAAAGTTCAGCATCACGAAGAAGTAAAAAATCGGCACCCCAAGGGTACATCCTGCGGGGCGCGCCGGCGATACGGCGCGACAGGACAAAGAGGGGCTGCGGCCCCTCTTTGTTTTGGTGGAGCTGGAGCATCAGCCCGAGCGCCTTGGCGACGACGGCCACTATCGCAGCCCGTGCCGGCGGAAAAGCTACATATCCGGGCAAGTGCGGCGATGTTCTTGCGATCTGTGCTCGGCTCTGGCTATAATTCGCGCCTTCCTGGCCAGTTAGCTCAGTTGGTAGAGCAGCGGATTGAAAATCCGCGTGTCCTTGGTTCGATTCCGAGACTGGCCACCAAAATTCAACGCCCAACTGTTCTCAGTTGGGCGTTTTCATTTGTGCTTTCCGCATGCCACGCGGGGTTCCCGCACATTCTGCGTGTGCGACCGGGGTCCTGTGGTCTGGCAGGAACATCCCCAGTTGCCCTCCGTTCCGCCCTCTCTTCTCTCGAAATCGGCGCTAACTTCTTCGCCGTGGCACACGCACATGGCCTTTTGCGACCATGATTTGTGCGCGTGCCATTGCCATTCGTTGTCGGGCTTGCTTGGAGCAGCAGTCCGTCACGCCAACACTGCCGCCGCGCAAGGCATGGAATACAAGCCTGCGCGTTGCTGCGTGACGACGAGTGCTCCGTAGGCCGCCAGTCGAGCCTCATGCTCCGGCTTGCCCTTGTCCTTCGACTTGATCTTGAACAGGTCAATCGGCTTGTCGCTCTTCTGGCCAGCGCGCTGCATGATCCTTTCTCCGTCCACCTCGACTCCCTTGAACGACCACAGCGACTCGAAGACCTTAGGTCGACAGCGGTAAAGCCGTGCAATGGCATGTAGGCAGTCTCTGCGGCGGCAGCCTGAACACAGGCGAACTGCTGCATCGGTGCCTTGCTGCGATTGGACTTGAACGTTGCCTTGCGCCGCATCCAGTCCGCGCACTCTTTTGCAATTGCGCGCTGGGTCAGTTTGTTGCGGAGCTGAATCTCGAACTCACTCCCGTACAGACTCCGTTCGCGGTCAGCCTTCGGGATGTGGAATTCTTTGCGTTCCTTGCGAATCTTGTCGGTGACCTCGTTGGCGGTAAACGTCGGCGAGGTAAAGATGAATTGCAGCTCGCCGATTTTTTCCAGCTCTGCTTTGAGCGCTTCAAACGCGTACATCGAAAAGCAGGAGGCCGCGATTTTCAGGCGAGCACCGGGTTTGAGCGTCTGCTTTAGGTCGTCGCCGAGCAAGCGGTTGATGTTGTCGATCAGTTCCATCAAGAGTCCGCCTTCGTAGTGGCGCTATAGCCTGGTGCCAGTACGGCATTTTTCACGCCGTAAATCGCAAGATGATCTTTGAGCCATAACCGGTACTCCGGTCCGCGCAGGCAATGATCGGGCGAACAGTCGACACTCCATTTGCGCAGGATGTATCCAGCCGTGGCAGCGCGCAGCTTCATCCGCAGCACGCCGTCGCGCATGCCGTAATCCATTTCGGTGATCTCCGGCCGGGGCTGATCCGGGTGCGGCACCAACTCCAGTTCGACGATCCGCGTCCACTGGATGTCTTGATCGCTCATCTCATGGGCTGCAACTGGCTGCCCCTTGAGCACGACAGGGTTCTTGATCCGGGTGATGACGAAATCCCGGAACTCCTGAGACTTCCGGTCAAAGGCGCGGACATGCCAGCGCAGGCCGTTGTCGATCAGCGCAAAGGGGACGACTTCCCGCTCAGTACAGCCGCTAGATATTGAGTAGTACTCGACGCGGAGCGGACACCCCTGATGGATCGCCCGGGTCACGCTGGCCAGCACATCGAGATCCGGGTGTGTAAGCCGTGAGGGGCTTTCGCTGGCCACCCACGCCTTGAGCCGCATCGGCTCGCCGTCTCCAAAGCCCTGCGTCAGCCAAGACAGCACCCGCTCCGGAGGAAAGTCGAAGATGGGGCGGAAGTCTGGCCCCAGGACGTAGGCCTTGCCTTTGGGGTCATAGTCTATGTTGCCTGGAGACAACTCCTTATAGAGCGCCAAATCTCGAGTTGCCGCTGCGGACTGGATGCCAACCATTGGGACCAGCCGGGCGTTCCCCATAAGGGGTGGCACTGCGTGACTGAACCAACACCATATCCCCCTGCGTCATCATTTTCTCTTCGATATTGGTGTCGTTCCGCAGGAGCTGTCAGGACTCCGGCAAAGGTGCTGTTGGCTATGAAAACTAGGCTGTTGAGGTGTATTAAAAGCGCGAATATTCATATATTAAGCGAATAATGGCGCTTTTACGGATTGACTATGTACATCGTGAGCGCCATAATTCTCACAATATGAGAGTAACGGCGCTATGGGAAATTTAAGTCATCACCTGTCTGGCCTAGGCAAACTCGACCGTGAGCGCTTGTCCGCCGTCATGCGCGGCACAAAGGGGACGATCACCAACGAGCAAGCCGCGAGGGTTATGGGGCTTGGCCAAGCTGACGCATCGAAGTTGCTGGCGCGGTGGTGCAAGAAGGGCTGGCTGTCACGAGTGGCCCGAGGGCTTTACGTGCCGGTGCCGCTGGAAGCCGAACGGTCTGATTTGCCGCTCGAAGATCCTTGGCTGGTCGCCATCAGCCTCTACTCGCCGTGCTACATCGGTGGCTGGAGTGCGGCTGAGCATTGGGATTTGACCGAACAGATTTTTCGGACGACCGTGGTGATGACCACGACGCGACCACGGAACAGAAAGCCCACGCTCAAAGGGGCAGCATTTTTGGTATCCACCATCGCCACAGAAAAAATGTTCGGCCTGAAGACGGTTTGGCGCGGCTCGGTGAAGGTCTCTGTTTCCGACCCCAGTAGAACGATGGTAGACATGCTGTCCGAACCCCATCTTGGCGGCGGTATTCGCTCCGTTCAGGACATCTTCCGAAACTACCTCGGTTCCGAGGCAAAGAACCTCGGCCAGTTGATGGAGTATGCCGAGCGCTTGGGTAACGGCGCGGTGTTCAAGCGCTTGGGCTTTCTGCTGGAGGCGAATGCACCGCAGGAGGCCGAGACAATCGAACGATGCCAGCGCAACCTGACGATGGGCAACGCACGCATCGATCCCAAAATGCCTGCTGAGGCGTTGGTTGCGCGGTGGCGGCTATGGGTGCCTCGCGAATGGAAGGCAGGTGTGGAGTGATCGAAAAGCAGGAAATCTCAGAACTGGCGCGCGAGCTTTCGCTGGATTTGCACGTTGTCGAAAAGGATTACGTCCTCGGCTGGCTGCTCGCCGGCGTTGCCGCGAACCCCGAGCTCTCGGAAAACTGGGTCTTCAAGGGCGGCACGTGCTTGAAGAAATGCTACTTTGAGACGTACCGGTTTTCCGAGGACCTGGATTTCACAGTGACGGAGGAGGCCCAACTCGATGAGGACTACCTTCTGCAGGCATTCCGTCAAATGGCGGAATGGGTCTATGAGCAGAGCGGTATCGAGATTCCTGGAGAGCAGATTCGGTTCAAGTTGTCAGTGCTTGAAGGTGGTCGCTATGCGGAAGGGCGCGTTTATTACGTCGGCCCTCTCATGCAGAAGCGCAACTTGGCCCGGATCAAGTTCGACCTGACCACCAAGGAAAAGCTGGTACTGCCGCCACAGAAAAGGGCGGTGCATCATCCGTACAGCGACTGTCCGGATGATGGCATCCATGTCTTGAGCTACTGCTTCGAGGAAGTTTTTGCCGAGAAGATGAGAGCCTTGGCTGAGCGGGAGCGCCCCCGCGATCTGTACGACGTCGTGCATTTGTACCGGCATGACGAGATTCGGCCTGATCGTGGTGTGGTGCTGAAAACGCTGCAGGAAAAATGCGCATTCAAAGGCATCCCCGTCCCGACCACTGAAAGCCTGCAGCGTGAGGATGCCAAGATCAAGCTGGCCGCTGAGTGGGAGGACATGCTTGCCCATCAGTTGCCTGTCTTGCCAGACCTTGAGCAGTTCTGGAACGAGATTCCGAACGTTTTTCGCTGGCTTTACGGCGAAGCAGAGAAGCCATCCTTTGGCGCGCTTGCAGCAGATCGGCCGACCGACAACTCGTGGCAACCGCCGGCGATGGTGTTCGCATGGCATGCGGCCGTGCCGCTGGAGTCCGTGAGATTCGCGGCCGCAAACCGCCTGTGCGTCAATTTGCGCTATCAGGACTCTTGGCGACTGATCGAGCCGTACTCGCTGCGCCGCAGCCTGGACGGAAATCTGCTGCTTTGTGCCGTCAAGCATGAAACCGGGGAATCCAGAACCTACCGAGTCGATCGGATTCAAGGTGTCGAGGTCAGCAGAACGCCATTCACTCCCCGGTACCAGATTGAGCTGACCCCAGCAGGGCCATTGTCGGCACCGCCTGTTCAACGCCTTGCAGCACCACGACAGTCGATCAACGCGCGACCAAAGGTTTCAGCTGGAAGGGCCGCAAAAGCAATGACTGGGCAGACCGGCCCCACCTATGTATTCAAGTGCCCGAGCTGTGGGAAGCAATTTCGCCGGAAAACCTATGACGCAACATTGTCACCGCACAAGAACAAGAATGGCTACCAGTGCTTCGGGGGCTTCGGTTCGCTGGTGAAAACGGAATATTGAAACGGCTGGCAGTCATGTGCGCGGGAGAGGGGCATCCCCTTCCGGGATGGCAGGCATGTTCCGTTTATTCGTCGAAAGCAAGTAAGTGACGAATAAACGGAACTTTGCCGGGTGGCCACCGATCTGCCCGGCAGCACATCCAATCGAGTGGTCATGCCGGCAGCCGGGCCAAGGCCTCGAGCAAGGTTCGCCGCTTGGCATGGGGATCCTTCGGTACCTCGATGCCGTTCGCTTCCATTTCTTCAGTGCCACGACGCATCCAGACCGTGATCTCATCCAGTTTGAAGCGGATCAGCTTTCCAACATGCAAGAAGGGCACCCCGAGCGATTCCCGCATGTTTGGGTGGGTGAGTATGTACATCGGGATGTTCATGATCTCGGCGATTTCTTTGGCCGACATCAGATTGGGGTCTTTGGACAGCACGACATCACTGCCTTTCTCCCAGGTGGCGGAATGCATCGACTCCATCTCGAATGCCAGGATGTCCTCCATGAGATAGGTCACCCGCTTGGAGAGCTTCAAATATCTGGGGCCTCGACCCTCGCAGCGCCAGCGTTGTAGGGTTTTTGGGCTGAGGCCCCAGCGCTCGGCCAACTCGTGCTCATTGATTGCGACTTTTTTCATCACGTATCTCCTGTGGTTGTAGGGACACGCATTCAGGCGCTGGTTGGGCACGAAGCCAAGTCGGGCGGGGTCAGGCACACCCTCGCTAAAACGCCCGCGTCATTTAATGAGCGCCAGCAATTCCTCGGTCACGACTTGACGTTGCAATGAGGGGAGTAGAGCGAAGCGCGACAAGCTACAGTGGATGTTCGAGAGAACGGCAGTCCTTCCGATTAAGGCCATTTATGTGTAGAATTTCGGTTTCCGTGGTGGGCACGTTACACCACCAGAATTCTTTCAGGGCTTGACCGGCTGTGTGCGTCAAGTTGTGCAAATCGGTGCTCAGGCAATTGCCGAATCCCGTTTGCGCTGTTGGTGGCGCAGGGGAGGTAGCCCGGATTTTTCAACCGCGCCGGGAGTCCTTGGCATTTCCAGCATGTTGCGCAGCCTAAGCCTCTTCCTGTTTCTCTCCGTGTTCTGGCTGCTGCTGTCGGGCATGCCCTTGCCGTTCCTGCTTGCTGCTGGTGTCGGCAGTGCGCTCGCCGTGGTGTGGTTCGCCCACCGCCTCGACGTCATTGACCACGAGGGCCATCCGGCGCATCTTGTCTGGCATGCGATGCTGTCCTACTGGCCCTGGCTGCTGAAGGAAATCGCCGTTTCTGGCTGGCAGGTGACCCGTGTCGTGCTCGACCCCAGGCTGCCCATCAGTCCGACATTGGTGCGCATGCGGCCGTCGCAGACCACCGATGTCGGCCTGGTCACGCATGCCAACTCCATCACCCTGACGCCGGGCACGATCTCGCTGGAAGTCGGCAGCGACGAATTTCTGGTGCACGCCCTGACACGTGACGGCGCAGCTGGCGTGCAGCGCGGTGGCGCCATGGACCTGCGGGTCAGAGCACTCGAGTCGCGACCGGAGAAAGCGGGATGATGTTTTCGGCCGCCGCCCTCGCCCTGTTGGTCACCACGGCCCTGGCCTTGGTGCGTGCCACCCTCGGCCCCACGATTTTCGATCGCCTGCAGGCCGTCAATACGCTCGGCACCTGCGCGATGCTGCTGCTGGCGGTGCTCGGCTTTCTCGGTGGCCGGCCGGAGTTTCTTGACCTGGCCCTTGTCTACGGCCTGCTCAACGTCATCGGCATGGTGGCAGTGTTGAAGTTCTTCCGCCACGGCGGACTCGGCGAGGCCGGCGAATGAGCCTGGAACTACTGCGGGATCTGGCCAGCTGGGCCTGCCTGCTCGCCGGCGGCGGCTTTTGCCTGGTCGGCGGCATCGGCCTGCTGCGCATGCCGGATTTCTACACCCGCATGCATGCCGCCAGCGTCACCGACACGCTCGGCGCCGGGCTGATTCTGCTCGGCTTGCTGCTGCAGGCGGGGTTCACGCTGATCGGCGCCAAACTGCTGATGGTCGGCCTGCTGATCTTCTTCGCCAGCCCCACCGCCAGCCATGTGCTGGCCCGCGCGGCGATGATCCACGGCCTGGCCCCGCAACTGGCGGATTCCGCGGAGGACGCATCATCGAAACCCTGATCATCAACGTCCTGCTGGTGCTGATGGTGGGGGCGGTGCTGGCGCTGGCGAAGAATCGCAACCTGTTTGCCGTCGTCGTCCTGTCCGGTGCCTACAGCTTCCTCATGGCCACCGTGCTGGTGGCGCTGGATGCCGTCGACGTGGCGATGACCGAAGCGGCGGTGGGCGCCGGCATTTCCACGGTGCTGTTCCTTGGCGCGCTGCACTTGTGCAAGAGCCATGAAGCCAAGCCCGCGCACAAGCCGCTGATTCCGCTGGCGCTGGCGATCAGTACCGGTGCCCTGTTGGTCTACGGCAGCTTCGGCCTGCCGGCTTTTTCCGATCCGCAGGCGCCGATCCATACCCATGTGGCGCCGCGCTACCTCAACGACGGGCCGCGTGAAACCGGCGTGCCCAACGTCGTCACGGCGGTGCTGGCAAGCTACCGCGGTTTCGATACCTTCGGCGAAACCACGGTGGTGTTTACCGCCGGCATCGGCGTCATCGCTTTGCTGCGGCGACGCAAGAAGGAAAAACGCCCGTGAAAATGCAGATGGTGCCTCGGGTGATCGCCAAACTGCTGATCCCCTTCATCCTGCTGTTCGCCCTCTATGTGCAGTTTCACGGCGACTTTGGCCCGGGCGGCGGCTTCCAGGCCGGCGTGATCCTGGCCGCCGCGGTGATTTTCTATGGCCTCATCTATGGTCTGCCTCTGGCGCGACGGGCCGTTCCCGATTCGCTGCTGGAAGTCTTGATCGCGGCGGGCGTGCTGATTTATGGCGGCGTCGGCGTCATCGGCATGCTGCTGGGCGGAAACTTCCTCGATTACTTCGTACTCGACAGCGACCCGGTGCATGGCCAGCATCGTGGCATCTTCTGGGTCGAGGTCGGCGTCGCCGTGACGGTTTCGAGCGTGATGCTGAAGATCTTCTACATGTTCGCCGATCGTGCGAACCTTGAGGACGAGGACGTGACGGACGAAACAGGGGGCGGGACATGAGCGACGCCCGCAGGGCCGTCCCAAGGGCGGCGCAGCCAACAACACGGAGTCGCGTAGCGGCGAACATCCGTCACCTCCCCGCGAGGGGAGGCCGGGAGGGGGGGGGCTCATGAGCGGTTTCGGCAGCCACTTCAGCTACGCGGTGACCGTCTTCCTGATGATCGCCGGCCTGTTCATCGTCATGGCCCGCGGCAACCTGATCAAAAAATTGGTTGGCCTCAGCGTTTTCCAGACTTCGGTTTATCTGCTCTACATCGCGCCCGGCAAGCTGATCGGCGGCACCGCACCCATCGTCGCGTCGGGCTACCAGATCTATTCCAATCCGCTGCCGCATGTGCTGATCCTCACCGCCATCGTCGTCGGTGTCGCCACGCTGGCGCTCGGCCTGGCGCTGGCGGTGCGCATTCGCGAAGCCTACGGCACCATCGAGGAAGACGAGATTCTGGAACGGGACGTCGCATCGTGAGCATCGGCCAAACTATCGGCGCCAACCTGCCGGCGCTTCAGGTCGTCACGCCCCTGCTGGCGGCGCCGCTGGTGCTGCTGTTGCGCTCGCCCCGGCTGGCCTATGCGGTGACGCTGGCCGCCAGTTTTGCCAGCCTCGCCATCGCCATCGCCCTGTGGCAGCAGGTGGCAACCATGGGGCCGATCTCCTATGCAATGGGCAGCTGGCCGCCGCCCTGGGGCATCGAATACCGCGTCGACCGGCTCTCGGCATTCGTCCTGCTGCTGGTCAGCCTGATGGCCGCTGTCGTCGTGCCTTACAGCCGCACCAGCATCGCGCGGGAGATTCCCGCCGACAGCCACACGCTCTATTACGTGATGTTCCTGCTGTGCCTGGCCGGCCTGCTCGGAATCACCATTACCGGCGACGCCTTCAATATCTTCGTATTCCTCGAGGTGTCGTCGCTGTCCACCTATGTCCTTATCGCCTTCGGCCGCGACCGGCGGGCGCTGGTCGCCTCCTATCAGTACCTGATCATGGGCAGCATCGGCGCCACCTTCATCGTCATTGGCATCGGCCTGCTTTACCTGATGACCGGCACCCTCAACCTGGTCGACATGGCTGGCCGCCTTGCCGCAGGTGGAACCAGCCGGCCGGTACTGGCGGCGCTGGCCTTCCTCACCGTCGGCATCTCGCTCAAGCTGGCGCTGTTCCCGCTGCACCAGTGGCTGCCCAATGCCTACACGCATGCGCCCTCGGCGGTCACCGCCTTCCTCGCCGCCACCGCAACCAAGGTGTCGGTGTATGTGCTGATCCGTTTCTACTTCACGGTGTTCGGCGAGAGCCTGGTGTTCCACAAGCTGCCGCTGCCCCAGATCATGCTGTGGCTGTCGCTGCTGGCGATGTTCGCCGCCAATGCCGTGGCCATTTCGCAGAACAACCTGAAGCGCCTTTTTGCCTACTCCAGCGTCGCCCAGATCGGCTACATCACGCTCGGCCTGTCGTTCGATTCAGTCAATGGCCTCACCGCCTCCATCGTGCACCTCTTCAACCACGGCCTGGCCAAGGGCGCGATCTTCCTGCTGATCGGCGGCCTGGTCATCGGCATCGCGAAACCGGGCGCCGTCCCGCCAGCGCCGACTTTTGACCGGCTGGCCGGCCTCGCCCGGCGCATGCCGCTCACCAGCTTCGGCATCGTGCTCGGCGGCCTCTCGCTGATCGGCGTGCCGGGCACGGCCGGTTTCATCACCAAGTGGTACCTGATCCTCGCCGCGATGGAGAGCGGCCAGTGGTGGCTGGTGGCGGCGATCCTGCTGAGTTCGCTGCTGGCGGTCGCCTATGTCTGGCGCTTCGTCGAGGTGGCCTATTTCCGCGCCCCGCCGGCTGGGCAGGAAGAACGCTGCGAGGCGCCACTGACAATGCTGATCCCGGCCTGGCTGCTGCTTGCCGCGACCTTCTGGTTCGGCCTCGACACCTCGCTCACCGTCGGGACGGCAACGGAAATCGCCCAGCAGCTGGTGCGCGGCCAATGAGTCCGGCGGCGCTGATCCTTGTTGCGCTGGTCCTGCCGCTCGCCGGTGCGATCGGCATCGTGCTGGCGCGCCGCCAGCCCAACCTGCGCGAGGGCGTCACCCTGACCACTGCCGTGGCCTTGTTCGCCTGCGTCATTCAGCTGCTGGCTCCGGTGCTGGCCGGCGTGCGGCCGGAAGTGCTACTGCTGGAGCCGCTGCCCGGCCTGCCGATCGCCTTTCGCGTCGAGCCGCTCGGCATGCTGTTCGCGCTGATCGCTTCCGGTTTGTGGATCGTCAATTCGGTCTACTCCATCGGCTACATGCGCGGCAACAACGAGAAAAACCAGACCCGCTTCTACGTCTGCTTCGCCCTCGCCATCGCCGCTGCGCTCGCCATCGCCTTTGCCGCCAACCTGCTGACACTGTTCCTCTTCTACGAGGTGCTGA
Organism: Gammaproteobacteria bacterium; assembly: GCA_018825305.1. Taxonomy (GTDB): domain Bacteria; phylum Pseudomonadota; class Gammaproteobacteria; order Burkholderiales; family Rhodocyclaceae; genus Sulfurisoma. Next base: position 13,186 of record JAHJEO010000021.1, read on the forward strand.
CGCTGATCACCTACCCGCTGGTGACCCACGCCGGCACCGACAAGGCACGCGCCGGCGGCCGCACCTACCTGGCGATCCTGATGGGCACCTCGGTGCTTTTCCTGCTGCCGGCGGTGATCTACACCTGGCACGTCGCCGGTACCACCGATTTCCGCCCCGGCGGCATCCTGCCCGCCGGCATGGACACGGGGGCAGTTGCCGTGCTGCTGGCGCTGTTCATGTTCGGCATCGGCAAGGCCGCGCTGATGCCTTTCCACCGCTGGCTGCCCGCCGCGATGGTGGCGCCGACGCCGGTTTCGGCGCTGCTGCACGCGGTGGCCGTGGTCAAGGCCGGCGTCTTCTCGGTGGTCAAGGTCATCGTCTATGTTTTCGGCCTCGATGCGCTGGTTGGCGCCACCGACTGGCTGATTGCGATTTCCGGCTTCACCATCGTCGCCGCCTCGATCGTCGCGCTCCATGCCGACAACCTCAAGCGCCGGCTGGCCTATTCGACGGTCAGCCAGCTTTCCTACGTGGTGCTGGCCGCCGCGATGATCGCGCCGCTTTCCATCGTCGGCGCCGCGCTGCATATTGCCACGCACGCCTTTGCCAAGATCACCCTGTTCTTCACTGCCGGTGCCATCTATACAGCTGCCCACAAGACGGAAGTGAGCCAGCTCGACGGCATCGGCCGTCGCATGCCCTGGACCATGACCGCCTTCACCATCGGCGCGCTGTCGCTGATCGGCATTCCTCCGGCTGCCGGCTTCGTCAGCAAGTGGTTCATCCTGTCCAGCGCCGCCACAGGCGGCCACTACATGGTAATCGCCGTGCTGGTGGTCAGCACCTTGCTGAACGCCGCGTATTTCCTGCCCATCATTCATGCGGCATTCTTCAAGCCGCCGAGCCCGGAAGACGTGGCGCATCCGCACGGCGAGGCGCCGCTGCCCATGGTGCTGGCACTGATGGCGACGGCGGGCGGCACCATCGCCCTGTTCTTCTTCTCCACGCAACTGCTGCAACTGGCGCAGCAGCTGGTGGCTTAGCGAATCGAGGGCAGTCATGACCCCATCGTCCGATACCAAGAAATACTGGCTCGACAGCAGCGAAAACGTCACCAAGCTGTTTCATGGGCTGTGGGTGGTCTGCCTGGGGTTGATTTCCATCGACCTCTTCCTGCACCGGCACGAGGATTTCGGCTTCGCCATGCTGTTCGGCTTCCACGGCTTCTATGGCTTCTTCGCCTGTGTCGCACTGGTGCTGGCCGCCAAGCAATTGCGCCGGATACTGATGCGCCCGGAAGACTATTACGACAGGGATTCCCATGAGCGGTGATTTCCCCGTTGCCCTGATCCTGATTTTCGGCGCCGCGCTGGTGCCGCTGTTTCGCGGCGTGGTGCGCAGCGCCTACATGCTGCTGCTGCCGCTGCTGGCCTTTGGCTACCTGCTGAGCGTGCCGCTCGGCCTGCATGGCCAGATCGAACTGCTCGGCCAGACGCTGGTGCTGATGCGAGTGGACAAACTCAGCCTGCTGTTCGGCTACATCTTCCTGCTGGCGGTGCTGCTCAGCGTGATCTACGCCCTGCACGTCGACGACACCATGCAGCATGTGGCCGGACTGATCTATGCCGGCAGCGCCATCGGCGCAGTATTTGCCGGCGACCTGATGAGCCTGTTCATCTACTGGGAGCTCACCGCGGTTTCCTCCGTGTTGCTGATCTGGGCGCGGCGCGGCGAACACTCCGCCGCGGTCGGCATGCGCTACGTGATCGTCCAGCTCCTTTCCGGGATGTTCCTGCTGGCCGGCGGCCTCCTGCACTGGCAGGCGACCGGTTCCATCGAATTCGGCCACATCGGCCTGACCGGTCCGGCTGGCGCCCTGATCCTGCTCGGCTTCGGCATCAAGTCGGCCTTCCCCCTGCTGCACAACTGGTTGATGGATGCCTACCCGGAGGCCACGCCCACAGGCACGGTGTTCCTTTCGGCGTTCACCACCAAGCTCGGCATCTATGCACTGGCGCGCGGTTTCGCCGGCACCGAAGAACTGGTCTGGGTTGGCACGCTGATGGCGGCCTTTCCGATCTTCTACGCGGTGATCGAGAACGACCTGCGCCGCGTGCTGGCCTACAGCATGAACAACCAGCTCGGTTTCATGGTGGTCGGCATCGGCATCGGCACCGAACTGGCGATCAATGGCGCGGTGGCCCATGCTTTTGCCGACATCATCTTCAAGGGCCTGCTGTTCATGTCGATGGGCGCGGTGCTGCTGCGCACCGGCACCATCAAGGGCAGCGAACTGGGCGGACTCTACAAGTCCATGCCGTGGACCACCGGCTTCTGCATGGTCGGCGCCGCCTCGATCTCGGCCTTCCCGCTCTTCTCCGGCTTCGTCACCAAGTCGATGATCATGAGCGCGGCGGCGATGGAGGGGATGACCTTCAACTGGCTGGTACTGCTGTTCGCCTCGGCCGGGGTGTTCCACCACGCCGGCATCAAGATTCCCTACTTCGCCTTCTTTTCCCACGACTCGGGCATCCGCTGCGAGGAGGCACCGCGCAACATGCTGGTCGCCATGGGCATCGCTGCCGCACTGTGCATCGGCATCGGCGTGTTCCCCGGCGCCCTGTATGCGCTGCTGCCCTACGCCCCCGACTACGAACCCTACACGGCCTCGCACATCGTCGCCCAGCTGCAGCTGTTGTTTTTCTCCGCGCTGGCCTTCGCCGTGCTGATGCGTACCGGCATCTATCCGCCGGAACTGCGCTCCGTCAACCTCGACAGTGACTGGTTCTACCGCATCGCCGGCGCGGAGGTCGTCAAGTCCTTCCGCTGCGCCCTGCAGGAAACCCGTGCGGGTCTGGCCGAAGCGTTCGCCGCTCGCGCCATCACCGCAAGCGCCTACATTGTCCGCCATCGCCGGCCGGACGGCCTGCTGCTGCGTTCCTGGCCCACCGGCAGCATGGCGCTGTGGGTGATGGTGATGCTGCTGGCCTACCTGCTGTTCTACTATCTCGGCTAGCCCGACGGGCGCCCGGCTTGATCGCCGGCAAGTTTGGCCATTGCTTCGCCGATATAATTGAGTTGTAAGGAGTTTCCGGGCCCGTCATGCAGGTTTTCGCTCTCGGCATCAATCACCACACGGCGCCGCTCGCCATGCGCGAGCAGTTGGCGTTCGATCCCGTGCGGCTGCAGCAGGCGCTGCATGACCTGTTGCGCGCCAAGCCGGTGCGCGAGGCGGCGATCCTGTCGACCTGCAATCGTACCGAACTCTACTGCGCCGCCGACCAGGCCGACGTTGCCGCCAACTGGCTGGCCGAGTATCACTCGCTGACGCCGCAGAAGGTCGAGCCCTTCCTCTACACTCATCCGCAGCGCGATGCCGTGCGCCACATGTTCCGTGTCGCCTCGGGCCTCGACTCGATGGTGCTGGGCGAGCCGCAGATCCTCGGCCAGATGAAGCAGGCGGCGCGGGCCGCGGAGGAGGCCGGCACGCTCGGCACGCTGTTGTCCAAGCTGTTTCAGCGCACCTTCGCGGTGGCCAAGGAAGTGCGCTCGACCACTGCCATCGGCGCCAACATCGTATCGATGGCCGCCGCCTCGGTACATCTGTCGGCGCGCATCTTCGAGAGCATCGCCGGGCAGAAGGTGCTGTTCATCGGCGCCGGCGAGATGATCGAACTCTGCGCCGCGCATTTCGCCGGCGAAAAGCCGCAGCGCCTGACGGTGGCCAACCGCACGCTGGAGCGGGCGCAGATCCTGGCCGAGCGCTTCAACGGCGATGCCATGCGCCTCGACGAGATCCCCGAGCGCCTGTCCGAATACGACGTGGTCGTGTCCTGCACTGCCAGCCAGCTGCCCATCGTCGGCCTCGGCATGGTCGAGAGCGCGCTGAAGGCGCGGCGCCACCGGCCGATGGTCATGGTCGATCTCGCGGTGCCGCGCGACATCGAGGCAGAGGTCGGCCAGCTTGATGACATCTTCCTCTACACCCTCGACGACCTCGGGCAGATCGTCGAGCAGGGCATGGAATCGCGTCAGGCCGCGGTGGTCGAGGCAGAAGCCATCATTGACGACCGCGTGCAGAATTTCCTGCACTGGATGGATACGCGCGAGGTGGTGCCGACCATCCGGGCGCTGCGCGATGCCGCCGAGCGCACGCGTCGCCACGAGGTCGAGCATGCGCTGAAAATGATCCGCCGCGGCGACGACCCGGCCGCGGTGCTCGAAGCGCTGTCGCACGGCCTTACCAACAAGCTGGTGCATCCGCCGACGCAGGCGCTCAACCAGGCCGAGGGCGATGAGCGCGCCGAAGTCTCGCAGCTGCTCTCCCGCATCTACCGGCTGCATCCCGACAACTAGCTGCTTTTGCCGCGGCCGCTCCCATTGCGGGGCAGCCGTGCGCCTATTCATTCGCCATGAAGCCTTCCATTCGCAGCAAGCTCGAACAACTCGCCGCCCGCCTGGCCGAGGTCGATGGCCTGCTGGCCGAGGAGACGGCTGCGCGCGACATGGACAAGTTCCGCAAGCTTTCGCGCGAGCGCGCCGAGGTGGAGCCGGTGGTGGCGCTTTACCACCAGTTCCTCCAGGCCGAAGGCGACCTGGCCGAGGCCCAAGGCTGGCTGGCCGATCCCGAGATGAAGGCCATGGCGCAGGAGGAAATCGACGCGGCTTCGACGCGCCTGCCGGCGATCGAACTCGAGCTGCAGAAGCTGCTGCTGCCGAAGGACCCCAACGACGAGAAAAACATCTTCCTCGAAATTCGCGCCGGCACTGGCGGTGACGAATCGGCGCTGTTCGCCGGCGATCTTTTTCGTATGTATTCGCGCTACGCCGAGCGCCAGCGCTGGAAAGTCGAGGTGGTGTCGCAGAATGAATCCGACCTCGGCGGCTATCGCGAAGTGATCTGCCGTGTCGAGGGGCAGGGTGCCTACTCCAAGCTGAAATTCGAATCGGGCGGCCATCGCGTCCAGCGCGTGCCGGCGACCGAGGCGCAGGGGCGCATCCACACATCGGCCTGCACCGTGGCAGTGATGCCCGAGGCCGACGAACTGGCGGAGATCCAGATCAACCCGGCCGACCTGCGCATCGACACCTTCCGCGCTTCCGGCGCCGGCGGCCAGCACATCAACAAGACCGATTCGGCGGTGCGCATCACCCACATTCCCAGCGGCCTCGTGGTTGAGTGCCAGGACGACCGCTCGCAACACCGCAACAAGGCGCAGGCACTGGCGGTGCTGGCGGCGCGCCTGGCCGACATGCAGGAGCGAGCGCAGCAGCAGCAGATCGCCTCGACGCGCAAGTCGCTGGTCGGCAGCGGCGACCGCTCCGAGCGCATCCGCACCTACAATTTTCCGCAGGGCCGCATCACCGACCATCGCATCAATCTCACGCTCTACAAGCTGGCGATGGTGATGGACGGTGACCTCGACGAATTGGTCGGCGCGCTGACTGCGGAGCATCAGGCCGAACTACTGGCGGCGCTGGCCGAGTGATCTCGATCGCTGCCGCACTGGGCCGCGCCCGCGACGTGATCGCGCCGGCGGAAGCGCGGTTGCTGCTGCGCCATGCGCTTGGCGCCAGTGCGGCATGGCTGGAGGCGCACCGCGACGACCCGTTGGCAAGGCCCGATGCCGAAGCCTTTGCCGCGCTGGTCGAACGCCGCGCCGCCGGCGAGCCGGTGGCCTACCTGCTTGGCTTCCGCGAGTTTTATGGCCGCGAGTTTTCCGTCACGCCTGACGTGCTGATTCCGCGGCCGGAGACGGAACTGCTGGTCGATGTGGCGAGGGAAAAACTCGGCGGTAGCGGGACGGCGAATAGCGCGAAAACACTTCTCGACCTCGGCACCGGCAGCGGCTGCGTCGCCATCACGCTGGCGCTGGAAGTCCCTGCCGCCAGTGTCGCCGCCGCCGATATCTCGGCCGCCGCGCTGGCCGTGGCCCATGCCAATGCCACCTTGCTGGCGGCCACGGTCGACTTCGTCGCCAGCGACTGGCTGGCGGAATTCACTGGCCGTCGTTTCGACTGCATCGTCGCCAATCCGCCCTACGTCGCCGCCGGCGACCCGCATCTGAGCGAGGGCGACCTGCGCTTCGAACCCCTGACTGCGCTGGCCTGCGGCGCCGACGGACTCGACGCGATCCGCCGCATCGTCGCCGATTCGGTGCGGCATCTGGAAGCGGGCGGCTGGCTTTTTTTCGAGCACGGCTACGACCAGGCTGCGGCACTGCGCAAACTGCTTGCCGCCGCCGGCTTCGCCGACATCGAGCAGCATCCCGACCTGGCCGGCATCGTTCGCGTATCGGGCGGCCGCTGGCCGGGTGCTTGACGAAATATCAGGAAGCGCTAAACTAGTACCCGACGGTTTCAATCAACTATTTTCGATTCGGAGCGACCCCATGGAAGTCAAAGACAAGATTCACGCAACCGTGACCGGCAACCCCGTGGTGCTGTTCATGAAGGGCACGCCGCAATTTCCGCAATGCGGCTTTTCGGCCAAGGCCGTGCAGATTCTGAAGGCCTGCGGTGTCGAGAAATTCGCCACGGTCAACGTGCTGGCCGAGCCGGACATCCGCGCCGGCATCAAGGACTACGCCAACTGGCCGACCATTCCGCAGCTGTTCGTCAACGGCGAGTTCATCGGCGGCAGCGACATCATGATGGAGATGTACCAGGCCGGCGAGCTGCAGCAGAAACTGGTCGGGATTGCGACCGCAGCCTAACCGCGTAGTTCCGCCCTGAGCCGGGCGATCATCCGCTTCGCCTGGTTGAGGTAGCCGGCGCCGAACATGTTGTAGTGGTTGAGGACGTGGTAGAGGTTGTAGAGCGTCTTGCGCGTCTCGTAGCCATCGGCCAGCGGCCAGGCCTCGCGGTAGGCGGCCTGGAAGGAATCCGGAAAGCCGCCGAACAGTTCCGACATCGCGATGTCGGCTTCGCGGTCGCCGAAGTAGCAGGCCGGGTCGAATATCACCGGCGTACCGTCTGGCAACTGGCCGGCGTTGCCGCCCCAGAGGTCGCCGTGCAGCAGGCTGGGCGCGGGGTGGCCGGCGGTAAAGAAGGCGGCGACCTTTTCAATCAGCTCCTCGCCGTCCTGCCGCAGCATTCGGTCGATGCCGCCGCCGTCCGCCGCCATCTGCAGTTGCGGCCTCAGCCGCCGTTCGGCGAAGAAACGTGGCCAGCCGTCCATCCAGCCGTTGGCTTGCGCCGTGACGCCGATGAAGTTGTCGGTCGGCCAGCCGAAGCCTTCGGCCGATACGCGATGCAGAGCCGCCAGCTGGCGGCCGAGGGCCGCGCCGGACTGCCGATCCAGTGGCCGCAATTCAAGGTGTTCGAGTTCCAGGAAGGGTTTGCCTTGTGCTTCGCCGAGCGCGCCTGCGGCCGGCACGCGCACCGTGCCGGTCGCCCTTAGTGCGGCCAGCCCGGCGATCTCGGCTTCGAGGCGAGGGCGGGCGCCCGCTTCGACGGTCTTGATGAAGGGCTGGTCGCCGACGGGTTTCAGTGCGAAGCCAGCCGCGCGTTGGCGAGCGACAGGCGCGACGCCATGACCTGGAGGAAGGACTGGTAGAAGTGCATGCGCGTCGCGTCGGAGGCATGGCGCAGCGCCTGGCCGGAGATGGTGACGACGCGGGCGGTGGTCTGGGCCACGACGTCGGCGCCCCGAACGTGGTGCCCGCCGCCAACCACGGCCATTTCGCCGAAGACCTCGCCGGGCGAGAGCACGTTGAGGGTGCGGCCCTTCTTCACCACGCGCAGCTCGCCTTCGAGCAGGAAGCAGAAGGAGTCGCCATGCTCGCCATCCTTCATCACCAGGGTTTCCGGCGCCACTTCGTCCCAGCGCGAGAAGCGCACCACTTCCCAGATCTCGACGTCGGAGAAGTCGTGGAAGAAATCGACCGCGCGCAGCGACTCGAACTTCTCCGAATCCGGAAACTGGCTCTGGCGCGACGCCAGCTGCTGGTTGCGGAAGGCCTGGGCCAGGTCGTGGGCGAACTCCTCCCAGTTGGCGTAGCGGGCGTCGAGCTCCTTCTGCATGGCGCGGGCGACGATGGCGTCGAGGCTGGGCGGCAGGTCGGCACGGAAGGTCGAGGGCGGCGGCGCATCCGAGTTGCAGATCGCGTAGATCATGCCGAAGTTGTTGTTGGCGTTGAATGGCAGCCGCCCGGTCAGCAGCTGGTACATGACGACGCCGAGCGAGTAGATGTCGGTCTGGTGGGTCAGCGGCATTTCGCGCACCTGCTGCGGCGACATGTAGGCCGGCGAGCCGACGCCGGACACCTGGGTTCGGGTGTCGTCGCCGGAGCTCTGGATCGCCGCGCCGAAGTCGGAGATCTTGATGTCGCCGCCGCCGGCCCCGGTGTCGGCGGCCGCCAGCAGGATGTTGGCCGGCTTGATGTCGCGGTGGGTGATCCCCATGCGGAAGGCGTAGTCGAGCGCGCGGGTGCATTTGAAGACGATCTCGACCAGGCGCTCGACCGGCAGCAGGTTGTCGGCGCGGCAGAATTGTTCGAGCGTGCCGCCCGGCACGTATTCCATGACGATGTAGTTCTGATCGTCGCTGCCCTCGTCCGCCATTACGGCGTCGAAAATCTGCACGATGTGCGGGTGCAGCAGTTTGCCGGCGAGCGACGCCTCGTTGATCAGCAGGTGGCGATAGACCTTGCCCTTCTCGCGGTCCTTGAGCACTTCGGGAAAGATCACCTTGATCGCCACTTCGCGGCCGGCGAAGGAGTCGTGCCCGAGGTATACCGTCGAGGTCGCGCCTTCGCCGAGCTTGCCGCGAACTTCGTACTTGCCGATGCGCTCGATGCTCATGGCTCGCTTACAGCGCCGCGGACGTCAGCCGCTTGTTGGCCAGGTCGAGGCGATCGACCAGGATGCGCAGGAAGACGCGATCGAACTCGTGGCGCGTTGCCTGCGACGCCTGCGCCAGCGTATCGGTGCTGATCACGATGACCAGACCGTCGCCCATGGCGGTGACGTCGGCCATGCGGGCGCCGCGCTCGGGATTGAGGTAGGCCATTTCGCCGAAGCAGTCGCCGGCAGAGAGCACGTTAAGCAGCTTGTTCTGCTTGGTGATCTTGACTTCGCCCTCGGCCAGCACGCAGAAGTGGTCGCCGCGTTCGCCCTCGCGCATCAGCATGTCGCCCTGGTGCAGGCGTCGCCATTGCGACAGGTGCAGCACTTCCCATATCTCGACGTCGGAGAAGTCGCGGAAGAAGGACAGCTCGCGCAGCAGGTTGAACTTGTCGGAATCGCCGACGCGCGCCTCGCGCATTTCGGCCATGTTCTCGCTGCGGAAGGCCTCGGCCAAATCGAAGGAAAAGGCGTCCCAGGTCGGGTAGCGCTTGTCCAGTTCCTTCTCCAGCGTCTTCATGACGATGGCGTTGAGGCAGTCGGGCAGGTCGGGGCGCTGTTGCGTCGGTGGCACCGGGTCGCCGTGGGTGATCTGGTAGACCAGGCTGAAGTTGTTGGTGCCCTGGAAGGGCAGGTGGCCGGTCAGCAGCTGGTAGAAGACCACGCCGAGCGAGAAGATGTCGCTCTGGTGGTTGAGCGGATGTTCCATCACCTGCTGCGGCGACATGTAGGCGGGCGAGCCGATGCCGGAAACCTGGGTCTGGTCGCTGGATACCGTCAGCGCCGCGCCGAAGTCGGAGATCTTGACGTCGGTGCCCTCGGCGCGAAGGATGTTGGCCGGCTTGAGGTCGCGGTGAATGACACCGAGACGGTGGGCGAAGTCGAGCGCGCGCGAGCACTTGAAGATCATCTCGACCACGTCCGGCACCGGCAGCAGGGCATCGGGCTTGGTGTATTCCTCGAGCGTGCCGCCCGCGACGTATTCCATCACGATGTAGCTGGGGTCGGCATCGGCGACGGCGTCGAAGATCTGCACGATGTGCGGATGCACCAGCTTGCCGGCGAGCGAGGCCTCGGTGATGAAAAGCTTCTTCGAAATCTTGCCGTCCTCGCCGTCGGAGAAGACCGAGGCGCGTACCGCCTTGATCGCCACCTCGCGCTGGGTGAAGGGGTCGCGGCCGAGGAATACCGTCGCCGTGGCGCCCTCGCCGAGTTTCTTGATGACTTCGTATTTGCCGAGGTGTTCCATTACAGCGCGGCTCTGAGCCGGGCGATGGCAGCCTTGACCTGAGCCGGCGCGGTACCACCGATGTGGTCGCGCGCGGCCAGCGAACCCTCGACGGTGAGGACGGCGAACACGTCTTCGCCGATCAATGGCGAGAAGGCCTGCAACTCGCTGAGCGCCAGGTCGGCGAGGTCGCAGCCGCGCTGCTCCGCTGCCTGCACCGCGCGCGCCACGGCCTCGTGGGCATCGCGGAAGGGCAGGCCCTTCTTCACCAGGTAGTCGGCAAGGTCGGTGGCGGTGGCGTAGCCCTGCTTCAGCGCGGCGCGCATCGCCTCGGGCTTGACCTTGATGCCGGGCACCATCTCGGCGAAGACGCGCAGGGTGTCGATCAGGGTGTCGGCAGTGTCGAACAGCGGCTCCTTGTCCTCCTGGTTGTCCTTGTTGTAGGCGAGCGGCTGGCCTTTCATCAAAGTCAGCAGGCCCATCAGGTGGCCGAAGACGCGGCCGCTTTTCCCCCGCGCCAGCTCCGGCACGTCCGGGTTCTTCTTCTGCGGCATGATCGACGAACCGGTGGTGAAGCGATCGGCCAGGTCGATGAAGCCGACGCGCGGGCTCATCCAGAGGATCAGTTCTTCCGACAGCCGCGACAGGTGCACCATCACCAACGCCGCGGCAGCGGTGAATTCGATGGCGAAGTCGCGGTCCGACACGGCGTCGAGCGAGTTCTCGCAGACGCCATCGAAGCCGAGTTCCTTCGCCACGAACTCGCGGTCGATGGGGAAGGTGGTGCCCGCCAGCGCTGCGGCGCCCAGCGGCAGGCGGTTCACGCGGCGGCGCACGTCCTGCATGCGGCTGCGGTCGCGCCGCATCATCTCGACGTAGGCCAGCAGGTGGTGGCCGAAGGTGATCGGTTGCGCCACCTGCAGGTGGGTGAAGCCGGGCAGGGGTGTTGCGGCGTGGGTTTCGGCGGTGTCGATCAGCGCCCGAATGAAGTCGGCGAGCAGGCCGTCGATGGCGTCGATGGTGTCGCGCAGCCACAGGCGGATGTCGGTGGCGACCTGGTCGTTGCGCGAGCGGCCGGTGTGCAGCCGCTTGCCGGCATCGCCGACCAGCGCCGTCAGCCGCTTCTCGATGTTGAGGTGCACGTCCTCGTCGTCGAGGTTCCAGACGAACTCGCCGCGCTCTATCTCGCCCTGTATCTGCGCCATGCCGCGCTCGATGGCGGCGAGGTCCGCCGCGGCGATGATGGCCTGTTTCGCCAGCATCCGGGCGTGGGCGAGCGAACCGCGAATGTCCTGTAGCGCCATGCGGCGGTCGAAGAACACCGAGGCCGTGTAGCGCTTGACCAGTTCGGACACGGGCTCGCTGAAGCGACCCGACCAGGTGCCTGCTGTGTCTGTCATAATAAAAATTCTTGAATTTCAGTGGGTTTGCGAGGCTCGACTGGCCTCGGTCTATGGTCGAAAGTATACGGGAAATCGAGGCGGAGCCCCGCCTGCCGGACTGCTGCAACCGCGGCATCTGGCTGCGGGTGTTGCTGGCGGTCAACTTCGGCGGCTTGCTGGTGGCTTTCGCGCGGGCGCCCGGGAGCGGAATGCCGGGTGAATTCCTGGCGCTGGCCGCCATGCTCGAGCCGGTGGTGCTGGCCAGTTTGCTGGCGCTGTGCACGGCCCGCAGCCTGTTGGCGCGCCTTGCCTATCCTGCCGCCGTGGCCGCGATGCTGGTCATCGTGCTGGCGCTGACGGCGGCCTATCATGCGCTGTTCATGTCGCTGGTCGGCGGCGTCCTGTGGCATTCCCTGCTGTGGACGCTGCTGGCGACGCTGCTGCTGCTCGGCTACTTCGATCTGCGTGCCCGTGCCCAGTCGCCGGCGCTGGCCGAGGCGCGGCTGATGGCGCTGACGGCCCGCATCCGCCCGCATTTCCTGTTCAATTCCATCAACGCCGTGCTCGGTGTGCTGCGCAGCGACCCGCGACGAGCCGAACAGGCCCTCGAGGAAATGTCCGACCTGTTCCGCGCGCTGATGCAGGACAACCGCGAGCTGGTACCGCTGTCCGCCGAACTGGCGCTGGCCCGGCAGTATCTCGACCTCGAGAAGCTGCGTCTCGGCGAACGCCTGCAGGTGCGCTGGGAGATCGACTCCTGCCCGGTCGATGCCCTGGTGCCGCCGCTGATGTTGCAGCCGCTGCTGGAGAACGCCGTCTATCACGGCATCGAACCCGCCGAGCAGCCGGGCGAACTGCGGGTGCGCATGACCGGCGACCGCACCCGCCTGATTATCGAGCTGTCGAATCCGGTGGTGACTGGTGGCGAACATCATCGGGGTAATCGCATGGCGCTGGCCAACATCCGCGAGCGGCTGATGCTGTTCTACGACCTGGAGGCGAACCTCGATATCGTCGAAGGCGACGGCCGATACACCGTGCGCATCATTGTGCCGAGCCGAAAGACATGACGAAGCTGCGCCTGCTGCTGGTCGACGACGAAGCCCCTGCCCGCGCCCGTCTGCGCGACCTGCTGGGCGACATCGCCGGCGAATTGCCGAACGAGGTTGTGGCGGAAGCCGCCGACGGCATCGCGGCACTCGAACGCATCGAAGCCCTGCCGGCGGGCAGCATCGATATCGCGCTGATCGACATCCGCATGCCGCGCATGGACGGCATCGAGCTGGCGCAGCATCTGGGCCGGCTCGAATCGCCGCCGGCGGTGATCTTCGCCACCGCCTTCGACCAGTACGCGGTCAAGGCTTTCGAGCTTAATGCCATCGACTACCTGCTGAAGCCGGTGCGCGCCGAACGCCTCGCCGCCGCGCTGCACAAGGCGACGCCGATGCCGCTGTCGCGGGCGGCGCAGCGCCAGCTGGCGCCCGAGGGCCGTCGCCACCTGCGCTGCCCCGAACGCGGCCGCGTGTTGCTGGTGCCGCTGGCCGAGGTGCTTTATTTCAAGGCCGATCAAAAGTACGTGACGGCACGCACGGCAGAACGGGAGTTTCTGCTGGAGGAGTCGCTGGCGCATCTGGAGGAGGAGTTCGCCGCGCGCTTCGTCCGCATCCACCGCAACTGCCTGGTCGCGCGCGATGCGGTGGCCGGCTGCGCACGCGAGGCGGCCACCGATGCCGCGGCCGGCGAGGCCGATCCGCACTGGGCGCTGGTGCTGCGGGGCGTGCCCGAGCATCTGCCGGTCAGCCGCCGCCAGTGGGCGCAGGTCAAGGCGCTGCTGGAGATTTGATGACGCCGATCGCCGTCCCGCTACAGCCGACTTTCTATTTGATCGCACATGACGCCTGACGAACTGTCCGCACAACTCCACGAATTGCAGCCGCGCCTGGTGCGCTTCGCGCGCATGCAGCTGCGCGACGACTCCGCCGCCGACGACGCGGTGCAGGAAGCGCTGCTGGCCGCGCTGGAGAACGCCCGGAGCTTCGATGGCGCCGCCGCGGCCGCGACCTGGGTCTTCGCCATCCTCAAGAACAAGCTGATCGACGAATTTCGCCGCCGCAGCCGCAACCCCGTGGTCGATGTCGACGCGGAGGTCGCCCTCGGCGAGCAGCTGGACGAGCAGTTCGACGCCCGCGGCCATTGGCTGACGCCGCCGTCGGCCTGGTCCGACCCGGGCGCTTCGCTGGAGCAGAAGCGTTTCTGGGAAGTGTTCGAAGTCTGCATCTCGGGTTTGCCGGAGCGCCCGGCCCGTGTTTTCGGCATGCGCGAGCTGCTGGGAATGGAAACCGAGGAAATTTGTAAGGAATTGGGAATCAGTACGTCTAATTGCTGGGTGCTGCTGCACCGCGCACGTCTGGGGCTTCGCGATTGCCTGTCCCGGCGCTGGTTTGGAGAAGACTGATGCTTTCATGCAAGGACGCCACAAAGTTGATTTCGCAGGGACTGGATCGCCGCCTTTCGCTCGTCGAGCGCATGGGGCTGCACCTGCACCTGCTGATCTGCCACGGCTGCCGGGCAACCGAGAAGCATCTTGTTTTCCTCCACGAGGCGGGCGCGGCGTGGCGGCAACACCATGATCTGCCCTCAACCCTGCAAGGAGACTCAAAATGAAAAAACAAGCCATCAGCCTCGCCATCGGTACCGCCTTCGTCGCCGGCGCCACCCTCAGCCCCATCGCCATGGCTGCCGACAATCCCTTCGGCATGCAGAAGCTCGACAGCGGCTACCAGCTGGCCCAGGCCGACACCAAAAAGAAGGACGGCAAGTGCGGCGAAGGCAAGTGCGGCGCCGAGAAGAAGCCGGTCGAGAAGAAGGCCGACGGTGCCTGCGGCGGCGACAAGGCCAAGGCCAAGGACGGTTCCTGCGGCGGCGACAAGGCAGCCAAGGCCAAAGCCAAGGACGGCTCTTGCGGCGGTGCGGCCAAGGCCAAGGACGGTTCCTGCGGCGGCAAGAAGTAAGGGCGCGCCCGCCATGAAATCCCCCGGGACCACCCACCCGAAATCCCCCGGGATTTCTGGCGCCGGCCTCGGCTTCAGGCGGGAGCTCATCCCCGACCTGATGGCCGCTCAGTCGAGTGGCTGGCCGGCCGCCGTTTCCTTTTTCGAGCTGGCCCCCGAGAACTGGGCCGGCATGGGGGGGCGCTCGGCCAGGGAGCTGCGCGCCTTCACCGAGTGCCATCCCTTCGTCTGCCACGGCCTTTCGCTCGACCTCGGCGGCCCGCGGCCGCTGGACGAGGCGTTGCTGCGCCGGATCCGCGGCTTCATGCGCGAACACGGCATGACGCTCTATACCGAACACCTTTCGTGGTGTGGCGACGACGGCCATCTCTACGACCTGCTGCCGATTCCCTGCACCGCCGATGCCGTGCACTGGGTGGCCGGACGCATCCGCCGCGCCCAGGACATCCTCGAAATGCAGATCGGCATCGAGAACGCCTCGTACTACGTCGCGCCGCCCGGCGCCGAGATGAGCGAAACCGAGTTCATCCGCGCCGTGATCGAAGAGGCCGACTGCCTGCTGCACCTCGACGTGAACAACATCTACGTCAACAGCCGAAATTTCGGCTTCGACCCACTCGAATTCATGGATGCGCTGCCGCTCGAGCGCACCTGCTACCTGCACATGGCCGGCCATTACGTCGAGCCTGACGGCGTGCTGGTCGATACCCACGGCGCCGCCGTCATCGACCCGGTGTGGGCGCTGCTCGACGCCGCCTATGCCCGCGTCGGCCCGCTGCCGACTTGCCTCGAACGCGACTTCAACCTGCCGCCGCTGGCCGAACTGGCCGACGAAGTCGGGCAGATCGCCGCCGCGCAGGCGCGCTACCGGTCGCCGCGGGATCGGGTGGCGGCATGACGCCGGCCTTCCAGCAGTTCCAGCTCGCCTTCGGCCGCCACCTGCGCGACCCGCGGCGCCATCCGCGACCGGCCGGCGTGCCGGCCCGGCGCGGCCGCATCTATGGCGAGCTGCTCTACAACAACCTCGAAGGCTTCCTGCTCGCCTGCTTCCCTGTCACGCGCCGCGTGCTTGGCGAGCGGCGCTGGCCGCGGCTGGTGCGGGCCTTTTTCCGCGAGGCGCGCTGCCATACGCCGTATTTCCGCGAGATCCCGCGCGAGTTCCTGCGCTGGCTGGTCGAGACCGACGAGCTGCCGGTCGCCGTGCCGCCGTGGCTGCGCGAACTCGCGCATTACGAGTGGGCCGAACTGGCGGTCGACGTCATGGACGCGGTGGCGCCGGCGCATGATCCGGCCGGCGACCTGCTCGACGGCGCCCCGGTGCTGGCGCCGGCCCTGATGAACCTCGCCTACGCCTGGCCGGTGCAGCGCATCGGCCCGGATTTCCGCCCACGCAAGCCGGTGGCGACACAACTGCTGGTGTTCCGCAACGACGCCGACGACGTCAACTTCATCGAACTCAACCCCGTAGCCGCGCGCCTCGTCGCCCTGCTGCAGGAGGACACGGGTGCCGGCCGCACGGGCCGCACCGCCTGCCTCGCCATCGCCGCCGAACTCGCCCATCCGCAGCCCGACGCGGTGGTGGCCCACGGCGCCGCGCTGCTTGCGGAATTGCGCGCGGCCGGCGCCATTCTGGGAGCACGCACATGAAAAACCTTTTCACCAAATACCTCGCCGCCAGCGACTGGCTCGGCCTCCTGTTCGCCATGCTCGGCCTGCGCCTGCTGCTGGGCTGGGAATACTTCGAATCCGGGCTGGAGAAATTCCGTGGCGACAACTGGTTCGCCGACATCCAGGACCGGTTCCCCTTCCCCTTCGACAGCGTGCCGCCGGAGATCAGCTGGCAGATGGCGACGTGGTTCGAGCTGGTCGGCGCCGTGGCGCTGGTGGTCGGACTCGGCACGCGCTTCTTCGCCGTGTCGCTGCTGATCCTGACCATCGTCGCCACTGCCTCGGTGCACTGGCCGGCCGACTGGGCGACCCTGGCCGAACTGGCGAAGGGCTATGCCATCAGCGACAAGGGCTACGGCAACTTCAAGCTGCCGCTGATCTTCATGGTCATGCTGCTGCCGCTGATCCTGTCGGGTCCGGGGCGGCTGTCGCTGGATGCGCTGATCCGGCGCCGCGTGCTGAGGTGACCGACAAAAAGTCGGCGCTGGCGTGACGGCGAAACGGCTGCCACTGCCCGGCCGGCCTGCGCCAGATCATCGAGCGGCAAGGATGGGCCGCGCAACTGGTGCGGGATCATGCCAAATGTTCGCCGTCCTGAGATGCCCCCAATGTTTCCGCGCGCGAGATCATCCTCTTCACATCAGAGGAGGCATGCATAGGAACCAGTTCGACCTTTGGATGCTTGGATCGAAAGACGCGGAATACCTCGTCCGCGAAGGCTTGTCCAATTGACGCCACACCAGAAAAGTCAAGCATGACGATCTTGAATCGGTCAAATCGCGCAAGCAATCGCTTTGCCTGAGACCTGGAAACTAGACTGTCATCACCGTAGCGCATTAGCTTTACTGGAACAACTGTTTTATTGAAGCCGTAGTCGTCGTCTGAGGTGAACTTGTCAAATACCTTCTTCGTAGTTCTCGCTGTGTGGTTGTGGAGCACCATCCTCACTAGCGTCCCGCCACGAACTGCGGCTGATTGGAGGATCCAGTCTTCCCTTTTTTCAAACTCGTGCGAGAAATAGACTTCCCCGGACAAGATTTCGAACTCGTCAAACATGCGCGACGAAAAAAAGATACCTTCGCCAGAATGATTGGCCGGATCTGTCGTGAATTTTCCTTTGGCTAACTCCAGCACCGCATGTCGCTCATCAAGTAAGCCCAGTGCGGCCTGAATTCTCTTGAAGATTCCGACCCCGTTGTCGTAAATCTCCACAGTGGTGCTAGCGGCAGTCTTGACTAGCGAGATGGAGACGTATGTCGCGCTCGAGTGGTCGATGACGTTGTTGAACATCTCCGTGAAGCCGTAATGCCAGATGTTCAGTACATTTTCCGGAAGCATCCCGAGGGACGGCGCAACGTCCTTGCGCCAGATAACATCCTCCGCCAACCCAGTCTCAGGGGCATACTCCATCAGCCACTGTACAAGCGGAGCAAGTCGATACAACTTGCTGCGGGTTTGCCCCGTTTGCGTAACGGCACCCTCGGCAATGAGTTTCTGCAGATGCTTGTGCACCGCCTGCCGCGAACACTTGAACTTTTCGGCCGATATGCGAACGATGTCTGTGGGGTGGGCTTCGAGGTGATCGATGATGAACTTCCGGACGGCTTCACCTCTTAAACGTACGGCGGTCATCTGATCCCTTGTCAATCAATATGAAGCAAATTGTCAACCTATTGGCTTTGATTGTCAATCTTCGGTGATAGTCAGTCCCTCCATAAAGGCTCTGCCACGGTGGGGTGGTTTGGGCAACGCTCCATGTTAAATCTGAAGGTCCGCTTGCGTAAGCGCTGACGGGCCTTCGGCCGATAACCGGAAGCACGGCGTGAGTGACGGACCTCTCTTCAGGGGCGGAGTCCGGGCGACCCCGGTCCCAATCCGGTCAGTCAGAACAGAAGTTGTAGCTGCCGGCCCAGCTGCCTTTGACGAAGTCGATGCGCACCCGCTTGGGTGCGACCTGCCTTAACGCGACGCTGTCGATTTCCATTTCCGGCTGGCGGCCGAGGCGTTCGGCGACTTCCCAGGTGCAGGCGGTCGAGGTCACCGGGCGGAAATAGAGCTGCAGCTTGTCGCTGGCGGCGACGGTTTCGTAGCCCCGCGAGTCCTCGCGGAAATGCACGAATTTCTTGACCAGACAGGAGAAGTAGAGCTCCAGTTCGACGAACAGCGGCGCCTGCCGCTGCTCCAGTTCGCGCGCTGCTGCGGCTGACCATTCGACCTGCACCGGCTTGCCGTTGATTTCGATGGTGGCGCGTTGCATGGAGTGCTTCCTCGCGGGTCAGACGTGGCGATGCAGTTCGTAGATCGCCATCACCTTGGGCAGGGCACGCTCGAAGGCGGCGACCACGGCCGGGTCGAAGTGGCGGCCGGCTTCCTGGTGCAGCGTTTCCAGGGCGCGCTCGACCGGCCAGGCTTCCTTGTAGGGTCGCTTCGAGGTCAGGGCGTCGAACACGTCAGCGACGGCGACGATGCGGGCCGCGAGCGGGATGGCTTCGCCTTCCAGCCGGTGCGGGTAGCCCGAGCCGTCGAACTTCTCGTGGTGGGCGTCGGCGATCTCGGCGCCGATGCGGAAGATGCTGTGTCCGAGCGCGTTGACCTGGGCCTCGCAGCGGCGCAGCACCTCGCCGCCGATCACCGGGTGCCGCTGCATCTCGGCGAATTCGGCCGCATCGAGCTTGCCGGGCTTGAGCAGGATGTGGTCGGCGATGCCGACTTTGCCGATGTCGTGCATCGGGGCGAACTGCAGGATGGCGCGGACGAAGGCGGCATCGATCAGGTCGCGGTAGGGGCCGCTGCGGCCAAGCTCTTCTGCAATGATGGCCGAGTAGCGCGCCATGCGGAACAGGTGGTCGCCGGTTTCCGGGTCGCGGCTCTCGGCCAGCTTGGCCAGGCCACTCACCGCCGCCACCACCAGCGTCTCGACGACGACGGTGCGATCGAGTGCCGGACTGATCTGGCCGGCAAGATTGGCGAGGAACTCGATGCGTTCCGGGCTGTAGGCGGCGACATCGGTGGCGGCGAAGACCAGCAGCGCCGTGGCGCTGGCGCCGACTTTTTGCCGCGGCTGCGGCAGCACGATGGCGCTGCCGCAGCCGGCCTCGCGCAACAGGGTGGCGAGGCTGTCGTTCGCGTTCAGGTCGAGCAGCACCGGGCTGTCGGGCAACTCGGGCAATGCGTGGCACTCGCCTTCGCGCGCCGCGGTGGCGAGCCGGGTGTCGAAGCGCTCCAGCAGCCAGTCGCCGGGCGTGGCGGCGGCGGTCAGCACGCCGACCCAGTCGACGGGCAGGAAGCGCGAGAACTCCTCGCGCACGAAGCCCAGGGTATCGTCGAGCGAGGTGCCCTGGTTGATGCGGGCATTGAGGCGGAACAGGCTGTTGATCTGGTCGGCCAGGTTGTTGAATGATTCGGCCATCGCGCCGAGCTCGCGGTTGGCGGGCAGCGCCACGCGATGCGAGAAGTCGCCCCGGGCGACGCGCTCGAAGCCGCGCTGCGTCGCCCGCAGCGGCCGCACCACCTGGCGGGTCAAACCCGACAGCAGCAACAGCAGCAGGGCCAGGCCGGCGGCGCCGGTCGCCCACTGGATCAGGCGGATCAGGTCGAGCTTGTCCTCCATCATGCGCTGGAAGGCATTGGCGAGCTTGTCGGTGGCGCGGATCAGGTCGTCGCCTTCGCGCACCATGTATTCGGCGGCGCTGATCAGGCGCGGCCCGTCGGGATCATCGGCCAGCGCCAGCTTGAGCCCGCCGCGAAAGCCGCGCCACACCGCTGCCGTGGTGCCGAGCTGCGAGCGCGACGGCCCGTCCCAGCTGCAGGTGAGAGGATCTGAACGGCCGGTCAGTTCGACGTCGAGCCGGCGCTCCTCGAAGCCTTTTATGATCTTCTCGAAGTGCTCCTGCTGCGCCAGCAGGTCCTTGTAGTAGAGCTTGAGGTCACGCTCGTACTTGACGTAGTCGTCGGGCGTGTCGGTCAGATAGCGCCGCGACTGATCGACCAGGTGCTGGCTGATGACGCGCAACTGGCCGGCGAGATTGAGGATGACGTAGTCGTGGCGGCGCAGGTCGAGCTGGTAGAGGGTGTAGGCGACCGTGCCGGCGATCAGGGCAAAGAACAGGCCGAGCGCCAGCGCCAGCTGAGCCCGCAGCGAGGTCGGCCGCCAGGCCATCAGCGCCGGCCTCGCGGGCGGCGCGTCGCCAGGCCGAAGCGCACCGGCACCGGCATCAGACCTCTCCGGTGTACTCGCCGCGCGCCGGGTAGTCGTTTTTCACGACGAAATCGATGGCGCCGAGGATCTCGTCGAAATGCGGCCGGGCGAAGGGCATGGTCTGGGTGCTGCCCCAATAGAGCGTGCCGTCCGGGCGCACCAGGAAAAGGCCCGGCTCCGAGAAGAGTGCCGGCTCCTCGATGCCGATCGAGGTCTTGCCGCGCGAAGTCGAGATGGTCAGCCCCCACTGGCGCGCGCTCTTGAGCGAGAGGCCGTAGCCCATGCGCAGGGAACCGGCATTGGTCTTTTTCGCCATCTCGCGGGTGCGTTCCTCGTCGTCGGAACTGACGGCGATGGCGCCGACGCCGCGCTGCTCGAATTCGGGCAGCAGGCGCGCGAGTTCGGTCAGGTACTTGGCGCAGATCGGGCAATGCAGGCCGCGATAGAACACCACCATTTCAAAAGCCGGTGCCGGCGTGGCGCCGAGGGCGAAATGGCCGCCGTCGAGCGTGGGGACGAGCAGTTGCGGTACGGGGTGGCGGGGCAGCAGGGACATGACGTTCTCCGTGGGGTCTGGGTGAACAGTAGACGTCACCGGAGCCCCAACCTTACATGAGATTTCGTCCAGCCGCGAAAGTTGCGTCAGCCGCTGTTGCGCAGGCCGGCAGCGACCCCGTTGATGGTGAGGTGAATGCCGCGCTTGACGCGTTCGTCGGTTTCACCGGCGCGGTGGCGTTTGAGCAGTTCGATCTGCAGGTGGTTGAGCGGATCGAGGTAGGGGAAGCGGTTGCGGATCGAACGCAGCAGCAGCGGGTTGTCGTCGAGCAGTGCCTGCTGGCCGGTGATGGCGAGGAAGGCATCGATGCTGGCCTGCCACTCGGCCTTGAGGCGGGGGAAGATGGCCTCGCGCAGCTTGGGGTCGGCCACCAGATCGGAATAGCGCGCGGCGATGCCGATGTCGGTCTTGGCCAGCACCATGCCCATGTTGGCGAGCAGGGTGCGGAAGAAGGGCCAGTCGCGGTGCATCTGGCGCAGCAACTCGATGCTGGCTTCGCCGTGCTCGGCACGGAAGGCCTGGACGGCGGCGCCGAAGCCGTACCAGCCCGGCAGCATCAGGCGACACTGGCTCCACGAGAACACCCAGGGAATCGCGCGCAGGTCTTCGATGCTGCGGGTTTTCTTGCGCGAGGCCGGGCGGCTGCCGATGTTGAGGTCGGCGATCTCGTTGATGACGGTGGACTCCCAGAAGTAGTCCTCGAAACCCGGCGTCTCGTAGATGAGGTCGCGGTAGGCCTTGAAGGCGTGGGCCGAAAGCTCTTCCATGGCGTCGAGGCACTGCGTTTGCGGCTGGCCGCTGCTGTGGGGCATCAGCGTCGCCTCCAGCGTCGCCGCGACCAGGATCTCGAGGTTGCGGCGGCCGACTTCGGGGTGGGAATACTTCGACGAGATGACCTCGCCCTGCTCGGTGATGCGGATGCGGCCGTTCACGGCGCCCGGCGCCTGCGCCAGGATGGCCTCGTAGCTGGGGCCGCCGCCGCGGCCGACGGTGCCGCCGCGGCCGTGGAACAGCCGCAGCTCGACGCCGTGGCGCTTGAACACTTCGACCAGCTGATCCTGCGCCTTGTAGAGCTCCCAGCCCGAGGTGAGGAAGCCGCCATCCTTGTTGCTGTCGGAATAGCCGAGCATCACCTCCTGCACCATGCCGCGCGACTGCAGCAGGCGGCGATAGGCCGGCAGGCCGAGCAGCGTGTCCATGGTGGCGCTGGCTGCGCGCAGGTCGCCGATGGTCTCGAACAGCGGCACGATATTGACGTCGAGCACGCCCTCGCGCGGCCGCAGCATGCCGACTTCCTTGAGCAGCAGGGCGACTTCGAGGATGTCGGAAACACCATCGGCCTTTGAGATGACGATGTTCTCGATGGCTTCGCGGCCATAGCGTTCGTGGGCCTCGCGTGCGGCGTGGAATATCTCCAGTTCGTCGGTTGTCTCCTCGCTGTATTCGACGTAGGGCGAGGACAACAGGCGCGGCGTCGCCAGTTCGCCCAGCAGCAGGGCGATGCGGCCTTCCTCGGCGCGTCCGGCGTAGTCGACACCGGGGCGCGCCGCCTCGAACAGTTCATGCACCGTGCGCACATGCACGTCCGAGTTCTGGCGCAGGTCGATGGCGGCGAGGTGGAAGCCGAAAACCTTGACGGCGCGGCGCAGCCGGCGCAGCCGGCCATGGGCCAGCAGGTGCGAGCCATTGGCGTCGAGCGAGGCGCGCACGACGTCGAGGTCGGCGAGGAATTCGGCGGCCGTCTCATAGGGCGGCAGGTCGGCGATGGCGTGGCGCAGCGCCTCGTGGTTGTCTAGGATGCGGGCGCTTGCGGCCAGCCGCGCGTAGATCGCGGTCAGCACGCGGCGGTAGGGTTCGTCCTCACGGTGCGGCGAATGGTCGGGCGAGCGTTGCGCCAGCCGCAGCAGTTCGTCGCTGACGCTGACCAGCCCTTCGGCCAGCGACAGGTCGGCACCGAGGCGATGCACCTGCTCCAGGTAGAAGTCGATGACCCGCGTGCTTTGCATGCGCAGGGCGTTCTTCAGCACGTCGGAGGTGACGAAGGGGTTGCCGTCGCGGTCGCCGCCGATCCAGCTGCCCATGCGCAGGAAGGAGGGCAGTTCCTTGCCGGCCCAGTGCGGGTCGTCCTTGACCAGGCCATCCTCAAGCAGGCCGTAGAGTCGCGGCAGCGCCCGCAGGAAGGTGTAGTCGTAGAAGGAAAGCCCGTTGGCGACCTCGTCGGCCACCGACAGGCGCTTCAGGCGCAGCATGCGCGTCTGCCACAGCGTCAGCACGGCGCGTCGCAGGCCCTCGTCGTTCTGGGCGAATTCCTCCGGGGTCAGCTGCATGCGGCTGCGTTGATCGAGGAATTCGGCGGCCCGCATCTGGGCGTTGAAGATGCTCCGGCGCAACACCTCGGTCGGATGCGCGGTCAGCACCGGGCTGACCAGCGCGCTCTGGAAGAAAGCCTGCAGCGCCGGCTCGTCGATGCCGGCCTCGCGGGCGCGGCTCAGGGCCAGGGCCAGGCTGCCTTCGCGCGGCGCCGAACCGGCGATCTGGTGGGCGCGCGAGCGGCGGATGTGGTGCAGGTCCTCGGCGATGTTGGCGAGGTAGGAGAAATAGCTGAAGGCGCGCACCACCTGGTTGGCGCGTTCGCGGCCGAGGCTTTCGAGGATGGCGGACAGGTCGCGGCGCGCTTCGGTGTCGTCGTCGCGATGCAGGCGGATCGAGAGCTGGCGGATGCGCTCGACGGTGTCGAAGGCGTCGTCGCCTTCCTGGGCGCGCAGGGTTTCGCCGAGAATGCGGCCGAGCAGGCGGATATCCTCGCGCAGCGGCAGGTCTTTTTCGGCGAGGTCGGATTCGGATTGTGCTGGGCTCATGGTGTGGTCTCGCGCATGCGGTCGCGACCGGCGTCGATGGCGCGGTCGACATAGGTGGCGTAGAAGTCGGGAAGGCGCACGCCGACGATGGCTTCTGTCAGCGGCTTGCCGTCGGGCCCCAGCACTTCGAGCGTCGGCGTCAGCCGGATCTTGCGCTGGCTGGCGAAATCCTTGTGATTGGTGGCCTTGCCGGAAAAGTCGGCGATGGCGGTACGGCGGTCGATGTCGATCTGGCGGATCAGCACCCGCCCGGCGCTGGCCGGATCGGCCGCCAGCGGCTCCAGCACCAATTGGCGGGCGCGTTCGCACCATTCGCAGCCGGCGCGGCTGTAGAGCACCAGCATCGGCAGCTTCTGCTCCCGCATCTGCACGGCGTCCGCCGCCATATCCTCGGCCGGCGGCAGGGCGAAGGCCAGCAGCGGCCATGTTAGAATCGCTGCCACCAGCAGGCGCGGCCAGCAGGCACCGCGGCGCGAATTACGCGTCATGGCCATACGCCATCAAACCGTCTCCTTGACTCTTCTTCCAGGACCGCCGTTCGTGACCAGCCCTGAACGCATTGTTATCGCCACGCGCGAATCCCGCCTTGCCCTGTGGCAGGCGGAGCATGTCCGCAGCTTGTTGCAACAATTATACCCAGCCTGCAGTGTCGAACTGCTGGGCATGACCACCCGCGGCGACCAGATCCTCGACCGGCCGCTGGCGAAGATCGGCGGCAAGGGTCTCTTCGTCAAGGAACTCGAAACCGCCCTGCTCGACAGACGCGCCGACCTCGCCGTTCATTCCATGAAAGACGTGCCGATGCAACTGGCGCCGGAGTTCGCGCTGGTGGCCACCGGCCCGCGCGAGGTGCCGCTCGATGCCTTCGTCTCCAGCCGCTACGCCAGCCTCGACGACATGCCGCCGGGCGCGGTGGTCGGCACCTCCAGCCTGCGCCGCGAGTCGCAGCTGCACGCCAACCATCCGCACCTTGCCGTCACCTCGCTGCGCGGCAACCTCGACACGCGGCTGCGCAAGCTCGACGAGGGCCAGTACGACGCCATCATCCTTGCCGCCGCTGGCCTTACCCGCCTCGGTCTGGGCGAACGCATCCGCGCCGTGCTGCCGGCGGAGGCCTCCCTGCCCGCCGCCGGGCAGGGGGCGCTGGGCATCGAGGTGCTGTCGGATCGCCCCGAGATGGCGCAATGGCTGGCGCCGCTCAACGATGCCGCCACCGAAGCCTGCGTCCGCGCCGAGCGCGCCGTCTCGCGGGCGCTGGCCGGCAGCTGCGAAGTGCCGCTGGGCGCCTATGCCGAGATGCGCGACGGTCGGCTTTGGCTGCGCGGCTTCGTCGCCCTGCCCGACGGCACCCGCATCGCCCGCGCCGAATTGACCGGCCAGGCTGATGGCGGTGCCGATGCCGAGGCCCTCGGCCTGCAACTGGCCGAGGCGCTGCGCGCGCAGGGCGCCGACGAAATCCTCGCCACGCTATCGTGAAAGACAACGCAGCGTTTGCGCCGGGCCGATCCGGGGCTGGCTTTGCACAGCCAGCCCGCTCAGGCGGCGCAAAGCAGTGCTTTGCGAAACCCCGCTTTCGCCCGCCGCAAACGCGGCACGCGGCGAAGCCGCAAACCGTCGTGGCCTATCCACGGAGATGCCCGTGATATCGAGCGCAGCGAGCAAGCCGGAACCCCCCGCGAGGGGGGCGAAGAGGGGCGGGCAAAACTCGGCGCTGGCGGGACGGCAAATCGTCGTCACGCGGCCGGCCGAGCAATGCGAGCACCTGGCCAGTGCCTTGGTGGCGCAGGGCGCCCACCCGGTGCTGTTCCCGGTGCTGGCGATTTCCGCCCTCGACGATGTTTCGCCGCTGCTCGACGCCGCGATCCGCCTCGACGGCTTCGACCTCGCGGTGTTCGTCAGCCCCAACGCCGTGGCCAAGGCGCTCGATGTCATCCTGGCGCGCAGAACCTGGCCGGTGCAGGTGCGCGTCGCCACGGTGGGCAAGAGCAGCGAGCGCGAACTGGCGCGCTTCGGCATCAATGACGTGATCGCGCCGCAGGATCGTTTCGACTCCGAGGCGCTGCTGGCCCTGCCCGAACTGCAGCAGATGCAGGGCAAGAAGGTCGTGATCTTCCGCGGCGACGGTGGCCGCGACCTGGTCTTCGAAACCCTGCAGGCGCGCGGCGCCAGCGTCGAGTACGTCACCGCCTATCGCCGCTCGCGGCCGGTGCTCGACCCGGCGCCGCTGCTCAAGCTGTGGAGCGACGGCCGCCTCGATGCGGTGACGCTGACCAGCAGCGAGGGCCTGCGCAACTTGTGGGACATGCTGGGCAAGCTCGGCCAGAGCTACCTGAAGCAGACGCCCGTGTTCGTGCCGCACGCCCGCATCGCCGAGCAGGCGCAGGCACTCGGCCTGCAGCGCATCGAAATCACCGGCCCGGCCGACGATGGCCTGGTTGCCGGACTACAGGACTATTTCACCCGCCATGAATCCTGAATCAGCCCCATCCGAAAATTCGGCGCTGCTGTCGCCACCTGCGCCCGAGACCGCAGACGCAGGCGCTCCCGATCCGGCTCCCGCCGCCCGTGCCACGGCCGGCAAGTCCGGCGTGCGCATGCTCATCGTCGGCATCGCGGCCATCGCCGTGCTGGCAGTGGCGCTGGCCGGCGCGCAATGGTTCGATACGCGCTCGCGCCTGGCCACGGTGCAGGAAGAGCTGGCAAAACGCCTGAGTGCCAGCGACGGCCAGGCGCGCGACGCAGCCGCCATCGGCCGCCAGAACCACGAGACGCTGCAGACGCTGCAGGCCAAGGTCGGCGCACTCGAGGCCAAACTGGCCGAGTCGCAGTCGCAGCAGCTGGCGCTGGAGGCGCTGTATCAGGAGCTGTCGAAAAGCCGCGAGGAGAGCATCGTCACCGAAGCCGAGCAGGCCGTGAGCATCGCGGCCCAGCAACTGCAGCTCGCCGGCAACGTCGAGGCCGCGCTGATCGCGCTGAGCGGCGCCGAGGCGCGGCTGGCGCGCTCGGCCAGCCCCCAATTCCTTGGCCTGCGCAAGCTGATCGCGCGCGACATCGACCGCCTGCGCGCGCTGCCCACCGCCGACGTGCCGGGCATGGCGATGAAACTGGAGGGCGTCATCGCCAGCATCGATGCCATGCCGTTCGCGTTCGAGCAGCGGCCGCGCGCCGAGGCGCCGTCGGCCAAGCCGAAAGCCGTGGCGGTGCCCGTTGCGCCGACCGAGCTCGCCTACTGGCAGCGGCTTGCTGCCGATGTCTGGAACGAGTTCCGCCAACTGGTGCGCGTCGAGCGCATGGACCATTCCGATCCGGGCCTGCTGTCGCCGCAACAGACCATCTACCTGCGCGAGAACCTCAAGCTGCGCCTGGTCAATGCCCGCCTTGCCCTGCTGGCGCGCGACGGCAAGAGTTTCCGCGAAGACATGCGGCAGGCGCAGGCATGGCTGGAGCGCTACTTCGATAACCGCGCCAAGCCGGTGCAGGCCGCGCTGGTCACGGTCAAGGCGCTGGCCGTGGCGGATGTCGCCGTCGTGCCCCCCGGCCTCAACGAGACGCTGGCGGCGTTGCGCAACTTCAAGGCGGCAAAGAAATGATGGCCCCCCGCGCTCGCAACAACGGCTTGTGTCCCCGGCAAGGCCGGGGACGGTATCCCCTGCGGACGCTGCCCGCCACGGGGGGGCATGTCCCCCGTGGGACGGCCCGGTGGGGGGCATGATGCGCGCCCTGCTCTGGCTGCTGCTGCTGGCCGCGCTGGGTGTCGGCCTGTCGCAGGTGGCGTACCACAATGACGGTTATGCGCTGTTCGTGCTGGCGCCGTGGCGTGTCGAAATCTCGCTCAACCTGCTCCTGTTATTGCTGGTCGGGGGATTTTTCCTGCTCTACTGGGCCTTCCGCTCTCTCGGCGCCGTGCTGCGGCTGCCGCGACAGGTCGGCGAGTTTCGCGCCCGCCGCGCCCATGCGCGCGCCGAGGGCCGGCTGCACGATGCCCTGCGCTGCTTCGCCGAGGGCCGTTTTTCCAACGCGCTGAAGGATGCCGAGAAGGTGTTCGATGCCGGCCATGCCAAGGGCCTGGCGGCTCTGGTGGCCTGGCGCGCGGCGCATGCCCTGCGCGACGAGCAGCGCGAGCGCGAATGGCAGCAAAAGGCGGTCGAACATGGCGAGGGCGGCAAGGCGGCGGTGCTGATGACCGAGGCCGAGCTGGCCGTCGAGTCGCGCGACTTCACCGCGGCGCTGGCGGCGCTCGACCGCCTTGCCGCCCTCGGCGGCCGCCACATCGGCGCCCAGCGCCTGGCCTTGCGCGCTTATCAGGGCAGCGGCAACTGGCGCGAGGTGGCACGCCTGGCACGGCAACTGGAAAAGCACCGAGCACTTAACCCGGAGCAGGCCGCGCCGTTGCGCCGGCGCGCCCATGCCGAAGTGCTCAAGGGCATGGGCGACGATGCCAAGGCGATTCATTCCTACTGGCGAGAAATTTCCGGCGAGGACCGGCTGGAACCGCGCCTGGTGCAGGAGGCGGCGCGTGGGCTGGTCGCCGCCGGCGACTGCGCCGGCGCGGCGCACCTGGTCGAGGAGGTTCTCGACGAGCGCTGGGATTCGTCCTTGATCGCCACCTATGCGCAGTGTCCGGGTGGCGACGTGGTGGGCCGCATCGCCCATTGCGAGAAGTGGCTGCACGAACATCCGCGCGACGCCCAGTTGCTGCTGGCGCTGGGACGGCTGTGCCGCGAGCGGCAACTGTGGGGCAAGGCACAAAGCTATTTCGAGGCCTCGCTGGCGGTGGAAAAGACGCGTGCCGCCCATGTCGAACTGGCGCAACTCCTCGACCAGCTCGAAAACTCGGCGCTGGCGGAACGGCACTACCGCGCCGCGGCGGTGCTTTAACGGCCGGTCGAGACACGGGCGCCGCAGGGCGTCCCCGCCACAGCCGCTCGCGACCCGGGTAGCGTCCCACGGAGTTCCCCTGTCGTTTGACGGGTTTTCCCCCTGCCGCTATCATCGACACCTCTGCATTCCGACATAGGCCGAAGGCACTAACATGAGGATCGCGCGACTCGTTGCCTTCATCCTTCTTGCTGGAGTTGCCGTCACCGCGTTCGCCCAGGGCTACAAGCCCACCGGCAGCGCGCCGGCTCGTGAAACCTACGTCTTCGGCATCCATCCCTATACCAATCCGCAGGACCTGTTCGAGGCCTACGCGCCGATCATGCGCTACCTCGAGAGCAAGTTGCCGGGAACCCGCTTCGAGGTCGAGGCGTCCCGCGACTACGGCGACTACGAAGGCAAGCTCGCTGCCCGGCGCTTCCACTTTTCCCTGCCCAATCCGGCCCAGGGCGTGGCGAGTTTCGAGCATGGCTACCGCGTCATCGCCAAAATGACGCCCGACGACGATTTTCGCGGCCTTTTCATCTCCCGCACCGGCGATGCACCGGCGATGCCCCGGGACCTTGCCGGGAAAACCCTGTGCTTCACCTCGGCCACGGCACTGGCCGGCACGCTGCAGCCGCTGATGTGGCTGCACGATCAGGGCGTGGATGTGAAAAGCCTGAAGATCCGCTACGTCGGCTCCCAGTTTTCGTCCATCCTCAATGCCTGGAACGGCGAATTTGACGCCTGCGGCAGCACCTCCCGCTTCTTCCGCACATGGGCGCGCAACAACCCGGACAAGGCGACGGACGTGAAGGTGCTTTGGCGCACACCGCCGCTGCCCCACAATCCGGTGGTGGCGCGAGACGATGTGCCGGCCGAAGTCGCGACGCGGGTGGCGCGCGCACTGGTTGAACTAAGCAAGGATCCGACGGTGGACCAGAGCCAGTTTCGGGTTGATCAGCAGCATTTCGAACTGGCGGACAACGGTGCCTACGCGCCGGTGGGTGCTTTCCTGCGCCGCTACGATGCGGCGATCGGCCTGCCAGCCCAGATCAAGCCGCCGGCGCTTCGCTGAGCGCGACAACCCGGTCGCCAACGTTGACTCGCTGGCTCGACTTCCTGCTCCATAGCGTCCGCGGCCGCATCATCGTCGGCGTGGTGCTGCTGCACGCCGTGCTGATGGGGCTGGTCGTGAGCGACATGGTGGTCCGCCAGCAGGATTTCATGCAGGCACAGCTGGCGCGCGAAGGCGCCAGCCTCGCGCAGACGCTCGCCCTCAACGCGCCATCGTGGCTCATCAGCAACGACGTCACCGGCATGGACGAACTCGTGGACAGCCTGCGGGCCGCCCCCAACCTGCAATTGGCCCTGATCCAGGACCGCCAGGGCAAGGTGCGGGCGAGCACCGATCCCGACCTGCTCAACCTGGTGCTCGACGATGCGGACAGCCGCCGACTGCTGACGG
This sequence comes from Gammaproteobacteria bacterium, assembly GCA_018825305.1. Taxonomy (GTDB): domain Bacteria; phylum Pseudomonadota; class Gammaproteobacteria; order Burkholderiales; family Rhodocyclaceae; genus Sulfurisoma. The sequence goes on from JAHJEO010000021.1 coordinate 43,244, forward strand.
CCGGGGGGCCACGCCAGATTTGGCATGGCGGATTGGTGGATAGCGCTTCCGACATCGTATCGGGCGGCCGCACCATCGGCCATGCCCGGGTGATCATCAACGCCGGTCCGGTGCAGACCGAACTGGATGCCGTCACCCGCAAGGGCATCGCCTATACGCTGTTTGCCATCCTGTTCGGCGGCATGGTGGCCTGGCTGGCGGTGCGTACCATGACGAATCGCCTGGAACGGCTTTCCAACGCCGCCGACCGCATTGCCGCTGGCAACCTTGATGTGGAGCTGGCAGCAGACCGGGGGCGCGACGAAGTCGCTCGCCTGACCCGCGACTTTGGCCAGATGGTGGCGGCGCTGGCCGACGACCGGCGTCGCCGCGACGATGCCGAAGCCTTGTTGTTCGAGGAGAAGGAGCGTGCCCAGGTGACCCTGGCGTCCATCGGCGACGGCGTCATCACCACGGACATGGCCGGCAAGGTGGGTTTCCTCAACAGCGTCGCCGAGATACTCACCGGCTGGACCAATGCCGAGGCCGCGGGATTGCCGCTCGAACAGGTATTCCGCATCATCAACGAGGACAGCCGGGCGGTGGTCGAAAACCCGGTCGAAATCGCGCTGCGTACCGGAACCGTGGTCGGCCTGGCCAACCATACGGTGCTGATTCGCCGCGACGGCGCCGAGATGAACATCGAGGACTCCGCGGCGCCGATTCGCGACCGCTCGGGCACCGTGATCGGCGTCGTCTTGGTGTTCCACGATGTCACCCAGGCCCACGAGATGGCCCGCCGGATGGGCTGGGCCGCCACCCACGACTCGCTTACCGGCCTGCACAACCGGGCCGAATTCGAGCGCCGCCTGCAGGCCCTGATCCAGCGCACCGACCTGGGCAGGCATCATGCCCTGCTATACATCGACCTCGATCAGTTCAAGGTGGTCAACGATACCTGCGGACACGCCGCCGGCGACCAGATGCTCTGCCAGATCGCCACCTTGATGCATGCGCGCATGCGCGAGTCGGACACCCTGGCCCGGCTCGGTGGCGACGAATTCGGTGTGTTGCTGGAGAATTGTCCGGCCGAGAAGGCGCGACAGATCGCCGAAGGCATTCTCGAAGCCATTCGCAGTTTCAGGTTCGCCTGGGACGACAAGGCGTTCCTTGTCGGCGCCAGCATCGGCGTGGTCGAGATGGCGGGCGAGGACCTGAGCGCCACCCAACTGCTGGCCGCTGCCGATACCGCCTGCTATGCCGCCAAGGACGGGGGGCGAAACCGCATCCAGATATTCAATGCCTCGGACACGGAAACGATTCGCCGTTCCAGCGAGATGCATTGGGTCGCGCACATCAACAAGGCTTTCGACGACAACCGCTTCCGCCTGTACTGGCAGGCCATCGAGCCGTTGCGCGAGGATGCCGGGGGCGGGCGACATGGTGAAATCCTGCTGCGCATGATCGACGACGCCGGCGAACTGGTATCGCCGGCAGCCTTCCTGCCCGCAGCCGAACGCTACAACCTGATGCCGCGCATCGACCGCTGGGTGGTCAGCGAGTCCCTGCGCTGGCTGGCCGACAATCCGCAAATGGTCCAGTGCGGCTCGATCAACCTGTCGGGCCAGTCCCTGGGCGACGAGCAACTGCTCGACTTCGTGCTCGGGCAGCTAGGCGAAACAGCCGTCGACCCGGGCCGCATCTGTTTCGAGATCACCGAGACGGCGGCCATCGCCAACCTGACCAAGGCCATACGCTTCATTGGCGCCCTGCGCGCGAGCGGTTGCCGTTTCTCCCTCGACGACTTCGGCAGCGGCCTGTCCTCCTTCGGCTACCTGAAGAACCTGCCGGTGGACTTCCTCAAGATCGACGGCGGATTCATCCGCAACATCATCCGCAACCCGGTCGACCAGGCGATGGTGGCGGCCATCAACAACATCGGCCATGTCATGGGGCTGGAGACGATCGCCGAGTTCGTCGAGAGCGAAGAAATCAGGTTGTGGCTGCGTGCCCAGGGCGTCGACTATGGCCAGGGCTATGCCATAGCCCGGCCGGTGCCGCTCGAAGGGCTCTGATCCTGGCACCCCACCCGGATGCTATGGCCGGCGAGGCCGCCTACACCCAGTCGCGCGGCGGCAGGAAGTCGGTGTAGAGCTTTTCCTCAGGGGTGCCGGCTTCGGGGCGCCAGTCGTAGCGCCACTTGACCACGGGCGGCAGCGACATCAGGATCGATTCGGTGCGGCCGCCCGACTGCAGGCCGAACAGCGTGCCGCGATCCCACACCAGGTTGAACTCGACGTAACGGCCGCGACGATAGGCCTGGAAGTCGCGTTCGCGATCAGTGTAGGGCAGGTCGCGGCGCCGTTCGCAGAGTGGCAGGTAGGCGGCGGTGAACCGGTCGCCGACGCTCTGCGTCAGGGCGAAGCACCGGTCGAAGCCTCCCTCGTTCAGGTCGTCGAAGAAGATGCCGCCGATGCCGCGCGCTTCCTGGCGATGCTTGAGGTAGAAGTACTCGTCGCACCACTTCTTGTAGCGGGCGTGGACATCGTCGTCCGCTTCCAGATTGAATGGGGCGAGCGCTTCCTTGCAGGTACGGTGAAAGTGCTGCGCATCCTCGGCGAAGCCGTAGTAGGGCGTCAGGTCCATGCCGCCGCCGAACCACCACACCGGCGCTTCGCCGTCTTTCGTCGCGACGAAGCAACGCACGTTCATGTGGGTCGTCGGGCAATAGGGGTTGCGTGGGTGCATGACCAGCGACACGCCCATGGCCTCAAAGCGGCGGCCCGCCAACTCGGGCCGGTGGGCCGTGGCCGAGGCCGGCATGGAGTCGCCGGTGACGTGGGAGAAATTGACGCCGCCGCGCTCGAAGAAGTCGCCTTCCTCCAGCAGGATCGAGGTGCCGCGGCCCCAGGCATCGCGGCGGAAGGGCTTGCCGTCGAACTTTTCGAGCTCCCCGACGATGCGTTCCTGCAGGCGCGTGAAGTACTCGCGGATCGGCGCAGTGTCCATCATGCCTTCGCCGGGCCGCCCCAAGAAGGCATGCGCCCCCCTGTGGGGGGCAGCGAGCCGGGTTTGCGAGCGTGGAGGGCCATTACTAGCGCTTGATGGCGCGATGGCCGATGTCGCGGCGGTACTGCATGCCGTCGAAGCGGATCTGGTCGACCACTTCGTAGGCATTCTTCTGTGCCGAGCGGACGTTGTCGCCGAGCGCGGTCACGCATAGGACGCGGCCACCGGCGGTCACGACGTGGCCGTCCTTCTCCGTGGTGCCGGCATGGAAGACACGAGCATCGGCTGCGTTCTTGCCGAGGCCGTGGATGGGCTCGCCCTTCTTTGGATTTTCCGGGTAGCCGCCGGCGGCGAGCACCACGCCGAGGGCGACGCGGCGGTCCCATTCGGCCTCGACCTTGTCGAGGCGGCCGTCGATGGCGGCATCGACCAGTTCGACCAGGTCGCTCTTGAGGCGCAGCATGATCGGCTGGGTCTCGGGGTCACCCATGCGGCAGTTGAATTCGAGCACCTTGAGGCTGCCGTCGGGCTTGATCATCAGGCCGGCGTAGAGGAAGCCGGTGAACAGGATGCCGTCCTTGTCCATGCCGGCGATGGTCGGCATGATCACCTCGCGCATGACGCGGGCGTGGATCTCGGGAGTCACCACCGGTGCTGGCGAATAGGCACCCATGCCGCCGGTGTTGGGGCCCTGGTCGTCGTCCTTGAGGCGCTTGTGGTCCTGGCTGGTGGCCAGCGCCAACGCATGGTGGCCGTCGGCCATGACGATGAAGCTGGCTTCCTCGCCGTCGAGGAATTCCTCGATGACGACGCGGGCACCGGCGTCGCCCATCTTGTTGCCGAGCAGCATGTCGTCGATGGCGGCGTGCGCCTCGCCCGCCAGCGTGGCGACGACGACGCCCTTGCCGGCAGCCAGGCCGTCGGCCTTGACGACGATGGGCGCACCTTCGGCGTCGATGTAGGCGTGGGCCGCGGCGGCATCGGTGAAGGTGCGGAACTTCGCCGTGGGAATGCCGTGGCGGTGCATGAACTGCTTGGCGAAGTCCTTCGAACTTTCGAGCTGGGCGGCGGCCTGGCTCGGGCCGAAGATGCGCAGGTCGGCCTCGCGGAAGGCATCGACCACGCCGGCGGCCAGCGGCGCCTCGGGACCGACCACGGTGGCGTGGATGGCGTTGTCGCGGGCGAAGGCGACCAGATCGGAAATTTTCGTGAGCGGCAGGTTCTCGAGACCGTCCTCGTGCGCCGTGCCGGCATTGCCGGGCGCCACATAGACCTTCTGCACCCGCGGCGATTGCGCCAGCCGCCAGGCCAGCGCATGTTCGCGGCCGCCGGAACCGATGACGAGGAGTTTCATAGGATGATCCTTGAAATTCCGGTCACGGCGCGTTCATGACGCGAAGTCGACAAAGCCATGAACGCGCCAGGGACGGAATTAATGACGGAAGTGGCGGAAGCCGGTGAATACCATGGCGATGTTCTGCTCGTCGGCGGCGGCGATGACCTCGGCGTCGCGCACCGAGCCGCCGGGCTGGATGACCGCAGTGGCGCCGGCCTGGGCCAGCACGTCGAGGCCGTCGCGGAAGGGGAAGAAGGCATCGGATGCCACCACGGAACCCTTGACGGTCATCTTGTTGTTCTCGGCCTTGATGGCGGCAATGCGGGCGGAGTCGACGCGGCTCATCTGGCCGGCGCCGACGCCGACGGTCATGCCGTCCTTGCAATAGACGATGGCGTTGGACTTGACGTACTTGGCGACCTTCCATGAGAACAGCAGGTCGCGCATTTCCTGCTCGGTCGGCACGCGCTTGGTGACGACCTTGATGTCGCTCTCGGTGATGCGTGCCTCGTCGGCCGTCTGCACCAGCAGGCCGCCGCCGACGCGCTTGAAGTCGAAGGCGCCTTCGCAGCCACCCATGGGAACGACCAGCACGCGCAGGTTCTGCTTGGCGGCGAACACGGCGCGGGCATCCGGCTTGATCTCCGGGGCGATGATGACCTCGGCGAACTGGCCGGAGACGGCCTCGGCGGTGGCCTTGTCGATGGCGCAGTTGAAGGCGATGATGCCGCCGAAGGCCGAGGTCGGGTCGGTCGAGAAGGCGCGGCGATAGGCTTCCTCGGCGTTCGTCGCGAGCGCCACGCCGCAGGGGTTGGCGTGCTTGACGATGACGCAGGCAGCCATCTTGTCGGCCGGATCGAAGGCCTTGACGCACTCCCACGCGGCGTCGGCGTCGCCGATATTGTTGTAGGAGAGTTCCTTGCCCTGCAGTTGCTGGTAGCTGGCGATGCCGCCGGGAACAGCTGCCGGCTCGCGATAGAACGCGGCCTTCTGGTGCGGATTCTCGCCGTAGCGCATGGTGTCCGCCTTGTCGAAGGCCAGTTGCAGGCGATCCGGGAATGTGGTGCGCTGGTTGTCGGCGTCGAGGCTGGTCAGGTAGTTGGCGATGGCGGCGTCGTAGCGCGCGGTATGGACGAAGGCCTTCTTTGCCAGCTCGAAGCGGGTGGAGTAGGGCAGTTCGCCAGCGTTGGCCTTCAACTCGTCGATGACGCGGCCATAGTCTTCCGGGTCGGTCAGCACGCCGACACCGCCCTCTTCGCTGCCGTAGTTCTTGGCTGCCGCGCGCACCATGGTCGGGCCGCCGATGTCGATGTTCTCGATGGCGTCCTCCAGCTTGCAGTCCTTCCTGGCGATGGTCTGGGCGAAGGGATAGAGGTTGACCACCACCAGGTCGATCGCCGGAATGTCGTGCGCCGCCATGGTCTTGATGTGGTCGTCAAGGTCGCGCCGGCCGAGGATGCCGCCATGTACCTTGGGGTGCAGGGTCTTGACGCGACCGTCGAGCATCTCGGGAAAGCCGGTGTAGTCGGAAACGTCGGTGACGCCGACGCCGGCCTCGCGCAGCAGCTTGGCGGTGCCGCCGGTGGACAGGATCTTGATGCCGAGCGCGGCAAGCTCGCGGGCGAAATCGACCGCGCCTTGTTTGTCGGAAACGCTGATAAGGGCCTGGGTGACTTTCATGGTGTGCCTTTGTCGATTGGGGTCAAAGCAGATCGTGTTCGGTGAGTTTTTTGCGCAGGGTGTTGCGGTTGATGCCGAGCATCTGGGCGGCGACGGTCTGGTTGCCCTCGGCCTGCTTCATGACGACTTCGAGCATGGGCCGCTCGACCGCCGCCAGCACCATGTCGTAGATGGCGTGTGGCGCCTGGCCGTCGAGGTCGCGAAAATAACGGTTGAGGCTGCGCTTGACGCAGTCGGAAATGTCACTGCTCATGCGGCTTCCCGGTAGGTCTGGCGATCGTTGGCGGCGAGCGGGCCGCCATCGGCGAGAAAGAATTCATCGGTGGCGGCGAGCTGCTCCTCGACCGTGGGCAGCTGGTTCATGGCGTGGCGGAAGTGCGAGGCACCGACCAGGCCCTTGGTGTACCAGCCGATGTGCTTGCGCGCGATCTTGACGCCGGTCTCCTCGCCATAGAAGGCGTAGAGGTCGGTCAGGTGCCGGCGCAGGATGGTGTGGATCTCGGCGGCCGCGGGCGAGGGCAGCAGTTCGCCGGTCTTGAGGTAATGCTCGATCTCGCGGAACAGCCACGGCCGGCCCTGCGCGGCGCGGCCGATCATCACGCCGTCGGCGCCGGTGTGGTCGAGCACGAACTTCGCCTTCTGCGGCGTCGTGATGTCGCCGTTGGCTATCACCGGGATCGTCACCAGCGACTTCACCAGCGCGATGGTGTCGTACTCGGCCTCGCCGGTGTATTGGTCGGCGCGGGTGCGGCCGTGGATGGCGATGGCACGCACCCCCGATTCCTGCGCGATGCGGGCGATGGCCGGCGCGTTCTTGTGTTCGCGGCTCCAGCCGGTGCGGAACTTGAGCGTCACCGGCGTGTTCGGCACGGCGCCGACCACGGCTTCGAGGATTTTCGCCACCAGCGCCTCGTTCTGCATCAGCGCCGAGCCGGCCATGACGTTGCAGACCTTCTTGGCCGGGCAGCCCATGTTGATGTCGATGATTTGCGCGCCCTCGTCGACGTTGTACTTCGCCGCCTCGGCCATCATCGCCGGATCGCTGCCTGCAATCTGCACCGAGATCGGCTCGACCTCGCCATCGTGGTTGGCGCGGCGGCGGGTCTTGGCGCTGCCGTAGAGCAGGGAATTCGAAGTGACCATCTCCGACACCGCCAGACCGGCGCCGAGCTGCTTGCACAACTGGCGGAAGGGACGATCGGTGACACCGGCCATCGGCGCGACGAAAAGATTGTTGCGCAGCGAAAAGCCGAGGAAGTCCATGAGCGGAATGGGTGTCGGTTGAGGCCGGGGGGAGGGAGCGGATTCTAGCGCAAACCGCCTAAATATTGTGCAGGCCGGAGCCAGAGCCGGCCACCACAGACCGCCAGGGTGCCTGCCGGATGTTCGCAAGGTGTGTGAATGGGAAGGCCTGACGTGCCACAGTTGCGGCGAATCTGCGAGAATTGAGTATTACCTTAGACATAACCTCGCCTGCTCCTGGCCAAGCCGGAAATCTACCCGCCAATACTCCGATCGTGCCCAAGTACGTACTTATCGCGCTGGCCTATCTCGCCACCGGCTGGCTGGGGCTGCAGATTCCATCAGTCGGTTCGCATATCACCCTGGTCTGGTTGCCGACGGGCATCGCCGTGGCCGTGCTGTATCGCATGGGCCCGGGGGTCTGGCCGGCGGTCTATTTCGGTGCGTTTGGCGTCAATCTCGTCATCGGCTCGCCATGGCCGCTAGCTGCGGGCATTGCCGTAGGCAACACCCTTGGACCGCTGCTGACGGTGTGGTGGCTCAAACGGCTCGGCTTTCACCAGGCCTTCGATCGCCGACAGGATGTTGGCTGGTTCGTCGTTGCGGCGTGCGCCGGAATGGCGGTTTCCGCATTGGGGGGTACGGCGAACCTGTTTCTGGCGGGATTGCTGTCTCCTGCGAATGCGGCTGCCGCGTGGTTGACCTGGTGGATGGGCGATGCTGTCGGTGCGTTGCTGCTCGCACCCCTGCTATTGACGCTCGGTGCGGCAGCCATCGGCCAGCTGTTGCGCTACCGCGTGGAATTGTTGCTCTGGACACTGGTCGCCGGCACGGTTGCCTGGCTCGCGTTCATGCACGATTTCGACGCTTCCGGGAGCGTCGTGCGCTTGCCCCTGGCCTTCCTGACCTTCCCGCCGCTGGCATGGGCAGCCTTGCGTTTCGGCCATACCGGCGGGGGCCTGGCGGGGCTGGCATTCGCCATCGTTGCCGCCTGGAGCACGGCCACCGGGCACGGCACCTTCGCCATGCCGGACGTGCACCTGAGCCTGTTCCTGCTCTGGAGCTACATGGCCATCACCGTCATGTCGGTGCTGCTGATCACCGCCTTGCAGGCCGAGCGCGTGAGCGCGGAAGAGACATTGCGCCACAGCACGGAAAAGCTGCGCGGGCTTTACGAGTTGTCGCCTGTCGGCATCGCCATGACCGACATGCAGGGCAAGTATGTCGAGTTCAACGCCGCCTTTGAGCGGATATGCGGCTACAGCTGCGACGAGTTGAATGCCCTGGATTACTGGGCGCTGACCCCGAGGGAGTATGCCGACCGGGAGGCCGAGCAACTGGAATCGCTGAACAGGACCGGGGCATACGGCCCCTATGAGAAGGAATACATCCGCAAGGACGGCAATCGGATTCCCCTGCGCCTGAACGGTGTGCTGATCCGTGGCAGCGACGGAGAGTCCTATATCTGGTCCATCGTGGAAGACATTACCGAGCGCAAGCACGCGGATGCCGCCTTGCGCGTTGCTGCGGCGGCATTCGAGTCGCAGGAGGGCATGATGGTCACCGATGCGGACGGCGTGGTGCTGCGGGTGAATCGGGCATTTACCGATACCACGGGCTATGCCGCCGAGGAAATTGTCGGCAAGACGCCGCGGTTGCTGCAATCGGGGCGCCACAACGCGGAGTTCTACCGCGCCATGTGGGAAAGCATCGGGCAATACGGGGTCTGGCAGGGCGAGGTATGGGATCGCCACAAGTCCGGCCGGGAGTTTCCCAAATGGCTGACAATTTCGGCGGTAAAGGACAGGGATGGCGTCGTCACGCACTACATCGGCACGCACTACGACATCACCGAACGCAAGAAGGCCGAAGACCGCATCAATGCCCTGGCGTTCTACGACCAGCTGACCGGCCTGCCGAACCGGACACTGCTGCTGGAGCGGTTGAACCGGGTGATGGCGACAGCTTCGCGCACCGGCGGTTTCGGCGCCCTGCTGTTCATCGACCTCGACAATTTCAAGACGCTCAACGATACCCAGGGCCACGAGATGGGCGACCAGCTCTTGAAACAGGTCGCCAATCGATTGAGCCGCTGCCTCCGCGAGGGGGACACTGCGGCGCGGCAGGGTGGGGACGAGTTTGTGGTCCTGCTGCCCGAGATGGGAACCATGCAGGCCGAAGTCGCCAGCGCGGCCGAAGTGACCGCCGAGAAGATTCTGCTCGCGCTCAATCAGCCCTACCGGATTGGCGAGTTCATCTACAACAGCTCCGCCAGCATCGGCGTCAGCCTGTTCCAGGGGCATCTGACCACGGTGGACGACCTGTTGAAGCAGGCCGACCTTGCCATGTACCGGGCGAAATCCTCCGGCCGCAACGTCGTGCGTTTCTTTGACCCGGCGATGGAGGCCGCCGTCAAGACGCGGGCGGAGCTCGAGGAGGATCTGCGCCGCGCCATTGCGGCCAGGCAATTCATTCTCCACTACCAGGCGCAGGTGATTGGCGATGGCCGCGTCACCGGTGCCGAAGTGTTGTTGCGCTGGCGACATCCCGCCCGTGGCATGGTGGCGCCCGCCGAATTCATTCCGCTGGCTGAGGAAACCGACCTGATCCTGCCGCTGGGCCGCTGGGTGCTGGAGTCGGCCTGCCACCAGCTCGCCGAATGGGCGAGCCGGCACGAGATGGCGGCCCTGACCATCGCCGTCAACGTCAGCGCCCGGCAATTCCACCAGCGCGACTTCGTCGACCAGGTGCTTGCCATCGTCAGGCAGACCGGCGCCAATCCGCATCGCCTCAAGCTCGAGCTGACGGAAAGCCTGCTGGTGCATAACGTCGAGGAAATCATCGAGAAAATGCACGTTCTGAAGGCCAAGGGCATCGGCTTTTCGCTGGACGACTTCGGCACCGGCTATTCGTCGCTGTCCTACCTCAAGCGCCTTCCGCTAGACCAGTTGAAGATCGACCAGTCGTTCGTCCGCGACGTGCTGAGCGACCCCAACGATGCCGCGATCGCCAGGACCGTGGTGGCGCTTGCCGAGAGTCTCGGCCTGGCGGTTATCGCCGAGGGGGTCGAGACCGGATTGCAGCGCGACTTCCTGGCCAATTCAGGCTGCCACGCCTATCAGGGGTATTTCTTCAGCAAACCGCTCCCGGTAGACGAATTCGAGCGCCTGGTGCAGCGAACCGGATCGTGATTCGCAGCGCGACTTGCGGGTAACGCGAGCCGGCAGGTGACGGGCCGGTTCAGGTCACCAGGCCCTTGCCCCGAACATCATGCGGCGGGCGACGAAGGAACGCAGCGGCGGCAGCAGGTCGAGGGCCAGCAGGGCGGCGCCGCGGGCGTGGGCGAGGGGGGCGAAGTCGTTGGAGAAGATGCGCACCAGGGTGTCGGTGAAACCGATGGTGCTGCGGCGGTCGAGCTGGCGGCTGGCAGCGTAGCGGGCGAGCAGTTCGGCGTCGCCGGGGTCGGCGCTGTCGGCCAGGGTACGGGCGAGCTCCCAGATATCGCGCAGTGCGAGGTTGAAGCCCTGGCCGGCGACGGGATGCAGGGTCTGGGCGGCGTTGCCGATCCAGACCTGACGCTCGGCGACGATGTTGCGACGGTAACGCAGGCCCAGCGCGTAGCTGACGCGCGGGCCGGCGGCGGTGAAAGTGAGGCGGGTGCCGAACTGTTCCTGCAGGCGGGCGAGGAAGGCTGCGTCGTCGAGCGCAGCGAGATGCGGTGCCTGTTCGGTGGAGCAGGTATAGACCACCGCGTATTCGTTGCCCGCGTTGCCGCCATAGGGCAGCAATGCGAGCGGGCCGTCGGGCGTGAAGCGTTCCCAGGCGACGTGGCGCAAGTGGTGATCCCGTTCGCGGGTGGCGGCGGTGCACAGCACGGCGTGCTGGCCGTAGTCGCGGACGATGGCCTCGGCATCGGCAACGGTGCCTTCGGCCCAGGCGGTCAGCGGGTAGCCCGCCGTGTCGCCGGCGCCGACTTTTTCATTCTCGCGGTAGGCGATGCCGGCCCTGTCGATGGCGGCATCGAGCACGGCGGCGAGGTCGCTGGCGGCCAGCACGTAGCCCAGGGCCGGGACGCCCTGCTCGCGCGCCGACAACCGTGTGCGGCCGAGGTGTCCCCTCTGCGAAACGTGGATGGTGTCGATGGCGGTAGCGGGAATGCCGTGCCAGGCACCGAGGCGTTCGAGGATTTGCCGGCTGCCGGCCGAGAGGGCGAGGATGCGCTGGTCGCCTCTGGCCGAGCCGCGGCTGCGGGCGTCGAAGATTTCGGCGGTGATGCCATGCCGGTGCAGCGCCAGCGCCAGCGCCATGCCCGCGGGTCCCCCGCCAACGATGGCAACGGGCGCAAGCCCGTTGCCATCGGCAACATACTGACGAACATCCCCCCATCCCCCTTCCAAGGGAAGGGGGCGACTAGTCAGGCTCGCTGCGCTCGCATCAGGCATGCGTGGTGTCGCGCATCAGCGCTTCGATGTCGGCGATCTTCTTCGGCGCGGTGTCGGTGATGATGTCGCAGCCGTCCGTCGTCACCAGGGCGTCGTCCTCGATGCGTACGCCGATGTTCCAGAAGGCCTGCGGCACGTCGTCGGCCGGGCGGATGTAGCAGCCGGGCTCGACGGTCAGCATCATGCCGGGGACGAGGACGCGCCAGCCGTCGTCACCCGGGCCTTCCTTGTATTCGCCGGCGTCATGCACGTCCAGCCCCAGCCAGTGGCCGGTGCGGTGCATGTAAAAACGCTTGTAGCCTTCGGATTCGATCACGCCGTCTACGCTGCCTTCGAGCAGTTTGAGGTCGATCATGCCCTGGGCCAGCACGCGCACCGCCGCGGTGTGTGGGTCGAGGAAAGTGGCGCCGGGGCGGATGGCGGCGATGGCGGCCGACTGGGCGTCGAGCACCAGGTCGTAGATGTCGGCCTGCGGCCCCGAGAAGCGGCCATTGACCGGGAATGTCCGGGTGATGTCGCTGGCGTAGCCGTCGAGCTCGCAGCCGGCGTCGATCAGCAGCAGGTCGCCGTCCTGCAACTGGCGGTTGTTCTCGACATAGTGCAGCACGCAGGCGTTGGCGCCGGCAGCGACGATGGGCGAGTAGGCCGGGAACTGGCTGCCGCGGCGGCGGAATTCATGGAGGAACTCGGCTTCGATTTCGTATTCGTATCTTCCCGGACGGGCGGTGCGCATGGCGCGGCGGTGGGCGTCGCAGGCGATGGCGGCGGCCTCGCGCATCAGCGCGATTTCGTGGCCATCCTTGACGAGGCGCATTTCGTCGATCGCGGTGCGCACGTCGCGGATGGCGGCGGGCGCGCGCTTGCCGGTGCGCGTCTGGGCGCGCACGGCATTGAGCGCGGCGGTGATGCGTGCGTCCCAGGCGGCGTCGTGGCCGAGCGAAAACCACAGCGTTGGCTGGTCGGCGAGAAGCTCCGGCAGCTTGGCGTCGAACTCCTTGATCGAATGGGCGGCGTCGAAGCCGAAGGCCTCCGGAGCGGCTTCGGGGCCATGGCGGAAGCCGTCCCAGATCTCCTTGTCGACGTCCTTGTCGCGGCAGAAGAGGATGCTCTGCGCCGCCGCGCCGCCCTTGCCGGCGACCAGCACCAGCACCGCCTCGGGTTCGGGAAAGCCACTGAGGTAGTGGAAATAGCTGTCGGCGCGATAGGGAAAGGATGTGTCCCTATTGCGCAGCCGCTCGGGCGCGGTGGGGATGACGGCGACGCCTTCGCCCATTTGGGCGAGAAGGGAAAGTCGGCGCTGGCGGAACGGCGAGATGTCCATGGCGTCGATTATGCCTGTGCCGGATCGGGTGGAGGGAGCCGCGCCGTGGAGCGGGGCGTCACAGTGTGCTGATTTCGCGGTCCAGCGCGGCGAGGCGCTCGGGCGTGCCAACGTCCACCCAGCGGCCGCGATGCAGTTCGCCCGAGATGCGTCCGGCGTCCATGGCCTCGCGCAGCAGCGGCGCCAGTTTTGCCGGTTGGCCGCGAGTGACGCCGGCGAAGAGCTCGGGGCGGTAGATGCCGATGCCGGCGAAGGTGAATTTCACCGTGCCGCCGGCGCCGAGTTTTTGTCCTTCGAGGCTGAAGTCGCCATCCGGGTGCTGCGGCGGGTTCGGCACCAGCACCAGATGGGCGAGGTCGCCGGCGGCGAGCGAACGCGGCGCGTGCGCAACATCCCAGTCGCAGAAGATGTCGCCATTGACGACGAGGAATGGTTCGTCGCCCAGCAGCGGCAGGGCGTTGGCGATGCCACCTGCAGTTTCGAGCGCGCCGGCCGGTTCCTCGGAATAGCGGATGGCAACGCCCCAGGCATCGCCGTCGCCGAGCAGGGCTTCGATCTGGTCGCCAAGATGGGCGTGGTTGATGACGATCTCGCGGATGCCGGCGGCGGCGAGCCGCTCCAGATGCCAGACGATCAGCGGCCGCCCCCCCACGGGCAGCAGCGGCTTGGGCGTGCGGTCGGTCAGCGGCCGCATTCTTTCCCCGCGCCCCGCTGCAAGAATCATGGCTTTCAAAACGTGTACCCCGTTTGTTCCTGGCGGTTTTCCAGCTGATCGAGCAGGCGCAGCAGCGGCGTCAGCTCGCGGTAGCGCTCGCAGGTGCGGCGCAGGTATCTGGCGACCAGCGGCATGTCGCGCAGGTAGCCGTCCTTGCCGTCGCGATGGAACAGCCGGGCGAAGATGCCGAGAACTTTTATGTGCCTTTGCACGCCCATCCATTCGTAGTCGCGGAAGAATTCGCCGAAATCGGCGCGCACCGGCAGCCCCGCTTTCCGCGCCTTCTCCCAGTAGCGCACCAGCCAGTCGAGCACCCGATCCTCTTCCCATTCGACGTAGGCGTCCTTGAACAGCGAGGCGAGGTCGTAGCTGATGGGGCCGGATACAGCGTCCTGGAAGTCGATTACGCCGGGATTGGGTGCGCCGGCCTGGTCGATGAGCATCAGGTTGCGCGAGTGGTAGTCGCGATGGACATTGACCCTGGGCTCGGCCAGATTGACGGCGAGGACATGCTCGAAGACCTGCTCCAGGGTATTGCGCTGCGCGTCGCCGAAGGCGATGGGCACATGCTTGCCGATGTACCAGTCGGGGAAGAGGTCGAGCTCGCGCTTGAGCAGGATGCGGTCGTACTCCGGCAATTCACCGGCGCGGCTGCCGAGCTGGATGCGGATCAGGGTGTCGATGGCGTCGCGGTAGAGCGCATCGGCCTCGGCGTCGCTGCAGTTACTTAGGGCGGCGAGGTAGGTGGTCGAGCCGAGATCGGACAGCAGCAGGAATCCCTGCGCCAGGTCTTCGGCCAGCACCTCGGGCACATGGGCGCCGGCGGCATGAAACAGGCGCTGCACGTGCAGCCAGGGGCGCACGTCCTCGTGGCTCGGCGGGGCATCCATGACAACCTGGCTCGCACCATCGCGCCAGCTGACCCGCAGGTAGCGGCGGAAACTGGCGTCGGCCGATGCCGGCGCCAGGGAAAACGGCCGGTCGGGCCACAGGCCTTCGAGCCAGGCGGCAATGGCCTGCTGGCGCCGGTCTTCTTGCACTGGCTCTTGCACGGGGACGGGGTGGGGTGGATGGTAGAATCGAAAATTCTAGCATTGGCCAATTGTTCCACTCGCGGCCGGTCTGGCGATCTTGCCGTTTCCCCTGCCGTTTCCCCGTTTTCTCTTTCCTCGTTTCCGATGCAGCGTTTCCCGCGCGTACCACTTATCTGGCTGGCTGGCCTTGCCTTGACCGGCCCGCTGCTCGCGGCCGACGAGGCCAATTCGCCGGTGCCGCAAGTGTCGCCGGTGCTGCCGGCACCCGGCAGGGAGCTTCTGGCGGTGGATCCCCAATTGCTCGCCCCGCTGCCCGAGCCGACATTGCGCGGTAGCGGCCGCATGCTGCCGCAGCAGCGCGATGCGCGGGAAAATTATCCGAATTTCATATCGGCCGATCGCCTGCACGGCACTCAGGATGTCGAAACCATTGCCGAGGGTGCCGTCGAGATGCGTACCGTGGGCCGTTCGGTCGACACCGACCATCTGGTCTATCGCCCCAACGACGACGAGGTCGAGGCCACCGGCAATGTCGTCCTGCGCCGTGACGTGGATGTGATGCGCGGTCCCAAGATGAAGCTGCGGCTGGAAGACAACGTCGGCTATTTCGAACAGCCGCAGTATTCGATTTCACGCTTGGGAGTCGGTCAGGCCGCGGGGGCTACGCCGGTGCCCGGTTCCGGCGAGGCCGAGCGCATGGAGTTCGAGGGCGAGGGCCGCTATCGCATGAAGAAGGCGACCTACAGCACCTGTAGCGCTGAGAACCGCGACTGGTTCGCCGAGGTGGACGAGCTATCGCTTGACTACAACAGTGAGGTCGGCCGCGCCACCAATGCCCGCGTGATGTTCGGCGGCGTACCGATCCTGTATTCGCCGTGGCTCAGTTTTTCGCTCAACAACCAGCGCAAGACCGGCCTGCTGTCGCCAACCTTCGGTTCGACCAGCCAGGGCGGCCTCGACTACACCCAGCCCTGGTACTGGAACATCGCGCCCAACATGGACGCCACCATTGCGCCGCGCCTGATCCAGAAGCGCGGAACGCAGGTGGGTACGGAATTCCGCTATCTCGATCGCACATACAACGGCCAGATCAGCGGAACCTACCTTGCCAACGACAAGGTTTACAACGACTCGCGCTGGGCCTACACGGTCTTGCACAACCAGAACCTCGGCTACGGTTTCGCGGGAGCCCTGAACCTGAACGGGGTTTCGGACAGCCGCTACCTGGGCGACGTGTCGACCCGCCTCGCCCTGACTTCCCAGACTTATCTGTTGCGCCAGGGAATCCTCAGTTACGGGGGCGGCTGGTGGAATGCCAGCGTCAATGCCCTGCGCTACCAGGCGCCGCAAACGCCGGGACTGGTCGGCCTGCCGGAACTCTACAAGCGGCTGCCCCAGGTCAATCTCTCGATGCTCCGGCCCGATCTGCCGCTGGGCATGTCGCTGTCGGCCAACGCCGAATACGTCGATTTCAGCCACCCCACCAGCGTCGTCGGCCAGCGCTGGTCGGCCTACCCGCAACTGGCCGTGCCGCTGCAGACCGCGGCGTTCTACGTCACGCCCAAGATCGGTGTGCATGCAACGCGCTACTCGCTCGATCGTCAGGCCGTCGGCACGCCGAAATACCTCGATCGCACGGTGCCCATCGCCAGCGTCGACTCCGGCGTCACCTTCGAGCGCAACGTCGCCTGGCTCGGCAAGGACATCACGCAGACGCTCGAGCCGCGGCTGTACTACGTCAATATCCCGCACCGCGACCAGACCCAGGTTCCCGTGTTCGATACCGGCCTGGCCGACTTCAACTTCGCCCAGATTTTTTCGGAGAATCGCTACGCCGGCAACGACCGCATCGGCGACGCCGACCAGTTGACGGGGATGGTGACCTCGCGCCTGATCGATCCGGCCACGGGTACCGAGTTCCTGCGCGGCGCCATCGGCCAGCGTTACTATTTCCGCGATCAGACCGTCCTGCTGCCGGGCGAGCTGCCGCGCAAGGGCCGTACCGCCGACCTGCTGGCGACAGTTTCCGGGCAGATCGCGCAGCGCCTGTACCTGGACACCGGCTTGCAGTACAACCCGATCGACGAACGCACCAAGCGCTTCAACATCAATGCCCGCTTCCAGCCGGAGCCGGGCCACGTGATCAACGCCGGCTATCGCTATACGGCGGACCAAGTCGGCCAGTTCGATGTTTCGGCGCAATGGCCGATCTGGGGCGGCTGGCACGGCGTCGGCCGCTACAACTACTCGACCCGCGACGGCCGCGTCATCGAGTCCGTCGGCGGTGTCGAATACGACGGCGGCTGCTGGGTGGCGCGGGCAGTGGCCCAGCGCATCGCGACCATCGACAATAACTCCAACACCGCCGTCTATGTCCAGCTCGAGTTGAACGGTTTCTCGCGCATCGGGTCGAACCCGCTGGAACTTCTCAAGCGCAACATCCCGGGCTATGGCCGCATCAACCAGCCGGCCGCCGACCCGGTATTCGCAGCGAACTGAACGGAGCATGCAGTGAAAAGAATTCTTCAGGCATTGATTGCAGTACTTGCCCTCACGGCAACCGCAGCACAGGCGCAGAAATCACCCGCGGCGCAGCCGATCGAAGTGGATCGCGTCGTGGCGGTGGTCAACGACGAGGCGATCACGTTGCACGAACTGCGTTCGCGGCTGGCGACCGTCGAGCGGCAGTTGCGCGGCCAGGGCACGCCGCTGCCACCGCGGGACGTATTTCAGCAGCAGTTGCTGGAGCGCATGATCATCGACCGGGTGCAGGTCCAGTTCGCCCGTGAGACGGGCTTGCGCATCGCCGATGGCGAAGTGGATGCGGCGCTGCGGCGCATCGCCGAAAGCAACCGGATGTCGCTGGCAGACTTCAAGGCGGCGATCGAGCACGACGGCATCGTCTGGGCCAAGTTCCGCGAGGAGATTCGCGAGGAAATGACCATCGCCCGCCTGCGCGACCGCGAGGTGGACAACCGGATCGTAATCTCCGAAGGCGAGATCGACAACTACCTGGCGAGTGCCGAGGCCCAGGGCGGAGACGAACAGCTGGCGCATCTCGCCCACATCATCGTTCGCGTGCCGGAGCAGGCCACGCCGCAGCAACTGGCGAAGATCCGCGCCCGCGCCGAGCAGGCTCTGCAGCAGCTGCGTGCTGGTGAAGACTTCGCCAAGATCGCCGCCGTGTATTCGGACGCCCCCGACGCGCTGACCGGGGGCTCGATGGGCGCACGGCCGGTGGATCGCCTGCCCAGCCTCTATGCCGATGCGGTGAAGGACCTCAAGCCCGGCGAAGTGAGCGGCCTGCTGCGTAGCCCGGCCGGCTTCCATGTCGTCAAGCTGCTCGGCCGCCAGGGCGGCGCGCTGGCCGTGCCGACGCTGCGCCAGACCCATGCCCGCCACATCCTGATCAAGGTGAATGAACTCGTTTCCGAGTCCGAGGCGCGGCACAAGCTGCAGGGCATCCGGGAGCGCCTGGTCAATGGCGGCGACTTTGCCGAACTGGCACGACTGTATTCGAACGACCTCTCGGCGTCCAAGGGCGGCGACCTCGGCTGGCTCTACCAGGGCGACACCGTTCCCGATTTCGAGAAGGCAATGGATGCGCTGAAGCTCAACGAATTCAGCAAGCCGGTGCAATCGCCCTTCGGCTTTCACCTGATCCAGGTGCTTGAGCGCCGCACCGAAGGCGCCACGCCGGAACGCCGCCGTCTGGTCGCGCGCGCGGCCCTGCGTGAGCGCAAGGCTGACGAGGCCTATCAGGACTGGATACGCCAGATGCGCGACCGCGCTTACGTCGAGTATCGTCTGGAAGACAGGTGACCGTTCCGGTTGTTGTCGTCACTTCCGGCGAACCCGCCGGAATCGGCCCCGAGATTTGCCTTGCCTTGGCGCGGACGACCTTGCCGGCCCGCGTGGTGATACTCGGCGACCGCGATCTTTTCGCCGCCCGGGCTGCCAGGCTGGGCCTGACCACCGACGGCCTCGACATTCGCCACGTGCCGCTGCGCGTGCCCTGCGCCGAGGGTCGCCTCGACACCGGCAATTCACCTTACGTCCTGGAACTCCTCGACATAGCGCTGGCCGGTTGCCGCTCGGGCGAGTTCGCCGCGATGGTTACGGCTCCGGTGCACAAGGGCATCATCAACGATGCCGGCATCGCCTTCACCGGCCATACCGAGTATCTCGCCGAGAAGACCGCGACGCCGCGCGTGGTGATGATGCTGGCCGGTGCGGGTCTGCGCGTGGCGCTGGCGACGACCCATCTGCCGCTGAAGGACGTGGCCGCCGCGATCACGCCCGCCGAACTGGAAACCACGATCCGCATCCTGCATGCCGACCTGCGCGCCAAGTTCGGCTTCACCCAACCGCGCATCCTCGTCGCCGGCCTCAATCCGCATGCCGGCGAGGGCGGCCACATGGGCCGTGAGGAGATCGAGGTGATCGTGCCCGTCCTTGAAAAACTGCGTCAGCCTGAACATGGGGGCATGGACCTGATTGGACCGCTGCCGGCCGATACGCTCTTCACGAAGAACGTACTGGCCGGCTCGCACGCGCAGCTGGCGATGTACCACGACCAGGGACTCGCCGTGCTCAAGTACGCGGCCTTCGACGAAGGAATCAACGTCACTCTTGGCCTGCCGATCATTCGAACCTCGGTAGACCATGGTACGGCGCTCGACCTGGCCGGCGCCGGCAAGGCCTCCCCGACCAGCCTGTTCGCGGCGGTCGAAGCGGCGATCGACATGGCGCGTCGGCACACGACATGAGTCAGCACCAGGGCCACCAGGCCAAGAAACGCTTTAGTTTCGGCCGCCGCATGCGCGGCTTAACCTCGCAGGCGAGGTTAGCCTTCACTGAAACGGCGCCGAAGCAATGAACCATATTCCGCGGCGCCGTTTTGGCCAGAATTTCCTCGTTTCGCCGGGCATCATTCGCAGGATCGTCGCGGCCATTGCGCCGAAACCGGCAGACCTGCTGGTCGAGATCGGCCCCGGCCTGGGCGCCCTGACTGCGCCGCTGCTGGAATGCGTCGAGCGCCTGCATGTGGTCGAGATCGACCGTGACCTGATCGCGCGGCTCAGGCAGGCCTGGCCGCCCGAGCGCCTGGCCATCCACGAGGGTGACGCGCTGGCCTTCGATTTTGCCTCGCTGGGCGAGCGGATCCGCATCGTCGGCAACCTGCCCTACAACATCTCGACGCCACTGCTGTTCCATTTGGCGGGTTTTGCCGGCCACGTGCATGACATGCACTTCATGCTGCAGAAGGAGGTCGTCGATCGCATGGTGGCGGCGCCCGGCGGCGGCGACTATGGCCGACTGTCGGTGATGCTGCAATACCGCTTCGACATGGAGCGGCTGTTCGTGGTGCCCCCCGGCGCCTTCAATCCGGCGCCCAAGGTCGATTCGGCCATCGTTCGCCTGACGCCGAAAAAACTCGGCGCTGGCGATACGGCGAAAGATTCCGATGTCTTCGCCCGGGTGGTTGCCGCGGCCTTTTCCCAGCGCCGCAAGATGTTGCGCAACACGCTGCGCGAACTGATCGACGAGGAAGGGCTGGTCGCGCTCGGCATCAAGCCGACGGCCCGCGCCGAGGAACTGGCCGTCGCCGATTACGTCCGCCTCGCCGACGCGCTGGCGTAAACGACGAACGGCGCGCCGCAGCGCGCCGTCGCCATCCGCCCCGGGGCTTATTCCGCGGGCTTCTTCATCGGACAGGAGCTGATGCCGAACGGCAGGTAAGCCGGGCAGATGCCGATGGCGCCCGTGGCGAGGGGCAGGAGACCGATCCATGCCCAGACCGGGCCTCCCATGAGCGCCCAGCCCACCAGGCCCAGTCCGACGACGATGCGGGCGATGCGGTCGATGCCGCCTACGTTCAGTTTCATGCCGATTCTCCTTGAGGTTTGTCGATGTGTTTGAGGCCGGTGGATTATGCGCCAAGTTCCGCCACGACCGGCGCGTGGTCGGACGGCCGCTCCAGCTTGCGCGGTGCCTTGTCGATGCCGCAGGCGGTGCAGCGCGCGGCCAGCGGTGCCGAGAGCAGGATGTGGTCGATGCGCAGCCCGAGGTTGCGGCGGAATCCCATCATGCGGTAGTCCCACCATGAGAAGCTCTTCTCGGGCTGATCGAACATGCGGAAGGCGTCGGCCAGGCCGAGGCCGGCCAGGGCCCGGAATGCATCGCGCTCGGGTTCGGAGCAGAGAATCTTGCCCTGCCATGCGACCGGATCATGCACGTCGCGATCATCCGGCGCGATGTTGTAGTCGCCGAGCAGGGCAAGTTGCGGGTAGCGGGCGAGCTCCTCGCGCAGCCAGGCGGTGAGCGCCACCAGCCACTTGAGCTTGTATTCGTATTTGTCCGAGCCGACTTCCTGGCCATTCGGGAAGTAGCCGCAGACCACCCTCACGCCATCCACGGTGGCGGCGATGACGCGCTTTTGCGGATCGTCGAAGCCGGGAATGTCGCGACTGACGTCGGCGAGTTCGTGGCGGGCGATGATGGCCACGCCGTTATAGGTCTTTTGGCCGCTGAACGCGACCCGGTAGCCGGCGTCTTCGATCGCGACGACGGGGAATGCCTTGTCCTCGAGCTTGAGTTCCTGCAGGCAGAGCACATCGGGTTTTGCGTCCGACAGCCAGTCGAGGACGTGCGGCAGCCGTACCTTCAGTGAATTGACGTTCCAGGTGGCGAGTTTCATTCCGGAGCGCGGTCGATGTTCATGGGGCGGGATGATACCCGACGGACCAGCGCCTATAATCGGGACGGAGGTGTCCCATGTTCGACTCGCCCTTCACCTATTGCCCCAAGTGCGGCGAAATGGTGTTGCTGGACCAGACTCGACGCGAGTGTGCTGGCGAGCATCGCTGTGGCGACGTCCGTTGTCCGCTGGAGGAATGCTTCAGCGGGATCGATTTCGAGGAGACACTGCCGTGCCCGGAGATCAAGCATGAACGACGCCGCTAACCGCCGCCAGTTCTGGCGCGCAGTTTTCGATTCCACTGTTCGCCTGACAACCGATCACGGCACGGTTGATGCGCAACTGATCGATATTTCCCTCAAGGGCGTCTTGCTCGAAGCCCCCGGCCGCTGGCAGGGGCGGATCGGCGAACCCTGTCATATCAAGCTGCATCTCGCCCCCGGCGTGGTGATCGCGATGTGGGGCCAGGTCGCCCACCTGGAGGGGCAGCATGTCGGCGTCCGCGGCGAGAGCAGCGATGTCGACAGCATTACCCACCTGCGTCGCCTGGTCGAACTCAACTCGGGCGACCCCACGCTGCTTGAGCGCGAGTTGCAGACGTTGCTGGCACCCTAAGGTCGAACCAGCCCAGCCGCAGAGTTTCCTGGCGCGGTCAGGCCATGCCGTTATGGCGGAGCAGCGCGTCGACGCGTGGCTCCCTGCCGCGAAAAGCCTTGAATGACTCCAGTGCCGGGCGCGAACCGCCGACGGCCAGCACTTCGTCGAGGAAGCGCGATCCGGTGGCGACATCGAGCACCACGCCGCTTTCCTTCTCGGCTTCCTCGAAGGCCTCGAAGGCGTCGGCCGACAGCACTTCGGCCCACTTGTAGCTGTAGTAGCCGGCGGCGTAGCCACCGGCGAAGATGTGGGAAAAGCTGTGGGGAAAGCGCTGCCATGCCGGCGGCAGGACCACCGCGACTTCACGTCGCACCGATTCCAGAAGGTCCATGAAACCCTGTCCCGGCGGCAGTCCGTTGTGCAGCAGCAGGTCGAACAGGCTGAATTCGACTTGCCGCAGCGTCTGCATGCCGCTCTGGAAATTCCTGGCGGCGATCATCTTGTCGTAGAGCGCGCGCGGCAGCGGTTTTCCGGAGTCCACGTGCCCGGTCATTTTCTGCAGCACCGCCCAATCCCAGCAGAAATTTTCCATGAACTGGCTCGGCAACTCGACCGCATCCCATTCGACGCCGTGGATGCCGGAGACCGACAGTTCATCGACCCGCGTCAGCAGGTGATGCAGGCCGTGGCCGGTTTCGTGGAACAGGGTGATGACGTCGTCGTGGCTGAATGTCGCCGCCTTGCCTTCGACCGGGCCGGGGAAGTTGCAGTTGAGGTAGGCGACGGGAGTCTGGACGCCGCCTTCGCAGGTGCGCCGGCTGATCGCGTCGTCCATCCAGGCGCCGCCGCGCTTGGTTTCGCGCGCGAACAGGTCGAGGTAGAACTGGCCGATGAGCCTGCCGTCCTTCAGGATGCGGAAGAAGCGCACGTCGGGATGCCATACCGGTGCGGTGTCGGGTTCGAGCGTGACGCCGAACAGCGTCGCGACAACGTGGAACAGGCCGTCAAGCACGCGCGGCTCGGGAAAGTACTGCTTTACCTCGTCGTCCGAGAAGGCGTAGCGCGCCTGCTTGAGCTTTTCCGAGGCCCAGGCGAGATCCCAGCTTTCGAGCGTGGCCAGGCCAAGCTCCTTGGCGGCGAACTCGCGCAGCTCGGCCACGTCGCCTTCGGCGTGGGGCCGTGCCTTGCTGGCCAGGTCGCGCATGAAGGCGGCGACCTCGCCAGGTGTGCTGGCCATCTTCGGCACCAGCGAGACTTCGGCGTAGCTGCCGTAGCCAAGGAGGGCTGCCTCTTCGGCACGCAAGGCCAGTATGCGGTCGATCAGCGGGCCGTTGTCCCAGTCGGCCTTACCGTGTTCGGAAGCGCGCGTGGCGTAGGCGCGATACATGCGTGCCCGCAACTCGCGGTCTTCGGCGTATTGCATCACCGGGATGTAGGACGGTGCGTGCAGGGTGAATTTCCAGCCGGCACGTTTGGCAACCGAGCCCCCCTGTTCGGCGGCGGCACGCGCCGCGGCGACGACATCGTCGGGCAGGCCGGCGACCCCTGCGGCGTTCTCGACCCACTCGGCGTGGGCATTGGTGGCATCGAGCAGGTTCTCGGAGAACTTGGCGCCGAGCGCGGCCAGCTCTTCCTGGATTTCCTGGAAGCGCGGCTTCTTGTCTTCCGGCAATTCTGCCCCGGAGAGGCGGAAGTCACGCAGGTCGTTGTCGAGGATGCGGCGGCGGGCGGGGCTCAGCGTCGCGTATTCGGGGCTGGCGGCAAGCGCCTTGAATTTGGCGAACAGCGCCAGGTTCTGGCCGAGTTCGGCGTAGAAGCGGCTGACCTCGGGCAGCATGGCGTTGTAGGCTTCGCGCCACGCCGGCACGTCGTTGACCGCATGCAGGTGGCCGACGATGCCCCAGGCACGCGATAGCCGCTCGCCGGCATCGGTCAGCGGCTGGACGAAACCGTTCCAGGTGGCGGCCGTGTCGGGCCGGGTCAGGGTTTCGACGAGGGCGCGATTCTGCTCGAGCAGTTCGCGGATGGCGGGTGCGACGTGGTCGGGCGTGACAACGTCGAAGCGGGGCAACTGGCTGAAGTCGAGGAGTGGATTCATGGCGGGTCGGGAGCGGATGACCTGCTGCAGATGGGGGCGAATCGCGGCCCATCAAGCAAACGCCGTGGTTCAGCGTTCGATCAGGTCGCGATAGGCATGCCAGCTGGCGTGCCCGAGCAGGGGCATGATGACGATGAAACCGAGCAGGAAGGTGGCGAAACCCAGTGCGACGAGCAGCATGATGATGGTGGCCCAGATGGCCAGCGGCAGCGGGTTTTCGCTGACGGCCCCGATGCTGGCCTGCATCGCCGGCAGCAGCTCGCACTTGCGGTCAAGCAGCATCGGCACCGAGACCACGCTGAGGGCGAACACCATGGCCGCGAGGATGCCGCCGATCCCGATGTAGGCCATGAACAACTGCATGTGCCGCGGGTCGCGCAGCACTTCTATCACCAATTGCAGCGGCGCCATGGCATTGCCCTTGTACAGCATGGCGACGATCAGCAGCGACATGACCTGCCAGGCGGTTCCCGCCAGCAGGCCGAAGAGGCCGAAGCCGACGAGGCCGCTGGGATTGGCGCGCCAGGCCTGCATCGAATCGACCAGGCGTACCGGTTCGCCGTTCTCGATGCGGCGCGACAGGTCGTAGAGCCCAGTCGCCAGCATCGGGGCGACCAGCAGGAAACCGCTGATGGCCGCGGTGAAGAGATGGGGCAGGCTGGCCACGGCCAGAAGGATGATGGTACCCGCGGCCGCCATCGCCATGCCGTAGAACAGGCTGGCCCCGGGATTGCGCATGAGGTCGCGGCCGCCGCGTAGCAGCCAGGAAAACGGCTGCAGCAAACTCACGCTGCGCACGACCGGTGCGGTGCTGGAGGAATCCGTGGCGGATGTCGCGGGCACGCCCATTGTTTCAGCCGGCCAGCCGCGTCAGCGCCTCGCGGTACTTGGCGGCGGTCTTGGCGAGGATATCCGGCGGCAGCTTCGGCCCCGGCGCCTGCTTGTTCCAGTCCAGCGTTTCCAGGTAGTCGCGCACGAACTGCTTGTCGTAGCTGGCCGGGCTGGTGCCGACGCGGTAGCTGTCGGCGGGCCAGAAGCGCGAGGAGTCGGGCGTCAAGACTTCGTCGATCAGGTGCAGCGTGCCGGCGGCATCCAGGCCGAACTCGAACTTGGTGTCGGCGATGATGATGCCGCGCGTCAGGGCGTAGGTGGCCGCATCGCTGTAGAGTCGCAGCGCGGCATCGCGCACCTGCGCCGCCAGAGCAGGGCCGATGCTCTTCTCGACGGCGGCGTAGTCGATGTTCTCATCGTGGGTGCCGAGTTCGGCCTTGGTCGATGGCGTGAACAGCGGCTGCGGCAATTGCTGCGCCATTTGCAGTCCGGCGGGAAGGGCGATGCCGCAGACCTTGCCGCTGGTCTGATAGTCCTTCCATCCCGAGCCGATCAGGTAACCCCGCACCACTGCCTCGATCGGCAGCGGCTTGAGCTTTTTCACCACGATGGCGCGGCCGCGCACCTGGTCGCGCTCGCCAGGCTGAACCACGGTTTCGGGGTCGATGCCGGTGAGCTGGTTGGGGATGACGTGGGCGAGTTTCCGAAACCAGAAATCGGCGACCGCGGTGAGCACCTCGCCCTTGCCCGGAATCGGATCGGGCAGGATGACGTCGAAGGCGGAAAGACGGTCGGTGGTGACGATGAGCATGAGGTCGTCGCCGACGGCGTAGATGTCGCGTACCTTGCCGCGGCCGAGCAGGGGCAGGCTGGCGATGCTGGATTCGAACAGCGGTGTGGTCATTGGGCTTTACTCACGGATTCATTCACGGACAAAGGGTTTCTCGGCGGCGCGCTCGCGGTCATCCTCGCGATAGGGGAAGCGCACGTGGCCATAGCGGATGACCAGCACGCCCAGCGTCAGCAGGAAGATGGCGGCGGCGACGGCGAGCATGCGCCACTCGTTCATTTCCTTGATGTCGAGGATCAGGTAGCGTGCCAGTGCGACCATGGCGATGTAGAGCGGAAAGCGCACCGGCAACTGCCCTGACTTGAAGTACTGGCCGATCATTGCCAGCACTTCGAGATAGAGGAACATCAGCAGCAGGTCGGCCAGTTGCACCCGTTGCGCGCCGATCATTACCATGACTTCGTGGTACATCGCGACCGTCGTGGCGATGCCGATGACCATCAGGCCGAGGTACTCGACCAGATCGAGCCCGCTGCTGAAGAGGCGGCGCAGACGGTCGAAGGAGTGGGAGCGGATGTCCATGGCGGGAGATGAGCAGTGGTGGCGCAATTGATGCCGGGCAACGGCGATGGAACTTTACCGCAAATGCCCCATCGCCGTGCCGCCAGCGCCGACTTTTCGCGCCAGCGCAGTCAACGAAAAAGGCCGCCCCTGATGCCTGGGCGGCCCCTGTCCCGAGAAAACGCAGTATTACTTGATGACCGCGTTCAGTTCGCCCTTCTTGTAGCGATTGGCCATGGCTTCGAGGCTGATGACCTTGATCTTGCTGGCCTGGCCGGCGCAGCCGAAGGCTTCGTAGCGGGCCTTGCAGATCTCCTTCATGGCCTTGCGGGCTTCGGCGAAGTACTTGCGCGGGTCGAAGTTCTTGCGGTCCTTGTTGAGGAACTGGCGGATGGCGCCGGTGGAAGCCATGCGCAGGTCGGTGTCGATGTTGACCTTGCGCACGCCGTTCTTGATGCCCTCGACGATTTCCTCGACCGGCACGCCGTAGGTGGCGCCCATCTCGCCGCCGTTCTCGTTAATGATCTTGAGCCAGTCCTGCGGCACGCTGCTTGATCCGTGCATCACCAGGTGGGTGTTGGGCAGGCGGGCGTGGATTTCCTTGATGCGGTCGATGCGCAGCACCGCGCCGGTGGGCGGGCGGGTGAACTTGTAGGCGCCGTGGCTGGTGCCGATGGCGATGGCCAGAGCGTCGACCTGCGTGGCCTTGACGAACTCGGCGGCTTCGGTGGGGTCGGTCAGCAGCTGGTCGTGCGACAGGGTACCTTCGGCGCCGTGGCCGTCTTCCTTCTCGCCCATGCCGGATTCGAGCGAGCCGAGGCAGCCCAACTCACCTTCGACCGAGACGCCGATGGCGTGGGCGATGTCGACGACGTGCTTGGTGGTGTTGACGTTGTATTCGAAGCTCGACGGGGTCTTGCCATCCTCCATCAGCGAGCCGTCCATCATCACGCTGGAAAAGCCGGAACGCATCGACTGGATGCAGACGGCCGGGCTGGCGCCGTGGTCCTGGTGCATGACGATCGGCACATCGGGATGGGACTCGATGGCGGCTTCGATAAGGTGGCGCAGGTAGGCTTCGCCGGCGTACTTGCGGGCGCCGGCCGAGCCCTGCATGATCACCGGGCTGTTGGTCTCTTCGGCGGCCTCCATGATGGCCTGGATCTGTTCCAGGTTGTTCACGTTGAAGGCCGGCAGGCCGTAGCCGTTTTCGGCGGCGTGGTCGAGCAGTTGGCGCATGGACACTAGGGGCATTGTTGTCTCCTGTTGATTTGTGGTTAGTGGGTGGGCCGGTGTTCGCCGACCTTGACGATTTTGAGGGTGTTGGTGCCGCCCGGCTTGCCGATCGGTTCGCCGATGGTGAGAACGATGAGGTCGCCCGGCTCCACTGCACCCGAGGCGATCATGGCTTCTTCGGCATGGCGCAGGACTTCGTCGCGTTCCTGTCCGCTCTGGGTCATCATCACCGGGAATACCCCCTTGAAGATACTTACCTTGTAACGCGTTGCGACCTCCTGCGTCAAGGCATAGATCGGTACGCCGGCGTTGAGGCGCGACATCCACAGCGCCGTCGAACCCGATTCGGTGAGGGCAGCGATGGCCTTGACCTTGAGGTGGTGGGCGGCGAACAGTGCGGCCATGGCGATCGACTGGTCGATGCGGGTGAACACGCGATTGAGGAAATGGGTATCGAGCGAGGTGTCGGCGGACTTTTCAGCCTCGAGACAGATGCGCGCCATCGATTCCACCGTCTGCACCGGATATTCGCCGGCGGCGGTCTCGGCCGACAGCATCACCGCGTCGGTGCCATCGAGCACGGCGTTGGCGACGTCGGAAACCTCGGCGCGCGTCGGTACCGGCGAGTGGATCATCGACTCCATCATCTGCGTGGCGGTGATGGCGAACTTGTTGCTCTCGCGCGCCATGCGGATGATGCGTTTTTGCAGGGCCGGCACCGCGGCATCGCCGACCTCGACCGCGAGGTCGCCGCGCGCCACCATGACGCCGTCGGTGGAGTCGAGGATGTCCTCGAGGTTTTCGACGGCCTCGACGCGTTCGATCTTGGCCACCAGCAGCGCATTGGAACCGGCCGCCTGCAGCAGCGCACGGGCCAGGCGCATGTCCTCGCCCGACTTGGGAAAGGACACGGCGACGTAGTCGATGCCGAGGCTGGCCGCGATGCGGATATCCTCGATGTCCTTGGGCGTCAGCGCCGGTGCCGAGAGGCCGCCGCCCTGGCGGTTGATGCCCTTGTTGTTCGACAGTTCGCCGCCGTGGCGCACGACGCAATGGATCTGGCTGCCATCGACGTGGCTGACATCCATCACGATGCGGCCATCGTCGAGCAACAGAACATCGCCGGGACCGACGTCATTGACCAGTTCCGGGTAGTCGAGGCCGACGCAGTCAGTGGTGCCGAGTTCGCATTCGGCGTCGAGGATGAAGGGCTGCTTGTTCTTCAGTAGCACCTTGCTGCCGGCGAACTTGCCAATGCGGATCTTTGGTCCCTGCAGGTCGGCCATGATGCCGACGGTGCGACCGCTGTGTTCGTTGAGGGCGCGCAGCGTATCGACGCGGGCCTTGTGGTCGGCTGGCGTGCCGTGGGAGAAATTCAGCCGGACGACATCGATGCCGGCTTCGACCAGCTGTGCCAGCACTTCAGGGCTGGATGAGGCCGGCCCCAGGGTTGCCACGATCTTCGTCGTGCGTTTTGGAGTGGACATATAGTGTCGGATCGGGCTTCCGCCGCGCGCAAGCCCGAATCCGGATCAGCCCTTGGCGCGCTTTTCGAGAATTTCGACTGCAGGCAGTACCTTGCCCTCGAGGAACTCGAGGAAGGCGCCGCCTGCGGTGGAAATGTAGGATACCTTGTCGTAGATGTCGTACTTCTGGATGGCGGCGATGGTGTCGCCGCCGCCTGCCAGGGTGAATGCCTTGGTGTTGGCGATGGCCATGGCGATGGCCTTGGTACCCTCGCCGAACTGGTCGAACTCGAACACGCCGACCGGGCCGTTCCAAACCACGGTGCCGGCCTTCATGATGATGTCGACGAGTTCCTGCGCCGATTTCGGGCCGATGTCGAAGATCATGTCGTCGTCGGCCACGTTGCCGGCGTCCTTCAGCACGGCGGGCTCGGCGGCATCGAATTTCTTGCCGCAGACGACGTCGACCGCGACCGGGATGGTGGCGCCGCGCGCCGTCATTTTCTTCATCAGTGCCTGGGCGGTGGGCACCAGGTCGTCTTCGCACAGCGACTTGCCGACGTTCTTTCCGGTGGCCTTGAGGAAGGTGTTGGCAATGCCGCCGCCGACCACCAATTGCTCACACTTCTCGGACAGTGCTTCCAGCACGGTCAGCTTGGTCGAGACCTTGGAGCCGCCGACGATGGCGACCATCGGCCGGGCCGGGCTGGCCAGCGCCTTGTCCAGGGCTTCCAGTTCCTCGCTCACCAGCATGCCGGCACAGGCGGTCGGAGCGAATTCGGCGATGCCATAGGTGGATGCCTGGGCGCGGTGCGCGGTGCCGAATGCATCCATGACGAAGACGTCGCACAGGGCGGCGTATTTCTTCGCGGTCTCTTCGACGTTCTTTTTCTCGCCCTTGTTGACGCGGCAGTTTTCCAGCAACACCACTTCACCGGCGGCAACATCGAAGCCCCCGTCAACCCAGTCCTTGATCAGGCGCACCGGCTTGCCGAGTTTGGCGGACATGACGTCGGCAACCGGCTGGAGGGAAACCTCCGCGCTCCATTCGCCTTCGGTCGGGCGGCCGAGGTGGGAGGTGACCATCACCTTGGCACCGGCCTTCAGGGCGTGCTCGATGGTGGGCATCGAGGCGGTGATGCGTGCGTCCGAGGTAACCTTGCCGTCCTTGACGGGCACGTTGAGGTCGGCGCGGATGAACACGCGCTTGCCGGCGAGGTCGAGGTCGGTCATGCGGATGAACTTGGGCATGTGCTGTCTCCTTCGTTATTTTTTGAATGCTTGAAATTAACCACTGAAGCATTGCGTCCGTGTGACGGGACGCAATGCTTGGATTGTTAATTTCCCACGCCGCCCGCCGGGCCGCCCCAAGGGCGGCGGCGCCCCCCTGTGGGGGGCAGCGAGCCGGGGTTGCGAGCGTGGGGGGCCATACTTACTTGGCGACGTGCTTGACGAAGCGCAGCATGTTGCAGGTGTAGCCGTACTCGTTGTCGTACCAGGACACGACCTTGACGAAGGTGCTGTCAAGCGCGATGCCGGCTTCGGCGTCGAAGGTCGAGGGCGCGGTGTTGCCGACGAAGTCGGTGGAGACCACTTTCTCGTCGGTGTAGCCGAGCACGCCCTTCATGGCGCCTTCGGAGGCAGCTTTCATCGCGGCGCAGATGTCCTTGTACGAGGCTTCCTTGTTGAGTTCGACGGTGAGGTCGACCACGGAAACGTCGGAGGTCGGGACGCGGAAGGCCATGCCGGTGAGCTTGCCCTTCAGTTCCGGCAGCACCACGCCGACGGCCTTGGCGGCGCCGGTCGAGGACGGGATGATGTTCTCGAGGATGCCGCGGCCGCCGCGCCAGTCCTTCATGGAAGGACCGTCAACGGTTTTCTGGGTGGCGGTGGCTGCATGCACGGTGGTCATCAGGCCGCGCTTGATTCCCCAGGTGTCGTTCAGCACCTTGGCGACAGGCGCCAGGCAGTTGGTGGTGCAGGAAGCGGCGGAAACAATGGCCTCGCCGGCGTACTTCTCGTGGTTCACGCCGTAGACGAACATCGGGGTGTCGTCCTTGGACGGAGCCGACTGGACCACCTTCTTGGCGCCCGCGTCGATGTGCTTCTGGCAGGTTTCCTTGGTCAGGAAGAAGCCGGTGCACTCGATGACGATGTCGGCGCCGATTTCGTTCCACTTCAGGTTGGCGGGGTCGCGCTCGGCGGTCAGGCGGATCTTCTTGCCCTTGACGATCAGGTTGTTGCCTTCGACGGAGATGTCACCGTTGAAGCGGCCATGCACGGAGTCATACTTCAGCATGTAAGCCAGGTAGTCGGGCTCGAGCAGGTCGTTGATGCCGACGACTTCGATCTCGGGGAAGTCCTTGGCGATAGCGCGGAAAGCCATGCGGCCGATGCGGCCGAAGCCGTTGATGCCAACTTTGATAGCCATGTGAATGATCTCCTATGGGTTATTAGATGAATTGTTCGACGGCTTTGACGACGTTCGCCACCGTGAAGCCGAATTCCTTGAACAGCGTGCCGGCCGGGGCCGACTCGCCGAAGCGGTCGAGGCCGATGACCTTGCCTTCGCCGCCGACATACTTCCACCAGCTGTCGGTGACGCCGGCCTCGACGACGATGCGCGGCAGGCCCTTGGGCAGCACGCTGTCCTTGTAGGCCTGGTCCTGGCGGTCGAAGACGTTGGTGGAGGGCATGGAAACCACGACCACATTGATGTTCTGCTGGGCCAGTGCTTCCTGCGATTTCAGCGCCAGTTCGACTTCGGAGCCGGTGGCGATGATGATGGCCTTGGCACTGCCCTTGGCAGCGGAGATTACGTAGCCACCCTTCTTGATGTTCTCGATGGTGGCGGCGTCACGCTTGACGAAGGGCAGGTTCTGGCGCGACAGGGCCAGCGACGACGGGCCGGTTTTCTTCTCGACCGCTGCGGTCCAGGCCACCATGGTCTCGACGGTGTCGCAGGGACGCCAGACATCCATGTTGGGGATCAGGCGAAGCGTGGCGATCTGCTCGACCGGCTGGTGCGTCGGGCCGTCCTCGCCGAGGCCGATGGAGTCGTGCGTGAACACGTAGATCACACGCTGCTTCATCAGTGCCGACATGCGCAGGGCGTTGCGGGCGTATTCGGAGAACATCAGGAAGGTGCCGCCGAAGGGCAGCAGGCCGCCGTGCAGCGCCATGCCGTTCATGATGTGGGCCATGCCGAATTCGCGCACGCCGTAGGAGATGTAGTTGCCGGTGGACTTGCCCGAGACATGCTTGCAGCCTGCCCAGTTGGTCAGGTTGGAGCCGGTCAGGTCGGCGGAACCGCCGAGGAACTCGGGCAGCGCCGGGGCCAGGGCGTTGATGGCGATCTGCGAAGCCTTGCGGGTGGCGACGGTCTCGGCCTTTTCATTCGCGGTGGCGATGGCCTTGGCGGCGAACTCGGCCCAGTTGGCAGGCAGTTCGTTGGCGGTGCGGCGCTTGAACTCGGCGGCTTCAGCGGGGAAAGCCTTGGCGTAATGCTCGAATTTCTGGTTCCATGAGGCTTCCCACTCGGCGCCCTTCTTCTTGGCGTCCCACGCTTCGTACACTTCCTGGGGAATCTCGAACGGGCCGAAGTGCCAGCCAATGTGCGGGCGGGCGGCGGCGATTTCGGCGTCGCCCAGCGGCGCGCCATGCACGTCGTGGGTGCCGGCCTTGTTGGGCGAACCGGCGCCGATCACGGTCTTGCAGCAGATCAGCGAGGGCTTGTCGGTAACGGCCTTGGCGGCCTCGATGGCGGCGTGCAGGGCCTCGGGGTCGTGGCCATTGACGTTCGGCACCACGTGCCAGCCGTAGGCTTCGAAGCGCTTCGGCGTGTCATCGGTAAACCAGCCCTCGACGTGACCGTCGATGGAAATTCCGTTGTCGTCCCAGAAGGCGGTCAGCTTGCCCAGGCCCCAGGTACCGGCCAGCGCGCAGGCTTCGTGCGAGATGCCTTCCATCAGGCAGCCGTCGCCGAGAAAGACATTGGTGCGGTGATCGACGATCTCGTGGCCGGGCTTGTTGAATTCGGCAGCCAGCAGCTTCTCGGCCATGGCCATGCCGACGGCGTTGGTGATGCCCTGGCCGAGCGGGCCGGTGGTGGTCTCGACGCCCGGGGTGTAACCCAGTTCGGGGTGGCCGGGGGTCTTGCTGTGCAGTTGGCGGAACTGCTTCAGGTCGTCGATGGACAGGTCATAGCCGGTCAGGTGCAGCAGCGCGTAGATCAGCATCGAGCCGTGGCCGTTCGACAGCACGAAGCGGTCACGGTTGGGCCACTGCGGGTTGCTCGGGTTGTGGCGCATGTGGTGGTTCCACAGCACCTCGGCAATCTCCGCCATGCCCATGGGGGCACCCGGGTGGCCGGAATTGGCCTTCTGCACGGCATCCATGGCCAGGGCGCGGATGGCGCTGGTGAGATTGTTGAAAACAGGCGGATCGAAATCGCTGAAAGTGCTCATTGCTTCCCTCTATCAGTAGGGTCGGGTGGAACCCGGCATTATCTTCGAAATTGCGGTGGCGCAAAAACAGCCACCACTTCCCGGCCGTCTGCTACGCGGCCGGGCGCGGTCATAAAGCGCAGCCCTTACTTACTTGCTAGAGCTGCGCTTCCACTTTTTTTCCATCATGTCCAGCATGATGGGGGACAGCACCAGTTCCATCGCCAGACCCATCTTGCCGCCGGGAACCACGATGCAGTTCGGGCGCGACATGAACGAGTCGTGAATCATGTTGAGCAGGTAGGGGAAATTGACCCCGTGGTAGTCGCGGAAGCGGATCACGACGAGGGACTCGTCCAGCGTCGGGATGTCGCGCGAGATGAACGGGTTCGAGGTGTCGACGATCGGCACGCGCTGGAAGTTGATGTGGGTGCGCGAGAACTGCGGACAGATGTGATTCACGTAGTCGTGCATGCGGCGCAGGATGGTGTGGGTAACCGCTTCCACCGAGTAGCCACGGCCCTCTGTGTCGCGATGGATCTTCTGGATCCACTCGAGGTTAACCACGGGCACCACGCCAACTGCCAGGTCGGCGTGCTGGACGACATCCGCATCTTCGCCGAGATAGGCGCCGTGCAGGCCTTCGTAGAACAGCAGGTCGGTGTGCTCGGGAAAATCCTCCCAAGGCGTGAAGGTGCCGGGCTGCTGGCCGTAGGGGGCGGCTTCCTGCTCGTTGTGCAGGTAGAAGCGGCGCTTGCCGTGGCCGGTTTCCCCATAGACCTTGAAGATCTCGGCGAGTTCGGGCAGCAGGTTGTTCTCGGGACCGAAGTGAGTCGGCAGATGCTCGGCGTTCTGGCCCTCTGCATCGGCGATGACCTTCTTCATCTCGGCACGGTCGTACTTGTGCATGCTGTCGCCTTCGATCACGGCGGCCGTGATCTTCTCGCGACGGAAGATGTGGTCGAAGGAACTCTTGACCGTGCTGGTGCCGGCACCGGAGGAACCGGTGACGGCGATGATGGGATGCTTGATGGACATGGGTGTCTCCCCGCTATTTAAGAATTCTGGTATCCAGTCCGGCCGTCAGGCGACCGAACGCAACTCACTATGATAGCGCTCGATGCGCTCAACTTCATTTTTCGACCCGAATATCAGTGGCACGCGCTGGTGCAGCGAGGTCGGTTGCACTTCAAGCATGCGCTGCAGGCCGGTTGTGCACTTGCCGCCCGCCTGCTCGATGATGAAACCGACCGGATTGGCTTCATACAGCAAACGCAGGCGGCCGGGCTTGCTGGCGTCCTTGGTGTCCTTCGGGTACATGAAGACGCCGCCGCGCGTCAGGATGCGATAGGCCTCGGCAACCATCGAGGCGATCCAGCGCATGTTGAAGT
The DNA here is from genome assembly GCA_018825305.1 of Gammaproteobacteria bacterium. GTDB lineage: Bacteria > Pseudomonadota > Gammaproteobacteria > Burkholderiales > Rhodocyclaceae > Sulfurisoma. The sequence continues at coordinate 78,117 of JAHJEO010000021.1, forward strand.
CCTTGCCGCGCGGGCCGGTCTTGCCGGCCATGCACTCGTCGACATAGCGCTTGACGGGCCATTCCCAGAAGCGCTCGTTGGAAGCGTTGATGGCGAATTCCTGGGTGTCCTCGGGAATCATCATGTTCGGATGGGTGAGGATGAACTCGCCGACTTCGCGATCCAGCGTGAAACCATTCACGCCGTGGCCGGTGGTGATGATCAGCAGTGTCGAGGGGCCGTAGAGGGCGAAACCGGAGCAGACCTGCTGCGTACCGGGCTGGAGAAAGTCATCGAGCGTGGCGTCCTCTCCCGGCTTCGATGTGCGCAGGATCGAGAAGATGGTACCGACGGTGATGTTCACGTCGATGTTGGAGGAGCCATCGAGCGGGTCGAATACCAGCAGATACTTGCCGCGCTTCTTGTCTGCCGGGATCGGGTAGATGTCGTCCATTTCCTCCGAGGCCATGCCGGCGAGGTGGCCGGCCCACTCGTTGGACTTGATCATGACGTCATTGGAGATGATGTCGAGCTTCTTCTGCACCTCGCCCTGGACGTTTTCCTCGCCGGCGCTACCCAGTACGCCGATCAGCGCGCCCTTGGACACAGCGTTGCTGATGACCTTGCAGGCGGTTCCGATATCGTTCAACAGGCCGGTGAAGTCGCCGGTGGCGCCGGCGACGTGCGACTGTTCCTCGATGATGAACTGGGTCAGGGTGGTGCGACCGTCTTGCATGAATTCTGTCCTGTTAATCTCTGTTGTGTCGAATCGCCACGCCTTCGCCACACCCCAAGAAGAAAATCCCCGCCCCGGTTTGCACGGGGAGCGGGGTCAAGCTGGCTGTCAGCCAGAGGGAGTGGAGAAGCGTAAATCAGGAAACCCTGATTCACATGGCAGAATTTAGCGGGGCTTGAGCATAAGCGCCATTCACTTTTTCTTATCGACTAAGCAGGGTATTTGTTATTGCTGTGCACCATCCAGAAGCCCCGGGGCTGGCGGCCCTGCCTTGGGTTACTTGGTGAGGGCCATGTACAGCATCGGCAATTGCTCGGGGAGTCGTTCGATGCGGTCCAACACCTTCCAGTGTTGCCCGAAAATGTCCCGGACATAGTCGTCGGCGTTAGGGTCGAGGCTCAGGCAGAAGGTGGTGATGCCCTTCGTCGTTAGTTCCTCGACGGCCTTTTTGGCGTCGGCCCGCAGGTGATCGGGGTCGCTTACGTCGATGTCGGCCGGCTCGCCGTCGGTCAGCAGTAGCAGGATTTTCTTGTCGGACTTGCGGTGCGACAGGTAATGGCCGGCGTGGCGCAGGGCCGCGCCCATGCGCGTGGACCAGCCGGCCTCCATGGCGGCAAGTCGCCCCTTGACGGCATCGTCCCAGCTTTCGGAGAAGCCCTTGATGTGGTGGTAGCGCACCTCGTGGCGGGTGTCGGAATGAAAGCCGGCAATGGCGAAGGGGTCGCCAAGCGCCTCGATGGACCAGGCCAGCAGGGAAACCGCTTCCTGCGACAGCTCAAGAATCGTCTGGCTGCCGTCGGCCACTTTTTCGTTGAGCGAGGCGGACAGGTCGAGCAGCACCATCACGGTGATGTCACGGCCGTCGGTGCGGTGGCTCATGTTGATGCGTGGGTCGGGCGTGGCGCCGCCCTTGAAGTCGATCAGCGAGCGGATGGCGACGTCGAGATCGAGCTCCGAGCCGTCCTCCTGGTAGCGCACGCGCACCTTCTCTTGTGGCTTGAGCAGGTCGAGCAGGCGCTTGAGCCGCTTGGCCAGCGCCGCATGTTTGGCCAGCAGGCGGTCGATGACCGCCGGGTTGCCGCTCGGATGCAGTGCTTCGTAGAGGCTGACCCAGTCCGGCCGGTAGGTCTGGCTCTGGTTGTCCCACTCGGGATAGTGGCGCGGCGGCAGGGACTGGGCCTCGGCGGGCTTCTTGTTCTGCTTGGCCGGGTCGTCGAAGAAGTCCTCGTCGTCGCTGTCCTCGATGTACAGCCACATATGGCGGTTGTCGTCGCGATAATCGATCACCGTGTCGTCGAAGTGCACCCGGGCGAGCTGGTCGCTCTGGCGACGCGTCTTGGTGACGTAGAGCAGCGCGAGTTCGGCCATTTCCTTCGTGGTCGATTCGCCGTTGGCCAGCGACTCGTGGAAGCGCCCCACGAATTCGAGCAGCGCCGGATCGGTGTAGCCATGGTCGGGGTCGAGAAAGGCGCGCGACAGCATGGCCAGGCGATGGCGCAGGCAGGAAGTGGTTTCGGGATCGCAGGCATCGGCGACCGGCTTGGGATGAAGGGCGAGGAAGGTCCGCCGCAGGCCGGGATACTCGCGGATCAGCAAGGTCTCGATGCGGCAGTCCTCGAAGAACTCAACGGCCATGCGCTGGAACGGACTCCAGTTGTCGGCGATCTGCGGCCGGCTCCAGCGGCGATGGCCGATCATGTGGGCGAGCACCGCGCGGTAGCGGTCGAGGCCGCTGACCGTGCCACCGGGGCCGTCGGCGTCGTCGAATACGTCGGGGACGCGCATGCCCAGCTTGTCGTAATACGGGATGGGCTTGCGCAGTTCGTCGAACGCGGTGGAATAGGGCACCAACTGCTCGGTCTCGTGCCACAGCGCGCGCAGGGTGAGGTCGAGCTTGCGTTCGACGTCGGCGAACAGCGTGCCGTGCCGCTCGCGCTGCATCACGGCACGACTGTCGGCCGACTGCAGCTTGAAGAAGTCGATCTGCCGTTCCGGGTGGGTGCTGTAGTGGCGGATGCCGTACTCGACCCAGTTGCGCATGCCGGACAGCGACAGCATGTTCGCCAGGAACGGTGCCTGGCCAAAGAACTCGGGCAGGCCGGGGCTGGGGATGGTGGCGTGGTGGCCGTGGATGGAGCCCTGGGTGCGCAGCATCAGGTCGCGCGAGATGTCGAGGTAGCGCTGGAACTGCTCGGGCGAGTGCATGCGCCGGGCCACGGCTGCCAGGGTTTGCAGGAAGGGCGCGATGGCCTGGCCGTTGGGCGACTTCTGCATGGCGCGGACGAAGTCCATCACCGGTTCCAGCACGTCGCCGTCAAGCGCGACGACCACGCTGGGCCACTCCTCGAGGAAGGCCAGCATCGGCTCCGGCCCGCGTCCCAGCTTGCCGAGGACGCGCGCCGCCTCGATGTAGGCCTTCATCTGCGGCTTCGAGAATACGGCGAGCGCGTCATAGACGCATTCCTCGAAGACGTCGGCCACCGGGGGGAAGCCGCAATCCACCTCGTGCCAGTACTTTTGCACCTGCGGGTGCATCGTGGCTCGTCCGGGGGCTGCCGCGGCGGGACGGAATCCAGTAGTCATCTCACATTCACCGGTTTCATGGCTGCCGCGGAAACGCTATCGCCGTTCCGCCGGCGCCGACTTTTTCAGGCGAAGGTCGCGTCAATGGCGTGATCCAGCGTCTCGCGGATGTCGGCGTCGTCGGTGATCGGCCGTGCCATCGCCATGCGGCAGGCATCCTTGGGATCGACGCCGCCCTTGAGCAGCGTGGCGGCATAGACGATCAGGCGCGTCGATATCCCCTCGTCGAGGCCGTGGCCCTTGAGGTTGCGCGCGGTCTGGCCGATCTTCACCAGCTTGGCCGCGGTGGCTTCGTCGAGGCCGGTTTCCCTCGCCACGATCTGGGCCTCCAGCACGGCTTCGGGGTAGTCGAAGTCGAAGGCGGTGAAGCGTTGCTTGGTCGACTGCTTCAGGTCCTTCATCAGGCTCTGGTAGCCCGGGTTGTAGGAAATGACCAGCTGGAAGTCGGGATGCGCCTCGATCAGCTCGCCCTTCTTGTCGATCGGCAGCGTGCGGCGGTGGTCGGTCAGCGGGTGGATCACCACGGTGGTGTCCTGGCGCGCTTCCACGATTTCGTCGAGGTAGCAGATGGCGCCGATGCGTGCGGCGGTGGTCAGCGGGCCGTCGAGCCAGCGCGTGCCGTTGGCTTCGAGCAGATAGCGGCCGACGAGGTCGGACGCGGTCATGTCCTCGTTGCAGGCGACGGTGATCAACGGCTTGCCCAGCTTCCAGGCCATGTATTCGACGAAGCGCGACTTGCCGCAGCCGGTCGGGCCCTTGACCATCACCGGCAGGCGGGCGGCGTAGGCGGCCTCGTAGAGCACGACTTCCTTGCCCTGGGCCTGGTAGAAGGGTTCCTTGTGAACCTTGTATTGCTCTTTGTCGGTCATGGTTTTATCCGATCAAAAACTCAGTTCAAAAATGGAAATGGCCCCGCCGAGGCAGGGCCGGACATCTTCCAAGTAGCTTCGCCGCCGGGCCGCCCCAAGGCGAAGCGGCACGCGGCGAAGCCGCAACCCCCGATGCGGCTTGCTTCGAAGCGCCCCGTAATGATCGAGCGCAGCGAGCCGCAAGTTTCCCCTCCCGCGAGGGAGGGGCCGGGGGAGGGCGGGTTACTTGTGGACGCCGAGCTTGTCGCGCCAGCCCGGGAACAGCTTGTCGGCATCGCCGGGGAAGGATTCGAAGGCACGGGCGAATTCCTTGTGCTCCTTGGCGAATTCGATCGGGTCGGCACCGGCCTTCCAGCACTCGTAGGACTGGCGCAGGGAGATCGCGCCGGCCGCCGGGCTGTCGATGTGGCCGTAGGAACCGCCGCCGGAGGTGTTGATGACGTTGCCGTGGCCGAGGTTCTCGAAGAAACCGGGCAGGCGCAGCGCGTTCATGCCGCCGGAGATGATCGGGGTGGTCGGCTTCATGCCGTGCCACTCCTGGTGGTAGTAGGGACCGTCGGCGGAATCGCGCTCGATCATGTAGGCGATGTTCTTGTCATCGGCGGCGCCTTCCATCTTGCCGTAGCCCATGGTGCCGACGTGGATGCCGGAGGCACCCTGCAGGCGCGACATCTTGGCCAGCACGAAGGCGGTGTAGCCGCGCAGGGCGGACGGCGAGGTGACGGCGCCGTGGCCGGCGCGATGGTAGTGCAGGTACTGATCCGGGTACTGACGACGGGCGGTGGTCACCATGCCGGGGCCGCCGACATAGCCGTCGACCAGGAAGGCCACCTTGTTGGCATCCGGTCCGAAGGTTTCGAGGATGTAGTCGGCGCGGGCGCACATCTCGTAGTGGTCGTCGGCGGTGATGTTGGCAGAGAACAGCTTGGCCTGGCCGGTTTCGTCCATGGCGCGCTTCATGGCGTCATAGACCAGCGGGATGACCTTCTTGGTCGGGCAGAACACCTGGTTGCCCTGGGGTTCGTCGTTCTTGATGAAGTCGCCGCCGAGCCAGAACTGGTAGGCCGCCTTGGCGAAGGGCTCGGGACGCAGGCCGAGCTTGGGCTTGATGATGGTGCCGGCGATGTAGCCGCCATTGACGCGCGGGCGATCGAGGATTTCCCACAGGTCGGTGATGTCCTTCGACGGACCGTCGAACAGGCGCATGAACTGGCGCGGCACGTAGAAGTCGTGCATCTTCAGGCACTTGACGTCGCCCTGGCCCTGGTTGTTGCCGATCGCCAGCGTCAGGAAGGACACCAGCATGGCGCGGCCGTCGGTGATGTTGCGGTCGAACAGATCGATCGGGTAGGCGACTTTCATCACGCCCTTGGCTTCGTCGATGAAATACACCAGCGCATCCACGCCCTTGGTGAAGTCGTCGGTGGTGCAGACTTCGACGTTGGTGCCGGTGGAGGACTCGGCGGCGATATGGGAAGCGGTGGCCAGATAGCCATAACCGGCAGCGGGCTGCATGTGGTAGGCGACCAGCACGTGCTTGTCGCCCTTGATCAGGTCCTCTTCCTTCAGGCTCAGGTCAGAGTAGCGGCTCGATTGATCCATTCGTGTTCTCCTCGTTATTGGCTTAATAGCTAGTGGGTGTTTGATGCGGTGTTCGATTGCAGCGTTGAAAGCATCTTAGAGAACGTGGTCTATAAAGGCCAGTCACGATTTTTTATCGTGACCATCAGGTATTGCTGATGGTTTCCCGATGCCAGGTTTTCAGCAGTTCGACATCGACAAAGGCCTTGCCATGCATGTCGCCGCGCCGCACCTGGCAGGGCTTGCTGGGCTCGCCAAGATCGGAGAGCACGGCGAAGGCGCCGCTGAAATCGTGGTCGAGGGTGTATTCGCTTTCCGTTACCAGCGTCGGCAGGCCGGCCGCGAGGCTGGCCTTGAGGCCGTTGGCCGAGTCCTCGAAGGCGAGGCAGGCGGATGGCGGCAGGCCAAGCTCATCGAGCACCCAGTCGTAGATGTCGGGTGCGGGTTTTTTCTTCGCCACCGTGTCGCCAGCGCCGACTTTTTCGAACAGCTTCATCAGGTCGGGAGGCATCAGCGCGGTGACGTTCTCCGGCGTGGTGGTGGTGGCGATGGCCAGGCGCAGGCCGGCGGCGTGCGCCTCGCGCAGCAGCCGCGTCACCCCCGGTTGCAGCGGAATGCCGCCGGCCTCGAGCAGTTTCACGTAGTGGCGGGTCTTGGCGGCATGCAGGGCCTTGATGCGCTCGTCGGCGTCGGCCTGTTCGAGAAAGTCGGGATCATGGTGCTCGCAGTAGAAGCGCATGCGTTCCTTGCCGCCGGTGACGGCGAGCAGTTCGCCATAAAGCGCGGCATCCCAGTTCCAGCTCATGCCGGCTTCGGCAAACGCAGCGTTGAAGGCGATGCGATGGCCGTCGCGCTCGGTATCGGCGAGGGTGCCATCGACGTCGAAGATTAGTGCCTGGAGTGTCATTTGTGTGTTCATGGGTATTCAGGATAGTGAGTGGGAACCATAAGATAAAGTCAGACATTCTTATCACAATGATAAGATTCGGTGAGCCATGAAAAATGTCACCCTGCGCCAGCTCAAGGTCTTCGAGGCTGTCGCCAGCCATCTTTCGTTCTCGCGTGCGGCCCAGGAACTGCACCTGACCCAGCCTGCGGTCTCGATGCAGGTACAGGCGCTGGTCGAGCAGGCCGGCGTGGCGCTGTTCGAACAGATCGGCAAGAAGATATTCCTCACCGCGGCGGGCGAGGAGTTGTTGCGCCATGCGCGGCGCATCGCCCAGCAATTGCGCGAAGCCGACGAGGCCATGGCGGCGATTCGCGGTGTCCGCGGCGGACGCCTCAACATCGGCGTGGTGTCGACCGCCAAGTACATCGCGCCGCGCCTGCTGGTGGCGTTCCGCGACCTCCATCCCGAAGCGGAGTTGCGGCTCGGCGTGGAGAACCGCGAGACCGTGGTGCGGCAGCTGGCCGAGAACGAAATCGACCTGGCCATCATGGGCGTGCCGCCCAAGGACTTCGAAACGGTTGCCGAGATATTCTCCGAACACCCCCATGTCATCGTCGCCGCGCCCGATCATCCGCTGGCCGCGGCACGGAGAATCGCCCCGGAAGCCCTGGCTGCCGAGTTGTTCCTGATCCGCGAATCCGGCTCCGGTACGCGCGCCGCCATGGAGCGCTTCTTCGGAGAACGCAACGTCGAGCTCGCCAAAACCCTTGAGCTGGCCAGCAACGAAACCATCAAGCAGGCGGTGATGGCCGGCATGGGCCTGTCGTTCCTTTCCGGCCATTCCATCAGCCTCGAACTTTCCGTGGGTCGCGTCGTCACGCTCGACGTGGTCGGCACGCCGGTGATTCGCCACTGGCACATCGTGCATCGTTCGCAGAAGGAGCTGCTGCCGATGGCCGCCGCCTTCCTCGATTTCGTCCGCGCCGAAGCGCCGCGCCTGATCGCCGACCAGTCGCCGGCCTGGCACTCGACGGCAACCACGCGCCCGGTGCGGCAGAAGAAAAAGTAGCCAGCCGAAAAAGTCGGCGCTGATGAATCCCCTGCGCAACAAGGCGGTCGAGCAGAAAACGCTCTCCTCGCCGTTGCGGATGGCGGGACGGCGAGCCGTGCTTCCCGCCGTCAGTGCAGCCGGAAATCAGCAGTTCGGCCCGGGAGCGTCATGACGCAATCCGCTCCGCAGCCAGTGCGCTGGAGAGCGGCAGCCGCTCCGCGCCGGTGGTGGCGTCGGCGATACGGTAGTCCGCGGTCAGGCGGTCGGCCGCCGCCGGGCGGAACAATGTTTCGGCGAAGGTCGCATGGGCCGGGTGTTTCGCATAGCTGTCGATGACTTCGGGCGCGGCGAAGCGGATCAGCCAGCAGTGGCGGTAGCGGGCGCTCTTGTCGGCCACGCTGCCAACCGTCACCTCGCGCACGCCGGGAATTGTCGCCAGTGCCCGCTGACCTTCCGTCATCAAGGCGAGCAGCCGGTGTTCGCTCAGGGTGGGGGCGTTGTAGGCCACCACATGCTCGACGTTGAGCCAGGGCCGGCAGCGATCCAGTACCTCGGCCGCCCGCCCGGCGGCGCCCCACAGCTTGAGGCAGCGCTCGACCTCGGCGGCCACCGCTTCGCGTACTCCTGCAGTCAGGTCGGCATAGCCTGTGGCACCGGCCTTGGCGGCTGCGCAAATGGCGGCCCCGGCGGCATCCGAAAGGGCCGTGTAGTAATTGATTTTGGCCACGCCCAGGGTGATGAGTTTGCGGAACTGCTCGTCGGTCAGCCCGGTGCCGCCATGGATGACCAGCGGAATGCCCAGCGCCGTATTGATCTCCTTCAGCCGCGCCCAGTCGAGCTTGGGTTTGCCCTTCATCCGCCCGTGCACGGTGCCGATGGAGACGGCGAGGCAATCGACATTGGTTTTTTCGGCGAAGGCCCTGGCTTCTGCGACCGTGGTGAATTGCAGCGGACCCGGGTGGCGTTCCGCATCCACGCCCTCGACACCGGGGACGTAGCCCAGCTCGCCTTCGACGCAGACGCCGCAGGCGTGGGCCATCGCGACGACACTGCGCGTCGTGCCGATGTTGTCGCCGATGGGCAGGTGCGATGCATCCACCATCACGCCGTTGCAGCCGAGGCGGATTTCCTCGGGCGTTTCGTGCATGAATACCCGGAGGTGCAGCCCCAGCTGACGGTCACCAACCGGGCACGGGTGCTGGAGAGACTGTCCGCCAACGTCGATGACTTCGTCGTGCTCGGCCAGATTCCCGAAAACATGGATCTGGTCGCGCTGCCTTTCCTGGAGAATCCGCTGGTGCTGGCCGCGCATCCGGAACATCCGCTGGCGCGGGAAAAGAACATTCCGATCGAGCGACTGGCCAACGAGCGCTTCCTGCTGCGTGAACCCGGTTCCGGAACGCGCAGCAGCACCGAGCGACTCTTCGCCGAGCAAGGGCTGCAACTTCGCCCCTACATGGAGCTGGGCTCCGGCGAGGCGATCAAGCAGGCCATCATGGCGGATCTCGGGATATCCATCGTGCCGATGGGAAGCCTCGAACTGGAGCTCGAGGCCGGCCGCATCACGATACTCGATGTCGAAGGCTTTCCCATGCGCAGGATGTGGCATTCGGCGCACCTGGGCGGCAAGCGGCTCGGCCTGACTGCGGCGACCTTTCTGGAGTTTCTGGTGCGCGAAGGGGCGAAATCCGCGCCGGCCGCGGCCGCTGCCAGCCCGCACGAAGCGGCCAAAGCCGGGCGCAAGGAACCACGCCGGCGAGCGTGACGGCCAGCCGCCCCCCGGCGCACTCGTCGCCTGAATGAGAACAGGCCCTAGCGCACCAGCATCAGTCGCAGTCCCAGCAGGATGAAGATCGCGCCGGCGATCCGGTCCAGCCATGTTCCCGTGTGCGGCCGTCGCCCCAGCCACCGGCCTATGCCGCCGGCGAACCAGCCGATGGTGCCGAAGATAAGTGCCGCCTGCAGCGTGAACGCCAGGCCGAGCTGTGCCGTCTGCCAGGCCGCGCCGCCATGCTCGGTGGCGACGAACTGGGGCAGGAAGGCGAGGAAGAACAGGACGACCTTGGGATTGATGGCGTTGGCGATCAACCCCTTGGTGAAAAGCCGTGTGGTGCTTTCATTGGGCAGGGCCGGCGTCGAGGCACCGGTTGGCCGCGCCTGTCGGATGGCCTGGATGCCGAGCCAGACCAGATAGGCGCCGCCGGCCAGCTTGAGGGCCATGAAGCCGCCGGCGGACGCGGCGATCAACGCCGAGATGCCGAGTGCCGCGAGTGCGGTATGGCTGAGGCAGCCCAGCGCGCAGCCAAGACCGAAGGCGATGCCTGCCCGCCGGCCGCGGGCGATGCCCAGGCTCAGCACCATCAGATTGTCCGGCCCCGGCGCCAGCGTGATGAGCACGGCGGCGGCAAGAAAGGCCGACAACTGCGGCAGGGTCAGCAGGGCATCCATTCAAAAAGTCGGCGCTGGCGGGACGGCGCTACTCACCCTTCCATTTGATCGAGCAGCCGATGCTCGGTATCTGTTCGGCTGGCCCCGTGCCGGTAAGTGCGACCTGCTGCATCGCCTCGAACAAATCGCGCCGGGGTCTTCCATTGGCGCCCTCGGGCGAGGTTTCCTTGCGCGACTCGTCGAGCCGGCCGCGGTACTGCAGCTCCAGCTTGTCGTTGAAGCCGAAGAAGTCCGGCGTGCACACGGCGCCATAGGCCTTGGCGACTGCCTGGGTTTCGTCGAGGACGTAGGGGAAGGGAAAGTCGAGGTCCTTGGCGATCTTTACCATGTTGTCCCACGAGTCCTCGGGGTAGTCGGAAGGGTCGTTGGACATGATGGCGATGGCATTCATGCCCATGGCCCTGAGTTCGCGGGTATCGCGGATCAGGCGCTGGATCACGGCCTTGACGTAGGGGCAGTGGTTGCAGATGAACATCACCAGCAGGCCCTTGGGGCCGCGCGCCGAGGCCAGGCTGTGGCGCTTGCCGTCGACACCGGGCAGGTCGAAGTCGATGGCGGATCGACCGAAGTCGCAGATGGGGGTGGTTGTGCTGACCATGGAACGTGTCTCCTCACGATTGTTGCAGACCTATAATGGCCCGATGATACCGCGCATCCACTGTCCGCAAGGCCTGGCGCCCGGCGCCCATGTGGCGCTTCCGGAGACGGCGGCGCACCATGTTTCGCGCGTGCTGCGCCTGAAGGAGGGCGACGCGCTGACGCTGTTCGACGGCAGCGGCGGCGAATGGTCCGCAGCCGTTGCCCGCATCCGCAAGGATGACGTCCATGCCGACCTCAAGTCCTTCGATCCGGTCGAACGCGAGTTGCCGTTCAACGTCACCCTGGTGCAGGGCATCGCCGCCGCCGACAAGATGGACTGGATCGTGCAGAAAGCCGTCGAGCTTGGCGTGGCGAGAATCCGCCCGGTGGCCGCAAAACGCTCGGTGATCCGGCTGTCGGGCGAGCGCATGGAGCGGCGCGTCGCCCACTGGCAGGCCATCGCGGTGTCGGCCTGCGAGCAGTGCGGCCGCAATCGTGTGCCGCAGGTGGCGCCGATTGTTGATCTGCCTCAATACCTTGGCGAGCCCCGTGATGACAATGGAGGTGAAGGCGCGCTGCGCTTGCTGGCATTGCCCGGTGCGACGCGCCATCTGCGCGAGCTGCCGCGGCCGGCTGGTGGCGTCAGCTTGCTGGTCGGGCCGGAAGGTGGTTTCGACGAAAGTGAATTGCTCGCGGCGCGCGCCGTCGCGTGCGAGGGAGTGGGTCTGGGGCCGCGTGTGCTGCGTACCGAAACCGCAGGCATCGCGGCCATCGCTGGCATGATGGCTTTGTGGGGGGATTGATGATGTTCGAGTCTGCCGAGTTGGGTCACAAGATAGACAAGGAAACCTACAAGAAGGCAGTGCCGGCCCTGCGCGCGGCCCTGCAGGATGCCCAGTACGACCTCAAGGAAAACGGCAAGATTCCTGTTGTGGTGCTGGTCAGCGGCCAGGATGGCGCCGGCAAGGGCGAGACCATCAACATCCTCTACGAGTGGATGGACCCGCGCTTCATTTCGACATTGGCATTTTCCGCACCGACCGACGAGGAGCGTTCGCGCCCCTTCATGTGGCGCTACTGGCGCGCGTTGCCGCCCAAGGGGCGCGTCGGCGTCTTCGCCGGCTCGTGGTATTCGAGCCCGATCCACGACCGCATCGATGGCGGCATGAGCAAGGCCGACATGGACGCGCGCATCGAGCAGATCAACCGCTTCGAGGCGATGCTGGTCAACGAGGGTGCGCTGGTGCTCAAGTTCTGGTTTCACCTGACCAAGGACGGCCAGAAGCGCCGCCTCAAGGCGCTGGAGAAGGACCCCAAGACGGCCTGGCGCATCACCAAGTGGAACTGGGATCGCCTCAAGACCTACGACAAGCTGCAGGACGTCGTCGGCCATGTGCTGCGCATGACCAATACGCCGTGGGCGCCGTGGACCATCATCGAGGGTGAGGACGATCGTTATCGTTCGCTTACCACCGGCAAGATCCTGCTCGAGGCGATCCGTCAGCGCCTGGCCAATTCCGCCAAACAGTTCACACCGGTGGCGCCGCCGGCGCAGCCCAATATCGACGGTCGCGATGTGCTGTCCGAGCTCAAACTCAACCGCAAGCCCATCACCAAGGCCGACTACGAAAAGCAGCTGGCGAAGTGGCAGGGCAAGCTGGCCGAACTGGTGCGCGATCCGCGCTTCAAGGAGCGTGCGGTGATCTGCGCCTTCGAGGGCTCGGACGCCGCCGGCAAGGGCGGTGCCATCCGCCGCATCACCGCGGCGCTCGATGCCCGCGACTACCAGATCGTGCCGGTTGCCGCGCCGACCGAGGAGGAGCGCGCCCAGCCCTACCTGTGGCGTTTCTGGCGGCATATCCCGCGCACCGGGCGGGTGACGATCTTCGACCGCACCTGGTATGGCCGCGTGCTGGTCGAGCGGGTCGAGGGCTTTTGCGCCGAGGCCGACTGGCTGCGCGCCTATTCCGAGATCAACGACTTCGAGCACGATCTCTCGGATTCGGGCGTCATTGTCGTCAAGTTCTGGCTGCAGATCAGCAAGGAAGAGCAGCTCAGGCGCTTCAAGGAGCGCGAGAAGATCGAGTTCAAACGCTTCAAGATTACCGACGAAGACTGGCGCAACCGCGAGAAGTGGGACGACTACCATCAGGCGGTGTGCGACATGGTGGATCGCACCAGCACCGGCAATGCGCCGTGGACCATCGTCGAGGCCAACGACAAGAACTTCGCCCGCGTCAAGGTGCTGCGCACGATCTGCGAGCGCGTCGAAGCTGCGCTCGAAGCCATGCCCGGCGCCGAGGGCGTCGCCGCTGCCGAAAAATCGGGCAAGAAAAAGAAGAAGGGCTGACCGACAAGACATGAGCAACGAAACCCGCGACCCGTCGCCGGAGAGCGACGCCCGCCTGGTGGCGTGGGTGCGCCAGGCGGCGCCCTATATCCACGCCTTCCGCGGCAAGACCTTCGTCATCGCCTTCGGTGGCGAGGTGATGCAAAGCGGCGCGGCCCAGGCGCTGATCCACGACATCGCCCTGCTCGACAGCATGGGCATCCAGCTGGTGCTGGTCCATGGCGCGCGGCCTCAGATCGACGCCGAGATGACCGGGCGCGGCCTGAAGCCGCGCTTTCACAAGGGCCTGCGTGTCACCGACAGCGCGGCGCTCGAATGCGTCAAGCGCGCGATGGGCGTCACCCGCATCGAAATCGAGGCGCTGCTGTCGCAGGGGCTGCCCAACACGCCGCTGGCCGGCGGCTACCTGCGCGTGACCGGCGGCAATTTCATCACCGCCCAGCCGGTGGGCGTGGTCGATGGCGTCGATTACCAATACACGGGCGCCGTGCGCAAGATCATCGCCGAGGAAATCCAGGCCGACCTGGCGCAGGAAAACGTGGTGCTGATCACGCCGATCGGTGCCTCGCCTTCGGGCGAGATATTCAACCTCGCCTGGGAGGAAGTGGCCGAGGCCGTGGCCATCGCGGTGGGTGCGGACAAGCTGATTTATCTATGCGACGGCCCCGGGCTGCTCGACAAGAAGGGTCAGCGCATCGATGCCCTGACCGTCGTCGAGGCGGCGGCGCTGATCGGCAAGCGGGGGAAAGCGGCGAGCGAGATGGTGCGCGTGCTGCCGGGCGCGGTGCGCGCCTGTCGCGCCGGTGTCGGCCGGGTGCATTTCCTCGACCGCAATGCCGACGGCGCCATGCTCATGGAGTTCTTCACCCACGATGGCGTCGGCACGGTGCTGACCAGCGCGCCGCTGGCTCAGTTGCGCGAGGCCACGGCCGAGGACGTGGGCGGGGTAACGGCGCTGATCGCGCCGCTCGAAGCCGACGGCACCCTGGTCAAACGCGGCCGTGAACTGCTGGAAATGGAGATTGCGCGCTTTTCGGTGCTCGAACATGATGGCGTCATCGTCGGTTGCGCCGCGCTCTATCCGTTTTCCCGCGACAAGGCGGCCGAGCTGGCCTGTCTGGCCGTGACGCCGGAATTTCGCCGCAGCGGCTATGGCGACCAACTGCGCCGCCACATCGAAGCACGCGCCAAGAAGCTGAAGCTGAAGAAACTGTTCGTGCTGACCACGCGCACCGCGCACTGGTTCATCGAGCGCGGCTTTGCCGAAGCCTCGCCCGACCTGCTGCCGACGGCGCGGCGCGAGCTCTACAATTTCCAGCGGCGGTCAAAGGTTTTCATGAAGGCCCTTTAATCCGGCGGCCTGCGCCTCCACCTATGCAGGCAGACTCTCGGTACTAACGGAATTTAGTGAAAGGAAACAATTAGATGGCTCGCATGGTGAATTGCATCAAACTCGGCCGCGAAGCGGAAGGCCTGGATTTCCCCCCGATGCCGGGCGAACTCGGCAAGCGAATCTGGGAAAACGTCTCCAAGGAGGCCTGGCAGCAGTGGATCAAGCTGCAGACCATGCTGATCAACGAGAATCGGCTCAACCTGATGGATCCGCGTGCCCGCACCTATCTGGCCGAGCAGGTCACCAAGCATTTCTTTGGTGAAGGCGCCGAGCAGGCGGCCGGTTTCGTTCCGCCGCAGAAGTAATTCGGCGACGGGGCAAGGCTACAAACCAAAGGGCCGCCCTCGGGCGGCCCTTTGGTTTGTAGCCTTGCCGGACGCTCAGTCGCCCGAAGCGACTTCGCGCTCGATGCCTTCGAGGCCGATGTGGCGCACGTCGCGGCCCTTGACCATATACACCACGTATTCCGAGATGTTCTTGGCGTGGTCGCCGATGCGCTCGACGGCCTTGGCGATGAACAGCACCTCGAGCGACGACGAGATCATGCGCGGGTCTTCCATCATGAAGGTGATGAGCTGGCGCATGATGGACTTGAACTCGGCATCGACCTCCTTGTCCTGCCGCACTACCTGCGCCGCGGCCGTGAGGTCGGTGCGGGCGAAGGCGTCGAGCGCCTTGCGCAGCATCGCCACCGCGACGGTCGCGACATGGCGCAGTTCGACGCGGGGCACGAAAGGCGAATCACCGGAGTGCAGCGAACGTGCGCGCTTGGCGACTTTTTTCGCCTCGTCGCCGACGCGCTCGAGGTCGGTGATGGTCTTGATCACGGCCATGATCATGCGCAGGTCCGATGCGGCCGGCTGGCGGCGGGCAATCAGGTGGGCGCAGGCCTCGTCGAGTTCGACCTCGTGGCGATTGACGTCGTGGTCCGTTTCGACCACCTGCTCGGCCAGCAGCAGGTCGCCGTTTTCGAGCGCCTCGAAGGCGCGGACGATCTGCTGCTCGACCAGACCACCCATCTGCAGCACGCGCGAGCGGATATTCTCGAGGTCGGCGTCGAACTGCTTGGCGATATGTTCGTTCATGGTGCGGTTCTCCGTTGTTCCTGCGGGTCAGACGGGGCAGTCTATTGCCCCGACATGACGGGAATGTTTCATTTTCCCAGTTGCTTGACGCCGTCGGCCGTGGCCAGCAGCAGCAGGTCGGCACCGCGGCAGGCGAACAGGCCGTTGGTGACCACGCCGACTATCTGGTTGAGCCGGGTCTCGAAACCGGCCGGATCGGCGATGGCCAGCCCATGCACATCGAGAATGATGTTGCCGTTGTCGGTGGTGAAGCCCGCGCGCAGCTTCGGTTCGCCGCCGAGCCTGACGATCTCGCGGGCGACGTAGGCTTGCGCCATCGGGATCACCTCGACCGGTAGCGGAAACTTGCCCAGCGTGCCGACGAGCTTGCTCTGGTCGCAGACGCAGATGAACTTGCCGGCTACGGCGGCGACGATCTTCTCGCGCGTCAGCGCGCCGCCACCGCCCTTGACCATCTCCAGCTTCTCGGTGATCTCGTCGGCACCGTCGACATAGACGGGCATGGCGGTCACGTCGTTGAGGTCGACGACCTTGATGCCGTGGCCTTCGAGGCGCTTCTTCGTCGCCTCGGAACTGGCCACCGTTGCGGCGATGCGATCCTTGATCGCGGCAAGTTCGTCGATGAAGAAGTTGGCAGTGGAGCCGGTGCCGACGCCGATGATGCTGCCGGCCGGCACGTTGGCGGCGATGTAGTCGCGCGCGGCGCGGGCGACCGCCTGCTTGAGTTCGTCCTGGGTCATTGCTGTTCCTATGAGTGCTGTTGGTCTTGTTGGTGTTTTCTGTCAGTCGATGGCGGCGAAGCGCACGCGGTCGAAGTCGTCACCGCGCTCGACCAGTTCCGTCAGTTTTACCTGGCGAGCAGTCTCGCCGGTGCGGACGCGAACGGCCAGGTCGGCGGCGAAGGCGCCCCTGGGCAGGATCAGTTCATCGCCATCGACGGCCACGAGAATAGCATCAAGATAGCCATGCCCCGCGTCCTCGAGCTTCGCCCAGGCGGCGCTGTTTCCTGCTTCCAGCGGCTTGACCTGTGCCGAGGCCGAAGGCCTGGGCAGCGTCTCGATGCCGAGCGTGGCCTGCCCGGCGCCGTTGCGGCCGATGCGGCGGATCAGTCCGAGGTGCCATTCGATGCCCTCCGCGTAACGCAGGCAGACCAGACCGCCGATGCGATGCTTGGCACGCACCCCGGGGGCCACGGCGCCGAGCCCGGTGTCGCTGATGTCGGCCTGCACCCAGTGTTCCATCATCTGCCGGTCGCCGGAGAGTTCGAGCTTTTCCAGAACGTTGAGCGGATTCGCCACCAGCGGCTCGGCCGGCACGGCCGGTGCCGGAGCATCCCCCGATACCTCGTCGGCGGCAAGGCTGCCGAATCGACTCTCCTGGAACAGGGCGTCGATATTGCCGCCGTTGTATTCGAGCGAGCGGCCGGAGCGGGCGAAATCGGAAAACGCCACCATGCGCCGCGCCAGCCCGAAGCCGAGCACGACGCGGAGTTCGTCGTCGGTACTTTGGCGTGCGGTTCCCCGCGTCGGTGGCGGCTCCGCCCAGTGCTGCATCAGCACTGTCACCAGCTGCCGCACTTGCCCGATATCGACGCCGGATGTGTGCAGGCTTTCCGGCACCTCGCGCGACTTGCGCAGATCCGTCGCGAGCCTTGTCACCAGCGAACGCAGGCGTCCCCGCGACAGGTAGCGCGTTCCCGGGTCGGCGGCAGCGTCGTCGCCGAGCGGGACGGGGCCGTGGTCGCCGCCCAGGTCGATGCGGTGGGTGGAGGCCGAAGTCCGGCTGCCGGCCAGTTCGAGGGTATCGGCACCATTCACCAGCAGGCGGTCGATTGCTTCCACCTGCTGCGGGACCAGGTTGGAAAGGGGAGCCAGCTCGAAGTAGGCCGCGGCCAGGTACAACTGCAGGGCCGTATACTTCTTTTCGCAATCGTCGAAGGGCCGTGCCGCTTCATTGGCAAGGCCCAGTTGCCCCGCCGCCGAAATCAAGCCATGCATTTCCTTCCACCAGGCGGCCTCGGCCGGGCGATAGCGGAAGTGCAGCAGCTTCTTGCGCGCCGCCGCCGCAGCGATGGCGCGCAGCAGCGCCAGCAGCAGGTCATGACGGTCGACGCCGTCCTGGGGCTGGCGCAGTTGCAGTTGGATGCAGTGGCGATAACCCTGGACCACATGGCGCAGGTTCTGGTCAAGCGCCGTCCATAGCACCTCCGACAAGTGCTCGCGATGCGACGGCAAAAGGTAACGCTCCAGCAGTACCGCCCGCGCCATTTCCGCCGTGGCATCCATCTGCAGCACCGCACGCAGCAGCGCCCGCGATCCGATCTCGTCCTGAAAGCGCGGGCTGTCGGCCAGCCAGTTATCGAGATCCTGCAGGGTGCGCGCCGGATCGGGCGGAATCGCCGCCAGCATTTCGGTGACGTTGTCGTCCGAACCCAGCGGGTGGTTCGAGCGGGCGCCCGGCTTCAGGGAAAAAAGCTTACGAAACATCGGTCAAGAATAACATTCCGGCGCCGCCTGGCTAAACGCCGAACAGCACGCCGATCCGGCGGTGAATCAGCGCTTGCGCATTGGCGGCAGGTCGGTGCAGCTGCCGTGGGCAACCTCGGCGGCCAGGCCGACGGTCTCGCCCAGCGTCGGGTGCGGGTGGATGGTCTTGCCGATGTCGATGGCATCCGCGCCCATCTCGATGGCCAGCGCCACCTCGCCGATCATGTCGCCGGCGTTGGGGCCGACGATGGCGCCACCGACGATGCGATGCGTCTCGGCATCGAACAGCAGCTTGGTGAAGCCGTAGTCGGCGCCGTTGGCGATGGCCCGGCCGGACGCAGCCCACGGGAACAGACCCTTCTCGACGGTGCGGCCCTGGGCCTTGCACTGATCCTCGGTGAGGCCGACCCAGGCGATCTCCGGGCTGGTGTATGCAACCGAGGGAATTACGCTGGCGTCGAAGTGGGCGCGTTGGCCGGCGGCGGCCTCGGCAGCGACGTGGGCTTCATGCACCGCCTTGTGGGCGAGCATGGGCTGGCCGACGACGTCGCCGATGGCGAAGATGTGCGGTACGTTGCTGCGCAGCTGCGGGCTGACTTCGATGAAGCCGCGTTCGGTGACCGCCACGCCGGCAGCGGCCGCGTTGATTTTGTTGCCGTTGGGCGAGCGGCCGGTGGCGACCAGCACCATGTCGTAGCGCTGAGCTTCCGCGGGGGCGTTCTCGCCCTCGAACTTGACCCAGACGCCGTCATCCCTGGCTTCGACTGCCACGGTTTTCGTCTTGAGCATGACGCGCTCGAAACGCCGGGCGTTCTGCTTCTCCCACACCTTGACCAGGTCGCGGTCGGCGCCCGGCATCAGGCCGTCGAGCATTTCGACCACGGAGATGCGTGAACCCAGCGCGGAATAGACGGTTGCCATTTCGAGGCCGATGATGCCGCCGCCGATGACCAGCATCTGCTTGGGAACGAAACGCAGTTCCAGCGCCCCGGTCGAATCGACGATGCGCGGGTCCTCGGGAATGAAGGGCAGCTTCACCGCGCTGGAGCCGGCGGCGATCACCGCCTGGGCGAACTTCACGATCTTGCGGCCCTCGGCCGTTTCCACCGCGATGTGATGCGGATCGAGGAAGCCGCCGACGCCGCGTACTACCTGCACCTTGCGCGCCTTGGCCATGCCGGCGAGGCCGCCGGTGAGCTTGCCGACGACCTTGGCCTTGTGGGCACGCAGCTTGTCGATGTCCACGGTGGGCGCGGCGAATGCGACGCCAAGCTCGTTCATGTGTTGCGCTTCTTCCATTACCGCCGCGACATGCAGCAGCGCCTTGGACGGAATGCAGCCGACGTTGAGGCAGACGCCGCCGAGCGTGGCGTATTTCTCGATCAACACTACCTTGAGGCCGAGGTCGGCGGCACGGAAGGCGGCCGAGTAGCCGCCGGGGCCGGCGCCGAGCACCATCAGGTCGCATTCGATGTCGGCGGCGCCGACATGGGTGGCGGCCGTGGAGGCGGGCGATGCGGGAAAAGTCGGCTCTGGCGGGACGGCGGCCGTTGCCGCTGCAGGTGTCGCCGTGGCGCCAGCGAGAACTTTTTGTTCGCCGGCCTCCAGCAGCAGCACCAGCGTACCCTCGGCGACCTTGTCGCCGATCTTGACCTTCACTTCCCTGACAGTGCCGGCGGCGGGCGAGGGGACGTCCAGCGTCGCCTTGTCCGACTCCAGCGTGACCAGCGAGTCCTCGACCTTGACGATGTCGCCCGGCTTGACGTGAATCTCGATGACCGGCACGTCCTTGAAATCGCCGATGTCCGGAACTTTGATTTCGATCATGATTTTTCTCCAGCGAGCGCGACCGTGTACGAAACGATCGGCGGCCCGGATGCGGTGTCGAACTCGATGCCGGCGGCGACGCCCGCCTCGGCGATCTGAGCGGCGGTGAGGTTGGTGTCGAAGGCGGCGTGCATCGCGCCCAGCGCGAAATTGCGGCCAGAACCGATGGACCAGAAACGGTCGAACTCGAACACCTCGCGCATGGTGTAGACGCCGTAGATGCCCGTGGGGTTCGCGATCAGCGCCACGATTTGCGAGGACTCGTAGGGATCGTCCTCGTCCTCCTTGGGGTTGAGGAAGGCGTGTTCCTTGAGGACGGGGTGCAGCAGGCGGAAGGTTTCATACACCTCCATGCGCGAGCCGAGCTTCACTTCCTCCAGCTTCGCCAGCGCACTGACGATTACCAGATGGTGGGCCGAGCTGCCGCAGATGCCTATCCAGGAACCATGCAGGTCGAGAATCTTGTCGTGCTCGCCCTTGTAGTGCCGGCCCAGCCGCGTGTCGCCGAAGGTGGTCAGCGAGTCGCCGGCGATGGCGACCTCGCTGCCCTTCTTGACGACGCAGAGCGTGGTCACAGCTGCGGCTCCCTTGCATGTGCCGCCATTTGCTGCCGCTTCACAACAATGTCCTGCGCATGTCGGCCAGCAGCTGCGCGAGGAAGGCTGTGAAGCGCGCCGCCAGCGCGCCGTCGATGACGCGGTGGTCGTAGGACAGCGACAGCGGCAGCATGAGGCGCGGTTCGAATTCGCGGCCGTTCCACTTCGGCTTGATCTCGGATTTCGACACGCCGAGGATGGCGACTTCCGGCGCGTTGATGATGGGCGTGAACGCCGTGCCACCAATGCCGCCGAGGGACGAGATCGAAATGCAGCCGCCCTGCATCTCGGCCGGGCCGAGCTTGCCGTCGCGCGCCTTTTTCGCCATGGCCGAGGTTTCGGTGGCGATCTCCAGCACGCCCTTGGCATCGGCGTTCCTGAGCACCGGCACCACCAGGCCGTTCGGCGTGTCGGCGGCGAAGCCGATGTGGAAGTACTGCTTGAGGACGAGGTTGTCGCCGTCGAGCGAGGCATTCAGGGCCGGGTACTTCTTCAGCGCCACGACCATGGCCTTGATCAGGAAGGCGAGCATGGTCAGCTTGACCCCGCTCTTCTCGTTCTCCTTGTTGAGCTGGACGCGCAGCGCTTCCAGATCGGTGATGTCGGCCTCGTCGAACTGGGTGACGTGCGGAATCATCGCCCAGTTGCGGGCGAGGTTTGCGCCCGAGATCTTCTGGATGCGCGACAGCGGCTTGACCTCGATGGCACCGAACTTGGCGAAGTCGACCTGCGGCCAGGGCAGCAGGCTCAATCCACCCAACTGCCCGCCGCCACCGGCAGAAGTCGGCGCTGGCGACACGGCGGTGGAGCCGCTCATCACGCCCTTGACGAAGCCCTGCACGTCGGCATGCAGGATGCGGCCCTTGGGGCCGCTGCCGGGGACGCGCGCGATCTCGACGCCGAGCTCGCGGGCGAAGCGGCGCACCGAGGGGCTGGCATGCGCCTGGTGGCCGCCCATGACCTCGCCGGCGAGGTCGCCGGCGGAGGGCATGCTGATCGCGGCCGGTGCCGTGGTCGGTTCGGCCTCGGTCGGGCGCAGGTCGCAGACCTCGCCTTCGGCAGTGGCGTTGGTTGCGGCTGCGGGGGCGGCCGAAAAACTTCCCGAAGGGACGCAGAGCGCTGGCGCTGGCGGCACGGCGACCGCAGCGGCGGGAGCCGGCGCCGCAGCCTTGGCCGCTGCCGTTTCGGGCGCAGCCGCAGCGGCGTCGAGCAGCAGCACCAGCGTGCCTTCGGCCACCTTGTCGCCGATCTTGATCTTCACTTCCTTGACGGTGCCGGCAGCGGGGGATGGCACGTCCATCGTCGCCTTGTCCGACTCAAGCGTGATCAGCGCATCCTCGGCCTTGACGACGTCGCCAGGCTTCACATGCACCTCGATGACCGGCACCTCGCCGAAGTCGCCGATGTCCGGAACTTTCACTTCGATCATGGCGGCCACCTCAGACTTTCACCGGATTGGGTTTGTCGGGATTGAGGCCGTACTTCTTGATGGCCGCGGCCACCTTGGCGACCTCGACCACGCCGTCGTCGGCCAGCGCGCGCAGGCTGGCCAGGGTGATCCAGTAGCGGTCGACCTCGAAGAAATGGCGCAGCTTCTCGCGCGTGTCGGAGCGGCCGTAGCCGTCGGTGCCGAGCACGGTGTAGCGGCGGCCATTCACTGCGACATGGGGCCGGATCTGCTCGGCGAAGGCGCGGGTGTAGTCGGTGGCGGCGATGACCGGGCCGCGGGTGTCGCCGAGGCAGGCGGTGACATGGCAGACCTTCTGCGGCGCCTCCGGATTGAGCAGGTGGTGGCGGGTGCACTCGTGGCCGTCGCGCGCCAGCTCGGTGAAGCTGGGGCAGGACCAGAGATCGGACTCGACGCCCCAGTCGGCGCGCAGCAGTTCGGCGGCGGCGACCGCCTCGCGGAAGATCGCGCCCGAGCCGAGCAGCTGCACGCGCGGGCCGTTGCTGTTCTTGCCCTTCCGGAACTGGTACATGCCCTTGAGGATGTCGCCCTCGGCGCCTTCCGGCATGGCCGGATGCTCGTAGTTCTCGTTCATCACCGTCAGGTAATAGAACACATCCTCCTGCTGCGCGACCATGCGCTGCAGGCCGTCCTGCACGATCACGGCCAGTTCAAAGGCGAAGGTCGGGTCGTAGGAAACGCAGTTGGGGATGGTGGCGGAGAGCACGTGCGAATGGCCGTCCTCGTGCTGCAGGCCTTCGCCGTTGAGCGTGGTGCGCCCGGCGGTGCCGCCGACGAGGAAGCCGCGGGCGCGCGAGTCGCCGGCCGCCCAGCACAGGTCCATGGTGCGCTGCAGGCCGAACATCGAATAGAAGATGTAGAAGGGCAGCATCTGCACGCCGTGGGTCGAATAGGCGGTGGCGGCGGCGATCCAGTCCGACATGGCGCCGGCCTCGTTGATGCCTTCCTGCAGCATCTGGCCGTCCTTCGATTCCTTGTAGAACATCAGCTGGTCGGCGTCCTGCGGCACATAGTTCTGGCCCTGCTGGTTCCAGATGCCGTACTGGCGGAACATGCCCTCCATGCCGAAGGTGCGCGATTCGTCCGGCACGATGGGCACGACGCGGCGGCCCAGCACCTTGTCCTTCAGCAGCGTGTTGAGGATGCGCACGAAGGCCATGGTGGTCGATATCTCGCGGCCTTCGCCGGTGGCCTTGAGCAGGGCCTCGAAGGTCGACAGCGGCGGCACCGGCATCGGCTCCACGGCGCGGCGGCGCTTGGGCAGGTAGCCGCCCAGCGCCATGCGCTTGTCGCGCATGTAGTTGAGCTCGGGCGAGCCGTCGGCGAACCTGAGGTAGGGCAGCTTCTCCAGTTCGGCATCGGTGATCGGCAGCTTGAAACGGTCGCGGAAGGCCTTGAGCGAGGTGGTGCCCATCTTCTTCTGCTGGTGGGTGATGTTCTGCGCCTCGCCCGACTCGCCCATGCCGTAGCCCTTGATGGTCTTGGCGAGGATGACGGTGGGCTGGCCGGTGTGGTTCATCGCCGACTGGTAGGCTGCATAGACCTTGTGCGGGTCGTGGCCGCCGCGGTTAAGACGCCAGATGTCGTCGTCGCTCCAGTTGGCGACCATCGCCTTGAGTTCCGGCGTGTTGAAGAAGTGCTCGCGGACGTAGGCACCGTCCTTCGACTTGAATGTCTGGTACTCGCCGTCGACGCAATCCATCATGCGCTGGCGCAGCAGGCCCTTCTTGTCCTGGGCCAGCAGCGGGTCCCAGTAGCCGCCCCAGACCACCTTAACGACGTTCCAGCCGGCGCCGCGGAAGTCGGATTCGAGTTCCTGGATGATCTTGCCGTTGCCGCGCACCGGGCCGTCGAGGCGCTGCAGGTTGCAGTTCACGACGAAGATCAGGTTGTCGAGCTTTTCGCGCCCGGCCATGCCGATGGCGCCCATCGACTCCGGTTCGTCCATCTCGCCGTCGCCCATGAAGGCCCACACCTTGCGGCCGGTGGCATCGATGTGGCCGCGGTCGTGCATGTACTTCATGAAGCGCGCCTGGTAGATCGCCTGCAGCGGCCCCAGGCCCATCGACACGGTGGGGAACTGCCAGAAATCCGGCATCAGCCACGGGTGCGGGTAGGAGGTCAGGCCGCCGCCGTCCACGTCCTGGCGGAAGCCGTCGAGCTGCTCCTCGCTCAGGCGGCCGAGCAGGAAGGCGCGGGCGTAGATGCCCGGCGCCGAATGGCCCTGGACGAAGACCAGGTCGCCGCCGTGCTGCTCGGTCGGCGCGCGCCAGAAATGGATGAAGCCGACGTCGTAGAGCGTCGCCGCCGAGGCGAAGCTGGCGATGTGGCCGCCGAGGTTCGAGTTGCCCTTGTTGGCACGCAGCACCATGGCCACGGCGTTCCAGCGCACGTAGGAACGGATGCGGTTCTCGATGGCGTAGTCGCCCGGCGCCGTGACCTGGCGGTCGGCGGAGATGGTGTTGAGGTATTCGGTGTTGGCGCAGTAGGGCTGGTTGATGCCGGCCAGCCGGCCCAGCTCGATCAGGCGCTCGATCAGGAAGTGGGCGCGCTCGGGACCCTCCTGGGCAATCACGGCTTCGAGCGAGTCGAGCCACTCGCGCGTTTCCAGCGGGTCGCTGTCGTTGGCGATCTGGCCCGCGTTGGCGGACGCCACGGTGGACGGCATGGATGACATGCGGTCTCCTCCTTAGTCTGTGTTGTGGGTGGCCCGGCGACGGGGTTGCCGCCGCGGACCGTTTTCACCCAGTGTAGCCGGTCGGGTAGGCCGGGTGCTCCAAGCGATTCCATAATGTAAAACAGCAAACCGCATTGTGCAATATTGCGCTGCGGCATGGGCCGGCCGGCGGCGATGCATCGGGAGCCATCGCATGGGCGTAAGATTGGGCCAACGCACAAAAGGCCTTCCGCATGGAACCTCTCCCCCGGCAGCCATCCGACCCGCTGAGTTCGCTAACGGGTACGTTGCTGATCGTCGATGACGTGCCGGCGAACGTCGGCGTGCTGGGCGAGTTGCTGCGCGACGCCGGCTATCGGGTGCTGGTGGCCACCTCGGGCGTGGCCGCGCTCGGTTTCGCCCGCCAGCCGCCCGGGCCCGACGTCATCCTGCTGGATGTGATGATGCCGGGGATGGATGGCCACGAGGTCCTCTCCCGCTTGCGCGAAGAGCCGGCCACGCGCGACATCCCCGTGATCTTCCTGACCGCCCTCAGCGACACGCAGGACGAAGAGCGCGGCCTCGCCCTCGGCGCCGCCGACTTCATCACCAAGCCCTACCGCCCGAGCATCGTGCTGGCGCGGGTGCAGACCCAGCTGGCGCTCAAGCGCGCCCGCGACCTCCTGAAAGACCAGAACGCCTTCCTCGAAGCCGAGGTGGCGCGTCGCATGGCCGACAACCAGCTGATCCAGGACGTCAGCATCAACGCCCTGGCGCACCTGGCCGAAACGCGCGACCCCGAGACCGGCAACCACATCCGCCGCACCCAGGGATACGTCGCCGCGCTCGCCCGCCACCTGCAGCACCACCCGCGGTTTGCCGCCACCCTGGACGATCGCACCATCACCCTGCTGACCAAGTCGGCGCCGTTGCACGACATCGGCAAGGTCGGCATTCCCGACCACATCCTGCTCAAGCCCGGCAAGCTGACGCCGGCAGAATGGGCGGTAATGCAGACTCATGCCGTGCTGGGCGCGGACGCAATCGAGCAGGCCGAGCAGGAGGGCGAGCGCCCGGTGGAGTTCCTCGCCATGGCCAAGGAGATTGCCCGCTGGCACCATGAGAAATGGGATGGCAGCGGCTATCCCGACCGGCTGGCGGGCGACGCCATCCCGGTCTCGGCACGCCTGATGGCGCTGGCCGACGTCTTCGACGCCCTGATCTCGAAAAGGGTCTACAAGGATGCCCTGGCCTTCGACGCGGCGCGCGACATCATCCTCGCCGGCCGCGGCAGCCATTTCGATCCGGATGTCGCCGATGCCTTCGTGGCCATCTACGATGAATTCATGGACATCGCCACGCGTTTTGCCGAGGACGGCGAACAATGAGGGCTGCCTGGCCATGGCGGAACGCCGACCCCGTGCCGACGTCGCCACCCGGCGCGGCGGTGGCAATTCCATGTCGTCGTCAGGTCGCGGTTCGCCGGGTTTGGCCGGCGTTGCTCCTGCTCCTGCTGGTCTGCATGGGTGGCTTGGGCATTGCCACTCCGGCCCGGGCCGCCGATGCCACGCCGGCGCTATCCCTGTCCAGCACGGAGCGCGAGTGGCTGGCGGCGCATCCGGTGGTGCGGCTGGGCATCGATGCCGGCTATGCCCCGTATTCCTTCGTCGATCCGCAGGGCCGGCCGCAAGGCGTGGTGGCCGAATTCCTGCCCCGCATCGAAGGCCTGCTGGGCATCCGCTTCGAGGTCGTGACCGACCTGAACTGGCTGGAGTTGATGGATGCGGTGCGCAACAAGCGTCTCGATGCCGTGGCGACCGTGGTGCACCTGCCGGAAAGGGAGGCCTTCCTGGCGTTTTCCGGCATCTACCTGCCGACGCCGCTGGTGGTGATGACGCGCGCCGACACGCCGCAGTTGAAATCGCTGCAGGACCTGGCCGCGCTTTCGCTGGTGTTGGTCGAAGGCTATTCGTCGAGCAAGCAGCTCACCGCGCTGTACCCGGAATTGCGCCCCAGCTACGTGACCGCGCCCCTGGCCGGGTTGCGGGCGCTGTCCCTGGGCGAGGCGGATGCCTATGTCGGCGCGCTCGGCGTGAATTCACACCTGGCGGCGCGTCACGGTTTTGCCAACATCAAGGTCAACGCCGCTTTCGACATGGAGACCAACGGCCAGCGTTTCGGCGTACGCAATGACTGGCCGCAACTGGCGCAGTTGCTCGACAAGGCACTGGCCGCCATCCCGCCGCATGAACGCGACGCGATCTTCGAGAAATGGCTGCCCGTGCAGGACGGCGAAATTGGCCGCCTCGGCCAGCCCGGTGCCGCCGCCCTGCTGTTTCCGTGGCTGCTGGCGCTTGCCGGCTTCGCGCTCATCGGCTATGTGGCCCAGCTGACCTGGAACCGGCAGCTCAAGCGCGAACTGGCCCGGCGACGGCACGAACTGGAGCAGGCCCAGGCCATCGACATGGCTGAACGCAAACGCGCCGAAGAAACCCGGACAGAGATCGAGGCAAGCTACCGAGCGCTGTTCGAACACATGACCGCCGGTTTCGTACTGTTCAAAGTGGTCGTGAACGAAGCCGGTTTGCCGGCCGACCTCGTGATCCTCGCCGCCAACCGGGGATTCGAGGTCACCACCGGCCTGCAGGCATCGAATGTCATCGGCAAACGCCTGGCCGAGGTACTGCCCGGGATAGAGCAGGATGCCGCGGACTGGATCGGGACTTACGGCCAGATCGCCCTGGGCGGCGAGCCGCGCCAGCTCGAACAGCATTCCGAACTTCTGGGCCGTTTCTACGCCGTCGCCGCCTACCAGCCCGTGGCGGGTCAATGCGCCGTGACCTTCACCGATGTCAGCGAACGCAAGCAGGCCGAAATCGAGCTGGCCAAGGAGCGCGGTTTCCTCAAGGCCCTGATCCAGACCATGCCGGACATGGTCTGGATGAAGGATCCGGCGGGCGCCTACGTCGTCTGCAACCTCCGCTTCGAGTGGTTGATCGGCAAGGACGAGGCCGACATCCTCGGCAAGACCGACTACGACTTCTTCGACAGGGAGCTGGCCGATGCCTTCCGCGACCACGATCGCAAGGCCATCGACGCCGGCCGGCCCACCATGAATGAAGAAGACGTGACCTTCGCCAACGACGGCCATCACGAGCTGCTGCAAACCATCAAGACCCCCATATACGATGCCGCCGGCAATCTCATGGGCGTGCTGGGCATCGCCCGCGACATCACGGCCGCCCGCCAGGCCCAGCAGCAGATCCGCAAACTCTCCCTTGCCGTCGAACAAAGCCCCGAAAGCATCGTCATCACCAACATCGACGCCGAAATCGAATACGTAAACGAAGCCTTCCTGCGGGTCACCGGCTACACCCGGGACGAAGTCATCGGCCAGA
>JAHJEO010000022.1 GCA_018825305.1 Gammaproteobacteria bacterium
CATCAGGAGGGAGTAACGCCGCCATGCGGCCAGACTCGCCCCGTCCCTTCGGGTTGTCGCCCAATGCGGCGTCCGCTTTGTCGCTCGGCTCGCCAAGGGGACGGCCATTGCCTTCGCCTCGCTTCGTGCGGCCATCCGCATTGGGCGGCAACGCATCTCGCCGACTGAATGAGAACAGGCCCTAGAACCTACAGCAACGCGCCCTTGTCGATGCCATCGCGCAACAGGCGGCGGCGCAACTGGCCAAGTGCTTCGAGCTGTATCTGCCGCACGCGCTCGCGGGTGACGCCAAGCTCCTGGGCCAGGTCCTCCAGAGTCCGCACTTCCTCCGAACCCAAGCCGTAGCGGCTCTCGATGACCCGGCGCTGCTTGTCGGACAACTGCGCCACCCACTCGCGCACGTGGCGCACGATCTCCTCGTGTTCGACCTGGGTGTCCGGCGCAGCATCGGCATCGTCCGCGACCGAGTCGGCGACCGAGAGATCGGGATCAATGTCCAGCGGCGCATCGAGTGAGGTGATGCGCTCGCCGACCTGCAAAATCTTGCGGATCTCCTCGATCGGTTTGTCGAGTAGCTTCGCCACGGCCTGCACACCGGCATGGCTCTCGGCGTGATGCTCGCCACCGGCACGCTCGTCGATCTGGCGCAGCGCCCGCAGCACCAGGTTGAGTTCCTTCACTACATGCACCGGCAGGCGGATGGTGCGCGACTGGTTCATGATCGCACGCTCGATGTTCTGGCGTATCCACCATGTAGCGTAGGTCGAAAATCGGAAGCCGCGCTCGGGATCGAATTTTTCCAGGGCATGGATGAGCCCGAGATTGCCCTCCTCGATCAGGTCGTCGAAGGGCAGGCCACGGTGTTGATAATGCTTGGCGACGCTCACGACCAGGCGCAGATTGGCCTCGATCATGTGCTGGCGGGCGGCAAAATCACCGGCCCGGACGCGACGCGCCAGACTCAGTTCCTCTTGTGGCGACAGCAGCCGCGTGGCACCGATCTCGTTGAGATAAATCTGGGTGACGTCGTCGAGGAACTCGTCCTCGAGACGCGGCGCCCCCTCCGCGGCACCAGCGGCATCACCCTCGAAGGCAAGTTCCTCGTCGGGCGTGCTCTCGGGCTCGGTGCCGGACACGGGGCCTCAGCGCTGCGGCAGATACTTGGCGGGATCGACCGGCTTGCCCTGGCGCCGGATCTCGAAATGCAGCTTGGGCTCGTCGGTATCGGAACTGCCGATCTCGGCGATCTTCTGGCCCTTGCCCACGCTGGCGCCCTCCTTCACCAGAATCCTGCTGTTGTGGGCGTAGGCGGAGAGGAACATCGCATTGTGTCGCACGATGACCAGATTGCCGTAGCCGCGCAGGCCGCTGCCGACGTAGACGATTTTTCCGGCGGCAGCCGCCTGCACCGCATCGCCGGCCTTGCCGGCGATGTCGAGTCCCTTGTTGGGTGTCGTGCCGCTATCGGTGAACCCGGCGAGCAGCTTGCCCGCCGCCGGCCAGCCCCAGTCGATGCCTTCATCGGGCGCCGCGGCCACCGGCGTCTCGGCCGCCGGTGCCGGTGCGGGCGCGGGTGCCGACGTTGCCGCGGCTGCTGGCGCAGTGGCGGGGGCTTCGGCCGCTCGCAGGCTGGCCAGATTCTCTTCCGAATACGGCAGTTTGCCGCCCTTGGGATCATGCTTGAGCGTTGCCGTGCTGCCGGAAATCGGCGCGACCGAACCCACCGGCCTGACCTCGACCGGCCCGCCGCCCGTCACCGGCTTCACCACCGCCACTGCCGCACCTTCGGGCGGAACGACGCGCAACTGCTGGCCGACTTCGATACGACTCGGATCGGCGAGCTTGTTCCACGCCACCACTTCCTTGTAGTCCTGACCGTGTTCGAGGGCTATGCGATAGAGGGTGTCGCCTTTCTTCACCACATAATAGCCGGGCGGAACTACCGCGGCCGCGGCCGGCGATGCCTCGACTTCAGTACTCGAGCGGGCAATGACAGGCGCCGGCGACTGGCTGGCGCAACCGGCAAGAATGGCGACAAGAAAAATCAGCAGCAACTGCGGCATCACTCGACTCCCGGCAGAAGGGGGACAAAACGCACGGCATCGAAGCGCGACTCGATGAAACCCTCCGGGCCACGCTCGATCAGGCACAGCACCTGCGGATCGGAACCGACCGGGATCATCAGGCGACCGCCCGGAGCCAGCTGGTCGCGCAAGGCCTGCGGCACCCCGGCGGCCGCGGCGGCGACGATGATGGTATCGAAGGGCGCCGCCTCGCGCAGGCCGATCATGCCATCCGCATGCTTGAGGCGAATCTGCGACAGCTTCAGTTGTTTCAGGTTTTCCCGCGCCCGTGCCAGCAGTGGCGCCAGGCGTTCGACGGCAAAAACCTCGCGCGTCAGCATCGCCAGCACCGCCGCCTGATAGCCGCAGCCGGCGCCGATCTCAAGCGTTTTGCCGAGGCTCTCGCGGCCCGCATACAGCAACTCGATCATGCGCGCGACGACGTAAGGCTGCGAAATCGTCTGGCCGAGGATCAGCGGCAGCGCCGTGTCGTCGTAGGCGCGATGGGCCATCGCCTGCTCGACGAAGATGTGGCGCGGAACCGCCGCCATCGCCGTCAGCACCCGCTCGTCGCGAATACCCTCGGCGCGCAGGCGCTCGATCATGCGCGCGCGCGTGCGCTGCGAAGTCATGCCGATGCCCTGAAGGACGCTGTTCATCGCTGCAGCCAGTCCGTCACCGTGCCAAGCTGCGGCGTGTGCGTCAAATCGATCTGCAGCGGCGTTACCGAGACGTAACCGTTGGCCACCGCATGGAAGTCCGTGCCCTCCCCCGCATCCGCCGCCGCACCGGCGGCACCGACCCAATAGACGGTTTCGTTGCGCGGCGAGACCTGTTTCACCACCGGCTCGGCCTTGTGGCGGCGCCCCAATCGGGTGACACGAATGCCCTTGATTTCCTCCCAGGGCAAATCCGGGACATTGATGTTGAGCAGCACCGGTGCGCCGAACGCGGATCGCTGAAAACGCCCCACCATTTCGCGAGCGACGCGCGCCGCGGTGGCGAAGTGCTCGCCGGCCTTGGTCGCCAGCGAGACGGCGATGGCCGGCACGCCCAGCAGGTAACCCTCCATCGCAGCCGCTACCGTACCCGAATAAATGGTGTCGTCGCCCATGTTGGCGCCGAGGTTGATGCCGGAAACGACCATGTCGGGCTGCTGATCCAGCATCCCGGTCACGGCCAGGTGGACGCAATCGGTGGGTGTGCCGTTGACGAAGTAGAAGCCGTTGGCGGCACGCCGCAGGTGCAGCGGCCGATCAAGCGTGAGGGAATTGGAAGCGCCGCTGCGGTCGCGCTCGGGCGCCACCACGGTGATATCGGCCAGACCGCCGAGCGCGCCGGCCAGTGCCTCTATGCCAGGCGCAAAGTAGCCGTCGTCGTTGCTGAGGAGGATGCGCGTCTTGGGCATGGGTACGGATTGTACCGCGCACCCAGGCCAATAGCCTCAATTGCCGCCGTTGCCGCCCTTTCCAACCGTAGCCGATTCCGCATCGCCGAGCCGCGCCACCGCCCACTTCGAGTGGGCGAAAAAGGCTTCCAGTTCAGCCACCGGCAGGGCCTTGGCGATGTGGAAGCCCTGCACGCTGTCGCAGCGCAGGCGGTAAAGCTGCTGCAGGGTCTGCACGTTCTCGACACCTTCCGCCACCACCTTGAGTCCAAGGTTCTGGCCAAGATCGATGGTCGACTTGACGATCACGGCGTCATCCTTGCTCTGGAGCATGTCCATGACGAAGGAGCGGTCGATCTTGATCTCGGCCACAGGCAATTGCCGCAGGCGCGACAACGACGAATGGCCGGTACCGAAATCGTCGATCGAACACTCAATGCCGAAACCCTGCAACTGCGACAGCACGGCGTTCAAATGATCGTAGTCGCCAAAAAAGACATTCTCGGTGATCTCGATGGTGATGCCGCCATGCACCCCATGACGCTCGATCAGACGGCTCAGTTCCGGCATGAACTGCGAATCCATGATGACGCTGATCGGAACATTGACGGCGACCCGCAGATCGAAACGACGTTTCAGCCATGCGATGCGCTGGCGCATCGCCGTATCAAGGGCCCACCAGGTGAAGCGCTGGATCAGCCCGGTCTGCTCCAGCGCACTGATGAACATGTCCGGAGGCACGAAGGCGCCATCCTTGCGCCGCCAGCGCGCCAACGCCTCGACGCCGGTGATGGTGCTCGTCGCCAGTTCCACCTTGGGCTGGTAGTAAAGCTCGAACTCCTCGGCATCGAGCGCCTCGCGCAGGTCGCGCACCAATGCAAAACGCCCCGGCCCGCCGGCGTCGCGCTGATCGTCGAAAACATGGATTCCGACCTTGTCGCGCTTGGCAACGAGCATCGCCACGTCGGCATGCTTGAGCAGGGTCGAAATGTCACGGCCATGCTGCGGGTAGAGTGCGATGCCAATGCCGGCAGTCACTGCCACTTCGTGCCCGCCCAGGTGCAGCGTCTGATCGAGAACAGCCAGCAAACCGCGTGCAGACGTCATGGCCGACTGCGTGTCGGCACCCGTCAACAGCACGGCGAACTCGTCGCCAGCCATCCGGCTGATGGTGTCGGCCGGATCCAGCGCCTTGACGAAGCGCCCGGCTGCTACGCGCAGCAGCTCGTCGCCCACCTCATGGCCGAGCGTGTCGTTGATTTCCTGGAAGCGGTCGATATCGACGATGAGCAGGGCGGCGCTGTCGTCACCACGCTGCTCGATCTCCTTGGTGACGCGGTCGCGGAACAGCGAACGGTTCGGCAGACCGGTCAGTTCGTCGTAAAGCGAGAGGTACTCCAGCTCCTGATTGACCGCCGACAGACGCTTGTTGACCCGCTGCAGCTCGCCCTGCGCCTGTTCCGCCTCGCGCTTGGCCAGTTCGACGCCCTCCATGGCCATGGCGTTCTCGATGGCGATCGCCGCCTGGCCGGCGAAAAGCTCGAGCAGTTGCAGGTCGTTCTCGGTAAATTCGCCGCCACCCGACTTGTTGAGGCCGGCAATGCCGCCGAGAAAGTGCTGACGCCCGACCAGCGGCACCAGCAGCAGCGTCCCGGCCTCCTTTTCCCAGAGGTTTTTTTCCTGCACCGACAGTTCGCTGAGGACGCCGCGCCACCAAGGGCGCCGGTGCTTCCACACCCAGCCGCAGACGCCGAAGTCCAGCGGCAGGGACTCGCCGACGATTTCCTCGATGTTGGCGCCCGATCCGGCCCGATAGGTGTACTCGTCGCAATCGGGATTGAGCAGCGGCAGGAGCACCGTCTCGGCGCTGATCAGTTCCCGCGCACGATCGACGATCAACTGGAGCACTTTGTCGAGGTCGAGCTCGCTACCAACCGCGAAAGCCGTCTCGCGCAACAGGCCGATGGCGTGATCGCGCTGCCGCAATTGCAACTCAAGCGCGGCGATCAGGTTCTGGTCTTCGTTTGTCCGCTGGGTCATGCCGCCAATGAAGGATAATGAGGGCGAAGCGCGATTGTCGGTTCAATACCCGACAATCTAGCGTAATTATTACTTTAGACCTAATGGTTCCGCAAGGCACTATTTCACGCCTGCCAAAATTCAATGACTTATCTGAAAGTTACCGGAGGCTGCCTGGCCTTCGGTCACGTTGCCTTGCTCGACCAAGCGGACTTCCAGCTCGACCCCGGCGAGCGCGTCGCGCTGATCGGCCGCAACGGTAGCGGCAAGTCCTCCCTGCTGGCGGCACTTGCCGGGCAGGCCCATCTCGACGACGGCGAAGTCTGGCACAAGCCCGGGATGCATCTCGGCTATGTGCAGCAGGAGCCGCCCCTCGATCCGGCATTGACCGTGTTCGAGGCCGTGGTGGCCGGCATGGGCGAGACGTCGCGCCTGCTCGCCGACTACCATGAGGTATCGCACCAGTTGGCCGACCCGGCGACTGGCCAGGATCAGCACGATGCCCTGCTCGCCCGGTTGGAAACGCTGCAGCACGAACTGGAGATGCTGGGAGCGTGGTCATACGAAACGCGTGCCGAGCAGGTGATTACGCGTTTCGCCCTCGATGCCGAGGCCCGTGTCGGCTCGCTGTCCGGCGGCCAGAAAAAGCGGCTGGCGCTGGCGCAGGCACTGGCGCTCGCCCCTGAGGTACTGCTGCTCGACGAGCCCACCAACCACCTCGACATCACCGCCATCGAATGGCTCGAACAGTTCCTGCTCGACAGCAACATTACCCTGCTGCTGATCACCCACGACCGGCGCTTTCTCGACCGCCTCGCCACGCGCATCGTCGAACTCGACCGCGGCCGCCTCGCGAGCTTTCCCGGCAGTTTTGCAGCCTACCAGTCGCGCAAGGAGGCCATGCTGGCCGACGAGGCATTGGCCAATGCGCGCTTCGACAAGCTGCTGAAGGAAGAGGAGGTGTGGATACGCAAGGGTGTCGAGGCGCGCCGCACCCGCGCCGTGTTCCGCGTGCAGCGGCTGGATCAGCTACGGGCCGAGCGCGCCGCCCGCCGCGAACGGCTGGGCAAGGTAAGGCTGGAACTCGATGCCGGCGACAAGAGCGGCAAGCTCGTCGCCGAGCTCATCGATGTGAACAAGCGTTTCGGCGACAAGGCCGTGGTGCGAAATTTCAATTGCCGTATCCAGCGCGGCGACAAGATCGGCCTCATCGGCCCCAACGGCGCCGGCAAGACCACTCTGCTGCGCATGATCCTCGGCGAATTGCAGCCGGACAGCGGCACGGTGCGGCGCGGCACCAAGATGGAGGTCGCCTACTTCGACCAGTTCCGCGCCCAACTCGATCCGGACGCGATGCTGGCCGATGTGATCTCGCCAGGCTCGGACTATGTCGAGATCGCCGGCGCCCGCAAGCACGTCATCGGCTACCTGGAGGATTTCCTGTTCGCCCCCGAGCGGGCGCGTTCGCCGGTGAAATCGCTCTCCGGCGGCGAGCGCAACCGCCTGCTGCTGGCCCGACTCTTCGCCCGCCCGGCCAACGTGCTGGTGCTGGACGAGCCGACCAACGACCTCGACATCGAGACCCTCGAACTGCTCGAATCGCTGATCCAGGAATATGACGGCACGGTCTTCCTCGTCAGCCACGACCGCACCTTCCTCGACAATCTGGTTACCCAGACCATCGCCGCCGAAGGCGACGGCACCTGGCGCGAATATGCCGGCGGTTACAGCGACTGGGCGGCCTACCAGGCGACACGCGCCGCCGCCAGCCGAGCCGCCGATGCAGAAGCGGAAAAGTCGGCGCTGGCGCCACGGCAATCCGACAAGCCCAGGCGCGACAAACTGTCATGGAAGGACGAGCGCGAGCTGGCAGCCCTGCCCGACCGCATTTCCGTACTGGAGGCCGAACAGAAGGGAATCACCACCCGCCTGGAGGACCCGGCGCTTTACCAGAAGCAGCCGCAACAGGCACAGGAACTGGCTGAACGACTCGCCGCGATCGACGACGAACTGCTCGCCCTGCTGGCACGCTGGGAAGCGCTGGAAGCGCGCGGCGGCTAAACGCTTATTCGCTCACCGCGCCGTCGAGGTAGTACCAGCGGCCATCCACGCGCTCGAAGCGGCTGACCTCGCCAAGACGGCCGGCGCGGCCGCCGGCCTTGTAGCGGGCCACGAACTCGACGCTGGCGCTGTCCGGGCCGGTTGTCTCGTGGCGAAGCACGCTCAGGCCAAGCCATTTCGGTCCCGCCTTGAGGTCAAGGTCGGGCGGACGCGTCGTCGAATGCCAACTCGCCAGCAGGTAATCCCCAAGTCCCAGGACGTAGGCGCTATAGCGTGAGCGCATCAGCGCCTCGGCGTCGCGCGCCGCCGCGCCGTCATGGAGCAAGTGGCAGCATTCAGCATAGCTGCGGCCACTGCCGCAGGGGCATTGCTCGACGGCAGGCTTGCGCTTCATTCGCTTATGGCCGCCTGTATCTGGCAGCCCGAAAAAGTCGGTGCTGGCGCCACGGCGCCGACCGGACCGCCGCAGCGTTCAGTGATGGCCGCTGGCGGCGGCGAGCATTTTCTCAGTGCGCTTGCGCAGCGCCTCGTCAGGCGTCAGCCCGACGAGCGACTCCGGCGGCAGCTTGACATCCCAGTGCTGCTGGAAAAGGTCGACATCTTCGCCGGTGTCGAGGTGGGCACGATAGATCTTCTCCTGCCAAGCCGGTGCATTCGGCAGGGCGACAAGTTCGACGGATTCGATGACCATGGGAACGTCCTCCTGATGTCTCGTTTTCGGCATCCTGCGCCCAAGTTCGATAGGCGATAAGGCCTAGATTGAGGCGGAAAGCCCTGCTATTTCGGCTTGCACAAAACCCGATCCGGCGCTTCAATCGCTATGACATAAAAACTGCTTGGCGGCGGCCATGGGCCGTCCGAAGGCAAACGATGAAGGGAGCATCATGGTCGTCACCAATTCGCAGCGCGCCACCGCCATCGTGATCCGCAACGACGGCCACAAGGTCACGCTGGTGCCGATGAAAAGTGGCCGCCTCTCGGCGCGGGTTCTCAGCTTCGACGAGTTTCGCGAGGAATGGCGCGAAACCGGCTACGGGCTGGCACTGGCCCTCACCACCTTCCTCTCCCACGTGATGAAATGGGGTGCTTCGCTGGAGGCGTCCAAGGGTCTGGAAAGGCTTGCGGCCCGCGACCGCAACGTCGTGGCGAGCCTGTTCTGAACTAGGCTGCCGCGGAGCGGACTGCGTTCTGGCGCAGGAACTTTACGACTTCGGTAATCTCGCCCGCGATATCGGAAGCGTCACCGAAATCGTCATGGCTACCGGCGACGACCCGGCACTGCACATGATCGCCCGATCGGGCAGCATAAATTTCCCGCATTTCGGACACCGGAACCGTCACATCGTCCGCCCCGTGGATCAGCAGCGTCGGACAGCGGATGCCCCGGATACTCGCCACCGGAGCGATGGCGTCGAAGCGATGGCCGATCACTCGCTGGACGTAGGCCAGGATGGCCCAGCCCAATGGCACATGGGGAATCCGCTTCGCCGCCAGCCAG
This sequence comes from Gammaproteobacteria bacterium, assembly GCA_018825305.1. Lineage (GTDB taxonomy): Bacteria > Pseudomonadota > Gammaproteobacteria > Burkholderiales > Rhodocyclaceae > Sulfurisoma. The sequence continues at coordinate 9,029 of JAHJEO010000022.1, forward strand.
CGCCGCATCATCCGGGCCGGATGCGAAAAAGCCGCGAGGCTGACCACAGCCGCAATGTCGTCACGGCGCGAAGCGACGAGCAGCGCCGCCCCCGCGCCAACCGAATGGCCGACTATGGCGACCCGGCCGGGATCGACCTCGGGCCGCTGCCGCAGCCAGCCCAGCGCATGTTCCATGTCCTCGGCAAAGCGCGGCAGCGAGGCAAAGTCATCCTCGTCGCTGCGACCATGGCAGCGGGCATCGAACAGCAGCACGGCGAAGCCGGCAGCGGCCAGCGGCTGAATCAGCGGCAACATCGTTTCGGCATTGCCGCCCCAGCCATGGAGAATGGCAACGGCCGGCGCCCGCCCCTCGGTCAAGGCCGGCACGAACCAGCCGAAGAGGTGCTTGTCGTTTGCGGTCGGGATGCGAGCTTCTTCGAATGCCGCACCGAGAGCACCGGGGGAGCGCTGCTCGGGAATGCGCGCAGGCGCCAGACCGCGATGGAGCAAATGGCGCAGCCCCAGCAACAGGGCCGCGGCAAATGCGACTGCGGCCGCCAACGCGGCCAAAGGCAACGCCATGAGCCCGGCCGGGAAAGACGTCAGCGCGCCGCCTTCGGCCGGCGCTTGCCCTGGGTGGCGGCAACGTCATCCAGAAGATCGTCGTCGCCGTCGTTGAAACGCACGATGCGCACGCCTTCCGGCAGGTCGCTCTTGCGACGGGAAAGTTCCATCAGCCAGCGGTTCCCGGGGGGGGAGAGAATTTCGATGAGACTGGCGGCTTGCTGTGTCATTTACTGACTCCTGCGTTGCTGGACGAATTGAATGACTGACTTTGTCGTCGCCCGGATCACGCCCCGGAATAACGAAGGCCCCACGTGTGCGGGGCCTTCGGGCGGCTGGAGGGAGGAAACCAGCCGCCAGGGGGAACGTTGAATCCGTCGATCGGCGCTGTCAGGTAGATGGGATCGAATGCCGTTGGTTCAACCGCAATTTGCAACAAGTTGTTTCGGACGCGCCCGATTTGCCCGGCGCATAATCTGGACATCGCGGACTGGACCCACCGAACTCAGCAAACACCCCATGGTCTCCCCCCGACTCAAGCCATTCGTCAGATATCTGGCCCTGACGCTGCTGCTGGCCAGCCAGGCTTTGTCCGCCGTGGCCGCCGAAGCCTGTTCCGCCAGAAGCGGCAAGACGAAGACGGTTCTGCTGGAGCTCTACACTTCTGAAGGCTGTTCCAGTTGCCCGCCGGCGGATCGATTCCTGGCCACCCTGCCGAATCGCGATCGCGGCCTCGATAGGGTCGTTCCGCTGGCCTTTCACGTTCCCTACTGGGACTATATCGGCTGGAAGGATGCCTTCGCCCACCCTGCTTACGCCGAGCGGCATGCCTGGCTGGTGGCCAGGAATGGCCGGCGCACCGTCTATACACCGCACTTTTTCGTTTCCGGCAAGGCCGTCCTGAACTGGCAATCCGGCCTCGATCAGGAAATCGCCCGCGTCACCGCCGCCCCATCAACGGCAAGCATCGAACTGGCAGGCATCCTGTCCGGCAAGGATGCAGTGACGCTGACAGCCCGTGTCACCTCCTCAGCCAGGGATGCGGCGCAGAACCTGTTTCTCGCGGTGACGGAAAGCGGCATCATCTCCGCCGTGCACGCCGGCGAAAATCAGGGCGCAACGCTGGGCCACGACCATGTCGTTCGCTTGCTGCTCGGCCCCTTCCCGGTCAGTGGCGGCATTCTTTCGACACAGCATGAAATCGCGCTCGATCCGGGCTGGCAGCGGTCGCAACTGCGACTGGCCGGATTTCTGCAAAACGCCGACGCCGGGCGCATACACCAGGCGGTGGCCACCGATCGCTGCAATCTGGCTCGCTGACTGGCGGCCCTATCCGACCCGTCCGACCCGTCCGTATTCCGGACCGCGGTGTTCGGCAGGAAATAACCACATGAAATGTATAGGTATAAATCGACGACAGTCGATGCAATCACCTATATGATGAAGCTATAACAATGACCATCAGCCAGTGAGCGCCGCCTCTTTGTTTCTCCCGACGCCGCCCGACGCAAGCCTTCTCTATGCCGGTTCCTACAGTCCGGGGTGGGTGGCTGTTTCGGTACTCCTCGCCATCTTCGCCGCCTACGCGGCGCTGCGCGCGGCAGCACGCATCGGGCCACAGCTTGACAAGTCATCGCGGCTGACCTGGGCGGCGACCGGCGCGCTGACGCTGGGTACCGGTGTCTGGGCGATGCATTTCATCGGCATGCTGTCCCTGAGCCTGCCCTGCCGAGTCAACTACGATCCGCTCGTCACGCTGGCCTCGATGATTCCGGCGGTCCTAGGCAGCGGCGTGGCATTGGGGATCGTATGGCACGAGGAAAGGCGCCTGTCGCCTTTGATACGCAGCGTCCTGCTCGGCGCAGGCATCGGCACCATGCATTACTCCGGCATGGCGGCGATGCGACTGGAAGGCTTCGTGCGCTACGACCCCTCGCTGTTCGTGCTGTCCCTTCTGGTGGCCGTCGCCCTCTCCTATGTCGCCCTGCGCATCCGCAGCGCCGGGAACCGCATCGGCAAACGCAGCGATCCGCTGGTGGCCATCGTGATCGGTACCGCAGCATCGGGCATGCACTACACCGCGATGTCCGCCGCCTACTTCGTGCGCGGCGACGTGTCGGCGCTGCCGGATTCCATGCTTACAGCCGACACGCTGGCCATTGTCGTGGCGTTGACCACGGCATTCCTGGCGCTGGGAGCCTTGGCGCTTGCCGCACTATCCGGCAGCCGCGAAGTCGCAAGCCAGTTGCGCGACAGCGAAGAACGCTGGAAATTCGCACTGGAAGGCGCCGGCGACGGCATGTGGGACTGGAACCCGCAAACCGACGAGGCAGTGTTTTCCCGGCGCTGGAAGGAAATGCTCGGATATGCCGAAAATGAATTCCCGAACCGCGGAGCTGCATGGATCGAGCATATCCATCCCGAGGACCGCGACCGCGTGCGGCGCGACATCAAGAAATACTATGCCGGGGACCGGCCGCTGCACATCGAAGAGCTTCGCATGCGCTGCAAGGACGGCTCGTGGAAATGGATATTGTCGCGAGGGAAACTGGTCAGCCGCGATGAAAAGGGCAAGCCCTTGCGGATGATCGGCACCCACACCGACATCACCGAACGCAAGCAGGCGGAGGAGCAGCTTCAAATCGCCGCCACGGCCTTCGAGTCCCAAGAGGGCATGATGGTTACCGACACCCGCGGAGTCATCCTGCGCGTCAACCGCGCCTTCACCGCGATCACCGGATATCCCGCCACCGAAGTGGTGGGCCAGACGACCCGCATGCTCAAGTCCGGGCGCCATAACGCGGCCTTCTATCGTGCGATGTGGGACACCATCGAGCGCACCGGCGGATGGCAGGGGGAGATCTGGGATCGCCGCAAGAATGGCGAGGAGTATCCCAAATGGCTCACCATTTCATCAGTGAAGAACGACGCCGGTGTCGTCACCCATTATGTCGGCACCCATCTCGACATTACCGAACGCAAGAAGACGGAAGAAAAGATCAACGCGCTGGCGTTCTTCGACCAACTGACGGGGCTGCCCAACCGGACCCTGCTGCTGGATCGCCTGAAGCAGTGCATGGCTGCCACCGCCCGCGTTGGTAGCCATGGCGCGCTGCTGTTCATCGACCTCGACAACTTCAAGACGCTCAACGACACGCTCGGTCACGACATGGGCGACCTGCTGCTGAAGCAGGTCGCCCAGCGGCTGACACAGTGCGTCCGCGAGGGCGACACGGTGGCGCGGCTGGGCGGGGACGAATTCGTGGTGGTCCTGTCGGGACTGACCCCGGACCAGCACCACGCCGCGACACTGGTCGAAATGGTCGCCGACAAGCTTCTTGCCGCACTCAACCAGAGCTACTCCCTGCGCAACGTTGCGTACCAGAGCACGGCAAGCATCGGCATCACCGTGTTCAGCGGGCAGTTGCTGACCGTCGAGGACCTGATGAAGCAGGCCGATCTCGCCATGTACAAGGCCAAGGAGGCCGGACGCAATGCGCTGCGCTTCTTCGATCCTGACATGGAGGCCGTCGCGCTGAGGCTTGCCGCGCTTGAGGCCGACTTGCGCGAGGCCGTCGAGAAAAAGCAATTCCTGCTCCACTATCAGGCCCAGGTCGATGATGACAGGCGGCTGATGGGAGCCGAAGTCCTGGTGCGCTGGCAGCACCCCGAGCGCGGCCTGGTGTCGCCGGCAGAGTTCATCCCCCTGGCGGAAGAAACCGGCCTGATCCTGCCTTTGGGCCGATGGGTGCTGGAAACTGCCTGCAAGCAACTGACCGCGTGGGCCAGGCAACCCGTACTGGCCCATCTCACCGTGGCGGTGAACGTCAGCGCCCACCAGTTCCGCCACAAGGATTTCGTCAACGACGTCCTGGCCGTCATACAGGCCACCGGCGCGAACCCGCAGCGGCTGAAGCTCGAACTGACCGAGAGCCTGCTGATCGCCAATGTTGACGAGATCATCGAGAAGATGTTTGCGCTGAAGGCCAAGGGCGTTGGCTTCTCGATGGACGACTTCGGCACCGGCTACTCGTCGCTCTCCTACCTGAAGCGACTACCGCTCGACCAGCTTAAGATCGACCAGTCGTTCGTGCGCGATGTGCTGACGGACCCTAACGACGCCGCGATCGCCCGGACCATCGTCGCCCTGGCGCAGAGCCTCGACATCGGCGTCATCGCCGAGGGGGTGGAAACCGCGGAGCAGCGCGACTTCCTCGCCAGCGCCGGCTGCCATGTTTATCAGGGCTATTTCTTCAGCCGGCCACTGCCGGTTCACGCTTTCGAGGCATTTGCGCAGCAGGCCTGAGGCACCAGCCTCACGACCGGGTCCGGTCCGTATTGGCAGCCGGCCGGTCAGGCACCCGTAGCCCGCTCGCGCCGACGATGGCCGACGATGGCCGGCAGCGCCACCAGCCCGAGCAGCAGCGTCACCAGCAACAGCGGCCACAGCACCGGACGGTTCCACTCGGCGCGCAAGCGCTCGCGCATCGCGGCGTCGATGCGCTGGTACTTGAGCGTATTGTGGCCAACCTTGGAGGGCTTGCGATTGGTCAGCCAGGCATGACGCAGGGTGTAGTCCTTGGGGTGGAATCCCCAGATCCACGGCGCGTCGTGGCGCAGGATGGCGAGCATACGGTCGATGATGACCTGGCGCTGCGGGCCGTTTTCCATCGCCCGCATCTGGTCGAACAGGCGGTCGAATTCGGCGTTGGCGTAGTTGGCGGCGTTCTCACCCGAATGCCGGACCTTGCCCTGCGGCCCGTAGAGCAGGAAAAGGAAGTTCTCGGGATCGGGGTAGTCGGCGTTCCAGCCGAAATAGAACAGCTGCACGGCGCCCTTCCTCACCTTTTCCTGGAAGCGGTTGTAGTCGGTGCTGCGCACCACGAGCTGCACGTCGATTTTCTGGAACTGCTTGTTGAGCCAGTCGATGCGCGACTTGGAGCCGACGCCGGTGGCCGTGGTATCAAGGTTCACGACCAGCGGCTCGCCGCTTTGCGCGTTGCGGCCGTTGGGCCAGCCGGCCTCGGCGAGCAACCGGCGCGCGACCTCGATGGACTTGCGCCGGGGCTTGCCGCCCGCATCGTCGACCCAGTCGTACATCTCCGGGTTGATGCCGGCCTGGCCTTCACGGTAGCCGAAAATTCCCGGCGGAATCGGGCTCTGCGCAGCCTGGCCGCGGCCATTCTGGAAGATCGAGATGAACTCCTCCTGATCGATGGCGATGCCGATGGCCTGGCGCAGCTTGCGTGCCGCCTCGGTGTTGCCGCCGGCCCCGCCCACCAAGGGGTCAAGCATGTTGAAGCCCATGTACATGGTCGATGTCGCGACCGAGGTGGTGAGCGAAATGCCCTGCGCCCGCATGCCTTCGGTCAGCGTGATGTCGCCGCCGCTGGCCACCTGCACAGCCTGATCGAAGCTGTCGGATGAAATCCCGGAGGCGTCGTAGTAGCCCTGCAGGAATTTGTTCCAGTAGGGAATCTGTTCCTTCTCGCGAGTGAACACCACCTTGTCGATGAAGGGCAATGTCTTGCCGCAGTCGCGTAACAGGCCCGCCGCCTGGTCCCCCGCCTCGCCCTCGCAGGGATAGGTTTCGCCGCGATAGTTGGGGTTCTTCTCCAGCACCATGCGCGCGTTTGGGTTGTTCTCGGTCAGCATGTAGGGGCCGGTGCCGATCGGATACCAATCCAGTGTGAAGTTCTTCGCGGCCATGCCCGGCTGGCTGTGGAAGCGGTCGGCCTCCCACGGCACCGCCGCGAAGAACGGCATGGCCAGCCAGTAGAGGAACTGCGGATACTTGCCCTTGATGCGGATGCGGTAGCTGTGGCGGTCGATGACTTCGACGCCGGAAAGATCAAACTGGCGCAGGTCCAGCCATTCGTCGCGCCGTGCCGCCAGCGCCGACTTTTTCAGGGTTTGCGCCAAGCTGCCGAGACCGACGATGTATTCCTCCATCAGCCCGAGGATGGGCGAATGCAGGCGCGGATGGGCAAGCCGCTTGATCTGGTAGACATAGTCGTCGGCGGTCAACTCGCGCGTACCGCGCGCCGGGAAATCCGCCAGCGTGTGGAATGCGGAAATGTCGTCCGCCTGTTCGACGAAGGCCGGATGCGGTTGATATAGGATGCCGGGCCGGATGCGGATCACGTAGTCGGTGAAGGCGATGCGCGCGACGTCGGCATCGTCCGGCAACGGCCGGCCGGCGGCATCGAGATAGCGCGGCTGCGGCACCACGACGGCCGTACCCGGGACCAGAGCATAAGGACGCTTGAGGTAGTGATACTGCAGCGGCGGCTCATACACCTGGGCGGTGAAGGTGATCTCGTCCTCGCTGTAGGACTGCACCGGATCGAGGTGCTTGGGACGATCGGTAAACGCCGTGTAGAGGATGTTGCCGCCGCGATCGGCCGCCGGGTAGGGATCGTTCCAGGCCTGGCCGCAGCCAGTCAACAGCAACAGCAGGCAGAGGGGGCGGAGCCAAGGCATGGGTCGGCAGTTTAGCCTATCCGCTATAATCCCCCGGTCATTCGAATGGGGAAAACACAATGGGCTTTCTTGCCGGAAAACGCATCCTGATCACCGGACTGATTTCGAACCGTTCGATCGCATACGGCATCGCCAAGGCCTGTCACCGTGAGGGCGCACGCCTGGCCTTCACCTACCAGAACGAACGCTTCAAGGAACGCATCGCCAAGTTCGCCGACGAACTCGGCAGCAACCTGATCTTTCCGCTCGACGTCGGCGACGACGCCCAGATCAACGACCTCTTCGCCGAACTCGGCAAGGGCTGGGAAGGCCTCGACGGACTGGTGCATTCCATCGCCTTCGCCCCCGGCGACGCCATCGAGGGCGACTTCCTCGAAGGCATGACGCGCGAAGGCTTCCGCATCGCCCACGACATTTCGTCCTACAGCTATCCGGCGCTGGCCAAGGCCGCCCGCCCCATGCTGCTCAAGGGCAACCACCCGGCGCTGCTGGCCTTGTCCTATCTCGGCGCCGAGCGCACCCTGCCCAACTACAACACCATGGGCCTGGCCAAGGCCAGCCTCGAGGCAGCGACCCGCTACCTCGCCTTCTGCCTCGGCCCGCAGGGCATACGCGCCAACTCTATTTCCGCCGGCCCGATCAAGACGCTGGCCGCCTCCGGCATCGGCAATTTCGGCAAGCTGCTGGCCTACAACGCCCACCATGCACCGCTGCGCCGCAACGTCACCATCGACGAAGTCGGGAATGCCGCTGCTTTCATGCTGTCCGACCTTGCCAGCGGCATCACCGGCGAGATCATGTACGTCGACGGCGGCCTCAACACCACCGCACTGGGCAACGCCGATCCACTACCCGGCTGATACCGCAACGATCGTAGAAACGAATCAATAGAAACGACAAGGGCGCGCATTCGTCGAATGCGCGCCCTTGCCGTTTTTGCCGTGCCGCTACCGCCTATTTTTCCCGGGCTTCGAGCAAGGCCTTGTTGATCGTCACCTCGTGACGGGTCTTGAGGGCATCGATCCAGGCCATCAACTCCTGCTCGGCCACGGTCTCGGCATATTTCTGCCACAGCGCCCGGGCCGCCGGCACTTCGGCCGCAGCGTTGGCGGCGAACTGTTTCACCGTGCCGATGCGATAAAGGGCAAAGGCCCCGCCGGCCAGTTGCGTTCCGGCAAAGGCGGGAAGCCTGGCCGCGTCGGCCTTGAAGATCATCGCCACTGCTTCGGCAGCCAGTTGCGGCGCATGGGCGCGCGTCACGCTGCGGGCTGCGCCCCAGGCCACATTGACGCTCGCACCCTTCTGCAGGCTGGCCAGCTTCTCGGCACCATCCTTGGCCGCCAGCTTGGCAGCCTCCTGCCGCACCAGAATCGTCTCTATCGTCGGCCGCACGGTTTCAAGTTCGGGAAGCATCGCCGGCTTGTGCTCGACCACCCGCGCCGCTACCAGCGTGTTGGGGGCAACTTCGATGGCCTCGGTATTGCGCTTGTTCTTGAGGGCGTCGTCCGTAAATAGCGCCGCCATCAGCTTGGCGTTGGTGAAGGGCGGGACTGCGGCGCCGTTCTTCACGATCCACTCGCTCTGACGCAGCGTCACCTTGTATTTTTCGATCACCGGCTTGAGGCTGTCGGGCTGCTCGTAGACGGTATTGGTGAAGCCTTCGGCGGATTCGGCGTATTTCCTCATGCCCGCCTGACGCTTCAACTCGGCGGCAATCTCGCCCTTGACCTCGTCGAAGGCCTTAGCGCGCTCAACGCGAACACCGGTCAGCTTGATGATGTGGAAGCCGAAGTCGGAACGCACCAGATCGGAGATCTCGCCTTCCTTGAGTCCGAACACCGAATCCTCGAACGGCTTGACCATCATGCCGCGACCGAACCAGTCGAGGTCCCCGCCCTTGCTTGCGGAACCCGGATCCTGCGAGTTCTGGCTGGCGAGCTTCTCGAAATCGCCGGGCGCCTTCCGCAACTGCGCCAGCAGGCCGTCTGCCTTGGCTTTTGCCTTGGCCTCGGCATCGGAATCTCCCTTGGCGGCGGTGATCAGAATGTGGCTTGCTCGACGCGTTTCCGGCTGTTTGTAGCTATCGATCTGCGCCTGGTAGGCCTTCTTGACATCCTCGTCGGAAATCGTGACCTGCTCCGTCAGCTTCTCCAGGTTCAGCGCGACGAACTCGACCTTGACCTGTTCGGGCGTCTCGAACTGTTTCTTGTTGGCTTCGTAATAGGTCTTGACGGCATCCGCGCCAAGCTTGACGTGCGCCATGTATTGCTCCGGACGCAGAATCGCCTCGGCGATTTCGCGCTCTTCCAGCTGAGCCGCAACCCAGCGCTCTGCCATAGCGCGGCCGGGCACTGCTGCGTCGGAAACGGCGGCCATCGCCTGCTGCATGGCCAGATCCTGGCGCAGGCGCGCCTCGAACATCTCCTTGCTCATGCCCTGTGAGGCGACGACAGCCTCGTACCGCTCCTTGGAAAACTTGCCGTTGTCCTGCAACTGCGGCACCGAAGCGATGAACTCGGCCAACTGGGCATCGCTGACGGTGAGCTTGGCCTTGCGCGCATTGAGCGTCAGCAGGCGCTGATTGACCATGGTATCGACCACCGCGCGGCGCAGCTCGGGATTGTCCAGCATCGCCGGGTTGGCGTTGCCGCCGAGCATTGGCCGCAGTCGCTCCTGCTGTTCGCGCAGCGACTGCTGGAACTCGCCCTGCGAGATACCCGAGCCACCCACGGTGGCGACATCGCCACCGCTGCTACTCGGGACCAAGGAGTCCACTCCCCAGAAGGCGAAAGGAAGGATGATCAGTGCCAGGACGATCTGGATGATCTTCTTGTTGTTGCGAACCGCGTCGAACATGCGTATCGATTCCTGAAACGAATAAGGCGAACCGCGTTCGCCTTATTCAAAATGACAAAAATGGCGCTGACCGTCCCGAATTGAATTCCAGCGTGATGCAACTATTGCGCCGGCAATCGGAATGGGCTGGATTATACGTCACAGGCAGCCGGATCCCGCCCCGCGGCGGCGCCCGCCAAAATGCCCGCATCGGACCCGGCTTGGCCAATCAGCCATCGGCACCCAGACCGCGAAGCCTCTCGAATAAAGGTGGGGCGGCGCGTTGATATAGTTGAGATGGTCGGGCGGCTTGGATCGGCGCCGTACTATCGTACTATCGCGGACTCGAAAAAATAGCCCTAATCGCATGTCGGACAAGGCATATACTGAAATGGTTGGGTTCATTCGTGTGCCAGTGAGGGATTGCCTTGGTAACCACAGCCCCCCCCCCCCCGTGAAAGCCGGCGAAAATCGTACTACCTTGCTGATCGTCGATGACGATCCGGGCAACCTGGCAATCCTGGGCGAATTGCTGCAGCCGCATTACGACGTCCTTGTCGCCCCCTCGGGCAAGCGCGCACTCGAGATCGCCACCGAAACGCCGCCTGATCTGATTCTGCTCGATGTGATGATGCCTGAGGTGGATGGCCATGAGGTACTCAGGCAACTCAAGGGACGCCCGGACACGCAAGACATCCCGGTGATCTTCGTCACAGGAAAGGATGGCTCGAAGGACGAGGAAGCCGGCCTCGCCCTCGGCGCCGTCGATTACATCACCAAGCCCTTCCGCCCGGCCATCGTTTTGGCGCGGGTGCGCACCCAGCTCGAGCTCAAGCTGGCGCGCGACTGGCTCGCCGACCAGAACGCCCACCTCGAAGCCGAGGTGACGCGGCGCACCAGCGACATCATGCTGACGCAGGACATCACCATCAAGGCGCTGGCCGAACTGGCCGAGACGCGCGACAACGAAACCGGCAACCACATCCGCCGCACCCAGGAATACGTGCGCCTGCTCGCCCGGCAGTTGCAGGGCCATCCGCGCTTCGCCGCTTTCCTCACCGAGCAGAACATCGAACTGCTGGCCAAGTCCGCCCCGCTGCACGACATCGGCAAGGTCGGCATTCCCGACCACATCCTGCACAAGCCGGGCAAGCTGAACGCGGAAGAATGGGCGGTGATGCAGACCCATGCCGAACTCGGGGCGCAGGCCATCGAGCATGCCCTGCGCGAAACCGACCGCCACATCGACTTTCTCGACACCGCGCAACAGATCGCCCACTGGCACCACGAAAAATGGGACGGCAGCGGCTACCCCGACGGTCTCAAGGGCGACGCCATTCCGGTGCCGGCGCGGCTGATGGCGCTGGCCGACGTGTTCGACGCCCTGATTTCCCGGCGCGTCTACAAGGCCGCCATGCCGCCCGATGCGGCGCGCGACATCATCGCCGGCGAACGCGGCAAGCACTTCGACCCCGATGTGACCGACGCCTTCCTCGCCGCCTACGACGACTTCGTCGCCGTCGCCGAGAAATACCAGGAAGGCGAAACACCATGAAAACGCCCTTCGCCCTCGGCCTGCGCGGCCGGCTGATCCTGCTGCTGCTGGCGGTATTCACCACCTGTTTCACCATGCTGGCATGGCATACCACCGATCACAGTGCGGAACGGATCGCCACCGCCACCGCGCACCTGCTGCACCAGGTGAAACTGACGGTAGCCCACCAGCAGCAAATCACGACGCATGCCGACGCCATTCTGAACGGCCTGATGCTCCGTCCGGAACTGCAAGCCGGGGCCGACGCGGCCGAATGTGGGCGGCTCCTCGCAGAGTGGATCAAGCCTGTAGCCAAGTTCAGCCAGGCCGGCAGGGCGCTGCCCAACGGCGATGTCGCCTGTGCCGCGGTGCCGGCCAAGGCCCCTGTCAATTATTCCGATCGGAGCTGGTTCCGGCCGGTGCTGACGACGCAGGATCTGGTCGTTGGCGACGTGGTGATCGGCCGCATCCAGGGCAAGCCCCGCGTCCCGATCGCCAAGGCCATGCGCGACGGGACCGGGCGCGTGACCGGCGTGCTGTACCTGGCGCTCGACCTCGACTGGCTGGAGGCGGAACTGGCCGCGAGCAGATTGACCGGTGATGCCCAGCTGATCCTCGCCGATGCGAAAGGCGCGGTGCTTGCGAACTATCCGGCGGATGACCCGCGCGTGGGCGATCATATCGGTCAGTCCCGGCTGTTCCAGGCCGTCATCGATCATGGCGGTGAGGGTGTCCTGGAGACGGAGGGCCTGGGCGGAATGCGGCGCATCGTCGCCTTCGCGCCGCTGCTGGAGACCGTTTCCGGGCCGATGCGGGTAATCCTGAGTCTGCCGAAGGAGGCCGTGACAGCGCCGGCACGGCAGGAACTGGTTCTCTATACGGTCCTCATGACAGGCCTGCTGCTGCTGGCGCTGGCCCTGGTCTATGTCGGTAGTGAAAAGCTGCTGGTGCGGCCGCTGCTGGCCCTGGCGCGGGCCGCCGCCCGCCTCGGCGGCGGCGACCTGTCCGCCCGCACGGGCTTGAGCCATGGCGAAGACAGCATCGGCCGGCTGGCCGGCTCCTTCGACGCCATGGCCGACTCGATCGAGCTCGGCGAGCGCAAGCTCGCCTTCGCCAACCGCGCCCTGCGCGTGCTCTCCGCCGGCAACCGGACGCTGCTACAGAGCAAAACCGAACAGGAGTTGCTGGAACAGATGTGCCGCGCCATCGTCGCGGCCGGCGGCTACCGCATGGCCTGGATCGGCTATGCCGAAGACGACAAACACGTGCGGGTGGCAGCGTCCGCCGGCACCCCGGCGGACTTCATCGACAATCTCGACATCACCTGTGACGAGACCGAATTGAGCTGGGGGCCGACCGGCACCGCGATCCGCGAGGGCATCCCCGTCGCCGTCAACGACGCCCTGGCAGACCCGGCCTACGCCCCGTGGCGGGAACAGGCGCGGCAGGCCGGCTATGCGGCTTCGGCCGCCCTGCCGCTGCGGATCGGGGACCAGGTCGTCGGCGCGCTCACCATCTGCGCCGCCGAGCCGGGCGCCTTCGACGCCGACGTGGTCGCCCTGCTCGGGGAAGCGGCCGCCGACCTGGCCTTCGGCATCGCCACGCACCGCAACCGGGCCGAACTGGGCCGGATGGAAAAGCGAAACGCGCTCATCCTCGATGCGGCCGGCGAAGGCATCTTCGGCCTCGATCTGGAGGGTTGCGTTACCTTCGTCAACCCGGCCGCCGCGGCGATGCTGCAATGGGACGCGGCCGCGATCATCGGCCAGCCCTCGCACGCCCTGCACCATCACACCCGCGCCGACGGCACGCCCTATGCGCGCGAGGACTGCCCCATCTACGCGGCCTACCACGACGGCAAAGTGCACCAAATCACCGACGAGGTGTTCTGGCGCCAGGACGGCACCAGCTTCCTGGCCGAATACGCCAGCACACCGCTGCGAGATGGACAAGGGGAACTGGCCGGCGCAGTAGTGACCTTCCGGGATGTCACCGAACGCAAGCAGTCCGAGCAAGCGATCCTGCGGGAAAAGAAACGTGCCGAGACCTACCTGGATATCGCCGGGGTGATGATGGTGGCGCTGGACACCGCGGGTCATGTGACCCTGATCAACCGCAAGGGTTGCGAGGTGCTCGGCAGGGATCGCGCCGACATCATGGACAAGGACTGGTTCGAGAACTTCCTGCCCGCGGATGCGCGCGAACTGGCCCGGGAAATATCCCGCCGCCTCCTGACAGGTCAGGACAGCGTTGCCGTTCGCCACAATAACGAGGTGCTGACCCGCGAAGGGAAACGCTGCCTGATCTCCTGGAACAACGTCGCGCTGCGCGACGCTAACGGCGCCATCATTGGCCACCTGAGTTCAGGAGAGGATATTACCGAGCGCAGCCAGGCCGAGGTGCAGCTTCGGAAGCTCTCCCTGGCTATCGAGCAAAGCCCGGAAAGCATCGTCATCACCAACATCGATGCCGCAATCGAATATGTGAACGACGCATTCCTGCAGGTCACCGGTTACGACCGCGAGGAAGTCATCGGCGAGAATCCGCGTGTCCTGCACTCCGGCAAGACGCCGCCGGCAACCTACGACGCCCTCTGGGCCGCCCTCACCGCAGGCCGGCCGTGGAAAGGCGAATTCATCAACCGGCGCAAGGACGGCAGCGAATACACCGAGTTCGCCATCATCGCGCCCATCCGCCGACCCGACGGCCGCATCACCCACTACGTTGCCGTCAAGGAAGACATCACCGAAAAGAAACGTACCGCCGCCGAGCTCGACGCCTACCGCTACCACCTGCAGGATCTGGTCGAATCCAAGACGCAGGAACTGGAAGAAGCCACGGTGTTGGCCAACACGGCCAACGCCGCCAAGAGCGCCTTCCTCGCCAACATGAGCCACGAGATCAGGACGCCGATGAACGCGATCCTCGGCCTCACCCACCTGATGAAGGCCAGGGCCACCCCCGAGCAGGCCGAACGCCTCACCAAGATCGACAGCGCCGGCCAGCACCTGCTCTCCATCATCAACGACATCCTCGACATTTCCAAGATCGAGGCCGGCAGGCTGCAACTGGAAGACACCGACTTCCACCTCTCCGCCATCCTCGACAACATCCGCTCGCTGATCGGCGAGGCCGCCCGCGCGAAGGGGCTCACCGTCGAAGTGGATGGCAACGCCGTGCCGCTGTGGCTGCGCGGCGACCCGACGCGGCTGCGCCAGGCCCTGCTCAACTACGCCGGCAACGCCGTCAAATTCACCGAGCAGGGCAGCATCGCCCTGCGCGCCAAACTGCTCGAAGAACGGGACGGCGAACTGCGGGTGCGCTTCGAAGTCGCCGATACCGGCATCGGCATCCCCCCGGAGAAGATCCCGCAACTGTTCCAGGCCTTCGAGCAGGCCGATGTCTCGACCACGCGCAAGTACGGCGGCACCGGCTTGGGGCTGGCCATCACCCGGCGGCTGGCCGAGCTGATGGGCGGTGAGGTCGGCGTTGACAGCATGCCGGGCCAAGGCAGCACCTTCTGGCTGACCGCCACCCTCGGCCGTGGCCATGGCGTTATGCCGGCAGAAACAGGGGCGGACAAGCGCGACGTCGAGGCCGAACTGCGCAAGCGCCCCGCCGGCACCCGGCTGCTGCTGGCCGAGGACAATGCGATCAACCGCGAAGTGGCGCTGGAACTGCTTCACTCCGTCGGGCTGGCAGTCGATACGGCAGAGAATGGCCGCAAGGCGGTCGACAAGGCGAGTGCGGGAAACTATGACCTGATCCTGATGGACATCCAGATGCCGGAGATGGACGGGCTGGAAGCGACGCAGGCCATCCGCGCCCTGCCCGGTCTGGAAAACACGCCCATCCTGGCGATGACCGCCAATGCCTTCGACGATGATCGCGCGGCCTGCGAGGCGGCCGGCATGAACGGTTTCGTCGCCAAGCCGGTCGATCCGGCCTTGCTGTTCGGCACCCTGCTCGAATGGCTGCCGCCGACAAAAGTCGGCGCTGATGAAACAACTGCGCTACAAGGCGGTCGAGCAAAAGACGCTCTCCTCGCCGTAGCGGATGGCGGGACGGCGCCCGGGGACAAACCGGGCGGGACGACACCCAACGCCGCCCCTCCCCCCGCGGAACTGCCGGAGATCGACGGGCTGGACACGGCCCTGGGATTGAAGACGCTCAACGGCAACCAGGCGGTCTATCTGAAACTGCTGCGGCGCTTCGCCGCCGAGCACGGCGACGACGTTGCACGCCTGCGCGAATGCCTGGCGCAGGGCAAGGGGGAGGACGCCCGACGCATCGCGCATACGCTCAAGAGTGCGGCCGGCAACCTCGGAGCGACACAGGTGCAGCAGCTGGCCACCGAACTGGATGCGGCCTTCAAGGCCGGCGCCGATGCGGCGGAAATCGAACGCCTGACTGGCGCGCTGGGGGATGCCCTGCAGCCGCTGGCCGCGGCGATCCACATGGCCCTGCCCGAAGCCGCCGCACCCGCAACCCTAGACGCTCCGACTACGGCCGACTGGCAGGCATTGCAGCCTGTGCTGGCAGAACTTGAACCCCTGCTTGCGGCATCAAGCATGCAGGCCAATTCGATCTTACAGAAGCACGCCGGGCTGATCGAAACCACGCTCGGCGACGCGGGCAGGACGCTGATTGCCCAGATCGAAGGCTACCGCTACCCCGAAGCTCTCGAGATCATTGCACATGCCAGGCAGGCTCACCCGGAACTGGCCACGCCATGAGGGAAAGTGGGTTCGCTCAGAACCGGCGACACTGAGCACCGCGTGGGCTCAATGGCAATCCGATGGCCGGGCGTTCTGGCAGCAGATGGATGCCTTGGTGGAAACCCTTGATGGCCTGGAAAGAGTATAGCTTTGTGGCGCGATGCTCACTTATCGCGCCACACAATGGCGCGCATTTTGACAAATCGCGCCAATACCGGTAGCTTTGTGGCGCGAATAAACAATTTCGCGCCAAAAGAAGGTGCCGCATGCCCAAAAAACTCCCTGAAGACTTGAACGCAAGGATCGAAGCCGAGATTGTTCGATACCCCGATGGGGTCGGCATTGACGACCTGCATACGGTCTTGGCTGATATCGTTAGCCGCCGCACCCTGCAACGCCGCCTGGCCTCGCTGGTGGAGCATCGGCGTATTCGTGCCGAGGGAGATGGACGAGCACTCAAGTATCGCGTAGATACAGGCGACGTGACCATTGTCCTGCAAGGCGTGTCTGCCACGACATCGGTGGGGCAGCTCACGCCGGAAGTTTATGTTCCAACGTCACCCGAAGGCGGGGAGATCAAGGCCTATGTTCGCCAACCCATCCAGGGCCGCAAACCCGTGGGCTATGACCGCGATTTTCTGGAGGCGTATCGCCCCAACGAGTCCAGCTACCTGTCGCCGGAAATTTGCGCGCACCTGCACAACATCGGCCGCCCCCCCGACGGCGAGCGGCCGGCGGGCACCTATGCGCGCGATATCCTGGGACGCCTGCTCATCGACCTGTCCTGGGCATCGAGCCGGCTCGAAGGCAATACCTACACCCGCCTCGACACACAGAACCTGATCGAACTGGGACAGGCCGCCGAAGGCAAGGACCGACGCGAAGCGCAGATGATCCTGAACCACAAGGCGGCCATCGAGTTGCTGGTGGAGCAGGCCGAGGGCATCGGCTTTAACACCTTCACCTTTTCCAACCTGCACGCGCTGCTGTCGGAAAACCTGCTCGCCGACCCGAGCGAGAGCGGGCGGCTGCGGAGCCGCATCGTCGAGGTCAGTGGCACGGTGTTTCACCCGCTCGGCATCCCCCAGCAGGTCGACGCCTGTTTCCGCATGATCCTGGACAAGGCCGCCGCTATCGCAGACCCGTTCGAGCAAGCCTTTTTCATCATGGTGCACACCCCCTACCTGCAACCGTTCGTGGATGTGAACAAGCGGGTATCCCGGCTGGGGGCAAACATCCCGCTCATCCGGCACAATCTCTGTCCGCTGTCCTTCATCGATGTCCCCGAACGGGCCTATGTGGAAGGCACTCTCGGCGTGTACGAGATGAAACGGGTAGATCTCCTGCGCGATGTATTCGTGTGGGCCTACGAGCGCTCCTGCCAGCGCTACATGGCCATTCGCGAAACCGTCGCCGAACCCGATCCCGTACGCCTGCGTTACCGCGAAGCGCTGATTACCGTGGTGGCCGAGATCGTGCGCGGCCAACAGCCTCCTGGCGAAGCGTCCGTGCGCACTGTGGCGGCATCGCTGGTGCCGCCGGACGACCTGGATCAAGTCGTCGAACTAGCCCTGGACGACCTGCGCAATCTGCATGAAGGCAATGTCACCCGTTATCGGCTGCGGCTGTCCGAGTACCGCGCGTGGCAGCCGATGCAGCAGGCAGGGACGGCATGATGGGCGGCAATTGGCCCGCAAGCAACAAAAAGCCCTAAGTCACTGAGTGACTTAGGGCTTTCTCCTACCGAATCTGGTAGGCGCGATTGGACTCGAACCAACGACCCCCACCATGTCAAAGGGAGCCGACCAAGAGCGCCACTTTTAACTAATTGATTTTGCTTGACTTCGACGCTTGCCACTTTCTTAAACTAGCACGAAATAGCGCTGTAATGCCCTGATTTGCCCCATTCACGTCACGTTTTAGCCATAGTTCATTTGGCATACGCCTATATCATATTCAGTCCAGTACTTGCCGAAATTGCCCGCCTTTATCGGCGCAACAGACTCACGCTACGATCCGGAACTCCGTGGCCATGGCGACAGGTCGCACATGATTGCGCTCACGCCTCATCTCGACAATGCCGTAGTTGGACATGGTCTTGAGCGTCCGCGAGAGATTACCCGGTTTGCGACCAGTCGTCTCGGCCAGCGATGTGATGGACTGCGGGTTCGTGTCCTTGATTACCTGCAACAAGGAACGGTTCTCATCACTCAACACCTCGGCGAGCGAACGCATCGAATTGAACCATATCTTGGGCTCACCCGACTTCGGTTTGTACTCGCCGCGGGCGATGGACAAGATGCGGTCCCGAATCTTGTCTTGCGGCATGATGCCGATCACGATGGCTTTCATTTCCGTCTCGCCTCCTTGAGAACCCGATCGACCTCGTTGAAGAAATCGATCAGGAGTTGCTGTGCATCCTGAAACTCGTAGGGCACGCCCTTGTCGTTGGCATGCCGGTGCTTGTGGTCGTAGGTCAATCGCCGTCCGGCATACTTGAACTTCTTTGGCGGTTTCACTGCATGGGCGTTGTCGTACCCGAGGATTCGCTTGCCGTAAGGCTCGTGCAGCGTCAGGGTATAGCGGATCCCATGTGGAACCTCTGCCGTCGCCTCGACACGCCAAGCCTCGATCTTCACCCAATAGCCACCACCCTGATCGATGATCTGCTCGTGGAGGTCGATGAGGGTGAAAATCCCGTGGTCTTCACGCATGCCGTATTGTATCAGCTGGTGATAATGTTCGCCACGGGAATTTCGCATTAGCGGGACAACAAGCGTCTCCATCGCCTGCTTTCACTGCAATGTACGATCAAGGTCAGGGTGGCAAGCGCCTGTTCGACTCTACGCCGCACGAGTCTTAGGACTTGAAATGTGTCAGAAGTAGCCTCATACTTCTACCAGTCTGGAGCTATCGCCATGGAAACCCTCACCAAACAAGTCTTGGAGCACGCCGCCGGAATGCCGGAGGGCACGCCTTTGGTCGCAAAAGAACTGCTGCACTTGGGCAGTCGCGCAGCCGTGGATCAAGTGCTGTCCCGCCTGGTGAGGCGCGGCTCCTTGCTGCGCGCCGGCCGCGGTATCTATGTCCTGCCCGTCGAAAGCCGCTTTGGCACCCGTGCGCCGTCGGCCGTCAAGATGGTCGAGGGTCTAGCGAACCAGCGTGGGGAAACCATCGTGTCGCACGGCGCCGCCGCCGCCAACGCGCTGGGCCTGACCACACAGGTGCCAATGCGGGCGGTCTATCTCACGTCCGGCCCCAGCCGCCGCTTGAAATTGGGCGCGCAGATGGTCGAGTTCCGGCACGCGCCAGTCTGGCAACTGATCTTTCCCGGGCGGGCCGCCGGCGAAGTAGTGAGGGCACTGGCTTGGCTGGGCCCGGAAAAAGCTGGTGAAGCGATCCGGAAGCTACGCACCAAGCTGCCACCGTCCGAGCTGAAGGAAGTCGCGTCGGCACGAGCGCGCCTGCCGACCTGGATGGCTCAAGAAATCAGCGCCTTGATGACCCATGCCTGAGTTCTTCCAGCTCTCCACCGCCGAACGCCAGGACGCACTCGACGCGGCAGCCAACGCATCGGGCCTTCTGCCCCATCTGCTGGAAAAAGACATCTGGGTGGTCTGGTCGCTGCGGCACCTCTTTGGCGGCCCCTACGCTGACCACTTGGTATTCAAGGGCGGCACGTCCTTGTCGAAGGCCTACGGTGTCATCCGGCGCTTCTCCGAAGACGTGGACCTGACTTACGACATCCGCGCCATAGCCAGCGATCTGGTGGGCGATGCAGATGCGCCACTGCCGACCAGCAAGAGCCAGGAGAAGAAGTGGAGCAAGGAGATTCGTGCGCGCCTGTCGGACTGGGTCGGCGCCGAGATCGTGCCACGGCTCAAGCAGAACCTTGAGCAATATGGCCTACCGGCAACCGTGCGGGCCGAGGGCGACAAAGTGTTCATCGATTACGCACCATTGGCCACCGGCACTGGCTATGTCGCGCCCGCCGTGATGTTGGAGTTCGGTGCCCGTTCCACCGGCGAGCCTAGCGAACCACGCGCTATCCGCTGCGATGCGGCCGCGTATCTGCAGGGGGTGGAGTTTCCAACCGCCACGCCACAGGTTATGCGCGCCGAACGCACCTTCTGGGAAAAGGTCACGGCGATTCACGTTTTCTGCGCGCAAGGCGAATTCCGGGGTGGTGACCGCTTCGCGCGTCACTGGCACGACGTGACGAGACTGGATGCCGCCGGCTTCGCCGACGCAGCCATTGCGGACAAAGCCCTCGCCCGCGCAGTTGCCGAACACAAAAGCGTGTTCTTTGCAGAAAAGAACCCGCATGGCGAGGTCATCGACTATCACGCGGCGGTCGCAGGTAGGCTCCAGCTTGTACCTGATGACAGCGCGTTGGCCAAATTGGCTGCCGACTATCAACACATGATCGATGACGGCTTATTCCTCAATGACGCTGAGCCATTCGAAGCTCTGATGGAGCGATGCCAAGCGATCCAGCAGAAGGCCAATGCAAAGCAACCACCACAATGACAGTCAATTGACATGAGATGAGAATCTCTGCCGGGCACCTGCCTGGATGGAGAGCACCAAAGGGGGCCGTATGGCTGGAGCAATCAATACGCAAAACAAGCGAGGCTCGATATGGCATCGTTGGGACCCGCACATCCATACGCCTGGCACGGCCCTCAATAACCAATATACGGGGCCAGATCCTTGGGAAGCATTTCTCGGTGCGATCGAGGCGTCGGACCCGCCCATCCGAGCGTTGGGTATTACCGACTACTTCGGCATTGAACGCTACGAGCAGGTAGTCGAGCAGCAGCGCCAGGGACGCCTCGCTAATGTCGGACTGATCTTTCCCAACGTCGAATTGCGACTGAGCATCGAGACCTCCAAGGCGTCTGCGGTCAACATTCACCTGCTCTTTTCTCCGGAAGATTCGGATCACGTCGAGCAGATCAAGCGCTTCTTGCTCGAACTCGATTTCTCTTACCAAGGCGGACCGTACCGCTGTCAGCGCAGCGACCTAATTCGCTTGGGACGTGCCCACCAACCTAGCTTGACGGACGACGAAGCGGCCCGCTCAGAGGGAGCAAACCAGTTCAAGGTTAAGCTCGATCAACTCATAGAGGCACGGGCGAAGAACAACTGGTTCAAGAAGAACGCATTGATCGCCGTTGCCGGCGGCGAGAAGGATGGAACATCCGGATTGCGTGACACATTCGCTTCGTTCGCCGCTCAGCGCAAGCACGTCGAAGGCATCGCGAATATCGTCTTTAGCGCCACGCCGCAACAGATCAATTTCTGGCTCGGCAAAGGTAGCGCATCCGTCGCTGAACTGGAAAGCCAATACAACGGCCTCAAGCCTTGCTTGCACGGTTCAGATGCGCATACAGCCACTAAAGTTGGACAGCCAGATGAGAGTCGCTTCTGCTGGATTAAGGGCGACCTATCGTTTGAGTCATTACGCCAAGTCTGCATCGAGCCCGAGGAGCGTGTTTCCATTGGCGATAAACCACCGCGCGGTGCCCTGGATGGACACACGATCAATACCGTGTCCATCACAAATGCGCCTTGGATTTCTCAAGGCACCATTGAATTGAACGCGGGCCTGGTTGCCGTAATCGGCGCACGCGGGTCCGGCAAGACCGCGCTGGCCGACCTGATCGCTGCGGGCGGTCTGGCGCTCTCCCCACATCTCAACGAGCGGTCGTTCATTCTTCGTGCAAAGGACCATCTGGGCGACAGCGCGGCCGAACTGCATTGGGCGTCCGGTGAAAAAACCGGCAATCGCCTCACCCAGGCCGACATGGAAGACCTGCTGGACAACCCCTATGTCCAGTACCTGTCGCAACAGTTCGTCGATCAACTCTGTTCGGCGGAAGGCCTAGATGACGCCTTGGTCAAAGAAATCGAGCGCGTGATCTTCAATGCCCACGCGCTCACCGACCGGCTCGGCGCCGACTCCTTCAAGGAATTGTTGGACATTCGCCTCGAAGGCTCGCGACAGAAGCGCGAGCGGCAGCAGCACACTCTGGGCAGGGCATCCGCCAATCTCACTGAAGAGCGTGTCAAAAAGGACGGGCTCAAAGCGTTGGAGAAGGACCGCGACGAGAAAAAACGTGCTATCGAGAAGGACAAGAACGACCGTAATTCGCTGGTCGCCAAGGGTAACGAGGAACGCGCCAAGCGCCACGAACAGATCTCACTCGCCGCTGATGAAAAGCGTCAGCAGGTCGAACAGGCCAAACGGCGGCACCAGGCTCTGCTGCATTTGCAGAATGACGTGCTCGACTTCCGTTCTCGGCAAGCACCGGCCATGCTGGCCGACTTGAAGGAAGAACGCGACGAGGCCGGGCTAAACGCCACCGATTGGGAGGCTTTCAAGGTCGACTATGTCGGTGGGGTCGATTCGTTGTTGACGGAACGCATCAAGCAAGCCCAACTGCTAGTCGGGAAGTTGCAGGGGCCAGCGAAGACCGAGTCTCCGTTCCAGCAGAACCCCGATCCAACCATCACGCTGATTCCGCAGAATGCCAATCTTTCCGACCAGACGCTATCGTTACTGGAGCAGGAATTAACCCGCTTGCGAACCTTGGTCGGCGTCGATGCACAGAATGCGAAACGGTTTACCGCCCTGTCGGACAAAATCACGAAGGCCGATGGCGCTCTGACCAAAGTTCTTCAGCAGATCGAGCGCATTCAGGGCGCCGACGAGCGCATCCGTACTCTGATCGACGCGCGCCGCGCGGCCTACGCCGGAATCTTCGAGGCGATCCTCGAAGAGGAAGAAGAGCTTGCGGCCTTGTACGCGCCCATCAAGGAGCGTATCGACCAATCTGCCGGCTCACTCTCGAAGTTGTCGTTTTCAGTACGACGTCTTGTCGATCTCGATCAGTGGGCCCACGCGGGCGAAGCGCTGCTGGATCTACGTACAAACGGGCCTTTCAAGGGACGCGGTGAGCTGTTGCAATCCGCGCGCGAAGGGCTGCTGCCTGCATGGGCCACAGGTAATGCCGCCCAGGCCGCCGCCGCGCTGCTCGAATTCGTCAAGGCAAACGAAGCCGCGCTCAGGACCCACATGCCCGAGGGCGAGGACTTTCGTGCTTGGGCGCGTAGCGTCTCGGACTGGCTGTACAGCACTGACCATATCACCGTGGGCTACGGTCTCCAATACGACGGCGCGAACATTGAGCAGTTGTCGCCCGGAACGCGCGGCATCGTGCTGTTGCTGCTGTACCTCGCCATCGACGCGGAAGACGACCGACCGCTGATCATCGACCAACCTGAAGAGAACCTGGACCCTCAATCAATCTTCCAGGAACTGGTGTATCGCTTTCGGGACGCCAAGAAGCGGCGTCAGATCATCATCGTGACGCACAACGCCAACCTGGTGGTGAACACCGATGCTGATCAGGTGATCGTCGCCACCTGCGGGCCGCATCGGCCCGGCCAGTTGCCTCTCATCGCCTATGAGAGCGGCAGCCTAGAGAACTCACGTATTCGGCAGCATGTCTGCGATATCTTGGAAGGTGGCGAACGCGCTTTCAAAGAGCGCGCCAAAAGGCTGCGCGTCGGTATTTAGTCCACAGCGAGACGCCGCTTCCACTGCGAACAACACCTATACCAAGCAGAAATCCCATGGCCAATTTGTCCTCCATAGAACGACGCAAGCTGGAACGGTTGCTCCGCATGGGTGGCTTCACCTTCGCCCCGCAGAACGGTCTGAACAATGAGTACAAGGTGTTCGCCTCGATCAGTTCGAAAATGAGCGAACGGGTTTCGCCTTTGAACCCAAAATCAAAAAGATCCTGATTTTTGGGGTCTGTGGATTTGTGGTCAGAGGGCGGCGCGGTGGGTAACGGTATTGTCGTTATCCACGGCAAGACCGCCCGGTTCGCCCGCAGGCGAGCTGTCCACAAATCCATGGACCGTCCGCTTGCCGTATTGCTTGTCACTCGTTCTGGTCGCTTGCAGGATCGCTCCCAATGGGTTCGAGGACATTCGTACGCTGATCAATCGCGCTGCCAGGAGTTTCTGGGCCAGCTCTGGAGGCAACTGACTTCCAACTATTTCAAAGCATCCGCCAGATCCTTGTCCGTCACCTTCCCCGACTGATGCAGCCATAACAGGATCCCCAGCGGCTTCGGAATATTCCGACCGGATTCGTAGCGCGACCCACCCGACTGCGTGACGCCATAACGGCTCCAGAAATCCTTCTGATTAAGGTTTGTCTTCTTGCGGGTAATAGCGATGTCAGAAAAATCGAGCTTCTTCTTGCGGGCCATAGTGAGCTCCTTCGATGTGGGTGATGAAGGCGATATGCTAACGCAATGCAGGCCCGTGCGACGCCGGTCAAAGATGTTTCGTGTAGCAGACCCGCCTGTGGTGACTACCCGGGATTCTCCCAATCCGGTACCGGATCCTTCTCGGCCAATCGCAGAAGAAGTTGTCCACTTCGCTTTTCATCAAATAGTTCTTGAAGAAATCGATAGGTCCGATTCACCACATCGATCATCAGCGCCTGCATTTCCGCATCATCAAATCGCGAAACCTCATTCCAGGGAATCTCGCCAAAAGAAGTATGGACAACAACATCGGAATGATCTCCGCGCTTCGAGTCGGGCACGATGCCGGCGTGGAGATCTTCCAAAACCGAATTGCGGAAGCATCGCAACACGAGTACCTTGGCCAGCCGCTGCTGTAAAACTGGATCGGTCACCAGCGCTTTGATGGCATTGTCTATTTCCATCATCTCCGCCTCAGGATATTTTCGTGGGATTGCGCTTGCTTCTGAATCATCACGATGCAGTTTAGCGCACCGATGAATTTGAAGACCACTCGCGATGCACCACTTGCTCCAGCCGACTGATCCTTCAAAGATGGTTCATGTAGCAAGCCCACTGCAGTCGCGCCAGCAACCAGCCGTTCGATTCCGGCAGCTAATGATTGCGTATTTCTATCGATAGCTTGACCGACTGGACCTGGCAGGCCAGAGACGGTGGCTTTCACGTTCTCGCCGCCCCATAGCTGCCGCTGAAATTCGGCTGCTCCGAAGCCGCCGGTCACCAATGAGAACAATGTGCCCATAACCGGCCTTATGACGTTGGAAAACTCAGCGGCAGCTAACCGATCCGTAACCCGCCTCTCGCAATTATTGTCCAGAGGTCTGGACTTCGGCCTCAACAGCCACTGGCGGTTGAAAGGGCTACGGCAGCAGCCAACCAAGAACGGACCGTGGCGATTGTTCTCCATTGCTGACGTTCAGCTCGTGCGCTACTCCGAAGCGGTCATTGACCCGAGGGTGCCCAGCTTTTCAGCTTGGCGACCGGCTGTGCAGCGTTTGCCGCCATTGGGTATGGTTTCGCAGTGGTCGGGTATCACTTTCTAGAAACGCCACGAGTGATTCGGCGTTGCGTGCCACCGCTTTTGTGGGCGCCGCCGACGTGGCCGGATGTGGCGTCCGAAGACGACGACACATTGTGCGCAAGCTCATTCAGAATGCCGCAGTGGCCGGCATCCCGCGATTCCTGACATAGATCGCGCAGCCCCTTGAGGTGCCGTTCAAGATGGCGCAGTTCGCGGATTCGGTTGGCGACGTGCCCGATGTGTTCGTCGAGCAGTTCGTTCACTGCACCGCAGTCATCGGCGGGCGAGTCCTTGAAGCGCAACAGCACCCGAATCTCCTCGAGCGTCATGTCGAGGCTGCGGCAGTTGCGGATGAATCGCAGCCTGTCGGCATGCGCGCCGCCATAGATGCGGTAATTGCCGTCCGTGCGTTCTGTTGCGGGCAGAAGACCTTCACGCTCGTAATAGCGGATGGTTTCCACGCTGGTTCCCGTGCCGCGGGCGAGTTCGCCGATCTTCATGGTCGATCCATTCCTCTCATCTGTATGGGGGGGCCCAGTCGAAATGATTGTAGCCCCTTGACTCTTTAGCGGCTACAGGGTTTTCAATGGCGCCAAGTGACGCGACCAGACATGATCCAACCACCGATCCTCCGCCAGATTTCGAGCCAGTCCGACGCGTGCGGCAGCGCTTGCAGTTGTGCGAACGCCGCGTCCGCGTCGGGCGCGGCGCTCGCATCGCCGGCCGAGGCTGGCGCGACCGTGCTGCTGATTCCAACGATGGACTGCCCCACCGAGGAGAACGATATTCGCCGTGCCCTGGAGGGCATCGCCGGCATTCGCTCCATCAACTTCCAACTGTCGGCACGGACGCTGGCCATCGACGCGACCGATGCGGCATTGCCGGCCGCCGTCGCCGCCATCCGCCGGGCCGGATATGACGCCAAACCCGTCGCGCAGAGTGCCAGCGCGAAGCTCGACGGTGCGGGCAATGCCAATCTGTGGCGGGCAACTCTGGCCTTGCTTCTCGCCATCGGGGCCGAGGCTTTTCATTTCCTTGCGCCCGACACGCTGCCGTTCAAGGCGCCAAGCATGGCGCTGGCCGCGACAGCGATCTGGCTGTCGGGTTTTTCCACCTACAGCAAGGGCCTCGCGGCACTGCGGCGCGGCCAGTTGAACATGAACGCGCTGATGGGCGTGGCGGTGACCGGTGCCTTCCTGATCGGCGAATGGCCCGAGGCGGCGATGGTCATGGCGCTCTACGCCATCGCCGAGCTGATTGAAGCGCGTTCGGTGGATCGGGCGCGCAACGCCATCAAGAGCCTGCTCGATCTGACACCGGACACGGCCGAGGTGCGGCAGGCCGACGGGCGCTGGATCGAGACGCCTGCGGGCGATGTGCCGCTGGAGGCGACCGTGCGCGTCAAGCCCGGCGCGCGCATGCCGCTCGACGGCCGGGTGACCGCAGGAGCGAGCGCGGTGAACCAAGCGCCGGTCACCGGCGAAAGCATTCCGGTGGACAAGACAGAGGGCGACATGGTGTTCGCCGGCACGATCAACGAGACGGGCACGCTGGAGTTTCGTGTCACGGCGATGGCCAGCAACACCACGCTGGCGCGCATCATCCACGCGGTCGAACAGGCGCAAGGGACGCGGGCGCCGACGCAACGTTTCGTCGACCGCTTCGCCGCCATCTACACGCCGGCCGTGTTCGCCATTGCCGTCGCGGTCGCTGCGGCCACGCCCTCGCTGCTCGGCTGGGACTGGACGCAGGCGCTGTACAAGGCCCTGGTGCTGCTGGTCATCGCCTGTCCCTGCGCGCTGGTCATCGCCACGCCGGTCACCGTCGTGAGCGGACTGGCGGCGGCCGCGCGACGCGGCATCCTGATCAAGGGCGGCGTCTACCTCGAAGATGCGCGCAAGCTGCGCGTGATCGCCCTGGACAAGACCGGCACCATCACCGAAGGCAGACCCCGCCTGGTCGCCACCGAGACTTTGCCCTCGGCCGTGCCGGAAGACCAAGTGCTCGGCTGGGCGGCCAGCCTCGCCGGCCACTCCGATCATCCGGTGGCGAAGGCGATCGCCCAAGGACTCGACCGACCGGAAAACGGCCTGAGCGATTTCGTCGCGCTCGCGGGGCGCGGCATCGAGGCGCGCCTGGACGGCCAGCGCATGATCCTGGGCAACCATCGCCTGATCGAGGACCGCGGCCTGTGCGGTGCAGAGATCGAGGCTCGTCTGGCGATCCACGAAACGCAGGGCCGCAGCGTCACCCTGCTCGCATCCGAACAGCAGGTGCTGGCGATTTTCGCCGTGGCCGACACGATCAAGGACAGCTCGCGCGAGGCGCTAGCCGAACTGCACCGGCTGGGCATCGCTTCCGTGATGCTGACCGGCGACAACAGCGCGACGGCCGCCGCCATTGCCCGCGAGGCCGGCATCGACGATGCGCGCGGCAACCTGCTGCCCGAGGACAAGCTGGCGGCCATCGAAGACTTGCAGCATCGCCACGGCCCGGCCGCCATGACCGGCGACGGCATCAACGACGCGCCGGCGCTGGCACGCGCCGACATCGGCGTGGCGATGGGCGCGGCGGGAACCGATACCGCGATGGAGGCGGCGGACATCGTGATCATGAACGACGACCTGCGGCGCATCCCCGAGACCATTCGGCTGTCGCGCCGCACCCATGCGGTGCTGTGGCAGAACATCGCGCTCGCCCTCGGCATCAAGGCCATCTTTCTGGTGCTGGCGATAGCCGGCAACGCCACCATGTGGATGGCCGTCTTCGCCGACATGGGGGCCAGCCTGATCGTGGTCTTCAACGGCCTGCGGCTGTTGCGTCGATGACCACCGGACATTTCACCCCGATCGAGGAACTTCAATGAGCACACTGGTAACAGAACGCGTCCTGAGCGTCCATCACTGGAACGAAACGCTGTTCAGTTTCAAGACGACCCGCAACCCCGGGCTGCGTTTCGCCAATGGCCAGTTCGTGATGGTCGGACTCGACGTAAACGGAAAACCGCTGACCCGGGCCTACAGCATTGCCAGCCCGAATTACGAGGAACATCTCGAGTTCTTCAGCATCAAGGTGCAAGACGGTCCGTTGACCTCCCGCCTGCAACACCTGCGGCCGCGCGACCCCATCGTCGTCAGTCGCAAACCCACCGGCACCCTGGTGCTGCACGACCTTCTGCCGGGGAAGAACCTCTATCTCCTTGCCACGGGCACCGGTCTTGCGCCCTTCATGAGCGTCATCCAGGATCCGGAAACCTACGAACGGTTCGAGAAGGTGGTGCTGGCTCACGGCGTCCGCCATGTGAGCGAACTGGCTTATGCGGACTTCATCGCCACACAACTTCCGGCGAACGAATTCTTCGGCGAGGAAGTCCGCAACAAGCTTATCTACTACCCGACAGTGACCCGCGAGCCTTTCCGCAACCAGGGGCGGCTGACGGAACTCATCGACAACGGCAAGCTGTTCGCGGACATCGGCCTGCCACCGCTCGATCCGGCCATCGATCGGGCGATGATCTGCGGCAGTCCCGCCATGCTGCAGGACTGCTGCGACCTGCTGAATTCACGCGGCTTCCGGATTTCACCGCACATTGGTGCGCCTGCCGACTATGTGATCGAACGGGCATTCGTAGAGAAATGAAACACTCTCGACTGATTCTCCTGTTTGTCCTCGCGTCCTGCGGCGCCCAATCGGCCTTGGCGCAAGGCTGGCAATCCGGCCGCCAAGGAGGCAATTGGGGCGGCGGTGGCTGGAACAAGCTAGAGATGTGCCAAGGCTGCCACGACATGGGAATGCGGGGCGGCATGGGAATGGGAATGGGCATGAACCGGGGCGAGACTGCGCCGAAGCTCGGCGGCCAGCACGCCGCCTACCTGGAGAAAGTGCTCAGGGCCTACCGCTCCGGCGAACGTCGGCATCCGGTCATGAACCGCATGGCCTCGATGCTGACCGACCGGGATATCGCGGACATCGCCCGCTTCTACTCGCAAGCGGAGTAAGGGAATGAAATCAATATTGATCGCGGTCCTGCTGTCGCTGTCTTGGGCCGGCTCGTCTCTCGCGGCAAGCGCCCCGTCGTCGGGCAGGCTCAAGGCCGAACAAGTCTGTGCGGCCTGCCACGGGCCGGATGGCAATAGCACCTCGGAACAGTTTCCCCGTCTTGCCGGGCAGCGCGAGGCTTACCTGCTGGCGGCACTTCGCGCCTACCGTGCCGGGCTGCGCAAGGATCCGACGATGCGCGCCCAGGCCGAACGCCTGAGCGATCAGGAAATCGCCGATCTGGCCGCCCATTTTGGGGCTCAGACCGGTCTCACCACCGGCCGTCCGACTTCGTGCGGCTGGTGATCGCATTAACCTCTCAAAGGAGTAATCGATTATGAAACGTACGATGATGATTGGCCTGGTCGCAATGAGCGCTCTTGGATTTCCTGCTGTCCACGCGGCCGCCCCCAAAGCGGCATCGGACGACCCGGCCTTCCAGGAATACATGGGCAAGATGCAGGGTCACATGAAACTGATGCAGGAGCAGCGGCAGAGCATTCGACAGACCAGCGATCCCGCCCAGCGTCAGAAGCTGATGCAGGAGCATTGGACTTCAATGCAGGAAGGCATGCGCATGATGCACGGCTCCGACACCATGCCCGGCTGCGGCATGATGATGGGGCCGATGATGGAGGGCATGGGGTGCTGGGGTGGCGGCGGCATGCAAGGCATGGGAGGTATGCACGGGATGAGCGGCATGCAAGGCATGGGGTGGTGGAATCCGGAGGACACCTCGCCCCAGGCCATGACGCGCCGCCGGCAAATGATGGGGGCCTGCATGGGCATGCAGCGGCAAATGATGCAGGAGACAATGAAGATGATGGATGGGGGCATGGGCGGGATGATGGGTCCCGGCATGACGGGCGCGCCGGCCGGCAAGTAGCGAGCCGACAGGTGCCGTCGACCGTGAAGGCTGGCGGCAGGTCAAGCTCATCAACCAGGACAGGAGAAACCCTATGTACCCAGAACATTTTTGGTGGGGCGGATGGTGGGCATTTCCCATGATCATGCCTCTCGTTATGGTCGTTATTCTTGTGACCATGCTTTACTTTTTTTTCGGGCGTGGTGGTTTCAGACCGCCATGGTGGAATGATTCCGATAGGCCATCAAGCCACCCAAAAGACACAGAGACGGCCATCGAGGTTCTCAAGAAGCGCTATGCGAAGAGTGAAATCTCCCGAGAAGAATTTGAACAAATGAAAAGAGATATTCAGGGCTGAAGGGCAATATCGGAAGGAAACGCAGACCGCCAGAACGCCGTAGCGCCAGCGCCGACTATATGGGTCGTCGTACACCTCCTCAATGCACGTCTGGCAGCCGCACTCCGGGCGCAGCAGCTTTGGCTTCCAGCAGTTTCACGATTTCTGGTGGCCCTTCATGCCGGCCACCCAAAGCGCATCGCGGCCTCCGGGGTCGAGCGCGTCCAACTGTGCCCCGCCGGCCAGCAGCAGGCGGCCATGAACAAGGGCCGGTCGCCGTCAGGGGTCGCCGCATTCGCGTCGGCACGATGCGCGACGAGAAAGCCGACGATGTCCGTGTGGCCGTTGAAAGCCGCCCAGAACAGCGGCGTCCAGCCATGACTGTTCGCAAGATCGATATCCGCGCCTCGCGCGAGGAGATCCTCTGCAATCGCGAAATGCCTTCTGAATATCGCATGGAACAACAGGCTGAAGCCATTCTGATCCTGCCAATCGGCTGCAACCCCTTCCTGCAGAAGGACGCGCACGCGCTCCACTTCGCCAGCTCGGACGGCTGCCAGACAGGTTGTCTGCACGGAAGGATGTGTCGTGTCCCTGGTCGCGGGTGGTCTGCGCTTGTGCTTTCCTTTCATTGCCCGCCTCAGCGAATCTCGACCGCGCGCATAAAGTCGCTCACAAAAATCCAGCCCGCTTCGGGCTGCCCCGTGTGCGCCGCCTTGGCGATGGCGTCGACCAGCGCGTCGGCCACGTCGTCCGCGCATGCCAATTCCAGTTTGTATTCGCTGACGACGGCTTCGGCCAGGTCCATCGAGTAATGCTGTTGCGTCGGGTCCGTGCTCGCCAGCGGCCGTTGCACCTGGGATACCGTAATGTTGTGGCAACTGGCGCCAGCGGTAGCCAGTTCGCACAAGCCCGATTGCCGCAACGCCTGTAGTACGTCGGCGATGCGGTGTTGGCGGATGAATGCTTTGATCTCTTTCATGCCGATTCTCCTTCGTTCACTTTGTAATCTGTCTTTGGCTCACTCAAACTGTTCGCGGCGAACAAACGAATAGCCCTCGTCCGTATCCGTCCTGGGCGCTTTCGTCTGTCATCTACTTGGTATTTTCTTCGTCGGGGTACGCCAACAGGCGCAAGGCGTTGATTACTACCACGAGAGTGGAGCCTTCATGCACCAACACCGCGACGCCGATGCCTGCCCAGCCAAACAAGGTGGCAGGAATCAGCAGTGCCACCACGCCTAGCGAGACCCACAGGTTCTGGCGAATGATGCTTCTTGATGCGCGACTCAAGGCCACGGCAAAGGGCAGCTTGGACAGATCGTCCGCCATCAGAGCCACGTCCGCCGTTTCCAGCGCCACATCGGTGCCGGCGCCACCCATCGCAATGCCTACCGTGGCACGTGCCATGGCCGGAGCGTCGTTGACCCCGTCGCCGATCATGGCCACCTGACCGTAGCGTTCTGCGAGTTCTTCCATGGCCTTGACCTTGTCTTCCGGCAGCAGTCCCGCTTTCACTTCGTCCAGACCGACCGCGTCGGCGATGGCGCGGCCGACGCGTTCGTTGTCGCCGGTCAGCATGATGGTTTTGCTGATGCCGATTTGCTGCAATCGTTCCAGCACCTGCTTCACTCCATCGCGCGGGGTATCGGCCAAGCCCACGACGCCGAGGAACTGCCCGTCGGCCTGGATGAGCATGATGCTTTTGCCTTCCGTCTGGAGGCGCTCAGTGTGCTGCCGAATGGCTTCGGGGATGGATTCACCGTCAAACAGTTTGACATTGCCGATGGCTACCTTTTTTCCATCGACTGTGGCGCGCAACCCTTTTCCGGTAACGGCTTCGACTTCGCCGGCCTCGCTCCAGCTCAAATCGCGCCGTTTCGCCTCCGTCACTACGGCGTGCGCCAAGGGGTGGGCGCTGCGGCTTTCCACGGCAGCGGCCACGGTCAGCAGACCTGCCTCGTCTGCGTTAATGGCGACGACGTCGGTCACCCTGGGTTTGCCGACGGTCAAGGTGCCGGTCTTATCGAAGGCGATCGCCGTAAGCACGCCGAGATTTTCCAGATGCACGCCGCCCTTGATCAGCACGCCGCCGCGCGCGGCGCGCGCGATGCCGGACAGCACCGCCGACGGGGTGGCGATGGCCAGCGCGCAGGGCGAAGCGGCCACCAGCACCGCCATGGCGCGGTAAAAGGATTCGGCGAAGGGAAAACCGAACAGCGGCGGAAGCACAATGAGCCCACCGACACCCACCAGCACGACGGGCACGAAAATTCGCTCGAAGCGGTCGGTAAAGCGTTGCGTGGGCGATTTCTGTGTCTGCGCCTCGGCCACCAGATCCATCATTCGCGCCAGCGTGCTTTCGCGCGCCAGCTTGGTCACCTCGACGATGAGCGCGCCCTCGCCGTTGACGGTGGCGGCGAAGACTTTGTCGCCCGCCTGTTTGTCCACCGGCATGGATTCGCCTGTCACCGGAGACTGGTCCACCGCCGAGTTGCCAGTCGCCACCTGGCCATCGGCGGGGATGCGCTGACCGGGTTTGACGATCACGCGGTCGCCGCGCTGCAAGTCTTCGACCCGCACCTCGATCTCCACGCTATCCCGCTGCACGATGGCGGTCTTGGGCGCAAGTTCCGCCAGCGCCTCGATAGCCTT
The DNA here is from genome assembly GCA_018825305.1 of Gammaproteobacteria bacterium. Classification (GTDB taxonomy): domain Bacteria; phylum Pseudomonadota; class Gammaproteobacteria; order Burkholderiales; family Rhodocyclaceae; genus Sulfurisoma. The sequence continues at coordinate 42,407 of JAHJEO010000022.1, forward strand.
GCGCGCGCGGTCCATGGCCATGTGTTCCAGCGCATGACCGAGGCTGAACAGGAACAGCAACAGCGCACCTTCTTCCCACGCACCTAGCGCCGCCGCCCCGGCCGCCGCGACGATCATCAGGGTGTCAATGTCGAAGCGCCGGCTGCGCAAACTCTGCCAGGCATCGCGCAAGGTGTAGAAACCGCCTGCCCCGTATGCGCCCAGCAACAAGCCGAGCGCCAGGCTGCGCGGTGCGTCGGCGCGACCCGCAAGCCAGCCGGCCAGCAAGAGCAAGCCGGCCACTACGCTGAAGATAAGCTCGCGATGCTCGACGAACCACCCGGCCTCGTGGCCTTCCTCGCGCACGGCATAGCCGAGCGCCTGGATGCGCCCGACGATTGCCGAACGCTGGATTTTCTCGCTGTCGAATTCCAGGCGCAGGCGCTCGCCGGCATAGCTCACCGAGGCTTCCAGCACGCCGTCCGTGCGTTGCAGGGCATGCTCAATCACGGTGGCGCAGGTGGGGCAGTCCATGCCATCGATGCGCAGGTTCTCGTGGCGGAAGCGGTCCCCGATCTTGGCGCCGGCCGCTTGCGTCAGATCGCGCACCCGGCTCACGCTGAATCGCTGCGGGTCGTAGTGCAGGCAAAGGCGGGCGCTGCCGTCCTCGTGGGTCAGGTGTGCCAGTTCCAAGCCTTCGGCCTGAAGCAACCTGGTCAATCGGCCCACGCAGGCGTCGCGCTCATCGGCGACATCCGGCAAGACCAGAGGCAAGTCCAGCTTAAGTTTCTTGGGCATTATGAGCCTTCTGGCTGACTATCAGCGGTAGCCGGACAATTTGTGAAGGACAAAGGTCGCGATATCCGGTGGCATTTCCGCGGACAGCGACTTGAATAAATCGATTATTCGATTGGCGTCAAACGCACCATCCTCAAACAACAGCGGCGTTTGCGTTTTCCCGGGGAAAGGGTTTCCTTCATCCACCGCATAGTGGCGGTATCCTTTTTCCGCGTCCCAGGTAATCGACCGCTCATCACTATACTTGTCATACGCCAGTTGAAAGGCGACCGGGTGGTCCTGATCGTCGAACCAGACCACCAGGTCGAGTTCGTGGCAGAAAAACCAGCGACGCCTTCTTTCGCCGGGCACCTGCTTTTTCGAAGGAAACTCTCTCAGCATGATTTTCTCGCTTCTACTCGTTATCAAATCGCCTCGGAATTCCGTTCAGCGGCCATGCGTTCGGGGTTTCTGTCGTTCCAATTTCGGCCGCTAGGCGCCTGAGGTATTCTGGATAGATCAGATTAGTTCTTGTACGCGGCGCGAACCTCACTAGCAACTTGGGAAGCCAGGCCCTGCGGACTGAATTCCCGTAGCGGCTTGCCATTGATGAACAAAGTGGGGGTTTTACGCACGTCTAGCTTGACGATATCGGCAGCATCCTGCTTCATGCGGGCAAGAATCCTGGGGTCGTTCATTTCGCGCTTGGCCCGTTCGATATCAATTCCAGTGTTACCCAGTAACGTCCATACCATGCTCGGGTTTGGATTATTGTGATTCGCCCAAATGGGTTGGGCATCAAGCACCGTTTCCAACGATTTCACGTAGATATCAAACCCCTGTAAGCGCGCCGCCTCAAGAACTTGCACGACGTAGTCGGACCCCTTGTGAAATGCGGCATAACGCAGACTTAAACGCACCTGATTTTTGTGTTGCTCCAGCACATTTTTGACGTAGGGATAAAACTCCCGGCAGGATTCGCAGGCCGGATCAAAATATTCGACGATCTCCACCTTGGCCATGATGGTACCGATCATGGGGGCATCCGGACGGTTGAAGGGCGAATCGCTATCGGTCGCCGCAATCTGGCTGACTTTCTCCGTTTGCTGTCCTCTATAGACGTTCATGCCGATGACAAACGCGCCGACCAAGACAACCGCAGCGCCTCCAACGATGACTAACTTGTTCATTGTTTGATGCCTTTCCGCACAGCAAGGAGCAGTGAAATGATGAGGGTGAATCCGAGAAGTGATAAGAGAGGAATGGTGACGAAGCCCACCAGTTCGATCTTGACGTCCGCACAGGACACGCCTTGGGTGCACGGCCGCAGACTCTCGGGAATAACCCCGAGGTAAAGGAGGCAGTGGTACAGCGCGATAGCCCACCCTGCCAGCGCAATGGGCAGCGCATAGCGCACACAACGAACATCCAGAGGAAACAGTCCAACGGTAAAGATGAAGGCGAGTGGGAACATGGCGATACGCTGATACCAGCACAACACGCAGGGCACCCGCTCCATTACTTCACTAAAAAACAGGCTACCCAGCGTGGCCGCCCCCGCAATCAGCCAACAGACGAACAGCAAGTTCCATTGCCGCGATGTCGATTTGTCAGTCATGACGTCTTCACCGAATGGGCGGTTATTGCCAGGCAAGGACTTGCCAATCTAATGGTCGAATAGCCCAGCAAAGGAAGTGCAGATTCAATCAGCCGGGGCATTAGCAATGCAATAGCCCATCTCGGAAAGCTCATGTAAATCGCCGTCTCGATCAGCAGGTACCAAATCGACAGCATCATGACGACTGCATTGAAAAAATATCACCATCGAGAAGTGCTTGGCCATCGCTTGCTCGCTTGACAAGGTCCATCAATGCATCATCAAGCGGCTTTAATGAAACATCTTCCGAGGACCCCACTTCATAGTAACCAAACGGATTATCCAGATCTCGAATTAGAAATAACAAGAATAGAAGCAGGTAACTGACGATGAAAACAAAGAATAGCGACTCGTAAAATGGTTCGATGCGGGCAAGTGTCAGTCCGAGAATGAGCAGGATCGTTGTACTCTGCGCGATGTAGTAACCAGAGGAAATGAAGTTTGTTTCCCGGATAGTGTGGATGCGAATGATGAGTTTTCGTAAAGCGCTTTGTTCCTGTTTCAAGCGCGTGATGGCGTTGACCTGAGTGATCGGTTCCAAGGCAAAGAAATCATGATTCAGGCGCGTGATCTTCTCCATGACCACGGATGAACGCTCTTTCTTATGCAGCCAGGTGTGGATGTTATTAGCCAGATCACGGATATGATTCAGCGCATTCGCCGTCTGCCGAGTTGGATTCCGTTGATGCGTGATCTGAAACTCGTCGGCAATCGTTGTCAGGGTTGCGGCCACTTCGCCTGGAATACGCTCACTCTCACGATAATCGGCAAGGACTCCACTGAGCAAAAAGCCCATAAGAAAGACATTTGCACCAATCAAGCCAGAAAAAATGGCATTGATGGATAGCAATTCCAAGTCCATGTAGTGCAGACCCAGTTTGAGCGTCATGATTACAAAAATGAACGGCAGCACTCGAAACAAGATGCGTTGATCTTTGCGAATTTTTTGATTTACCAGACTAAGCATGGCGGGCACTGATTATGTGATCGAGGCTTCGCTACAGCAGACGGCTTTACCATACTGGACGGGGCTACTCACTAGTGCCGATCGGAATGGCCTGAATGACATCGGTCACGTAAACCCATCCCGCTTCCGGTTTCCCGGTTCGCGCGTGCTGGCGGACGACCGCCACCAACGCATCGACCTGCTCGTCCTCGCATAGCAACTCCAGCTTGCACTCCCGGATCACGGTGTCGCCGAGATCCATCGAGTAGTGCTGCTCGCCGGCGTCGATGGCCACGAGCATGCCCTGGCCAGTGGTGACGAACAGATTGCTGACACCGCCGGCCGCCTTGAGTACCTGAATCACGTCGGCGGCGCGGTGCTGATGAATGAATGCCTTGATCACTTTCATGTCGGTTCTCCCTCGTTCGTTTCCTGGCCTGCCATTGGTTCACTCGAAGCGGAAATTGACGTGCAATCCGTCGGTGGTAACGCATTCCCCGGCCGGGGAACCGCCCGACCGCCAGACAGCCGAGCACCGTAGCGTCGCGCCATTGCCGGCGTGTAACTCGGGTTGGGCCGCATACACGTAGTGGTCCGTATCCATGCCTGAAAAAATCCGGTCCCAATGCTTGCGGTCGATCCCGTAACGTCGCTTCAACTCCGCCAGGTTCTGATTGCGCTCGATGGCGAAGCCACGCGCCTCGAAACGTATCCCGCGAAATTCCAGTGCCATCGACGATCCCTCTGGCCCTTCGTGACGGAACATGCCGGTCGTGATGTCCCGGTCGCTTTCCTCCCGAACCAGGCTGTGCGAATGTCCGGCACAAGCGGTCAGCACGAGGATTGCCAGACAAGCCGATACTGCTGTCCTTGCTTTCATGATTCCCCCTTTCTTATCGCCTTGATCATGCCGATGCCGCCTTGCGTTCCCTGCGAATTTCCAGCCACTCGTACATGAGCGGCAGGAGAAGAAGGGTCAGTGCCGTTGACGTGAACAAGCCCCCGACGACGACCGTCGCCAACGGCCGTTGCGTCTCCGCCCCGACGCCCTGCGACAGCAGCATCGGGATCAGGCCCAAAATCGCCACCGAGGCCGTCATCAGCACCGGCCGCAGCCGCAGCGCCGCCCCTTCGCGCACCGCCTCGCGGATGCTGAATCCCTGTCGCCGCCGATCATTCAGAAAGGACACCAAGACGATGCCGTTGAGCATGGCGACGCCGAACACGGCGATGAAGCCGATGGCCGAGGGCACCGACACGTACTGCCCGGTAATCGCCAGGCCGAAGACGCCACCGATCACGGCGAAAGGCACGTTGGCGATGATTAACGTGGCGTGGCTCAGCGAATTGAAGGCGGTGTAGAGCAGGATGAAGATCAGGCCGATGGTCAGTGGCACGATCACGGCGAGCCGGGCCATAGCCCGTTGCTGGTTCTCGAAGGCACCGCCCCACTCGATCCAATAGCCTTCGGGCAGTTTCATTTGGCTACGGATTCTGGCATCGGCTTCCTTGACGAAACCATCCACGTCGCGGCCTTTCACGTCCAGTTGCAGCACGGCATAACGCTGCAACTGCTCGCGGCGCACGAAGGAATAGCCCTCGTCGGTCTCCACCGTAGCGACCCGCGACAGCGGCACCAGCGCGCCGGACTGGGTGCGAATTGGAATGTCGCTGATCGCCTGCGGGCTGTCGCGGAAGGCCGCGTCGAGCCGCACCTGGATATCGAAGCGCTTGACCCCGTCGATCACCGTGCTGACGCTCTTGCCGCCGATTCCGGCCTGGACCACCTCGAGAATCTCGTCGGCGTTGATGCCATAGCGCGCCGCCTCGTCACGATTGACCTTGATCACCAGTTGCGGTTTGCCCTTGTTCGCTTCCAGCGCGAGGTCGGCGACGCCGGGCACCTTGTCGAGCACGGCCTTCGCTTCGCCGGCCAGGCGGTCGAGCGTGGTCAAGTCTTCGCCGTAGATCTTCAGGGCCAGGGTGGCGCGCACGCCGGAGATCAGCTCTTCGACGCGCATCTGGATCGGCTGCGTGGCAGCCAGCACCACCGTGGGCATCGCTTTTTCCATGAACTCCTGCATCTGTCCGGAAAGTTCGGGCATGCTGATTTTCTTCGGCCACTCGTTCGCCGGCTTGACCTCGACCAGGACCTCCATGTAATTGACGTCCGCGGTCTCGCCCTTTTCGGCGCGGCCGATGGTGGCGAGCGTCGACTTCACCTGCGGAAAGTTCTGCTTCAGCATGGCGTCGAAGCGCTTTGACACCGCAATGCTTTCGTCCAGCGAAGTAGACGGAATGCCGGTCACGCGAAACATGATCGAGCCTTCCTGCAGGCTGGGCATGAACTCCTTGCCCAGAAACGGAAACACCGCAAGCGACGCAACCAGAAGTACAAGCGCCCCACCGATGACCTTGCGCTTGTTGTCGAGCGCCCAGTCAAGGCGCGGCAGATAGAGCTGCTTGGCCCAGCGCACAAGGAAGGTGTCCTTCTCTTCCATGGGCTTCAAGATCAGCGCCGCGAGCACCGGCACCAGCGTCATGGTCAGGATCAGCGAGCCGACCATGGCAAAGGTAATCGTCAGCGCCATCGGCTTGAATAGCTTGCCCTCCAGCCCGGTCAGCGAGAACAGCGGCAGGAACACCACGATGATGATGAGGATGGCAAAGGCGATCGGGTTGATCACCTCGCGCGCCGCTTCCAGGATGACGTGGGTGCGGTTCACCGTCTTGCCGGCCTGATGCGAGAGCAGGCGGAAGCTGTTCTCCACCATCACCACCGCGCCATCCACCATCATGCCGATACCGATGGCCAGGCCGGCCAGCGACATCAGGTTGGCCGACATACCGACGTATTGCATGAGGATGAAGGCAATGAGCATCGCGAGCGGCAACGTGACGACTACGACGATGGCGGAGCGGATTTCGCCAAGAAACAGGAAGAGGACGACGGCGACCAGGATCGAGCCTTCGAGCAGCGCGCTTTCGGCCGTCGCGAGCGCCTTGTCGACGAGTTCCGTGCGGTCGTACACTGGGATGATGGAGGCGCCCTTGGGCAATGCCTGCTGCGCCAGCTTGAGCTTTGCCTTGACCGCATCGACGACGTTCTTGGCATTCTCGTTGATGCGTGCCAGCGCCATGCCTAGCGCGACTTCTTTGCCGTCCCGTGTCACCGCACCAAAACGCAGGCCGGGCGCTTCCTTCACCTCGGCCACGTCGCGGACGTAGATCGGCGAGCCTTCGCGTTGCGTGATCACCACATTGCCGATGTCGCGCGTGCCGGTGACCAGTCCCAGCCCGCGCACCAGGTACTGCTCGCGGCCGAGGTTCACGTACTGCCCGCCGACCTGGCGATTGTTGGCGGCCAGCGCCTCGATGACTGCCTTGAAGGTCAGCCCGTACTTGATCAGTTTGTGCGGCTGGATCAGCACCTGGAACTGCTTCTCGTCGCCGCCCCAGGAGGTGACGTCGTCGACGCCCGCCGCGGTACGCAGCAACAGGCGCACGTTCCAGTCCTGCAAGGTGCGCAGGTCCATGGCCGAGAGCTTCTGGTCGGCCGATTCGACCGTGTACCAGAACACCTGACCGAGACCGGAAGAGTTCGGTCCCAGCGTCGGTTCGCCGTAGCCTTCCGGCATGCGCGCCTTGGCTTCGAGCATCTTCTCGCCGACCAGGCGACGGGCAAAGTAGATGTCGACGTCGTCCTTGAAATAGACGCTGACGAAGGACAGACCGAAGAGCGACACGGAACGGATTTCTTCCACGCCGGGCAAGCCGGCCATGGCCGTTTCCATCGGGAAGGTGAGCAGCTTCTCCACATCCTCGGCGGCGAGGCCGGGCGATTCGGTGTAGACGTTGACCTGGATCGGCGTCACATCCGGAAAGGCGTCCACCGGCACGGCGCGGAATGCCTGCACACCAAACACGACGACGAGCAGGAATCCCACCAGCACCAGGACCTTGTAGCGCAGCGAGAGATCGACAATTGAATTGAGCATGGCCGGTCCTCAGTGCGAATCGCCGATTTGCGACTTGAGCAGGCGCGCCTTGAGCGCATACGTTCCGGCAGTCACCACCCGCTCGCCGGCCTGCAATCCGTTTTTGATCACGACCCGGTCACGCAGTTTTTCTCCCAGCTCGACGGCACGCGGCTCGAAGCCGCCGTGTTCCTCGACGAAGGCCGTCGGTTGGCCCTGCATCAGCACCACGGCTTCCTGCAGCAGCAACAACGCCTTGGCTTTGCCCGCGACGCCGACCGTTCCGCTGGTACGGATAGCTGCGGTGGCGAACATCTCGGGTTTGAGTCGCCCACCCGGATTGACGACCTCGACCCTGGCCTGCACTGTGCGGCTCTCCTTGTCGACAACCGCCGCTATGTAGGTGAGCTTGCCCTGGAAGGATTCGCCGGGGTAGGCGTCGACGGTAACTACTGCCTCCGCCCCGGTCTTGACGCGGCCGAGGTCCTTCTCGAACAGGTTGGCCTCGATCCACAATGTCGAGAGGTCGGCTACGGTAAATATCAGCTTGTCGGGCTGGGCCAGTTCGCCGAGGATGGCGTGCTTCTCGATCACCGTGCCGGCAAACGGCGTGGTAATCGGAAAAGTCGATACGGCACGGCCATCGTCGGCTGGCGTTGCCGCCACCCCCAGCATGCGCAGCTTGTCGCCGGCGGCGGCGAATGACGCCTTGGCCTTCTCGTACTCGGCGTGGGCGCGCAAATGATCCTTCTGGGCGATGATCTGGTCGCCGTGGAGTTTCTCGGCCCGCTCGAAGTCGGCTTTGGCCACCGCGAGCTGGGTCTTCGCCTGGAGATAGCTGGAGTGCGCCTCCCCCACATCGAGGCTGTCGAGCACGGCCAGCGCCTGTCCGGCCTTCACCCGATCACCGAGATTGACGTGGACCTTGACGATGCGTCCCGGCACCCGTGGCGCGACATGGGTGATACGGTCCTGATTGGGGCGGATGGTGGCGGTCACGATCAACTGCTCACTGATTTCCTGCGCGACGAGTTCTTCGACCTTGATCCCGGCGGCTTCGATCGCCTCGGCGCTGAGCTTCAATGACTCCTCCTCACCGTGTCCGGCCTCGCCTTCCTTGTGCTCGCCAGGCTTCTCGTGCGCTTTGTCGGCGGCTGCGGCGGGTTTCGCGGCAGCCGGCTGCGCGGCGGCCGTCGGCGATGGTTCGGGTTTGCCGCAGCCGGCCAGGGGGAAGCTCGCCATGGCAATCACCAGCGCGATGCCCAGTTCCGTTCTTGATGTCTTCATGAGTTCTTTTCCAATTCGTGTGTTCTTCAGGTGGCCGCTCATCATTTCGTTCCCGTCCAGCCGGCGCTCTGTTCCAGCTCACTGCGGGTCAGTGCGAAATCGGTCATCGCCTCCAGCACCTCGCGGCGGGTGTCGAGGACCTGGCGCGTGGCGAGCAGCATCTGCACCAGGCTGATCTCGCCGGCGCGATAGGCGGCGGTGGATAGGCGCTGGTTTTCTTCAAGGCGCTGCAGCACCGACTGATCCATGCGCCGGACCCTCTGGCGCAAGCTGTCGAGCTTCTGCCACAAGGTCAGGACGCGCGCGCGGGTGTCGCGGCCGGCGGCCTGTTTCTCGATCTCCGCCTGGGTCAGTTCCGCCGACGCCTTGCCGATGCCGGCGGCGTTGCGGCGGAAGAATGGCAAGGGAATGGAGACGCTCAGCCCGACGAGCTTCTCGCGAGCATCGCCGGGACCTTCGCGAGCGGAACTCAGACCGACAGTGACGTCGGGATAGACCGCCGCACGTTCGAGGCCCAGCCGGTTGCGTGCCGCTTGTTCACGGTAGTCAAGGGCGCGCAGCTGCGCCCGGCTGGCCGCCGCCGCCAGCAATTGGTCCACGGTGTAGGGTAGTTCCGGCTTGACGGCAAGCGATCCCTTGACCGTGGGCAGCTTCTCGGCGGGCAATTGCAACAGCGTGGCCAAGTCGGCGCGCGCCTGAATCAATTGTTCGGCAACGATTTCGAGCTGGTTGCTGGCGCGCCCGAGTTCGACTTCGGCAAGATTGGCGTCGAGCTTTGTATCCTCGCCTGCGTCGAAACGCTTGCGGGTGACGGAACTGTTTTCCTTGATCAAATCGACCAGGCCCGCTTCCATATCAGCGCGCAGTTGCAGGCTCACCACGCGGACGAACTTCTGCTCCACTTCGGCGCGCAATTGCCGGCGGGCTTCCTCAATGGTCTCGCGCAGCGCCGCCAGTTCCTGTTCCGCAACCGTCCGCCGATAACCCTGCTGTCCGGCGATCTCCAGCGCTTGCGTCAGGCCCACACTCCACTCGCGCTGCGTCCTGTCACCGAGCCCCGGATCGGGCACCGTGCGCCGCACGCGTTCAGCGGCGATCTGTGGGTTGTTCCAGAGCAATCCCTGGGCGTCGGCGAGTTGCCCTTCGGCGGTGGCGAGATTCGCCCGTGCGCTGTTCAGGACTGGATTTGACTGGTCGGCGAGTTGCCAGGCGGCTTCCAGGGTCAGCGGGAGATTGGCCGCCGTCGCAGCGGCGCCAACAGGTGCAGGCGTCGCGACCGGGTTGGCCGGGTATCGCGAGTTTTGCGCGTGGGCGGGCAGCGCGGTAAGCAGCCCCAGCAATAGCAATAGTGTCTTTTTCATCGAATTCCTCAGCGAGTTGAATCATGCGAAGAATCCGACGGAACGCAGCCGACAGCCCGCTGGTGCGGACTCAGTCAGCCGTCAAGGACGAAAAGGTGTAGCGCGTCCCGCCGGATCAGGCGAGGCGGGCGAGTGGCGGACGGTCGAAGGGATCGACAGTGGCGGAGCGGAGCTCCGCGACAGGGGGTGCCACGAGTTGGGGCGGATTGTTATCGCCCAGCTTCGGCGACAAAGCCGGCACAAACGACGAGAACGACAGGTGGCAGAATCCGCAGTCGGGATCGATCTGGGTGCCGGTATCGCCCGACTTGTCCGCCGCGCGATCATGCTGATGCACGTGGTGTCCGAAATGCGCCGCCTGCGGAGATTCCTTCTGATGCTGGCAATAGCCCGCCGCTGCTGCGAAAGCGGCGTTCAGGCATAGCGCCATGGCAAGAAGGTACGCGAGGTAGGTACGCATATAGCGGAGTGTATCAGACGGAGCGGCAGATCGTTATTTTGGCTTCAGGAAAGGATTGATCAAGCGCAAATCCAAACCTTCAAGATCGTGAGTGAGTGCTACGCGGTGTGTACAAGCAAAACGCACAGCGCAACAAAACGAACGGCAGCTCTGGCGCCTGGAACGGACGATGAGATTGGCTCTAAAAAAGCAGCGCGAGGGACCGCTCCTGGCCGATCTCGACCAGTGACCAAGTCAAGTTCGCCGCCGCAAACCGGCCATTCAGGTCCGAGGTGCCCGGCCCCTCGTTTCGCCCCCCTCGGCGCTGATAAGTTGAATTTCGTCAGGCTGCCTGTCAAAACGTCAGCCACCATGTCCCGCACTATCAGCCATCAGATCAAAATGTAGCCGGCCTCGCTTAAGAACCTGAATATTTCATCTTCGGGCAAGTTGAGTGCTGCCGCCCATTCAGTAGCCAAGTTAGTCGGTGTGACCCGTGCGGAAACGCTATAGATGTTTCTTGTAACAGGCCCACTGCAGTCGCGCCAGTATGCCCACGAGCAACGCGACCGGCACCCCTACCAGACGTGGATCGATCGATACCGGCTGGATCAGAACCAGCGCGCCGCCCATCACCACGAGCATGACCTGCAAATGCTTGGCCCGATGATAAAGACTCGCCGACTCCCGCCCACCGCATGCCCGGCGTATTGCGCGCTGCGTCAATCCATCGACTGCTGCAACCAGATACACCAGCACGAGCAGTGGCGCCATCATGGCCAACGTCGCCAGCCGAACGCCAAGCAGTTGCGTTCCGATCATCGCCACCTCGATTGCTTCGATGTTCGCCAGATAGGTATTGCGCACGATGGTGTCCGGAATGGAAAGCGACGCACTTTCCGCAAACCGCAACCCCATGTCGTGGATCCCCGTCACCCCAAACACCAGCCCATACAGAAAGTTCGCCGTCCCGGTCACGACGCTCTGCACCCCGCCCTGCCACTCGGCGAGTTCGAGCGTGCGAGCAAGGTCGACGGCCAGAATGTCCTTCAATCGATCGACACCCTCCGGCCAGACCTTGAACACGAAGATCCAGTCAACAATCCATGCAACCGCAAGGATTCCCACCAAGCCCAGAATCAACATGAAGGCGATCTTCAGCGGTGCCAGCAGCGCCCCGGCAAATACGCCCTCATGAAACGCTGCATTCCTGGAAGCCAAGCTCTTCTCCTCTACGGCGCCGGGTTCGACCGGCCTTCCATGCGGCCCCGCACCTCGCTGCCGATCGCTTCAAGGCTGACCGGCATCAGCGGATCGTGGCTGGCGTCCGGCAGCGGCATGCGGATCTTGTGCAACTGCCCGCCATGAATCAGCGCAAACGCCTGTCCCTTGGGCAACTGCACCAGATCGCTCGGCGCCAGCATCGGCGCACTCTCCGTGGTGATGCGATCCTCATTGCGGCTGGCGAAGTCCGCAAAATCCCCCGGATCATTGGTATCCGAGACCGACGATGAAACGATAGTCGAGACCACGCGCACCTCCGGCAACTGGCTGGTCAAGAGCTCCGCCGTTGCCACTTCCTTGACTCGCAGCATGATCAGCGTATTGAAGTTTCCGGCGATCTGCCCCGCCTTGGCCTGCGACCCGATGCGGGCCTCGACGTCCGACCAGGTCTGCGTATAGGCCGTCACCTGAAACCCTGCGCCGCCGGCCTTGTTGAGCAGCGGGATGAACTCGTCGCCGATCAGTTCATTGAACTCGTCGGCATGGATGGCAATGCGACGCGGCGGCGTTTCGCCAGGAAGCCCCCTCCCCGTGCCAAACTTGTAAATGCTTCCCGCCACACTAGTGAGATCCGCGAACATCGAGTTGCCGACGGCCGCAGCCACCTCGTAGTCGGACAGGGAATCCAGCCCGATATAGACGATGCCACCCAGGTTGATCACCGAAGCCCAGTCGAACACGGGCCGCCAGTCGCTGGCATCGTCCAGATCCGGCGACAGCAACGCTGCCGTACGCCCCGTGGTGAGTTTCTCCATCAGGGGCAGGAGCGATGCCACCAGCTTGTCGAAATAGCTCTTCTCGTAGTTGAGCGTCGAAGCCAGTGCGTTGGCGATGGGGTCGTAGAGCTTCTTGCGCCGCGCGTATTCGACCAGGGTCACCGCACGAAACCCTCTCGACTGCAGCCCCTTGTCTAGGCTCTTCTTGTCGATTGCCATCGATTCGACCTCCTCTCGCCAGCCGGCGGCGCCCGGCTCACCGTCCAGCCAGTGCTCGAAGTAGTCGATCAGGAGCGGCTCGACGTTCGAGGCATAGCGATTGATCTGCTCGTAGTCGGGCTTGCGCCCGAGCGCGACCAGTGCCCGGGCCATGACGTTCACGAAGCGCCAGACAAACTCCTTGAACGCGGCCGACTGACCTTCGGACGGAAGCTGCCCGGCAATGCGCGTTGCCACCTCGGTGATGCGCGAGAAGCTCCCCACCGGGTTGTAGCGTGCCGAAACTTCGGGATGTCCCAGATGGAACATGAAGAACTCGTTTTGCCGTCCCGCACGCTTCGCTTCGGCATAGACGCGGCGCAGCAGGTCGATGTCGCCCTTGGGGTCGAACACGATGACCACCTCGCCGCGCCGGATGTCCTGGGTCAGGAGCACTTCGGCTAATCGGGTCTTGCCGACACGGGTGGTGCCCAGGACCAGGGTGTGGCCGACGCGATCGCTGATGTCCATCCAGATGTCCGACTCAGCGGGTTCGACGCCGTGGATCGCGGGGTCGCCGCCGATGGCGGAGTGCTCGGGCGAGTGACGGCGAAGGGATTCCTCGATCCGACGGATGAGTCCGGGGCGCAGCAGGTCCTGCTTTTCTGGAAGCCGGGCTTCGTGCAGACGCTGGGTGTGGCGCTGATCCCACTTGAAACCTCGGCCCAGAAACAAGCGCTCGGCCGACCACGGAATCTCTTCGGATGCCACGACGTAGCGGCGCTGGCGCCGCAAGTTGGCGCGGTAACGCAGGATCCTCAGCCCGGCAATGCAGCGCCAGGCGGCATGGCAAACCAGGACGCCGGCCAGTCCCCAAGCCAGCTCGCGCGTCAGCAGGAAGATTGATGGCTTCGTCATCACGCCAGCGGCGGCGAGTGCGGAAACAGCCGCCGCACGCAATTCGTAGGCGGGCCGCAGCAGGGATTCGAGCGGGTAGGCCATGTCAGACCTCTCCGGTCTTTGCGGGCAAGCGAATCAGTACCGGATTGATGGCAGGGACCTGGGTGATGAAGCGTTCCGGGTTCGGGATCACGACGCCGGAGAGTTGTGACACGGCGCGCTCGCCGCGCATCAGCTGGTAGCTCAGCATATTGACGCCCTTCCCGGCTCGCCGATGCCAGCCCGCGCGCAGGAACTGGCGCTGGATGGATTTGCCGACATCGGGGTCGCCGGCCGCGGGGGCCGGACCGTCTCTGTCGTCGCCGAATCGCGTGGCGAACTCACGAAAGATCCGCGGTGATACCAGCAGCATGCCCTCGGGGACAAAATGCACGAGGGCACCGGCGGCGTTGACCGGAAGCGTGCCGTCGGCCAGTCCTTGTTGCAGCCAGGCCATGAAGCGATGCGCCGCATCGGGCGCTTGCGGCCGTGCTGAATCCGCCACACTGGATTTTTGCGATGGCGGCGGGGCTGATTCCGCCTGACTGTCGTCGACATCTTCGAGGTACTCCGTTTCCTCGACCGGAAGTGCCGGCTCGTCCATTGCCACGGTCGTAGTCGAAGTGGTTGCGGGGTCCTCGAGGTCGCCTTCGGCTTTCACGCCCAGCGGACTCGGGGCCGGCGCAGCTTCCCGCACTTTGGGATCAACTCGACCACTCGGAAGAAGGTCGCGGCTCGGCGATTGACCGGCGGCTCGCCGTACCAGCTCACTGATCGCTCCCGCCGGCGCCGAGTCGTCTCCCGCGAGGAAGGCAACAAGCTCGCGCATCAACTCGGGGTCCGCCGCCAGCCAATCCAGAACCAGGGGCGGTACGAAGCGGTTCAGTAATTGCTCCGCAAGCCCCTCCTGCCGGGTGTCGTGCAGCAAGGCGGCGACGAACACCGCGTAGGTCCAGCGATGCGCCTGCGCGCCGATCACCTCCGGCGCCGCCCCTCGCGGCAGAATCTGGCCACGACGGAAATCGAGCGCTCGACTGCCGACCTGCAGGGCGTGCGTGAAGCGAGCACCGGTAACCGCATGCAGCAGTGATTCCGTCGCAGGCAGTCCCTGCAGATGCGCCGCATAGCCATCGATGACCGGGCGCACCACCGGCTCGAACACCTCCCTAGCCCAGCCCATCTTTATCCAAATGAGGTCGACCAGAGCCTCGTCCTGCACCCGCCGAGGCGTGTTCGCCGGCAGTGGCCTGCCCGGAATCGAAGAACCCGGCCGCGCGAACGCGCTTGCCCGTATGGATCGCCCCTCACACCGCATCATCCACTTGATCATCATCGGCCGAGTATTGCCGGTCCGTTTCGGGACATCTGGGGCAATTGAGGCCTCGATGAGGCCCCCAAAACCCCTTGACGCGCGCCAGCAATTCGTTCCACCCGCGCAAACACTGCGGTTCGCCACCGTGTTTTGTGAACCGCCACCCGATGTCAAGCGGTTTTGGAGGCCTCATCGAAGCCCCGATTCGGGCGCATCTCCCCGTTCTCCCTGCTTACGATGCTCTCCACCTTCTGCGCAGCGGCATTCCCGCCATGCGCGCAGACATCAGACCAGGAGAACAGCATGCAGAGACCTCGGAGGCGAACGCTATCAGTGCAATCGAGCGTCGCCCTGGTCTATTTCACGGCGCTGCCCGCACTGGCCTGCTGGGACGATGCGGCACAGCGCTACCAGGTCAGCAGCGCCTTGCTCTACGCCATCGCCCGCACCGAATCCGGCCTCAACCCGCGAGCCATCAATCGCAACACCAACGGCTCGCGCGACATCGGACTGATGCAGATCAATTCCGCCTGGCTGCCCGCGCTGGCCACCCATGGCATCGGTGAACGCGAGCTGTTCGAGCCCTGCACCAACATCCAGGTCGGCGCCTGGATTCTTGCCGGCAACATACGCCGCCTCGGCTACACCTGGAATGCTGTCGGCGCCTATAACGCCACCCGCCCTGCCTTGAGGCGCGCCTATATCGAGAAGGTGCGGCGCCACCTGCCTGCCACTCTCCCCGGCTCTGCGCCCTCGGCGCGGGGGATGACTTTCGCATCACTGCGCTAGCCGGCCCTGCCTCGATCACGAATGAGTTTCTGCCCCATGAAGTTCCGCTGTTTCACCCACCCCAACGACTGGAGATCCAAGCAATGAACAAGACCCGCAACACCGCCGCTATCAGCACCACTCTCGCCATTGTCCTGACCCTCGCCGCCGGCTCCGCCTTGGCTGGCACCACCGGTACCGAGTTCCAGACGATGTACACCACGCTCCTCAACTGGGTAAATGGCTACCTCGGCAAATCCATCGCGATCGCCGCCTTCATCCTCGGTGCCGGCATCGGCATTGCCCGCTCCTCGCCGATCCCGGCGCTGGCCGGTGTGGTCTTCGCGCTGTTCATGGTCTATGTGCCGACCATCATCGACAGCATCATGACCGCGGTCGTCTGAGTCTTCAGCAATGACCGACGCATCGCTTGAGATTCCGCGCCGCCTGAATGATCCGCCACGCATGTTCTGGTGGGATCTCGACGTGTCGCTGCTGGTGCTCGCCGCAGGCCTGGCCGGAATGATCTCGGGGTTCTTCATCACGGGTTGTGCCCTGGGCGTGCTGCTCGCCTCGGCGTATGGCCGCGCGAAGACCGGCAAGCATCCGGCCTTCGCCCTGCACCTGCTCTACTGGCATGTGCCGGCCGCCGTCACGGGACTCAAGCGAACGCCACCTTCGCACCTGCGGGAGATGGTGGGATGAAGCTCGCCTGGATGGCCGAGGACATCGCCAGCGCCCGCCGGGCAACGACGTTCCTGGTCGTGCTGCTGGTGGGCTCGATGCTCGTAAACCTCATTCTCGCCCTCTTCGCCGTCCGGCTCGCCGGTCACGAACGGATCGTCGTCGTGCCGCCCGGCATTCACAAGACCTTCTGGGTGGAATCCGACCGGGTGAGCAGCGAGTACCTCGAACAGATGGGCTACTTCCTGATGCAGCTCACGCTCAACGTCACGCCCCAGAGCGTCGACCACCAGGCCAAGCTGCTGTTGCAGTACGCCGCTCCAGCGTCGTTCGGCGAATTGCGTACCGCGCTGCTCGCCGCCGCCGAACGTCTGAAGCGCGACGGCGCGTCGACCGTCTTCAGTGCGCAGGACCTGGTCGTCGACGAGCGCGCTCTCAAAGTCGGTGTGCGCGGTCAGCTCACCACCTTCATCAGCGACCGCCGCGTCTCGGAAGTGTCGAAGGCTTACGCCATCGAACTCCAGTACTCGGGCGGTCGCCTGTTCCTCAAGGCCTTCCGTGAAACCAATCCCAATGACCCGCTCGAACTCCAGTCCAAGCCTGTTCCTGCTGCCGCTGCTGCTGGCGCTCAGTAGCCCCGCCTACGCGCTCCAGATTCTGGACGCGAAGGACGGGGAAACGGTGCTCGGCAAGATCTCGCAGAAGGAAGTCACGCGCATAAGCGTCGAGCGCGGCCGCATTCGCAAGGTGACCGGCAATGCCGGTGAGTTCGTGCTGGAGAAGGACGAGGAGAAAGGTCATATCTTCATACGGCCGGCATCGGCGGAGAGTACGAAGCCGATCAATCTGTTCATCACCTCCGAGCGCAGCACGATTGGCCTGGTGCTGCAACCCGTCGATACCCCCAGCGACACGCTGGTAATCCGGGAAGCACGAGACCCGCTCACCGCCACCTCGCGCATGGAGAAGAGCGGCCGCCATGTCCGCACGATCAAGAACCTGCTGCTGGCGATGGCGGGCGACGCGCTGCCCGACGACATGGAAATGCGCGAACCGGCCCAGGAGCTTGCCCTGTGGCCCGGCGTTCGCCTGAGCTTGCAGCGCGTGTGGCTGGGCGCCGGCATCGTCGGCGAGAAGTACCAGCTCGCCAATATCGGGACGAGTGAGCTGAACCTCGCCGAGGGTGATCTCTACAAGCCTGGCGTCATGGCGGTGAGCCTGGAACAGGGCCGCTTGCGCCCCGGCGAATCGACCAACCTCTTCGTGATTAGGGAGCGGCGAGTCCATGACTGATTCCTCGCCCATCAATCCGGCCGCCGTGAAGCGGCGCCAGTACCTCCTGCTATCCGGGATCGCGGCGTTCATCGTCGGCGCCGCACTCCTCTCGGTATCGCTGACCGGCCCACGCGACTCCGGCGAGCGAGCGGTCAAACCGAAGTCCACGCAAATCCTCGCCCCCGGTGGCCAGGTCGATCCGAGGGACGCCTGGCGCGGTCAGGCCGACGCCCAGTTGAAGGGCATCGAACAGAAGTCGCACGAACTATCGCAACGCAATACTGAACTGGAGGGCCAGAACAAGCAGATGCTGGAACGCTTGAAGAAGCTGGAGCAGACCGGGCTCACGCCCCTGCCCCCGCCGCCGGTGCCGGCTCCCGCCATCCGGCCCGAGTTCGGGCCGGATCGGCCGAACAATGATCAGACCGTCGGCGGTCCGCAGCGGCTGCCCCCACCTCCGCCGCCATTGCCTGCCAGAGCGGGATCGATGTCACCCCTTGGGTCTCCGTTCGGCTCTCCCGCCGTTCCGCCAGCGCCGACCATGGGCAGCGGACCGCTCGCGTCCTCCGGCATCGTCAGCATCGCACTGGCCGACGGGTCCGCAGTCAAGGCCGTCAAGACATCCTCGGACGCAGCCAAGTCGAATCCTCAAGTGCGGGACGCCCGCCGCTACATCCCGAGCGGCGCCTTCACCCGGGCGATCCTGCTCGGTGGTCTCGATGCGCCTACTGGCGGACAGTCACAACGCAACCCGCAGCCCGTCCTGCTGCGACTGGTGGACAACGCCGTGCTGCCCAACCACTTCCGATCAAAGATCAAGGAATGCTTCGTGGTCGGCGCCGGCTATGGCGACGTCAGTTCCGAGCGCGCCTACATCCGTACCGAATCACTGTCCTGCGTGACGCGCGAGGGCACCGCAATCGATGTCCCGATCAAGGGCTACGTCGCCGGCGAGGACGGCAAGGCCGGCATGCGCGGACGCCTGGTATCGAAGCAGGGCCAGTTGCTCGCCAATGCGCTGCTCGCCGGCGTAGCCAGCGGCATCGGTCACGCCTTCCAGCAGAGTTCGACCACGATGTCCGTTTCGCCGCTCGGTGCGACCAGCTCCGTGGATCCCGGCAAGCAGTTCGAGGCCGGCTTCGGTACCGGCGTCGGCAAGGCACTGGACCGGCTCGCCCAGTACTACATCAGCCTCGCGGAGAAGGTCTTTCCGGTGATCGAAATCGACGCCGGACGCACGGTCGATGTGGTGATCACGCAGGGCATCTCATTGCAGGGCTCGCTCGATGCCGCATCACGGGACAGCGAGGAATTCCCGCAACTCGCCGACCGCACCAGAAACTCAAGGAGAAACGACGATGACGATCAGTAAGCTTCGCAACGCGCTGTGCCTTTGCCTTCTCGGCGCAAGTTGCACCCTTCCGCTGCCTGCCACGGCGCAAACCGCCGCAGCACCGACGGCCAATTCGATCGCCGAGCGGCTGCAGAGCCTCTACCCCGCCACGCGCTTCGGCGCGGTCAACACGACACCCTGGCCCGGCGTGTTCGAGGTGGTCATGGGCGCGAACCTCGCCTACGTCGATGAGAGCGGCCAGTACTTCCTGTTCGGTCATCTCTTCGACATGAAAGCCCAGCGCGACCTCACGGCAGAACGCAAGGATGCGCAGACGCGCGTCGACTTCGCCGAGTTGCCGCTGGCCGATGCGGTGAAGGACGTGCGCGGCAATGGCGCACGCACGCTGGCTATTTTCAGTGACCCGGATTGTCCTTACTGCCTCAAGCTGGAAACGGAGATAAAGAGCCTCACCGACGTCACGATCTACACCTTCCTGATGCCGATCGCCTCGCTCCATCCCGGGGCGCGCAGCAAGGCGATTGCCGTCTGGTGTTCCAGGGATCGGGTCGCGGCCTGGCATGCGCTGATGCAGCGTGACATGCAGCCTGACGACGCGAGCCCGGCCAGGGAATGTCCGCACCCGGTCGATCGCAACATCGCGCTGGGCGAACGCCTCGGCATCAACGGCACACCGACCCTGGTCGCAGGCGACGGCCGCATCCTTCCCGGTGCCGCCAGCAGTGCGCAGATCGAGGCGTGGCTCGCGCGCGCCACGGCGAGCGCCGAAGGCCCGGCGTCAACCACGGGCGCCACGCGATGAAGCGAACCGTCCTGGCGCCGCTCCTGATCTTTGCCCTGGCACTCTCCGGCTGCGCCTCGACCCTGTCCGGCGTCGGCGGCGCGGACGGCTATGCCTGCAAGGCCCCGGAAGGCGCGCAGTGCACCTCCGTCTCCGGTATCTATGCGAATTCGGCCCAGGGCATGCCAAGGTCCGCCAAGCCGCCCGAGCAGAAGCCGCCGCCGGGCAAACCTGTCGCCTACGGCGCAACACCCCTGGCACCCGGCAGGCCCGCCACCGCGTCGAGTTCGCTGCGATCGAATCCGCGAATCCTGCGGCTGTGGATCGCCCCCTGGGAAGACGCCGACGGCGATCTGAATGAAGAAGCGCTGGTGCACGTCGTCGTCGATAGCGGACGATGGCTCATCGAGCATGTGCGGCCGGCGGCCAACCGCCGCATGGATGGCGTGGCGCCTCCGGTGCCCCCTGTTCAGGATCTATCGCCGGCGAAAGCGCCGAGCGACGCGCCGCAGCCCCCGACTCGCTACCCGCTGCCGCCCGCCAACCCGTCATCCGGCGCCGAGCCCGTCTCCACGGAGTTCTGAATCATGTTCCGCACGCTGATCGCCGACCTCGAAGCCATGCTCACTGGAGCCAAGGCAGCGGACCTCCTTCCCCGCTCGCAAGGAGCCTCCGCCCTCTTAGGCAATGATGCGGCGGCCTTCTCTGAGTGGTTGCCGTATCGCGCCTGGCTCGAAGATCACCAGGTCTTCGTCAATCGCGATTCGCTCGGCTTCTGCCTGGAAGTGCGGCCCCAGTCCGGCGCCGACGAGGAGATGACGCGTGTCCTGACCGCGCTCTATGCCGCCTCGCCGCCGGGCACCGGCATCCAGTTCCATCTCTTCGCCAGTCCCGACATCCGTGCCCCGCTCGCGCGCTACGCCGGGCTGCGCCGGCCGGATGAGGACGTTCCGGAGTTTGCCCGCCTGGGTCGTGCCGGGCGGCACAGCAACATCCACCGCACCATGGCGCGGCGACGCGTCGAGTACTACCTCGCCGGCAGCCGAGCGTCGCTGCTGCCCGCGCAGAATTATCTGTTCCGGGATTTCAGGCTGGTGGTGAGCATTTCCACTCCGGGCAACCTGGAGGATCTCACGCATCTGGACGACCTGTTGCTGGTCAGGGACAGCGTGCGGGCAACCTTGCACGCGGCCGGCTTTCCGTCGAAAGCATGGACGGCGGCCGATCTGATCAACTGGGTGTCCGCGCTGATCGATCCGCATCGGCAGACCGGCGATTGTCTGGCCCTCCCCTATGACGACGGGCGCGAACTGCGCGACCAGGTCATCGATCGTGCGACCCGACTGCGGATCCGGCAGACCGGCGTCGAGCTCTTCAACCCCGCCGATCCGCGCCCCCGCGAGCTGCGGCTGCTTTCCGTGCGATCGTTACCGCCGCGCTTCGCGCTGTGGAACATGGGCAGCCTGATCGGCGACCTGTACCAGAGCACTTTGCAGTACCCCTGCCCCTTCCTGCTGACCTTGGGCGTGCAGGTGCTCGACCCCGAGGCCACGCGCAACTGGGCCTACCTCAAGGCCGCGCGCGCCACCACCAACGCCACCAGTTACATGGCCCGCTTCCTCCCCGACTTGCAGGAACGCAAGGCCGACTGGGACATTGTCTTGAAGGCGATGGACGATGGACAGCAATTGGTCGATCTCTACCACCAGGTGGCCCTGTTCGCACCGGCCGACGAAGTGACCCGCGCCGAGCAGGCCGCGCGCGCGATCTTCCGGGCACGCGGCTTCGAGCTCACCAGCGACACGCTGATGATGACGCAGGCGCTGATCGGCTCACTCCCCATGACGTTCTCGGTGCCCTTCCACAAGGATCTGAAGCGCATGAAGCGGGTCACCACCAAGACTTCCTCAAACGCCGTGCACCTCGCTCCCCTGATCGCCGAATGGCAGGGTACCGGAACGCCGGTACTGCTGTTCGGCGGCCGCCGCGGCCAGGTCATGCAGCTCGACGTCTACGACAACCCCGCCGGCAACTACAACGTCGCCATCGCCGGCACCTCGGGTTCCGGCAAGTCGCTGCTGCTGAACGAGATCGCCGCCGCCTATCTGGGCACCGGGGCCCGGGTCTGGATCATCGACGTCGGCCGCTCCTACGAGAAGGCCTGTCGCAACTTCGGTGGCAGCTTCATCGAGTTCACCGAGAACGCCGCGCTGTCGCTGAACCCCTTCACCCTGGTAGCGGACATCGACGAGGACATGGAACTCCTGCAGCCGCTGCTGGCCCAGATGGTTTCGCCACGCGAACCGCTGGATGGTTTCCAGTACTCCACCCTCGGTGCAGCGATCAAGAAGGTCTGGAAAGCCAAGGGCAACACCATGCGGGTGTCCGACGTGCACGACCTGCTCGCCACCGGCCGGCTCGACGAAGACAGCCGCGACGAAGATCGCCGGCTGAAGGACCTGGCGGCAATGCTGCATCCCTATACGGCTGACGGCGCCTACGGCAAGTACTTCGAGTCGGACGCGACGATCGACTTCAGTTCCGACTTCATCGTCCTCGAACTCGAAGAGCTGAAGGCGAAGAAGGACCTGCAAACCGTGGTGCTGTTGATCATGATGTACCGCATCACGCGCGAGATGTACTTCAGCCGCGAGAGGAAGAAGATCGTCATCATCGACGAGGCCTGGGATCTGCTCTCCGGCGGCGCCACGGCCGAGTTCATCGAGGCGGGTTACCGCCGGGCGAGGAAGTACAAGGGTTCCTTCATGTCGGCCACCCAAGGCGTGGACGACTACTACCGCAACCCGGCGGCCAAGGCCGCACTCGACAATTCCGACTGGATGTTTCTGCTGCGACAGAAACCGGAATCGATCGAGATGATGGACAAGCTCGGCCAGCTCACGATGGACGATGCGATGAAGCGGCTCTTGCAATCGCTGCGCACCGAACACGGCGCGTATTCGGAGATTTACATCCACTCGCCCGTCGGCAACGGCATCGGCCGATTGATTGTCGATCCCTACAGCCTGCTGCTATTCAGTAGCCGCGCTGAAGATTTCAACGCCATCAACGACAAGCGCGCCACCGGCCTCAGCGTCCCTCAGGCAATCGATGCTGTGTTGCAGGACCGGAGTGTGTCGTGAGCGCCAGGACCACCGTCATCGTCGTTCTCGCCAATGTCCTGCTGAGTGCCCTCATCGTCCTCGCCTATGCATTGTGGTTTGCGCCTGCCGCCGCACCCCGCCTCGCCGTCCTCGATGTCGGTGAGCTGTATCGCCTGAAGGAAACCCAGGTGGCCAAGGTGCTGGTGAAGCTTGACGCCACCCACGAAGACCGCGCCCTGGCACTCCAGCGCGCGAGCGCCTTCGGCCTGGAAATGACGAACCTGATCCAGTCGCTGCCGGAAGAGTGCCACTGCCTGATCCTGGCACGCGGCGCCGTCGTCGGTCCGGCCCCGCTGCTGCCCGATCTGACGCCGGAAGTGCGTCGGCGGCTTGGGCTGTAGGCCGCGCGATGCGCACCTCGTTTTGTAAGCCGGCCGTGTTCGAGCGCTTCGATCGCGAATCCTTCCGGCGCCGCTTGAGCGAACATCTGCGCCGCTGGGGAATCATCTACCTGCTGCTGATAATCGCTGCAGCGTTGTTCCAGGCGCACTTCGCCTTCGGCCTGAATGTCTCGCCCAGCCTGCCACAGAGATTCTTCCTGATCCACAAGGGTGAGCTGCCGCTGCGCGGGCAGTATGTGGCCTTCCGCTGGCCGGGCGGCGGCCCCTACCCGTCTGGCGTCACCTTCGTCAAGATCATCGCCGGCATGGCGGGTGACGCCGTCTCGCGCGCGGATCGGGAGTTCTTCGTGAACGGGATGCCGGTCGGGCAGGCCAAGGCGGTGAGCCGTCTGGGTCTGCCGCTCGAAC
Source organism: Gammaproteobacteria bacterium (assembly GCA_018825305.1). Taxonomy (GTDB): domain Bacteria; phylum Pseudomonadota; class Gammaproteobacteria; order Burkholderiales; family Rhodocyclaceae; genus Sulfurisoma. The sequence continues at coordinate 66,054 of JAHJEO010000022.1, forward strand.
CCGGTCCCACCGGGATCCTGCCCGCCGGCCGCTACTACGTGCGGGCGCCGCACCCCGACAGCCTCGATTCACGCTACCAGCTGACGGGCTGGATCTCGGGCGCACAGATCATCGGACGGGCTTATGCGCTGTTCTGAGCATTTGTGTCAACCCTGCCGCCGCCCGGGTCGCATGGCACTCGTCGCCGTCGCCATGCTGCTGTCGTTCGCCGCCCGTGCGCAAGACCTCGGGGTCATCGGTCCGGTGTATCCGATCGCCGAGCCAAGTCTCCTGGAAGTGATCCTCGCCAGGCTGCGCGACGCGGAAGCAACCGGGGTACTCGCCCAACTTCAACGGGACGCGCAAGCCCGAGCGAAGAACCAGATCGAGCAGCCCGCTGCCATCGTCAAACTCACGAAGACCACCAAAGCCCGCAGCTTCTACTACGACCCGAGCATCGTCGTCCCCTACGCCATTCTCGATGCCGACGGCAAGCTGCTCGTCCCGCCGGGAACGACGGTCAATCCACTCGATACGGTGTCGCTCTCGCAAGCGCTGCTCTTCATCGATGCGCGCGACACCGCGCAGGTCAAACGCGCCAGCGGAATTCTCGACGAGCGCGGCGGCAAGCTGAAGGTGATTCTGACCGGCGGCTCCTACCTGGATCTGATGCGCCGCTGGAAGCGGCCGGTGTTCTTCGACCAGCAGGGAACGCTCACCGAGAAGCTGGGTATCCGCCACGTGCCGGCGCTCGTCACCCAGGATGGCAAGCGGCTAAGGATCGAGGAGATTCTGCGATGAGGTCCGGTAACCGTCTCGTCGCGGTTCTGCTGCTCGTCGCCGGCCTCATGCTGGCAGGACCGGCCGCGGCCGGCCCGACCTGCCAGGGTCGTTTCATGAACCCCATCACCGACATCTGCTGGAGCTGTGTCTTCCCGCTCACGATCGGCGCCGCGTCGCTCCTGGCCGATGGGCAGGACGACATCGGCAATCCGTCCACGCCGATCTGCTATTGCAGCAATCCGCCGCGCGTCGGCGTCACGATCGGTTTCTGGGAGCCGGTGCGCCTGGTCGATGTGACCCGCACACCCTTCTGCATGGTCGCTCTCGGCGGCATCGCCATCGATCCGGGCATCGAGGTGCCGCGCGGCGCCCAGGTGGGCCACGACAGCCAGACGCGCAACAGCTTCTACCACGTGCACTGGTACACCAATCCGATCCTCTACTGGCTCGAAGTGCTGCTGGATTTCCCGTGTCTGGAGCAAGGCGCGCTCGATCTCGTCTACCTCACCGAAGTCGATCCACTGTGGGCCGACGACGAGTTGACCGCAATCCTCAACCCGGAAGCTGTGCTGTTCGCCAATGCCCCGGCGAAAGCCGCCTGTGCCGCCGACTGTGTCGCGTCCAGCGCCGGATTCGGCATCGCGAGCCTGTTCTGGTGCGCCGGCTGTCAGGGCTCGATCTACCCGATGTCGGGCCATGTCGCCGCGCATATCGGTGGCGTGCAGGCTTCCGCTCTGCTCACCCAGCGCATGACCGCCAAGATGCACCGGCAACTCGCCACCTTCGACGGCGCCGGCCCAGCGGGCCTTTGCGGCTACTACATGCAGCCGATCATGGACAAGACCCACTACAAGCTGCAGATGGTCTACCCCGTCCCCAACACACAGAAGGATGCCGGCCAGTGCTGCCAGCCCTACGGGCGCACGACCATGATCTGGGGCGCCGGCAAGTCATTCCCGGTGACGGGAGAGGATTTCTCGTACCAGATCTTCCGCAAAAGGAACTGCTGTGCCGGCGCGTATTGATCGCAGGGCCCTCCGGGCGCTGGCCTGCCTCCTGCCCGGCCTCTTGCCGTGCTTTGCTCTGGCGCAGACACCTCAGTTGCCAATGAAGTGGCCGAGCACGCAGGATATCGATCGCACACTGAAGGCGAACCCCTTCCCCGACGCGAACCGGATCGACTCGCAGGCTATCCCTCAGCCACCGCGTGTGGAGCCGCAACGCAGCGCGATCGACATCGAAGCGCTGGCACGGGGCAAGGTCCAGTTGCCGAACGCCGGGAGCACTTCCGGCGCGGCACCGACACCGCTCAGAATCTTCATCACGCTGGATATGCCACGGGCAAGCCTGCAACTGCTCACCGACCAGGCGGCCCGGGCAGGCGCCGTGCTGGTGTTGCGCGGCCTCAAGTCACAGTCGATGCGACAGACCGTCGCTGTGGTGCAAGAACTAATCGGCAAGCGCCGCGTCGCCTGGGTCATCGATCCCGAAGCCTTCACGCGCTTCGCCGTACGCCAGGCGCCGACTTTCGTGCTCACGCTGACCGACGCCGCCAATGACGCGCAGCGCGGCTGCAACGCCGGATGCGCAACGCCTGCCGGCTTCGTCAGTGTGGCCGGCGATGTCAGCCTGGACTACGCGCTGGAAACCATCCAGCGCCGCATGCCGCAAGCGGCGCCGCGCGCCGAGCCCCTCCTCAAACGGTTGCGGGCATCGCCAGCCTCATGATCGCCCCTCGCTTCCTCCTCTGCCTCATCACCGCGCTCGCCACGCACACTTCGCCCGCTCACGCCGACGCGTTGTCCGACGCCTTCAACCAGGGCACCACACTCGGCCGCAGTGGCAACGCCGCAGCGCGCGGCCAGATCAGCGGCACTACCGCGCAAGCGACAGTGCCGAACTACACCACTGCGCCGCCCGAGGCCTCCTACTTCGGCAGCCCTGGCCTGTCCACACTCTCCTCGACCCATGTCAGCGCCTGCGCGGGCGCCACCGGGCAACCAGCGAACTTTGCCCAGCAGGGCTGCAATGCGGTGGATTTCTCGCAAACCAATTCGTCGCGGCGGCCGACCTACAGCATCGGTCCCACCGACCCGCTGCTCACCCGCGCCAAAACCATCACCGCCGACCCGCAGGCAATCGCCGGGAATCTTGCCGGCACCTACAGCGGTTGCAGCGTGCAGACGGTGACGCGCCCGGACATCTTCGAGACGCTGCTCTGCCACCAGTACCGGACCATGGAGAACACCAGCTGCGACAAGGTCCTGATCGTCACGCCGATCCAGACACCCGGCTGCTCGCCGGGACAGTTCCTGACGCGGGTAACCGCAGACCCCTGCCCGGCCTGCATCGACTACCTGGCCTTCGACTTCAGTTGCGGCGCGAACAACTACCTGATGCACGCCTTCACCATCGCCAAGTCTACGGGTGGGGTCTACATGGAACTGGGCTCGCAATACGTGCCCGGCACGCTGAACACCCAGATCGGCCAGAGCCCGGGGCCGTCGCGGATCGATGGTTACTACTGCTACCAGACCTACTACAGCCAGTCCTGCTCTGGCGCCAACTGCTCCATCGGCGCCTGGTTCTACAACCCCTGCCAGGGCACCAGCTACTACGGTGTGAGCACCTTTGCCATGCCCACCACGGTGAGCTTCACCGACACCTGGGACAACCAGTGCGCGGCGCTGGAGGCGCGCGCGCAATGAAGCTGCGTCTCGTCTGCGCGCTCGTTCTAACACTCCTCCTCGGAATGGTGTCGGCGGTTTTCGCCGCCGACTGCCAGAAGACCGCCGAATCCTGCGTCGAAGGCTCGGAGACCCGCAACATCGGCGGCTACCCGGTGCACCGGGACTGCTGGCGCTATCGATCACAGTTCAGTTGCGTCTCGCAGGCCATGAGCGATGACTGCCAACCGCTGCGCAACCGCGGTTGCAGCCAGATCGGATCGCGTTGCATCGACACGAGCCCGCAGGGCGCCTGCATGCTCTTTGAACAGACCTGGCAATGCCGGGTGGCGAGCGGATCGAGCTCAACCATCACGAACTGTGGCGGCCAGCAGTTCTGCCTCGACGGTCACTGCTTCGACACCGGCAATGCACCGGACGCCGATTTCGCCAAGGTGGTCACCGCGCTCGAAGTGCAGCGGGAAGCCGGCAAGTACGTGGATCCCACTACCTTGGTGGTGTTTCAGGGCTACGACAACCGCTGTCGCAAGAAGCTCTTCGGCCTCGTCAACTGCTGCAAGGGCGCGGGGTCGAGCAGCTCGCTCTTTTCCAACCTGAACTTGATCCTCGGCGCGGGTGGCCAGGTGATGGGTGCCGTGGGATCAAGCTACACCTACGATGCGCTCTTCACGTCCGACGCGCCGAACATGGTGATCGCTGGTTTCGAGGCGCTCTTCGGGGCGGGTGGCGGCTCCTCCGCGCTTGCTGGCCTTCTTGCTGGCGATCTTTCGGTGGAGTTGTTCGTCCAGTCGCTGGTACCCGGCCCTTGGACCATCGCCATTCTGGCAATTCAGCTCTCGGGCATCCTCGATTGCGAGCAGGCCGAACAGATCCTCGCCATGAAGCGCGACAACCGGCTCTGTCACGGCGTGGGGAGCTACTGCTCGTCGCGCCTGCCGATCATTCGCCTGTGCGTCGAAACGACCGAGTCCTACTGCTGCTTCAATTCGCGCCTGGCCCGCATCCTGAACGAGCAGGGGCGCGGCCAGTTGGGCCGCGGCTGGGGCGGAGCCGAGAACCCGGACTGCAGTGGCTTCACCGTCGCACAACTTCAGGCTCTTGATTTCTCCCGGATGAACCTGGCGGAGTTCTACGCCGAGATCGCGCCGACCTTGCCCGACGTCGGCACCCTGCGCTCCCGCGCCCAGCAGAAAATCAACGGCTATTTCGGCCCATGAACTACTTGAAGCTCTTCGTGGTCTGCACCATTGGCACCCTCGCCTCCCTGGCGCTCGCGCAGGACGCATCCGCGAATCCGTCCGCCCGCATCCAGGTGTCCGACATCAAGCCGCTCCTGATCCGGGCCATCGATCAGGGCTCCGAACACGGCGTGCTGGTGGGTGAGGCCGCCACCTATGTCCGACAGAAGTTCGAGTCGACCGCCCCGATCGAGATCGACGTGCGCACGCTGTATGCCCTGCCCCAGCCAGGCTGCAGCCGACTCGAAGTGACGACGCGGCAGAAGGATGTGCTGGAGCAGGCCAAGCGCGGCGACAAGGAACTCGTCTACCAGGTGAGCTACTGCCGTGACGGACGTTTTCCGGAAAAGCGGTAGAGCGTGATGCGAATGTATTTCTGCCTCGCCGCATTGTCGCTCGCCATTTTGCCGGTCGCCGCCCTGGCTGCCGATGAAACCTCGCCGTCCATCAGCGTCGTCGGCGCGCAGACCGATGTGGAGTCGAACGCGACCTACTGGCTGCGCAAGCGCGAGGGATGGTTCTGGTACCGCGACCCGCCCCAGTTCCTGCCTCCGCCGAAGGAATCGCCTGCCTCGCCGATCCGCCCACCAGAGCTGGTCGGCTTCGAGGCGATGCAAAAGCGCCTCGACGACCTGAAGCGCGTCGCCGTGATGAACCCGAGCGATGCGAATCTGCTTGCCTACATGCGCTATCAGCGATTTGTCATGAACAAGTCGGAGCTGTTCGCGCAGAACTGGCAGCGCCTGGTCTGGACGGTGCCCGACCTCGACTACGGCCTGACGGGTCGGCCGACCAATTCGATGGCCGTCGCCGCCTTCGACGAGCAGCAGCGGGACCGCCAGGCACAGACAGTTCGGAATCTCGCCGCGACACAGGGGCTGCTGTTCATCTTCCGCAGCGACTGCCCCTACTGCCATCGCCTCGCACCCATACTCAAGCGCTTCGAGCAGGAATTCGGCATGACGGTCTTCGCCGTGAGCCTCGACGGCCGTGGCCTGCCCGAGTACCCGAGCCCTCAAGCGGACAACGGTATCGCCGCGCGCTTGAACAGCACGATCGTGCCGGCGCTCTACCTCACGGCGCCGTCCACGCGGCAGATCCGCCCCGTCGGCTTCGGCCTGATGGCGATGACGGAGCTGGTCGAGCGCATCGCGGCCCTGGCGCAGGATCCGCGCGAGAACCCGCTGTAGGAAACCAAGGAAGACCGATGACCACCCGACCGAAACGCATCATGGCCTGCCTGCTCGCGGCAACTCTGGCGACGGCCCCCACCGCCAGCCAGTCCGCCAATCTCAATGCCGAGATGCAGGCGATGTTCAACGATCTGGGGGCGCTGGGCAATGTCACCTCGCCCGGCGCCTTCCGTGGCCAGGCGATGAACCTCTACACGGGCGGCGGCCTCATGATGCGCGCGCCGGGACGCAACTATCCTCTCGTCAATGCGCAGTTGCCGAGCCTGCGCGCCGGCTGCGGCGGCATCGACCTCTTCGGCGGGGCCTTCTCCTTCATCAACAAGCAGCAGTTCGTGGCACTGCTGCAGAACATCGGCTCGAACGCCATCGGCTACGCCTTCAAGCTCGCCCTCCAGTCGATCTCGCCCGATATCGACAAGCTGCTGACCGAGTTGCAGGACCAGATGAACAAGATCAACGCCATGAACATCAACTCCTGCGAGGCGGCGCAATCGCTGGTCAATGGGATCGTCGGCGAATACGACAATTCGGTGCAAAGCGGCTGCGCCAACATCTCCCAGTACCTGGGCAGCGTCACCGACCGGGTCGATGCCCGGCTCACCTGTGCCACCAACGCCCCGTCGGTGGTCAGGAACGCCGCCAATTCCGGCGATCCGAACGTGCGCAATGCCACCTTCGTCAAGGGCAACGTGATCTGGCTGGCGCTGAACCAGGTGGGCGGCACCATCAGCCAGCAGGAGAAGGAACTGATCATGAGCGTGATCGGCAGCGTCATCCTCTACCCGCCGGCGGACGACGGCAGCGGCGCGATGCCGCGCTACATCGAGCCGAGCATCGTCGGCCTGCGTGATCTGCTGCTCGGCAGCGGCGCCTCGGCCACGGAAGGCAACGTCGATATCGAGGTCTACGTCTGCGACGAAGCGGTCGAGTGCCTCAACCCCGTCCGCACCACCGTCTCCGCCAAACCCTTCACGCGCCTGGTGTCCGAGCGGCTGCGCCGCATGTCCGACAACATCGCCACGCGCACGCCGCAAACGCCTGCCGACATCGGCTTCATCAACAACACCTCGGAACCGGTCTACAAGATGCTGGCCGTCGCCAACGCCGTGCCGGGCTCGAACACCGCCGAGACGCTGATCGAAACCTACAAGGACGTGATCGCGCTCGACTACGCCGAAACCTTCCTCAGTCGGGCGATTCGTCAGGCATTGAGCGCGCTCTCGCAGACCCTGAAGCGCACCGGCGTCGAGCAGCAGTACGTGGAGACCTTGCGCCAGAACGCCCAGGAGGCCCATCGCCAGCTTCTCGCCGAAAAACAGACCGCCTACGCCAAGGTGCGCTCGGTCTCGTCCATGACGCAGGACCTGCAAACCCTGGAACGGCAACTCTGGAGCTCGATGCCGTCGACGGTCAAAGCCATGCTCGATTTCAGCGCCAATTCGGGCGCACGCGGTTCCTAGCCGACCGACCACAGTGCTGGCCGTGCCGCCGGATCCAACCCTTCATGTTTGAAATCTACGCCTACGGCAACGTCGATACCCTGACCGGGGTGTTCAACGCCATCGCCGCCATCATGGGTGGTGACGACTACTTCGGGCTGGTGAAGACCGTCGCTGTGACCGGCGTTCTGGTCGCGGCCTTCGCCGGATTATTCACACCGGGCCGGTTTCACGGCTGGAGCTGGCTGATCGGTTTCATGCTGCTCTACTACGGTCTGTTCCTGCCCAGGGCCGATGTGGTGATCGTGGACAAGCTGGGCAGTCAGTCGCCGGTGGTGGTTGGCAATGTCCCGATCGGTGTGGCCTTCTTCGGCCACTACACGAGCAAGGTAGGCGACGTCATGACGCGGTTCTTCGAGACCGCGTTCCAGGTAATCCCGGCGCCGAATGCACAACTCCCCAGCGAGCTGGCCTACCAGAAGAACGGGGTGCTGTTCGGCAACCGGCTGATCCAGGCCTCCCGCCGGGCCAACGTCACCGACCCGCAGCTGCGTACCGACCTGATCGCCTACGTCTACAATTGCACCCTCTACGACCTGCAGGACGGCACCATCGACCCGGCGGCCTTCTCCCAGAGCACCGACATCTGGGCGCTGATGGGAACCCCCAATCCGGCACGGTTTTCTACATATGGCAACCCGGTGCAGGTCGATACCTGCCCCAACGTCTACACCTACGTCGCCAGCCGTCTGCCGGCCGAGGTCGCGCGCGCCCGGGCGATGCTCGCGTTTCAATTGAATCCCTCGCTCGACCCCACCGCCGCGCAAGGCGTGATCGACAGCCAGATCGAACAGGCCTACTACAAGACCAAGATCGCGACGGCCGCCCAGGGTGCGGCCGACCTCCTGCGCCAGAACATCATGATCAACCTGATGCAGGATACGAGCAGCATCGTCGGCCAGAAGATCAACGACCCCGCTTCCATCATGATCGCCACCGCCCGGGCGAACGCCACGGCCTCGATCAATTCGTCCTTCCTGACCATGGGCAAGGTCGCCGAGCAGGCCCTGCCGCTGGTGCGCAACGTGATCGAGGCGATCATCTATGCGGTATTCCCGTTCGTGTTTCTGCTGTTCTTGCTGGCCCAGGGACGAGGCCTCGGACTGGCGCTCAAGAGCTTCGTCCTGAGTCTGGTCTGGATCCAGCTCTGGCCGCCGCTCTACGCGATCCTCAACTACGTGGCCACACTGGCCAGTGCGAAGAACCTCGAAGCCGCGGCGCGCATGGGAGCATCGACCCAGGGCCTGTCCCTCGAAACGGCATCGAGCATCTACCACGGCGCCATCTCCGACCAGGCCGTGGCGGGCTACATGGTGATCTCGATCCCGATCATCGCAACCGCCATCATAAAGGGCGGCGAAGTCGCCTTCCAGGCGGTCACCGGTGTCGGGCCGATGCAGTCGGCCGTGTCGGGAGAATCGAGTGCGACGAGCAAGGGCAACGTCAGCCAGAGCTCGGTCTCCATCGACCAGCAGCAACTCGCGCCGAACAGATCCTCCGCCTTCATGTCCACGACGAGCAATGCTCACGGCAGCACCATTCAGGGCAGCGGGCCGGATGCCGGCGTCTTCCGCTACCAGGCCACCCTGAGCCGCTTGGCCACGACCTTCACCTTCGGAGAGCGCCAGGCAACCTCCCTTTCAGAGAACGCCCGCGAATCGGAAACCCTCGCCAGGACCGAACGCGACTCGATGCAGCGCAGCCAGTCAGCGGCACTGACCAATGCACTCGGCATCCAGGAAAGTTTCGACCGCTCGCAACAACGCTCCGGCGCCAGCACCACGTCCGATGGTGGCTCCACCTCTACCCAGCTCCAGAAACTGAACTCAGTCGCCCGCGAGGTGAACCGGCGCCTGGGATTGGGTGAGGAATCGACTGTCGGCAAGAGCGTCGTTGCTTCGGCCTCCGTCGGCGCCATGATCCCCCTCACCGAGATCGGTGGGCAGGCGAAAGCGGAAGGCCGACACGTCGACCAGCAAAAACTCCAGAGCGCCTACGACTACGCACGCAAAGCCGTCGAGACATCGCAGTTGTCGGAAGCCACTGCGCTGGTCAAGGAATTCCGCTCGTCGGATGCCTACCAGTGGGCGCGCGGCAGCCGAACCACCGGCACTTCCGGCTTCGACTCCTCGTATCGCGAGGCGGTCGATCATCAATCCGCCAGCGAGAACGCCTATGGTCGCTCCAGGGAACTCACCCGTGCCGCGCAGTTCATGAGCGAATGGAGCAGCGGCGCCCAGACCGATTTCACCAACTATGCCGCGCGCCGGCTTTCTGAACGCGGGTTGCTCCGCGAGGATGATCCGATCAAGCTGCAGCGCGCCGTCACGGAGATCGCCTTCGGCTACGCGAAAGGCGGTGACGTCGGCAGTCAGTTCGTCCCCGGCGACAGCCCCTTGGCGCCGAGCCGCCCACTGCCGCAACTCCTCGGCTGGGGCTCATCGACGCTGCGCGATGATTTCAACCAAAACGATGCGCCCAGGAACGTCGATGCGGTGCGAGGTCAGGCGGCGGAAAACGTCGGCGCCATTCGCGATGGCCAATCCCGCCAGCATGTAATACCAGGGCAAGGCGTTGCCAATGACCTCGCGACACGAATACGTGCGAAGGAAACCGGGGCCGCCACGACCATCGATACGCGCAGAAGGGAAGTCACCCAGGAGCAAGGCGCCCTTAGCGAGCGCTACAACGCGACTGTGCAAGTCGACAAGGTGAGCCCAAATCACGGCGGAAACAAAGCAGTCTGGGACACCGTTGGCGCACAGACTGACAACCGCGCCACGCTTGGCGCGCCTCCGCAGAGGCCAAGTATCAGCGAGTGGCATCTCGACAAAGACGGAGTCCCGGTCGTTGGACCAAGGCCGGGGTCACAGGAAGCAGCAGTACCAGGCGCAAAGGCTGAACACGCTGCGGGGCAGAAAAAAGACCATCGTCCGACCGACCGGACGGCAGCGACAAAGAAGCAGTAGAAACGGCCGGATTTCAGTCGTCGGCTGCCCCGATCTCCAAACTGCCGAGACCGTTGCTGGTGAGGTATCCAGGTGCGTCGTCGCCGTATCGGCTGGCCGAATTGCCGGTGACCATCGGGTCGTTATGTACCCACCGGACAAAGTCCGGGTCAATTCGGCGATCCGCCTCCGCGCGCTCGTCATCCGACAACAACGGCATCGACAAAGCGGCGCGAATCGTAATGGCCAGATTCGCAAACGAGTCGGTCAGGTATTCGCGGAGAGATTTTGGTTCAATGCTCACAACACACTCAGGATAGAAGCAATACTGCAATGATACGCTTGTCATTTTATTCGTCAACGCTGGAGAACATTTTCCCGGGAATATCCTATGTTTGGCCGACGAGTCTTTCAGCTTTATCGGCTCCAAGGCGAATTGATCTTCATCTGTCGGGTCCTCGGCCTTATGTAGCGCTCCACATAAGGCCGATTATGCGGATCGCTCGATTATGTGGACTTGATGCTCGGTGCTCACCCTGAGGCCTTGGCTGACGTGGGGGACGACGAAACGAAGGTCGACATAATCCACAAGCCATCAAGAGAACGGCAATGTAGTCGACGTGACAGTCAGAGACTCCTTTTCGCTGCACTACCAACCTTCATGCTCTTTCGCGGGGAATCAACGACCACTCATGCTTACCCAAGTGGCTACCTAACTCCGGAAGTTATGTGGAGCCTGCCGTTACATCAAGCGCCGAAGAGCCGCGCTACGCTTGGCGTCAGAAACATGCCGCCCGCGATAGTCCACATAATTGAGCGATCCGCATAATCGGCCTAAGCGGCCATTTAGAGTCTGCGGATTGGGCGGCAGCTGCATTTCGCATTGCCGCCGTTCAAAGACATTAAAGAGAAGAGCGTGGGACAGCAGCTCGGAATGCTAGGTCACGGAACGTTGCCGGTCAAATAGCATCGCGCGCCGTCCATTGGAGCTCAGCTTCGATGCGGCGGCGGTACGCGGTGTCAATCTGCCGGGGCGCGAATCGAACATAGCGTTCGGCAACGTCGCGCTGGGCGCCGGTTAGGCGACCGAGGTACTGCATCACCTCGTCGGCGGAAGGTCTTGCTTCCGAACCGCTGAACTTCGGCGGCAGATTGGTCCAGACGACGTGAGCTATGCCGCGAGCAACAGCCCACTCAGAAAGTTTGGGAATCAGTTCGGGGGAAGCCTGACCAACTGACCACGTACCGATATGTTTGCTTCCGTTCTTCTCCAGTATTCCCTCGCGCTTGCGAAGATCTGTTCTTGCGGAAGCTAGGTCGGCAGCGTCCATCACTGCCCACAGCGAGCGAACAGGGGTTTCGGTCTGGACCAGAACAAGCGTAATTCGCCCGTCCTGTGACTGCCTCGCGAACTCAACATGGATCAGCGGCCCATCATCGAACCAGCGACGCTGAATTGGTAGTTCTCGCGGGTCCCAGACCAGGGAGCCCCAGCCAAGGCAGGCGATGGTAGTCAACGCTCGCCCCGAGTTTCGTGGAGGCCATTCATGCCTTCAAATACATGGCCGAGACCAATGGGCCGAGAGCTACCTCGGCCTCGTCGAAGTCCGACTCTGACAACATCTTGTACTGCTCGGTCAGTTCGATTTTCCGGTCGAAGGGAATATCGGTGTCGATCTCGGAGCCGAGAATGAGCTGGGCTCCTCGCGGCAGCCTGCCGGACAGGAAGCTGATAACTTTGGGCAGGTTGATATGGTCTTGCCCCTGCTGGTTAGGGGAGTCAACGACCAGCGGGATGCGGAAGGATCCCTTCTCGCCATAGCACGCGGCCCAGAGGGCGGCGTAGTAGGCTAGGACAGACCGCGGACCGCCGCTGCCGGAGAGGTTGGGCCGGCTGGTGAGCTTGGCCTTGCCCGTGTCGGTCATCGGCAGGCTCAACTCGACGAGGGCTGCCGAGTAGGCCTCGCGAAATATTTTCAGAATCTCCTTCGATCGGTTGCGATCGGTCAGCTTGCTCATGGCCTCCGTCATCCGCTCATGTTCCAGCAGGTGGCCGGACATCTCGGTCTCAAGGATCACCCGTTCGTCCTCGAAGGCTCGGAAGGCTTTTTCGGCGCCCATGCTCTCGACAACTTGGCTGAACTGCATATCCCCGCGCCGGGTGGAAAGAAGCGCCGCGACTTTGCGGTAGCTCTGCTCGAGTGCTGCGATCTCGGTGTTCGTCCTCGAAAGCTTGTTCTCGATCTCGCGCGCGTCCTTGCGGAGGCGGACGGTGATGTCGCGCAAGGACCGGGCGTCCTCGGCGTAGGTTAGAAGGTCGAGGAAGGACTCGGAATGCTCCGCGTTGCACACGGGGCATACGAGCACCTCGCGCGGCTCGGAGCGCAGGAATTGGGAGTCGCCCTCGTAGATGCTCAGGGCCTCGTTGGCGAGGTTGGATTGCAGGTGGATCGAGGAGAGCAGCTCCCTCTCCTTGACCGCTTGGTCGCGCAGGATCTCCTGCCGCTTGTTGATCGAATTGACCTCGGTGGTGAGCTGCTCGATGTCGATCTTGAAGTTCTCCGGTTCGATCTTCGGCCCAGACATCGAGAACGACTTGCCGACCCGCTCGCGGGCCTTTTCGAGGAAGCCGCGTTCCTTCCTGAGGTTGTCGAGAACCTGCTGCTCGATGTCCCTCTTGGCCTTCGCCTCGTAATACTCGGGAGGCTTGATGCCGGAGAAGTATTCAAGGATGGAGCCGATGGGAGCCTTGAATTGGGCCAGTCCGGTGAAGGTGTTCCAGTCGGTCTGCCAGCTGCCGTCTTGGTTGATGTAGAAGGGAAGGAAGAAGCACTTGGGGTCGGCCGGGACTGTCCGGGATTGCTTGTCGGTGAGCGGTAGGTTGAACCCAGTCACGTCCGCAAAGGCGGCGCTCCATTCGCCGTGATCTCCGGTCGAAGCGAGGATACGGCCTTCGGGGTCGAACAGGGCCCGGGTGCCGGTCTGGTGGAGAACGGAGAACCTGTGCCCATCGACGCTGAACCCGACCTTGGAGATCGTGTTCTCGTCCCACTGGCTCAACTCACCCTCCGGGCGCGCCCCGAGCGTCGTGAACAGAGTCTTGATCAGGCTCGACTTGCCGGTGTGGTTCCGGCCGAGGATCAGGTTTTTCCCCGAGTGGAACTCCACGCGCCTGGCTCGCCTGTCCCTGCGAGAGAGCATCCAGATGTCTTCGAATAGAAAGCTTCTCATATGATTTTGTCCGAAGGGTTCTGATCAGTTTTCTTAGGTCTGGTCCACGCATTTCCTGACGGCCCTCAACGCGATGTGTGCGGTCAATTCCGCCGCCCGGAAGGACGGGTGCGACGGCGCCAGATGATTCCTTGCCCCGTCGAACAAGGGGCCGAGGAGCGGTCCCGGGGTGTTCTTTTCCAGCCATGCGTCGCAGTCGGACGCGAGGAGGGAGGTCCGCGGGTCGTCACCACCCATGACCTGTCGTTTGTAGATGGCGGCCATCGCGACCCGGACGCTCGTCGCCTCCATGAAGTTCAGAGCCCCCTCGATCACAAGTTGTTCCAGCCATGTCTCGGCGAGCGCCGCGAGGTCGGGCACTTGTTCGAGGGATCCGAGGGCGGAGGCGAACTGCCCACGCGAATATCCTCTCTGCCTGCGGATTTCCTCGAAGTTCAAGCACGAGTCGGTCTTGGCGCCAAGCGGGCCGACCTCGGCGAGCAGGGCGTCGACCAAGGACTTGGCCTGCCCTGCGTGGCGCGGGCTGCGCTTGTTTAGGAATGCGACGGCGACCCCTTGGACATGGGTTGCGGGCGCGTCGGGATGGATCGGGACCTTCTCGACGCGAATCAGTTCGGGGTTGGCGGGGGGTGCTCCAGCCTCGTGCAGGGATTCGAGCCCAGCTTTGAGCAGTTCAAGGTGCTCGGCTTCAAGCTGGGATAGGTCGCATGAGACCGAGGTGGCAGCGTTGTCGCCGTTAGCGAGTGGCAGGTTGCAGCCGGTGTTAGAGAGGAACACCCCCGAGCTTTTCAGGTCCTTGAAGGCGAGCACGGCGGAGTAGAGCTTGCCGATGGGGCTATCCTTGATCTCGTCGGTGCTCTTGCCGGGTCGGCGCTTATTCGCGGGAGCGGGCAGGCGGGTCAGATGGCTCCACTCCCACTCGCCGCGATCCTTCTTCTTGACCTGGTAGACGCGCACGGACGACGGGGCAGTCTCGGAGTCGAGCTCGGCGATGTCCTGAACGGCCTCGAAGAGGATCAAGAAATCATCGGCCCCGCTCTCCTCGAGCTCGAACATTCGCGAGAGCGCCCACGCCCGCTGGAAGTCCACGCCCTTCTGGTTGTGGCCTCCGCCGGTCTCCGCCAATTCCTTGCTGCTGGCGACGCGAAACACCTCTTCGGTGTTGCTGTTCCCCATGGTCTTGTTGTTTCCCCCTTGGGGATTGGATTATCCACGCATTTAGCATTCGTGGGAAAATTCCGGGCATCAGAAAACTGAACGGTCAATTTCCGATCCGGCAGTAGTAGCCAACAGTGATGTATGTGCCACAAGTCGGTTCGGGAGCGCCGACCGTCCTTCGTTTGCCGACGAAAGCGATCAATCGGGCGTGCCCCCTCAACGTTGGCAATCTGCGTGACACCTGTCCTTCAACTGAGCCGACGCCACCGGCAGCAAAGGCCGAGGACTCGCCCATCAGGTTGGATTGGCGATCGAGGACTATTCGGCCTGAACGGACGTTCGATCACTGCGGCGTGAAAGGCGGCAATGTGGCAGTTACCTGCCTTTCAACACAACGTCGCCTCGAACGGCAGCTTTTCGAGCCGCCGAGCCCGAACCGCCCTAAATTCGCTTGCGTATAGCTGAACCTCGACGTATCCACTCCGGAGTCCTGGCACCGACGGGGCGAATCATCTTCAGAGCCTCGTCTACCTCTGGACGTTGATCTGCCTCGAGTTCATCGAGGTAAGTCAAGAATTCATTCCAGTTGTGGCGGCTGAATAGGCGCACGCCATGGCGCTTCGGAAGGTCTATGAGTGGGTCGGTGGCCCATTGGAACATCAAGTTGTCCACCACCATTGCGTCGCAGTAAGGGGCATACGTCGAGATGAAACGTACGTCGTAGAACAGGCCGCTGAATCGGTTTCGATTCTTTTCCTTGTTCATGTATTCCCCCAGGCGAAGCCGCTGGCGCAAGAGCGCGAAGAATTGCGACCCGATCCGCACCTCTGGAACATTGGCGAAGTAATCCGACTGAAAGAACGCCAGGATGCGCTGCATACGCAAAGGCGCAGGCAGTTTGTCATGGTAGCGGAGCAAACTCTCAATCATCATTGAGTTTTCATTCGCGGTGAAGAACGCGTCCGGATCACCACTCGCAATGCTCTTCACGTAGTCCACATAGTGCTCGATGTACGACTTGGCGCATGAGCGCACTTCGCTTTGTACATCTTCCTCGAAGGTGGAAGTCATCGAAGCCCACGTATCAAAAAGATCCAGAAGATCTTCAATGGAGCGATCCTTGCGCATTTTCAAGGTGTCATGCTTGTCAGCGAAATTCCCGACATCGATCCAAACATAGTCATCCCATTCGTTTACGTCCCGTCGCAGCGCGTCGGCACGTTCAACAGCATGACGAGTTGGACCACTCACCAGAAACGACTGAAACGCACGATGAATCTGATGCTTCTTCACTTCATACTCGTAGGAAAACTTGTGGCCTAAGGACGTTTGCTTTATGAACTTCAGGAGCGGAGCGCGCTGGGATTCCGTCCACAGTTGGCTCTCATCCTCATGTAGGTTGGAATACGGTGCGACTATTTGCTGTGCCAAGGCAAGGTCCGTTATGCGCTTTTCGGCCTCGACGAACATTTTGTGTTGGCCGCGAAAGGCATGCGAAAAGAAGAACTGATCTAAGTAGATGACTTTCTTCTGTAGCTCCGGAAGGGGAATCCTGTCCCAGTGCTTGCACTCCAGGCACCCACGCGACAGTGTATTCCCACCGACCGTGACGTTGCCGTAGCTCTCAGGCGCGCCACACGAAGGGCAATCACCGATGATGTAGGACACAAGAGCCATCATCGCATTGTACTATTTGGCGGTCCGATACCCGTCGAAGAGGTCCGAGTAATGTGGCAGTTCGTTGCAGATCAGATCGACCAGCTGGACCTTGCGCTGGACCAGTTGGCGATGCGCGAGCGGAATTTCGACAGGTTCGCGATGATGCTGATCGACAACGTCGTGGAACTGACGCTTCATCAGCAGGCCCGGGAATGTTCGTACGAGAACAAGAGCTGGGGGCACGACGACGACCCGAAATACGACCCGAACGCGGTGGCACAGGCCCTCGGGCAGGCCTTCGATGGCAAGGTAAGGTTGGCCCGGATTTCCGCGATGTTGTCCGATGCGGTGGCAGATAGCCTGCTGTACCTCCATGGCTACAGAAACGCTGTATACCACCAGGGGGTGCGACATGAAGGCATCCTGCACGAGCTCGCAATCTTCTATTTCGAGATCGCTTGCGGCGTTCTAAAAGCGTTCAACCCGATGTGGTGGACTAGCGGCAACGAAAACCTATCGCATCGGGCCGTGAAATATCTCGGTAACCCCGGCCTTGCTGATGATCGGAATGCGTTTCCCGCAGCATGCGACCGGTTGCTGCTCGTCGGAAGGTCGCTTGGCGACAAACTGATTGCTGATCTGGACGCAGACATGGGTAAAACCATCGAGCGCGTCGACGAGCAGATCAAGTACTTGTGCGAAGGCTCGCCGGATCAGCCAACTCGTCAGGAGGCAATCCTATCCGCGCAGGCATGGCCGTTGGCCTTCACGGAGAAGGGCAAGAAGTGGACGCGGGAGAACGGCAACAAAGAGACCACCGTCGGGGGCTATGTCGACTGGCTTTCGAAGAATTACCCTTGGCCGGTGAAGACAGACCCAATAGCCGGATGGCGCAAGCGCCAGGAATCGTTACGGGCCGAGAAGGACAAGCATATCGGCTTGAAGAAATACGCGGATTTCATGCTGCAGACCGAGCAATTCCGGTCCGACATGGACGAGGCCGAGGCAAGCCTGAGTCGGCACATCGATCAACAGGTCGACGAAGCGCGCGAGCGGCGCGCCATGGGCGAAGAGTAGGCAGCCCACAGTCGTAGAGCACGTCCCTGTAGTCTCCTCTTCCGCCCCCGGTATTGATTTGATAGTGCTGGGGTACGACAACGACGCGCTGCGCCACCTGAAAGTGCCACTCGGCACGCACACCTTTTCCAGTAGCGTGCAACGACCACTTGGGGTCGGGTGCCGTCCCTAGCCGCTGGCGCATGCGGCCATTCACCCAGCGCACCACGTCAACGTCGGCAACCTGTGCGACACCAGTCATTTGATTGGGCCAGCGCCACCGGCAGCTCAGGCCGAATTCCAGCCTTTGTGGTCGTCATGTTGGCTGACAGGCCTTCGGCTGAACGATGCCGCTGGGCGCATCGCAATTGTTTGAGATAACGATAGTCAAGCCTTATCCACGGGTGTGCGGGCGGCGCCTATCACGCACGCATAGCGCGGCGGTGGGTAAGCTGTCCACCTCAGCTCTCGCCGCCGAAAACTGTTAGCACTGCTGACATTCCCTGCCCCAAAGTTCAGTCCATCCGGGCCGAACGACCAGCGAGGATCTGGCGCCGACTCTCCGTTGGTTTCTGGGGAACTTGTGCAATCGTGCGATGGTCTCAACCGCGAGTCTGGCGATTCGCGCTGTGCGTCGAATATCTCTTTGCCATCGTGCAGCGAATTGCCGGACATCGAATAGTTTTCCACGCTGGCTGTGTCAGCCCGCTTGATGCCCGTAAACGCATCGCCCTATGCTCGCGAGATCGAGCGCAAGAGCCGGACTGATCTCCTCGACACCGGCAGCCGCAAGGCTTGGAGATACGTGTAATCCTGTAGTTATTTGTTCGGACAGCATCCTGGCAACGAGCGCCAGCCATCGTTCTGCCGCAATCCAGGGCAAACGCGGCGCGGTCGCAATCGGGCTTCGCCTACATTCGTGCGGGGTACAGCCCCGCTCCACTGCCCCAAGCAGCAATAGCTGTGTCAGTCCAAGGATATCTGCGCCAAGCGTGCCTCGTGTGACATACACGAGGCATCTTCACGCCGACCAATCGCAATGGCGCCAGCCAGTGCGATTCCTGCTGCAACGCTGCCCGCACAAAGCGGCGGCAGTTCTGCGCCAATCGCGTCGTCACTACCGCGGCGCCAGCCGGTAGTGACGACGCGCACCATGCCCCAGCCGACAAGGACTGATCGGTGGCTGGCGCAAGTGACGACCCCAAGTGACGGGCTCCCTGACCCGTCGTCATGCTGGACCGCGCAATACGGTCCTTCTCCTTGCCCGCTCCCAGCGGGCTCAGTCCGACGCAGCGCCGCAGAGGCGCACCTCCGAGCCCTGGGTCAGGGCTCATCTCGATGGATCGGCTTCTAACAGGAAGCACCATCGACGCCAATGCCGCGTGCCGCGGTGGCAAGCAGCAAAGCAAACGGCATTAAACGGGAGTGGTGTCCCGAGTCCCTCGTAGTTCTCGACACGCTTAGGCGTGCGGGACGGACAGAAACACTTACCAGACAGGCTTCACACACCAGCAGCAGGGTAAAGGGCAGGAAGAAAGGGGCAGCGAAAAGGGGAGAAATGGATTGAACCTGGCGAGGAATGTATGCGGAACCTGAACTACGAACTGAAACAGCTCTGCCATCGCAATCGCGACGGCAGCTATGCCACGCAACACGACCGCGAGCGCGTGCTCGACCAGATCGCCAACCAGCTCCAGGAACTGGGCTTTCGGCATATGGTTGTCACCGGCCTGAAACCGAAGCACGTCGAGGGATTGGTCGAGCGCTGGAAAGCTGACGGTCTGGCTGTCGGCACGATCAAGAACCGGATGGCGGAGCTTCGCTGGTGGGCCGAGAAGATCGGCAAGCAAAACGTCGTCGCCAGGGACAACGATCACTATGGCATCGGTCACCGACAGTACGTCACCAATGTCAGCAAGGCCCGCGAGCTTACGGCCGGCGACCTGGCGAAGATCACCGACCCGTACACGCGGATGTCGCTGCAGCTACAGGCGGCATTCGGATTGCGGCGCGGGGAATCGATCAAGATCCGGCCCGAGTGGGCGGATCGCGGCGACAGGCTCGTTCTGAAGGACACCTGGACCAAGGGCGGCCGCGAGCGGGAAATCCCCATCCGCAATGAAGAGCAGCGCCGGGTACTCGACGAGGCCAAGCGCTTCGCCGGCAGGGGCAGCCTCATCCCGGCCGACAAGCGCTATGTGGAGCAGCTCCGGCGCTTCGAGTATCAGTGCGCCAGGGCTGGCAGCCACCGGGTGCACGGCCACCGCCACCAGTATGCGCAGACGCGCTACCGGGAACTCACCGGATGGGCTGCGCCAGCCGCCGGCGGACCGCGCTCCAAGGAATTGACCGCAGCGCAAAAGGTGATTGACCAAGAGGCACGGCTAACGATCAGCCGGGAACTGGGGCATGAGCGCGAGCAGATTACTGCGATTTACGTAGGCAGATGATCTGACTGGTCGAAGGCGATATTCTTGCGAAGCCAGATGACTGTTAGCACTGCTGACGCAGCGGTTGGCAGCGGCTACCGAATGCGTCAATGCAAAATCGTCGGTGGCTCGTCGCCTTCCTTGACTGGCAGCAGATGCGTAAATCGGCCTTTGACCTCCGTGTAAAACCGGAATTCGACGACCCCGATGGTTCGCTTCTTCTTGGAAATTCCCTTCGGCTTGATACGAGGCTGCGCGACCCATACCCCTCGCTTGGTTTCCAGTGCAAGCGAGCACACGTCGATCGCGTAAGGTGAGGCGCCGATGCTTCCGTACTTATCGAGGATCGCATCCATCTGCAGCAGCTTGTCGGGCCGAAGCGACCAGGCTTCCATGATCGTGAAGACGAAGTCGGCCTCCAATGCCAATGCGGCTGACTGAATCAGGCGCGCTGACTGGTCCTTGACCGCGTCGGCTCCCGATTGAATCATCACCGGGATGACGTGATTCCTGGACAGACTGCCGACGAAGGCGAACGCCTGAAGTGCTTCACCCGACTCCAGAAAACCGCGCGCACTATTGATCAGCGGGCTGATGATATCCATGTACGCCTTCGGTGGCGTGCTGATGGGGGCCTCGATCATTTCTTCTTCGCTACCGAGCCGGCCATGCCCTTGGCAATCTCGAACTCGCGCTGCAAGCCGGAGCCGCAATCCATTTCCGGGTTGAACAACGCCATGCCGACGTGCATGTAGCAAAGGAGTTGCAGACCGGAAAAATCGCCATCGAGGTTCGTCAGGGAATAGCGCTTCAGGGGATTGTTGATTTCCAGGCCGGCCTGGCCAAGCTGTGCGATCTCCATGACCGCGCGCCCAACTTGCTCATGCGGAATTTCCGCAAACCGCTTCATGGCGCCGATCATGTACTCCACCGCATCCGGGCGATACCCACCATCCACCACCTTGCGCAGGTCTGCCTGTCCCGCGCGGTTCAAGATCTGCGTGGCATTTTCCGCGAACTGCGAATCGGGGAACCGCTTGACCAGGTCTTTATAGACCGTCAGGGCTTCCTTTCGATGCGCATCCATCGAGTCGAGACAGTTCGCCAGGCCCATGAGCACCGCGGGGTTGTTTGGCGCCAGTGATGCGGCCTGGCGGAAATACGGCAAAGCCTCGGCAAACTTCCCGGCGCGAGCAAGGGTTGCGGCGAGGTTTTGCTTGACCAGGGCATTTTCCGGCTGAATCTTGGCGGCTGCCTTGAGCACGACTTCCGCCTCGTCGTAGCGTTCAAGTTTAGAGAGCGAAACGCCGACGGCGATGGCCGCGTTGTCGTACGCAGGATCAAGGTTGAGACACTTGTTCAACGGCGGCAAGGAATCCGCGACCCGGCCAAGCTCAGACAGAGCCACGCCATAGTTGAAGCAAATGTCTGGATCATCAACCATGCCATACATGGCTTCCAGACCCGGCAGGGCGTCCTCGATATAGCCGTGACGCAGCAGGCCAAGCAGATAAGCCTTTGGCTCGATTCCCTGTTGCGGCACAGCCAAGACGCGCACCATTCCGCCGCTCACGACCACTGCAGCCGTCCAGCCCTTCGCACCGTACTGCAAGGCGTAATGGGCAACGACTGCTTCCTCGAACCCCGCATCGGTGCTCGGCGGCAAGCCGGCCAGTTTGAGGGACGCGAGGGGTAGTTGAAAAATCTCTGGTGCTTGCTTCTGCATATACGATCGGTTTCTGTGGTGTCGGGTTTCAATCGGCAAGCATTTGCTCGGGCCGCAATTCGCGATCCGGGAAATAATTCCAGGTCGCCTAGTCGAAATCCAAGTCTACTTCACCAACTCCATCAATTTCCCATAGCTATCCACCACGTCGTACTTCACCTGATCCGAGGTGATCTTGGCGAAGAACTTGCGGGCGCAGGCGATCTTGGATTTTTCAATGGCGCGCAGATCCAGGGTGGACATCGAACCCTTGGTTTCGGCGATGAAGTAGATGTGCTTGACCTTGCCGTCATGGAAGGCGATGGCCCAGTCGGGGTTGTAGTTGCCGACCGGCGTGGGGATAAAGAAGCTCTTCGGCAGCTTGGCGTAAACGACGACTTCGGTGCTGGCGTCCAGCTTCTCGACAAATGTTCGTTCATTGCCCGAGTCGGTGAACACGTAGTCGTAGATGTGGTGTTTGGCCTCGAATGCCTTGCTGAAATCGTCCCGGGGCTTCTCGGCGGTAAAGATGTTCGAACCGTAGCTCTCGTCGACCGGGTCATAGGCGATGTGCTCGACGATGGCGGTGGCCTTTTGCTCGTTGATCAGCGTGCCGGCCTTGGCGATGAAGTCTTCCGGGTTGGTCTTGTACTGGCTGAAGACCGCGACGTTGATGCCCTTGAGGATGCTGGCGATGGTATGGCGCGTCAGTTGGGTGGCTTCAGCCAGGTTGCCGATCAGGTCGTACTTCACCGCCGAATGAACCGAGTCGGTGTAGTTTTCTGTCTGGCTAGCGGTGAGCTTGAACGCGGTACCCGCCTTGAGGTCGTCGAAGCTGCTATCTACAACCTGGGTGCCACGTTCAATCACGTACTGCATCGGCTTGACGCGCAGTTCCGTGTCCAGCGCCGCCACGCACTTGCCTAGCAGCTCGGCGGTTTCAAAATGCACCGTATAGGCGGCCTTGCGGTTGATCTTGTGCCACAGCGCCTGAAATTCCTTCTTGTCGAAGTTCGCATTCAGCGGATTGACCTTGGCCTTGCGGCCGTCGCCGATCTGCGGCAATTGGGCTTCGCTGAACACGCTGTCGATCAACTGGAAGACCTGCTCCGCATAGGCTTCCAACTCGGGCGGCAAGGCGGCCAACTGTTCTTCGCGCTTGGCCTCGTGGTAAGCCGGAGTGATCTGATCGTTATCGTCGGTGTAATCGTTTTTGGCCAGGTAGCGGTAAATCTGCTTGGCCAGTTGCGGGGTAACTTCCACTTCTCCGCCGGGGGTAAGCAGCATCTTGCCGGTGAAGTATTTTTCATCGGCCACGCGCGGCCGGGCCGACAGCGATTCGCTGATGTCTTTCTGCAGCGCACTGACGAAATCCTTGTAGCTTTCGCTGGCCACCACTGTCAGCTCGTTGATCTGGTGCACCGTGGCCGGGTTGTCCATGCGATCACCCAACTGATTCACCGCCAGGCGCAGGCCGCGGCCCACCTCCTGCCGGCGCGAGACGGTGTTGTCGCTGTGCTTGAGCGCACAGATGACGAAGACATTGGGGTTGTCCCAGCCTTCGCGCAGCGCCGAGTGGGAAAAAATGAAGCGCACGGGTTCGGCAAAGGACAACAGGCGTTCCTTGTCCTTGAGGATTAAATCGTAGGCGTCAACGTCATCGGTTTCCGTGGACCTCCTGCCGGTTTCCGGATCGACCAGATGCTTGGTCTTCTTGTCGATAGAGAAGTAGCCATCGTGGGTCTGGCGCGCCTGGATGCCCTTCAGGTGGCGATTGTAGGGCGTATCTTCCAGCGTCAGCACTTCATTGAGGTGGGCGTCGTATTCCTCCTCGAAGACTTTTGCATACTCGCCAGGTACTTCGCCGTTGGCATCGTACTGGCGATACTTGGCCACCTCGTCGATGAAGAACAGCGACAGCACCTTGATGCCCTGGCTGAACAGCGCCTGTTCCTTATCGAAGTGGGCCTTGACCGCTTCGCGAATCTGGATGCGGCGCATCGCCGCTTCATCCACGTTGCCCACCGCCTCCCCGGCGACCAGTTCGACGCCGTTGCTGAAGCTCACGGTGTCGATGCGGGCATCGATCTCCGCCACCACATAGCCCTTGTACTGATCCAGTCCGCCGGACAAGTCGTACAGATTGTCGTTGCGTCCCAGCCGGCGCATCACGCGCTTGATGCCGTTGCCCTGCTTGATCTCCAGCTCGACCCGCGCCACCGGCGGTTTGCTCGCAGAGACTTCGATGTCCTGCAAGTAGAGGTAGGCATGAGTGCCGGTCAGCCCCTTGACCGTGATACCGCGCACGGCGATCTTCTTCACCAGCTTCTGGTTGTAGGCATCCAGCGCATCCAGGCGGTGGATCTTGTTGTACTCGGTCTTGTGGGTCGCCGAGTAGCGCATGATCAGCAACGGATTGAACTCGCTTAGCGAGGCCAGCGTCTTGGCGCCCTCCATCTTTTGCGGCTCGTCGAGAATCAGGATCGGCCGGTTGGCCTTGATCACGTCGATGGGGCGGCGCGACTGAAAATCATCCAGCTCCTCATAAATTCGCCGGTTGTCGGCGCCGCGCGCGGCGAATGCCTGTACGTTGATGACCATCACGTTGATGCCGGCATCCGAGGAAAAACTCTCCAGATTGTGCAATTGCTTGGAGTTGTAAATGAAGAAGCGGGCTTTCTTGCCGTAGCTTTCCAGGAAGTGCTCGGCGGTGATCTGCAGCGACTTGTACACGCCTTCGCGGATGGCGATGCTCGGCACCACGACGATGAACTTGCTCCAGCCATGGCGCTTGTTCAGCTCGAACATGCTCTTGATGTAGCAGTAGGTCTTGCCGGTGCCGGTTTCCATCTCGATGTCGAGGTTGATCGGGCAGCCGGTCTTCTTGTCGCCGACGAGCACGGCAGAAAGCGGCAGGTTCTGGCGGCGCTGCACCGCCTGGATGTTGTCCAGAAGCTGGGCCGGGCTGAGAGCCACGTCGGCATTCTTGAAGCCGGCGTCGCTGGCGCTAGCGGGGGCTGGCTCCATGCCCGCCAACAGCGCCTGCTGTGGAATAGTCGGCGCTGGCGAGACGGCGCCCGGATCGATGCGATAGCTCACCCCAGAAGATTTCGGCTGGCCGGCAAGGCAGTCGGCCAGCGAATCAACCGCATGGGTCTGGTAGGGCTGGACTTTGAACTTCAGTTTCATGGGCGATTCCTGGCCGATTCGGGCCGCTCTTTTCTGCATTTATCCTGCAAACGGCTAGTTTTATTCTGCATTTATTCTGCAAGCACCCAGACCGGCGCCTTGCGCGATCCGGCGTTCCGGATGCGCTTTGCACGCCGCAGGTTGCTGAGCAAGTTGCTGATCTTGTTCAGCTTTTGTTCGTCGTTCAGAGCGTCGCTGAGCTTGCCGGCAAGCAAGCGGTCGATCTCCTGACGGCTGGCGGAGCCGAATTTTCCCAGTAGTTCGAGGATCATCTTTTTGTAATGTGCATCGTCGAATCCCCGGGTTCGGATGTACTCTGCCTTGCTTCCGGTCGCCTCGGCCACCGTCGCGGAGACGTGGAAGTTCGGCTTGCGTCCCTCGATCAGCCCCGCCTTGCGCAGATGCCTCAGCACGCCCTCGTCGTTCAGCGGCAACTTCTTCTGTACCCGGTCCAGGGCCAGAATGTCCTCCAGCGGCAGATCCGTTTTCTGGATAAGCAGCCGGCTGTAGGCCGGGTCCACCACACGGCCGTGAATGGTCATCTTTACCGCCTGCGGCTCGGAGAGATCGTAGTCCGGCATCGGAAAGTAACGCCGGGCCTGACCGATGTGCATCTCGTGAATGCCGTAACCCATGGTGTCGATCATGTTCAGTTCGGCCATGGCCTGCGCAAGGAAGGGGTTGCGGTAGCGGCGCGGCGTCCGGGCACCGGCGATGTAGTCCTCCGGCCGCCCCTCGAAGAAGCTGCCCTCGTTCTCCAGCACCAGGCGGTCGGGGAGCTCCGTCACCACGATGCGCCCGTTGCGGCCGTAGTCCTGGTGGGCAATGCAGTTGTGCAAGGCCTCCAGCACGATCTTGCGGTCGTACTTGGCCACCTCCACCGCCACCAACTGGTCGTCCGGCAGGATGCGCACCTGGATGTTGCGAACCTTGCGGTACAGCGCGCTGCTGGTCAGCAGGAAGGGCAGGCCGAAATGCTCGTAGGCGCGCTCCTGCCCTTCGAGCTTCCAGGTCATTTGCGCCGGATGCGGCGAGAGCAGGTGCGCGGCTTCTGCCTTGCCGAGTAACAACAAGGTGGCGCGCACGATCTGGCCATCGCGGGTCAGTCGGGCGCGGTCGAGAAAGACGCCATTCGACCAGCGCCCGATCTCTTCCGCCGGGAAGCGATTGGCGTATTTCTTGGCGAAGGACTCGCGCGCCTGGGCCAGGGCGGTATCGTCCATATGGGCCAGCGTGGCGCCCGGCACCGCCTGCGCGGACCAGTCGGTGTTGCCCGTCTGACGGCGAATCTCGTCAAACTTGTCGAGACCGAGACTGGTCAGGCTTTCGCCGGCCCGGGCGTAGTAGTGTCCCTTCCAGGCCACCGGCAGCCCCAGCGGCGCCGCCGGAATTTCCAGCAGCAACACCCGGCCGGCCGGGTGCGCCAGTTCGTGGATATTGCGCAGGGTGATGCTCGGCTCGGTCGCCTCGGCCATCTGCATCTTGAGGCTTTGCAGGCGGGCAGGCTCGGGCCGGTAGTCGGTGCCGACCACCTTGCGCGTCTTGTTGTCCACGCCAAACACCAGCCAGGCCCGGTCGTGGTCGCGTAGGTTGGCTTCATTGGCCAGGGCGGAAAAATACTTGCCGATCTCGTCAGTGGAAAAACCGTCGCCGGCGCGCTTGAACTCCACCACCTCGTTTTCCCAACGCGCGATCAGCGTCGTCAGAAGTTCCTGCAAGGCTTTGCTGTCCATTCGCATCGCCTCAGAGCGTCTTGATTTCCGTGGCCGGCGACAGCAGCTTGAACACCTGCTCGACGTTGATCTTCACGCTGTCGCTGACGAAGCCGGCGTCGCGGAACACCACGCGCAGCGGCTTGTGCGCCGCGAGCTGCTTGACGAAGT
Organism: Gammaproteobacteria bacterium; assembly: GCA_018825305.1. Classification (GTDB taxonomy): domain Bacteria; phylum Pseudomonadota; class Gammaproteobacteria; order Burkholderiales; family Rhodocyclaceae; genus Sulfurisoma. The sequence goes on from JAHJEO010000022.1 coordinate 92,691, forward strand.
CTTCGTCGATGCCAGTCTCGAAGCAGGCGGCCAGGGCATTGCCGTCCACGAAGAACACCGTCTTGCCGGCGATGCTCTGCTGGCTGATCGGCAGCGCCAGATCGACGCCCCAGTCGAGCAGCACCTGGAACAGCAGGTCTTCGGGGCTGCGGTCTTCGCGGATGTTGTCGACCAGGCCGGGCAGCGCTTCCTGGGTGACGGCATCCGGGGTGTAGTAAACCTCTTTCATGTTGGAGGTGTCGATCTTGAGGACGCGGAAACCGATGTCGAGTTGGTCGATACCGGGTTTATCAGCGTGATCTTGCTTGATTTTCTTGCCAGCACGGCGAACGCGCTCTTTTCCTATTTCTGCAATAGTTGTGAATCCCGCCGTGAATGCCTCACTCTTCTCAGCACAGGCCTCTGGGAGCTGAATGGTGATGTAGCTACGCTTACCTCCATCCTCGGCATTGATAGCCATGACAGCGTGCGCTGCAGTGGCTGAACCAGAAAATAGGTCAACCGCGATATCTGATCGATCTGTCAATTGCTCCAGCAACTTCTTAATAAGCTCAAATGGTTTGGGAAAATCGAAAACCTGTGAGCCAAATAGCTCCCTCACGCTGGCTGTTCCATAAGAGGTATATATGCCATCAATTATTGTTGGAAAAGAGGTGAACTCGCTGACAAGATCAGCCCTGAACTTCTTCTCACGCGGTCGGCCATCTGGTCGTTCAGGAAACAAGACTCTCTTTTCTTGAATCATCAGCGCCATGCGATCTTTGCTATAGCGCCAACCAGTGGTGGCTGGCGGTTCAAACCTATTATTGGTGTCTGGATCAACTATGGTGTAGTGCAAATTCGGACGCTGATCTCGTGTCGCAAGTCCCAACATACTGCGACTCATCCAAACACCCCTCGGGTCTTGATCCGGATTTTTGTATTTTGATTCGTCACGCGGGTTCCCTCTCATTGAGACCGCATCCCCTTTTGCGTAACACACAACATACTCATGGTCAGTAGATGTATTGGATACGGAGCGAGCATCCGTAAATTGCCGACATTTCCAAACAAATTCAGCCAAAAACATATCCGAACCAAAAATCTCATCACAGATTTTTCTTAGGTTATGCACTTCGTTATCATCGATTGAAATACAGATAACTCCATCATCTCGCAGCAAGTTTCTGGCCAGACGTAATCTCGGATACATCATGGTTAGCCAATCCGAGTGAAAGCGTCCGTTCCCTTCTGGATTGGCTAATAGTCGATTGCCGGCGTCATCCTTTTGGTTTGATCGCAATTTGTACGACTCCGTGTTCTCCGCGAAATCGTCGTCGTAGATGAAGTCATTCCCCGTGTTGTACGGCGGATCGATGTAAATCAACTTCACCTTGTTCAGGTAAGTCTCCTGCAAGAGCTTGAGCGCATCCAGGTTGTCGCCTTCAATGAACAGGTTCTGCGTGCTGTCAAAGTCCACGCTCTCTTCCCGGCAAGGGCGCAGCGTCCTGGCGATCGGCGCATTGGCCGTCAGCAGCGCCTCGCGCTTGCCCGGCCAGTTGAGCTGGTAGCGCTCCTGCGGACCCTCGACGATGCTGGCTGCCAGCTCCTGCCGCAGCAGGTCGAAGTCGATGGCCTGCTTCAGCTCGCCCTTTGCGTCCCGCGCTTCGGTGACGCAATTGGGGAACAGTTCGGCCAGCCTGGCGATATTGGTTTCGATCAAGTCGGGAGAGTGCATTTTCAGCTTGTCCATGGGAGTTCCTGTATCTCGTGAAGGCTTACGCGCTCAGTTGCTCGATTTCGGTCTTGAGGTCGCGCAATTGTGCATTGAGCGCCACCTTGCGGTTGAACTGTCTTTCCTTGTGCAGGCGGGCTTCCATCTTGCTGTACTCATTCTGCCGGCTGCGCAACCGGGCAAGCCGTTCCACTTGTTCGGGCAGGCTTTCGCCCGGCCGTGCCGCTTTCGGCAGCAGGCTGCGCAGCAGTTGTTCGTAGAGGCTGTGCAGGTCCAGGGCCATGGGCAGCGCGCGGCGTTCGGCGGCGGCCGGTTGCCATTCGCCGGCGAAGTAGCCATCGATCACCCACTTGCCGGCTTCCGCCGCGCTGGGCCGCTTGTAGGCGGCCACCATGCGGGTACGTTGGCCGTGCTGAAGCTGGAAGACGACGGGCAGCGGAATGGCACGATCAATGGCGCGCAGTATGTCTTCGTCCAGCGCATCGGTCTTGAGCGCGATATCGAAGATTTCGATTTCCTCGATGCCCGCGCGTGCCAGCAGGTTGATGGTCTCCGGCGCCAGCTTGTATTGCCAGGTGATCTGCTCCACCTGCCGGACGAAGCGCTCGCGCAAAGCGACGCTGACCCGGCCGTGCTGGTAGATCTTGCTTTTTGGCAACACGCGGCCGACCTTGGCCTGCGGCGGGAAATCAAACAGCGCCGGGATCACGAGGCGTCCTGAATGACGATGAAGGTAATCAGCTCAAAGTCGTCCAGCCCGGCGATGCTGTCCACCAGGGCGGTCGTCTTGCCACCGCTGAACAGGCTGTCGATGTCCTTTTCTTCCTTGCGGTCGATCATCGAGCGGATGGCCTGGTCGAGCAGGCTGGAGTAGGCCTGCATGCTGCGCCCATCGTCGGTGGCCTGATTGAACGGCTCATAGGCCTCGCGCAGCGGCTGACCGTGCGCCTTGCAGGCGCTGCGGGCAAGATCGAGCAGACGCTTGGCTTCGCTGTGGTCGCTGATGATGCGGCCGTCGTTGCCGATGTAGATCAGGGAATAGGGGTAAAGGCGATTTTGCTGCTGGTGCTGCGCACATGGCTTGCGACTGCGCAGGGTGAAGATCACGCCGGGCAGCAGGCCCGCCTCGGGCTGGGCCGGTACCACGGCATGCATGCCGTTGGGGACATGGCTCAAGTCGCCATTGGTCTTGATGTAGTTGAGCAGGTCCATGCGGAAGTCGTTGAGGCCGAGGTCGGTAATGGAGACGCCGGTCTTGAGGTCTTCCATTTCGATCACTTCGTCCTGCAAGCGGCGTAGCTGTTCCTTGCGGTAGGCGACGTCGTTGGCCTGGGCGTTGAGGACATTGTCGTCGCCGGTAGCGGTGACGTCGGCGATCATCATGCGGTTTTCGACCCGTTCCTTGAGCCTGATGTATTCGTCGAGGCTGATGTCGGGCCAGTAGTTGACCAACTGGATACTGGCGTTTTGCGAGCCGATGCGGTCCACGCGGCCGAAGCGCTGGATGATGCGCACGGGGTTCCAGTGGATGTCGTAGTTGATGACGTAATCGCAGTCCTGCAGGTTCTGGCCTTCGGAGATGCAGTCGGTGCCGATGAGGATGTCGATCTCGCGCGGCTCGTCCGGGTAGATGATGGCCTTTTCCTTGGAGCGCGGCGAGAACAGGGTGAGCAGACCCTGGAAGTCGTAGCTCTGGCGGCTGCCCGGAATAGTGCCTAGGGTGGATTTTGGCGTATCGCTGCCGGTGACTTTGGCGCAATGCACCTTGTGGTGGTGCAGCAGGTGCTTGGCCAGGTTGTCGTAGAGGTAGTTGGCCGTGTCGGCGAAGGCGGTGAAGATCAGCACCTTGCGGTTGCCGGGGTTGATCGGCGAGGTGAGCTTGCTGGTGATCTGCGTTTTCAGGTGTTGCAGCTTGGCGTCGTCGCTCGGGGTGACCTTGGCCATTTCGGCCAGCAGCTCGTCGATGAAGAACAGGTCGGCTTGCAGGTCGTGTTCCCACGACGGCAGGTCCATGTCTTCGAGGTTGATCTGGATTTTCTTGCCTATGGTGGCGTCGCCGGGTAGCGGAAATTCGTCATCGTCGAAATCAGCTTCGGTGTCGGCAAAGGCCGCGGCGACATCGGCAAAGGCGCTGGCCGCGCCGGTTTGCTTGAAGGTGGCTATCTTCTCCAGTGCGTCGCGGTGGCTTTTTTGCAGACTTTTCAGCGTCAGACGGAAGGATTCGACCGAGCTTTCCAGCCGCTTGAGCAGGTTGGTGGTCATCAGCGCTTGCAGGCTTTTTTCGCGGTCGGCCTGCTTGAGCTTGCCGCCGCCGCCTTCCACCTGGGTGTCGTAAAGCGCTTCGTACTTTTTCACGCGGCTGGACAGGATATAGCTGACAGGGGCATACACCGCGAGCTTGAGCTGCGACAGCCGGTTGAAGATTTCATTGAAGCCAATGACGTCGGCACGATGGGTCAGCGGGCAGTGAAATGACTGCGGTTTGCGACGCTCGGGAAAGCTGCCGATTTCGGCGGTGTTGTAGAAGGTTTCGATGTGCCGGCGCGAACGGGCGATGGTGACGCTGTCGAGCAGCTCGAAAAAGTCGAAATCCAGGCTGCCGAGAATTGCGGCGGCGGTGCGCTGTTCCGGCGGCAGGGTGGACCAGACATTGAACGCTGCCTGGGCACGGCGGAAGATGCCGTCGATGTCCTTTCCCGTGCGCAACCTGTTGTTGAGCGTGTCGCTGTCGCCTTCGTAGGCCAGCGCGAGTTGGTTCTTCAGGTCGTTGAAGCGATTATTGACCGGAGTCGCCGAGAGCATCAGCACCTTGGTTTTCACGCCTTGGCGGATCACCTGGTTCATCAGCCGTTGATAGCGGGTTTCCCTGTCCTTGTAGACGTCGTTGTTGCGGAAGTTGTGCGACTCGTCGATGACCACCAGGTCGTAGTTGCCCCAATTGACACGATCCAGCGGAATGCCCAGTGATTCGCCACGGGTGCGGCTCAGGTCGGTGTGGCAGAGCACGTCGTAGTTGAAGCGATCCCTGGCGAAGAGGTTGGTCTTGAGGTTGCGGTTGTAGTTCAGCCAGTTGTCGGCAAGCTTCTTCGGACAGAGCACCAGGACGGACTTGTTGCGCAGCTCGTAATACTTGATCACCGCCAGCGCAGTGAAGGTTTTGCCGAGGCCGACGCTGTCGGCGAGGATGCAGCCGTTGTAGGTTTCCAGCTTGTTGATCAGGCCGGTCGCGGCATCGCGCTGGAAGTTGAACAGCTTCTGCCAGACCAAGCTGTCCAGATAGCCGGTGCGGTCGTTGGGCAGAACATCCTCGTTCACGTCTTCGAGGAATTCCTTGAAGATGTTGTAGAGCATCAGGAAGTAGATGCGCTCCGGCGAATTCTCCTGATAGACCGAGGCAATGTGCTCGCACAGTCGCGCGGTCACGTCTTCCAGCTTGTCGAGGTCATTCCATATTTGATCGAAGAGGCTGAGGAACATGCCGGTATGGGTCGGCTCGTCGAAGCGGGTGACGATGTTCGAGAGCGCATTGCCTTTCTGGTAGCCCAGGTCGACGGCGGTAAAGCCCTGCAACGGCATGTAGACGGCGTCACCAGCAGTGGCTTGGACCCCGGCAAAGGACTGCATCGGTGCCTGCCCACGGTTGGAACGGAAGATGGCCTTGCGTCGTATCCAGTCGGCGCACTCCCGTGCAATGGCTTTCTGGGTGAGCTTGTTCTTTAACTGGATCTCGAACTCGCTGCCGGTGAGGCTGCGCTCGCGCTCGGTCTTGGGGATATGAAACTCGCGCTGCTCCTTCTTCATCGTGTCGCTCGCCTCGTTGGGCACGAAGGTCGGCGAGGTGAAGATGAACTCCAGGGACTCGATGTTCTCCAGTTCCTTCTTCAACGCCACATAGGCGTAGATCGAGAAGCACGAGGCGGCGATCTTCAGCTTCGAGCCCGGCTTGAGGGTGCCTTTGAGGTCTTCACCCAGCAAGCTGTTGATGTTGTCGATCAGGCGCATTTGTCATTTTGAAAACCCAATTGCGATGATTATCGCGGATTTGTCCTGACATAAGACAAGCCATGTGGCCTGTTCGGCCGATCAGGGGTCAAGCGCATCCGTACATCAACGCCGGCTGTCGAGTGCCGACCGGACGCCACTTGCGGCGATTCACATACCTTGTGAGCGTCTCCATTGCCCGGGCGCAGCGTACCCGAAGGGCAGGTTCGGAGGAACGAATATTCAACGACCGGGCTCTGGCGACGAATCTGAAAGAGTCAATTCTCGGAACGTGTCCTTATGTGAACCTTTCCTTAATGCCGTTGCAAAGTTCACGATTATGGGAAGTCGAGATGTTGGTTTTCCCCAGAAGTGCTGGTGGAAGCGGCTCAGACGCCTAAGATAAGTAGCTTTGTTACTTCGCGCTGATGCCGGCCGGCGTTATAATTATTGGATTCGCATGAAGATCACCGAACTCACCCGTCGCGACATCATCGACTCCATCTTCGTGGAAAAGGTCAACTGGTGCGGGAGGCTCGAAGAGTCAGAATTTCTGTCCCGACTTTTCGACCTGCACAGCATGCCGTCGACCGACAATCGTTTCCCGAATGCGGAAGGCGACATCTGGCAGCATCGGGTTAATAACTACGACTGGGACGAAGACTGGGTTTTCTACGATGGGCGGTTTAACCTCATGCACGGTGATGACGAGGTGTTCCTGCGCTTCCTCTGCGAAACCCTACATCCTGTCGTTCGTCCTGACGCAACCGAATCCGAGCGACTGTGCCAGATGTTCAACCAATACTTGCGTGTCGACGGCTTCGAGCTGGTCGAGAAGACGCGAATGTCTGGCCGGCCCATCTATGTCGGCCGTTATGTCGGCAACATCAAAACTCCAGGCTTGACGGCAGCCCGCACAGCGCTTGCCGGAACCGATCCTGGCTATGTAGCCCAGCAGATCACGCGGATGGAATCTGCCGTCGACAACGATCCTGGCCTTGCCATCGGAACAGCCAAGGAATTGGTTGAGACTTGCTGCAAGACCATCTTGACTGAGCGCGGCGTCGAGTTCTCGAAGAACGCCGACATTCCGGAGCTTGTGAAGCTCACCGCGAAGGAGCTCGACCTCACGCCGGCCGACATCCCCGACCAAGCCAAGGCCAGCGACACGATTAAACGGCTGTTGAGCAACCTAGCCAGCATCACACAGGGCGTAGCCGAGCTTCGCAACCACTACGGCACCGGCCACGGAAAGGCGGCCGGTGCGAAGGGTTTGCAATCACGACACGCCAAGCTGGCTGTTGGGGCAGCCTCGACGCTCGCGGTTTTTCTGGCGGAAACCCATGGCGAACGTCCGCGAAAAGGCCTTACGGGCACAACTGGCGACAGTCCGGCTTGAGTTCAACAGTTCAATGTCTCCATTTGCGACCATAAGTTCGCCGACTTCACCCAATATTCTCGCGCCGTTCTTCAAGCCAATTGCCGAAATGGCATACTGCCAAGCTCCGGCCACAGGTCGAGGGACTGCCTTAGACTTTATGATGGAGACCCATGTCGATTGACCTCAAATCCCTAGGCTCCAAGCTCGCTAAGTACCGCGGCCAGCTAAAGGAGTCGATCGCGGAGGTCGCGTCCACCACCGACATCGACGCAGCGCGCCTAGCGGCCATCGAAGCTGGACACGTCGAGCCCTCAGGGGACGAGGTGTTGATCCTTGCTGACCACTATCGCTGCGACTTCAAATTTTTCATCTCCAACGAACAGGTCGCGCCGTTCGAGCAGACTGAAACGCTATACCGCGCACACGGCGACGATTTCACCAAGGAAGATCGTAGGTCCGTGCAAGACTTCCTCTATCTCTGCGAGACCGAAGCCTTCCTGATGCAGGCGCTCGGCCATCGCCCGAAGAATTTCGCCTTCGTGCCGACTGGCACCTACTACAAAGGGCATGGTGCCGATGCCGCCGCCCAGCTTCGTGTCGCCCTTGGTTACGCCGACCACGCGGTTCCGCGGGACATTTACACAGAGTTTCGCAGCGTGGGTGTCCACGTCTTCCGACGCAAGCTTGGCAACTCGAACATCTCAGGCCTCTTCATCATGCATCCGGTTGCAGGCAAATGTGCGCTGGTGAACCACAGCGAGGACATTTATCGGCAGCGATTCAGCGCTGCCCACGAAATGGCCCACGCGATATTTGACTCGGCGCAAGGCGCAAGCGTGTCCTTCGAACGCCCTGGTCATCTGGACATGCTCGAAGTCCGCGCGAACCGATTCGCCTCGTGCTTTCTGATGCCGCCCACTTTCCTGGCCAAGCTGCCCGCCCCCTCGACTTGGAGTGACGTGGACGCTTTGCGCTGGGCCAACGATCTTCGCGTGAGCTGCGACGCGCTTGGGATTGCCCTCAAAGAAGCCAAACACATTGAGGAGGCAGCGAGCGAACGAATCCGACGACTGCGCATTCCACGCGAGGCCAAGATCGACCCCGAACTGTCCGAGGGGCTCAATCCCACCCAGCGGGAGCGCAAAGCTCGCCTGCTTGAACTCGGGTTATCGGACTTCTACGTTGGGTTGTGCTTCGATGCGTTTAGCGCCGGAGCAATCAGCGTTGGACGGTTGGCCGAGGCGCTGCTATGCAGCCAAGGTGAGCTTGCCGAGCTCGCGGCTCTCTATGGCCGGAAGCTCCATGGCAATTGATCCCTCGAAGTTCCACTTAGTCAATGTCGCTGACACCTGCTCGGTATGGAACGTCCTGTCGTCTGTTCGGCTCCATGGCGCTGCCAAAGAAGCTCACTGCGAATTTTGCATCACCAGCTTCGTTCGCTACGAATGCCTGATCAAGCCGAGAAAGACACCAACCGCCGCCGAGATCGAGCTCATGGGACGACTCGTTAAAGAGCAGGCCCGCGGCGGTTTTGCCGCGCACTCGTGCGACATCGGGGACCTACAGGCCGTAAAGTTGCTTGAAAACCGCAAGCGGCTTGGTAAAGGCGAGATCTCGTCAATTGCCTTCGCCATGAAGATAGGACAGGCCATCATCACCGATGACATGAAAGCCAGAAAGCTCGCCGAGGACTCGGGACACGAGCTTACCCAAACCACGCCGCACCTATTCGCGTGGCTCATTTTCAAAGGCCGCCTAGGCGACTCCGATCGATCAATCGTAATTGCGCAACACCAAACGATGGAGAGGCCTCTGGCTCCACACTTCGAGACCGCCTACGCGATGGCTCTACAGTGCAGACTCAACACTGGGCGATAGCAGTGCTCGCACAAAAATCCACACCCGGTGACGGCAACAGATGCTGATGAGGCGGGAGTTGCTACTGCTGAACTCTATTGAATCGCGTACAAGATCCCGGCGGTGCGTCCCTGCCGCCAATAGAACTTGAGCGAGTCCCAAATTTCACACTAACACTTCGGACAATTGATCTGGTCGAAAGCAGACCAGACTGCTGGTAACGGCCTCAAGTATCACGCCGACCACGGATTTGGCGTCGTCGTGAGTAAGCGTTGGAACGCGGGAGTGCAACCGGTCAACCAGTTCGGATCGGGTCATGAGTTGAGAAACAGTCAGATTATCTGGCTTACCGCCAATCCATTCGTTTTCGCATTCTTCGCCAGCGTCTCGTCTGCCGTCGCAATCCCGCTGGCGCCTGCTTCACGCGCCATCGCCAGGTGCAAGGCATCACCAGAGCGCAGGCCGCTTGCCGCGTTCCGCGCCATCCCGGCGGCCTCCGCAAACGCTTTTCGACTCACCGGCAACAAACGCAATCCAGACTTGCAGAAAGCGTCGAAGTCCTTCCATGCCGCCTGCGCCTGCTTGGCACTGATCTCCCCTTTTCGAACCTTGATGGACAAGGCGCTCGAAAACTCCGTCACTATCCAGTCAGACGATACCAAGGGTTCCACGCAGGACTCGAACCAGGCTTCGATTGCGGGACTCGACGGCTCAGGGACAAACATCGGAACCGCCGCACTGGTGTCCAGATAGATCATCAATAACGATCCTCCTGGCGCATCATCTGAACGGTCGTCGTCGTCATCGGCATGGTTGCCCGCAACTTACGCAGACGCTTGATGAATGCCGCCTTGTCGAACGGCTGGGCCGGCGTCAGCTTGATCTCGCCGATCGGCGTCACTTCCGCCTCGACGGTATCGCCCTCGCGCAGCCCGGCCGCGCGCGTGCATTCCACCGGCAGACGAACTGCCAGACTGTTGCCCCATTTCGCCAGTTGCAGCTTCATAACTACCTCGCGTGTGGATACGTGTAGATACATACTAGCACGATGACCGCCATTGGCCAAGGGGCGTTACCAATTTTCCCAGTATCTGGTCAGCAATAGCTGCAATACCTGAATATTCAGATACTCCGCCCGAAGGCGATCACGATACCCAAAAAAAGAACTCGGTGCAGCCGCGAGGCCGCACCGAGTTCACAACCACCCTGCCGGGCGGTCAAGGGGCACCGAAGCCCCATTACTGGACGCAACCGAAGCAATCAAGCCGCTTCCGCCACTTCCGCCCACTCGCTGGAGGACAGTTCGATCAACCTGCCCCCCAATGCCTCGAACTCCGTCGCCCGGTCATAATCCGCGACGTCATGCGAGTAGTGCGTGACGGCATTGACCAACCCATAGGCGGAGAGATCGCCTTCGACAATGAGGTGCCGCAGCACGCCGGCACGTTCAGTTTCGTTGAGCGTGTAGCGATTGGCCAGCACCTCGACAGCCTTGACGGGATCGCCGGTGAACTTGATACCCAGCGTCTTCTGCATCTTCTGCGCCACCTGACGGAACGTCGCCTCGGAAACCGCTGCCTCGACCACGTCCCGCACCTTCAGGAAAAACGCCTTGTCGTCTGCGGCCAGCGTATCGTCCCGGAAGACAGTGATCGCCTCCTGTTCCGATTGCAGCGTGCGTCCGACGTGCGTCTTGCGCAATGCGCGGTCCGACGCAATCAAGCCGTTGCTGCATATCAGGCGATAGACCAAAGGCTGCACCGACAACGTGCCGTGACCGACTTCCGAGTTGGTGATCACAATACCGGCCTGGACGACATCTCCAGGAGCAATCTCGAACTCGACCCGTGGCGTGACGACCTTGAGGTACATCTTCGTCTCGGTCAGTTCGACCGACTCGAAGCGTGCACCGTCAAGCCGCTGCAGAATCGGCAGCACATTCTCCGCTAGATCGAAGTTGTCCAGGCGGCGGTAGCGGTCGGACAGCACCGCGCGCACCTGCCCATCCAGCGTCCGAATCATCCTCGGCTCGTTGTCGGTCTCCAGCCATGTATTGACGTTCCGGTCGAGCAGACCCGGTTGCTCCGTCCGCATACGTTCGAAGTAGGCGAACGGAATCTTCAACTTCTCAGCAAGCTGGCGGCGTGCGAGGTTGGTCACCCCGTACACGCCACCCTCACCGTGTTTTGCATCGACGATCATCTTCAATTCGCCACCCTCGTCGGTGTGGCATTGCAAGAGCGACGAGGGCACCACCATATCCTGCTTCGTCGCGAGTTGGCGCTCGAGTTCCTGCGCCAGATTTACCAGAGAACGTCCGCTTTTCATATCGATTACTCCAAAAGAAAAGCGGGGATGGCAGACCCCGGGCGGGGGCTGCAACATCCCCGCTGGGGTCACTAAACCGGGTCAGAGGATTCCGAACCGGACGGTCGGCGCGACTCACGTCACGCCACTACATGGGCTGCCTGAAGGGAATGCATCCCCTCCAGGCAGTACTGCAGAACTACAACAAGCCGCGTTCAGCGAAACTCATGACACCGCTTCCCGCGATTACAAAATGATCCAGTACCTTGACGTCGACCAATGCCAGGGCCTGCTTCAAGGACTGTGTCAGCAACTCGTCGGCACGACTCGGTTCGCTCACTCCCGATGGATGGTTATGCGCGAAGATCACCGCCGCCGCGTTGTGGACGAGGCTCCTCTTGACGACTTCCCGCGGATACACACTGGTTTGCGTCAGGGTGCCGCGAAACATCTCCTCGGCTTCGAGGATGCGGTTCTGAGCGTCGAGGAACAGGACCATGAATACCTCGTAGTCCCGTCCCGCCAGCGTCATGCGCAGGTAATCGCGCACACTCGCCGGTGACGACAGCGCATCCCGCTGGCGCATCGTCTCGATCAGCGAACGCCGCACCAGTTCCTTGGCCACCAGCAGCCTGGTCTTGACCTTCGGTTCAGGTTCGTAACTTGCCGGGCACACGTTCAGCAGCGTCGACAGCCTGCCACCCGCATCCTGCAGCATGCGTGCAGCGGTCTTGCTGCCGACCATCATGCCGAGCAGATCAACGTCCGACATCACTTCAATCATTTGACTCACGGTGTTCTCCTTTGCAAAAGAAAGGGGAACACCTCCCCTGTAGGGAAGAGACATTCCCCGAGGGTTGAAAGACGTACAAACTGCTCAATCACGACCATTGCACTGAACGCGAGTCCAGGCGTGAAATCGGTCCGGCGGACCACTGCTACAACTTGATGGATGACGTTTATCTCCAGACCTTGCGGTCACCGGCTTTCAGGAGATGAGGCCGGTTTTCAAGGGCACTGCCTGAGGGCAGTGGTGACACAGCAAGCAACATCAATCGAGCGCCCGGCCTGACCGGACGATCCGGAAGGATATCTACCGAAACCGTGGCACCCCACGGCTTGGGTAGAGCCCCTCTGGCGAGGGGCTCCGGGAAAATGATCACAACCACCACGACCCGGACACGAAAGGCTGGCTGCGCCTCATGGCAGGATCTTGACGATGGCGATGAGTTGGGAAACCACGATGCACAGCACCATGATCTTCAGGTTGGTGACGACGTTCCACAGGGCTTGCTTCATGGCGTTTCTCCTTCAGTTGGTTGGCGGGGTTTTCACCTCTGGGTTGGCCCACAGGTGAAAACCCCGCCCGAAGGAGAGGTTTCCGAACTAGGTCAGGCGATCACCTTGGCGAGCGCGACGACCTGCGAAAGAACGACGATCAGGACCATGAGCTTCAGGTCCGTGATGACGTTGAACAGGGCTTCTTTCATGACGGTCTCCACAAAAAAATGGGGAGACCGGTCCCCAGAGGAGAGCGATCTCCCCTGGGGGTGACGGAAACTAACGGAACCGAGGTCTGACGTGAACGACTAGGCCGCGGCGCTCTCGACGTCACTCGGGTACAGCGGTTGCGGCAGATCGAGCGACTCGCCGTTGACCTTGGCGAACTTGACCCGCAGCAGACGACCCTTGATGCTGACGCCCAGCTCTCCCTTCCTGTCACCTTTCTCGAAGGTGAACATTTCGGGATAGATGTCGGCGATCTTGAAGCCGATGATCACGGTCTTCTCGGCCGCGACATCGGACTCCAGCATCTTGACGATCTTCTGCGCCTCGGCGCCGCTCACCTTGCAATCGAACTTGGTGTAAGCGATGTCATCGGTACTGCCGCGCATCGCGGACACGGTGCAGGCCAGAAACTCCTGGCCTTTCTTGGGCTTCACATGACGCACGCGATTGAGATAGCCGACACCTTCGACGTGCAGGTTGAAGAACGACGACTGATTGGTTGCTTCCGCTTGATTGGACATGATGGTCTCCTTTTCACATAAAAATGGGGAGACCATGCCCCGGACGGGGATGGAACTCCCCGACTGGGTTGAAGCAATGACGACTACCTCCGAGCCTTGCGGCCACCGGCTTGCAGGAGATCTCACCGGTTTTTGCGCTCTCGCGAGCGAAGGGCGATGCGTAACGTGCATCGGTCGGGCTGACGCAGCCAACGTGGTACACCGACAGCGTCTGCCCGACACCCGCCCTACGGCAGGGAGTCGGACAGCGCCTACTTGAACCAGATGACCATCGCTCATGCATTTGGTTCCATTGCTTAAGCATAATTCGTGGTCACCCGACAGCGTGCGACAACCACCTTGCCAAGGCTCACCGACAGGCTAACCTCGGTAAGAGCGGCGCCACCCCGAGCCGGGTCTTGCCGCAAGGCCTGAACGCGGAATCCGTGGAAGGAAGCACCCCACCGGCCGTGGCGCACCGCCTCCATGAGCGCCAGCCGCGCAATCGAGCGGACCATGCGGATCTCTTCGTTACTGGGGAAACCTACCGACTCCGCTGCGGCGCCGACGGGCATAGCGCTGGCGCTCACGCTCAGCCCCGGCCCTCGGACGCCTCGCGCCGCGGCTTGAACCTGGCCTCGGCCAGCCGTGCGAGGCTGAGGAACAGGTGGTCCGCGTTCAGATGCAGCGCGCTGCGCTCCTCGCCGGTCGCCGTCACGGTCCATTGGGTCTCGGCCAGCCGGCCGATGACATGCACGCGAGCGCCCTTCTTCACGATCTGCGCGACCTCCGCGGCATGTCGATCGCCCCAGACATTGACGTCGAGCCAGAAGCCACCCGCCTGCTCCAGACCGCCCTTGCCGTCCTGACGGTATTCGTCGAAGAACACCCGCAGCTCGGCGACCTGCCGCTCCTCGCTGCCGACCATGACCGTCTTCAAGAGCGGCAGGTCCCCCACATTTCCGGTTCCACTAAATTCGTTCGACATTGCTGCCTCCTTTTGGTTGATTGACACATTGAATTCCGATGGGCCGCAAGGCCCTAACCGGATACCCGCTGATCGCCGATGCCGACCTCACAACAGTTCTGTGTCCGCCTGCGGCGAATCCTCGACTGCGGTGAGCGACGCCTGTTCGAGGAGGCGCAGTTCGGCCTCGCTCAGCTTGACGCGCCGCCGCGTATGACGGGGTGCCTGCGCGCCGGTAAACACCTTGCGCGGGACTTCGCCGAACAGCGCGATCACGGCGCGCACACGCTGATGCGCGAGCTCCTCCGCTCCGGGCAGGAAATCGCTGCGGCTCAATTGCCGCAGCTCCTCGCGCAGGAGATGGCGCTCCCAGCGGATCGGTTCGAGGAACAAGGCACGTAGCTCCCGACCGACCTCGCGAATCGCCGCCCTGCCCTCGTCGTCGCTCATGCGATCCTTGTGGATCAGGGTCTTGATCATGCGCACGTAGTAGTCGAACTCGACGATCGCCTCCGCCGTGGCGTAGCCGTAGGGACTGCGAAACCCGAGCTCGACGGTCTTGGGGCTGCGCGAACCCATCACGGCCAGCGACAGTCCCTTGCGCTTCAGAAGCTCGATGGCCTCCTCACGCGCCGTGATCACGCGACTCAGATGCGCGCGGATGGCGACCAGACCCTCGTACATGCGGATCAGGATCCAGTCGGCGTAGGGGTTGTCGTTCGCCGACAGGTGCCAGATGGATTTGAGGACCGCCGCAAAGCGCCTGCCCCCGGGAATCGGCGGCAACTTGCCCGCGGCATCCGCACCACGGCCGGTAAAGATCCGATAGGCGTCCTTGGTGTGCAAGCTCATGGTGTCGGGCGTGGCATCCGCCAGTTGCCCGAGTTGGGCGTTGGCGGCGAGCGTGGCATCGGGCGCATTGGGCTCATTCGGCTCATTTCGCGCTTGCTGCAGGATTGCGTCAGGGGGTGCCATTGCGGACTCCGTTTCGATTGAGGGGGTTGTGGCTGCCGCGAACGGCGTGGTGGTTGCAGCGCTGTGTTGGCAGCGCTGTCGATCCGGATTTGTCGCTGCCGGGAATTCGGACAGGCAGGCGGCTCACGAGCGTTTCTCCGGCGGGCGTCCGGCCTGCAATGTGCCGACCAACTGTCGAATCTTGGCGCGGCGTGCGGCGACCTTGGCCTGGTGTTCCGGAGTCGCGCACTCGGCGGCAAGGCGCTGTTGCTCGACCTCGCGCTGCTGGCGCAGGATCAGTTCCTCCTCATGCCTGCGCCTGGCAGCCGCAATGCGCTGTCCCAGTTCCGGCACGAACTCGCCGGCCTGGGCTCGCCTGACCAGGCCACGCAGGTAGGCGAGCGGGCTGGTATGCACCGCTCTTGCCTGCATCCGGGCACTCAGCTCGTCGAGCAAAGCCTGGGCTTGCGGCGCGCAGGGCTTAAGCAGGAGGAGCGCCGCCGCACGTTCTTCAGGGAGCAGGCTTTCCGGCAGGATCAGGTCACCACCACGACCTTGCGACCGACCCTCATCAGCGATGGTTTCCCTTGTGGGTGGTTGTTGTACTAAACCACGTGTACTTCCTTGTATATGTAGATTGGCGCTTTCGTCGAAACAGTGATGGCGTTTTTGTTGAATCAATTTTGGCGCTTTCGGCAAAACATGAATGTGGTAATCCCGCATACTTGTTTCGCCTTTTTGTCGACTATTGATTGTGGCAACACCGCACTCTGGCGAATACGGCAAAACAATGCGATTGGCATCGCCGGATTCATCTCCGGCCAGCCGTGCAAGCAGACAATCCAGCCGGATTCGGGCGAGTCGTCGCGGGGGAATGCCAACGAGCACCTCTTCCCAGACTCCAACGCGTGCCAGTTCCCGACGCGCAATCTCCTGCTCGCGGCGCGTGAGGCCGATCTGCTCGGTCCACGCGCTTGCGGAACTGCCTATCCACTCCCGCAACTGCCGGCGCATCTGCAGCCGCGTCAGGTGCAGCGCGCGTGACAACAGCAGGCCGGCATGGACCCCGCCGCAGATGCCGGCCAGTGTGCGGTGATAGGCGAGTGACGGGCCCAGCAATTCCGCGACCGCGGCGCCATCAGCCCAGTCCAGACTCGCCGATGCCCTACCGATCCGATCGCTGAGCAAGGCGCCGAGCCGATCAACGCATAGTCGGAAATGCAGCCTCGCCGGGATGCCAGCGCGCTGCTCGCTGAGGATCGCCAGTTTGCGCAATACTTCGCGGGCGGTGGCTTGTTCCTTGGCGGAAAGTCCGGTTTCCATCTCCCACTGCTCGGTGGTCTTGAGGAACCAGCCGCCCGTATGGGCGATGTCGCGACCGTGGCGCGTCCAGTAGATCGATTGCGAGAGCAACAGCGCCGCCTTCACGTTCGCCGTCAGGTCCACGAGGCGACGATGAAACGCGATATGCCGTCCCAGCAGCGGCCAGAGGGTCGCCAGCGCTCGCTCCTGTTGGGCGGATTGCCATGGGTCGTCATCGGCGCTGGTTACGATTCTCGGTTCTCGGTCTCTCATGCTGGGCCTGTGCACCGTCATCGGCGAACCGGGTTGGCGTGCGCCTGCAATGCGCGCCCTACGGCTTCGGGTCGTACCCGAAACCAAAGCTTCGCCGGCATGCCGGCGCGTCGCTCTTCGAGAAAGCCGCCGGTGCGCAAGGCTCGCCGTGCCGTTTCCTGCTCCCAGCGCGAAAGCCCGGTCTCTTCGGTCCACTCCTCCTGGGACCTGCAGAACCAGCCGCCGAATTCGGGGTCGAGCGCCTCGCTGGTCCAGATGGCCTGCGAGAGCATCAGTGCCGCCGTCACGCCACCCGTGATCGGGACCAGGCAACGGTGGAAGCTGATCGGCAGGTCGAAGACGTCGAGCAGCAGTTCGGCGGTGATGCCCGGCGGAATCGAGGGGCGGCCGTTCATGGCTCATCCTCGAATTCGCGCGTCACCGCCTCAAGAACAGCGATGGAGAGGTTCGGAAACGCCTGATGCAGGCGGTAGTAGCGCACCCGCGGCTCCGGGTCCTCGATCGCCATCCATGCCCGGTAAATACGCTCGCGCAGGACGGTATCGGGAAGCGGGAAGCGGCCTGACGGTCTCCATGCACCGCAGTCGCGGCGGCGCCTGAGCGTCACCTTGCGGCGAATCTTGAAGAGCGCGCTCATCATCTGCCAGGACGCACCATGGCGGATGAAATACGCCTCCAGCGCCTTGGCCTCATTCACCAGCGAAACCGTGCGCAGGCCCGCAGTGAGTTCGGCGGCATCAAAGGTCACGCCGATGGACAGCTCCCGCATCGTGGCCAGACGGTTCAGATCGAGTGCCGACAGTTGCCGCAGGCGCGCGAGTTGCTCGTTCGCGATGCCGGCGGCATTAAGCTCATCCGGCCTCGCCTCGGCCAGCCGCACGGCGACGTGGTTGAGCAGTACCAGGCGCACCTGTGTGTCGAGCAGCGGCAGCATCAGGCGTCCTTCGCATCCATTCCACTGCCTGGCAAGCCGGGCGTGGAAGCCGATGTCCGAAACTCCCTGAGCAGACCGAGGAGATCCCAGCAGGCGCTGGCCGTCCGGTCATTGGCATCGACCAGCCAACCGAAGAACGCGGCATCGAACTGGAATGCATCCACCGGAGGGTCGGGCACCCGAGACGGGCTATCAGCAGCGCATGGATCGCCGGCCGCAAAACCTTCCGGCGCGGCCGCCGTTGCGGACACCAGCGTCAAGAGTTGCCAAGCCCACTGCTGGCTTGGATGCAGCGAATCTCCATGAGCCGGAATCAGCAACGCATCCATGCGGTAACCATGCGGCGCTCCTTCGTCACTGCGCAGACAATCGCTGATCCCGACAAGGCCAGCGCACAAACGCACCTGCTCGATGACCCGAGAATGAACGGCAGCGCCTTCGGTCTTGGCAGGAATCACAGCTTCTGCCTGCGTATGGCGCCGGGGAGCGGCCTTCCCTGTGTTAGCGGTGCTAACAGCAGGCTCCGCTGGCGAGACACCCAATGAAACTTGCGGCGACCGTGCCGCCGGTTCGAGTGCCATGCGCAGCTCGGCAACAGGTTCTCCGAGTACCTCGGCCAGTGCCGCCTCGCAGGCCCGGGATACCGCCGCGGCACTGAAGTTCGGCGTACGCCGATACTCGTCGGCCGTTTGGCGAAAGACCGGTTCGAAGACCGTTGCGTAGAGTTCGTCATCGGCAAGCGATGCGCGCGTTTGCGCATAGCGCTTCATGGCATTGAGCCGGGGCTGGAGTGTCTTGACGTCCAGGCCCGAGAGATCGGCAACAGCCTCGCCCAGGATGCCCAGCCGCTCGGTGGCGAACAGGTAGTGGGCCAGCGTCGCGGTGTTGATGGCCAGACCCAGCGCCTTCATCTCTTCTTCAAGCTGTCGCAGGGAGAGTGTGTTTCCCTTCTCCGATTCGAGTCGGGCCTTGAGATCGACGACACCGCTGGCCTTGTCCCAGAAGCTCATGTCGCCGCGCTGATCGTTTTCGATGAGGTGGGCGGTGAGCACGTGACTTTCCGAGCGCCACGGCCGAAACAGAACATGGAGCTTGTGGAAACGCGGCTCCCGCGTCTCGGCCCAGAGTTGCCGGATGGCCAGCAGGCGCGTGTTGCCGCCAGCCTCGACGACGAAGTGCGACTCGCCCGGTCGGCGCGTTACGGTGAAGGGATTGCGCAGGCCGCTGGCACGGATCGATGCCTTGATCTCGTTGAACTTGGCGTTGTTGGCCCGCCGCGGGTTGTGCTCATAGGGACGGATATCCTCCACCGAAAGCTCGATCTGACAGTCATGGGTCGGATCGGCGTGGGCCGGCAGATCACGGGCGTTGTTGCCCAGATTGCCGACCTGCAAGGACTCGGCGACCAGACGGCGCCTCTGTTCGATGGACGTGGGGCGCACCGATTCCTTTGCGGCGACCGCGTGATCACCCTCTGTCCGAGCGCCAGGCTGCTGCACTTCGTCACTCACGCTGGACCTCCCGTCTGGGCAACAGGTCGGCGAACACGCCTTCGAGGCTGGGAATCAACTCCCAGGCGAGCTGGTGCATGACGGTGTAGGCGCTCGGCGTCGGCCCGTCGCGCCTGCGTTCGTGACGATGTACCGGAACGCGTAGCGTCGCCGCCTCCTTGTAGGCCTTGGCATGAGGCACCACGGTTTCCAGCACGGCCACCCGGCCCTTGAGCTTGATGAAGTCCTCGCGGATGCCGCTGGCGATGATCCTGGCATCGGCACTGCGATCCTGTCGGTAGATCACCGCCTTCATCGGCCCCAGGCTGGCGCCCAGTGCGCCGCCGGGTTCGAGGCGATCGAGCAGTTCCATGGTGCCGTCGCGAAATTCGCGGGCCGAGAGGATCTCCGGGGTGATCGGCGACACGAGGATGTCGGCGGCGAGTACCGCCGCATCCTGCAAGGGTCCGATGGCGCCCTGCGTATCGATCAGCACGCAGTCGTAGGCATCGACCACCGCCGGTGACTGAAGCGCAAAGCGCAGCCGAAAACCGCGGTCGATGCGGTTCAACAGCCAGTGCGGGAGATTGCCCTCGGGATCGTCAGAGATCACGATGTCGAGGTTCTGATACAGGGTCGCGGTGATGCACGACTTCGTGACTGCGCCGCGCACGATCACCTCGGTCAGGCCGGCAGCCGGTTTTGCTGCCGCGAGCGGAAAATATTTCGACAGCGAAGGCTGCACGTCGGCGTCGATCAAGAGGACGCGCAATCCCATGTCGGCAAGGAGCGCCCCCAGATTGGCGGTGAGCGTGGTCTTGCCGACACCCCCCTTGGTGCTGGTCACAGTGAATTTGATCATCGAATCGGCGTGGTTTCAGGTCATGGTTCAGTCATACGGAATTCCTCGGCAAAGTGTCGGATCAGGGCTGCAGATAGTCATCCAGGCCATGCAGGGCGAAGATCTTGCGGATGCGTTTGATTTCCTCGTAGAGCGTTGCGCGCGGGATTCGGAGCATTTCTGAGGCATCTTTGATGGACAGGCCCTGTGCGCCGAGTAGTTCGCATAGACGCCGCTGCTCGGGCGTGAGCCGGCTCATGACCTCCGTAACGTCGATACGAATGTCAGCCGGATCGAACGACTCTTGCCCACCCGACTCGCGACCCTGTTCGGCATCGACCAGATCGGCATAGGTAGGTGCGTCCTCGGAGTCACCCACCGTATCGTCCAGGGAAACGGTTTCCTGGTCGCCCCGTCGCTTGTCGGTCTCCCGCTCGCGCGCCAGATCGATCAGCTTGTTGCGCACGACCCGCGCCATGTAGGCGATGGGCGGACCGCCCGGGTCGGGGACTAGCTGCTGACGCACTTCAAGCCAGTGCATCAGGCATTCCTGCAGGAGGTCGTCGAATTCCTCCCGATACAGACTTCGTGACCGCCGGCGGAATTCTCCGATGAGTTTTTTGGTGACCGCAATCTCCCAGCCCTGTAGACCATTGCCCTGTTTGAGCGCCATGGCGCCCCCCTTTCGTCAGATGAAAGGGGGGCAATGTGACCAATGGCGTTGGGTATTTAGCTAAATGGCATCGAAATAGATATATCCATATGACCTAGGACATAGTCGCCGACAGTTTTGAAGGCAATTCCGTATTCATGAGTCAATGCCTGATAAGGCCGCTCATTTAGGGAAACTGATGTTCGCTCCACTAAGGGCCAACCGAAGAAGGACACCAGTAGCCCGTTAAGCCGTTGACGTGGCGCCAGTCACAGGAGGGTTCGAGAACGCGGTGTGACGTCCCTGCACTGGCTGGAAGGGGTGAGATGCGAGCTATGCCCTAGACATGTACCAAACGATCATCGTCAAGACTATTTGGCAGACAACGAAGTGCACTCCACCTGAGAAGCGATGCGAACGCTGACACTCCAAGAAGCCGCAAGGCTCCTCCACATACATCCGATCACGTTGCTTCGGAAAGCACAGTCTGGAGAAGTCCCGGCGGCGAAGCCTGGGAAATGCTGGGTATTTATTGATATTGACCTTGTCGACTATTTGCGTTCAAACTACAGGCGGCAAGCGTCGAAAGATAGCGTTAGAAAGGAGGCCAATGAATGGCTATCTATCGACCTAAAGAGTCGTCGCTCTGGTGGCTTGACGTCACCATCGGCGGACGACGAATACGCGAAAGCACTGGGACTGAAGACCGGAGAAAAGCTCAGGAATACCACGACAAGCTAAAGGCTCAGATTTGGGAACAGCAGCGACTAGGGACCAAACGCCGATACACATGGCGTGAAGCTGTGGTCCGCTACATCCGCGAAGCTGAGGCTGAACGCAAGGCGTCGATTGAGAACGACCGGCATGCATTACGTTGGCTCGATACCTATCTCGGCGGCAAATATCTCGACGAGATCGACAAAGCGGTGGTGAGTACGCTTATTGCTGAAAGGCAAAAGCCGTACATCCGCATCTACAAGAGCGGGCAAGAGCGCGAATGCACACCGGGGCCTGATACGGTCAATCGATTTCTGACGACGTTCCGGGCCGCACTCAACAAAGCTCGGGATGAGTGGGAATGGATCGACAGAGTACCGAAGATCAAGGCACTCAAGGGAGCCAAGAGCCGCATTCGTTGGATTTCAAGAGAGGACGCCGACAAGCTCATAAGCCACCTGCCGAAGCACTTGGCAGCAATGGCAGAGTTCAGTTTGCAGACGGGTCTCAGAAGGGCCAACGTGACGCATCTGGAATGGTCGCAGGTAGATTTGGTGAGAAAGACAGCTTGGGTTCTTGGCGAAAATACCAAGAACGGCAAAGCACTTGCGGTACCACTGAGCGACAAGGCAATAGAAATTCTGCAGGCCCAAAAAGCCTTGCAGGAAGAAGACGAGACAGAGCGCGACGAACCCTTGCGCTGGGTCTTTGCCAAGGCGGGGCGACCGGTCCATCAGACAAGTACCCGTGCGTGGCGTGAAGCACTGATTAGGGCTGAAATATGCGATTTTTGCTGGCACGACCTCAGGCACACCTGGGCAAGCTGGCACGTGCAGAACGGAACACCTCTGCACGTCCTGCAGGAGCTTGGGGGGTGGTCGTCGCTCAAGATGGTGCAGCGGTACGCCCATCTAAGCGGAGAGCACTTGCGGCACTGGATCGACCGGCCGAAATTGCAGCTTGCGGCGGACAACGAGAACCTACGAACCGGAACGTCTGGCTAGTTACGTCACGTTTTAGCCATAGGAAGCAAAAAAACCGCCCGAAGGCGGTTTGATTGGTGCTGCAACTTATTGATTTCCTACCGTAATTTGGTAGGCGCGATTGGACTCGAACCAACGACCCCCACCATGTCAATTATAGGGTTTGCTAATGATGGCAAGCCTCGTCGAGAACTGCGGCTGTTCTGTGTGGCATTAGCGACAATGCCCACCAAGTTCAAATGGATCAAGCCAGTTCTGGCACAGATACCGCGCCACCACTGACTGCCAGCCTGCCCCACCACTGATGCGCCCGCATTTCTGACTCAGAGTGAAATCCTTTGTCACGCCCAGGACAATGCCGAGCGTCCAGTTGATCGCCACATCCAGCGCAAAGCCACAGAGCACCACGAGGCCGCCGGCAATCTTGACCTCAATACGGAGGAAATTCCAGTTCGCCTTCAAGCCGGCGTAGCTAAGAAACAGCACCCACAGCAGCGGGATGGCGAGCAGGTAGATCACGGGGCGACCTCGGGGATGACGATGATGGCGCGGCGCAGGCCAGCGATCTGCTGGTCATGCTCATACAGCTTTGCAAAGCCGGGAGAGAACTCAGGGCCGGCCTTGTCGAGAAGCTGTTCGAGGGTCACGCCGGCCAGCGCAGCCTTGCTGGCGAAGTCGGTTATAAGGTACTCGCGCGTCACCCGTGCATAAGGGTTGCCGCCCTCCATAGCCACAATCTGAGCCTGCACCTTGGCGTTGTTCGCGGAGTCGATCTGCTCCTGCGACTTGCGCGGATAGGCCACATACGGCGCGTCGTCCAGTTCATCAATGCCATGGGTTTCAGCCCTGTAATCAGCGGGCGGCTGCGGCGGATCAACCCACTCCAGCAGATCGCGTGGCACAGTCGGGTGGCGCGCGCCGGCTTCGTCGGTGTATATGGCGAAAGCGTTGAGGCGCTTGCGCGTAATCTTGTGAATGCTGATCTTGTCCATCATGGGTTTCCTTTCGCTGTATTAGGTGCGCGAACAATGTCACCGAACAGCTTTCCGGTGACGCTCACGGAATAGGTATTGCTGCCGGTGTTGTTGTAGCTGGATGAAGCGGTGCGAACCTTGAACCCGCCTGCCGTCTTGTCAGCATGAGTTCCCCACGTCACGGCATTGCCGTTGATCGTCATGGTTTCCGGGTTCCCCTTGAGCCATACGAATGGGCCATCGGCATTCAGGTTGCCGTCGAATGTTCCGCTAGTGGTTATCGAATCGCCTGTTGGTCGGTTCGCCGTGCAGAGGGACTTGAAGCCGGTGGGCGGCGTGTAGGCGAAGGGGCGCTGGCCGAAGTTGGCGTACCATCCTCGCCCTGCATTGTACCCACCAAACCACGGAGTTAGCTCTTTACCCGTCAATCCCGTACTAAAGGCTACACCTTGGCTTACGTTATTTTTATAGAATGTAATGGTTCCTGCATCTAAGTCCAGTGCAACACCTACAACGTCATTGGCCGTAAAGCTTGCACCATAGCTAAGACCTGCACTGCCATTGCCATATTTTGTTCCACCATCCAGATACGTCCATGATTCTGTAGGGGCAGCATACGCCTCGGTAGGAGAAGCCGAGGGGGTTGCAACGCCTATCATAGTAAACGATGGGCTGACACATGTACCCTCAAAATACAATTTTCCAGAAGTTACATATTGTGATCCTCGATAATTCCACCAGTAAGCTCCGGGGGTAGCACAATATAATGACGCTTGGCTAATTGCAGACGACGTTGTTGGGGATAGTGGATTCAACGTGGCATAGTTATTCGTCGGCGTGTCCGTCATCCAGTCGTAGGTGACACCTGCCGTGGTGCTGATACCGCTTGGAGTCCAGTTGTTTGCGTTCCCGCTGCGGTCGTAGCAGAGTGTGGTAGCAGAGGTGCCGTCGTTGAACTTGAGGAATGATCCGCTTGTGCCGTAGCTTGCAGATGATCCGCTATCTACCCATATCCCATCTGTATTCACGCTGCCGAAGTTAGCCGGGGTCGGCTGCGATCCGCTCCACGTCCCGATACGGTATTGCGTCAAATAGCCGTCGAAGTAGTCGCTCGCCGCCGTAGGATTTTTACCTATGACATGAGCAATGCTGTTGTGCATTGTCTTTGCAGTACCAGCGGTAATTCCACTGCGAGCATCTGTTCCCCAAGCCGTCATCTCGGCAAAGGTTGAGACAGTTTCGCTGCGCTCATAGACGCGCAACCTCTGCACTGCCGTTCCGTTGCTGGCGTCATAAACAACCAGCGCCGCACCCCATGCGGTCGGGTCGCGGAATACGCGCGTCGATACGAGCCGCGCCGTCCCGGCGATAGTCACGCAAAACTGGTCTGCCGCATTGAAGAATACAGAGTCGGCAGAAGCGGTATCCGCCCCATGCATGTATTGCAGGACACCGAGCCGGCCGCGCTTGAACGGGAGATAAATCCACCACTTGTCACGGTCGCCGCCAGATGCCGGCGTTGTGTAAGAGATGGAAGCGCTATTGCTCGCCCGGAAGCGCAAAGAGTTGTCTATGGAATAGGCGCTTACAGAGCCGCCACCAATGTGTCCTACTATCATGCCAAGCTTTCCGAAGCAGTACAGTAAGCGTTCGTCCCGTCGCTGATGTAATCCACGCGATAGGTGCCGGATGCAGAGATACGTGCCAGTGCCGTTGTGCTGATCTTGGTATTCGCGTGGGCAGAGATGGCGTAGTTCGCTCCGTTAATCAGGATTACCGAGCCGCTGAGTCCATCCGCTTGATTGGTGAAGGTGAGCGTTACTCCCGCAGATGGCGTACATTTGAAGTTCTGCTTGGCCGACAGGTCGAAGCTGCCGTCGTTGTCGGTGAGAATGGCGGAGCGTTGCGGAACGGTGAAGTTCTGTGCTACGTCCGTCTTGGCTGTGTCGGCGTCGTAGGCTTGGACATCGGTGCCGATGACCAGGCCCACCGGCACGCCGGTGGATAGTGTGCAGATGCTTATCCAGGCGCTATTGGCCGAGTTCCGTTGTTTGAGTATCCCGCTGGTGGTGTCAGCCCACCACTGGTAGGCGAATGTCGTCGTCGGCGCTGTGTCGCCGCTGTTCTGGCTGACGATGGCGGCGAGAGCGGTGTTGAGGTCCGCGCGGAATGATGCGCCGGCGGCGTTGGCGATGTCGTAGTCGTGTTGGGCCATGGTCTATGT
Organism: Gammaproteobacteria bacterium; assembly: GCA_018825305.1. Lineage (GTDB taxonomy): Bacteria > Pseudomonadota > Gammaproteobacteria > Burkholderiales > Rhodocyclaceae > Sulfurisoma. The sequence goes on from JAHJEO010000022.1 coordinate 118,251, forward strand.
CCTTCAGGCGGGGTGTCTGGCGCGTACCGACAGGGTGTCGATGGCGATGTTGTGGGTGGCGCTGCCGCTGGCCAGGTCGAGGCGGAAACGGGCGGCGCGGCAGGAAAAATCCCCGACGAAAAAAGGCACCCACCCCCCCCATGCCGGGCTGCCAGTGGGGTCGTCGTCGGTTGTGGAAATGAATAAAGTGGCGTCGCAATCATTGACGGAACTACCGTCGAAGTCGCTCCAGCCATCAATCAGATTTATGCGCGAGTCGAGCATGTCGCCTGTGTCGAAACTGGTGGCGCCGATGGTTGCGTCGAAGCGGCGCACGGCCACGGTGGCAAGGTCAAGCGGCGCGGAGAAGTCGTAGCTGCCGGCGGCAGCGATGCCGCCGAGTGAATCCATCTTGGCCCAGTCGTCCATCAGGTCGGCGATGGAGTCGATGGGTGTGGCACCATCGAGTAGCAGCGTGGAGTCAACGACGACGGTGCCGCTCTTGGCGCCAGTGAATACGGTGTGCTGCGTGCTGGTGCCATCGGTGACCCAGCCTGTCACCAGCGCCTCGGTGGCGACGAAACTGGCTTCGTTGTCGGAATAATTGCCGGTGGAGTCGATGAACTTGGCCATGTAGGTGCCGGTCATCAGCGGCAGCGCGGCGCCGATGGCGTCGCCGGAAAATTCGTCGAGGATGATGCCGTTAATCCATGTCGCGCCGGTCGTCAGCGGCGAATGTCGCACCACCACGCGCCCGCCGACCTTGACGTCGAGGTCGGCTGTGGCAGCCCATGCCGCGGCTGCGGCGCCGTTGTTGTTGATGACGGTGAAGGTGGAGACATCGCCGGGGGCTTTGAGCTTGCCGTAAATATATGGCGCGTAGGTATAGGGCAGCGAGACGCGGTCGATCACATCGACGGCATAGATCAGGAACTCATGCACGCCGGAGGTTACGCCGCCGATCTGGATCACCGTGGCGGTGGTCTCGACGCGGTTCCACGGCCCGGCGGGGCTGCGCCAGTCGATGCGGTATTTTTGTGTTTCGCCAATCCAGGCCAGCGTGACTGCCGCGCCGACCACGCCCGGCGCGGCGAGGTAGAGGGATTCGGTGTGGGTGACACTCCATGGCGCGTCGGGGATGCCACCAGCGACAAGCTGCGTGTCCGGCGCCGGGTCGATCAGGGTGGCGTCGCCGTAATTCCAGGCGTAGCTGGCGGCGGCTTCTTCCTGCAGGATGAGGTCGATGGCGGCGGTTTCGGCGCGGCTCCAACTTATTACGCGGAATTCCTTGGCGACCCAGCCGAGGTGCGGCAGGGTGATGGCCTTGGTGTCGCCGACGCAGACGTCGAGCAGGCGCGGCATGCCCGGCCAGGTGACGACGATGCCCTGGCGCGCGCGGTCCATGGCCATCTTGGCCACGCGCTGCGCCATGATGGCATTGCAGGTGAACGGCAGGGTGAGGTCGCGCGGGATCTCTTCGCCGCCGTCGGCGGCGACGTAGGCGCTGTTGCGCTGCATGGGAAAGTCCTGCGGCAGCCAGCCGCGCGCCGGATCGACGAAGGTGCCGCGGACGGCATTGAACAGGTCGGCGCGCGGCACGCGCGGCTCGACGCGCAGCGCCCCGCGCAGGTCGTCCATGGTCAGGGCGGCGCCGACCGGCGCGGTGTAGGCGCCGGCATGCAGCAGCCACTTGCCGGCCTGCCACACGTCGGTGCCGCCGTTGCTGCTGATGAGGGCATTGAGCACGTCGGTGGGGCGCTGGCCGAGGTCCACCACGCCATTGCTGGTGTAGCGCTTCTGCGTGGTGCCGAGCGCATCTACCGTCACCAGCTCGTCGCAAATGTTGGCCGATGCGATGACGCTGGCGTCGTCGATCTCGGTGTCGTCGCAGCCGAAGCCGAGCGGATGCGTGAGGTAGTCGCGTTCTTGCAGCTTGGGGTTGTCGCTCCACAGCGTGAGCCCGGTGCGAATGTCGTACAGCTTTCGCCCCTTCACCACGGCCTTGATGTTGGGAATGCCGCGCGGATAGACGTCCTTGGAATACACCAGCGAGGCGATGAGGTAGGTCACGCCGCGCAGTCGGTGGGCCGGCGTCCAGCCGACATTCATGGCGACCAGCTCGGCATCGGCTGCCTGGTCGGGGCTGCCCAGGTGCTTGCGGATGCGCGCGAGGTAGCTCGTGCCCGAGGCGGTGGTGTAGGTGATGGTGATGTTGGCGCCGTTGGATGCGCTCGCCGACATCTTGATGACGGTGCCATTGACGCCGAATTGACGCCACGGGATATAGCCGAGGCCGGCATCCGACGGGTTGTTCTTGCGCATGTTCTGCGCGACGTTGTCGAAGCCGACGTTGGTCCAGGTGCCGCCGCCGTCGAAGTACGGCGTTCCGGTCGGGTTATTGGCCGTGGTGAGGCCGGTATCGGTGATGGTGATGGAGACCGGCGCCTGCGGCAGGGTGACGTATTTGAACTGGAACTGCGTGGCCGGCGTGCGGTTCACCAGTTGCGCGTCGGACTCCTGCACGACCAGCGTGCCGCCGGGCGAGGTCGGCTGGTAGTAGCGCCCGGACGTTGGGTAGCCGTTGGCATCGAGCGGGCCGAGCGGCTCGTCGTTGAAATAGACATCGCCGATCTCTTCGGATTCGCCGTGGCACAGCGCGATCACCAGGTGCAGGGTGCCGTAGTTGTCGTTGCTGGTGGCGAACACCACCGGCCCGGAGATCATGGCCTGGCCATACACCATCTGCCGGTTGGCGATGGTCGAGCGCAGCATGTGCGTGCGCGTGGTGGCCATGGCGCCGAAGGCGCTGCCGTTGGCCGAGGGCGTGGCGTTGGCCCCGCCCGAGCCGCCGGAAGACAGCAGCGACGAGAGCCCGCGGGTGATGGCATATTGCGTGCCGACCTGAATGGCGGCCTGCCCGGCGAACACCAGCGCCGTGGTGGCAGTGACCCCGATGGTGCTGGATACGCTGCCCCAGAAGCCGGCCTCGAGGATGGAGGCGGCTACGTAGCCTTCGGCGGCGGCCCAGGCGGCGGCGACTGACGACGGCATCAGCCCACCCTCCAGCATGGGCCGAGGCCCGGCGCGGTGATGGGCAGCGGCAGCAGGCCGGCCGGCCCGAGGACTGCGACCGAGCCGCCAAGGCAGACACCGATGTGCTCGCCGGCATCGTCCTTGAACAGCACCAGGTCGCCGCGCTGCGCCGAAAAAGTCGGCGCTGGTGACACGCCGAGGGTGGCGGTGATGGCGGCTTCGAGGTCGCGGGCAATGGCGGCGATGGCTTTCAGCGCCGCGCGGCGGGTGGTGTATTCGCCGGCAAAGCGCGGCCAGAAGTCTTCGCCGGTCATCGCCGCGATGCAGGCGCAGGCGAAGCGCAGGCAATCCCACTCGCCGAGGCGATAGGGGCGCGAGGTGGCGGCGGCGACCACGTCGGCCAGGCGCTCTGGCCAGTCGGATGTTCTTACCAGCCCCATCGCAGTTCCTTGTCGACCATGCTGGTCACAAACTCGAAGCCGAGGTCGCCGGGATAATCGATCTGCTGGTCTTCGTGATTGAAGCGGCGGATACGCGGGCGGCCCCAGTCGGCCAGGCGCGACTCGGCTGATACGGTGATGCTGGCGGTGTCGCCGAGGTCGATGGACATGACATCCATGCGGCCCCAAAACACCAGCACCGGGTCGGCGATCATGGCGTGGCTGGTCGGGTCGAGCGGCGCCGCCCACACCTTGCAGGCACGCCCCTGGTACTGCTGGCCCAGCGCCCGCGCGATGTTGGCCGCCGGCACGCCGGAGATGCGGAAACTGATGCCGCGCGCCTCCAGCGCCGCGCCTTCGTTGATGGCATCCATGCTGCCCAGGCTGCCCAGGCCGAGCCAGTCGTAGCCGTTCCAGGCGTAGGTCACCGGCGAGTTGTTCACGCGCACGAAGCCGTCGGGGAAGTCCATCTCCACCAGCACGATGGCGGTGGCGTGGGCGGCGGTTACCGCGGATTCTGCAGCGGACGTCAGGCCGCGGCTCATGTCCAGCACTCCACGGCGGAGACCGCCACGGTCGAGACCAATCCGGGGCGGGTGAGCACAGCGAAGGCGTCTTCGGACAGCATGAAGGTCGCCGTCGGCTGGTTGGTCGTGATGGTCGCGTTGTCGGCCGGGCTGGCGCGCAGCGGCGGCTCGAGGGTCAGCGTCATCTCGCCCGAGCCGTCGGCGGTGGCGTCGGCGACGACCATCTTGAGCTCGCCATTCACGCCGATGAAATCGCCGGCCAGCAGCGTGGTGCCGACGGTGCAGCCGTCGATCAGCAGCGTGGTGCCGGACTGGCCGGCGCCTTTGACCAGCGGCGTGCCGCTGATGGTGCCGCGCGGCGTGGGGCGGGCGAAGTTGTGCAGGGTAAAGCGCCCTGCCCGGCCGCGCAGCCTGGCCATGAAGGCGCGCAGCAGGGCGGTGTCTGCTTCGAGCAGGTTTTCCATGGCGAATGACACCTCCCAGCGCGCGCCGGGGAATTCGACCGTCTGCGTCGCGCCGGACAGCGGCGACTGGAAGGCGACTGTGTTTGACTTGAGCCGCCACTCGCATTCGCGCGGGGCGCTGCGGGTGAGCGTGGGCCAGGCGATGGCAGTCATTTAGCCGCCCCTCCGCTGCGCGTTGCCGATGGCGGCGAGCGTGTCCTGCTTGGTGCGAGCCATCATCATGGCGATGGTGGCCATGTCGGTGCGGCTGTCTATCTGGTAGCTCAGATTGACGGTGATGGGGGCGGCGCCGCCTGGGCTCGCACCATTCGGAATCACCGTCCCCGCCATGCCGGGCACAAGTATCTCAGGGCCATTCTCGCCGACGACGTAGAACTGCCCGGCGCTGACCGGGCCGCCCGCGGCACGGCCACCACCGAACAGCCCGCCGATGATGTCGCCGGCCTTCTTGCTCGCCCAGTCCACTCCTTTTGCCACCAGATCACCGGCCGGCTCTGTGACAAGTTTTCGCAGGGCGATGCGGGCGATGTCCTGCTCTATCGCCTTCAGTACATCCGAAAAACTCTTCCCCTGAATGATGGCATCCTCGAAGGCGCTGGAAAACGACAGGCCCATGTCGCGGGCGAAGTCGTTGGTTTTCTGTGCCTCGTCGCCAACGCCCTTTAGCTTGTCGATCTCGGCATCCATCGCCTCGTTGATGCGCCAGGTGGCCTCCAGCCGCTCGGCGTCGCTCAAGCCTTCGAGGTTGGCCACTTCTTCGAGCTGCACGCGGTATTTCTGCAGCGGGTCGATCATGTCGCGGTATTTGCGCAGCGCGCTTTCAGCGGCGGCGTTGGCCTTTTCGCGCTCGCGGGTTTCGGCGCGGGCGGATTCGACGGCGCGCTTTTCGGCCTCGATGCGCATGGTTTCTTCGCCGCCGGTGGCGTAGTAGTCGTCGAGCTGGTTCTTCTGCCCCTGCTCGATCATGCGCTGCAGTTCTGACTTGCCGGCCTTGGCGCCTTTGGCACCCTCCGGGCGGACCAGCAACTTGTTGGCCGCGGCCATGGCCGCCTTTTCTGCCTCTGAGTTGGCACCCGGCGGCGCCGGAACGCCCGGCGCAGCGGAGGAAGATTTGACGCCGATGCGGCCGGACGACTCGCGCTTCAGAGGTTCCTGGCCGATGCCGGCCAGCGCATTGGCCGTTTGCGCGAACTCGATGTAGCGGGCCAAGCCCTTGCCGATGGCGCTGCCTTCGCTCAACCATTTCAGCGCCTTCTCGGCGCGGTCGCCGCCGGCGGCGACATCGCCGAGGAATTGGGCAACGCCAACGAGGCCATCCATCAGCGGCAGCAGGCCATTGATCGCGGCGGACTTCGCCGAGAATCCGAGATCGTCTAGCGCATCGTTGAATCGCCCGGCCTTGGGCGCCAGCTCGGCCAGCTTTTCCGCATAGGCCGCCGACTTCGCCTGCATTTCGGCCAGGCCCCTGCTGCCCAGATTGAGCATCGGGATCATGTCCATGCCAGCCTTGCCGAAGAGCTGCACGGCCAGCGCGGTCTTTTCCATGCCGTCGGGCAGGTTGGCGAAGATGTTGGCCAGCTGCGTGATGGCGACGTTGGCGTTGGTGGTGGAGATGCCCATGTCTTTCAGGCGGTCTCCATACTGCACCATGTAGGTCGATAGCCCCTTGACGCCCTTGGCCACGGTTTCGAGGCTGGTGCCGGACAATTGGGCGGCGTACTGCCAGGCCCCAAGGTCGCGTATGGAAATGCCGACGCGCTCCGACAGGTCGTTGAGGTTGTCGGCCGCGTCGATGGCGCCCTTGGCGAAGGAAATCAGCGCGCCGGCAGAGAAGGCGCCGGCCAGGCCACCCAGCGCTGTCTTGAGCGCACCGAGTCCGGCGGCGCTGCCGCCGAGCTTGTCGAGCGCGCCGCCGACCTTGCCCAGCGTGGCGCTGGCGCGGTCTTCGGCGGTGAGGATGATGCTGGTGCGGTTATCAGCCACGGAAGTGCTCCAGCGCGGCGCGCTCCATCACGCGCACGCCGGCGATGGCATCGGCGCGTGCGGCGGGCTGGATGCCGCGCAGATCCATCACCAGCGGCAGTGCCTCATAGCGCAGGCCGACGACACCGCCGGGGCCGACGTTCCACTGCGTGAGCATGTCTGCGAAGATGCCAAGCGCCGCCACGTTTTCTTCCCAGAGTTCGGTGTCTTGCTGGCCGACCAGGGCGACAAGCTGGCCGAGGTCGGTGTTCGTGTCAGGCGGCGCGGCAAAGATCGACCGGGCCGCCTCGATCAGTTTTTTTCGCGCGCTTCCCACAGCGCCTTTTTGTAGGCCGCCAGCAGTTCGATGCCCGAGGCCGGAAAGCGGTCGAGCAGCAGAGCCAGCGCTTCGAGGCCATACGGCACCGGCTCGCCCTTGTCGTCGATCACGTCCGTCCACCCGGTGATCACTTCGTCGAGCACTTCGGCGTCGCCCCGGCTGCCGATGGAATCCCACCAGGCGCCATAGGCTTCGCGGCCCTTGTGCTTAAACTCGACCTCGACCACGCCGGCCGCCGCCGCGCCGGGCACCGTGAGCGGCACCTTGACGCGGAAGGTCGGGCTGGGAACGATGCGGAAGGCCATCAGGATGCGTACACCGTGGGCTTGCCGAACATGGTGATCACCACGCTGGTCTTGACCACTTCCTGCGCCGAGCCGGTGGGCAGCAGCGAGGCGCCGATATAGCCGGTGAAGTAGAGCTTCTGGCCGTTGGCGAAGGTGAAGCGGCAGGCGCGCTTGGCCTGGCTGTCGGATGCGCTCTTGAGCGCGACGAGGCCGGCGTCGGACACGTCCCAGATATTCTCGAACGAGAACGTGGCCGGGTTGGCCAGGCCGGGAATCTGTTTTTTGACGTTGTCGTGAATCGTGGTCACGTCAATGAAGTCGAAGTCGCCGCCCGAGGCCGAGACGTTGGTCGCCGTAGACAGCGCGGTGCCGAAGGTGATGACCTCGGATGTGCCGCTGGTGAAGGTGTCGAACAGCGTGGTATCGATGCCTTCCAGCTCGAATGTGTCCAGGGTCTTGTTGGCGACGCGGGCAACGCGGCCGTCGAGCTGGTGCATGCCCTGCACGGTCAGCACAACGATGTCGCCGTCGCTCATGCCGTGCGCAACCGAGGTGGCGACGCCGGGGTTGGCCTTGGTAATGGCGGTGATGGTGTCGGCCGCGGCGAGCGCGGACTGTACGGCGATGCCGATGTTGCTCCACTTGGTTGCGGTTGCCATGGTCAGGCTCCTTTCGTCAGATCAGGGTGTCCGGCGCATTGCTCATGGCCGTGAATGGGATGGAAAACGTCATGCGCTTGATGCCGACCGGCTTGTCGGACTGCACGTCCTCGAAGCTCATGCCGGTGTAGAACGCCTGCAGGGTCTGGCTGCCGACAGTGATGCCGGCGGCCAGGGCGATTTCGACTTCCTTGCTCATCAGGTCGAGCGTGTCGTCGAGCGCGGCGGTGGCCTTGGCCACAGCCGACACCGACAGCGTCAGCTCGCGCTCTTGCGCCTGCGGCTGGTGGATCGTCAGGCCGCTGGCGCGCTCTTCGTCGAGCGTGACCAGCAGCGATGGCGACAGCGCATCGGGCAGCGGCGCGAGGCGGTTGGCATGGACGCGGCTGCCGGAGGTGGTGAGCCCCGTCAGTTTGGTGACGACAGCCGAACGGATCTGTTTGTGCAGGTGGTCGGCCATGTCAGGCTTCCTGCAGCAGCAGCCGCGTTATGCCGGTGCCGTCCGGCTCGACGCGGGCGATGGTGTAAGAAGTGCTGCCGACGGTGACGGAATCACCGACGGCAGCCGAAGGCGCTGCGGCGGAGACGACCAGCAGCACGGGGGAGGAACCTGCCACCAGGCCGAAGGCGTCCTGGTAGGCGTTGTTGAAGATGCCGGTCAGCGAGACCGCGCCGACCGTGGCAGCGACGCCGAAGTCGGCGGTAAATTGCGTCAGGTCTTCGGTGAAGGCGGTCATGCGGCGGCCTTCTGCTCGACGCGCAGTGCCTTGAGTACCAGGTCGGCCACGGCATCGGCGGAATAGCTGGCCATGCAGGCGGACTTTCCGGTAATGGTGTCGCGCGAGCACATCGCGGCGGCGCGGTTGTGGATGCGGTGACAGGGGTGGCAGGCGACCGGCGCCTCGAGCGCAGCGGTGTTGACCCAGTCGCGCGTCAGGTTTTCGTGGCTGCTGTGCGAGAGCATCACCACCTTCGGCATGGCTTCCATGGCGACGGCATTGGCGAAGACGCTTTCGGTGGCGACGACGGCATCGGCCTGCAGCGCCATGGTCATGGCCAGGCGCAGCGGCCATTCCTGGCCGACGACGTGGCCGTAGTCGGTGCCGTGGCGGGTGACGATGTCGAGGTCTGGCAGGTCCTGCAGGTCGCCGACCATGACGGTGGCGATGCCGGCGTCGGCCATCAATTCCATGAATCGCTGCGCGTGCGGCCAGGCCTTGAAGGGGCCGGAGCCGGTGGGCGAGAGCAGCACGAAGGGGCCGGCGATCTCGGCGCGCATCTTCCGCGCCCACTCGATCTCGGCCTCGGTCGGGTAGAACTTCTGGCGGCTCGGCGTACCGGCCGGCAGCTCGGCATAGGCATGCACCATGTCGAGGTAGTTGCGGTCCATCAGCTGGTGGCGCACGCCCTGCGGCAGGTAGAACTCGTGCACCGACTGGTGCGGCAGCAGGCGGCCTTCGACCGAGCCGATGAGGTTGACCCATCGGTCGTATTTCGGGCCTTCGTGCGCCCAGAATTCGAGCATTTCGTCGTCGTTGAGCAGGCCGGTGGGCATGACGACGATGCGGGCGATGTGCGGGTCGTGGCGCAGCACTTCCTCGCCGTTCTTGGCTACATAGGCCGTGACGGCGTAGCCCTGCGCATGCAGGTGGGCGGCGACGCTGCCGGCCCACAGGGCGTCGCCATTGCCGCCGACGCGCACGAGGCCGGCGGTCTTTTCCGCGCGCGGCGCGGCATGCGGGTGCGCCTGGCCGTGGCCGGCGGCTTCCTTGCGCAGCACAAGCAGGAAGGAATATTCGGCGCCTTCGCCGCGCACCTGGTTCTGCAGCAGCGACCAGTCGGCAAAGGCCAGCCGCATGAAGTCGACGATGTCGTCTGGCGTGAAGTCGTGCTTGTGGTCCGGATTAGCGCCGGGCTGGCCGATGCGCGGGTAGAGGTCGGCGTGGGGCAGGTAGAGCACGAGGTGGCCGCCGACCTTGACCAGCCGCCACCATTCGCGCAGCGCGGCCTGCCAGTCGGCAATGTGCTCGAGCAGGTGGGAGCTGAAGACGGAATCGGCCGAGCCGTCGGCGAAGATGGATAGACGGGCGGCATCGGGCACCACGATGTCCGGCTTCATCGGCACACCGAAGAGCGCGGTGTCCTTCTCGGAATCGATGCCGATCAGGTGGGGCCAGACCTTGGACGGGCCGCAGCCGACGTCGAGCCCGCCGGCCGCCACATAGGGCAGCACTTCGTAGCGGATCTTCGCGGCTTCGTTGCCGTTGCTGGTGCGGATGTCCCAGACCATCGTCTCGCCTAGTTTTGCCACCACCACCACCGGGGAAACGGCGGCAGTGCTGGCGGGTTGTCCTGGTGCCGCGCCGGCTCGGGAGCCGGCGCGGGCTTCTTGCCGCGGGCAGGCGCCGCCGGGTGGGCCGGCGCCTTGGTCGGGGTCATCAACCGGTGATGATGTCGTCGATCTTGGAGAAGGCCGAGGGCTGGCGGACGCCGAAGTCGTAGAACTGGTTGAGGGTGATCTTGACCTGGCCGGTGTCGGCCTTGCTGTACGGATCGACCGTCACGTCCGGCGCGCCGAAGAGGCCGATGGTGGCCATCGACCAGTCGGAGCCGAAGACCGCGGCGGAGCAGACCGTGGTCGACGTGCCCTTCGTGAGGTTGCTCGGCAGGTTGTTGGACACCGCGGCGCGGTAGCCGTTGAGCGGCTGCGCGCCGTTCTGCCAGATGAAGGGCAGGTTGGTGGCGAACTGGGTCTGCTTCGCCTTGCCGCGAACGCGTGTGTTGATCGCATAGCCGGCGAGGCGATCGGGCTCGGCATTGGCGTTGGCGCAGGCCGATTCGAGATCGACCAGGTGCGACCAGGCCAGCGCGGCGCCGTTGGTGCCGCCGACGACCGTGCCCATGCCGGTGGTATAGCGTAGGCCAGTGGGCTGCGGCGCGGTGCCGTTGCCGTTGAAGCTGTTGCCCTCGATGGTGACCGCGGCGGACATCACCAGGTCGTCGCGGATCATCGCTTCGAGCGACATCGCGGACTGGATGATGGCCTGCTTCGACACTTCGACGAAGGCCGAGGCGCGGCGCGGCTGCAGCGTGACCTTGGCGGTGGCCGGCGCGGTCTCGGAAGCCGAGCCGATTTCCGTCACGGAGCCGATGGTCGCGGCGGTCGACTTGCGCGGCAGGTCGATGTTGCTGGTGAGGCCGCCGAGGATGCGCGCGCCAAGCTGGCCCATGACGAGCTGGTTGCGCAGGGCATCGACGAACATGTCGGTGCGCAGGTCGGTGGCGACGAGGTTGCCGGCTTCGGTGGCGGTGCCGACGTTGAAGTCGCGCGAGAAGGCTTCCGGCGGCAGGTAGAAGCCCTCGGCGCTGCGGCCCATGATCTTGGCCACGGCGTCGGACGCTTCGCGCTCGAGGCCGGCTTGCGACCAGTCGCCCGTCACGGCGGCGGCGATGGCGCGGCCGAGGCTGTAGCGCTTCTTCTCGGCCTTCGACATGCCGATTTCCAGCACGGAGGCGTCGGTGTGGCGGCTCTGGATGCGCTCGATGATGAAGTCCTTGAACGCCTCGACCGACTTGCCGCTGCGGGTGAAGTCCGGGCCGTCGTTCGGGCCGAGGTATTTGGCATACTGCACGGCCAGGGCCATGATGCCGTCGCGGCGTTCGATCTCGATCTCGGCCGGCGTCTTGAGGTTTTCCATGGTGCGTTTCTCCACGATGATGAGGGGGGCGGGTTGCTGCGATGCTTGCGGGGTGGTTTCGACGCCAGCCGAACGGCCGACCCCTACGGTCACATCCGCGGGCACCGGCACGATGGACGCCTCGAATGGCGTCCAGCGGGTGACCACGAACGTGGGCGGCGTGTCGCCTTTCGCCCGCGCGGCCGCCAGGCCGGAGCGGTAAAAGTCGTCGCCGTGTGTTTCGCGCATCTCGCGCGTGAATTCGTCGCCGGTGAGCGTGCGCACCGGGTTGCCCTTGGCGTCCACTTCCTCGATCTCGTCGATGAAGTAGCCGACCGAGACGTGGCTGCGGATGTCGTCTTCGACGTCCTGCCGGATCTCCTGGCCGAGCGTCGAGCGGGAAAACTGCACCCGGCCGCGCAGCACCTTGTCGTCGTCGATGCGCGCCGACTTGATGGCGCCGATCTGGGCGTCGGTGTCGTGGTTGAGCAGCAGCGGGTGGCGGCCGTCGCCGATGCGGGTCATGTCGATGGCGGCGGCGGTGTGGCGCAGCACCTCGATGCCGAAGAAGCGCTCGTAGGGCGCCTCGGAGCTGATGGCGATCTCGACGAGGCCGTCGTCGCCGGCGGCACGGTGCTCGATGGTGGCAGTGCGTTGGAACATGCGCGCGTCCTCGGTGAGGGATGGCGCGCAGGATGCCGCCGGGCGGGGGAACTGTCAGGCCGGAAAGTTCCTAGTGCGGCAGCGGAAGAGGCCGCGCGCAGCGCGCGCCTATTTCGTCATCCGGTCGAGGATGGCGTTCTTTGCGGCGCTGCCCTGGCTGCTGCCGTAGTAGAAGGCGACGATGGACGTCCAGGCGGTGCCGAGGCTGCCGAGCATGACCAGCAGGGCGTCGGTGGGGCGGTAGTCGCCCTTGAGCATGTAGGCAAGGATGCCGAAGAAGCCGATGGTGACCAGCAACGCCAGGATGGCGGGCACGGCGGATTGCGTGGCGACCTGCATGTCGCGCGCGCTCTTGCGGTCGCCGGCGTGGATTTCCTCGAGGCGGATCTTGTTGGCTTCGAGGAATTTCTGGAATTCGATTTCGGCCTGCTTGAGGCTGGCGATCTGGTCGGCCGTCATCTTGCCGCTATTGAGCACGTCGGTGACGGCTTCGACGGTGGATTCTTTGACGCCGAGCCGGTCGGCGATGAAGCCGGCGGCGGCGCCGCCGAGCGGGCCGGCCAGGGCGGTGCCGAGCAGCGGGGCGAGAGTCTTGAGCCATTCCATTACCATGCCTCCTTTCCAGCCTTACCCGGCATTTCGTCCGGTTGTGGCGTAATCGTCGAGGGTCACTTCATGCCCTCATGCTCGAAGCTGTAGTGGTTGCCGTCGTTGAAGCGCCCACCCCAGCGGGCAAGCGGGTGTTGCGCCTCCCACCACTCGCCGAGCGGTCGATGGGATTCGCTGCCTTCGAGGAACATGCCGTCCTTGAACAGGTTGAGGTCAATGGCCAGGCGCAGTTTGTGGCACGACCGCGCGGCGCCGTAGCCGCGCGCCTCGCCAGTTGCGCCGTGCAGCCGTGGATCGCGGAAGGCGTCGCCGAGGGTGATTTCGAATCCCATTGCAGACGCCTGCAGAATCAGCCGCGCGGCGAACGCGGCGAACTCGGACTGCTTCTCGCGCAGGGTCTTCACCGCGGCGCCCCGATGCCGAGCTTGACCGACAGGCCGACCAGGATGAGCCCGACGAGGATGAGCAGCAGGCCCCAGGCGCCCTTTTTGGCTATGTCAAGCCGCAGCTCGTTCCAGAAACGCGCCTCGGCTTCGGCGGCCTTGATCTTGGTCTCGTGGAATTTGCGGTGGCCCGCGATGTCGATCTCGCCGTCGACCACGGGGAATGCCTTGCTGAAATGCTGCACGGTTTCATTCATGGCGCGGATCTCGACGGCCAGCTTGTCGCGGCAGGCATGGATTCGGCCGTCGATCAGGTCGAGCAGCTCATCGTGGCCTTTGTCGCAGGCGCCGTCGGCGGCGGACATCTCACTCGCCCTCCGGCGGCTGCGGCCTCTTCGGCGGCACGGGTTCTGCTACATCAAGGCCGGCGGCGTCGATCATGGCTTCCTCGGCGGCCAGCTCGTTGAGGATGTCGTCGAATTCCTCGCCCTGCTCGGCGGCGATGCGGGTGCGGCTGGTGAGCAGGTTCTGCAGCAGCTTCTCCTGCGCCTCGGCTTCCTTCATCGGATCAACCCAGGCCCAGCGGCGGCCCTGGAAGCGGCTGGCGTTGCGAAACTTTTCGTAGCGGTCGGCGGGCAGCGCCTTGCCGCTGATGTCGAAGGTGATCTGCCCGGAGAGCAGCGAGAGCGCCAGCCAGTCTTCGTAGAGCGGCTGCAGGAAGGAAGACACCAGCCAGTCCTGCAGCCCCATCCATGCCTCGCGCTCGGCCAGCTCGGCGATGCGCGCCGAGCTGTAGTTCACGTCGGTCATGTCGCCGGTGAGGTTGTGGGCGGCGACGTCGAGGCCGGCGGCCAGGCCGCGCAGGCAGGCCTTGAGGAAGCTTTCGAAGTTGGCGTGTGGGTATTCCGGGTTCCAGCTGTTGAGCTTGTAGCCGGCGGGCAGCTCGAACATTTCGCCGGCTTCGACCTTCATCTGCGGCACGCCGGCAGAGGTGCCGTCGGACATGGACATGGTCGAGTCGGCGGCGTCTTCGGAGCGCTCGAGGGCGGCGATCTTGCTGGCGCCGACCTGGGCGGCGATGACGGCGGCCTCTTCGAAGGCGTGGATGATCGATCCGCGCATGATGACGGCGTGGAACCATGTGATGCCGCGCACCTGCTCGGCCCGCTCGGGAAGGTAGAGGTGGTACATGTCGGCGGCCGGCACGCGCTCGGTGACGTTGCTCGACATGCCGTGGTTTTCGCCGGGGTGGGCGGTCTTGACGTAGTAGGCGACGGGCCGCAGGGTGCTGTCGCATTCGACGCCCTGGCGGATGATGTTGCCATTGTCAAGGCGCTGGTTGAGGCTTTCGTCGAGGCGGTCGGCTTCGAGCAGCTGCAGGGCGATGCCGTAGGGCAGGCGGCGGTTGCGCACGACGCGCACCAGCGCTTCGCCGTCGCGGGCCGCGGCCTTGACGACGGTGCGCAGCAGGGAATACAGGGTCTTGTGGCGGCCGGCGATGTCGGCATTGCGGCCCCATCGCTCCCAGTGGATCTCGATGGCGTCGTTGGCCGACTTGTCGAGCGTGGTGGGCTTGTTGGGGTCGCGCTGGTCGCGCATGGCGCGCACCTGCAGCTTGGGATTGGTGCGGCCGACCACGTTGGTGGCGACGAGCGTGAGGAAGCGGCGGCCGTGCTCGTTGTTGGCGGCGAGGTGGCGGGCGCGGGCGCGCAGCACGACGAGCGAGGCGTCGAGGTCTGCATTGACCGAGCCGGACCAGCTGGCGAGCGACGAGGTGAGGCGATTGACGGCGCCGCCGGCGAAGCCGTGGGCGCCGCCGCTGCCGTAGAGGGCGGCGTAGTTGTCGCGCTTGCCTGTCAGCGCGCGCCATGCGGCGGCGAAGCGGTCGGTCAGGTTCATGTCAGATGCGGAACTGGATTTTGCGGCCGGTGCCGAGGCCGTTGGCGATGGCTTCGCGGGCATCCTCGGCGGCGACCTCGGCCTTGTAGTGCTGGCGCATCTTGAGCAGGTCGGAGATGGGGATGTATTTCATGCGGCGGCCGGCGATCTCGTATTCGGCGACGCCGGGGTTACGCGATTCGATCCACGACTCGATGGCGGCCAGCGTCTTGCGGGCATGGCTGCGCACGTCCTGCGCGGCGCTGGCGGTGCCGGTGAAGAGGTTGGGATCGACGACCAGGGTGCCGGTGTCGACGGTGAATTTCTCGCCGGCGGCTGAGACCTGCGCCTGCCACGAGTAGGTGCCGGAGGCATAGCCCGACGTCGTGGCGGCGGCGACGGTGACGCTGTAGTCGTCGCCCGATGCGGTGGCGACGACCTCGAAACCGGCCGATGAATTCTTGAAGCGATAGGTTAGCGTCCAGACGCTGGCCGGGTAGTCGGCCAGGGTCTTCGTCCACTTCCATGTGTCGCCGGATCGAAGCGCGGACGGTTCGGTAGTTGGAATGTCTGCGGCCACGAGCGCTCCCGCAAGGAATGGCGGCAGGATGCCGCCGTGCGGGGGAACTGTCAGGCCGGAAAGTTCCTAGCCGCGCAGCGTCGCCCGGATCTTGCGCACCTGGCGCACGGTGACGCCGACCTGCCGCGCGATGAAGGTGGCCGGCACGCCGGTGCCGTATTCGGATACGCGCACCTTGGCGCTGGCCGTCGACGGCGGACGGATCATCACCCGCTCCTGGTTGAGGTCGCGCCCGACGCGCACGCGCACGTCGGGCGGCACGGCCACGCCGTAATTTTCCAGCCGCTTCCAGAAGTCGTCGATGGTCATTGCGCACCCCCTTTCGGCAACAGCAACAGATAGCCCTGGTCGCGCAGGATCACGCGGGCGTCGTGGGTCGCGGCGAACATGTCGCGCATCCAGTCGGCGCCGCCAGGCGCCGGTATGCCGGGCGCGTCGGATGGCAGCGGGCCGTCTTCGTAGTCGCCGGTTTCGTAGATGCGCAGGTCGTCGATCAGGATCACGTCGCGCCGCCCGGCGAGCCGCAGCTGCGACAGCTCGCGGTAGAGCGGCAGGCGGACGTGCTCGGGCATGTCCGCGTCGTAGTCCTTGATGCCGAAGCCGGCGCCGGGGTAGTGGGCGTCGAGCCACACCAGCGCAGGCGGCAGGCACGAGCCGCCCACCAGCTGCATGAAGAGGCCGGATTCCATGCGCAGCACGGACACGCGCGCGTCCTCGTTGAAGCGGCAGACGGCGCCGGCCGCCAGCAGCGGCTCGATCTCGCACGACAGCAGCGTCTCGAATTCCGGCCTCTGCGCGGCGTAGGCGAGCGAGTCGCCGCGAGCCGTGCCGGTTTCGACGAAGGCACGCAGGCCATAGACCTGCACAAAGTCGTCGAGCTTGAATCGCATCAGTGATCCCATCTTTTCCCCTATCTGAATCCGCCGATGCGCCCGATGCGCCTGGCGATGGTGCGTGGTGGAGGCGCCGTCTCGCCAGCGCCGAGTTTTTGCGGCGCGGCCGCGCGCGTGGCAAACGCCGCCGGGTCGATCTTCGACAGGCGCAGCCCGGCCAGCGCGTATTTCCAGCAGTCGAAGGCTTCGTTGCGCACCCGCGTCTGCTTCCACTCGCGCACCAGGCGGCCGCGGTGGGTCTTCTCTTCGAGCCGGTTGCTGGTGAGCTGGGCGAAGAATTCGTCGTCGAAGGCGGCCTCGCCGTGCGGGAAATGCAGGTAGCCGGCGCCGGCCTTTTCGAGCTTGAGGCGCTGGGTGAGCAGCGCCTTGGCGGCTTCGTCCGAGACGAGGAAGGGGGAGAAGCCCTTTTTGCGCTTCTTGCGCAGGCGACGCTTGCGGGTGTCGTCGTCTTCGACCAGCGTCTTGCCGCGACCTTCGATGCCCTTGAGCACGAACAGCCAGGGCCGTCGCGCGCCGAACTTGACGGCCATGTCGGCGTTGTAGCCGCTGTCGAGCCCGCCGCAGTCGGGCGAGATTTCTTCCAGCTCGCCGGCCAGTTCGTCCCACGGGTCGGCGCCGGCGGTGTCGCCCTGGACGATGAGGTGGTCGATTGCCCAGCATTCCTCGCCGATGCCGAATTCATAGACCGACACCTCGATGCGGTCTTTCTGCACGTCGATGCCGACGGCGCGCACGCGGCGCGGGGCATCTTCGGCATAGGCTTCGAGCCGCGTCATCAGCGCCAGCGGGTCGATCTCTTCACCCTTCTCTTCCCACGGCTCGCCGAGGTTGGTGTTGATGAAGGCGCGCAGCGTGGCGGTGTTGTCCTGGGCGGCGACCCAGCCGCGGGCGAGGTCGAGCCAGCTCGGGCCGAGGCCGATGGGCGCATAGAGCGCGCTGATGTGGTAGCCGCGCGCGGCGCGCTCGGGGTGGCGCGCGACCCACACGCCGCCGGCCAGCATGCCGGGCTTTTCGTGCTCGCCGATCTCGGCGCCGCATTCGCGGCAGACGTAGCGCGCAGCCGTGACCTCGCCCGTCGGCAGCGCGGTCCATTTCAGGCCATGCGGGATGTCCGGCCCACCCCATTCCAGCGGCTGGCTTTCGCCGCAATGCGGGCACGGCACGAAGAAGCGCCGCTGGTCGCTCTTTTCCCACTGGCGGTGGATCAGCCCGCCCTTGACCGTCGGCGTGCTGACATAGCAGCGGATAGCACGCGGGAAGGCTTTGGTGCGGCCCTCGGCCAGGGTGATGACATCGCCTTCCTCGCCGATCTCTTCGGGGAAGCGGTCGAGGTCGTCGAGCACGATGACCTTGACCGACTTTTGCGCATAGCTGTTGGCCGAATTGCCGCCGGCGAGGAACAGCACCCCACCGGGGAAGTCAATCAGGTCCTGCCGGTTCGCCGCGTCGCGCGCGCGCACGCCGCCGAGCAGGTCGCGCACCACCGGCGTTTCCTGCAGCAGCGGGTTGAGCTTCTGCACCTTCCATGTGTCGCGCGTCTCGAGCGTCGGCATCATCACCATCATCGGGCACGGCGCGTGGTCCATGCTGTAGCCCAGCACATTGACCAGCGCTTCGGTGACGCCGACCTGCGAGCTCTTCATCACCACGATGTCGCGCACGCGCGAATGCACCGAGAAGCAGTCCTGGATCTCGCGCAGGATCGGGTTGCGCGCCGTGCGCCAGCGCCCGCGCTCGCTCGACTGCTTGCCGGAGAGGATGCGGTGGTCGTCCGCCCACTGCGACACCGTCAGCGCCCGGCGCGGCGCGACCGCGTGGCGCAGGGTGGAGAGGCAGTGGGCGAGGTGGGTCATGGTGTCGCGTTTGACTTTGTGGTTGTCAGTGTTTTCGAGGGATGGCGGGTGATGTGGCTGAGTTATGCGACAGGGGGTGTCGGAGAACTCAAGTTAGGCGCTAAACCCGCCGTCGTGTCAGCGCCGACTTTTCCATCTTCCCGGCAAAACTCACGCCACTGTTCCAGCGCCTCATGTGCCGAGTCCCACCACTTACTCACTGCTGCCGTTTCCTTGCTGCTCAACAGCATGCATTCCAGTTCGAGCGCCAGTCGGTGTGCCACCGGGAAAACGTCGCGCATCCCATCGGCCAAGTAATCAACCGTCTCGCGCAGTTCGCCGTTGTCCTTGTCAAGCTCGCGCAGTTTCCAGGCTGCCTGCCGCATCGCTTCGGCCTTCACTGGCGTCGGCGCCTTGAACGCCTCGCGCTCCAAGTACCCTGCGTATCGTTGTGCCATGCTCATCTTCAATCCTCCGCGCCTAACCCGGCGCTCAAGCGGGACCGTCCGCAATCGGCCGGCCCCTTAGCTCTTCGTTGTGCCCCTCGGGTGCCGTGTCACCAGCGCCGACTTTTGCGAGGGCAGCACGGGCTTGCTCGTAAGGCCCGCTTGGCCCCATCGTGCCGCCACCGGGATAGCTGGTCAGCCAACTTAATGTGCGTTCAAGCGCAGCCACCAGTTCGTCGCGCTGCTGCTTGAGCGTGTTGCGTTCGTTGAATACGAGGATGAACGCTACGTCATCTGCCTCAAGATGCTCATTCGGAATTCCCCGGCAAGCATTCACGCAGGCCACAATGCGGCGGGCGTTATGTTCCGACAAATCAACCCGGCACACTTGGTTTATCCCCGCGGCGTCGGTGATAAAAAAGTCCATTTCGTGGTCTAGTGGGTTTTCCTCACCCACAAATTTCCACGGCTCTTTCGTGTGGCTCATTGCTCGTTCCTTTCTGTGCCGCCAGGGCACAACCCGTCACTCGTGTGGGACCTGCCGCATAAAGCCGCGTCAGGCCCCACAGTTTTTGCGTTCGACATCTGCTTCTTCGCCCGCTTCAGGTGTCCGCGAAGGCTGGCCGATCTGCGCCGCTCAGTATCCAGAGATCGTTCCGCGTACTTTGCCCTTCGCTCCCAGTAGTCCCGGTCGTGCATCAGGTCGGTGTGCCGCTGTGCCATCTTCTCGGTGGCGTCGGCAATGCGGAGGATTGCGCCAGTGTTGATCTGCGCCAGTGTTACACCTTCGCTTTCTTCGTTACCCCAGTCTGTCTTGCTGGCTTGCCGGTAGCTTCTAATTGTCATGATGTCGAACCCTATTTTCCAGCGGACTCGCCGCCATAAAGCGGCGTCGAGCCGCTGAAATCCACGTTAAATCTAATCACGCTACCCCCGCCAGCGCGACTTCCTGCCGGTGCATGTCATCAGCCACGCCTGCCAGCACGCCGCGGGCGTGCTCCGACAGCAGGGCATGCACTTCGTCGAGGTCGACAACCGGGGCGACGACGGGCGCCATCTGGTCGGCCAGCACGTCGAGCCGCGCGCGCACGCTGGCGGCGAATGCCTTGAGCGCGGCGTCGACGTCGCCCTTTTGAATCACCTGGCCGCGCTTTTGCGCGAGCTCGATCTCGAGCAGGTCGGCGGCCGCGGCTTCCTTGCGGGCCTGGGCGTCGGCCCGCGACTCGGCGCCAGCCACCGTTGTGCGCGCGTTGCCGCCGGTTGCGGCCGCTGGTGCGTTTTCCGTGGCCGGTTGGTGTGTTGGTATGGCCGCGCCCCTTTCGATCGCGTGGCGGGCCGCCACGTCGTCGCGGCCGGCGCTGGTTTCTGCCAGGCGCTGGCGGCTGGCTTCGACTTCGACGCGGCCGCCGGCCGTGAGCACCAGCCGCCCGGCTTCCGCCCAGCGCGTGACCGTGCTGCGGTTGACGCCGAGCAGCCTGGCGAAGTTTGCGCGCGAGAGGGTTTCAGCCACGGCGGTCTTCCTTCTTGGGTTTTTCGATGACCATCTGCGCCGCCGTGACGCCGCGGCCGACTTCCGGCAGGGGCACGCCGACGCGGTGTCCGGCCTCGCTGGCGTGGAAGGTGGGCAGGCCGTCGCGCGTGGCGGCGCGGATCTGGCCGTCGATGAGATCCGTGCCGAAGGCTTCGCGCAGGCTGTCTATCCAGGCGGTGACGAGCGGCATGGCGGCGCGTGCGGCGGTCATGGGCGCCCCATGTTCCAGGTACGGAGTGCTGTTCCGGGTCTGTTCCAGATACCCGGAACGCCGCAGCCCGCTCCACGACTGGCTGTTCCATGTGTTCCAGGTATTTCCCCTTGAGCGCGCGCGAGGGGAATATGTAATGCGCGCGCGTGAAAAAGCGGGCGCATGTATGCAGACACGCGTGCGCGGGCGCGCGGAGCCCGGAACACCTGGAACACCTGGAACACAATTGTTCTGTAAGGCTTTTTTTGTTCCATATACCCGGAACACGATGCCTTGAACCCGGAACAGATCACCCGAAAGCCCTCCGAATCGTCGTTTCATCGCGCAGCGCGGTCTGGAAATCGAGCGCGCAGGAGGTGATCCAGGTCTGGTCGCTGGTGCCGTCCGGGAAGTTTTCGCCCGGCCGGCGGTGGTCTTTGCCGATGGCGCTGGATGGTGGCAGCAGGACATGCCGCGCCTCGGTGCTTGTGGCGTGCAGGTTGAGTCCGGCCTGCAGGCGGGCTTTCTTCTTCTCCCACCCCGCCAGCCGGCTGACGGCGCCGTGAAACTGGTTGTCCGGCCGCGGCCGCGATTCGCCGCGGCTCTTGCACCATTTGAGATAGGCGGCATAGACGTCGGTGCTCAGGGCCGGGCAGACGGGCAGGCCGAGGTCGCCGCTGACCCAGTCGAGCACGAAGCGCTGCTCGCTGGGGCTGCTAAGGGCGATGAGGGCGCGCTTGCTTTCGGTCATCGGCGGGCGCTTCTTGGGGTGGAAGCCGGTGAGGTCGAGTTTGAGCAGGTGGTCGTAGAGGGCCGCGACGCCGCCGGCCTCGATCTCGAGGAAGACTTCGTCGTAATAGTCTTCGGTGAGCGCCGGCGGTGTGTAGATGACGCAGTGCCGGCGGTCGTCGTTGTCGAGCGGCAGCGGCTGGTTTTCGTTGGAGTTGTAGGCGATGTTGACCTGGTTGCGCTGGCGGTAGGCGGCGATGTTCTTGGGGTTGACGCGTATCCACTCGCCGGTGACCAGCTCTTTCAGTTCGTTCTTGATGTGCCACATCTCGGCGCGGGTGACGACTTCTTCGGCGAGGATGAAGAGCTTGGAATCGACCCAGTCGGCGTTGAATTTGTCTTCAAGACCGCGCTGGTTGAGCACGGTGGCGTAGTCGCCGTAGATCTTGGCGAGGCATTGGAAGACGGTTGATTTACCCGTGCCCTGCGGCCCGTGCATGATGACGGCGCTGCTCATCTTGGCGCCCGGATGCTGCAGTGGGTAGGCCATCCACTTGAGCAGCCATTGATAGACCTCGCGGGCGTTGTCTTCGGCGCTGCAGAGGTATTCGATCAGCTCGAGCAGGCGTTCGCAGCTGCCGGCAGCGGGCTGCATGGGCCAGCCGCGCCAGGTGTTGAGCTTGACCATGCGGTCGCCGCCGGTCGGGTCGAAGCCGACCTGGTCGAGGAAGTATGCGCCGCGCTCGATGTAGGTCGGGTGGCGCTTGATGTCGTCGCCGCGCACGCCGGCCGGCAGCAGGCAGATCATCTGGTCGCGGGCGGCGATCTTGTTGGTCCAGAGGTCGAAGACGTATTTGCCGGTGCCGTCGTCGAGTGGCACGAAGCGCTCGACCAGGTCGTCGAGCGGCATGATGGACATCGCCCGCCGATCGCTGGCACCGCCACCCTGCCCCGTGGCCGCGCTTTCCCCGCCCCCCTGGGGCGCCGCGTCCGCCGCGCGGGTGCGCTTTGGCACGCGCCAGCCTGCCGTGACGAGGGATGCTTCGACCTGGGCGGCGACCATGCGCAGCCCGCCGTCGGGATGGACGTGCAGGTCGTTGAAGTCGGTGGGGCCCTTGCTGTCGGTGGGGCGTTCGCCGGGGAAGATCGGCCAGACGACGGCGCCTTCGACGGCCATCGCCGCCGTGGCCGCCGCATCGCGGCCGGGGTTCTTGCCGGTCTTGGCGTCGGTGAGGTAGTCGTCGTCGGCGCAGATCAGGATGCGGATGTCGCGCTTGTGCGCCTTGTGCAACGCCTGCGCAACGGGCAGCAGGTTGCCGGCGTCGAAGGCGACGACCACCGGCAGGCCAGTGGCCTTGCGCAAGCTGGCGCCGGTGGCGAAGCCCTCGCACAGCAGCACCACGCCGCCGCGCTGCACCAGGCCGATCTGGAAATAGTGGCCCTTCTTGGCGAATCCGACCGGGACGAAGTCCTTGTCGCGCTCGCCGCGCGGTCCCTTGGCCTTGCTCGGGAAAATCACCTGAAGCCCGTAGGTCTTGCCGGCGCCATCCTGCACCGGCACCACCAGGTTGCCGGCCTTGCTCACGCGCGCGCCGAACAGATCGGTGGCGTCAAACCCCTTCTTGGCCATGTAGCCGGATTCGCCGGCATCGGCCAGCTTCCGCCACCAGCGCCCGGCCTTGATCGCCGCGGCCTCGATCTCGCGCGCCCGCTCCGCCTCGGCCCGCGCCGAATCCGCCTTCTGCTTGGCCTTGATGGCTTCCCAGGCATCGGCGGTCAGCTTCTTGCGATCGGCCGCCGGCAGCGAAACCTTGAATGACTGCGGATCTGTCGCCGACCAGATGCCGTAGGCGCCAGTGAGCAGGTCGCCGACGGTGAAGAGCTTGTACCACCCGCGCCGCTCACCATCGCCGCCAGACACCTTGCAGCGCGCAAACTTGTCGCGCGGCAGATCGACCTGCAGCTCATCCTTGAGCACCAGCCCCGCGCCCTCAAGCTGGGCGCGCACGTCGAGGTAGTTGGACCAGGTCATCGGGCCGACCTCATGGCAGCTTCAAGTTCCTTGTCGAACTCGGCGACGAACGTGCGCTGCACGACGGCATTGGCGATCTGGTCGAGGTCGAGGCGCTTGCGGTAGCGCGCGCGGCGCACGAAGATCACGACAGGCCGCAGCCGGCCACGCCCGCCCCTGAATTTCTCGTCGAGCGCCCAGATGCCGTTCGGCGTGTTCGGCCCAGGCTTGCCGGCCCAATACACCTGACGCGCGGCGCGCTTATTCGCGCTCTGCCGCTTGCGGCCGTTCGCGTTCATGTTCGAGCCGGCCTGGTTGAATGCCTGCAGCGCCGACAGGATCGCAACGATCACGCCCGGCTTCATGTTTCCGCGCCCGTCGATCATGCCCATCTCTTCGGCCGCCTTGCCCGGCACGGCGTTCATGCCGGCCGGCATGACGCCCTTACTGATGAGTCGATCCTCGAAGCGCGTGTGCTGCCGCGATCCTGAGTTGAAGTGCTGCGACAGGTAGTAGTCCGGCCCCTTGAACTGCTTATTGACCAGGTAGTCAGACCAGCCGACCGACGCCACCAGATCGGTCTTCGTCGCCCTCTTCCGCACGTACCAGCTCTTGATCGTCCATCGCGTCGGGCCGACAAAAGCGCCCTCGATCCGCCGCTGGCCTTCGCGCATCGCCGCGAACGCCGCCGTATTCAGCGCCCGGCTCGCCGCATAGCGCGCCTGCTTGCCCATGGCGTTGATCTTCCGCTGCACCTCATTGAAACCGTCCAGCCTGACCGTCAGCATGTATAAGCCTCGCTGATGATGTTGCCTATATCCATAACCCACACCCTAGCGAATTCCCGCGGCTCGCATTACCCGCAAGGGAGAAGGCCAGGGAGGACCCGCGAACTTGGTGTTGTTGTCTTGTGTTGCGGGCCATTGCTTCATCGCCGGTATGGGGTGCGGGGATCATGGGTGCGATGCCTCGATGGTGTCGGCATGCACCGCGGCCTCGTGGGCGTCGGGGAAGTCGCCCTGCAGTTCGATGCCGCGGTAAAGCGCGTAGCGCAGCTGGCCGGCGATGAGGGTGCGGACGATGGTCCATGGGCCGCGCTCGATGCGCAGTTGGCCGTCGCGGTCGAGACCGCAGTCGTGCCAGGTGTCTGGTGTCATTTGCTTGAGGTGATGCGCAGGTAGTTGAGCGCGGCCGTGATGGCGCCGGTTTTGCCGCGGTAGTCTATGCAGCGCTCGTCGCGCAGCTGGCGGTAGCGCTGGCAGTAGCGCCGCGGCTTGGAGTATTTGAGGCGGCGCGTGGCGTGGATGCAGCCGGCGCAGGTGGTGGTTGCGCTCACTTCTTGCCCGTCCGCGCGACGACGAGCTGGTGCAGGATGCGGATGTGAGCCTCGGCTTCGAGCAATTCCTTCTCGATGCGGCGCAGTTCGTTGGTGGTGACCTTGCCGTCGCGCAGGGATTCTTCGACGCTGCCAACGAAGTCGCCGAATTCCTTGATGGCGCGCATGGCGGCCATGCCGATGTCGCCGCTGGCGACCTGCGGGATGCGGGTCAGCATGTAGCCCAGCTCGTCGGCCTCGGCGGAGAGGATGCGGTGATCGCAAGTCATCGCCTGCATGCGCACGGACTCGGTGATGGTCAGGTGGTGTCCGATGTCGCTTGGATTCACCTTGCCCCGCAGGATGGCGGCTGACATGCCAAGGCGCGGGGCGAGGGCGATGCTGCCGCCGGGGTAATCATGGACGACCGCGTGGGCCGCATCGACGACGTTCATGGTGCTTTCCTTTGCGCGATGACACCGCGGGCCGCACGGCGCACAGTGACGACATGGGGAGCGGCCAGGCGGCTGCTCGGTGAAATTGAGGCCAGCCCGTGACGGATAGAATCGAGGTTCCACCCACCGACACCACCGAAAGGCCTGGCCATGAAACTCAATGCGGACGACCTGAGACAGGTCATCGAACTGCTCGCCATCGCCATCACGGCCGATATGCCGGTCACGATGCGGAACCGGATAGCGGATCGACTGGAGGAACTTGGCGGACTGCACAAAGATCAGTCGCCCACCGCTGGTACGCACTGTATAAATCTCGGGAACTTGCTGCGGAGCCTTCCGCCCACGCATTGAGAAATTCGTCGGATGCCATTTCAGGCGGCCTCGCGTTCGGGGTGCGGCGCGGGCCACGCGTTGGCGGCGCCAGGTTTGATGTCGCAGTCGGTTGCGCGCAGGTAGGCCCAGTCGACATCTGGGCGGATGTCTTCGCAGCGGACGGCGCCGCTCGTCGCACGCTCGATGGTCGGGCAGCGCTCGGCGGCGATTGGCCGGATGCCGCGCAGCCATTGATGCACCATGGCCGGCGAGACGCTGCAAACCCGCGCCAGATTGGCCTGGCTGCCAAGGATTTCGCTGGCTTTTTGGATGGCTTCGGTCGTCATGATTCGCACTGTAGCGCAGCTACAGCCGAAACGCAAGCCCCGCTTTAGCTATTTATTTATAGCATCGCTACATGACTGAAGCCGAACGCCTCCAGCAGCTATTCAAGGACATCAACCGGGCGAAATTTGCCAGGGATACGGCTTTCCCAGGTGGGCAGTCGATGATTTACCAGCACATCACCGGGCGGAAACCAATCTCGCCGGAATGCGCCGATGCGTATTGCTCCGGTCTCAACATCACACTGGATCAACTCAGTCCAAGGCTGGCTGAGATCGCGACGAAACTGGCGAATCATCTGCCGCGCGCTTATGCGAATGGCGGCACTGTCACAGTGCTACAGGCGAGGGCACCCAATGCCATTGATCCCGTCGTGCAGCAGATCACAGATGCTGCCACGGTGATGAATGAAACAGGCCGCGCCCGCCTGCTCGAACGCGCCGAACAGCTGCGCGAGCAATATCCGCTGCGCGTCAAAAACCATTCCAACTGATTTTATTCCCGGAATTGCCTGGCGCGGCGAGGCTAAGGCATAATGGACGTTATGACAATTGATCGAAAGGCATAGTCATGGTCAGCTTATTCAACGTGCTCGGCTTGTTGTTCTGGATTTTCGGTCTGGGGTCGTGCACTCTTGCGAAGGGGGCGATTCAAGAAACCGGCGGGCTGCTCATGTTTCTGATCGGGACGGTTCTTGTTGTTGGCGCGGCAGTGCTCGATCAGTTGCGCAAGCTGGTGGGGAAAAATAAGACAGAGAGCTAAAGCATAGAAGCGCCGCCGGCCCGTATTCATCAGCCTACCCGCCTCGTGCGGGTTTTTTTTGCTCGGATGATGTAGCGGCGCTTGCTTTTTAGATAAAGCCGCGCTACAGTTGCATCCATGGCCACCGAATTCCCGCCCACCACTGCCGAACTCAAAGCCGCCTGGAAGCGGGCTGGGCTTTGGCGTGTGGGCGTGTCGTTCGACAGCGCGCTGGCGATGGCGCCGGTGCGTTGGGCCATGGAAAAGTCGGCGCTGGCGGCACGGCGGCGCGAGAGATTGCCGGTGCAGCCGGCGCTGTTCTGAGGGGAAATCACATGAGTTATCAGAAGTCAATCAATGCCACTGCGCCGATTAGCAAGGCGACCTACAGCATCAGCATATTCGGTGATGCTGCCGATAATGACTACCCGCCGCGCTGCAACGTCAACGTTTGGAATTCGTGCGGATGCACTTCGATCAACCTGCGCCCGGAAGACGCGCGCCAGCTCGCCGCGCACCTGGCGCTGGCGGCAATCGCCGCGGAGCGTGGCGACGCCGAGATCATCGACTTCCCGCCAGAGAAGGTGGCCGCATGAGCACAACGAAGAAGGCGGTGCGGGTGATTTGGGCGGATTCCAGCGGCGGCGGCGATTGCACGCTGGATTACGACGCGCCGCATACGGCCGAGGCGATCTGCCGGGCGCTCGACGACATGGAAGCGGCCGGCATCGACCTGATGCGCTGCGAGAATTTCGCCATCGTCGCCAAGAGTGGTCCCGGCGCGGCGACGATGCTGTCTCTCGGCTACGAGCGGAGGGATGCGCGATGCGCGGCGTGAGCGAGGCGGTCAAGAACTTTGCGATGGCCGTCGTGGCAGTGTGCGCGTTTTTTGCGCTGCAGGGGGCATTCGATTACCAGGAGCGCGTATTTGCGGAGCGCGCGGCCTATCGCGCATGGGCCGCAGATGCCTGCATGCCGACGCACGAAGGCGACCGCGCGGTGGCCAGACTGGCCGGCGGGAAGATCGAGTGCAGGATACTGTCAGGCGGTGGCTATGGCCGCAGCGCGCCCGTGGTCGTCTCGGCTGCAACGATGGATGTGCCGGAATGAGCGGGATATTCGGGTCGCTGGTGCGCAGCCTGGCGGGCCATGTTGAGGTCGAGACCGCGCGTCGGCAGCGCAGGAAGGCGCGGACGGAAAAGGCCACCGCGACGCTGCGCCGAATTTCCGCCGCGGGGCGAGAGCAGGCGCGATCAAAGATACTGAAATTTCTGGTGCACCACGTCGCGCCGTATCGGGTGATCGCGCACGAGCTTGGACTGAGCGAAGAGGGCACGCGTCTGGCACTCGTGGCGATGGAGGCAGATGGACTTGTCCGGCGCGAGCGCGAGGGGAATTCGGATTGGTGGAGGCTGGTGTGAGGGCAACGCATAGCTCAGGCGCGGCGTCACGGCACACGGAGGACTGAATGCACAACCTGACACAGTTTCAAGCTCAAGCAGCCAGCATGACGCTGCACAAGCTGCTGTACGGAGACAACTTTTACGTTTCCGACCTCGACAAGTTGGCGAAGCTGATCGGGAAGGAAGTTGGCGGGAAAGACTACGAAGCTTTGCACGGCCTCCACTGCATGAAGTGGGCAGATTTGCCGGAGCCGCTGCGCACTCAGGCGAGGGAGAAGATTGTCGAGTTGCTCGGACTCCCGCCACTGGTGATTGAGGCGGAAAAGGCGAATCCGAACGAGCCGGCAAAGGAACCTGAACGCAAGCTACGGCTGGCATTTTGGAAGTGATGTCGAACGTAGAGCTAAGGGGCCGGCCGCTTTCGGACGGTCCCGCTTGAGCGCCGGGTTATGCAGGAGGATTGAAGATGAGCGAACCAGAAGCACAGAAGCCAAGCGGTGACGTTGTTGATGACCTTCAGTTGTTCGCTGACATGGTTACGCCATATTCGGATTTTCCAATCAGCCACTTTGCGCGGATACGTAGCGCGCGAAAGCAGAAGCAAATACTTCGGGCTGCGATCAAGGTAATTGTCGCATTGAGAAAAGCGCAGACGGCAAAGAGGCCGTGGTATGCATAACGCTGAGGTAACCGGAGCATGACGGCGGCTTTATCGCCGGCAGGCGTCCGCGTTGACCGCCGTGTTATGCGAGTGGCCGCACTATTTGTGCAGGCAGATGGGTGCTACGCAGGGCGGGACGACATAGACGCATGGCCGGAGGCTCGGGACGCTCGAAACTACACCGGGCCGCTGCCAGTGGTAGCGCACCCGCCCTGCCAGTTGTGGGGCGCGATGGCGGCGGTGAATTACAGCCGGTGGGGTGGCGAGCACAACAAGCCGGGAAATGACGGCGGATGCTTTGCCTCGGCGCTGGCGAACGTGCGGAGTTTCGGCGGCGTGCTTGAGCACCCAGCAAAGACGCGGGCTTGGGCGGCGCACGGACTGGCGAAGCAGGATGGGATTGGCTGGCAACGCACCATCGATGGCGGGTGGGTTTGCGAGGTTTGGCAGAGCGCGTACGGGCACCGCGCCAACAAGGCGACTTGGCTTTACTACCACGGAACGAACCCGCCTTTTGAACTGCGGTGGGAGCGGCTAAAAGGGTCGCATCAAATAGGGTGCCAATGTAGGCAAGGCATTAGGAAAACTGATCCTTGGAGAAATAAACCAACACTTAGTAAGCGAGAGGCGAACGCCACGCCTTTGGAATTTCGGGACGAACTGCTGCGCCTGGCGATGATGGCGCATAACGCCGGCGTAACCGGCGCGTAGCGAAGCGGAGCGTCCGCGTTGACGCAAATGTTAGGCATAGGAGATTGGTATGGCAACGACACCGGAAGAATTTGCAGCACAAATGCAGAAAATACGCGACACGGTTGGCGGAGACGAGGAAGTGGCACACGCCGATATGGACAACCTCATGGCAAAGGTGCTTGTTGAACTTGGATACCGCGACGGGATAGCCATCTTCGACAAGCAGGAAAAGTGGTATGCCTAACGTTTAGCTTAACCGGCGGGCTGGCAGTTTCGCCCGTCCGCGTTGAAGCGATAGTTGGGCGTGACGACTTAGGAGAATGACATGGGTAGAGAACTGAAACGAGTAGCACCCGGAAGCGAATGGCAACAACAAATTGGCCCGGTGATGGAAGAAGACCCGGAATATGAAGAAGGTGACTGGTATCAGATGTGGCAGACGGTAAGCGATAAGCCCTACACGCCAGCATTTGAAACCCCGGAAGAACTGGCGCGCTGGTGTGCAGATCACCCTTGGGGGATGGAGGTAGACGAACCGGTGAGCTACGAAACATGGTTGCGGTTCATTACAGGCCCTGGGTGGGCACCGTCAATGATGGGAACGGCTGGCAATGTTGTGAGCGGCGTTGAGTACATGGCAAACGAGACGCCTAACGCCTGAGCTGTGGGGCCTGCGCGGCTTTTCGCGCAGGTCCCACACGAGCGACGGGTTATACGGCTGGCGGTTACTACGGAGGAAGACATGACATTTTTTTGCCACCCAGGCTGCCCAACGGTGCAAGGCTGGATAGACGGAGAAAGGACAGAAGGAATGCACACACCAGAACCGTGGATGGTAGATCCGGACGACAGGCCCGGCTACGAATGGAACAACCACATTGTTTCGGCGACAGACCCGAACCAGACGATTTGCTTTATGACGCACGACAACACGGCAGAGAACATCGAGGGCGAGGCCAACGCGCGCCGAATTGTGGCCTGCGTGAATGCCTGCAAGGGGATAAAGACCGCATCGCTCGAAATGGAAGTGCTGAGCTGGATAACCGACGAAACCGGCGAGAATCCTTTGCAGCGCGAACGTGACGAACTGCTTGAAGCGCGGAGGGCTTGCGGAGAACGGCTGATCGAGGTTGAGCAAGAGCGAGACGAAGCGAGACGGCAGACGGAAATTGTCGAGAACTACCTTGAGGCTGCGACTGGAAAGCTGGCAGAGTTAATCGATGCCCGGCTGGCTCTCGGGGGAGAACTTGCGGCGACGAAACATCAACGCGACGAACTACTAGCCGGAAGGCTTGTTGAGGAACCGCTAAGGAGACAGATTGCAGAGTTGCGGGAAAAAGTCGGCGCTGGCGGGACGGCGATCTGGCAGCAGCCGCTACAAAAACTCGGCGCACGGCTGGCCGAATTGCTCGACGAGGATCAGTTCGCGGAGTGCGAGGCACTACTGCTGGCGGCCGGAGTGAAGCCGTATAACGCCTAGCTAACCGGCGCAGGCGGCTTTATCGCCTGCGTCCGTGTTGAGCGACGTGTTAGGGGTTATAAAAAAGTCGGCGCTGGTGAGACGGCAACAAGGAGAAAACGATGCAGTGGATTGACCCGAACGACAAGACA
>JAHJEO010000023.1 GCA_018825305.1 Gammaproteobacteria bacterium
ATCGAACTGCTCGATCATCTTCCCGATGGCTTCACGCTTGACCTGTGGGGCTAGCGCTTTACCCCAAAGACGCCTTTGAGGGCGTGGATGTCCAGATGCGCTTCCGCCAGGAGCTTCTTGAGCTTGGCGTTCTCGCCTTCCTGTCCCAGCTTGGTGATGTATTTGTCGGCTGTTTCACGGAACGACAGCGCCAGCTTGCGGCCCTTGGGCAGGTTGAGCCGGCCAGCCTTGGCATCCTGCCGCGCCTTCTCGATAAATTCCTCGGCCTGGGTGCGCGTGGTGCCGTCCGATTCGCGGCCGATAACGCGGTGAATGCGCTGGCCATCGACCATGACATTGACGGTGAACACGCCGTCGCAATGCCTCGGCGCGTTGCCCTTTCCACGACGACACCCACCCCAGCCTGACGGTGAATCTGACTACCGGCGCATTCCGCTGCCACGTTCCCGAGTGTGGCGCGCATGGGCGTGGCGTGCTGGATTTCCACATGGCGCGCTATGGCCTTGGCTTTGTCGCTGCCGCCCAGGCGCTGGGCGCTTGGAGCACCACCCCATGACCGAACAAGAAAAAATCACACCGAACCCCGATGGGCGAACTGACACACTGGACAGAGTGATGCGCTACGCCGTGCAGAAAGGTGGCGTCAAGTCCAACCAGATCGAACCGGCAGAAACCCGCTGGGGCTCACTGGTGGAACGTTTCACGCAGATGCAGGCAGGCCCGCGCGCCGCCAACCCCGAAGCCGTCCCCGCCCTGATCTATGCCGAATTCAAGGAAGGCGCGACCCGCCACGACGCCAATGTGATTGCCATGACCGCGCTGGTACTCGACATCGACAAAGATGCCGACCTCGACCGCACGCGCGCCGCACTGGCCGGCATCGAATGTGCCATCTACACCACCAAGCGCAGCACGCCCACGGCACCGCGTCTGCGCGTGATCCTGCCGCTGGCCGCGCCCGTGCCGGCGCGCGACTGGCCCGGCATGTATCGGCAGTTTGCCGCCGCGCTCGCACTGCCGGGACTGGACGCCTGTGCCGAAAAACTCTCGCAGCCCTTCCTTGCGCCGCCGGGTAATGGCTACTTCGAGCGACTGGCCGGTGAATGGCTCGACCCTGCGCCCTATCTCGCCGCCGCACGGCAGGCCGATTATGATGCGCTGCCGGTGCCCGAGGCCGTCGGCCAGCAGCTTCCACCCGTGCCGCTGCTCGACATGCAATTGATTCCCGCGCCGCTGCGCGGCTGGATCGCCGACGTGGCGCACCGTATGCAATGCCCGGTCGATTACTGTGCTGTCGGCGCACTGGTGGCGCTGGCCGGCGTCGTCGGTGCGGCTATCGGCATCCGCCCCAAGCGCAAAGATGACTGGCTGGTGGTGCCCAATTTGTGGGGCGGCGTTATCGGGCCGCCCTCGAAGAAGAAAACCCCGGCGCTTTCCGACATGCTCAAGGCGCTCGGCCGGCTGGAAATGGCCGCTGCCGATGGCAGCCAGCAGGCCAAGGCCAGCGCCGCCGATCCCGAAACCAAGATCAAGCAGAAGCTCCTGAAGCGGGAACTCGAAGCCGCCATCAAGGCCGAACGCGAAGAACAGCGCGCCCAGGCCGCCGCCGATGCCTATATCGAAGCGAAGGGCAACCAAGCGCCGTCCCGCCAGCGCCGACTTTCTGAACCGCCGCGCGCCGCAGCCGTCATCAAGCTCGAACTATCCGCGCTCACCGCGCCGCCCACCGGCACCCTGCAAGCGCGCTTCCGTACCAACGACGCCACCATCGAAGCCCTGCACGATCTGCTCTCCGAGAACCCGCGCGGCATTCTGGTTTTCCGTGATGAACTCGTCGGCCTGCTCAAAGGCTGGGAAAAGCAAGGTCACGAACAGGATCGTGCCTTCTACCTCGAAGCCTGGAACGGCCACGGCAGTTTTCCTCTCGACCGCATCGGACGCGGGCATGTGATCTGCGACAACATGTGCGTCTCCATTCTCGGCGGCACCCAGCCGGACAAGGTGCGCGGCTACCTCTACCAGGCACGGCAGGAAAACGACGGACTGCTGCAACGCTTTCAACTGCTGGTCTATCCCGACACTGCGCCCTATGCCGGCATGGTCGATGAATACCCGGACGCCGCCGCACGCGATACCGCTTTCGCCATCTTCGATGCGCTGGGCCGCGCTGACTTCGCGGCACTGGCCGAAACGGACCGCTACAGCAAGATTCCGCACCTGCGTTTCGACGATGCTGGGCAAGCCATCTTCACCGCCTGGTATGACGAGCTGCACCTGAACCAGATCGAAGCGCCGGACGCCGCCCCGCTGCTAGTCGAATATCTTTCCAAGCAACCCAAGACCTTTGCCGCACTGGCCCTGCTGTTTCACCTGATCGACCGCGCCACCGCCATCGGGCAAGGCCAGCCGCCCGGCCCGGTGTCGGCATCCGCCGCCGGCCGTGCGCAGGGCTGGTGCGGTTATCTCGAAGCTCACGCCCGCCGCATCTTCGCCCTTGGCCAGACCCTGCAAAGCCAGGCCGCCGGCGAACTGGCCCGGCGAATCGCGGCCGGCGCGCTCGATGGACAGGAAACCTTCACCGCCCGCGACATCTACCGCAAGCAATGGAGCCTGCTCGACGACACCGAGATCGTCGCCGAAGCGCTCAACGAACTGACCGAAGCTGGCTGGCTGTTGCGCGACGCCCAAGCCGCGAGCTGGCAGATGCGCGGGCATGTGCGGTATCGGGTCAATCCGAAGGTACGCCGGCCATGATCGCCGTCCCGCCAGCGCCGACTTTTCGAGCGCCGATATAGGCACCCGGAATTGGAAGATATTGATGAAGCGGCGGGACAGACTACGCTTGAGTGCGCTCCAGTGCCTTGAGCAGTTCCACCGCTATCCGGCGATTGGCCGTTGTAAGCGCGCGGAAACTTTGACGTAACTGCACCAAGTCGACTGCAAGCCCGTCCGTTCCTGCATCGATAAAGTCATCGGGTATCTCTGCCGATTCGCCCCGTCCCTCAGCCAGCGCAAAGATTGACGACACCGGCGTATCAAGGGCCGCCGCAATCTGCTCCAGCATTTTTAGTGAGGGTTTGCGCCCGTCGTTTTCGATTCGGGATAGATAACCCGTGTCCGTTCCTGCATCGTAGGCGACGGCATCCAGTTTCAGATGTTTGCGCTTCCTGATGGCGTTGATCGCTTGCCCTATGTCCATGTGGCAATTTTCCGCACCATCGGCCCCGCGGTCTTGCCTGTCAGACAGATTCAATGCGAAGTTGCCCCTATGGCAGAATTGCGGCAATTCTGTCATTCATGCAAACCATGCCCTTCCTCGATTGGGTCAACAAGGCCCAGGCGCAGCGTGCCACCGCTGATGTGCCGTATCACCTGCTGGAGTTTCAATCCGCCCATGGCGACGCCGACGCGGAAAACCTGCTGATTCAGGGCGACAACCTGCTGGCGCTCAAGGCGCTGCTGCCGTTTTATCGCGGGCAGGTGAAATGTATTTTTATTGACCCGCCGTACAACACGCAAAGCGCGTTCGGCCAGTTCTACGACGACAAGCTCGAACATTCGCAATGGCTGTCAATGATCTACCCGCGCCTTGATATGTTGCGCGACCTACTCGCCGAGGACGGCAGTATCTGGGTAACAATTGACGACAACGAAGGGCACTACCTCAAAGTGCTCATGGACGAGGTATTTTCGCGCGACCGATTTGTTACCACCGTCGCATGGCAGAGCCGTTACTCTCGCTCCAGTGACACCGCAATTTCCCTTTCGCATAACTTTATTCACTGCTACGCATCGAATCCAAATTCTTGGAAAACCGTTCGCAATCGTCTGCATCGAACACCTGAGCAGGAAAAACAGTTTTCGAACCCAGACAACGACCCTCGTGGCCCCTGGCGAGCAATCCCGTGGGACGCGCCAAATATTCGAGAAAACCTGAGCTATCCGATAACAACCCCGTCCGGCAAAGTACGCTATCCCCCGCCGGGGCGTTGTTGGTCCAGAACAGAAGAACAGTGGAATGAAATCGTCAGCGCCGGCTTAGCCTACTTTGGAAAAAAAGGGGATGGCGCACCCTCTTTCAGGCAGTACCTTTCCGACTCGCCACCAATTGTCCCAAATACTTGGTGGGCACACGAAGATGCGGGCCACACCGACGAGGCAAAAAAGGAAGTCGTCGAACTATTTGGTCAGAAAGCCGCCTTCGCTACGCCAAAACCCGAACGTCTCCTTCAACGAATCATTCATATCGCCACCACCCCCGGCGACCTCGTACTGGACAGTTTTCTCGGCTCCGGCACCACGGCGGCTGTGGCGCACAAAATGGGCCGGCGCTATATCGGCATCGAAATGGGCGAACACGCCCGCACCCATTGCCTGCCACGATTGCAGAAGGTCATCGACGGCGAGCAGGGCGGCATTTCCAAGGCGGTGAATTGGCAGGGTGGTGGCGGCTTTCGCTTTCACACCTTGGGCGAACCGGTGTTCGATGCCGATGGCGGCATTCATCCCGCTGTGCGCTTTGCGGCACTCGCCGCGTATCTCTGGCACTTCGAGACAGGCGAACCGGCACGGCAGGCTTTCGATTCGCCGCTGCTGGGCATACATCAGGGCACAGCCTATTACCTGCTCTACAACGGCATTCTCGGCGACCGCCGACCGGCGGGCGGCAACGTGCTGACCGCAAAGGTGCTGACGCATCTGGATGCGCTGTTTCCGCACGCCGGGCCGCGCATCATCTACGGCGAAACGACATGGCAGGGTGAGGCGCGTTTGCGCGAGGCCGGTATCGCTTTCAAGCAAATCCCCTACGACATCAAGGCACGCTGACCATGTTCGCCCTCAAGGATTATCAGGACAAGGGGCTGGCTGCCCTCGACGGCTTCTTTTACAAGCTGCGTACCATCGGGCTTGATGCGGCCTGGCGCGCGTTTGCCCCGTTGCAAGAGAAGAACGGCCGACGCTGGCAGGCCAACTATGACCCGGCCGCCCTGGGCGAGGTGCCGGCCGTGTGTGTGCGCATCCCGACCGGTGGCGGCAAGACCTTTCTCGCCGCCCATGCCGTTGCCCATGCCGGCAAGACCTTGCGCGACACCGCCGCGCCCGTGGCGCTATGGCTGGTGCCGTCGGATGCGATTCGCAGCCAGACGCTGGCCGCGCTGTCCACGCCGCGCAACCCCTGCCGCGAGGCATTGACCCAGCATTTCGGCGAGCGCGTGCGCGTCTGCGCGCTGGACGATCTGCCGACCGTCGGGCCGCAGGAAGTCGGCAGCAGCGCCGTCATCATTGTGGCGACGATCCAGTCATTCAACGTCAAGGACAAGACCATCCGCACGGTATATTCCTTCGACGAGGCACTGGCCCCGCACTTTCAGGGCTTGACCCCGCAACAGGAAAACCGACTCGGCAAAGTGACCGAGGCGGACATCGCTGCACAACCTTATTTGACTGCCGCCGACTTGGGCCGCGTCAAGGCGTCGCTGGCCAACTGGCTGACGCTGCACCAACCTATCGTCGTGGTCGATGAAGCGCACAATAACCGCACCGAGCAGGCATTCCGCACTCTGCGAGAACTGCATCCGGCCTGCGTCATCGAACTGACAGCAACGCCGATGCCGGATAGCAATGTGATTTTCCATGTCGGTGCGCAGGCGCTGGCCAATGAGGAAATGATCAAGCTGCCCATTGTGCTGATGGAACACAAGACCGGCTGGAAAGATGCTGTGCGCGATGCGATCCTGACGCGCGATCGACTGGAAGGACTCGCCTCGAAGGAAGGCGACTACATTCGACCGGTGCTGCTATTCCAGGCCGAGGATGTAAATGGCGAAGCGAATGTCGACGCACTACTGACGCACCTGACCAGCGCCGAAGGCGAAAAACTGGACCGCCGGCAGATTGCCATTGCGACAGGCGAGCAGAAGGAGCTCGACGGCATCCCGCTCGCCGAGCCAACTTGCCCGATTCGCTACGTCATCACTGTCAAGGCGCTGAAAGAAGGCTGGGACTGCCCGTTTGCCTATGTGCTGTGCAGTTTGCAGGACATGAAAAGCGGCAAGGATGTTGAACAACTGTTGGGCCGCGTGCTGCGGATGCCTTACGCCCGCGCCCGCCAGCAGCCGGAAATGGGCAAGGCGTATGCGCATGTGGTGTCGATGGCGACCGCCCGCGCCGCCGATGCGCTGGTCGACCGACTGGTGAATAACATGGGCTTCGAGCGTTACGAGGCACAAGCTGCGATCCAGCCGGCGCAGACCGTTTTCCCGTTGCTCGACGATGGCACCCAGCGGCCATTGCTACCGGTTGAGTCTGTCATTCCTTTGCCGGTGACACCAACGCAGACGATCCCCGATAGCTTGCGCAACAACATCGAGATTCGTCCGACGTCGACCGGCGCTACGGTAATCGTGCGCGGCGAACTGACCGCCGAGGTCGAGGATTTCCTGCTCGCAGGGATCAAGCCCGGCAAGCAACATCAGGCGGTGCAAGACGCAATCGAGCGCGAACGCGCCCGGCAGGATGCGCAACTTGCACCGGCTTCCCGTGGTGTGCAATTTGCGCCGCTGCCGCAACTTTGCCTGCTATGGGATGGCGAACTGCAACCCGTCGAACGCCGCGTGCTGGCGGAATTGGGCGAGTTCGATTTGTTCGCCGAAGCCGTGAGCCTGCCCGGCTTTACTGTGACCGAGAGCGGCACCGCCTGGGAGATTGACGTGGACGGCGACCGAGTGGTCTACGACACAGCGGAAAGCGGCCAATTGCATTTGAACGAGGTCAAGGCGCACGCTGATGAACATGATCTGGTGCGCACGCTTGACCGTGCCTGCCGGCAGGTCGACATTGGCCAGGCCGCGCTGCTCAAGTGGCTGCTGGCGCTGGTGCATCACCTGATCGGCGACCGTGGAATCTCATTGACGGCACTGGTGCGCAGCAAATACCTGCTCGCCGAGGCCGTACGCCGCGAGATTGACCGGCGGCGGCAGGTGGCGATCAAGGGCGGATTCCAGAAAGCACTGCCAGGGTTTTCGACTGCGCCAATGTTGGCGGAGTCCGTAGGCGGATGGCGTCATGCCTTCACCTTTCGCCCCAACCAGTACCCGGCGCGCCCTCCGTTCTACGCAGGACGCTTCCGTTTCAAGAAACACTATTACCCGGTCATCCACGATCTGCGCGAGAAACGCGCCGACGGCACCCCGGCCGAGGAATTCGTTTGTGCTCGCGCCATCGACACGCATCCGGCCGTCAAGCATTGGGTGCGCAACGTGGAGCGCGACGAGCGGTTTTCTTTCTGGCTGCCGACGGCCACCGATTACTTCTATCCTGATTTCGTCGCTGAACTGAATGATGGCCGCGTGCTGGTGGTGGAGTACAAGGGCGCGCACCTGCTCAACGCCGAGACCGACGAGAAAGAGCAGATTGGCAGGCAGTGGGCCGCATCGAGCGGCGGAAAATGCCTGTTCCTGCTGGCAGTGGCAAACGACAACGGGCGGGACGTGGCAACGCAGATCGCCGACAAAATCTCCACAATTGCCGGCTAGCCGCCGTCCCGCCAGCGCCGACTTTTGGTAGCCTCTGCAACCGATGCTGCCGACTACAATGGTCGGCATTCCTTTGGTTGGGTACGGGGTAAGCACCATGAGCAAGAAGATTGCACCGCAGGACAAGCCTGAAAACCATCTCGTCGTTTTTCAGGAAAAGGCCATTCGCCGCACCTGGCACAACGAGGAATGGTGGTTTTCCGTTACCGATGTCTGCGGGGTGCTGACCGAAAGCCCGGATGCCGGGGCCTACTGGCGCAAGCTGAAACAGCGGCTGGCAGCGGAAGGCAGTGAAGTCGTGACATTTTGTCACGGGTTGAAACTCGAAGCCCCGGATGGCAAACAGCGTGTCACGGACTGTGCCAATACCGAGGGGCTGTTCCGCATCATCCAGTCGATTCCTTCTCCCAGGGCGGAACCCTTCAAGCGCTGGCTGGCCCAAGTAGGCTACGAGCGGGTCAAGGAAATCGAGAACCCGGAACTGGCCAGCGCCCGCGCCCGCGAGTTGTATCAGGCCAAGGGCTACCCGCAGGCGTGGATCGAAAAGCGGCTGCGGTCCATCGCCGTGCGTGGCGAACTGACTGATGAGTGGAAGGCGCGCGGTGTCGAGGAAGGCAAGGAATACGCCATCCTGACCGCTGAAATCGCCCGTGCCACCTTCGGCGTGACACCGGGTACGCATCGCCGGCTCAAGGGGTTGGACAAGGTGAAGACCGGCAACAATCTGCGCGACCACATGACCGATCTGGAACTGATCTTCACCATGTTGGGCGAGGCCAGCACCACGGAAATCGCTCGCCGCAAGGAGGCCCAGGGCTTTGACGACAACCGCAGCGCGGCAAAGGAAGGCGGCACCGTCGCCGGCAATGCGCGGAAGGAACTGGAAGCGAAGAGCGGCAAGCCGGTGGTGAGCAAGACCAATTATCTGGCGCTGGGCAGCACGACGGTCGAGGGTGCAACTGTGCCGAAGCCGAAAGCGGCGCTGGCTGCGCGTGGCGCGAAGAAAACTTCGCGGCGCGAGAAGGAATAGCGTTTCCCCTATGCCAGCAGGTCGGCAGTCGTGCGCTCCTTGCTCCGCTTCCTCTGTTTCTGTGATTTCTCGTAATTGGCAAAGACAACCGCCAGTTCATCCAGTGCAGCCTTGAAATCGTGATCGGCCTTGGCCGTGCGCATGGCCTTGGCCTGTTCCGGCGTCAAATCGAGCCGCCGCAATGAAATGTCAGGGGTGAATCCTCTCTGCGCGGGGCCGGCATCGGTATCCAGATCGCCGCCAAGCGATTCGACGATCCATGAGGGCAGGATGCCGTATCCCATGGCGGTGTAATCCCGGTCCCCCGTTTCTCGGGCGACATAGATGATCCGCCCGACATTCGGCCAACGTCCCTTGATGATGATGGCCACATCGCCAAGTTTGACGTTCATTCCGGTGACTCCCACCGCACGTCGAGCCGGTAGTGAGCGTCGTCCTTGGTGTCGTAAGGACCGCTATATACCTTGATCGTCTTTTCGTCATCCAGGGCGGCCAGCAGTTCTTCAGATGTGTATGCATTATCGTAACCGGCATAGGACTCAGCACCTTTGACCACCGGCAGCAATGGCCGATTGGAAATGCAGGCATCCCAAAACTTACCCTTGTTCGCTTTCAACATCGCCGAGGCGACTTCGACATTGGCCCACGCTTCAAACGGCCCATCGACGACCTCAAAGCCGATTTCTGCCAGTCGTTCGGACGAGAGGAGGAGCGTGACGTAGCCACAACCATATTCACGAAGCTCGCCAACCTCGGCTGCGTCAACGTTGGCCTTCCACCAGCGCCCAGGCAGCATGCGCAGGGATACCGGCTCATGCAGCCCAATCTCTGCCAGGTTGCGCACTACCTTGTCCGACATCTTGCGTATCGAGGCAAGCACCGGCAGATCATCTCGCTGCTTGAAGCTGGTCGCCAGATAGGTGCCGCCGCCATCATGTTTCCGTTGGCCAGCAGCCTTTTCCAGTGTTGCATTGGCAAGTTCCCGTGCCTGCTGGCGACGGATGAGGTCGTCAATATCCTTGGTCACGGCAACCTCCCGACCAGTTCGTCAGCACGGGCAACATCTACCCCGGTGCCGACGAGGGTGCACAGTTCCGTCACGGCCTTTCCGAAGACCCGCACAATGGGATTGCTCCAGCCCGTACCCAGCGCTTCGAGGCAGCCGAGGTAATACCAGGTCTGCTTTTCTGCTGAGCCATTTTCGCTGTTGGCCATTCTGGCTTTCCAGGCTTCGACGTCTTCGCTCTGAATGTCACGCAGCGTGTGGCCGATGTTGTGCAGTTTGTCGGCGCAGGCCACCAGTTTCGCGGCTGCCGGCTTCCCGGCCATGGCTTGCAGATAGGATTCCTTGCGCGGTCGCCAATCTGGTTTGGGTGTATCGAAGGTGTCGGTACAGGCTTCGACAATCACGGCAACATCGTTGCCGAACATGACGCGCACGGTTTCCAGCATCGGCCGGCCGCCGCAATCTTCGGCGGAATCGTGCAGCAGCGCCGCGATAGCCTGCGTTTCTTTGCCGTCATATTCCAGCACCAGCGCACAGACCGACATCAAGTGGCTGATGTAGGGAGCCCCGGCCCCTTTGCGTGCCTGGGTGCTGTGGATCTCGTTGGCGAACTGGAGCGCGAGGGCAAACTTGGGCGAGAGCAGTGGTGCAACGTTCTTCTTCGGCATGGTGGCCTCCTTTGTCAATTTCGACCAGGCATTGAGCGTGCAGCCGCGTCCCTGGCCATGGCGCGGCCTCGGACTTCGGATTGTTGAAACAGTGGGGGTTGGGATGGCTGCGTGAGCAAGGGCGAGTAGAAATCGCAGCAGCCAGATGCATTATGCATCTGCCTCACGACGGCCGGCAAGCGGGATTTAGCATTTGCCAGAAGTTTTGATTCTCCACGTTGTTGCATCGCCACTCCCCTATCTGATTGGTGCCGTCTCGCCAGCGCCGACTTTTTCGGCCGCACTATGGCAAGTGTGTCAGTTCCCGAAACTGCCCCTGCTTCAATTTCGATTGTCGCCGATGAATGGCTCACAGGACGAGCCTGATCGGATCAACTGCACTGGCCTGACCGCCCGTCATGCGGCTTGCTCCTGGCGTGTGGTAGGTATCAGGACGCCGCAAGCCGCCTGCCGGGCTACCGCGTCACGGTCTGAACCACGCCAGAGCGCATGAAACCGCGCACTGGCTTTCGTGCCTTCGATGACCGCCGTCCCTTCTAGCCCGCCGCCGCTGCGCCACTGCGCCGGCCAGCGATAACCCTGCTCGCCGGCTTGCGGCTTGCCGGCGGCTACCTCGTCGCAGTCTCCACCACGCCGTCACGCGATAAGGCCGCGTCACGGCTTAGTCACTATGACGACGGGCGCGATACTGAGGTAGATAGGATCGCCGAGGGCCGCGTCTGGTTCTCGCATGACGGGAAGAAATACTTGGTGCGCATTCTCGGGAAAATCTGGAAAGTAGAATCCGGACGTGCCGACAAAATGCACAGCATGGCAATCGAGGATGTAGTAATCGAGGAGTCCGGCGCAGCCCATCAATCTTCCGACGCCGGTAGTAGCCTACAAGGTGAATCTGGGGGCGGCAGGACTGAAGATGCTGGGAAGTCACTGCCGCGCTCGGCTACCCTTGGTCAAACTATACACCTTCCCTCTGGGAAGCGCAGCCAGCCGCCATCTGCCGGCGTTTCTGCTTCTGGGGGTAGGCAGGGCAATCTCGGCCTGACGGGCGGAGTGAATGGCATCCCCGCATGGAACGTCGAGCCAAACTTGGGGAATAGTTGGTTCCGCTACAGAAGTTGTTGAGCGCGGGAAAAGTCGGCGCTGGCGATACGGCGAGCGAACTTCTCGCCGTCGAGGCTGACAACTACGCTCGACATTTATCATTTTGTGGCATATATTGATCGCCTTCGATCAATAGTTAATCGACAAAATGATTTCCTGCCGCCTTTCCACCATTCTCGGCGCCAAGCGCATCAAAGTCTCTGACGTGTGCCGGGGGACGGGCATCGCGCGGGCGACGCTGGATCGCTACTACTACGACCGGGTCAATAGCTTCGACCGCGAAGTGCTGGGCAAGCTTTGCCAGTTCCTCCAGGTCAAGCCCGGTGACTTGCTGGTGGAAGTGGACCAGGCCGACCTGTTCGGCTTGCCGACGGCACAGGACGGGGAGGCATCGTGAACGAACGCGAGCTGAAATTGCTGATCGACGCGCAGGCCATCAAGCGTGTGCAGATTCACTATGCCGTGATGGCGCAGGGCTACATGGTGATCGCCGACGGCAAGGCACTGGAGACCGGTAAACGCGAGGCGCGCGAATTCAAGACGCTGGATGCGGCGGCGAAACTGCTGTTCAAACTGGGTGTGGCGGATTTTTCGGTGAAGTTACGCACGACATAGGTGCCAGGTGATGGCTTGGTTGCGCCAATTTGCGCCCAGCCCATGAATGCCCGGCTGGTGAACTCCGGGCCGTTGTCGGTGCGTACCGTGGCTGGATAGCCACGAAAGAGGGCCGCCTGGTCCAGCAAGCGCGTGACGTACTGGCCGGAGATGCCGTAATCGGTGGCGA
>JAHJEO010000024.1 GCA_018825305.1 Gammaproteobacteria bacterium
TCTGGCCGATGACTTCGTCCCGGGTGTAGCCGGTGACCCGCAGGAAGGCTTCGTTTACGTATTCGATTTCGGCGTCGATGTTGGTGATGACGATGCTTTCGGGGCTTTGTTCGACGGCAAGGGAGAGTTTGCGGATCTGCTCCTCGTCCGCCTTGCGCTCGCTGATGTCGCTGGAAATGGAGAGGATGCAGGGAACGCCGTCGAAGTCCATCACCGACGCGGACATCAGCCCCCAGATCAGTTCGCCGTTCTTGCGCCGGAAGCGGGCCTCGAGGTCGCGGCATTTGCCTTCGTGCTGCAGCGCCTCGACCAGGCGCTGGCGGTCAGCCGGGTCGGCCCAGATGTTGAGCTCCAGCGAAGTGCGGCCGATGACGTCTTCGCGACGGTAGCCGAGGATGTCGAGGAAGGCCTGGTTGACCTCGATATACAGGCCGTCGCTGAGGCGGTTGATATTGACGGCGCTGAGGCTGGTCTGGAAGGCTGTGCGGTAGCGCTCCTCGCTTTCAATGAGCCGCTGCTGCAGCCGGTTGGACACCAGCAGCGGCAGGCAGATGCCGAGGATGATGTTAAGGGCGACGAGGAGGACCAAAACACTCACATAGAGCGGATGGTGGGCCGCCATGAATTCCTCGCCCGGCATATCCATGAAGGGCATGATGGCCGCACGCCCCCCCATGAACAGCGCGACTGCCAGGTAGGACCACCCCAGGAACCCGCGCACCAGGCGGTCGCGGTGGTCGCCGTGCCGCAGCATGACCAGGGCGCTGGCAACAAGGATGGCCGCCGTTGCAGCCGAGACCGTTACCGTGCGCGCCGACAGGCTCGGCGCAACGAAGGTGAAATGGTAGAGCGCCGCAGGGGTGGCGACGACGACGAACCAGTACCACGGGAATTCGCGCGATCTGCCCAGGAAGCGCCGTTGTCCCAGGTAGAGACAGGTCGCGCCAAGGACCAGCAGGGTGTTGGCGACGACGATGGAGAGCAGGTCGGGAATGCCCCCGCGCAAGGCAAACAACCCGTAACCAATGGCGGAAACGCTTGCGCCCACGGCCCACAGGCGCAGGCCCGGATCCCGTGCGACGGTACGGTAAGCCAGATGCAGGCCCGCCGCCAGCAGCAAGGCGCTGACGAGGGCGATAAAGCTCAGGGTGCGATTGTCGAGACCTGTCATGGCGATCCCGGGCTGGAGTTATCGAACCGGATTCAACGGCCGGATGGTCAAGCGTTTCCGGACTTCCAGCTTAGCACCATTACAAATCCATGCGCTGGCGCCGTGCCGCCAGCGCCGAGTTTTCCCGCCTTTACATCGAACGCCGGTACTGCCCGCCCACTTCGTAGAGCGCGTTGCTGATCTGCCCCAGCGAGCAGTGGCGCACGGCGCCCATCAGCACGACGAAGACGTTTTCGTTGTCGATCACCGCCTGGCGCAGCTTGTCGAGCCATGCGGGCGCCACGCCGGCGTGGCGCGCCTGGAAGTCGCGCAGGCGCCTGAGCTGCGACTGCTTTTCCTCATCGGTCGAGCGTGCCAGTTCGATCTCGCCGGCCACGCCGGAGCCGTGCGGGTTGAGGAAGGTGTTCACGCCGACGATGGGGTAGGAGCCGTCGTGCTTCTTCTGCTCGTAGTGCAGCGATTCTTCCTGGATCTTGCCGCGCTGGTAGCCGGTCTCCATGGCGCCGAGCACGCCGCCGCGCGAGGAGATCGCCTCGAATTCCTTGAGCACGGCCTCCTCCACCAGGTCGGTCAGCTCCTCGATGACGAAGGCACCCTGGTTGGGGTTCTCGTTCCTCGCCACGCCCCACTCGCGGTTGATGATGAGCTGGATGGCCATGGCGCGGCGCACGCTCTCCTCGCTCGGCGTGGTGATGGCCTCATCAAAGGCGTTGGTATGCAGCGAATTGCAGTTGTCGTAAACGGCGATCAGCGCCTGCAGCGTGGTGCGGATGTCGTTGAAGTCCATCTCCTGCGCGTGCAGGCTGCGGCCCGAAGTCTGGATGTGGTACTTGAGCTTCTGGCTGCGCTCGTTGGCGCCGTAGCGCTGCTTCATCGCCACGGC
Source organism: Gammaproteobacteria bacterium (assembly GCA_018825305.1). Classification (GTDB taxonomy): domain Bacteria; phylum Pseudomonadota; class Gammaproteobacteria; order Burkholderiales; family Rhodocyclaceae; genus Sulfurisoma. The sequence goes on from JAHJEO010000024.1 coordinate 2,055, forward strand.
CCAGATGCGGCGTGCGACGCGGCCGATCACCGAGTACTCGGGATCCATGCCGTTGCTGAAGAAGAAGGAGAGGTTGGGCGCGAAGTCGTCGATGTGCATGCCGCGCGCCAGATATGACTCGACGTAGGTGAAGCCGTTGGCCAGCGTAAAGGCCAGTTGCGAGATCGGGTTGGCCCCGGCCTCGGCGATGTGGTAGCCGGAGATCGACACCGAGTAGAAGTTGCGGATCTGGTTATGCACGAAAAACTCGGCGATGTCGCCCATCGTTTTCAGCGCGAACTCGGTGCTGAAGATGCAGGTGTTCTGGCCCTGGTCTTCCTTGAGGATGTCGGCCTGCACGGTGCCACGCACGGTGGCCAGCGTCCATTCGCGGATCTTGTCGGCCTCGTCCTCGGTCGGCTCGCGGCCGTTGTCGGCCTGGAACCTGTCGAGCTGCTGGTCGATGGCGACGTTGAAGTACATGGCCAGGAGCATCGGCGCCGGGCCGTTGATGGTCATCGACACCGAGGTCGCCGGGTCGCACAGGTCGAAACCCGAGTAGAGCACCTTGAGGTCGTCGAGCGTGGCGATGGAGACGCCCGAGTTGCCGACCTTGCCGTAGATGTCCGGCCGCTCGTCGGGATCGCAGCCGTAGAGCGTGACCGAATCGAAGGCCGTGGACAGGCGCTTGGCCGGCATGCCGTCGGACAGCTTGCGGAAGCGGCGGTTGGTGCGGAAGGCGTCGCCCTCGCCGGCGAACATGCGCGTCGGGTCTTCGTTCTCGCGCTTGAAGGCGAAGACGCCGGCGGTGAAGGGGAAGGAACCCGGCACGTTCTCGCGCATGAGGAAGCGCAGGATCTCGCCCTCGTCCTCGAACTTCGGCAGGATGACCTTGCGGATTTTCGTGCCGGAGAGCGTCTCGGCGGTCAGCGCGGTGCGGATTTCCCGGTCGCGGATCTTCACCACGTATTCGTCGCCGGCATAGGCCAGCCGCATCGCCGGCCACTGGTCGATCAGCTTTTTCGCGCGGGCATCGAGCTCGCTGTCCTTCCAGGCGATCAACTCGTCGAAATCCGCCAGCGCTGTGGCGGGCTTGCCGCAGCCGGCGAAGATCTCCTGCGCCGTGCGCAGGCTCTGCCGCTCGCGGGCGAGGCGCGCCTGGCGCTCGACGTGCTGGTGGTAACCGCGCACGTTTTCGGCGATCTCGGCGAGGTAGCGCACGCGCTCGGCCGGCACCACCGCCCGTTGCTGCGAGGAGTGTTTCACCGTTACAACCGGCAGCCGGCCGGCAGCCAGCTTCAGCCCCTTTTCGGCCAGGCGCGGCAGCAGGGCCTGGTAGAGCGCGGTGACGCCGTCGTCGTTGAAGCGCGCCGCCATGGTGCCGAACACCGGCATGTCCTCGGGCCGCGCGGCGAACTGCTCGTGGTTGCGCTGCACCTGCTTCCTCACGTCGCGCAGGGCGTCCTCGGCGCCCTTGCGGTCGAACTTGTTGATGGCGACGCAATCGGCGAAGTCGAGCATGTCGATCTTCTCCAGCTGGCTCGCCGCGCCGAACTCGGGCGTCATCACGTAGAGCGAGACATCGACCAGCGGCACGATGGCGGCGTCGCCCTGGCCGATGCCGGAGGTCTCGACCACGATCAGGTCGAAGCCGGCCACCCTGCAGGCGGCGATGGCGTCGGGCAGCGCCTTCGATATCTCGCTGCCGGTGTCGCGCGTCGCCAGCGAGCGCATGTAAATGTTGGGGTGCTCGATGGCGTTCATGCGGATGCGGTCGCCCAGCAGCGCGCCGCCGGTGCGCTTGCGCGAGGGGTCGATGGAGATCACGGCGATCTTCAGCGCATCGTCCTGGTCGAGGCGGAAGCGGCGGATCAATTCGTCGGTGAGCGAGCTTTTTCCCGCGCCGCCGGTGCCGGTGATGCCGAGGGTCGGGGTCGACGATGCCATGGACTTTTCCAGCAGTTGCGTGCGCAGCGCCTGCGGCCACGCGCCGTTCTCGAGCGCCGTGATGGCCTGTGCCAGGGCACGGTGGTCGCCCGCGACGAGCCCGTCGAGGGACGTCGGCGCCAGGGGCGCAAGGTCCACGTCGCAGCGCGCCACCATGTCGTTGATCATGCCCTGCAGGCCGAGCTTCTGCCCGTCCTCGACGGAATAGAGGTGGGCCACGCCGTAGTCGTGCAGCTGCTTCGCCTCGGCCGGCACGATCACCCCGCCGCCGCCGCCGAAGACCTTGATGTGGCCGCCGCCGCCGGCGCGCAGCAGGTCGAGCATGTACATGAAGTACTCGACATGGCCGCCCTGGTAGGACGACACGGCGATGCCCTGCACGTCCTCCTGCAGCGCGGCGTTGACGATCTCCTGCACCGAGCGGTTGTGCCCGAGGTGGATCACTTCGGCGCCGCTGGCCTGGAGGATGCGGCGCATGATGTTGATCGAGGCATCGTGGCCGTCGAACAGCGAGGCTGCGGTGACGAAGCGCACCTTGTGCTGCGGCTTGTAGGGGGCGAGGCGGGCGGACTTGGCTGCGGACAGGTCGGTCATGGCGAATTCCGGGCAGGGTTTGCTGCATCTTATGCCCTCGCCGGCGACGATGCCATTGCCAGCCCGGCCGGATATCGTGCAAACTTCGCCAACCGGGCACAAGCCGCCGGCACACGATCCACAAACAGAAGCAATGACAATTCGGCCGATATCTGCAAATTCCGCCACGCCGCCAGCGCATCACGGCACGGTAGCGGCGGGTTTCGTCAGCGGCATGCTGGCCGGCCCGCGCCGCGCCGGGATGCCGCCCGAGCCGCTGCTGGCCGCGGTCGGCATCGACCCCGGAATCATGCGCCGGCCATCGGCACGCGTCGGCCTGCACGCCTATGCCGAGCTCTACAACCACATCTGCCGCGAACTCGACGACGAGGCCTTCGGCCTGTTTCCGATGCCGATGCGCGGCGGCAGCTTCGAATTCCTCTGCCGCGCTGTCGTCACCGCCGCCACCCTGGCCGAAGCGCTGGAGCGCGCGACGCGCTTCCTGCGCCTGGTACTGCCCAACCTCGACGTCAGCGTCATCCGCAGCCGCGGCGTTGCCAGCCTCGTCATCGAGGAAGCGCGACAGCTGGCGGCGGACGCCGCCGACCCGGCCCGCGTCTTCACCTTTGAGTGGCTGCTGCGGCTGCTGCACGGCCTGGCCTGCTGGCTGGCCGGGCGCGGCCTCGCGCTCGACAGCGTGGATTTCCCCTATCCGCGCCCGCCGCACGCCGACGACTACGCGCTGATCTACACCGCGCACTCCACGTTCGAAGCGCCGCGCCTCACTGCCCGCTTCCAGGCCAACCTGCTCGACCTGCCGCTGCGCCGCGACGACGCGGCGCTCGCCGCCTTTCTGGTCGGCGCCCCCGGCCGCCTGGCGATGCTCTATCGCCGCGACCGCGAAACGGTGCTGCAGGTGCGCGACAGCCTGCGCCAGGCCCTGCCGGAAAACCTCGCGCTGGCGGATGTCGCCGGCCGCATGCACCTGTCGCCGCGCACCCTGCACCGCCGGCTCGCAACGGAAGGCACCAGCTTCCGCGCCATCAAGGAGGCTCTGCGCCGCGACCTCGCGCTATCGCGCCTGGCCAAGAGCCGGATCGGCGTGGCCCAGCTCGCCGCCGAACTCGGCTATGTCGATACCTCGACCTTCTACCGCGCCTTCATCGGCTGGACCGGCATGGCCCCCAGCGACTATCGGGCGCAACTGACCAAAGAGGCCTGACCCATGCCCGTCACGAAACCCCAGGCCCGGTTGATGGCGTTGCTCGCGCTGCTGGCAGCCGCCTCGCCGGCCACCGCGGGAACCCTGGCCCCCGGCGACCATCGCTTCGAGCTCGGTAGCGGCAGCCGCAGCTATCTGGTGCATGTCCCGCCGCAGGCAGCCGCCGGACCGTTGCCGGTGGTGCTGAGCCTGCACGGCGGGGGCGGCAATGCGCGGCAGCATCGGCAGGATTCCGGCATGGATGCGGCGGCCGACCGGGACGGCTACATCGCCGTGTACCCCAACGGCAGCGGACGCCTGCGCCAGCGCCTGCTGACCTGGAACGCGGGCAACTGCTGCGGCCATTCGCAAACGCAGGACATCGATGACGTCGGCTTCATCGCGGCGCTGCTCGACGACCTGGAGCGACGGGCGGCCATCGATCCGCGCCGCATCTACGTCGCCGGCCATTCCAACGGCGGCATGATGGCGCACCGCCTCGGCGAGGCCATGCCGGGCCGGATCGCCGCCATCGTTTCCGTCGCCGGCGCCCATGTGCCGGCAGCCGTCGCCACCGGGCGGGCGATGCCGATGATGCATGTGCATAGCCTCGACGATCCCCGCGCCATCTACGGCGGCGGCCTCGGCCCGCCGTTTCCGCTGACCGGCAGCCGGGTGCTGCACCCGGCGGTCGATGCGACGGTGGCCGCGTGGGTGCGGCGCAACGGCTGCGCCGCGACGCCAGTCGAACGGGAATTCCACCAGGACGCCGGCCAGACGGCCCGGCGGCTGGTGCATGCCGGCTGCCGCGACGGCGCCGAAGTGGCGCTGTGGCAACTCACCGGCGTCGGGCACGGCTGGCCCGGCGCATCGACCCGGCGCGATGCCCTGGTGGGGCCGGCGACGCAGCTGATCGACGCCAACACCGAGATCTGGCGCTTCGTTTCGCGCTTCTCGCTGCCGCAGCCGGCCGCGACATCCGCGCCGGCAGGCAGATAGCGCCGCGACACGGGGCCGGGGTTTACGCGCCGCCGCCGTTGCGGCGCAGCCGCCAGCCCTCGACCAGCGCATAGATCGCCGGGATCACCACCAGCGTCAGCACCGTCGAGGAGATCATGCCGCCGACCATGGGCGCGGCGATGCGGCGCATCACCTCGGAACCGGCGCCGGTGCTCCACATGATGGGCAGGAGGCCGGCCATGGTCGAGACCACGGTCATCATCTTCGGCCGCACCCGCTCCACCGCGCCCGCCATCACCGCGGCGTAAAGCTCGGCGGCATTCGCGCGCCGCCCCGCCAGCGCCGAGTTTTTGCGGGCGTCCTCCCAGGCATTGTCCAGGTACACCAGCATCACCACGCCGGTCTCCGCCGCCACGCCGGCCAGCGCGATGAAGCCCACCGCGACGGCCACGCTGAGGTTGTAGCCGAGCAGCCACATCAGCCAGACGCCGCCGACCAGGGCGAAGGGCACGGTCAGCATCACGATCAGCGTCGGCGCCAGGCGGCGGAAGTTGAGGTAGAGCAGCAGGAAGATGATCAGCAGGGTGAAGGGCACCACGATCTTGAGCCGCTCCAGCGCCCGCTCCATGTACTCGAACTGGCCGCTCCAGGTGACGTAGGTACCCTGCGGGAAGGCCACCCTGGCCGCCACTGCACGCTTGGCCTCGGCAACGTAGGAGCCGATGTCGCGGTCGCGGATGTCGACGTAGATGTAGGCCGAGAGCAGCGCGTTCTCGGTGCGAATCGACGGCGCACCCTTGACGATCCTGACCTGCGCCACCTGTCCCAGCGGCACCATCGTCGCGGCCTGCCCTGCCTCGGCCATCACCGGCACCAGCACGTTGGCGGCGATCTTCTGCGGGTCGTCGCGCAGCTCACGCGGGTAGCGTATCGACACGCCGAAGCGCTCGCGGCCCTCGACCGCAGTGGTCACCATCTCGCCGCCGAGCGCCGTGGCGACGACATCTTGCAGGTCGCCGACGAGGATGCCGTAGCGCGCCAGCGCGGCGCGATCAGGCTCGATGTCGAGGTAGTAGCCGCCGGTGATTCGCTCCGCGTAGGCCGAGCTGGTGCCGGGCACCGCCTTGACCACGGTCTCGATCTGGCGCGCCAGCTTTTCCATCTCTTCGAGGTTCTTGCCGAAGACCTTGATGCCCACCGGCGTGCGGATGCCGGTCGACAGCATGTCGATGCGCGCCTTGATCGGCATGGTCCATGAGTTGGCGATGCCGGGAAACTGCAGCGCGCGGTCCAGCTCGGCGATCAGGCCGTCCACCGTCAGGCCCGGCCGCCACTCGCTTTCCGGCTTGAGGTTGATCACCGTCTCGAACATCTCGATCGGCGCCGGGTCGGTCGCGGTCTGGGCGCGGCCCGACTTGCCGATCACCGAAGCGACCTCGGGGAAACTCTTGATGATCTTGTTCTGCGTCTGCAGCAGTTCCGCCGCCTTGGTCACCGACATCGCCGGCAGGCCGGTGGGCATGTAGAACAGCGTGCCCTCGTTGAGCGTCGGCATGAACTCGGCTCCAAGCTTCATCGCCGGCCAGATCGAGACGGCCATGGCGGCGATGGCGATGGCGATGGTCGTCAGCTTCCAGCGCATCACGCCGGCGATGATCGGCCGGTATAGCGCGATGAGGATGCGGTTTACCGGGTTGCTGTTCTCGGAAATGATGCGGCCGCGCACGAACAGCAGCATCAGCACCGGCACCAGCGTCACCGACAGCAGCGCGGCGCCGGCCATGGCGAAGGTCTTGGTCCAGGCCAGCGGCGCGAACAGCCGTCCCTCCTGAGCCTCCAGCGTGAATACCGGCAGGAAGGAGACGGTGATGATGAGCAGCGAGAAGAACAGCGCGGGGCCGACTTCCCTGCAGGCGAGGATCATCGCTTCGAGGCGCTCGGCCGCGGTATGGTCATGCCGCAGCCGCTCCAGATGCTTGTGCGCGTTCTCGATCATCACGATGGCGGCATCGACCATGACGCCGATGGCAATGGCGATGCCGCCGAGGCTCATGATGTTCGAGTTCATGCCGAGCAGCCGCATGGCGATGAAGGCGATCAGCACGGCCACCGGCAGCATCAGGACGACCACCAGCGCACTGCGCACGTGCAGCAGGAATACGATGCAGACCGCGGCGACAATCAGCGCCTCCTCGACCAGCGTGGTCTTGAGCGTGGCGATGGCGCGCTCGATCAGCTCGGAGCGGTCATACACGGTCTCGATGCTGACGCCCTCGGGCAGGCCGGCGGAAACCTCGCGGATCTTTTCCTTGACGTTGCCGATCACTTCCAGCGCGTTCTGGCCGTAGCGCGCCACGACGATGCCGGACACCGCCTCGCCTTCGCCGTTGAGTTCGGCGATGCCGCGGCGCTCGTCGGGGCCGAGCTCGACACGGGCGAGGTCGCGCAGCAGCACCGGCGTGCCCTTGTCGGTTTTTACCACCAGCTGTTCGAGATCGCCGCGGCCGCGCAGGTAGCCGCGGCCGCGCACCATGTACTCGGTCTCGGCCATCTCGACCACGCGACCGCCGACGTCGCGATTGGAATTGCGGATGGCATTGGCCACCGTCATCAGCGACACGCCGTAGGCACGCAGCTTGGCCGGATCGACCGTCACCTGGTACTGCTGGACGAAGCCACCGATGCTGGCCACCTCGGACACGCCGTGGGCCTTGGTGATCTGGTAACGCAGATACCAGTCCTGCAGCGTGCGCAGTTCCGCCAGCGTGTGGTTGGCACCCTGCACCACGTATTGGTACACCCAGCCGACGCCCGAGGCATCCGGCCCGAGGCTGGGCGCGACGCCCTGCGGCAGGCGGCCGGCGACGGTGCTGAGATATTCCAGCACCCGCGAGCGAGCCCAGTAGATGTCGGTGCCGTCCTCGAAGATGACATAGACGAAGGAGGCGCCGAAGAAGGAAAAGCCGCGCACCACCTTGGATTTGGGCACCGACAGCAGCGCCGTGGTCAGCGGGTAGCTGACCTGGTCCTCGACCACCTGCGGCGCCTGCCCGGGGTATTCGGTGTAGACGATGACCTGCACGTCGGAGAGATCCGGCAGGGCGTCGAGGGGCGTCTTGATCACCGCATAAATGCCCGCCAGGATGATGAACAGCGTGGCGAGCAGGATCAGAAACTTGTTGCGCGCCGACCAGTCGATGATGTTGGAAAGCATGTCAGTTGCTCCACCGCGTTTCGCGCAATCCGTGGCACATGAAACGATTTGATCGTTTGGGCTCGGAGCGCGGCAAGGGCGACGGGTGGCCGACGCCGCTCGTGTCCCCCGGGCAGGGCTGCGCCCTGCCTTCCTCCTTTACCTCGCTGCATCGGCCACCCGCCACCCTTGGCAAGTCACGCCGGTGCGACTTTTCCGCCAAACACAGACGGCGTTCAAACGACGGGCCGGCGGGGTGCTCTGCACAGCGAAGTAAAGGGGGAGGCGGCGGTCGAAGACCGCCGACGGAGGACATGAGCGGAGCAGAGCACCCCGCCGGCCAGATCGCGCCCACAACGTAGAGTTTCATCTCAGCGCTTCCTCGCTTCCAGCTTCGTGATCACCCACTCGCCCGGCTTGCGCTCGACGAACTCGAAACTGATCGGCGCACCCGGCTTGAAGTCAGCGACCAGTGCCGGATTCGCCGGCACGAACTCCATGGTCATCGCCGGCCACTTGAGGCTGGCCACCGGCTCGTGCGTCACCGTGACGGTGCCGGCAGCGGCGTCGACCGCATCGAGCGTGCCGACCGCCTGATGGCCGACGGCGGCCTTTGGGGCTTCCTGCATGCCTCCCAGCGCAGCCTTGAGGTTGCTCTCCGAGTCGATCAGGAAATTGGCGACCACCACCACCGGCTCGCCCGCCGCGACGCCCTCCCGCACCTCGACGTGGTCGTCGCCGCGCATGCCCAGCTTGACTTCGCGCGGCTCGTATCTGCCCTCGCCCTTTTGCACCAGCACGGTCTGGCGCGTGCCACTGTCGATCACCGCCGAGAGCGGCACGGTGACGACTTGCGCCGTGCCGCTAGCGCCGACCTTTACCTCGACGTTGGCATACATCGCCGGCCGCAGCAGGCCGCCGGGGTTGGCCAGCTCGACGCGCACCGGCACCGTCCGCGTCTGCGGGTTGAGCGTCGGGTAGACGTAGCCCACCCTGCCCTCGAACACCCGGTCGGGGAAGGCCGTGAGCGTGACACTGGCCTTCTGCCCGACCTTGACGGCGGCGATGTCGCGCTCGAATACGTCGGCCAGCACCCAGACGTTCGAGATGTCGGCGATCTGGTAGAGCGCCTCGCCCGGCATGAAGCGCATGCCCTGCACCGCCTTCTTCTCCAGCACCACGCCGGAAACCGGGGCGCGATAGCTCAGTGTGCGGCGCGCCTCGCCGCCGCCGCTCAGGGCCGCGATCTGCTCGGCGGAAATGTCCCAGTTGGCAAGCCGCGCCAGGCTGGCGTCGGCCACCTGGCGGATGCTGGCCTGCGCCTCGGGCGAAGCGTCCTTGAGCGCGATCAGGCCGCGGGCCGCAACCTGGTATTCGCGCTGCGCCGACACCAGTTCTGGGCTGTAGGCTTCGAACAGCACCTGGCCCCTGGCGACCGGCTGGCCGGTGGTATTGACGTGCAGCCGCTCGACCCAGCCCTCGAATTTCGGCGCCACCGCGAACAGGCGGCGCTCGTCCACCTCGACGCGGCCCGCCGCACGCAAGGGCCGCGACAGATCGCGCAGCGCCGCCAGTTCTGTACGCACGCCGAGCTTCTGCACCTTGGCGGTGCTGATCCTGACGCTGCCGGCATTGCCATCGTCGCCATCATCGCCGCCTTCGTAGACGGGAATGTAGTCCATGCCCATCGAGTCCTTCTTCGGCGTCGGCGAAGTGTCGGGCAGGCCCATGGGGTTGCGGTAGTACAGCAGCTTCCTGGCCGTACTTGCATCCGGCTGTGCCGGCTTTTCGCCGCTGCTCGCCGTGCCGCTGGCGCCGACTTTTTCTATGGTGCCCGGGGGCATGGCATTCTGGTGGGTGCCGGCCCAGTAGCCGGTGCCGGCGGCAATGCCCGCAACCAGGCCGAAGGCCAGGGTATTTAGCAGTTTCATATGTCCTCTCCGATGAGGCGTTCGATTTCGGCCATGCGCACCTGCTGATCGGCGCGGGCCCTCACCAGGTCCTCCCTGGCCTTGCGTATCTGGCGCTGGGCGTCGAGCACGGCGGCAAAATCCACCCGTCCCGTCTCGTATCCGGCCAGCGCCGCCTGCAGCGTCAACTCCGACTGCGGCAGCAGGCTGTTGGCAACCAGTTCCTCGACCCGGCGCGCCGACTTCATGCCGGCCAGGCTCTCGCTCAGTTCCGCCAGCGCCTGGTTGAGCGTCGCCTCCTTGCGCGACCGGGCCGCGTCCAGCGCCCGCTCCGCCGCGCGTTCCTCGTCACGGCGGCGACTCTGCTGCAGGGGAATGTTGACCTCGACCATCAGGTCCCAGCCGGTGATGCGTTCGCGCGTCTGGATCGGCGACAGGCCGACGCTGAAATCGGGATAGCGGTTCTTGTAGGCCAGCTCGCGGTTCTTTTCCGAGCCGACGATGCGCGCGTCGTCGGAGGCCAGCTTCGGGTTGTTGGCCCGCAGCCGCGTTTCCAGCGCGGCGAATTCGATCCTGGCCGCGGGCGGCAGCGGCCGCAGCTGCTCCGGCGGGCGGATGCGGACATTGGCCGGCCGACCCAGCAGGGCGCGGATGCGTGCGCTGGCCTGGTCGCTCTCACCTTCGAGCATCGCCAGCTCGCTGCGCAGCGCGGTGCGCTCGGTCTGGGCACGAATCACGTCCTGCTGCGGCACCAGACCATTGGCGTAGCGCGCCTGGGCGATCTGCTCGATCTGCGTGAGCAGGTCGAGGTTCTCGCGGCGCAACCGCAGGCTGGCCAGGTGCACATGATGCAGCGCGTAGGTGAGCTTGATCTGGCGCGCCAGATCGGCCCAGGTGGCGCGTTCGCGGCCGCGCGCGTCGTCGGCCGCGGCTGCGGCCACCTCCTGTCGCAACTCGCGCTTGCCGTACCACGGCAGTGCCTGGCTGACCGTGTAGCGCGTATTGCCGACCAGCGCCGGCAGCAGGTTGGGGCTGGCGGCGGGATTGTTCTCGTTGCTGATGTCGCGCAATTCGGCGCGGAACATGGGTTCGGGCAGGGCGCCGGCCGGCGCCACCCGGGCGGCGGCAGCTTCGGCTTCCAGCCGCATCGCTGCAAACTCCGGGTGGCGTTCGCGCGCAAATTCGAGCAGGGACTCGACGTTGCCGCCGATGAGCTGCTCGGGTTCTGCGCGCGCCGTGACAGCGGCGACGGCCAGGGCCGTCGCCAGCAGCAGTGGCAGGGGTTTCACGGCGCCGCCCTACTTGGCGGCTTCGATGCGCACGACGACGTAGCCGCCGCCGGTTTCCTCGGCGCGGAAACGTACCTTGTCGCCGGCCTTAACCCTCTTCAGCATCGCCGCATCCCTGGCGGCGAAGGTCATGGTCATCGGCGGCATGCCGAGGTTGGCGATGGGGCCGTGGGCCAGAGTCACGCGGCCGCCAGCCTGGTCGACCTTCTTGACGGTGGCTTCGGTGAGATCGTCCACGCCGGCGGCATGGGCGGAAAGGGGCAGACCAAGGGACAGGACACCGGCCGCGACGGCGAGTGCACGCAGAATGGATTTCATGGAGAACCTCCGGATTACGATTGAGCAAAAGGAAAACTCGGCGCTAGCGACACGGCGCGCGCCGGGGATTTCAGCTCAGGCGTAGAGGCGGATGCTGTAGAGGTTCGGGTATGAAGCTAAGCGATGCGAGTACCGGCCGCACCACGTAAGTGCGAGTCACCGGCAGATCAGCGCTGCGGGAGTCCGTCGCCGGCATGTAGCCGCTGGAAGCGAGGTGGCACACCCCGCAGTCGTCGCAGCCCTGATCACAGTCGTGGCCAAGCGATGCCTCGGCCGCAAATGAAGGCGCAGGAACGGTCTCCGTCCCGCCTGACATCTGGCCATGGCAAGGCGCATCGTGGCTCATCGGCTCGGCCGGCACGGGCTGCTCCGACGCCAGCCGGCTGAACGGCATGACGATGCCGGCAACTGCCTGCAGCGGCAGCCACAGGGCGGTGATCAGCAGGAGCAGGAGGCGGGCCGAGCGACGCATAGCCGGGCCATTGTAGGTTTTGCCATGGTGGCCCGCAAGTCGACCTGAATTGCCAGTGCGGGCATCACCCGCGCCAAAGCAACAGGCCGGCAGCGGCCAGTGCCACCACGCCCCAGCCAAGACGATCGACGTAGCGATGCAGCAGCGCCTCCATCCGCGCCCCGCCCCAGGCCATCAGTCCGGCGACGAGGAAAAAGCGGGCGCCGCGCCCGATAAACGAAGCGATGGTGAAGGGCAGCAGCGCCATCGCCAGCGCGCCGGCGGCGATGGTGAACACCTTGTAGGGGATCGGCGAGAAGCCGGCGAGGAACACCGCCCAGAAGCCCCAGCGGCCGAACCAGTCGACCGCCTGCTGGTAGGCCGGCCAGTAACGGCTGTCCTGCAGCCAGGGCAGCAGCGTGTCGATGGCGACATGGCCGATGGCGTAGCCGAAGAGGCCGCCCGCCACCGAGGCCAGCGTGGTCAGCAGCGCGAACCACCAGGCCCGCCGCGGCGTCGCCAGGCACATCGGGGCCAGCATGACGTCGGGCGGGATGGGGAAGAACGACGACTCGGCGAAGCTCATGCCGCCGAGATACCAGGGCGCATGCGGATGCCTCGACCAGACCATGGCGCGGCGATAAAGCGGGGAAAATATTTTCATGGGGTTCTCACGGTTGCCGCGACTTGTGCCGCCGCCGCATGACCTGCCAGTACCAACCCAGGCTGATCAGCGCATAGCAGAGCAGGCCGGCGACCGTGGCCATGGTCGCGACGCCGACCAGCAGCGGCAGGCCAAGGTCGGCGATGGCTTGCCAGAAGCCGCGTTCGCCGTCGGCTACGGGCGGCGCCTCCGGATCAGGCAGCGGCGTGGTTTGGTCCCCGGTGATCCAGGAACCAAGGCGATAGGCGAAGTAATAGATCGGGCCATAGGTGAGCGGGTTGCTCACCAGAGTGCTGGCAGCGGCAGCCGGCACGTTGGCGCGCAGGACGATGGCCGCGGCGGCCGACAGCGGAATCTGCGCGATCGGAACCAGAAAGCCGAAGAACACGCCGAGCGCCACGCCCAGCGCGACGCCGCGCCGCGACCAATGCCACAGCCTTGGGTGGTTGAGGAATGGAGCCAGCCAGCGCAACCAACGGTTGCCGGTCAGTTGCTCGCGGCTGGGGACAAGCTTGCGGAAACGATCGCTCAGCGGCATCGAGCCACCCCAGACCTCGTGGCCGCGGCCTCCGCCACGAGCTAGCGCACCACCAGCACCGGCACGGTGCTGGTGCGGATCACCTGGGCCGCCACCGATCCAAGCAACAGCGATTCGATGGCACCCAGGCCATGGCTGCCGATGACGATGCCGCCGCAGCCCGTACTTTGCGCCACCGCCACGATGCGCTCGGCCGTCTCGCCCATCGCCACATGCAGGCGCCAGGGATGGCTGCCGGCATCGAGCAGCGCACGCGCGGCGGCGGTCGTCGTCCAGGCCCGCTGCGCCAGTTCATGCTCCGCGGCTTCCTTGCTCAGCCAGGGTTCGACGTTGAGCAGATGCAGGGCACACCCGGGCATCTGGCCGGCGAGGCGAGCGGCGGCGGCGGCGGCCCGCAGCGAATGCGCCGAGCCGTCGATGGCCACCAGCCAGGAGTTTCCGGCCGCCGTTGCAAAAGGTAACGGGCCGTCGACGACGAGGCCGACCAGGCGGCCATCGGCATCGCGTTCGACCCCTGACGGCGTCGGTGGCACCACTGCAGTCGTGTCGCTCATGAGAGTTCCTCCGCGGTCGCCGGTTTGTCCTTCGACAGGGCGAGGCTCAAGACCACCGAAATCGCGATGATGGCGCCGACGATGGACAGCGACCACTGTATCGGCAGGTGGAACCACGGCACAACCAGCATCTTGCCACCGATGAACACCAGCACGATGGCAAGGCCGTACTTGAGCAGGTGGAAGCGGTCAGCCATGTCGGCAAGCAGGAAGTAGAGCGCCCGAAGCCCCATGATGGCGAATATGTTGGAGGTGAAGACAATGAAGGGATCGGTGGTGACGGCGAAGATGGCCGGAATGCTGTCGACCGCGAACACCAGGTCGCTGGCTTCTATCAGCACCAGCACCAGGAACATCGGCGTCGCCCACAGCACGCCGTTGTTGCGCACGAAAAAGGATTCGCCGTGGAAGCCGGGCGTGATGCGCAGGTGGCCACGCAGCCAGCGCAGCAGCGGGTTCTGCTCCAGGTCGGGCTCGTGCTCGGCGAACACCAGCATCTTGATGCCGGTGATGGCCAGGAAGGCGCCGAAGACGTAGAGCAGCCAGGCGAACTGGCTGACCAGCCAGACGCCGGCGAAAATCATCACGGCGCGCATGACGATGGCGCCGAGCACGCCGTAGAGCAACACGCGGCGCTGCAATTCGGGCGGCACCGCGAAATAGCCGAAGATCATGACGAACACGAACATGTTGTCGACGGACAGCGACTGCTCGATCAGGTAGCCGGCGAGGAACTCGAGCGTCTTGCGTTCGGCGATTTCCGCGCCGACCGTGCCGGACAGATACCACCAGAGCAGCGCGGCGAAGGCCAGCGCCAGGCTGACCCAGACGGTAACCCAGGCCAGGGCTTCCTTGACGGACACGCGGTGCGCGCTGCGACCGCCGAAGACGAACAGGTCCAGCGCCAGCATGGCCAGCACGAAGACGATAAAACCGGCCCACATGGGGCCGGTGGCAAAGGTTTCGATTGGAGTCACGTTATTCGATCATCGACCTGGGTTGGCCAGCGCCGCAATGCGCTGCTCGATCGGCGGGTGGCTGGAGAACAGGGCCATCCAGCCGGGGCGGCCGCTGATGCCGGCGGTGGCCACGCTCTTCGGCAATTCGCCCGCCTCCACCCCGCCGAGGCGGCGCAGTGCGGACATCATCGGCTGCGGCGTGCCCATCAGCTGCGCGGCACCGGCATCGGCGCGGAATTCACGCTGGCGCGAGAAGTACATGACGATGATGCTGGCGAGGATGCCGAAGACGATGTCGCAGATCACCACGGTGATCATGTAGCCCGCCCCCATTCCCTCGCGGTTCTTCAGGATCACGCGATCGACGAAATAGCCGACGACGCGCGAAATGAAGATGACGAAGGTATTGACCACGCCCTGGATCAGCGTCAGCGTCACCATGTCGCCGTTGGCAATGTGCGCCACCTCGTGGGCGATCACCGCCTCGGCTTCCTCGCGCGTCATGCTCTGCAGCAGGCCGGTCGAAACCGCGACCAGCGAGCTGTTGCGCGTGGCGCCGGTAGCGAAGGCGTTGGGCTCGCCCTCGTAGATCGCCACTTCGGGCATGGCCAGCCCGGCCTTGCCGGCAAAGCGCCGCACCGTCTCGACCAGCCAGAACTCCGTGGAGTTGGCCGGCGCCTCGATGACTTTTGCGCCGGTGCTCCACTTGGCGATGGTCTTCGACATCCACAGCGACAGGAACGAGCCGCCAAAGCCCATCAGCAGGGCGAAGAACAGCAGCTTGCCGAGATCGAGCCCCTCGGCGCTGAAGAAGCGATGGGCGCCGGTGAGGGTGCTGACGATGCCCAACACCACCATGATGGCGAGGTTGGTACCGATCAGCAGCATTACGCGTTTCATAGTGTGACTCCGGGTGCTTGTGCCTGCGTCAGTCGCCGCTGTTCATGAAGCCGAGCAGGTGCAGCAGGCTGGTGAAGAGATTGAAGATCGCGACGAACAGCGTGACGGTGGCCATGACGTAGTTGGTTTCGCCGCCGTGGATGATGTTGCTGGTTTCGTAGAGGATCAGGCCGGACATCAGCAGCACGAAGGCGGCCGAAACCGTTAGTGACAGCGCCGGGATCTCGAAGAAGATCGCACCCAGGCCGGCAAGGAAGGCGACCAGAACGCCAACGGCGAGGAAGCCGCCCATGAAACTGAAGTCCTTGCGGGTGGTCAGGGCGTACCCGGACAGGCCGAGGAAGATAGCGGCGGTGCCGGCCATGGCCATCATCACAACCTGCCCGCCGTTGGGCAAGGCCAGGTAGTGGCCGATGATCGGTCCCAGCGTGTAACCCATGAAACCGGTGAGGGCGAAGACGGAAACCAGTCCCCAGCCGCTATTGCGCAGCTTGGTGGTCGCGTAGAGCAGGCCGAAGTATCCGACCAGCGTCACGATCAAGCCGGGATGCGGCAGGCGCAACGCCACCGATACCGCGGCAGTCGCGGCAGCGAACAGCAGCGTCATCGACAGCAGCATGTAGGTGTTGCGGATCACCCGGTTGGTGGCGAGGACTGACTCGCCGCCATGACGGGAAATGGAGACCGGTGCGGACTGGTAAGCGCTCATGTTTTCCTCCTTCGGAAAAAATGGATAGG
The DNA here is from genome assembly GCA_018825305.1 of Gammaproteobacteria bacterium. Lineage (GTDB taxonomy): Bacteria > Pseudomonadota > Gammaproteobacteria > Burkholderiales > Rhodocyclaceae > Sulfurisoma. The sequence goes on from JAHJEO010000024.1 coordinate 18,229, forward strand.
CCGCTACGGATAAGGGAGCGGGGTGTTCGTAAGTCTAGCAAGGAAAAGACATCGCACAAATCGAATATACTTTAACAACACATCGATTTACTCGAATACATAGATTGTGGCAGCCTCATTCAATTACAAGCACTTGCGATATTTCTGGATGGTCGCCAAGTCCGGCAGCATTGCACGGGCCAGCGAACAACTCCACCTCACGCCGCAGTCGATCAGCGGCCAGCTGAGCGAATTCGAAGCCGCGCTGGGGGTGGAGTTGTTCCGCCGCGTCGGACGCGGGCTGGAATTGACCGAGACCGGCCACCGCATGCTTGGCTACGCCGAGCAGATATTCGCGCTCGGTGACGAACTGCTCGATGCGATCCGCGACGAGTCGCAGATACCCAGCGTGCCGTTTCGCGTCGGCATCGCGGATTCAGTGCCGAAATTGGTGGCCTACCGGCTGGTGGAACCGGCGCTCGGGCTGGCCGAGCCGGTGCGACTGATCTGCCGCGAAGGCCGACTGGCGACGCTCCTGGCGGACCTGGCGGTGCATCGGCTCGACATGGTGATCGCCGACCGGGCGATGCCCGGCAACCTCAACGTGCGCGGCTACGATCACTTTCTCGGCGAAAGCGCGCTGACGGTATTTGGTACGGCAGCGCTGACCGCCGCCATGGCCGATGCGTTCCCTGCGGGGCTGGACGGCGCGCCATTCCTCCTGCCGGGGGGCGACACCGCGTTGTACCCGCGGCTGATGCGCTGGTTTGAATCGGCCCACCTTCATCCGCGCATAGTCGGCGAGTTCGACGACAGCGCGCTGCTCAAGGCGTTCGGCCAGGCCGGGGCGGGACTATTCGTCGCACCGACGGTCATCGAGGACTACGTCGCGCGGCAGCACGGCGTACGGGCGATCGGCCGCATCGATGCCGTGCGCGAGCAGGTTTACGCCATTACCACCGAGCGCCGCCTGACCCATCCGATCACCGCGGCGATCTGCCAGTCCGCCCGCCGCATCTTTCTCGACGGCGCTGCGGCCGGCTGACGCGTCCCGGCACGACCCGGCCGGCGCGACAGCCGAACCGCAGCCGGAAAATGTTATTCGTCGTCCGTGCGCAACTCGTGGCCGGCAGCCAGCTTCTGCTGGAGCGGCGGCGGAACCTGGGCATGCCGGACGAACTCGATGGTATAGCCGCCCTTGCCGCCGGTCATCGATTTCAGGCGGGAGGCATAGTCGGTGATCTCCGCCAGCGGCACTTCGCCGGCGATGGCCATCGTGCCATGGCTACGCGGCGTGGTACCGGTGACATGGCCGCGCCGAGCCGACAGGTCGCCGGCCAGATCGCCCATGTTGCCTTCGGGCGCGATGATCTCGATGCTGACGATGGGCTCGAGCATGATCGGCTGGGCAGCGAGAATCGCCTCGATGGTGGCCTTGCGCCCGGCCGTGACGAAGGCGACTTCCTTGCCGTCGACCGCGTGGGTCTTGCCGTCGTAGACGATGACGCGGATGTCCTCGACCGGGTAGCCGGCGACCACGCCGTCTTCCAGTGCCTGCCGCACGCCCTTCTCGACTGCCGGCATGAACACGCCGGGGATGACGCCGCCCTTGACGTGATCGACGAACTCGAAGCCCTCGCCGCGCTTCAGCGGCTCCACCTTGAGGAAGACCTCGCCGAACTGGCCGGCGCCACCGCTCTGCTTCTTGTGGCGGCAATGGCCTTCGGCCTGGCCGGTGATGGTCTCGCGGTAGGGAATGCGCGGCGGCGTGGTTTCCAACTCCATCTTGTACTGACTTGCCATTTTTTCGAGCTTGTAGCGCAAGTGCATTTCACCGAGGCCGCGAATGACGGTTTCGTTGGTGGTCGGGTGGCGCTCCATCGCGAAGCAGGGATCCTCCAGTTCGAGCTTGTGCAGGATATCGAAGAGTCGCTGCTCATCGCCCTTCTTCTTCGTCTCCACCGCCAGTCCCTGCATGGGCTTGGGAAACTCCAGCGGCTTCAGGTGGATGTGGTCCTCGTCGTGCGAGTCATGCAGCACCACATCGAACTCGATTTCCTCGATCTTGGCCACTGCACCAATTTCGCCCGGCAGCAGCGCATCGACCTCGACAAAATCCTTGCCCTGCAGCTTGTAGAGATGGCCGGCCTTGAACGGGCGCTTGGCGTCGCCGACGAATAGTTGCGCGTCCTTCCTGATCGTTCCCTGATGCACGCGAAAGACACCGACCTTGCCCATGTAGGGATCGGCGATGACCTTGAACACGTGGGCCAGCACATGCTTGTCCGGATCGGGCGTGGCGGCAAACGCCTCGGTCACTCCGCCCGGCTCGCCCTTGTAGAACGGTGGCGGATTGCCCTCGGTCGGATTCGGAGCCAGCGTCTCCAGCACATGCAGCAGTTCGGGGATGCCGGCGCCGGTGCGGGCCGAAACGAACAGGATCGGCACCAGGTGGCCGGCACGCAGCGCCTTCTCGAATGGCGCGTGGAGTTCCGCCGCGCTCGGCTCCTGGCCGTCTTCGAGGTACTTCGCCAGCAGGTCCTCGTCCTCCTCGATGATCTGGTCGATCAGTGCCCGATGTGCCGCGGTGACGGAATCGAAATCGGCGTCGCCGGAGTCACGCTCCAGCACCTCGACCACGTCCTGACGATCGTGCGCGGGCAGGTCGAGCACCAGGCACTCCTTGCCGAAGCGCTCGCGAATGTCATTGACGAGTCCGGGCAGGTCAACATTGTCGGCATCGATCTTGTTCACCACGATCATGCGGCACAGCGCCCGGCCGGCGGCCCACTTCATCATGCGCTCGGTTGAAAGCTCGATGCCGGTCTGGGCGTTGATCACCACCAGCGCGGTGTCGACGCCCGCCAGCGCGGCTATGGCCTGGCCGGCGAAATCGGGATAGCCCGGGGTATCGATGAGGTTGATTTCGACGTTGCGGTCCGAGAAATGCACCACCGCGGAGTTGAGGGAATGGCCGGCGGCCTTCTCCTGTACATCGAAATCGCAGACGGCGCTCCCCTTCTCGACCGATCCCTTGGCAGCGATGGCGCCGGCGGCATGCAGCAGGGCTTCGGCCAGCGTGGTCTTGCCGGTGCTGCCGTGACCGACCAGGGCTACCGAGCGGATGGATTCAACGGAAATGTTCGACATGATGATGCTCCCTTGCTTTTGAATTATTCGACGGTGACCGATTTGGCGAGGTTGCGTGGCTTGTCCACGTCGGTGCCCTTGACCAGGGCGGCGTGATACGCCAGCAACTGCAGCGGCACGACGTGCAGCACCGGCGACAGCGCGCCATAGTGTTCAGGCAGGCGCAGGATATGCACGCCCTCCGACTCGGCAACCTCCGAATCTGCATCGGCCAGCACGTAAAGCTCGCCGCCGCGCGCGCGCACCTCCTGGATATTGGACTTCACCTTTTCCAGCAGCGCGTCGTTGGGCGCCACCGCGATGACCGGCATATCCTTGTCGACCAGCGCCAGCGGCCCATGCTTGAGCTCACCCGAAGGGTAAGCCTCTGCGTGGATGTAGGAGATTTCCTTGAGCTTCAGCGCCCCTTCGAGCGCGATTGGATAATGGTGGCCGCGGCCGAGGAACAGCGCATGGTGCTTGCCGGCGAAACGCTGCGCCCATTCGGCGATCTGCGGCTCCAGCGCCAGCACTTTCTCCACCGCAACCGGCAGGTGGCGCAGGGCGTCGAGATGGGCCAGCTCCGCCGCGGCGTCGAGGCGGTCGCGCTGCCGCGCCAGCACCAGGGTCAGCAGGAACAGGGCCGCCAGCTGGGTGGTGAAGGCCTTGGTCGAGGCCACGCCGATCTCGGGACCGGCACGGGTAATGAAGCGCATGGCGCATTCGCGCACGATGGCCGACTCGGGCACATTGCAGATCGCCAGCGTCAGCGGCTGCCCCTGGTCACGCGCGTGGCGCAGCGCCGCCAGGGTGTCGGCAGTTTCGCCCGACTGCGAGATGGCGACGACCAGCTGGCTGGCGCGCGGCACCGACTGGCGATAGCGATACTCGCTGGCGATCTCGACGTTGCAGGGCAGTCCGGCGATGGCCTCGATCCAGTAGCGCGCCGTCAACCCGGCATGGGCGCTGGTGCCGCAGGCGAGGATCAGCACCGAATCGACCCCGCCCAGCAGCTTCGCGGCATCGGCGCCGAACAGGCCGGCCTGGACGCTTTTCGCCGCGCCGGCAATTTCCAGCGTGTTGGCGAGCGCGGCGGGCTGCTCGAAGATTTCCTTCTGCATGTAATGGCGGTAGGGGCCGAGTTCGACGGCATCCGCCGAGAGCTGCGACAGGGTCTCCGGGCGCGATACCGGGCTGCCGTCGAACCGCAACACACGCCATGAATCGGGGCGCAGATCGGCAAGGTCGCCGTTCTCCAGGTACACCATGCGCCGCGTCGCCGAGAGCAAGGCAGAGGCATCCGATGCGGCGTAGTTGCCGTCATCAGCCAGCCCCAGCAGCAGCGGCGACCCCTCGCGGGCGACGACCACGCGGTTCGGCTCGGCCTCATGGGCGACGGCAATGGCGAAGGCGCCACGCAGGGTCTGCACGGCGATACGCACCGCATCGGCCAGGTCGGGCGCCTGCGTCAGGCAGCGCTCCACCAGATGGGCGATGACCTCGGTGTCAGTGTCCGAGGTAAAGACATACCCTTGCGCGGAAAGCTCTGCGCGCAGCGATTCGAAGTTCTCGATGATGCCGTTATGTACCACGGCCAGGCGGCCGGAAACATGCGGATGAGCATTACGCTCCGACGGTGCGCCATGCGTGGCCCAGCGCGTGTGGGCAATGCCGGTCATCGCCTCGAGGCCTTGCGCCTGGTTCGCCAGTTCGGCGACGCGGCCGATGCTGCGCAGCCGGATCAGTTCCGGCTTCAGCACTGCAAGCCCGGCGGAATCGTAGCCGCGGTATTCGAGCCTGCGAAGGCCCTCGATCAAGACCGGGACGATGTTTCTGCTGGCTGCCGCCGCGACGATGCCGCACATGGTCTTATTCTTTCGCCTGGTCGAGTTGCTGCACCCAGACCAGTGCCTCGGCCAGGCAGGTACTCAAGATGGTTGCGGTAAGTTGCGGCAGCTGGTCCATCAGTTCGGCCACGCCTTCCATGGTGCTGCTTTCCGATGATTCGGCCAGGCCCAGCAGCACGCCGACTTCACCGGCATGCTCGAGCAAAGCCCGCTTGACCTCCGGCACGACGGCCAGCTGTTCGAGGATGTCCGCCATCGCCATGCCGAACACTGCGGGCATCAGCGACATGATGCCGGTCATGAAGGCGAGGTCCGCCAGCGCCCGATCCTTCGGGTGCAAGCGCATGGCCAGCAACTCCATGAAACGCCCCCGCGTGGCGGCCAGCATCAACATGGGATTGTGGCCGACACCGGCGGCATCGCTGTCGGCGTACAGCAACAGTTGCAGCCAGCGCTGCAATTGGCGGCGCCCGAGGATGGTGATCGCCGCATGGATGGAACCGATGCGATTGCGGGCGCCGATGGCCACGGAATTGGTCAGGCGCAACAGATTGAGCGTCAGCGCGGGTTCCAGCTTGAAGGCGGTCTCGATGGCCCCGGTCTCGGCATCCTCGGCCAGCAGGTTGAGCAGTCGCAGCAGCGTGGCCTGTGCCGGGCTCAGCTTGCGACCGGTAACCACGACGGGCTTGGCGAAGAAGTAGCCCTGGAACAGGTGAAAGCCAAGCTCGCGGCAGCGCTCCATCTGCTCGCGCGTCTCGACTTTTTCCGCCAGCAGCTTGATCGGCAGGCCGCGCAACTGCCCCACCAGATCGGGTAGTTTCTCGTCGCCGACCAGCGCCAGGTCGACCTTGACCACCGACACGACGTCCAGCATCAGGCGCATCGAGTCGCCGCAGTGAATCAGGTCGTCGAGCGCCAAAGTGTAGCCGCGCTGCTTCAGCTCGCGGCAGCGGGCAATGACTTCGGGCGTGATCTCGCCGTGCTCGAGGACTTCCAGCACTACCTTGTCGGCAGGCAGCAGTTCGATGGCGTCGTCGTTGAGGAAGTCCTTGTCGACATTGATATAACCGAGGCAATCGCCCAGCGCGCTGGCGATGCTGAACTGGCTGAAGGCGTGAGTGATGACCGTCGCCGTGGCATGGGCGTGGTCGGCGACCACAGCATGGCGGAAATTGTCCGGGTCGCGGAACAGCAGCTCGTAGCCGACCAGTTCGAGGCGATCGTTGACGATGGGCTGGCGGCCAAAGAGAACTTCTTCGCTCATGATTTCGGCTTTTTCACGGGGCGCTTCCAGCCCGGTACGGAAAGCTGCCTGGCGCGCGAAACGGTAAGCTGATCAGGCGGCGCGTCGCGCGTCAGCGTGGTGCCGGCCCCGAGCGTGGCGCCGCGACCGACGGTGACGGGGGCAACCAGCTGGCTGTCGGAACCGATGAAGACGTCGTCCCCGATTACCGTGCGATGCTTGTTGGCACCGTCGTAGTTGCAGGTGATGGTGCCGGCACCGACGTTGACGCGACTGCCCACGGTGGCATCGCCGATGTAGGCGAGGTGGTTTGCCTTGGAGTGGGCGGCGATGGTGGAGTTCTTCACTTCGACGAAGTTGCCGACGTGCACATCCTCGGCCAGCTGCGCCCCCGGTCGCAACCGCGCGTAGGGGCCGATCAGGCTTTGCGCGCCAACGCTCGCCCCCTCGATGTGACAGAAGGGATGGATGCGCGCGCCAGCACCGATGCTGCAGTCCTTGAGTACGCAGTGTGCGCTCACCGTGGCGCCAGAGCCTACTTTTACTTCGCCCTCGAAGACGCAGCCGACGTCGATGAAGACGTCGCGCTCACAAGTCAGCGTGCCGCGCACGTCGATGCGCGCCGGATCGGCCAGCGTCACGCCGGCATCCATCAAGATCTCGGCGATGTTGCGCTGGTGGATGCGTTCGAGCGCAGCCAGTTGCGCCTTGCTGTTGATGCCGTCGGTTTCCCAACTGGCGTCGGGATGGGCAGTGGCGACGGCGATGCCTTCGGCGACCGCCATGGCGACGATGTCGGTCAGGTAATACTCGCCCTGGGCGTTGCGGTTGCCCAGTTGCGGCAGCCAGCGCGCCAGCTTGTCGGTCGGCGCGACGAGGATGCCGGTGTTGATTTCGCTTATCGCGCGTTCTGCGTCGTCGGCATCCTTCTCCTCGACGATGCGGGTCACCTTGCCGTCGATGCGAACGATGCGGCCGTAGCCATGGGGATTCGGCAGGTGCGCAGTGAGCAGGGCCAAGGTATCGCCAGTGGCCACTTCGAGCAGGCGACGCAGCGTGGCGGCCCGGATCAGCGGCACATCGCCGTACAGGACCAGGGTCGGCGCAGCGGTGTCGAGATGCGGCAAGGCCTGCAGCACGGCATGACCGGTGCCCAACTGCGGCTCCTGCACGGCCCAGGCGAGGTCTGGCGCATCGAGTGCTGCGCGCACCTGCTCGCCACCGTGGCCGTGGACTACGCAAATCTTCGCAGCTCCAAGCTGGCGCGCCGTGTCGAGCACATGGCCCAGCATCGGCTTGCCGGCGATGGGGTGGAGGACCTTGGGCAGGTCCGAGCGCATGCGCTTGCCTTGGCCGGCGGCGAGAATGACGACGTTCACGATTTCTGGGCTGACACGCGGGCTAAAAGCGGGCTGGGAAAACGCACAGGGTTGAAACACAAAGGGCGCGGGAGACATTGTAGTCCGTCCGCGCCCTTCGCAACTTCATGGCTGGTTCAGCGCGGCAGGGTGCTGGTGCCCATCAGGAATTCGTCCACCGCACGGGCGCACTGGCGGCCTTCGCGGATTGCCCAGACCACCAGCGACTGGCCGCGGCGCATGTCGCCGGCGGCGAACACCTTGGCAACGCTGGTGGCGTAGCTGCCGTCACCATCGGTGGTCGCGCTGGCGTTGCCGCGGCCGTCCTTGGCGACGCCGAAGCCGTCCAACACCGAGGCGATGGGATTGGTGAAGCCCATGGCGAGGAAGGCGAGGTCGGCCTTGACCAGGAACTCGCTGCCCGGTACTTCGCTCATCCGGCCACCCTGCCATTCCAGGCGAACGCATTTCAGGGCGGTCAGTTTTCCGTTCTCGCCGATGAACTCCTTGGTGGCGATCGACCAGTCGCGGGCGCAGCCTTCGTCGTGCGACGAGGAGGTCCGCATCTTGGTCGGCCAGTAGGGCCATACCAACGGCTTGTTCTCGGACTCCGGCGGCTGCGGCAGCAACTCGAACTGGGTAACGCTGGCAGCACCGTGACGATTGGAGGTGCCGACGCAGTCGGAGCCGGTATCACCGCCACCGATGACCACGACGTGCTTGCCCGCGGCCGAAATCGGGTTCTTGCGGCCGCGCATGTCGCCCGCATTGACTTCCTTGTTCTGCGGGATCAGAAACTCCAGCGCGTAATGCACGCCGTCGAGCTGGCGGCCGGGGATCGGCAGGTCGCGCGGCGTCTCCGAACCGCCGGCCAGCACCACGGCATCGAAGTCCTTCAACAGCTTCGCCGGCGCAACGACCTTGACCGCGTCGTTGGCGACACCCTTGGGCATGTCCGTCCCGACCAGCGTCTTCGTCACGAACTTGACGCCCTCGGCCTGCAGCTGCGCCGCGCGCCAGTCGATCAGGCGCTTGTCGAGCTTGAAATCGGGGATGCCATAGCGCAGCAGGCCGCCGACACGGTCGTTCTTCTCGAAGACGGTAACCTCGTGGCCGGCGCGGGCCAGCTGCTGCGCGGCAGCGAGGCCGGCGGGGCCGGAGCCGACGACGGCGACCTTCTTGCCGGTCTTGACGCTGGCGACCATCGGCACCACCCAGCCGTTCTCGCCGGCCTTGTCGATAATGGCATGCTCGAGCGACTTGATGCCGACCGGGGCGGCGTTGATGCCCAGGGTGCAGGCGGCCTCACACGGGGCGGGACAGATGCGGCCGGTCATCTCCGGGAAGTTGTTGGTCGAGTGCAGGATCTCGATCGCCTCGCGCCAGTCGCCGCGATACACCGCGTCGTTGAAGTCCGGGATGTTGTTGTTGACCGGGCAGCCGTTGTTGCAGAAGGGAATGCCGCAGTCCATGCAGCGCGCCCCCTGCGTCTTGGCGCCGGCATCATCGAGGCGGGAAACGAACTCCTTGTAGTTCTTCAGACGCATCTCGACCGGCGCGTAGCCCTCGGAGAGACGTTCGAATTCCAGAAAACCGGTTGGCTTGCCCATCATGCGGCCTTTCTTTGCTGTGCCGCGGCTTGCTCCTTGAGGGCGCGGCGGTATTCGTTGGGGAAGACCTTGACGAATTTGCCACGGCTTTCCGCCCAGCTGTTGAGGATGCGGCGCGCGACATCGCTGTGCGTTTCCAGCGAATGCTGCTCGATCAGGCGCTTCAGCAGCGCTTCGTCGGCCTCGGCCTTGTGGCGGGTGCCATCGTCGGCCTGCTCGGCGGCCGGCAGCACTTTCTCCAGCGTCACCATGGACAGGTTGCAGCGCTTGGCGAACATGCCGTCCTCATCGAAGACATAGGCGACACCGCCGCTCATGCCGGCGCCGAAGTTACGGCCGGTCTCGCCCAGCACCGCGACAGTACCGCCCGTCATGTATTCACAGCAGTGATCGCCTGTGCCTTCCACCACGGCGGTGGCACCGGAGTTGCGCACGCAGAAGCGCTCGCCGGCAACGCCGCGGAAGAACACTTCGCCTTCGGTGGCACCGTAGAGTACGGTGTTGCCGACGATGATATTCTCGCTCGGCACGCCCTTGAATTCCTTGGGCGGCTTGACCACGATCTTGCCGCCGCACAGACCCTTGCCGACGTAGTCGTTGCCCTCGCCGGAAAGCTCCAGCGTAATGCCGCGGGCGAGGAAGGCGCCAAAGCTCTGTCCCGCCGTGCCGCTCATGCGGATGTGGATGGTCTCGTCCGGCAGGCCGGCGTGGCCGTAGCGCTTGGCCACCTCGTGCGACAGCATGGTGCCGACGGTACGGTTGAGGCTCTTCACCGGCATGTCGAAGGCCACTTTCTCGCCGTGCTCCAGCGCAGGCTTCGCCTTCTCGATGAACTGGTGGTCAAGCGCCTTGTCGATGCCATGGTCCTGCGTCTCGCCGTGGCGGCGCAGGACATCCGGGCCGACCGGCGGCATGTGGAAGATCTTCGAGAAGTCGAGGCCCTGCGCCTTCCAGTGTGCGATGCCCTGCTGCATGTCGAGCAGGTCGGCGCGACCGATCAGCTCGTCGATCTTGCGGATGCCCATCTCGGCCATCAGGCGGCGGGCTTCCTCGGCGACAAAGAAGAAGTAATTGACGACGTGCTCGGGCTGGCCGGAGAAGCGCTTGCGCAGTACCGGGTCTTGCGTCGCGACACCGACCGGGCAGGTGTTGAGATGGCACTTGCGCATCATGATGCAGCCCTCGACCACCAGCGGCGCAGTGGCGAAGCCGAACTCGTCGGCACCGAGCAGCGCACCGACGATGACGTCGCGGCCGGTCTTCATCTGGCCGTCGACTTGTACCCGAATCCTGCCGCGCAGGCGGTTGAGCACCAGCGTCTGCTGCGTCTCGGCCAGGCCGAGCTCCCACGGCGTGCCGGCATGCTTGATCGAGGACAGCGGACTGGCGCCGGTGCCGCCGTCGAAGCCGGCGATCACGACATGGTCGGCCTTGGCCTTGGAGACGCCCGCCGCCACGGTGCCGACACCGACTTCCGACACCAGCTTGACCGAGATCGAAGCGGCCGGGTTGGCGTTCTTGAGGTCATGGATCAACTGCGCCAGATCCTCGATGGAATAGATGTCATGGTGCGGCGGCGGCGAGATGAGGCCGACGCCCGGCACCGAGTGGCGCAGGTAGCCGATGTATTCCGAAACCTTGTGGCCGGGCAGCTGGCCGCCCTCGCCGGGCTTGGCGCCCTGCGCCATCTTGATCTGGATCTGGTCGGCGTTGGTCAGGTATTCGGTGGTAACGCCAAAGCGGCCCGAAGCCACCTGTTTGATCGCCGAGCGCAGCGAATCGCCTTCCTTGAGCGGGATGTCGCGCTCGATGCGGCTGGCGCCGACCACGCTGGCCACCGTGGCGCCAGCGCCGACTTTTTGGAAACGGTTCGGATCCTCGCCGCCCTCGCCGGTATTCGACTTGCCGCCGATGCGATTCATGGCGATGGCGAGCGTAGTGTGCGACTCGGTGGAGATCGCGCCGAGTGAAATGGCTCCGGTGGCGAAGCGCTTGACGATGTCCTTGGCGGACTCGACCTCGTCGAGCGGCACCGGCGGCCCGGCGGGCTTGATCTCGAACAGGCCGCGCAGCGTCATGTGGCGCCGCGTCTGGTCGTTGATGATCTTGGCGTATTCCTGATAGGTCTCGAACTGGTTGGAGCGCGTCGAATGCTGCAACTTGGCGATCGCGTCCGGCGTCCACATGTGCTCCTCGCCGCGGATGCGGAAGGCGTATTCGCCGCCGACGTCGAGCATGCCGGCGAGCACCGGATCGTTCGAGAACGCAGCGATGTGGGTGCGCACGGCCTCCTCGGCCACTTCCGCCAGGCCGATGCCCTCGACCTGGGTGGCGGTTCCGGTGAAGTAGCGCGCGACGAAATCGCTGTTGAGGCCGATGGCCTCGAAGATCTGCGCGCCGCAGTAGGACTGGTAGGTCGAGATGCCCATCTTGGACATCACTTTATTGAGGCCCTTGCCGATGGCCTTGATGTAGTTCTTGGTCGCCGCCTTGGCATCGCCGCCCTTGCCCACCATGTCCTTGAGGGTAGCGAAGGTCAGCCACGGGCAGACCGCCTCGGCGCCGTAGCCGGCGAGCAGCGCGAACTGATGCACTTCGCGCACCGAGCCTGAGTCGACGACGAGGCCGGTGCTGGTGCGCAGGCCCTTCTTGACCAGATGGTGATGTACGGCGGCGCAGGCCAGCAAGGCCGGCACGGCGACACGCTCTGCCGTAACCGCACGGTCGGACAGGATCACGATGTTGTAGCCGTCGGCGACGGACTTCTCGGCAGCGGCGCACAGGCGTGCGACCGCCGCCTCGCAGCCGGCCGCGTTCTCGCTCACCGGATAGGTGATGTCGAGGGTCAGCGACTTGAAACGGCCGTTGCTCAGCTTGTCGATGGCCGTCAGGCGCGCCATGTCCTCTTCGCCCAGCACCGGCTGGGTTAGTTCGAGGCGCGGCGTCAGGGTATCTTCATCATCGGCGATGCCGAGCAGGTTGGGCCGGGGACCGACGAAGGAGGTCAGCGACATGACGATCTCTTCGCGGATCGGATCGATCGGCGGGTTCGTCACCTGGGCAAAGAGCTGCTTGAAGTAGAGGTAGAGCGACTTGTTCTTGCTGGAAAGCACGGGCAGCGCGGTATCTGCGCCCATCGAGCCGGTCGCCTCCTCGCCGTTCCTGATCATCGGTTCGAGGATGAACTTGAGGTCCTCCTGCGAATAACCGAAGGCCTGCTGCGCATCAAGCAGGCTGGGCTTGATCTTCGGCAACGCCTTGGCCTCGGGCAGGTCGCCAAGAAACACGCGCGACTCCGCCACCCACTTGCCGTAGGGTTCCTCGGTCGCCATGGCCTTCTTCAGCTCGGCGTCGTCGATGATGCAGCCCTTCTCGAGGTCGATCATGAACATCTTGCCCGGCTGCAGGCGCCACTTCTTGACTATCTTCTCTTCCGGAAAGGTCAGCACGCCCATCTCGGAAGCCATCATCACGATGTCGTCCTCTGTCACCAGATAGCGGGCAGGCCGCAATCCATTTCTGTCGAGCGTCGCGCCGATCTGGCGGCCGTCGGTGAAGGCCACGGCAGCGGGGCCGTCCCACGGCTCCATCACCGGGGCATGGAATTCGTAGAAGGCGCGGCGATCCTCGTCCATCAGCGGATTGCCGGCCCAGGCCTCGGGAATCAGCATCATCATGGCGTGGGCCATGGAATAGCCGCCCATCACCAGCAGTTCCAGTGCGTTGTCGAAGGCGGCCGAGTCCGACTGGCCCTCGACGATCAGCGGCCACATGTGATCGAGGTCGTCGCCGAGCAGTTTCGACTTCATCGCCATCTGTCGCGCCGCCATCCAGTTGATGTTGCCGCGCAGGGTGTTGATCTCGCCGTTGTGGGCGATCATGCGGAATGGATGCGCCAGGTCCCAGGTCGGGAAGGTGTTGGTCGAGAAGCGCTGATGCACCAGCGCCAGCGCCGAAACGACGCGTTTATCCAGCAGGTCGAGGTAATACTCGCCGACCTGGTGCGCCAGCAGCATGCCCTTGTAGTTGATGGTGCGCGATGACAGCGTCGGGATGTAGAACTGGCGGCCGTCGTCAAGCTTGAGGCGACGCACCTCGTGCTCGACGCGCTTGCGAATGACGAAGAGCTTGCGCTCGAATGCATCCTGGTCCGCGGCATTGTCGCTGCGCCCGATGAAGACCTGGCGGATGACCGGCTCGAGGTCGCGGGCAGCCTGGGCCAGGCCGCTGTTGTCGCGCGGCACGTCACGCCAGCCGAGGAAAATCTGGCCTTCCTCATGCACGATGCGGGCAAGTGCGGACTCGCAGGCCATGCGGCCGTTGGCCGACTGCGGCAGGAAGATGTTGCCGCAACCGTAGTCGCCGGCGGCCGGCAGCGCGATGCCGAGCCTGGCGGCTTCCTCGCGCAGGAAGGCGTCGGGCATCTGGATCAGGATGCCGGCGCCGTCGCCGAGCAGCGGATCGTAGCCGGTGGCGCCGCGGTGAGTGAGGTTGTCGAGAATCTTCAGGCCCTGCTCCACAATGGCATGGCTTTTCTGGTTCTTGATGTGCGCGACGAAGCCGACGCCGCAGGCGTCGTGTTCGTTGGCAGGATCGTAGAGACCCTGTTGCGATGGTGCGATGTGTTGATCCATCGTGCTTTTCCTGGAAATGCGGCCGTCAAAAAAAGCCGGCCCAAGGTGGTGCCGGCTTCGTGTCAACCCTTTGGGCGAACTGGTGAATATAGCGAAAATCGCCCCCCGACTCAATATCCCCTAAGGGGAATCAGGCCACTTGCAGCAGCAGGCCCTTGAGGTATTCACCCTCGGGAAAGGTCAGTGCGACCGGGTGGTCGGCGGCACCCTGGAGGCGCTTGACGATGGCGGCATCGCGGCGGGCGTCCAGCGCGGCGGCAGCCGCGATCTGCTGGAACAGCTCGACACCGATGCCACCGGAGCAGGAATAGGTCATCAGCAGTCCGCCGGGCGCCAGCAGTTTGAGGGCATTGAGATTGATGTCCTTGTAGGCTCGGCTGGCCCGCTCGACATGGGCGGCCGAGGGGGCGAACTTGGGCGGATCAAGCACGATCAGGTCGAAGGTTTCGTTGGCATCGCGGCGGCGGCGCAGTTCCTCGGCCACGTTGGCTGCCAGCCACTGCGCGCGGGAAGCGTCAAGGCCGGGATTGAGCACCAGGTTGTCGCGCGCCAGCGCCAGTGCCGGCATGGAGCTGTCGACCGAAATGACCTCGCGCGCACCGCCAGCCAGCGCCTGCAGGCTGAATCCGCCGGTGTAGCAGTAACAGTTGAGCACGCGCCTGCCCGCTGCCAGCCCCCGCAGCATCAGCCGGTTTTCGCGCTGATCGAGGTAGAAGCCGGTCTTGTGGCCGGTGGCGACATCGACCGCCATGTTCACGCCGTGCTCGTCGATGACGATGCGCGGGTCACCCTCGCCCAGCAGCCAGCCGCTTTGCGGCTCCAGCCCCTCGCGGGCGCGGACTTCGGAGTCGGAACGGTCATAGATGCGGCTGCAGCCGGTGGCCCGGGCCAGGGAGTCGGCGATGGCGGCACGCCACTTGTCGGCGCCGGCGCTGTTCAGCTGCAGCACGACGGTGTCGCCGTAGCGGTCGGCGATCACGCCGGGCAGGCCATCCGATTCGGCATGGATCAGGCGCACCCCTTGCTGCCCCGCCAGTTCCGGCAGGGCGGCGCGGCGCGCCACGGCCGCTGCCACACGACGCTTGAAGAAGGCATGATCGACCGTCTCGGTCGCGTCGAAGCTCCACACCCGCGCGCGAATCTGCGAGGCGGGACTGTAAGCCGCCTTCGCCAGCACCTGGCCGGCGTGCTTGCCGTCGCCGGCGACCACATCGACCGTGTCACCGGGCCGTGCCCGGCCCTCGAAGCCGGCCACCGAACCGGCGAATATCCATGGGTGGCGGCGCAGCAGGGATTTTTCCTTGCCGTGGTTCAGAATCAGTTGTGCACTCATCGGAGGAATGTAACATCGGCACGGCATTCCGCCCACGCCACGGAGCAAGCCCTATGTATTCGCTGCTCGCCGACCTGGTGGTCGTGCTGCACTTCGGTTTCATCCTCTTCGTCATCGCCGGCGGGCTGCTGGCGCTGCGCTGGCCGCGCGCGGCCTGGCTGCACCTGCCGGCCGTCGCCTGGGGCGCCGGCATCGAGCTCGCCGGCGGAATCTGCCCGCTGACGCCGCTGGAAGTCAAACTGCGCATCATGGGCGGCGGCACCTTGCAGCAGGGCGATTTCGTCGCCCGATTCCTGCTGCCGCTGATCTATCCGGACAAACTCACGCGCGAAATCCAGATGCTGCTCGGGCTGGCCGTGATCGTCGTCAATCTCGCCATCTACGCCTGGGTGCTGCGCCATCAGCGGAGACGGCGCTGATACGCCAAACGGCGACTACTTCTTTCGCGCTCGCGGGTGGGCGGCGTCGTAGACCCGGGCGAGGTGCTGGAAGTCGAGGTGGGTGTAGATCTGCGTCGTCGCGATATTGCTGTGACCGAGCATTTCCTGCACCGCGCGCAGGTCGCCCGAGGACTGCAGCACATGCGAGGCGAAGGAGTGGCGCAGCATGTGCGGATGCACGTGCAGGCCGAGACCCTGCTTCATCGCCCAGCGTTCGAGCCGGCGTTCGATCGAGCGCACCGCCAGGCGCGTGCCGCGGCGGCTGAGAAAAAGCGCCCGGTCAGCCGTCGCGAAACTGGTGCGCTCGGCCAGCCAGTCGGTCAGCGCAGCGGCCGCCCTGGTCCCGACCGGGACGGTGCGGGTCTTGGCGCGCTTGCCGGTGACGGTGACGGTTCCGGCGGCGAAATCAATGCCGTCGGCGTCCAGTCCGGCGAGTTCCGACAGGCGCAGGCCCGACGAATAGAACAGTTCGAACATCGCCTTGTCGCGGGTTTCGAGTTCATCGTCGGCCACGGCATCGAGCAGGGCCGAGGTCTGGTCGACCGACAGCGCCTTGGGCAGGGTACGCGGCTGCTTCGGCGCACGCAGGCCGTCGCAGGGGTCGATGGCAATGGCGCCGCGTTTCGCCAGCCAGCGGTAGTAGGCACGCCAGGCCGACAGCGTGCGTGCCAGCGAGCGCGCGGCCAGGCCGCGGCCGTGCAACTGCATCAGCGTACGGCGAAGGCGGGTATTGTCGAGGCCGGCCAGCTCGTGCCCTGCGTTGAGTTCGGCCAGGGCTGCCAGGTCGCGGCGGTAGGCGGCGACGGTATGCGGGCTGGCGACGCGCTGGTGGGCAAGGTCGGCGAGGAAATCTTCCGGCGTGACGCGCCGTTCCACCATTAGCGTGAAATGACTCTCGGATAGCGCGCCCAACAACCATCGAGCACAGCGAGCAAATCGGTCGCCCCCGACCGAAGGAAGTGCAAGGCCGCCCCGGGGCAGGGGATGGGGGGTGGGGGGCCGGATTGCCCCGAAGGGGAGAGTTGCAGCATCTTCATGCAGCAACTCTTCCCAGCGCCGCCGCAGCCATCTGGCCGATACGATCGAGGTAGAGCGTGCCCATCTCGGGATAGAAGCGGTGCGCCTCCTCGCTGGCCAGCACCAGCACGCCGAAGGTTTCGTCGCCGCGGCGCAAGGGTACCTGGGCCAGCGATCGCACATGGCCGCCGCGCTCGCCGAACCAGTCGGCGGTTTCCTGCCCGGCCGAGGGACCGCAATAGGGGTGCTTGAGGGCGGCCGCAGCAGCGCGGATGCTGTCGGCCGTCGGCACGAACTCCGTGCCGCTGCCGCTGCCGGACCACAACCGCACCACGACATGCGGCACCGCGAAGGCGCCGCCGAGGTGGGCATAGAGGGCACGCAGCGCGGCGGGCAGGTCGGCAGCCGCGGTCAGCGCGACGCCAAGCTCATGGACCTTGTCGCCGATGGCGTCGTTTTCCTCGCCGAAGCGAATCAGCTCGGCCATCTTGATCTCGAGCTGCTTGGCCTTGTCGCGCAGCATCACCATCTGCCGCTCGGTGATGGAGATCGCCTTGTCGCCATGCGGACTGGGAATGTGGATCTGCGACAGCAGCTCGGCATACTGCTCGAAGAACTCGGGGTGGCTCTTCAGGTATTGGGCAACTTCGTTGGCATCCATGGCGGCTTTCTATGTAGGTTCAGAGTTGGCTTGGCAGTTCGATCTCGCCTTCGAAGACCCGGACGGCAGGACCGGTCATCAATACCGGCGCAGTCATTCCGGCCCAGGCGATGACGAGTTCGCCGCCGTGGGTGGCGACGCGCACCGGCGTATCGAGCAGGCCGCGGCGGATGCCGGCGACCACCGCCGCACAGGCGCCGGTACCGCAGGCCAGCGTTTCGCCGGCGCCGCGCTCGAACACGCGCAGCCTGATGGCATGGCGATCCACCACCTGCATGAAGCCGGCGTTGGCCCGCTGCGGGAAGCGCGGGTGGCTTTCGATCAGCGGCCCGTACTTTTCCACCGGCGCCGTCGCGACATCGGCGACGACCTGCACCACATGCGGGTTGCCCATCGATACGGCTGTAATGTCAAACGTCGCGTCGCCGATCTGCAACGGCTGGACCACCGCATCGCTGTCGCTGGCGAAGGGGATCTCGGCCGGCGCGAAGCGCGGCGCACCCATGTCGACGGTGACTTCGCCGCTGGCTTCGAGGCGCGGCACGATGATGCCGGCCCGCGTCTCGACCCGGATCTCCGGCTTGTCGGTAAGGCCGTGGTCATGGACGAAGCGCACGAAGCAGCGGGCGCCGTTGCCGCACTGCTCGACCTCGCCGCCGTCGGCGTTGAAGATGCGATAGCGGAAGTCGTTCCCCGCCTGGGATGGCTCTTCGACGATCAGTATCTGGTCGCAGCCGACGCCGAAATGGCGGTCGGCAAGATAGCGCGCCTGCGCGGCATTCGGCACGAAGGACTGGTGGATGGCGTCGAGCACGACGAAGTCGTTGCCGAGGCCGTGCATCTTGGTGAACTTGATCTTCATGGCGCCTCCGCCGGGCCGCCCCAAGGAGGCGCAAGCCACGGAACCGGAAGCCGCCTTGGCGGCTGAACCTCAGTCACCCCCTTCCTCGGGAAGGGGGATGGGGGGATGGGGGTCATAAGAGCGCAGCGGCGTCCTTCCAGACGCAGCGATCCATGACGACGACGATGCCGGCGGCGCGGGCGCGGGCGGCGGCAGGCTCGTTGACCACTCCTTCCTGCAGCCACAGCCGCTTGGCGCCGATGGCGATGCACTGGTCGACGATTTCATCGACCGCCTCGGGGTTGCGGAAGACATCGACGAGATCGGGCGCGATGTTGTCCCCGGGCAGGTCGGTGAGCTGGGCGTGGGCCTTCTCGCCCAGCACCTCGCTCTGCGCCGGGCGCACCGGAATGATGCGGTAGCCAAGGGCCTGCATGGCCTTGGCCACGCGGTAGCTGGGGCGGGCCGGATTGTCGGAGAGGCCGACCACGGCAATGCTCTTCACCGTCTTGAGCAGGTCGCGGATTTCGTCAGTGGAAGGATTGGTGAACATCGGGCAATGGTAGCGGAGATGGATGGCGGCAAAGTCGGAATAGGCGGCTCAATAGACCCCCTTTTCCCCGGGCGGACGGGTCTTGAAACGCTTGTGCAACCAGAAGTACTGCTCGGGCATCTTCAGCACCTCGGCTTCGATGAAGGCGTTCATGCGCCGGGTGTCGGCCACGATGCCATCCTCGCCCGGACCCGGGTAGTCCGCCCAGGCCGGGCCGATGCCGACGACGTATCCATCGGCTTCCATGCGCGTGATCACAGGCAGCACCGCCGCGCCGCTCATGCGCGCCAGCCGCGACAGGCCGGTGATGGTCGCCGCCGGCACATCGAAGAACGGCACGAAGATGGTGTCGCGTTCGCCGTAGTCCATGTCCGGCAGGTAATAGAACGGCATGCCCGCCTTCATGGCGCGGATGGCCGGGCGAGTGCCCTCCTGCCGCGACAGCAGCACCGACTTGCCAAAGCGGGTACGGCCCTTGTACAGCGCGGAATTGAACAGCAGGTTCTTCTGGTTGGCGTAAATGCTGACCATGTCGAATTCGAGCGTCAGCCGCGTCCAGCCGATGTCGAGGCCGACGAAGTGGGGCACCAGCAGGATGACGGGACGATCGCGCACGGTATCGAGATGCTCGTGCCCCTCGATACGCACCAGCCGCCGCAGCCGCTCGGGCGACGCCCACCACAACAGGCCGCGCTCGAGGAAGCTGCGACCGAAAGCCTCGAAGTGCCGTCCCGCCAGCGCCGACTTTTCGTTGGCAGGCATCTCCGGGAAGCACAGGCCGAGATTGGTGAGCGCGACATGGCGCCGTTCGCGGGCAAAAACATTAAGCAACCGTCCGAACAGGCGGCCCACCGCCGCCAGCAGCGGCAACGGCAACCAGTGCAGCAGCCACATCAGCACCAGCGCGATGCGGCTCATGCTGCCGCCTCCGGCGCCCCGCTCGGTGCCTTGTAGCGGTTGTAGCCCCACAGGTACTGCTCGGGGCATTCGCGGATCAGGCCTTCGATGGCGCGATTGACCGCGGCCGGGTCGGTGAGCGGCTCGGCGGGCAAGCGCAGCTTGAGGTGATAGCCGGCGCCGTAGTGCAGGCGCTCGGCGTAGGCCAGCAGCACCGTCGCGCCGGTGGCGGCCAGGCGTGGGGCCAGCGTCATGGTGTAGGCGGGCTTGCCGAAGAACGGCGCCCAGACGCCCTCGCCGGCGCCCGGCGCCTGATCCGGCAGCATGCCGACGGCCTCACCGGATCGCAGCGCCTTGAGCAGCTTCTTGACGCCGGACATGTCGGCCGGCGCCAGCCGCAGGTTGGCGCCGCGACCTTCCTCGATGATGGGCCCGAGCCAGGCCTGTTTGGGCCGGCGGTAGAGCACGGTCATCGGCCGGTAGCTGGCGTAGTACTGCGCGGTGATTTCGAAGCAGCCGAGGTGCGGTGTCAGGAACAGGATGCCGCGCCCCTCGTGCCATGCCGCTTCGACCAGATCCCAGCCGCTGACCTTGACGACGCGCTCCACCACCTCGTCGTGCGGCTGCAGCCACAGCTTGGGCAGTTCGAGCATGGCCTTGCCGGCTTCGGCGATGGCCCCGCCGCGCGCGGCGGCGAGCCCGGCCAGCGCAGTGTTCTCGCGCAGGTGGCTGCGGTAGCTCGGCGACAGCAACCAGGCCAGCCAGCCGACGACGGCACCGAGGTTGTGCAGCAGCGGCAACGGCAGGTGGGAAAGGAAACGGAACAGGGAACCCATGGGGAACAAAGGCGGGGCAGAGGCGGGGGCGTTTGACCGACGACCGCGAAAAACGCTAATATTAAAGCTTCCGCCGAGTTAATCAGGACAACTTGCAGGGCGGCAGGCCGGATCACAGGCCTCAAATACTGCTAAAGCGTCGCCTGCTCGCCCCCGGAGCTGGTCACGCCGGACAACGTGGGGCCACACCAGCAACAAGGAGCAGGCAGATGTCAAACCAATACCTCTTCACTTCCGAGTCGGTCTCCGAAGGCCATCCGGACAAGGTCTCGGACCAGATTTCCGACGCCATCCTCGACGCCATCCTGGCGCAGGATCCGCACTCGCGCGTCGCCGCAGAGACGCTGTGCAACACCGGCCTCGTCGTGCTGGCCGGCGAGATCACCACCAGCGCCAACGTCGACTACATCGGTGTCGCCCGCGACACCATCAAGCGCATCGGCTACGACAACACCGAGTTCGGCATCGACTACAAGGGCTGCGCCGTGCTGGTCGCCTACGACAAGCAGAGCCCCGACATCGCCCAGGGCGTGAACAAGGCCTACGACGACGATCTCGGCCAGGGCGCCGGCGACCAGGGCCTGATGTTCGGCTACGCCTGCGACGAGACCGACGTGCTGATGCCGCTGCCGATCCACCTGTCGCATCGCCTGGTCGAGCGCCAGGCCATGCTGCGCAAGGACGGCCGCCTGCCGTGGCTGCGCCCCGACGCCAAGAGCCAGGTCACCGTGCGCTACGCCGACGGCAAGCCCGAGAGCATCGACACCGTGGTGATCTCGACCCAGCACGCCCCCGAGGTCTCGCTCGAGACGATCCGCGAGGCGGTGATCGAGGAAATCATCAAGCCCATCCTGCCGCAGGAGCTGGTCAAGGGCGAGATCAAGTATCTGGTGAACCCGACCGGCCGCTTCGTCGTCGGCGGCCCGCAGGGCGACTGCGGCCTCACCGGGCGCAAGATCATCGTCGATACCTACGGCGGCGCGGCGCCCCACGGCGGCGGCGCCTTCTCCGGCAAGGATCCGTCCAAGGTCGACCGCTCGGCGGCCTACGCCGGCCGCTACGTCGCCAAGAACATCGTCGCCGCCGGCCTGGCCTCGCGCTGCCTGATCCAGGTCTCCTACGCCATCGGCGTGGCGCAGCCGACCTCGGTGTGGGTCACCACCTACGGAACCGGCAAGGTCTCGGACGAAACCATCGCCGAACTGGTGAAGAAACACTTCGACCTGCGGCCGAAGGGCATTGTCAACATGCTGAACCTGCTGCGTCCGATCTACGAGCGTACCGCCGCCTACGGCCACTTCGGCCGCGACGAGCCGGAGTTCACCTGGGAAAATACCGACAAGGCCGCAGCGCTGAAGGGCGACGCCGGCCTGTAACAAGCAAGTCTTTTTCCGACCCGAGGAGCGCTGCAGCGGCCCGACGATGTTCGGGCCGTCAGGCTCGGGGAGGATGTTCATGTAGCAACGGCGCTCGCACTCATCATTGGAGATAACCCATGAGCGCAAGTAACGACTACGTCATTGCCGACATGAACCTGGCCGACTGGGGCCGCAAGGAAATCCGCATCGCCGAAACCGAAATGCCCGGCCTGATGGCAATCCGCGAGGAATTCGCCAAGGCCCAGCCGCTGAAGGGCGCGCGCATCACCGGCTCGCTGCACATGACCATCCAGACCGCCGTGCTGATCGAGACGCTGACCGCGCTCGGCGCCGAAGTGCGCTGGGCCTCGTGCAACATCTTCTCGACCCAGGACCACGCCGCCGCCGCCATCGCCAAGGACGGCATCGCGGTGTTCGCCGTCAAGGGCGAGACGCTGACCGACTACTGGGACTACACCCACCGCATCTTCGAGTGGCCGGACAACGGTTACAGCAACATGATCCTCGACGACGGCGGCGACGCCACGCTGCTGCTGCACATCGGCGCCAAGGCCGAGAAGGATATCTCCGTCATCGCCAAGCCAACCAGCGAGGAAGAAACCATCCTCTTCGCCGCCATCAAGGCCAAGCTGGCCACCGATCCGACCTGGTATTCGACCCGCCTGGCGCAGATCAAGGGCGTGACGGAAGAAACCACCACCGGCGTGCATCGCCTCTATCAGATGCACGAGCGCGGCGACCTGAAGATCCCCGCCATCAACGTCAACGACTCGGTCACCAAGTCCAAGTTCGACAACCTCTACGGCTGCCGCGAATCGCTGGTCGATGGTGTCAAGCGCGCCACCGACGTGATGATCGCCGGCAAGATCGCGCTGATCGCCGGCTATGGCGACGTCGGCAAGGGCTCGGCCCAGGCCATGCGCGCGTTGTCGGCCCAGGTGTGGGTCACCGAAATCGATCCGATCTGCGCGCTGCAGGCGGCGATGGAAGGCTACCGCGTCGTCACCATGGACTACGCCGCCGACAAGGCCGACATCTTCGTCACCTGCACCGGCAACTTCCATGTCATCAACCATGACCACATGGCGAAGATGAAGGACCAGGCAATCGTCTGCAACATCGGCCACTTCGACAACGAGATCGACGTTGCCTCGATCGAGAAATACGAGTGGGACGAGATCAAGCCGCAGGTCGACCACGTGATTTTCCCCGACGGCAAGCGCATCATCCTGCTGGCCAAGGGCCGCCTGGTGAACCTCGGCTGCGGCACGGGACATCCGTCCTACGTCATGTCGTCGTCGTTCGCCAACCAGACCATCGCCCAGATCGAGCTGTTCACCCGCAACGCCGATTACCCGGTGGGCGTCTACACCCTGCCCAAGCACCTCGACGAGAAGGTCGCGCGCCTGCAGTTGAAGAAGCTCAACGCGCAACTCTCGGAGCTGACCGACCAGCAGGCCGCCTACATCGGCGTGTCCAAGGCCGGCCCGTACAAGGCCGAGCACTATCGGTACTGACCTCATGGCAATGAGGTCATTCCACGCCCGCACGCGGAAAAGCGAGCAGCATTACGAGGGCATCGAGCCCGCGCGCGCGCCGCCGGAGCCACGCAACCGCCACGGCCTGGTGCGCGCGGACGCGCTGCTGGTGACGTGCGCGCTCGCTCCCTCGCGCACGGTGGCACAGCGCATGATCGCCGCCGGCCGCGTCAGCGGGCCCGACGGCCCCATAGACAAGCCTTCGTTTGAACTACCGGCCTCCGCCACCCTGCAGGTGAGGGAAGATGCCGACGATCGCTACGCCTCGCGCGGCGGTCTCAAGCTCGCCGGCGCGCTGGCGCATACGGGCATTGCGGTGCGCGGCCGCACCTGCCTCGATGTCGGCCAATCGACAGGCGGCTTCACCGACTGCCTGCTGCAATCCGGCGCGGCACGCGTGGTCGGCGTCGATGTCGGCCATGCGCAGCTGCGGCCCAAGCTGCGTGACGATCCGCGCGTCGCCTGCATCGAGGGCGTCAATGCCCGCGCGCTCGAGCGCGCGGATCTGGGCGAACATTGCCCGGAAAGCGGCTTCGAGCTCATCGTCGCCGATGTCAGCTTTATCTCGCTGACGCTGGTCCTGCCGCAACTGCCGGCCCTGCTGGCAACTGACGGCGAGATGATCCTTCTGGTCAAGCCGCAATTCGAGATGGGCAGTCCCGAGGCCGTCGGCAAGGGTGGCGTGATACGCGACGCAAAGGTTTACCCCCAGGTCGAGGCGAAGCTGCGCGCAGCGTGCGCCGCCGCCGGGTTGGCGGTGCTCGACTGGTTCGAGAGCTGCATTGTCGGCGGCGACGGCAACCGCGAATTCTTCATCCATCTCAGACATGAAAAAGACTGAACTCTCCTGCGAATTCTTTCCCCCGCAAACCGCCGAAGGTGTCGAGAAGCTGCGGGCCGTGCGGGCCAGGCTCGCCGTGCTCCGGCCCGGTTTCTTCTCCGTCACCTATGGCGCCGGCGGCTCGACGCGAGATCGCACGCTCGAGGTGGTCCATGACATCCAGCGCGAGGGCCATCCGGCCGCGCCGCACCTGTCGTGCATCGGCTCGACCCACGAGTCCATCAGCGCCCTGCTCGACGAGTTCAAGGCCTCGGGCATCCGCCGCATCGTCGCCCTGCGCGGCGACCTGCCCTCGGGCATGGCCGACGCCGGCGAATTCCGCTACGCCAACGAACTGGTCGAATTCATCCGCAAGGAGACCGGCGACCACTTCCACATCGAGGTCGCGGCCTATCCGGAGTGGCACCCGCAGGCGCGCAGCCCGCGCGAGGACCTGCTGAACTTCAAGCGCAAGGTGGATGCCGGCGCCAACTCGGCCATCACCCAATATTTCTATAATGCCGACGCCTTCGAGCATTTCGTGGCCGAGGCGCGGGCGCTGGGCGTGGCCATCCCGATCATCCCCGGCATCATGCCCATCAGCAGCTTCTCCAAGCTCGCCCGCTTCTCCGACAGCTGCGGCGCCGAGATTCCGCGCTGGATGCGTCGCAAGTTCGAAAGCTATGGCGACGATGCCGACTCGATCCGCGCCTTCGGCCTCGACGTGGTGACCGGGCTGTGCCAACGACTGCTGGAACGCGGCGCCCCCGGCCTGCACTTCTACACGCTTAACCAGTCGGCGCCGACCCTGGAGATCGCACGCCGCCTCGGCCTCATTCCAGCCTGAAGCGCACCGGCACGACGGCCTCGCGGGTATTTGCCGGCAGCGACGTCAGGCTGCGGACCGCGGCCAGGGCGGCGGCGTCGAGAATCGCATGGCCGCTGCCACGTTCGAGGCGGGCTTCCCGCACCCGGCCAGCGACATCGGTGCTGACATTGACCAGCACCTCTCCCTCCAGACCGCGCAACACGGCCTCGCGGGGGTAGAAGCGCGGCGGGTCGGCAGCCGGCTTAAGGTCGGCGCGCGGTGGCGAGGCCTTGGCGACGACCGGGGGCGGCGGTGAAGGTGGCGGTGGCGGCGACGGAAGCTCGGTGGGTGCGGCCGCAACCGGCGCCTCGACGACTGGCACCGGATCGGACGCGACCGGCTCGGCGGGTTCCGCTGGCGGCTGGGCGACGATCTCGGGCAGAATCAGCATCGCCTCGATCAGCGACCGGGGCGGAGGCGGGCTCGGCGCATGCAGCCCCGCCCAATGGGCAAGGGTATACAGGGCGAGATGAAACGCCAGCGACAAGACAAATGCGATACGCAGCGGCAAAACCAGGGGTCCGGATCAGTCAGGATGAAATTTCCGCCGGGATGATGGCATGAAAATCCCGCTGGGCGCCCTCCTGCTTGCGCTCGCCGTGCTGGCAGCGCCGACTTTTTCTCCCGGCTTCGGATCCGTGGCATTCGCCGCGGCGCCCGCCGCGCTGCCGGATCATGTGCGCTTCGGCGCCGTGATGGAACTCGGCGACGTCGGCCGCGCCCGCGACTGGCTCGACGCAGGGCTTGACCCCAATTTCGTCGCTGACCGCGTCGGTACCGGCCTGATGATCGGCGCCTGGACCGGCAACATCCCCCTGATGGAGCTTTTCGTCGCACGCGGCGCGGACATCCACCGCGCCAACGCCCTGGGAGAAACCGCCCTGATGCACGCCGCCTGGCGCGGGCAGGTCGAAGCGACGAAGTGGCTGCTGGCGCGCGGCGCCAAGGTCAATCGCGACGGCAAAGCCTGGTCGGCACTGCACTACGCCGCTTTCGCCGGCCATGTCGAAACGGCGCAGTTGCTGCTGGACAGCGGCGCCGACATCAATGCCCGCACCCCCAACGGCTCGTCGGTGCTGATGATGGCGGCCTACGAAGGCCACGACGAAATGGCGCGCCAGCTGGTGCAGCGCGGCGCTGACCGCTCGATCCGCAACGAGAACGGCGACGGCGTGCTGGAATGGGCCGTCAAGTTCAATCGTGGCGACATCGCCCGCCTGGTGAGCAGCCCCGAGCAGTATGCCGCGGCGACAGCCGCAGCCGCCAAACAGCCGGCGGCGGTCGCAACGCGCTCCGTCCCCGAGCCGCCTGACATGGCGGAAATCCTGCGCGTCCGCCGCATCCTGCAGTCGCGCGGCATTTCGCTGGAAACCATTGACCAGCGCATCGCCGCCCAGCGTGCGCGCCATTTCCGCCCGCAGTTGCAGCCGCGCATTCCGGTGCTGGAAATCACGGCCAAGCGCGGTGCGCCGGACGAGCAGCGGATGCAGCTGCGCTATCCGGGTCCCTGATTCAGCATCGACTGAAGCAGCGCCCGCAGGCGCGCCGGCTTCATCGGCTTGCCGAGCAGTGCCAGCTGGTGCCTTTCCGCCGCCTCGCGCACCGAGTCGGTCAGGTCGCCGCTCAGCAACAGCACCGGCAGGTCGCCGTAGCGCAGGCGCAGGGTGCGCGCAGTGTGGACGCCGTTCTCGAAACCGCGCAGCCGGTAATCGCAGATCGCTGCATCGGGCCTGCAGCCCGCCGCATCGCACTCACCCATCACCTCGGCCACGGAGGCCGCGGCAAATGTGCGGCAACCCCACGAAGCCACCAGCTGCGTGGTGCTCGCCAGCACCAGCGGGTCGTCATCGACGATGAGCACGGTTCCGGACATGCCGACCATCTCGGCAACCGCCGGCGCCACCGCTGGCTCCGGCACTCCCGCAGCCAGCGGCACCTCAATGCGAAAGACGCTGCCATAGCCGGGTCGCGACTGCATCCGCAGCGGTGTGCGCAGCAGGCGGGCCAGGCGCTCGCAGATCGACAGGCCGAGTCCCAGCCCCTTGGCGCGATCGCGTTCGGGATTGCCAAGCTGCATGTACTCCTGAAAAACCGTGCGCTGCGCCTCGAGCGGAATGCCGATGCCGGTGTCCCAGACCTCCAGCCAGGCGGCATCGCCGCGCCGGCGGCAAGCCAGCAGCACCCCGCCACGCTGAGTGTAGCGACCGGCATTCGACAGCAGGTTCATCAGGATGCGTTCAAGCAGGGCGGCGTCGGTAAGCAGCCACAGTCCCTCGCCGCCATGGCGCCGAAACTCCAGTCCCTTGCGGCGGATCGACTCGGCCAGCTCGATCTCGAGGCGATCGAACAAGCGCGACACGGCGACCGGCGCCAGCGTCGGCGTCACCAGGCCGGCGTCGATGCGAGAAATGTCGAGCAGGGTATCGAGCAAATCCTGCATCACCGAAACCGACGACTCGATGTAACGCACCACACCGTGGGCCTCGTGGTCGAGCGACATGCGGCCAAGGCGCGACACGAACAGTCCCAGCGCGTGCATCGGCTGGCGCAGGTCGTGGCTGGCGGACGCCAGGAAGCGGGACTTGGTGGCGGCCACTTCCTCGGCCTCGTCCTTGCGCTGGCGCAGCTCGGCCGTTGCCGCCGTGATCTGTTCACGCAAATTTCCCTGTGCGCTGGCGATGCGCTGCGCCATGTCGTTGATGCCGTGCTCCAGTTGCCGCACGGCATCACCGGCGTCGGGCGTCACCCGCGCCTGCAGGTCCCCGGCAGCGATCCGCCGCACCACATCGCTGATGTGCAGCACCGGCCGCGTCACGCCGCGGGCGATCCGCACCGCCAGCACGCCACCAACGATCAGGCCGAACAGCGCGACGATCAGGGTCGCCAGCAACAGGTAGAAGCGCTCGCGCAGCAAGGGCGCCCGCGACAACTCCAGCACCACCAGGCCGCTGATGCGCCCCGCTGCCGCCGGCTGGCTGAATCCGGAGTAGATGTCCTCGACCGCAAGCACCTCGCGGCGGATCGGCGTCACCACGACCAGCGTTTCACCACTCAGAAAATCACGCTCCTCGCCTATCGGCGGCCACTCGGGCAGTACCGACAGGCCTTGGCGTACCAGCGCCGCGCCACCGGCGTCGATCACCGCCACGCCGGTGATGGCGCCATCGGCCTGGCTGAGGTTGCGTACCGCGCGTTCGAGAAAGTCGCGGTTGCCCGAGAAAAGGCCGAATTCCGCATTGCTCGCCAACTGACGTGCTTCTGCCCGGCCGCGTGCCAGCAGCGCCTCTTCGAGGCTGGCGACCTGCCGTGCCGTGAAAATCGCCGCCAGCGCCACGGCCACCAAGGCGGCCGGCAGCACCGCCGCCAGCAGCACCCGCAAATTGAGTCCGAGCGGCCTCACGGCTTGCGCTCCGCGGCGCGCAACTGCTGCACCAGCGCCGCCTCGTCGCCAGGCCGCAAGGGGACGCCAAGCGAGCGGGCCACCTCGGCATTGATGCCGACGACGAAATCGTGCGGCGCCTGCGGTGACTGCAGCGGCCGGCCAGACAAAAATACCCGCGCCATCTCCCCGGCCTGCCGGCCGACTTGCGTCGGACTCGAATACACCGCCAGCAGCGCCCCGGCCTTGACGTACGAGGGCGAAAACCCGACCAATGGCACGCGCTGGCGATAGGCTGCGGTCAGGATGTTCTGGACACTGGCGTTGTTGAACACCACCGAGTCGGCCACGGCGAGCAGCACGTCGCAGTCATCGAGCGTGCGTTGCAGGGTCCTGGCCAGGTCGTCCGGCGCACTGACACGACCAACCACCAGCGTCAATCCTGCGTCCGTCGCCGCCCGCTGATAGGCCGGCTCCTGCCAGCGCGACTCCGGACCGAACACGACGCCGACACGGCGGCGATCCGGCAAGGCCAGGCGCAGGGCGGCGAACTGGCGCGCCGGCGGCTGGTCGAGCAGCACTGCCGAGTTGGAGCGGTCGTTGAATCCCGCCACACTGCGCTGGAAAGCCCATTCCGGCACCAGCACGGCCAGCAGCGGCACCCGCGGGCCACTCGCCAGCATGCCGCTCAGCGCCTGGCCGCCAACGGCGATGATCAGCCGCGGCGGCGGCCCCGACAGCTCGCGCCATGGCCGAATCAGCGCATCGCCCTGCCCCGCGCCGGTCCGCTCGATCTCCGCCTCGGCGGCCTCGGCGGCCTCGGCATGGGCGCCACCGGCATCGGAAAGCGCGACCCAGACCAGGGGCTCGGCCGCCAAGGCCGCACCACTAAATGCATATAGCATTATGCATAGAAAGGCAAGGCCGAAGAGACGAATGAATCCGGCGTTCATCCGTCAGTACTCTAGGCGCAACGTCGCGTAGGCGCGACGGTCGAGGGTATATTGCGGCAGGAATTCCTGGCGCGGGCCATTGGCCTGCTGCACGACTCCCGCCAGTTCGCCGCCGGTCGGGCCAAAGCGGAATTTCCATGCCAAACGCAAGTCAAGCTGACTTTGACTCTTTAGGAGATCGACTCTACCCCCGGCGAATGGGTCGTAATTGCGCCAGGTCATGGCACCGGTGGTGGCGTACATCACGCTGGCCGTGAGGTTGCCGGGAAGGTCCTGAAACCAGGCCAGTGCCGTCGTGTCGGTCGGCCCGTTGTGACGCTCGGTCATTTCCGCCGAGTGAATGCGGGAGAATTGCTGACTGAGAACGATGCGCGTGCCAGCGGCCGGCCGCCAGGTGGTCTGGTGCTCCCAACCGAAGAGATGCGGCCCCTGACGGTTGACCAGGTCATTGGTATCCAGGACCAGCAGGCCGAGTTTGTCATAGCGGCGCGCCACGACCAGGGTGTCGATGCGCTCGTCGAAAGCGCGCACGTCGACGCTCAGTCGCGCCCTGGGGAACTCGCCGAGATAGCCCAACTCTCGCACCAGCATGGTTTCCGGTTGTGCGCCGCCAGTGGCTTTGATGGTGTTGGCCAGTAGCACACCAGGGACTGTGGGATGATAGTAGCGGACATCGCCGCGCAACTCGTAAAGTGTCGGGGCGCGATGCGCCTCGGTGATCCCCGCGCGCAGGGTGTGGCCATTGGCTACATGTATGTTGGCCATCAACCGCGGCGACATGCGCGCACCGACGATGCTGTGGTATTCCCAAAGCCCGCCGGCATTGATCACCAGCCGCTCCAGCGGTCGCCATTCGACATTGCCGAACCAGCGCCACTGTTGGCTGCTCAGGTCGTCGTCAACATAGTAGATGGCCTTGGACCTGACCGACTCATGCCGGTACTCGCCGCCCCACACGGCACGAACACTGCTGCCAAGGCTGAAGCCATGTTGCGCCTGCACGCTGGCACGCCGCGCCGTACCACCAAAGTCGATCACCAAACCACGCAGCGCCGGGACCGGGTAGGGGAAATTGTCACGAATCTGCTCACGATCGAGAGAGGCCATAACCTGCAAACTCTGCCCCGCGCCCATGTCGCGGCGCCAGCTTGCCTGAAGGTAGTCGCTGGCGAACTGTGACGTGCGCGGCATGTTGCCCGGCTCGGCGGGGAAACCGTCGCCGTAGGAATCGACAAGCTTTCCGGCATTAACGGAGACTTCGTCCCCGATGGCAGGACGGAAATCCGCGCGCAGGTGAAGTTGCTCGACACGCTTGTCGTCGTAGAGGTGGTCAAGGCCACTGTCGGCACGCCGCGCCACCGTGGCCCGAAGCGCCGCGCGGTCGTTGCCGACGCCGACCCGCACCATATTGTCGTCGATGCCGCGCTCACCCGAGGTGACGGACACCATGCCACCGCGCGCGTCGAAGGCATTGCGGGTGATGATATTGATCACGCCGAGAAAAGCGTTCGCCCCGTAGGCGGCGGAGTTCGACCCGCGCAGCACCTCGATGCGCTCGATGTCCTCCAGCACCACGCCCGTCATCCCGCGATGCGTATCGCCGAGAAGGAAACTCGAGTACACCGAGCGGCCATCGACCAATATCTGGAGGTGGCGGCTGATGTTGTCGTCGAAACCGCCGTGGTAAGTCGCCAACTGGTTGGCGCCGTTGAAACCGCCGATGATGAACCCTGGCACCAGCCGCAGGACATCAACGAGTTCGCGTGCGCCAGAGCGCCGGATCATGTCCCGGTCGATCACCGTTACCGCCCCCGGCGTCTCGTTGAGCGGCTGGGCCAGCCGCGAAACGGAAAGGACAACCGGCATCTCGGCCAGGTAGGCGTCCTCGGTGATGCCTTTGGACTCGTGCTCCGAACCCATCGCCCAGGCTGAAGCGCCCGCCACGAATGACAGGGCGATAATGCTTAGCCGGAAGAAACTATTGATTCGAAATGCCATTTCGGTGGATTGTAGCCTCTAACCGCGGCGGCCAACCAGGGCCACGCCGGCGATCACCAGCAGCGCGCCGATCATCTGCCAGACCGAGATGGATTCGCCCAGCAGCCAGGCACCCAGGGCGATAGTCAGCAGCGGCCCGAGCATGCCGATGAGCGCGGCGCGGCTGCTGCCGATGCGACGGATGGCCACCGACTGGGCAAACACCGGGATCACGGTGGAGAAAATCGCCATGGCCAGGCCGTAACCGTAGATGGGCAGCGGCTGCACCAGCGCCGCCAGCGGCTGGGTAGCGAAGAAATGGCCGAAGGTGGCGGCGGTGGATACCAGCATGGCCAGCGCGGTGAAGCGGGCGGCGCCGAGCCGGATGATCATGCGCGCGCTGCCCGAGAGGTAAAGGGCGTAGGACAGCGACGAGGCGAAGACGAAGCCGCCGCCGATCCAGACGGCTGCGGAATCGAGGCTGGCGCCGAGGTCATGGGCGAAGGCTGCGGCGATGCCCAGATAGCACAACGCCAGCGCCGCCCACTCGCGCCGGCCGATGGACTGGCCGAGGAACAGCACGCCGATGAGCACGACCAGCGTCGGGTAGGTGAACAGGATCAGGCGTTCGAGTCCGGCGCTGATGTAGCGCAGGCCGATGAAGTCGAAGATGCTGGCGCCGTAGTAGCCGAGCAGGCCGAGGGCGACGACCAGCAGCCAGTCGCGCCGCTGCAGCGGCAGGGCGCCGCGCGAGGAACGCAGACCGACCCAGAGGAAAACCGGCAGGGCGAAGGCCATGCGCAGGGCCAGCAGGGTCACCGCATCGACCGGCGCGCTGGCGTAGGCAAGCTTGACGAGAATCGACTTGAAGGAGAAGCCGAAAGCGGCGAGAACCGCGAGCCACAGGCCGACGGTCACGCCCCGGCCCCCGCGAGCCCGGCGCCCCGACCGCTCGGCATCGTTGGCGTCACGCCTTGCGGCCAGCGCAATGTGCCGTGTCTATCGCCGCCTGCCGCCGAGGATGGATCCGAGCACGCCGCGCACGATCTCGCGGCCGACCTGCGAGCCGATGGTGCGCACGGCCGACTTGACCAGGGCCTCGCCAACGCCCTGGCGCCGGCTGCTGCCGCCGCCGAAAAAATCGCCGAGCATCGCGCCGAGGCCGCCGCCGGATGCCGCCTCGGCGGGCGCGGACGCCTCGGCCGCCGTAGCGCCAGCGCCGACTTTTTGTGGCGCACCCTTCAGCTTCTCATAGGCCGACTCGCGATCGACGGCCGCTTCATAATGGCCGAAGATCACCGAACCGGCGATGGCCGCCTTGCGCTCCTCCGCCGTCAGCGGGCCGATGCGCGAGAACGGCGCCAGCACGAAGCCGCGTTCGACCACGGTCGGGCTGCCCTTCTCGTCGAGGAAGGAAACCAGTGCTTCGCCGACGCCCAGCTCGGTGATGGCGGTCTCGGCGGAAAACGCCGGGTTGGCGCGCAGCGTCTCGGCCGCAGCGCGCACCGCCTTCTGGTCGCGCGGGGTGAAGGCCCGCAAGGCGTGCTGCACGCGGTTGCCGAGCTGGCCCAGCACCTTGTCTGGCACGTCGAGCGGATTCTGGGTGACGAAATAGACGCCGACGCCCTTGGAGCGGATCAGCCGCACCACCTGCTCGACCTTTTCCAGCAGCGCCGGCGGTGCCTCGGAAAACAGCAGGTGCGCCTCGTCGAAGAAGAACACGAGTTTCGGCTTGTCGAGGTCGCCGGCCTCGGGCAGCTGCTCGAACAGCTCGGCCAGCAGCCACAGCAGGAAGGTCGAGTAGAGCTTGGGCGAGTGCATCAGCTTGTCGGCCGCGAGGATATTGATGACGCCGCGGCCCCGCATTTCACCGTCAGTTGCGGCCTGCATCAGGTCATTGATGTCGAGCATCGGCTCGCCGAAGAAATGCTCGCCGCCCTGGCTGTCCAGCGCCAGCAGGGCGCGCTGGATGGAGCCGATGCTGGCGGCGGAAACGTTGCCGTATTCGGTGGTGAATGTCTTCGCGTTCTCGCCGACGTGCTGCACCATGGCGCGCAGGTCCTTGAGGTCGAGCAGCAGCAGGCCGCGGTCGTCGGCAATCTTGAACACCAGCTGCAGCACGCCCTCCTGGGTGTCGTTCAGGCCCAGCAGGCGGGCCAGCAGCAGCGGCCCCATGTCCGAAATCGTGGCGCGCACCGGATGGCCGCTTTCGCCGAAGACATCCCAGAACACCACGGGGCTGGCGGCCGGCGCCCAGTCGGTGATGCCGAGCTTGTCGAGGCGGGCGGCCAGCTTTTCCGACTTGACGCCGGCGGCGCCGATGCCGGAGAGGTCGCCCTTGACGTCGGCCAGGAACACCGGCACGCCGACAGCGGAAAACTGCTCGGCCAGGCGCTGCAGTGTGACCGTCTTGCCGGTGCCGGTGGCGCCGGTGATGAGGCCGTGGCGGTTGGCCAGCGCGGGCAGCAGGGCGAGTTCGCCGGCGTCGGATTGGCCGGTCTTGGCGATGGGTAGGGGTCGGCTCATGGTGGTCGGTGCAGGTGGGTGGCAGGTGTAAAATCGCGCGCTTCGATTCTAGCAATGGGAACACAATATGGCCGGCCATTCCAAATGGGCGAACATCCAGCATCGCAAGGGGCGTCAGGACGAAAAACGCGGCGCCGCCTTCTCCAAGATCGCCAAGGAAATCACCGTTGCCGCCAAGATGGGCGGCGGCGACGCCAACTTCAACCCGCGCCTGCGCCTGGCGGTCGACAAGGGCAAGGCGGTGAACATGCCCAAGGACAAGATCGAGAACGCCATCAAGAAGGGCACCGGCGAGCTTGAGGGCGTCAGCTACGAAGAGATCCGCTACGAGGGCTACGGCATCAGCGGCGCCGCCGTCATGGTGGATTGCCTGACCGACAACAAGGTGCGCACCGTCGCCGAAGTTCGCCATGCCTTCAACAAGTACGGCGGCAACATGGGTACCGACGGCTCGGTGGCCTTCATGTTCAAACATTGCGGCCAGATGATCTTCGCGCCGGGCACCGACGAAGCTGCGCTGATGGATGCGGCCATCGAGGCCGGCGCCGAGGATGTCGCCAGCAATGACGACGGCTCGATCGAGGTGATCACCGGCCCCGGCGACTTCCTCGCCGTCAGGGAGGCGCTGGAGAAGGCCGGCTTCAAGCCCGAGTTCGCCGAGGTGACGATGAAGCCGCAGAACGAGACCGAGTTCGCCGGAGAGGACGCCATCAAGATGCAGAAGCTGCTCGACGTGCTCGAAGGCCTCGACGACGTGCAGGAGGTCTACACCACGGCGGTGATGGACGAGTAGTCGCGTCGGCCTTCCCCGCCCGCCAAACCGACTAATCGCCGTCCCGCCAGCGCCGAGTTTTTCCATGCTGGCCCGCTTCGCCCCCTGGCTGTTCGTCCTGCTCTGGAGCTCGGGCTTCATCGGCGCCAAGCTCGGCCTGCCGCACGCCGAGCCGCTTTCCTTCCTCACCGTCCGCTACCTGCTGGTGCTGGCATTGCTGCTGCCGCTGGCGCTGGCCATGCGCGCGCCGTGGCCGCGTGACCGCAGGCAGTGGCTGCACATCGGCGTCAGCGGCCTGCTGCTCCACGGCACCTATCTCGGCGGCGTGTTCGTCGCCATCTCCCACGGCCTGCCGGCCGGCGTGACCGCGCTGCTGGTCGGCATGCAGCCGCTGCTGACGGCCTTCGGCGCCGGCTGGCTGCTGGGCGAAACCGTCACACGCCGGCAGTGGCTGGGCCTGGCGCTGGGCCTGGTCGGCGTTGCGCTGGTGGTTGCGGGAAAGCTCGGCGACTGGCAGTGGCAGGCATTGTGGCCGGCGGGACTGGCGCTGCTCGGCATCACGGCCGGCACCCTGTACCAGAAGCGCTTCTGCCCACGCTTCGACCTGCGCACGGGTGCATTCCTGCAGTTCCTGCCGACGGCTATCGCCACCGCCAGCATCGCTGCAGTCGTGGAAGACTTCCGCATCGAATGGACCGGCGAGTTCGTTTTCGCCCTGGCCTGGCTGGTGCTGGTGCTCTCGGTCGGCGCCATCGCCCTGCTGAATTACCTGATCCGCTCCGGCTCGGCGGTCAATGTCGCCAGCGTCTTCTACCTGACGCCGCCGACCACGGCGCTGCTGGCCTGGCTGGCCTTCGGCGAAACGCTCACCGCGCCGATGCTCCTCGGCATGGCGCTGGCGGTCGGCGGCGTGTATCTGAGCCGCCGCTGAGAACAGGCCCTAGCCCAGCCTGAAGCGCGAAACCAGCTGCTGCAACTCGTCCGACAGCTGTTTGAGGTTGTGGGTGGCGGCGGTGGTTTGCCCGACGGCGGCGCTGTTGTCCTTCGCCATGTGGGCGATGCTTTCGATGCTGCCGGAAATCTCGCGGCTGGTGGCCGCTTGCCGGTGCGTCGATGCCACCGTTTCACGAATGACGTCGGCCACCTGGCGAATGCTGTCGTTGATCTTCTGCAGCGACTCGCCGGCCTGCTCCGCCAGGCGCAGCCCCGCATCCACCTGGCGGGTGCCTGACTCCATGTTGCTGACGGTGTCGCGGGTTTCGCTCTGGATCGACGCGATCATGCTGGAGATTTCGGTGGTGGCATTGCTGGTGCGCTCGGCCAGCTTGCGTACCTCGTCGGCGACGACGGCGAAGCCGCGGCCCTGCTCGCCGGCACGCGCCGCCTCGATCGCGGCATTGAGCGCCAGCAGGTTGGTCTGGTCGGCGATGTCCTTGATCACGGCGACGATCTGGCCAATCTGGTCGGAGCGCTGCCCCAGTGCATCGACCAGCCGCGCCGATTCGTTGAAGGTGACGGCGATGTCACGGATGCCCTGCGCCGCCTGATTGACGACATTCTGGCCGCTGACGGCGAGGCCGCGGGTCTCCTCGGCCGCCGCAGCCGCCTGCTCGCTGCGAACCGACAGTTCGCCGATGGACTGGTCGAGGCCATCGGCGGAGGCGGCGGCTGCCGAGGCGGCCTCCGCCTGGTTGAGCGAA
Source organism: Gammaproteobacteria bacterium (assembly GCA_018825305.1). Lineage (GTDB taxonomy): Bacteria > Pseudomonadota > Gammaproteobacteria > Burkholderiales > Rhodocyclaceae > Sulfurisoma. The sequence continues at coordinate 54,519 of JAHJEO010000024.1, forward strand.
GCGTTGGCGACGCTGTCGGCGGTATTCGACACGGCGGATGAAGTTTCCGCCATGCGTGCCGAAGCCTGCTGCACCTGGCTCAGGATGGCCGAGAAGTCCTCGGCCATGCGGTTGAATGCCTTGCCGACCTGGCTCAATTCGTCATCGCCGGTCAGCGTCGAGCGCGCGGCGAGATCGCCCTCCGCCAGGCCCGACGCAGCCCTGACGAGGCCGGCCACGCCGCGGGTAATGGCACGCGTGATGAACAGGCCGGCGAGTATGGTCAGCGCGAGGCCCGCGACGATGCTGACGATGGAAACCACGCGAATCTTGGCGGCATAGGCGGCAGCGCTCTCATACTCGGCCTTTGCCGAATCGGTCTGGAACTTCAACAGTGCGTCGATCGCCGCCGACGCCTTGGCATAGGCCGGATCCATCACGTTCTTGCGCAGGGCGTCGGCTTCCTTGAAGTTCTCGGTCTGCAGCAGGTTGGTCATGGGCAACACGCCGGTGCGGCCGAAATTCAGCCGGGCCTGGAGGAAGGCCTCGTAAAGCGCTTTCTCTTCCGCCGACTTGACCCGGGCCTCGTCGGCCTTGAGCAGGCCTTCGGTGCGGAATATCAGGCCGCCGATCTTGTCGGTCTGGGCGACGATTTCGAAGGCATCGGTCTCCAGCCGCGCCGCCGCCATGATGATCTGCATCTGCATCTGGTTGTTGCGAATGTCGCCAAGGCGCTCGGCGGCCAGAAGATGTTCGTTGTAGACGCGGGACGCCGCGCCGCTTGTGGACTGAATCCCCGACAGGCCGGTGGCCCCGACCCAGACCAGCATCAGCGCGGAAAACGCGATGAGCACGTAGAACCGGGTCCTGATCTTCATGTTGTTGAACATTGATTCCACCCCTCCCTTTCGGGCGCTATCAAAGCACACTTTGGGCGACCCAGAAACACCGCAACCGCCAAAATGTGGCGCCTGCCGCGGCGGCCGTGTATCTTCTGCGGCTGCCATGAGCACGACAATCCGCATACTCGGCATCGACCCCGGCCTGCGCATCACCGGGTTTAGTTCCGGCCGCTCGCCATGCTCGCTTAACCGGCTGCGCCGGTTAGCCTTCTCTGAAACCAGTGATCCATCGTTGCCCTATCACGCAGCATGAGCCAGGCGATCAGAATTCTCGGCATTGATCCCGGGCTGCGGATCACCGGTTTTGGCGTGATCGACAAGGTCGGGCAGAAACTTTCCTACGTCAGCAGCGGCTGCGTCAAGAGTTCTGACCGCGACAGCCTGCCCCTGCGCATCAAGACCCTGCTCGACGGCATCGTGGAAGTGATCGCCACCCATCGCCCCGACGAGGCGGCAATCGAAAAGGTCTTCGTCAACGTCAATCCGCAATCGACGCTGCTGCTTGGCCAGGCCCGCGGCGCAGCCATCGCGGCGCTGGTCGGCGCCGGGCTGCCGGTTTCCGAATACACCGCGCTGCAGGTCAAGCAGGCCGTGGTCGGCCACGGCAAGGCTGCCAAAGAACAGGTGGCCCACATGGTCTGCCGCCTGCTCGCCCTGCCCGGCGAGCCGTCGGCCGACGCTGCCGACGCACTCGCCTGCGCCATCGCCCACGCCCACGGCGGCCAGGGGCTGGGCAGCATCGCCACGCGCGGCCTGCGCGTCAAGAACGGACGGCTGGTGTGAGCCGTCCCTCGGGGAGCGCAGCGAACACCCGTCACCCACTTCCCCGGGAAGGGGGTCGGGGGGGTGGGGGCCTCAATGTCTTCTACGCCTGGGAGTTCGGCGCCAACCTCGGTCATATCGGCGCCTTCCTGCCGCTGGCCCGCGCCCTGCGCGACCGTGGCCATGCCGTGCATTGGGCCGTCGCCTCGAGCACTTCCGCCGCGCGACTGCTCGACGCGGAAGGCTTTGCCTGGCTGCAGGCGCCGACCTGTCCCGAGCAGGCGCGACCGGGTCCGCCGCTAACTTATGCCGACATTCTGCTGCGCTTCGGCTATGCCAGCAGCTCCGACCTGCTCGGCCTCACCGTGGCCTGGCGCGAGCTGATGCGCCTTTCCGGCGCGCAGGTCGTGCTGACCGACCACGCGCCCACCGCACTGCTCGCCGCCCGCACACTTGGCCTGCCGACGATGCTGTTCTCCAGCGGCTTCTGCGTCCCGCCTCCGCAATCGCCCACACCCAACATGCGGCCGTGGGCCCCGCTGCCAGTGGAACAACTTGCTGCCATTGAGCGGCCCGCGCTCGCCAGTGTCAATGCCGTGCTCAAACGCTTTGGCAAGCCGCCGCTCGCCGGCCTGGCCCGGCTGTTCGACGTCACCGAGGACACCCTGCTCGGCTTCCCCGAACTCGACCACTATCCCGAACGCGGGCCGGCACGCTACTGGGGCAACCTGCCCGACGCCGGCGTCGGCGAACCGGCACCGTGGCCCGTCGTGCCGGGCAAGCGGCTTTTCGCCTACCTCCGCGCCGAATGCCGTCATCACGAGGCGGCACTAGCAGCCCTGAACGCGCTGGGCCAGCCGACGGTGGTGTTCTTTCCGGGCGCGCCGGCTGAACTGGTCGCGCGCTTCACAGCGCCGCACCTTACCTTCGTCCAGACGCCCATCGACCTCGCCCGCACCGGCCGGGAAGCCGATGCCGCCGTCACCTATGCCAGCCTGTCCACGACCACGCGCTTCCTGCTTGCCGGCAAGCCGGTGCTGCTGCTGCCAGGGCATCTCGAGCAGTTCATGCTGGCCCGGCGTGTCGAGCAGATGGGTGCCGGACTGCTGGTAGACCCGGAACAAGCAGCCACCGACCTGCCGCAACGCCTGCATAAGGTGGTTTTCGACCCTTTCTTTTCGGGCAGCGCACTGGCCTTTGCGCGAAAATACGCGGCATTCCCGCAGGAGGTCGTCATCGCCAACCTCGTGCGGCGCATCGAGGAACTCGCACAATGATCGGACGCATCAGCGGCACCCTTCTGGACAAGAGTCCGCCACAGATCACCGTCGATGCCGGCGGCATCGGCTACGAAATCGACGTACCGATGAGCACCTTCTACAACCTGCCCGCCGCCGGCGAGCGGGTGGGGCTGTTCACCCATCTGGTCGTGCGCGAGGATGCGCACCTGCTGTTCGGCTTCCTCACCGAAGAGGAGCGCGCGATGTTCCGCCAGGTGCTGAAGATTTCCGGCATCGGCGCGCGCACCGCGCTGGCGATCCTCTCGGGCCTGTCGGTCGGCGAAATCGCCCAGGCCGTGGTGATGCAGGATGCCGGCCGGCTGGTGAAGATTCCCGGAATCGGCAAGAAAACCGCCGAACGGCTGCTGCTCGAACTCAAGGACAAGCTGCCCAAGGGCCAGCTCGCAGCCGGCGCACAAAAAGTCGGCGCTGGCGGCACGGCGCCCGACCCGGCTTCGGACATCCTCAACGCCCTGCTGGCGCTAGGTTACAGCGAGCGCGAGGCGCTTTCGGCCCTGAAGCAGCTGCCGCCGGATGCGGGCGTTTCGGACGGCATCCGCCAGGCGCTGAAACTGCTGTCCAAGGCCTGATGGCACAGGGCTTCCTCAGCCGGCTGCGGCTTTCGGCGGGGCTGCTGCGCTTCGGCATGAATCTGTGGCCGCCCTTCGTCGGCGCCGGCATCCATGTCATGGAAATCGCGCCGGATTTCCGCGCCGTGACGGTGCGGCTGCGACGCGGTCTGCTCAACCGCAACTATTTCGGCACCCATTACGGCGGCTCGCTGTTTTCGATGACCGATCCCTTCTTCGCCCTGATGCTGCTGCACAACCTCGAGCGCGGCTACGTCGTCTGGGACAAGGCCGCCACCATCGAATTCCTCGAGCCGGGGCGGAGTGACGTGTTCGCCCGCTTCCGCCTGAGCCAGCTCCAGATCGACGAGGTGCGCAGCCATACGGCCAACGGCGCCAAGTACGAGCCGACCTGGAAGGTGGACGTGACCGATGCCGCCGGCAAGGTCATCGCCAGCGTCGCCAAGACGCTCTACATCCGGCCCGCCCGCCCCTCGGCTAAACTGACGTCGCCATGAGCATAGAAACCGACAAATTCGCCGCGCCCGCCGAGCGGCTGATCGCCGCCGGCCGGGAATCGACTCAGGAAGATGTGATCGAACGCGCACTGCGGCCGAAGAAGCTGGCGGAATATGTCGGCCAGCAGAAGATCCGCGGCCAGCTCGAGATCTTCATCGAGGCCGCCCGGCGCCGCAAGGAGGCGCTCGACCACGTGCTGCTGTTCGGCCCGCCGGGCCTGGGCAAGACCACGCTGGCCCACATCGTCGCCCACGAGATGGGTGTCAACCTGCGCCAGACCTCCGGCCCGGTGCTGGAACGCGCCGGCGACCTCGCCGCGCTGCTGACCAACCTCGAACCGCACGACGTGCTGTTCATCGACGAGATCCATCGCCTCAGCCCGGTGGTCGAGGAAATCCTTTACCCGGCGCTCGAAGATTTCCAGATCGACATCATGATCGGCGAAGGCCCGGCGGCGCGCTCGGTCAAGCTCGACCTGCCGCCCTTCACCCTGGTCGGTGCCACCACCCGCGCCGGCATGCTGACCAACCCGCTGCGCGACCGCTTCGGCATCGTCGCCCGCCTGGAGTTCTACACGCCGGATGAACTGGCCCACATCGTCCGTCGCTCATCGCAACTGCTCCACTGCGAGATCGCCGACGAGGGAGCCATCGAAATCGCCAGGCGCTCGCGCGGCACGCCGCGCGTCGCCAACCGCCTGCTGCGCCGGGTGCGCGACTTCGCCGAAGTGAAGCACGACGGCGCCATCACCCAGGCAGTGGCTGACGCTGCCCTGACAATGCTCGACGTCGATCACCTCGGCCTGGACGTCATGGACCGCAAGCTGCTTTCCGCCATGCTGGAAAAGTTCGGCGGCGGCCCGGTCGGCGTCGACAACCTTGCCGCCGCCATCGGCGAGGCACGCGACACCATCGAGGACGTGCTCGAACCCTACCTCATCCAGCAGGGCTACCTGCACCGCACGCCACGCGGGCGCGTGGCAACGCCAAGCATCTGGCAGCATTTCGGGTTGGAATCCCCCATCCGGGACAACTCACAGCTTTTCTGAAACCGCAGGCCGATTTTGGCTCCGTCACAGCATCCATTCGTTTCCTTCGCTCAAAACCGCGAAGACGTGGTGCTATTCCGGGCACTACGCAACATCAAAGACGGCTTCTACATTGACGTCGGCGCCAACGACCCAACGGTGGATTCCGTCACGCGGGCGTTTTACGACCGCGGCTGGCGCGGCATCAATCTGGAGCCCTCGACCGCCTGGTTCGCCCGCCTAGCCGCCGCCAGGCCGCGCGACATCAACCTCAATGCCGCCGCCGCAAGCTGCAGCGGCGAAACCAGTTTTCACGAGGTCGCGGGCACCGGGCTATCGACCTGCGACGCGGCTATCGGCAAGCAGCACCAAAAAGCTGGGGCATTCCCCGTCGCAGAGACTCGCGTCGCCACAGTCACGCTGGCGGAGGTCTGCGAGCAACATGTCGCCACCGAAGTACATTTCTTGAAGATTGATGTTGAAGGCGCCGAGAAGGATGTGCTCGAAGGCATGGACTTCGGGAGGGTTCGCCCGTGGATCGTTGTCGTCGAAGCGCTCGATCCGATTGACCTCCGGTCGACGCACGAGCAGTGGGAGCCGTTGCTCGATACCGCCGGCTACGACTTCGCGCTGTTCGATGGCCTCAACCGTTTCTACTACGACCGACACCGTCCGGAACTCAAGGACCGGCTCGCCGCACCGGCCAACGTGCTCGACCATTTCGTGCCGGCCAGCCAATTTTTCACGTCGCTGACTTTGCCCAAGGGTTTTGGCATCAACCTGCTCGGTCAATTCTCCAGCGCGACCGGCTTGGGCGTCACGGCGCGGCAGACGGCCCATGCACTGGCGCGCGCCGGGATTCCAACTGTCTGCTTCGATGTCGGTTCCTACTATGCGACAGGAGATGTCGCAGAAGAGCTCGTCGGCATCGGCCACTTAATTACACGCGACCCGGCGGCGCTGCCCCATCCGATCAATCTCTACTGCCTGCCGGTGACCGATTTTCCAGGACTCACCAGCCGCATTCCCGCGCTATCCGCCGGCAACCGTTTTCACGTCGGTGTCGTCTGGTGGGAAACTACGCAACTGCATCCTGCCTGGGCCGAAGCCCTAAGCAGACTCGACGTCGTCATCGCCTATTCCGAGTTTCTCGCCAACGTAATCGCTAATTCCCTGCCGCTCACTCCAGTGATCACGGGGAAACAGCCCCTGTTCCTGCCAGACGGTGTGCGCACCAGCCGCACCACTTTCGGATTGCCTGCCGACGTCACGGTATTTGCGAGCAGTTTCGATCCATCCAGCGACCCGGCACGCAAGAATCCCGTTGCAACGATCGCGGCTTTCCGCCATGCCTTTCCGGATTACGACGCCAATGTTCGGCTGGTTTTTAGATTAAACAACGCCGATGCAACGCAAATGGGGCGCGATTCGACCAGGCTATTAGTGGAAGCCGCCGAAGGTGACAGCCGGATCGGTTTCATCGTCAAGCCGTTAAGCTATCGCGAAGTACTCTCGCTTTACGCCAGCGTTGATGCCTATGTGTCGCTGCACCGCGCCGAGGGGCTCGGCCTCGGCATGCTGGAATCGATGCGCCTTGGCATTCCAGTCGTGGCAACCGCTTGGTCGGGCAACATGACGTTCATGGATCATGAATGCGCTTGCCTGGTGCGCTACCGTTTAACCCAGACCAGCGGCAATCACCCCTTCTACAAGCCCGAAGTGCTAGGGCCCGATGCCCGATGGGCCGAGCCGGTCATCGAGGATGCGATCACATGGATGCGCTGGTTACACGCAAATCCACTTGAGCGCAGGCTGCGCGGCGAAGCAGGCAGAAAACATGCCGAGCGCTACCAGGAAGAAGCGCTAACGCTCGGCTGGGTAAAGCAACTAGCGCACGCCTGGCATGACCACTCTCTACTGCCAAAAGTCCAGGAAAAGTTCAGTTTCACAGGTGCAATTCGATGACCTTGGCCGTGCGCAGGGCACTTGTCTTTGGTATTTCCGGGCAGGACGGCGCCTTGCTGGCCCGCTTGCTGCTTGCCAAAGGCTATGAAGTATTCGGGGCTTCGCGAGACGCCGAAACCCAGTCTTTCACCAACCTCGCAACCTTGGCCATCCGTGACCGCATCCGGACGGTCTCGGTTTCGCTCCTTGACTTCCGCAGCGTGCTTCAGGCGATCGCCCGCGTGCAACCAACAGAGATTTACAACCTGGCCGGACAGAGTTCGGTTGGGTTGTCCTTTGAGCAGCCCGTTGAAACTTTCGACAGCATCAGCGTGGCGTCACTGAATCTCCTTGAGGCTGTGCGGTTTCACGACTCTAGAATTCGCCTTTACAACGCCTGCTCGAGTGAGTGTTTCGGAAACACACAGGAGCCAGCGAACGAGGGCACACCAATGCGGCCACGCAGTCCGTACGCAGTCGCCAAGGCTGCGGCATTCTGGCAGGTGGCGAATTATCGCGAGGGCTACGGCCTCTATGCCGTTTCAGGAATCTTGTTCAACCACGAGTCGCCATTGCGCCCCGCGCGGTTCGTCACGCAAAAGTCGGCGCTGGCGGCACGGCGTATCGCTGCCGGAAGTAAAGAGAAATTGGCGCTAGGCAACCTCGATGTCATTCGTGATTGGGGTTGGGCGCCGGAGTATGTGGAGGGAATGTGGCACATGTTGCAGCAGGAGAATCCGGACGACTTCGTTCTTGCCACGGGTCATTCATTCACATTGCGCGAACTGATTGCAGAAATTTTCGCCAATGCCGGTCTCGATTGGCGTAACCACGTTTTTCACGATCCGACGTTGAACCGGCCAACCGACCTGCTGCAAAGCCGCGCCGATCCGGCACATGCACTCGCCCAACTCGGTTGGCGAGCATCGAGCGCCATGCCCGAGGTTGCACGACGTCTGGTCGAGGGAGTCCTTGAGTGAGCTATACGCAGCTGTTCCGCGTCTACTACGAAGACACCGACTCCGGCGGCGTCGTCTATTACGCCAACTACCTGAAGTTCCTCGAGCGTGGCCGGACTGAACTGCTTCGCGGCCTCGGTTTCGAACAGGCGGAACTGGCACGGGATGCCGGCGTTGCTTTCGCCGTCCGATCCCTGCAGGTGGAGTACCTTGGACCGGCTCGGCTCGACGATAAGGTGGAGGTGCGTTCATCCATCGGGGAACTCGGTCGCGCCCAGGTGGTCTTCTCGCAGCGCATCGAGCGGGAGGGGGAGTTGCTGGTCGATGCCACCGTCCGTGTCGCCTGCCTCGATCTGGCCCGCGGCAAGGCGGCCGCGATACCGAAAAACATTTACGAAAAGCTCAAAGAACTGACATGACACCCTATCCCCCGCCCCCTTTCCAGCGGAAAGGGGTGACGCTTGTTCAGCCGCAATGCGGCTTCCCATTGATTGACTTGGCACCCCCTTGGGGCGGCCCGGCGGAGGCGCCATGAACGTCACCCAGGATTTATCCATCATCCAGCTCATCCTCGAAGCCAGCCTGGTCGTCAAACTGGTCATGGGGCTGCTTACCGTCGTTTCACTGATGTCGTGGTACTGGATCTTCCGCAAGTGGTTCGCGATCCGCGACGCACGGATCAAGACCGACCGCTTCGAGCGCGACTTCTGGAGCGGCGGCGACCTCAACACGTTGTACCAGTCGGCTGTCAATGATCGCCACAACACCGGCGCGCTGGAACGCATCTTCGAGTCCGGCTACCGCGAATTCACCAAGTTGCGGGGCCAGCGGACACTCGACCAGACCGCGGTCATCGACGGCGCCCGTCGCGCCATGCGCGCGACCTACCAGCGCGAAGCCGACGACCTCGAAGCGCATCTCGCCTTCCTCGCCTCGGTCGGCTCGGTGTCGCCCTACGTCGGCCTGTTCGGCACGGTGTGGGGCATCATGCACTCCTTCCGCGGGCTGGCGAGCATGACCACCGCCACGCTCGCCGCCGTCGCGCCCGGCATCGCCGAGGCCCTGGTCGCCACCGCCATCGGCCTGTTCGCGGCCATCCCCGCGGTCGTCGCCTACAACCGCTTTGCCCACGACGTCGATCGCGTCGCCGTCCGCCTCGAAAGCTTCATGGAGGAGTTCTCGAACATTCTGCAAAGGCAGATTCGATGATGCGCGAACCTCGCCACCAACTCTCGCCGCGCAGCGGCGCACACCAGTCGCCCCTGCCCGGGCGGGGGGCGAAGGCGGGGTTGCGCGAAGCACCGCTTCGCGCCGCCGAAGCCGGCCGGCTGTGCAAAGCCGGCCGTGGAACGGGGGGTGGGGGCGTCATGGCCGCGTCAACCGGCGCTGCCTCATGGGTGCACCATCCATGAGGCAGCGCCGGTTGATGAATCAGATAAACGTCGTGCCGTACATCGACGTGATGCTGGTGCTGCTGGTGATCTTCATGGTCACCGCGCCGATGATCCAGACCGGCAGCGTCGACCTGCCCAGCGTCGGCAAGAGCCAGCAAGCGCCGGCCGCACCGCTGGAGATCACCATCAAGGCCGACCAGAGCCTCACCTTGCGCGACCGCGCCAAGGGCGGCGAGGAGGTGGGCGTGGCCCGCGGCGACCTGGCCGCTCGCCTCAAGGAGGCGCAAGCGAAGAATCCGCAGCAACCGGTGCTGATCGCCGGCGACAAGAGCGTCAAGTACGAAGCCGTCTTGTCGGTGATGGACGAACTGCAGCGCGCCCAGGTAGCGAAGATCGGCCTGCTGGTGCAGCCGGGCAGGGATCGATGAACCTGCCCGAAATCCAGATGCTGTGGGTGCGCGGCGCACTCAGCAATCTGGAGCGCCTGTCGATCGTTTCGCATCTGAAGAACGGTCATCCGGTCCGCCTGTTCTCCTACGAGGCCATCCCCAACCTGCCGGAGGGAACCCTCCATGAAGATGCGCGGGCCATCATGCCCGAGTCGGCCATCTTCACGAATCCCGGTGCAATCGGGTACGGCGGCCTCAGTAAATTTTCCAACTTTTTCCGCTACAACCTCCTGCTACAGCGCGGTGGCATCTGGTCCGACTGCGACTCCGTCTGCGTCAAGCCCATGACTTTCGCCGCCGACATGGAACATTTTTTCGGTACCGAAAGGCTGCCCAGCTTGCACGATGGCAAGCCGGCGGCAGGTGTCATCAACGGCGTGATGAAGGCACCCGTGGGGTCGGCCGTGGTGGCGCGTACTCTTGAGATAGCGCAGGCGGTCGACCTCGCTGCGGCACCATGGGGCAGCACTGGGCCGCGCGCACTGCATCAGGCCGTCTCGGAATTGAATCTCGGTCGGTTCATCCTCAAGCCGGAGACTTTCTGCCCCATCAACTGGTGGGAGGTGCCGACTCTGGTTTCCGGGATGACCATGCTGCCCGAGTCGGCCCACGCCGTGCATTTCTGGAACGAAATATGGCGGCGCAACTTCCTCGACAAGAATGCCCGCTACGACCCGCTCTGCCTCTACGAGCGGCTGAAGGCGCATTACCTCGATGACTGAAGCCATCAAGCCACCGCTGCGTCCGCCACCAGGCAAGCGCGCCTCGGTCGCACTTGCGGTCACCGTACATCTGATCCTTGCGGCAATTCTCGTCTATGGCATTCAGTGGCAAACCCATTTGCCGACATCGGTCTCGGTGGAGTTGGTCAGCGCCGTGCCGCCAGCGCCGACTTTTGTGCCCAAGCCGCCTCCCGAGCCGGTGAAGAAGGTCGAGCCCAAGCCGGAACCCAAGCCCGTGCCCCCGCCGCCAAAGCCCGACATCGCGGTCAAGGAAAAGGAAAAGCCCAAACCGCCCCCGCCGAAGCCCGTGCCGCCTCCCCCCAAGGAAGTGCCGCCCCAGGCCGATCCCTTCGCCGAACAACTCAAGCGCGAAACCGAGCAGCTGGCGCGCAAGCGCGAAACCGATGCCGCCGCCGCCGAACTCGACAAGCTCAAGGCTGATCAGGCCCATGTCGCGCAAAACCGCGCGGTGGCGGATTACCTGGGCAAGATCCGCGGCAAGATCCGCGGCAACATCGTGCTGCCGCCGGACGTCAAGGGCAATCCGGAGGCAATTTTCGACGTCACCCAATTGCCGTCGGGCGAGATCCTTGGCGTCAGGCTGCGCAAATCCTCGGGCCACGCCGCGCTCGATGGCGCCATCGAGCGGGCCATACTCAAGTCCAGCCCGTTGCCGAAACCGGATCGGCCCGACCTCTTCAGCCGTTCGCTGGAGTTGCGCTTCCGACCGCTGGATAATTGAGCCGTTATAATCGCAACCATGCAAGTAAAACAGCCGCTTAGACTTCCTCTCCTCGTCGCCCTGGCCTGCGCCGCACTGCCCGCATTCGGTCAGTTGTCGATCGAAATCACCGGCGCCGGCGCCAATCGCATTCCCGTGGCTATCGCCGACTTCGGCGGCGAGCGCATCGTATCGCAGGCGCTGACGTCGGTCGTACGCGGCGATCTTGAACGCAGCGGCTGGTTCCGCCTGGTCGAGCCGGGCACGCTCGCCACTTTGGAGCCAACCGCCGGCAACATCGCCGAACTCAAGGTCCGCGGCGCCGATGCCTATGTCGCCGGCAGTGCTTCGCCCGCCGGCGAAGGCCGCTACGAGTCGCGCTTCCGCCTGTTCGACGTGCCGAAGCAGGTTTCGCTCGGCGGCCACACCTACGCCCACGGCAGCAACCAGCTGCGCTCGACGGCGCACCGCATTTCCGATTACGTTTACGAAAAGCTCACCGGCGAACCGGGCGTGTTCTCGACGCGCATCGCCTACGTCGTCAAGAGCACCGGCCGCTTCGAGCTACAGGTCGCCGATGCCGACGGCATGAATGCGCAGGCGGCGCTGGCCTCGCGCGAGCCGATCATCTCGCCGACCTGGTCGCCCGACGGCACCAAGCTGGCCTACGTTTCCTTCGAGGCGAAGAAGCCGGTGGTCTATGTGCATGACCTCGCCTCCGGCCGCCGCCATGTCGCCGCCAACTTCAAGGGCTCCAATTCAGCGCCGGCCTGGTCGCCCGATGGCAAGCGCCTCGCCGTGGTGTTGACCAAGGACGGCAATTCGCAGCTTTACACGCTGAACACCGACGGCAGCGGCGCCACGCGCCTGGCCTCGTCCTCGGGCATCGACACCGAGCCGCAGTTCTCGCCCGACGGCCAGTGGATCTACTTCACCTCGGACCGCGGCGGCAGCCCGCAGATCTACCGCATCGGCGCCGGCGGCGGCCCTGCCGAACGAGTAACTTTTGAAGGCAGCTACAACGTCACGCCGCGACTGTCGCCGGACGGCCGCAACATGGCCTACGTCGCGCGCAATGGCGGGCGCTTTCAGCTCACCCTGATGGACCTTGCCACCAAGCAGGCGCAGATCCTCACCGAGACCGCCAAGGACGAATCGCCCAGCTTCGCCCCGAACGGTCGCACCATCCTTTACGCATCAGAAATCAACGGTCGCGGCGTGCTCGGCACGGTGTCGATCGATGGCCGCATCAAACAGAAACTGTCGGTACAGGCCGCCGATGTACGGGAACCCTCGTGGGGCCCGCAACTCAAATAATTTTTTGCTAGGAGCCCGCCAATGCGCACCCTGTTCGCCACCCTCGCCATCGCCCTTCCCCTCCTGATCACCGGCTGCAGCAGCCAGCCGCCCGCCGCCGAGCAGCCCGGCGCCGGCGTCGAGGATCGCAAGCCGACCAGCATCACCACGCCGCCGGTGACGCCGCCGGCCGTCACCACCGGGGCGATGGATCCGTACAGCATCGCAGCGCTGAAGGACCCGAAGAGCATCCTCTCCAAGCGCAGCGTCTATTTCGACTTCGACATGTACGTCGTCAAGGACGAGTTCAAGTCGCTGATCGAGGCCCACGCCAAGTTCCTGGTCAATAACCCGAAGATGAAAATGCTCATCCAGGGCAACGCCGACGAGCGCGGCAGCCGCGAATACAACCTGGCGCTCGGCCAGAAGCGTGCCGAGGCGGTCAAGAAGGCGCTGCTGCTGCTCGGCGCCAAGGAAGAGCAAGTCGAGTCGGTCAGCCTCGGCGAGGAAAAGCCTGCCTGCGCCGACCAGACCGAGGAGTGCTGGGCCCGCAACCGTCGCGGCGACATGCTCTACTCAGGCGAGTTCTAAGCGGTGCAGAAATATGTACTGGCCGCGGTACTGGCCGCGGCCGTCGCCTTTCCGGCGCATGCCGGCCTGTTCGACGACGAGGAGGCGCGACTCCGTGTCGAGAAGCTCCGCAGCGAAATCGCCGAACTGACCAAGCGCGTCGACACCACCAGCAAGAATCAGCTCGACTTCGCCAACCAGTTCGAGACGCTGCGGGGCGACATCTCGCGCCTGCGCGGCCAGATCGAGGTCGTAACCTACGAGCTCGAAGCGGCACAGAAGCGGCAGAAGGACTTCTACGTCGATCTCGATAATCGCCTGCGCAAGCTGGAGACGGCTGCGGTCGAAGCCAAACCGGCCGAGCCGAAGATAGACCCGGCCGCCGAGACGCGCGACTACGAGGCGGCGCTGATGGCCTTCCGCTCGGCCAAGTTCAAGGACGCCTACAACCTTTTCGCGGCCTTCATCACGGCCTACCAGAAAAGCAGCTTCCAGCCCTCGGCGCATTACTGGGCGGCATCGAGCCTTTATCAGCTCAAGGAGTATCCCCGTGCCGCCGAGGTTTTCGGGGCGGTCGCCGCCAATTGGCCGGAAGACGCCAAGGCGCCCGACGCCCTGCTCAACCGCGCCAACGCGCTGACGGCAGCGAAGGACACCAAGGCGGCGATCCAGGCGCTCGAATTGCTCGTGGAAAAATATCCGGCCAGCACTGCCGCGCAGAACGCGAAGCCAAGACTCAAGAAAAAGTAGTGACTGCCGAGGCTGGCGCCAAGCTTCGTATTTCGGAGATTTTCCACTCCATCCAGGGTGAATCCTCCCGCGCCGGCCTGCCCACGGTCTTCGTGCGCCTCACCGGCTGCCCGCTGCGCTGCACCTGGTGCGATACCGAATACGCCTTCGCCGGCGGCGAGGCGATGAGCACGGCGCAGGTACTCGACCGCGTCGCAGCCTTCGGTTGCCCCGTCGTTTGCGTCACCGGCGGCGAGCCGCTGGCGCAGAAATCCTGCCACGAACTGCTCGTCGCCCTTTGCGATGGCGGCTACTCGGTGTCGCTGGAAACCAGCGGCGCGCTCGACGTCTGCGGCGTCGATGCCCGCGTCTCGCGCATCGTCGACCTCAAGGCACCCGATTCGGGCGAGTGCGACAAGAACCGCTGGGAGAACCTCGCCTGCCTCAACCCGCGCGACGAACTGAAGATCGTGCTGGCCTCCGAGGCCGACTACCTCTGGGCCAAAAAGTCGGCGCTGGCGGCACGGCGGCTGGACGAAATCTGCCCCGTGCTGTTCTCGCCGGTGGCCGGCAAGCTCGATCCGGCGCAACTGGCCGAGTGGATACTGCGCGACCGGCTGCCGGTGCGCTTCCAGTTGCAGATGCACAAGCTGTTGTGGAGCGAGCCGCGCGGGCGCTGAGTGCCGTCCCGCCGTGCCGCCAGTGCCGACTTTTCAGAGGAAGCGGTCGAGCAGCTTGCGGCTATGGCCGTCGAGGGCGTATAGGTCGGGCACCAAGTACTGCATGCCGTGGCTGTCGCCGATGAGCAACTTGCCGTGGCCGATGCGGCGGATGTCTTCCTCGCCGCGCAGGATGAACTCCGTCTCGCCGTGATCAGTCGTGACGCGCCAGTAACTGGGCGTGGCGAAGGTCGACACCGCGACCAGCCTTTCGATCACGGGAACGAACTCGCGCTGCGCCAGTTCCTCGCCCACCAGTCGCCGCATATCGTCCGGCAGGTCGTCGAGCCGCGCGATCCACACCAGCTCGTGGCCCTCGCTGCCGACCAAGGAGATGCCCTCGTCCGGCGCCGCGATCGGGAAAGCGCGGACGGCGACCACACCCTCGTGAACCCGGCCGTCGGCGGCTTTCAGCACGAGGCGGCCGAAGCTGTTGCGGCTCAGCTCGAAGTCGCTCATGCCGCAGCCCCTTCCAGCAACAATTCCTCGGCATGGCGCTGCTGCGCCTGGTAAAGCCGGTAATAGTGGCCTTCGCTCGCCATCAACTCGTCGTGGCTGCCGATTTCGACGATGCGGCCGCGATCCATCACCACCAGCCGGTCCGCCTTGCGCAGGGTCGACAGGCGATGGGCGATGGCGATGGTGGTGCGGCCCGCCACCAGATTGTCCAGGGCGCGCTGAATCTCCTTCTCGGTCTCGGTATCGACCGACGAGGTGGCTTCGTCGAGGATCAGCAGGCGCGGGTCGATCAGCAGGGCGCGCGCGATCGAAACGCGCTGGCGTTCGCCGCCCGACAGGCCCTGGCCGCGTTCGCCGACCAGCGAGTCGTAGCCCTGCGGCAGGCGCAGGATGAACTCGTGGGCATGGGCAGCGCGAGCCGCGGCGACGATTTCGTCGCGCGTCGCGTCGGGCTTGCCGTAGGCGATGTTCTCCGCCACCGAGCCAAAGAAGAGGAAGGGTTCCTGCAGCACCAGGCCGATGTGACGGCGGAATTCGGCCACCGGGATCGAGCGCAGGTCTATGCCGTCGATGCGGATCGAGCCGTCGGTGACGTCGTAGAAACGGCAGATCAGGTTCACCAGCGTGCTTTTGCCGGAGCCGCTGTGGCCGACCAGGCCAATCATCTCGCCGGGCCTGATCTGCAGCGAGAGGTCGCGGATCACCGAACGGCTGCCGTAGCGGAAGCCGACCTCGCGCAGTTCCATCGCGCCGGTGACGTTGGCCAGATGCACCGGCCGCACCGGCTCCGGCACCGTCGACACATGGTCGAGGATGTCGAAAATGCGTTTGGCGCCGGCGGCGGCCTTCTGCGTCACGGAGACGATGCGGCTCATCGAATCCAGCCGGGTGTAGAAGCGGCCGATGTAGGCGAGGAAGGCGGTGAGCACGCCGACGGTGATCTGGCTCTTCGACACCAGCCAGATGCCGAAGGCCCAGACCACCAGCAGGCCGATCTCGGTAAGCAGCGAAACCGTCGGCGTGAACAGCGACCAGGTCTTGTTGAGGCGGTCGTTGATGACCAGGTTGTGGTGGTTGGCGTCGCGGAAGCGCCGCGCTTCGCGCGATTCCTGGGCGAAGGCCTTGACCACGCGGATGCCGGGAATTGTGTCGGCGAGGACATTGGTCACCTCGCCCCAGACGCGGTCGATCTTCTCGAAGCCGGTGCGCAAGCGGTCGCGTACCAGGTGGATCAGCCAGGCGATCAGCGGCAGCGGCAGCAGGGTCACCAGCGCCAGCCAGGGATTGATGCTGAAAAGAATGATGGCCGTCAGAACGATCATCAGCACGTCGGTAATGAAATCAAGCAGATGCAGCGAGAGGAAGACGCTGAGCCGGTCGGTTTCCGATCCGATGCGCGCCATCAGGTCGCCGGTGCGCTTGCCGCCGAAGTACTCCAGCGACAGTTGCAGCAGGTGCTCGAAGGTGGCGGTGCGCAGGTCGGCGGCGATCCGTTCCGACACCAGGGCCAGGATGTAGGTCTTGGCCCAGCCCAGCGCCCAGGACAGCAGCGCGGCCCCGAGCAGGGCGGCGAGATAGATCCCGACCAGCCCCGCATCGATCTGCTGGCCGTTCTGGAACGGGATCAGGATGTCGTCCATCAGCGGCATGGTCAGGTAGGGCGGAACCAGGGTCGCGGCGGTGGAGCCGAGCATGAGCAGGAAGCCCGCCAGCAACTGGCCCTGATAGGGTTTGCCGAAGCGCCACAGGCGCAGCAGCGTCCAGGTCGAGGGCGGCGTCTGCTCGACGCGGGTGCAGATCGGGCACTCGGTCTCGTCCGGCGGCAGCGGCGCCTTGCACTTGGGGCAGATGTCGCCGCTTTCCACTGCCGGGGCAGCGCCGGTCGCCAGCAACTGCTGCCGGCTTTCGAAGGCCTTGATCAGCCGCAACACCGCCAGGTTCTGTTCCAGCGTATAGCGCCAGACGGAAAGGCGCCCCTGGCGGTCACTCAGTTCGAGGGTGCCGACACCGGCATGGTCGAAATGGCCAAGCTGCAGCTCCGCATGCAGCGGCCAGCGCTGCCACTGCATCGTTCCGGCACGGCGGGACAGCAGTTCCCCGTCGCACAGGACAATCCGGGTCCTGGCAAAGCCGAGCGATTCGTCGAGGTCAACCTCCAGCCAGGCAAGGACGTTGGAGCCACTTGACAGTTCTGCGTCCAGTTCCCGGCACCATTCGGCAGGAAGCGAATCAGGGAAACGCGGCAGGTCGGGGCGAGCGCTCATTGGCGGAACGGGACGGGAAACAACACGCTGTAACGCAATTCAGGAAGGTCGGGAAGGGCTAATATTCGGTAGCTGACAGCAAACTGCAAGTTACCGGAAGGCGTTGCCGACCGAAGGAAGATCAACCAATCACAGTATAAGGCACCGGCACCCGACGCCCACACAGTCGGCGAACCCGTGCCCATCGACATGAGCAAACGCGACCTGGCTTTTCTCCGCGTGAATTACCTGCGCGGCCCCAATATCTGGACTTATCGACCGGTGATCGAAGCCTGGGTCGACATCGGCGACTTCGAGCAGTTGCCGTCCAACCTCCTGCCCGGATTCACCGACCGCCTGGTGGCCATGCTGCCCGGCCTCGATGTCCATCGCTGCGGCGTCGGCGAGCCCGGCGGCTTCATCCTGCGGCTGCGCGAGGGCACCTGGCTGGCGCATGTGCTGGAACATGTCACCATCGAACTGCAGAACCTGGCCGGCAGCCGCGTCGGTTTCGGCAAGGCGCGGCAGACGGCGGAGGGCAGCGGCATCTACAAGGTCGCCGTGCGCGCCCGCGACGAACAGGTTGGCCGCGCTGCAATCGCCGCGGCACGCGAACTGATCCTTGCCGCGGTAGACGACCTGTCCTTCGATCTGGCCGCGACCGTGGCCGAATTGCGTGAGCTGGTGGATCGCCATTGCCTGGGTCCGAGCACCGCCTGCATCGTCGACGCCGCCATCGAACGGAAAATCCCCTGGATCCGGCTCAGCGAGGGCAACCTGGTGCAATTGGGCTACGGCAACCGGCAGCGCCGCATCTGGACGGCGGAAACCGACAGCACCTCGGCCATCGCCGAAGGCATCGCCAGCGACAAGGACCTGACCAAGACCCTGCTGGCCGCGTGCGGCGTGCCGGTGCCGGAAGGCAGCATCGTCACCGATCCGGCGCACGCCTGGGAAACCGCCGAGGACATCGGCCTGCCGGTGGCCGTCAAACCGGTCGACGGCAACCACGGGCGCGGCATCTCGCTCGAACTCGGGACCCGCGAGGAAGTGGAAGCCGCCTTTCCGCTTGCCGCCCAACAAGGCAGCGAAGTCATGGTGGAACGCCACATTCCTGGCAACGAGCACCGCCTGCTGATCGTCGGCGGCAAGATGGTTGCCGCGGCACGCGGCGAGTCGGCCTGGGTGACAGGCGACGGCCGGTTGACGATTCGGGAACTCATCGAGCGCGACATAAACAGCGACCCGCGGCGTGGACCGACCGAGGACCACCCCCTGGGATGGGTCAATGTGGACGATGATCCGCCTGTCGCGGCCGAACTGGCGCGCCAGGGCTTTACGCCGGAGTCCGTACCGCCTACCGGATTGCGGGTGCTGATCCAGCGCAACGGCAACGTGGCAAACGACTGCACCGGGCAGGTCTGCCCCGAAGTGGCGGAAATTGCCGGTCTGGCGGCGCGGGTCATCGGACTGGATGTCGCCGGCGTCGACCTGGTGGCGGAAGACATTTCCCGCCCGCTCGAAGCCCAGGGCGGCGCCATTGTCGAGGTCAACGCCGGGCCGGGCCTGCTGATGCACCTGAAGCCGGCCAGCGGCGCACCACAGCCGGTCGGCGAAGCGATCGCCAGCCAGCTGTTCGCCGCCGGAGAGTCGGGGCGAATCCCGGTGGTCGGCATCAGCGGCAGTCGCGGCACGGCGCAGATCGCGCGCCTCACGGCGTGGATCGCGCATCTCGGCGGCAGGCATGTCGGCCTTGCCTGCGCCGACGGCCTGTTCATCAACCGGCGCTGCATCGGCAATCGCGATCCGCTTGGCTTCGACGGCGCGCAATCGGTGTTGATGAACCGCACGGTCGATACGGTGGTGATCCAGAGCGGGGCACGCGGCATCCTCAATGACGGGCTGCCCTACGATCGTTGCCTGGTCGGCGTGGTCACGGATATCGACGGCGCATCCGAACTCGGCGAGTTCCATCTGAGTACCGACGACCAGCTCCGCAACGTGCTGCGCACCCAGGTGGACGTGGTGCTGGCAGACGGAGTGGCTGTTCTCAACGCCGCTGACGGCCGCGTGGTCGAACTGGCGGAACTGTGCGACGGCGGCGTTATTTTCTATGGCGCGGACGACACTTCGCCGGTGATAGCCAAGCATCGTGCCGGTGGCGGTCGCGCCGTGTTCGCCCGCGAGCATCACCTGGTTCTGGCGGCCGGTGCGGACGAAACCCTGCTGCCCTGCCAGACATCGCCGCACTCGCCGGCCGGCCAGCCGGTTCCTGAGAGCCTGCAGGCCGCAGCAGCCGCGGCATGGGCTCTGGGCATAGCGCCCGACCTCATCGGCACCGGCATCGAAACCTACGAGGGCAGCACCGCCGCCGCGGCTGTCACCGCCTGAACCCATCCTGGAATTACGTCAATGGAAGTCTCCCGCATCCGGGCACTGCGTGGCCCCAACCTCTGGAGCCGGCACACATCGATCGAAGCCATCGTCGCTTGCTCGCCGGACGAAGCAGATATTGCAGTCATCAACGGCCTCGAAGCGCGCTTGCGCGAGCGCTTCCCCGACCTCGGCCAGTTGCAGACAAAAGGCCACGATGACCCGGTTTCGATGGCTCAGGTCCTGGCCGTCGCAACACTCAGCCTGCAGGCAAAGGCGGGTTGTCCGGTAACCTTCTCACGCACCCAGGCGACGCCCGAACCCGGGGTCTATCAGGTCGTGGTTGAGTACTCGGAGGAAGATGTCGGTCGCCTGGCCTTCGATCTGGCCCAGGCGCTGGTTGCAGCGGCGCTGGCTTCGCAGCCTTTCGATCTGCCAGGGGCCGTGGGCCAGTTGCGCGAACTCGACGAGGACATCCGCCTCGGGCCATCGACCGGCGCCATCGTCGATGCCGCCGTGGCGCGCGGCATCCCGTTTCGCCGCCTGACTTCGGGGAGCCTGGTGCAGTTCGGCTGGGGCTCGAAACAACGCCGAATCCAGGCCGCCGAAATCGATGCCACCAGTGCGATCGCCGAATCGATCGCCCAGGACAAGGACCTGAGCAAGCGCTTGCTGGCGGCGGCCGGCGTCCCGGTGCCGTTCGGCCGCCCGGTGACGGATGCCGAAGACGCCTGGGCCGCGGCACTGGAAGTCGGCCTGCCCGTAGCGGTCAAGCCGCAGGACGGCAACCAGGGCAAGGGCGTGACATCGAACATCGTCGGCAAGGATCACCTGATGATCGCCTATCAGGTGGCAAGACAGTTCAGCGACAAGATCATGGTCGAGAAATATCTGCCCGGCCACGACTTTCGCCTGCTGGTGGTCGGCGACAAGCTGGTGGCCGCGGCGCGGCGCGATTCGCCGCATGTGATCGGCGACGGCGTCCACACCATTACCGAACTGGTCGCCGAGGTCAACAGCGACCCCCGCCGCGGCGACGGCCATGCCACGCCGATGACCCGCATCCGCATCGACGAGATCGCGGTCGCCCGGCTCAAGCTGCAGGGCTACACGCCGGATGCGGTGCCGGCCAAGGGGGCGCGCGTGATGATGCGCAACAACGCCAACCTGTCCACCGGCGGCACCGCGACCGACGTCACCGACGAAGTCCATCCCGATGTGGCGGCACGGGCGGTGGATGCGGCGCTGATGGTCGGCCTCGATATCTGCGGCGTGGACATGATCTGCGACAGCGTCGGCCGTCCGCTCGAGGAGCAGGGCGGCGGCATCGTCGAGGTCAACGCCACGCCGGGCCTGCGCATGCATGTGTTCCCTTCCTACGGCAAGGGCCGAGCCGTCGGCGAGGCGGTCATCTCCACCCTCTACCCCGAAGGCGACAACGGCCGCATCCCGGTCGTAGCCGTGACCGGGACCAACGGCAAGACCACGACCGTGCGCCTGATCGCGCACCTGCTGGCAAGCAGCGGCCTGCGCGTCGGCATGACCAACACCGACGGCGTATACATCGGCAAGCGCCAGATCGACAGCGGGGACTGTGCCGGTCCCAAGAGCGCACGTAACGTGCTGATGCACCCGGACGTGGATGCAGCGGTACTGGAGACCGCGCGCGGCGGCCTGTTGCGCGAGGGGTTGGCGTTCGACCACTGTCAGGTCGCGGTGGTGACCAACATCGGGCTGGGCGACCACCTCGGTCTCAACTACATCACAACCGTCGATGACCTGGCAGTCGTCAAGCGCATCATCGTGCAGAACGTCGCCAGCGACGGCTATGCGGTGCTGAACGCGGCCGATCCGGTTGTCGCGGCAATGGCCCCGAAATGTCCTGGCGCCATCTGCTTCTTCGCCGCCGACCGCGGCCTGCCGAGCGTGGCCGCCCACCGGGCGCAGGGCCAGCGCGTGGTCTATGTCGAGGAAGGTGCACTGGTCGCCGAGCAGGGTGATTTCGCCGAACGCATTCCCCTGTCGGCCGTGCCGATCACGCGCGACGGCACCATAGGCTTCCAGGTCGATAACGTGATGGCCGCTGTCGGCGCGGCATGGGCAACCGGGATTGGCTGGCAAGCGATCCGGGCCGGCCTGGCTTCATTCCGCGGCGACCTCGATAATGCGCCCGGCCGTTTCAACGTCTTCGACTATCGCGGTGCGACCGTCATCGCCGACTACGGCCACAACCCGGACGCAATGGCGGCCCTGGTCGGCGCCGTGAACGCGATGCCGGCGCAGCGACGCCTGGTGGTCATCAGCGGCGCTGGCGACCGTCGCGACGAGGACATTCGCCAGCAGACCCAGATCCTCGGGGCCGCCTTCGACGAGGTCCTGCTCTATCAGGACGCCTGCCAGCGCGGCCGCGGCGACGGCGAAGTGCTGGCCCTGCTCCGCCAGGGCCTGTTCGGCGCGTCGCGGGCGAAACAGGTGGACGAGATCCGCGGCGAATTCATTGCCATCGATGCCGCTCTCGGCAAGCTGCGGCCGGGCGACCTGTGCCTGATCCTGATCGACCAGATTGAAGAAGCCCTGGCCCACATTGCGCTGCGGGTAGGAGAGGCCGCAACCGCTTGATCAGCCGGTAGCGGGGCTTATCCGCGGTCGCAACGTCCGCGACCGGGCCAGTACGGCAAAAGTCGGCGGTAGCGGGACGGCGCTTGTGCGGAATCCGCCCGCATCACGCCGATCACGAGCACGCGACGACCCAAGCGAGCGACAGTCCGCAGGCCGGACAACATGGTAAGGTTGCGTCATAACTATCAAAAAATGCTCGGCGCAATCGGGGATGCGAATGGGTTCACCACTGAACGAAAGTCCGGCGTCCTTCGCCAGGGATCGTCGTCAGGCCATGAAGCTGGCCATGATCTACGGCGCCATCGGCACCGCCTGGGTGCTGATGACCAGCGGCATTCCGGTACTACTGGTCAGCCGTGCGGTTGCGGCGGCCGACCTGCCGTGGGGCCAGGCGTTGAGCGGGCTGCTGGTCGTCCTCGCCACCAGCTGGATGCTCTACCTGCTGATCAAGGAAAAGCTCGAAGCTGCCAGCCGCGCTGCGCTGCAACTACGGCTGCGCGATCGCGCCCTCGAATCCAGCGTCAACTCCATCATCATCACCCGCCACGACCAGGACACCAATCCCGTCGTCTACGTCAATCCGGCCTTCCAGCGCACCACCGGCTACACGGCATCGGAGGTGATCGGCCGCGACTGCAGCTTCCTGCTGGGTGACGACCGTGACCAGGCTGCGCTCGATGCGATCCGCGGCGCACTGCGCGATGGGCGCGAGGGTCAGGCGCTGCTGCGCAACTACCGCAAGAACGGCAGCCTGTTCTGGAACGAGTTGCACATCGCCCCGGTGCGCGACGACCAGGGCGAAATCACTCATTACGTCGGCATCCAGAACGATGTGACCGAGCGCATCCGCTACCAGCACGAACTCGAATACCAGGCCAACCACGACACCCTCACCGGCCTGCCGAACCGCAACCTGCTCGCAGACCGTGTCACCCAGACCCTGGCCTACGCCGTCCGCTACGCCAACCCGGTGGCCGTGGCCTTCGTCGATCTCGACAACTTCAAGTTCGTCAACGACAGCCTCGGCCACCAGGCCGGCGACAAGATCATCAAGATGGCGGCCGACCGCATCAAGGCCTGCATCCGCGGCAGCGACACCGTGGCTCGCCTCGGCGGCGACGAGTTCGTCCTGGTACTGTTCGACCAGACCGGCGAGAACACCGTCGGCGAGGCCCTGCAACGCGTGCTCGCCACCATGGCCCAGCCCTTCCATGTCGGCGCACACGAATTCCATATCACCTGCAGCATCGGCTATGCCATGTTCCCGGGCGATGGCGACAAGCCCGAACTGCTGCTGCGCAATGCCGACATCGCCATGTATCACGCCAAGCATCTTGGCCGGAACAACATACAGGCTTACTTCCCCGCCCTCAACGATCAGATCGACCAGCGCCTGTTGCTCGAAGCCGACCTGCGGCGGGCCATCGAGAACGACCAGTTGTTCCTCTGCTATCAGCCGCAGATCGGCCTGGGCGACGACCGCGTCATCGGAGTCGAGGCGCTGATCCGCTGGCGCCATCCCGAACGCGGCCTGATTCCCCCGGTGCAATTCATTCCGCTGGCCGAGGAAACCGGCCTGATCGTGCCGATCGGCGCCTGGGTGCTACGCACCGCCTGCGAGCAGGCCAAGGCCTGGCAACGGGACGGAATCGCGCCGCTGCGGGTGTCGGTCAACCTGTCGGCGCGCCAGTTCGTGCAGAAGGACCTGGTGCAGTCGATCCGCCAGGTCCTTGACGAAACGGGGCTCGACCCCGGCATGCTGGAACTGGAACTGACCGAAAGCCTGATCATGCACAATGCCGAGCTGTTCATCTCGACCCTGCGCGAGCTCAAGGCGCTGGGCATCGCACTGGCCATCGACGATTTCGGCACCGGCTACTCCAGCCTCAGCTACCTCAAGCGTTTCCCCATCGACCGCCTCAAGATCGACCAGTCTTTCGTGCACGACCTGCACACGGACAGCGACAGCGCGGCGATCTCGCTGGCAGTGATCAGGCTCGGCCACAGCCTCGAACTGCGCGTCATCGCCGAGGGCGTGGAAACCATGCAGCAGCTCGATTTCCTGCGTAGCAACGGCTGCGACGAAATCCAGGGCTACTATTACAGCAAGCCACTGCCCGACGACGAACTGCGGCAGTTCCTGGCGAAGCACAACGTGCCGGGCGTCCGCTAGCATCCCCGCCCCGATGTCCGGCTCACCCACTCCAGCCGTCGTGCTGCTTTCCGGCGGCCTCGACTCCGCCACCACCCTCGCCATCGCCCGAGCCGCAGGCCATGCCTGCCACTGCCTGTCAGTGGACTACGGCCAGCGCCACCGCGCCGAACTCGACGCCGCCGGGCGTGTTGCCGCCGCACTGGGCGCCGCCGGCCACCGCACCATCCACCTCGACATGGGCCAGTTCGGCGGCTCCGCCCTGACCGACAGCACCATCGCAGTGCCGACCAACGGCGTGCAGCCCGGCATTCCGGTCACCTATGTGCCGGCGCGCAACACCGTGATGCTGTCGCTGGCACTGGCGTGGGCCGAGGTACTCGGCGCCAGAAGCATTTTCGTCGGCGTCAACGCGGTCGACTACTCCGGCTACCCGGACTGCCGGCCCGAATACATCGCCGCCTTCGAACGCATGGCCAACCTTGCCACCAAGGCCGCTGTCGAAGGCCAGCCGCTGGCCATCCACGCGCCGCTGATCGCGCTTTCCAAAGCCGAGATAATCCGCCTCGGACTGGAGCTCGGCGTGGATTACGGCCTGACCGTCTCCTGCTATCAGGCGGACGCCACGGGCCATGCCTGTGGACGCTGCGATTCCTGCCGACTGCGGCGCGAAGGCTTTACCGCTGCCGGCGCGAGTGACCCGACACGCTACCAAACATAAGGAATAGAATCGGCTGCGGATGCGTCTTACCCGCGGAATTCACCCCATTCATACATTCAAGGCCCGTCAGAGGCCGGCTTCCGGAGGCATTGCATGGAATTCACGATCCACAATCAGATTCTTCTGATCGTTTTTGGCCTGGCTTTTCTCATGGGCGGAATCGCCAACAAGACCAACTTCTGCACCATGGGCGCGGTGTCCGACTGGGTCAACATGGGCGACACGGGCCGCATGCGCTCCTGGCTGCTGGCAATGGCCGTCGCCCTGATCGGCGTCACCATCCTCGAGGCTACCGGCAAGGCCGTCATCGGTACCTCCACCTTCCCGCCCTATCGCACGGCCAATTTCGCCTGGCTGCGCTATGTGCTCGGCGGCCTGATGTTCGGCGTCGGCATGACGCTCGCCTCGGGTTGCGGCAACAAGACCCTGGTACGGATCGGCGGCGGCAACCTCAAGTCGCTGGTGGTACTGTTCATCGCCGCGGCCGCGGCCTACGCCATGCTCTGGACCAACTTCTACGATAGCGTGTTCGGCGACATGGTCTCGGCCACCACCATCAACCTGTCGGCTCGTGGCATCAACAGCCAGACGCTGGGCGACCTGACCGGCATCGGCAACCTGATCGCCGGCGCCGTGGTGGGGCTGGCGATCGTCATCTACGCCTTCATCAGCAAGGAGTTCCGCGACAACAAGGACAACATTCTGGCAGCCATCGTCATCGGCCTGATCATCGTCGCCGGCTGGTACATCACCGGCGGCGAGATGGGTGCCAAGTGGAAGGAATTTGCCGACTTCGCCGACACCAAGCCGCTGCGCGTCGAGACGCAATCCTTCACCTTCATCAGTGCCATGGGCGACGCCGCCCGCTACGCCATGAGCCCGACCGATACCTCCCTGGTCAACTTCGGCATCGTGGCGCTGGCCGGCGTCATCCTCGGCTCGATGCTGTGGGCCCTGATCAGCGGTGCCTTCCGCTTCGAGTGGTTCGTTTCCGGCAGCGACTTCGTCAGCCACGCCATCGGCGCCGTGCTGATGGGCATTGGCGGCGTGCTGGCCATGGGCTGCACGGTCGGCCAGGCGATCACGGGCGTATCGACGCTGGCGCTGGGATCGATCCTCGCCTTCCTCGCCATCGTCGCCGGCGCATCCGCCACCATGAAGTTCCAGTATTGGCAGATGATGAAGGACTCCTGAAAAACAGCGTTCGCGTTTGACAGGCTGGCGCGCCGCCGCTAAAATGCGCGCCTTCCCGTGGGTCGTTAGCTCAGTTGGTAGAGCAGCGGACTTTTAATCCGTTGGTCGCAGGTTCGAATCCCGCACGGCCTACCACGAAAATCAAGGGCTTGAGAGAAATCTCAAGCCCTTTTCATTTCTGGCCGTAGGAAAAACGTAGGGAACCGAACCACGTTCCCACCGCCATTTCCGCCACCGCCATTTCCGCCACCGCCATTTCCGCCACCGCCAACCACCGGGCTTGCCTCGATCCGTGCCGCAGCGGCCGCCATGATGCCCCGCCCGGAGTAAGCTTCGACCCTCGACAACGTGGAGGCTACGTGGTGGCAAAGCAGCATCTCTTGCTGGCGCTGCGGCTGACGCTCTACATCCTGCTCGCGCTGGGGGGCATCGCCCTGTTTCAGGATCACCTGCTCTACTTTCCGGACAACCCGGCTCGCCCCACCGTGCTGGCCGAGGCGCGACGCGACGGGCTTGCACCCTGGCCGGGTGCCGACGACTACCGCGGCCTGCTGCGCGAGCCCACA
This sequence comes from Gammaproteobacteria bacterium, assembly GCA_018825305.1. Taxonomy (GTDB): domain Bacteria; phylum Pseudomonadota; class Gammaproteobacteria; order Burkholderiales; family Rhodocyclaceae; genus Sulfurisoma. The sequence continues at coordinate 81,387 of JAHJEO010000024.1, forward strand.
GGGCCCGCTCGCGGAACCGTCGTGCTGTTTCACGGCAACGCCGGTCACGCCGGCCACCGTTCCTGGTACGCCGACTCCCTGGTTCGCCTCGGGCTGCGGGTGATCCTTGCCGAGTATCCGGGCTATGGCTCGCGCCCGGGCAAGCTCGGCGAGGCTTCGCTGGTCGCCGATGCTGTCCGGACGGTGGCACTGGCGCGACAGCACTTCGCCGGGCCGTTGCTGCTTGCCGGCGAATCATTGGGTGCTGGCGTCGCGGCCGCCGCCGTGGCGCAGGGAACTGCAGCAGCCACGGGGCTGCTGCTGATCACCCCGTGGGACAGACTGGAGAACGTGGCGCGCCACCACTATCCGTGGCTGCCGGTGGGCCTGATGCTGCGCGACCGCTACAACAGCGTCGCCAGTCTGGCCAAGTTTTCGGGCCGCGTGCTGGTGGTGGTAGCGGAAAGCGACGGCATCGTGCCGGCACGCTTCGGCACGGCATTGCATGCTGCCGCGGGGCCACCGAAACGGCTCAGCGTGATTCCCGGCGCCGACCACAATGACTGGCCCAACCGCATCGATGCGGCGTGGTGGTCAGGGGCCGTGGCCTTCCTGCTGCCGGATCAATAGAGCAGTTCGTGCCAGCGGCCCCCGGCCATCAGCGCCTTGCGGGCGCTGGCCCATTGATCGGCGGAGCCGGCCAGTGTCGCCATGGCCTTGTCGATGCCGTCGAGCATGGCGTGGGTGCCGGCGATGAAGACATGGGTCTGCGGGCTTTGCGCCATTTCCCAGACCTCGGCGGCGTTCTTCGCCAGTGCCTCGTCGAGGGCGGCCGGCGCGTCGAACGCCGGGCGCGGGCTGACGGCCTGGAAGGCCTTGAAGGTCGGCTGATCGAAATAGTTGGCCAGGTCGTTGTTCTCGTCGTTCATGTAGAGCATTTCAAGGCCGCTCCTGGCACCGTAGAACAGCCGCACCTTGCCCTTCCAGCCGCCGATCTTCTCGTAGATGCGGCGGATCAGGCCGCGAAAGGGCGCGATGCCGGTGCCCATGCCGATCATCAGCAGGTTCGCGCTCTTGTCCTCGGGCACGGCAAACGGGTAGTCCACCGGGCCGGAAAACTCGATAGACGCACCGGGGCGCAGGTCGCACAGGTGGTTCGAGGCAACGCCCGGATATTCCTCGCCGCTGAAGTCGTCGATGTAGGAGCACCGGCGAACGCAGATCGAGAATTCGGCCCCGGTGCCGCCGCTCTGGCTGGCGTCGATGATGGAATAGAGTCGGCCGTGATGCTTGTTGCCGAACTGTCCTGGCGCCAGCACGCGAATGCAGTTGCCGGCACGGGGATCGATGGCCAGGTCCGCGCTCCTGAACACCATATGGCGGACTTCCTCGGACGAGGCAGGCGGCGTGATCCGCGCCGAACTGATCAGTTCGGCCGAATGGACTGCGGGGGCGGTAGGCAGGTTTTGCATGGTCTTGGCTCCGTGATTTTGGCGTCAGCGTCGTGGGGTGTCGCAACTGCTGCCGTGGCATGAGCAGCTGCCGCAACCGGGCTTGCGGAAGGGTCCGAGTTTCGGGTTCTTGGCGGCGAAGGCGCGATAGAGGCGATCCACCGCGATGCCGGCGAGCATGACGGTGAAGATGATGGTGACGGTGGTCAGGTAGATTTCCATCAGCCGCCCAATCCGGCGAAGCCCATGAAGGACAGCGAAAGAATGCCGGCGAGCATCAGCGACAGCGCCGTGCCCTGCGCCACGCTTGGCACGTTGGAGAGCTGCAGCCGCTCGCGCACGCTGGCCATCAGCACCAGCGCCAGCGTGAAGCCGGCGCCACCACCGAAGGCGAAGGCGACCGACTGGATGAAGTCGTATTCGCGCGACGTCTGGAACAGGGCAACGCCGAGCACGGCGCAGTTGGTGGTGATCAGCGGCAGGAAGATGCCGAGCGCGCGGAACAGGCCGGGACTGTATTTCTTCAGCACCATCTCGACCAGCTGCACCGCCGAGGCAATGATGACGATGTAGGAGATCAACCGCAGGAATTCAAGGTGGAAATGGCCGAGCAGCAGGTTCAGGCCGTAGGCGCAGAGCGAGGCCACCAGCATGACGAAGGTGGTGGCCAGGCCCATCGGGAAGGCGGTGTCGAGCTTGCCGGAGACGCCGAGGAAGGGGCAGAGGCCGAGGAACATCGCCAGCACGAAGTTATTGGCGAGCAGGGTATTGATGAAGATGTTGAAGACGCTTTCAGACATGTTCGACCGCCTCCTTCACCGGCTTGCCCAAGCCGCGCCTGGCCCACCACGAGAACAGCAGCAGCCACGCGCCCAGCACGAAGAAGCCGCCGGGCGGCAGCAGCATCACCACCCAGGGCTGGAAATTCGGCCCGAACAGCGAGACGCCGAACAGCGTGCCGGCGCCGAGGATCTCGCGCACCGAACCGAGCGCGAACAACCCGAGGGTGAAGCCCGCGCTCATGCCCAGCGCATTGATCACGGCCGGCAGCGGCGGGTTCTTGGAAGCATGCGCCTCGGCGCGACCGAGGATGATGCAGTTGACCACGATCAGCTGGATGAAGGCGCCGAGCGCATCGTAGAGGGCGAGGCTGATCGCCTGGATCGCATAATCCACCACCGTGACGAAAGTGGCGATGATGACGATGTAGACCGCGATGCGCACTTCCTTCGGAATCAGCTTGCGCAACAGCGACACCAGCAGGCAGGAGCACGTCAGCACGAAGGTGGTGGCCAGGCCCATCGACAGCGCATTGACGGCCGACACGGTGACGGCGAGCGCCGGGCACATGCCGAGCACCATGACGAACAGCGGGTTCTGGCGCCAGACGCCTTCCATGAATTCGTCCCAGCTGCGGGGTGCGGTAAGGGTTGTCATGATTTCCCCAGCTTGTCGATGTTCGGCACCAGCCGCGGCAGCAGCAGCTGGGCCGAATCGTTGATGGCCTTGCCCACCGCGCGCGAGGTGATGGTGGCGCCGGCGATGGCGTCGACCTGCCACGGCTGGGTTTTGGCGCCGTGCTTCACCGCTTTCACCTCGTGGGCCAGCGCGCCGAGGTCAGCGTTGAGCCGGGTGTCGAGCGCGGTGAAGTTGGCAAGGAATGCCTTGTCGGTGATGATCTTGTCGCCGATGCCCGGCGTCTCGCGCATCGACACCACGCCGATGCCGACCACGCACTGGCAGGCCGGCGAGTAGCCGAACATGATGCGCACGGTGTCGGCGTAGCCCTTGGCGGCGCCTTCGGCCGCGATGCCCGCGAGCTGTCCGCCCTCGTCGTAGGCGGCGAAGAAGCGGATGGCGCCGGGCACGGCATTGTTCGCGCTGTTCGCCGTGCCGCCAGCGCCGAGTTTTTCCACCGTCCCGGTCGGCAGGGCGACAAATTCGGCGATGGATCTGGCGGCCGGGATCACCTTGAACACCGCGCGCTCGGTGGCGATGCGCTTGTTCGCCGCCACCGCGTCAAAAGTGCTTTGATAGGCACCGACGATGATCAGGCCGCAGATGGCCGAAACCAGGCCGAGCGCCTTGATCATGGCGGCGGTCGGCGTGCCCTGGGTGGCGGCCATTGCCGCGGGTTGTCTGGTTTCGCCGCTCATGGTTTTTTCGGCTTGTTGCGCAGGAAGCGTTTCTTCGGCGTCACCGCGCCGGCATCCTCGCGCGAAATGTAGCCCGGATTCAGCGGATAAGTTGCGCCCTTGCGCTTGCGGCCGAAGCCGGCCATGGTCGGCTTGCCGAAGGGCGTCGGCTGGGTAATTTTCTCGATCAGCGGCGAGGCGGCGTTGGCGATGAGGATGGCGTACATCACCCCCTCGGGCAGGCCGCTGTAGTAGCGGATCACCACCGTCAGCAGGCCGATCAGCGCGCCATAGACCCACATGCCTTTCGGCGTCACCGGCGAGGTCGCCATGTCGGTGGCCATGTACAGCGCGCCAAGTATCAGGCCGCCCGAGAACAGCATGAAGAAGGGATTGGGGTAGCGCACCGGGTCGAGGCCAAACAGAATCCATGCCGTGAGGCCGGCGCTGCCGAGGATGGCAGCCGGGATGCGCCAGTCCATGAAACGGCGGATCGCCAGATAGGCGCCGCACAGCAGGATCAGCGCCGGCGAGGGGCCGACCGCCATGTGGCCGGAAAGCGAGGTGAGCAGTTCCGAGGCCCCGGCCAGCACGCCGTCGAATTTCCACTTGGCCAAGGGCGTGGCACCGGCCAGGGCGTCGAGGTGCTTGGACGCAAGCCAGGCGGCCGTGTCCGGCGGCAGCATCAGCGGCCAGGCCAGCGAGGTCGGAATGAACTCGGTGAAGCGGCCGTCGATGAAGGACGGCGTGTAGCTGGCGATGGCCGTCGGGAAAGCCGCCTGCACGAAGGCGCGACCGATCAGCGCCGGGTTGAAGACGTTGAAGCCGATGCCGCCGAACAGTGCCTTGCCCAGGGCGATGGCTGTGACGCCGGCAACCGCGCCCATCCACAGCGGAAAGCCGGGCGGCAGGGTCAGCGCCAGCAACAGGCCGGTGATGACAGCGGAGAAATCGCCGAGGTTGCCCGCCTGCGTGCCGCTACGGATGAAAAAGCGTTCGGTCAGCACACAGCTGGCCGTGACGACAGCGATCGAGGCCAGCGCCGACAGGCCGTACTGGAAGACGAAGAAGGCGCAGATCGGCAGCAGCGACCAGACCACGTGGCGCATGATCTTCTCGACCGTGCGGGCGCCGGTGACGTGCGGGGCGGAGCGAATTTCTATCGGTGTGATCATGATTCAGGCGACAGCCTGCTCGCGCAGGATCTGTTTGGCGACGCGGAACTGCTGGACCAGCGGAATGTTCGAGGGGCAGACATAGGTGCAGCAGCCGCATTCGAAGCAGTCGCCGAGATGGTAGTCCTCGCCCATCAGCTCGTACTCGCGCTTGGCGGCGAGCATGCCCAGCGCCGAGGGATTGAGGCCCATCGGGCAGGACTCGACGCACTCGCCGCATTTGATGCAGGGATAGGTCTGGCGTGACTCGCGCTCCGCCATGTCCTCGCGGCGGAATACCAGCACGCCGGAGACGCCCTTGGTGATCGGCACGTCGAGCGAGGCAATGGCCTGGCCCATCATCGGCCCGCCGAGAATTACCTGTCGCGCATCCATCGCATCGGCCGCCGGTGCGCCGGCATAGTCGAGCACGAAGCGCAGCGGCGTGCCCAGCGCCACGCGGTAGTCGCCGGGCCGCGCCACGCCGGATCCGGTGACGGTGACGACGCGCTCGGTCAGCCCCCGCCCCGCCGGCAGCAGTCGTCCCAGCGCGGCCAGGGTGCCGACGTTGTTCACCACCATGCCCATCGACAGCGGCAGCGCGCCCGAGGGCACCTCGACGCCGAACAGCGCCATGATGAGCATCTTCTCCGAGCCTTGCGGGTACTTGGTCGGCACCAGTTCGGCAAATATCTCGCCCTCCGGCAGCTTGCCGGCACGGCCAACGGCATCGCGGATCGCGGCACGGGCGTCGGGCTTGTTGTCCTCGATGCCGACAATGGCGCGCACCGCACCGGTTGCGCGCATGGCGTAACGGATGCCCTGGATTAGGTAATCGGCCTCCTCCACCATGACGCGATGGTCACAGGTGAGGTAAGGCTCGCACTCGCAGCCGTTCACCACCAGCGTATGCACCTTGGCCTGCTTCGGTACCGAGAGCTTGGCGTGGGTCGGAAAGGCCGCACCGCCCAGCCCCACCATGCCGGCATCCCACACCGCCTGCAGGATCTCGGCGCCGCCGACGCCCGCCATGTCGCGCGGCTGGCCCCACAAGTCCTCCTGCGTGGCGCCGGGATGGGCGCGGATGACGATGGCCGGCGCCCACGGCCCGCGCGCAGTCGGGCGCAGATCGATGGACTCCACCACGCCCGTCACCGGCGCATGGTGCGGCACCGACAGCCAGTCCTCCGTCCGCGCCACCGGCTGGCCGCGAACCACCTCCTGCCCCACCCGCACGATGACGCGCGGCGGCTTGCCGATGTGCTGCGACAGCGGCACGGTCACCTTCGGCGGAAACGGCAGGCGGCGGATCGCACGATCGGCCGTCAGCTTGCACGACGGCGGATGCACGCCGCGCTGGAAGGCTTCGCCACGGAAATAGGAAAGCAGCTTCATTGCGGATGGATCAGTTGAACTTCGCCCCGCGGGCGATCAGCTTCTCGATGCCCGGCTCGGCCATGTTCCAAGGCGTACCCGGGTGCAGGCAGCCGGCCGTGCATTTCTCGGCGGCCTTGACCAGGTCGGCGAATTTCGCGCCTTTCGGGTTGATGACGATCGCCAGCTTCTGCTCGTTGTAGGCGAAGGTCTTGGGCGCGATGGTGGTGCATTCGTCGCAGGCGGTGCATTCGGGCGATTCGACCCACACCGGCTCGTAGCCCGCTGCCGCGCCATTGCCGCCAGCGCCTCCGCTCGCCGTGTCGCCAGCGCCGACTTTTTGCTCCGGTGCGGCAATGTCCGTCGACACCATGCCCAGGCTGGCGGTGATCTTGGCCAGCAATTCGGCGCGCACGCGCTCGGCGACGTCGCTGCTATCCGCCGGCTGTGCGTCGAGGCCGGCGATGTTGCGCAACTGGAGCCAGAAGTGGAGGCGCTCCTCGGTGGCGCGGGCCAGGTCTGCGGTGACCAAGAGGCGCATCAGGCGGTTCTTCTTGTCCACCGCCCAGATGTAGGGGAACTTGCCTTCGCGCTCGTCCTTGTCCAGCTGCAGGAAGTCGGCCAGCATCACCATGTCCTCGTTCCAGGTCTCCGGCGGCGCCTTCTTGAACTGCTTGAGGAAGCGCGCCTCGGTGGCGGCGAAATCGGCGAAGGTCAGCGGCAGTTCCATGCTCTGCTCGCTGCCATCATCGTCGCGATATTTCAGCATGTAGGTTGGCCAGTCGCTGTCGATCGAGGGGTTGCCTTCGAGGCTGACGCACTCGCTGAAGGTGATGCCGGCATCGGGATCGAAGCGGAACAGCGGATAGGCGCGACCCTCGACGGCGAGCTTGCTCTGATCCACGCTCTTGTCGTCGCCGACGCCGTGCTCGGGCGGGCAGACGGCGTAGATGTTGAACAGCGCCGGACGGCGGCTGTTGAGGCCGTCGATATAGCTTTCCAGCAGGTGGTTGACGTGGGCGATGGTGCCCGACATCACGTAGGACGTGCGGTGCGCCATGCCGATCAGCGAGATTTCCTTGCGGGTTTCCTGCTTGCCGCGCTGGGCCGTGCCGAAGGGTGCCATGTCCGACACCTGGCTGATGAAGCCCGAGGTGCAGGCCTGGCCGCCGGTGTTGGAATAGACCTGCGTGTCGACCACCAGCACCTTGATCGGCATGCCCGACATCAGGGCGCGCGAGAGGTTCTGGAAGCCGATGTCGTACATCGCGCCGTCGCCGCCGATCGAAACCACCGGCGGGCAAAGCAGCCATTCGTCCTCGGAGAACTTGCTCCAGGTGAAGCGGCGGAAGAAGTCCTCGTCACGATCGGGCAGGTAATCGCCTGCCAGTTCCTTCTCGGCCATGCGCACCGCCTTGAAGCCGTCGGCCATCTTGGCCATGTGGCCTTCGAAGATGCCCATGGCAACGGAGGGCGAATCCTGGAACAGGTGCGATGTCCAGGGGAAGGGATAAGGATGGAAGGGATAGGACGAACCCCACACCGAGGTGCAGCCGGTGGCATTGATGATGCCCATCTCGGCACGGCCGCGCTTGGTCGGGCCTTCGACATAGCGCCACCGCAGGTCCTTGAGCTTCTCCATCAGCTGCGCGGTGTTCTTGACCCATACGGGGTCGAGCAGCTGCGAGGGCTTGTTGGCGGTGAGCTTGGCGGCGAGGCTGGAGAGCGTCAGGTCGTGCTGGCCGGTGGCATCGACAGCGCGCATCACCGCGCCGGTGTCGGTGAGGTCGACCGCCGAGGCGAGCTTGACGCGCATGTGTTGTTCGAGCCTTGCGATCAGGTCGTCGAGCTTTTCGACGAAAGCCTTGACGCGCGGCTGCATCAACGCCGTCACCGTCGAGGTGAACAGGTGGATGGCGGTCTTCTCGCCGCAGCCGAGGCAGGCGCCGTCGCCGCAGTTCATCGAGTTGTAGTTGTGCTTGTCGAGCAGCAGGGTTTCCAGCGCGCCGATCTTCTCGTCGAGGTCGTCGATGCGGCTGTATTCCTTCGGCGTGGTCGGCAGGTCGAGCCAGAAGTTCCAGTCGCGGCGAAGCTTGTCGGTCGAGTCCTCGGTCTGCGTCACCATCTTCAGGGCGTCGTCCTCGCACACCGTCACGCACAGGGCGCAGCCCTTGCAGGTGTAGGGATTGATGGTGATCGAGAACAGGCCGCCAGTGCCCTTGGCCTTCTTCTCCTTCAGCCCCCAATACGGCTTGGTGGCCGAAAACTGGAAGCCGGCGAGCTGCACCTGCAGCTGCGAGAATTCGGCGGACATGGCATGGCGGTCGGCTTCTGCGGCTTCAGCCACCGTCTCGCTCATGGCGCGGTCGATCAGCGGGCGCACCGCGCCGTCCTCGCGCTCGATCAGGGCACGCAGTTTCTTCTCGACGGTGCGCACAGCGCGGCGCAGGAAGCGCGTCGGCGTGCCGGCGGTCTCGATGCGGTTGATCGCGGTATTGAAGATGTCTCCCACCGAACTGACCAGGCCGGGGATCGCCGAATCCGGACACTCCGTGTAGCAGTTGCCGCAAGCGGTGCAGTTCTCGGCGATCCACACCGGATGCTCGAAGCGGATGCCGGTCATGTCGCGGAACACGCCGGTGGCGGCCGGCACCAGCGAGGCGCCGATGAAGGGATCGACCAGGTTGTCATTGCCCTTGCCGGTCAGGTAGAAGTTTCCGGTCTGCTCCCAGAAGCGGTGGATGTCGGCGACCTTGCCGTCGCCGGCCGGCAGCTGCTGCAGCATGATGGGCAGACCGGCATCGGCCTTGGCCAGCGGCCGCCGCGTTACGCCGACCTGTTTGTCGGTGATTTCGGCAAGCTCGGTGAAGCCGCGTCGCACCACGCGCAGGTTGTCCTGCACCACGCGCGCGCCCTTGCCGCCGAACTTGGCCTGCAGCTGGGCCTCAATGGCCGCGAACAGCGTTTCCTCGCTGAGCTGGGCGCTCTGCATCACCGGGCTGGCGGCAAAGAAGGCGCCCTGGAAGGCGATGCCCTGCATGCGCAGCTGCAGGTCGGCCGAGCCGGCTTCGTCGCGGGCTATCTGGAAGGCATCGAGGTAATAGACGCGAATCTCGTTGTCGACGATGAACTTCTGCGCCCAGACCGGGAAGCTGGCCCAGGTGTGCTCGCCCTGGTTGGACTGGATGATGAGAAAGCCGCCCTTCTTCAGGCCGGACAGCGGATTGGAATGGCCGAAGACGTTGGGGTCGGGCGAGAGAACGACATCTACATAGACGTACTCGCAGTTGATGCGGATCGGCTCCGGTGCCGCCGACAGGTAGTAGGTGGTCGGCTGGCCCTTCTTCTCGGAACCGTATTTCGGGTTGGCCTTGATGTCCCAGCCGAGCAGCTCGTACAGGGTCATCGCCAGGTTCTTGCCGGTGGTCATCGCGCCCCAGCCGCCGACCGAGTGCATGCGCACGGTGATGGCGCCCTTCGGCAGGAGGTTGGGATTCTCGGAGCCGCGCACGCCCAGTTCGCGGATGCGCGGGTATTTGTCGGCGATGTCCTGCTGGTGGATTTCGTCCTTTGGGTTAATGGGATCGCGGGCGAAGTCGATCGAAAGATAGAAGAACTTGCGCTGCGCGCCGTCCGGCAGCATGTTCTCGACCGCACCGATCAGCGCCTCCGGCTGCAGGTCGCGCGAGCCGAGGCCGTAACAGCCCGAATACAGCCGCGGCATGTCGCCGCCGACGTAGGCGGCATAGCCCGGATAAGCCTGGCCGCCATCCGCCGTCATGCCGTTCTCGATGCATTTGATCAGCGTGGCGCGCACTTCGCGCATCAGCGGCAGGTCTTCCGCCAGCGGCTGGTCGGTGCGCTCGAGCACGACGACGCCCTTCTTGCCGCGCAGGGCGTGGCCCAGCAGGTCGCCAGGGAAGGGACGGAACATGGTGAAATTGACCACGCCGACTTTCAGCTTGCGGGTCTCGCGCAGGTAGTCGGCGACCCGCTCGGCCTGCACGATCATGCTGCCCATGCCGACGATGACGTAATCGGCATCGTCCATGTCATAGGCTGACAGGCGCTGGTAGCTGCGGCCGGTCAATCCTGCGTACTCGGCCATGCACTGGTCGGTGATGGCCTCGATGTGATCGAAGAAATAGGGCCGCTGCCCGGCGGTGGCCTGCATGTAGGCGTCCTGATTCTGCACAGAACCCGACAGCAGGGGCGTATCGACGTCCCAGATTGCCGGCACGCGGCGGCGCTTCGGGCCATACAACATCTGCTGCGCCGGCGTCGGCGTGTCGATGATGTCGTCGGGCTTGCCGAGGTATTCCTTCACCAGCTCGCGCTCCGGCAGCAGCGCCGACTCGATCAGGTGGGTGGTAAGGAATCCGTCCTGGCCGATGATGGCCGGGGTCAGCGACAGTTCGGCGACCTTGCGGGCGATGAGGTTGAGGTCGGCCGCTTCGGTGGCGTTCTTGGCCATGACCTGGATGAAGCCGGTGTCGTCCACGCAATGGTAGTCGTCGTGGCCGCAGTGGACATTGAGCGAGGCCTTGGTGATGGCGCGGCAGCCCATGTTGAGCACATAGGGCAGGCGCTTGCCGACGGCGGCATAGAGCGACTCGTGCATGAAGGCCACGCCCTGCGCCGACGAGAAGTTGGTGGCACGCAGGCCGGTCATCGACATGCCGGCGGTAACGCCGGCGGCCGCGTGCTCGGATTCCGGCTCGATGAAGATCAGCGGCTTGTCGGAAATGTTCAGGTGCCCGGCCGCCACGGCCTCGGCCCAATACTCGCCCATTTGCGTCGACGGCGTGATCGGGTAGGCGCCGGCAGCGTCCGACGCCTCGCGCTCGACGTGGATAACCGCCGTGTTGCCATCGACGGCATCGCGCACGCCGGGATACTTGACGGCCTTTGGCTCCTTGGTGCCGGAGTCGGCGACGGAGAACATCTTCTTCAGCATGGACATGGCGGATTCCTCGATTTCAAATTCAGTGCAGCACGGGCAAGGGCTCGTTGCGCAGGATCTTCTTGGCGGCGGCGCCCTTGACGGGCCTGTCGGGCTTCTCGAACCAGACGATGGCGCCAGTCGGGCAGCGCTCGATCGGCTCGCGGCTGGCATGGTCGTTCCAGTCGTAATTGATGACGGCAAGGTTGCCGGCAAGCTGCATCAGCTTCGGGTGGGCATCGGCCACGCATTTGCCGCAGGCGGTGCAGGCCACCTCACAGGCAGCCTCGGCCGTGTCGCCATCGGCCTGGCTTTTGCAGGCCACCCACAGCTTGCGCGACACCGGCTCCAGGCTGAACAGGCCCTTGGGGCAGACCTCGACGCAGTCGTTGCAGGCCGTGCATTTCTCCGGGTCGACCTGCGGCAGGCCGTGACGGTCCATGGTGATGGCGTCGAAAGCGCATACCGTCTCGCAGTCGGCCAACCCCAGGCAGCCCCAAGCGCATTCCTTGCCGCCGCCTGACACCACGGCCGCAGCACGGCAGGTGCGCAGCCCGGCGTAGCGGGCACGCAGGAAGGCCACATGATGCCCCCCGCCGCAGGCCAGCCGCGCCACCTTCTTTTCCACGGTGCCGGCGGCGACGCCCAGCAGCTCGGCGATGCCCTGGCGCTGCTGGACGGAACTGACGGTGCATTGCGCCGGAATGACGGCACCGCCGACGACCTTCTCGGCAAAATCGCGACATCCGGCCTGGCCGCAGGCGCCGCAGTTGGATTTCGGCAGCAACTCCTCGACCTCGCCGATGCGGGGGTCTTCCCAGACATAAAGTTTTCGGTTGGCAAAGGCGAGCAGCATGGCCAGGGCGATGCCCAACACCGCCATGAATGCCCCCGCCAGCGCCAGATCGGAAAACGACCCCATTCTCAACAGTCCTCGTTGCAGCCCGGAAACCCGGATCAAGCCATGGGTATGTTGCCGCACCGACACAATGCCCCCGCTCGTGGCAAACCACGTTGACGTGGGACAAGGAAAGATTGCAGTGCAGCAACGCCACTTCAAATCCGCCGCCCGCAACCTTGGGGGCGCGAACGACGGACTCCATCACGGCGTAGCCGGGAGTTGCTCCCGGCCTACTGGGAGGCGGGGCGCCTTAACGCCCCGCCAGCGAACACGAGAAACTGGGTGGCGCCCCTCGTGTTTGTGACGAGTCAACTATAAGACACTTGTCGCGGCGCACAAATGGATTATTTTATGGATGGTAGTAGGGTTATTTATCGCCATCCTGACTTGCCTTGACGGGCTCTCACATAGGCAGCCAGCCCCACGCTATTGCACCAGGTGCTATGGAGTGATATAAAGTGACGATGCGCGCCAGGCGAGTGTTCAAGCTCAAGACCTTCGGCCGGTGGGCCAGGAAGCTCGTGACCGACGAAGCCTTGTGTGCTGCTGCCCGCGAAATCGAACAGGGGATTTTCGAGGCGGATCTGGGCGGCGGCGTGTGCAAGAAACGAGTCGCCATTGCCGGCAAGGGCAAAAGCGGATCAACCCGGACGCTGGTGGCCAAGAAGCATGAACGCGCCATCTTTTTTCTGGTCGGACGGGAGAAGAGCGAGCCTGGCAGCGATTTTTCCGACAAGGTGATCGATGCCGCGAAGCTGGTGGCCAAAGGACTGGAACACGCCAGTGCGGCACAAATGACAGAGATGGTCGATGCGGGAACGATTGAGGAGATATGCCATGACTGAACGCACCAAGCGCAAAACACCCGAAAGCGAAGATCGTCGCATGCTCGACGAAATGCTGGAGATGGCCAATGCGCTCGACGCACATGGCCTGATCACCAAGCCGGACATGATGCAGATTCGCGGTCTCTGCCAGAAGCCCCCGGTATTCACGCCAAAGAAAGTCGTCCAGATTCGCAAGGGCAAGGCCAACATGAGCCAGTCCGTCTTCGCAGCCTTGCTGAACGTCAGCGTCTCGACCGTCCAGAAATGGGAAGCCCCGGACTCGGGCAAGCACCCGAGCGGTGCCGCCGCCAAACTGCTGCAAGTCATCGAGCGCAAGGGCGTCGAGGCCATCGCCGTCTGACGGTCAGTTCTCCCCGCCGTACCAGAAGAACCCCGCCTCGGCGGGGTATTGCCTTTCCATACCCGAGCTGAAACCTGCCGCTCGGCTCTATTGCGAGTTGGCCCGCTCCTCGGCCAAAGCAGCCCGTCGCGGCTCTGGGTAAATCGTTCCCGAGTGCGCCGAGATAGTGTCCAGTTCGGATGTGTTTGCCGACGCTATAGCGATTCACGGATCCAACTTTCGGCCAGGCGTACTCAGAGTCCCAACACTCCTTGCGGGAGGCCTGTCTGACAATTTCCTCTTCCACCCGGTACTGAAGCGGAGTTGGCCTCAGCCTGGTGGTCTCAAGCCCCACTTCGCACCCACAGCAATTTGTGTTCTGTGCGGTAACCCCGGAATGTCCCGGCAGCGAGGGTCAAGATATGTGCGCCAGCGCACCGACGCTATCCGGCGGTGCAGCGATCATCCGTCCAAGGCCCAGGTTGGTCGGATTCCTGCAGGGTGTGGCAACTGCAATGCGCTGTTGCCGGCCGGCGGAAACTGATTCCCGGGCGATATCGGGGTACCCTGCCCCATGCACACGGTAAAGTTAAGTTGAAAGCCAATCAGACCATCGTCGCAGCGCCTCCCGGCGTGATTCTGCCGTTGGCGCCAATGCGTTCGGTTCGGTTCGATCGTGCCGCCACCCAGGCATTGCGGCAGTGGATCAGGGCCCTGTTGCACCGTGCCAGACGGTATTTGCTGCATAGCCGGGAAGGCAGCGGCAGGCCGGTCGAGGAATTGCCGATCCAGGCCGAAGCCCTGCAGAGCGCGATCTTCAACAGCGCCAATTTTTCCAGCATCGCCACCGACGCCAAGGGCGTCATCCAGATTTTCAATGTCGGTGCCGAACGCATGCTTGGCTATGCCGCCGCCGAAGTGATGAACAAGATCACGCCGGCGGCGATTTCCGATCCGCAGGAACTGGTCGCGCGTGCCAATGCCTTGAGCATCGAACTTTCCACCAACATCGCGCCGGGCTTCGAAGCCATGGTGTTCAAGGCCTCGCGCGGCATCGAGGATATTTACGAACTGACCTACATCCGCAAGGATGGCAGCCGCTTACATGGTCGACCAGCGCGGCTATGTCGCCAAGAGCGGAACCGGCCTGTGCTGGCGCACCAGTTACTGGACGCCGGCCATGGCGATCGAGGAATGCGATCCCGACTTGATACCGAAAGTCGTTGCTGCCGCCAAACCGGCTCCGGCCCCGGCGCCGGCTCCGGCCGCCGCCACACCCAAGCCCGCCGCGCAGAAAATCACCCTGGCGGCCGACACGCTGTTCGACTTCGACAAGGCCACGCTGCGTCCCGAAGGCGTCCGCGCGCTTGACGACCTGCTGTTTCGTATCAAGGACATCACACCCGAAGTCATCATTGCCGTCGGCCATGCCGACCGCTTCGGCAGCGATGGCTACAACCAGACGCTGTCCGAAAAGCGTGCCGCCACCGTCAAGGACTACATGATCGGCAAGGGCGTCGAAGCCAATCGCATTCACACCGAAGGCAAGGGCGAGACGCAGCCGGTGACCAAGGCCGACCAGTGCCAGGGCGCGAAGAGTAAGAAGGTTATCGAGTGCCTGCAGCCGGACCGTCGCGTTGAAATCGAAGTGGTGGGTACCAAGACCGCCAATTAACAGCTGAGCGGCGGACCCACCGCAGCGCCATTGGCGTTGCAGGGTGCGCCGCCGGATCAATCCCGGACTCACCACACGAAAGAACCAAAAATGAAAAACCTCAACATCACCGCAATCGCCCTCGCCCTCGCCCTCGGCCTCGCTTTCAGTACTGGCGCCATGGCGCAAGCCCTGTCGAAAACCGACTACAAGGCCGGCAAGAACAAGATCGCCGCCACCTACAAGACGGACAAAACGGCTTGCGCCTCGCTATCCGGCAACCCCAAGGACATCTGCGTACTGGAAGCCAAGGGCCGCGACAAGGTCGCCATGGCCGAAATCGAGGCCGCCTACAAGCCCACCCTGAAGTCGCAGTACAAGGTTCGTGTCGTCACGGCAGAAGCCACCTATGCGGTAGCGAAGGAGAGATGCGACGACATGGCCGGTAACGCCAAGGATGTCTGCGTCAAGGAAGCAAAGGCCGCGCAAGTTACAGCCAAGGCCGATGCCAAGGCGCAGTTGAAAACAGCGGAAGCAAATGTCACGGCCAACGAGAAGACCGCTGATGCCAATGCCACGGCCAACGAGAAGACCGTTGCCGCGCGCAACACCGCCAGCGAGAAGTCCGCCGAGGCCCGCAAGGATGCCGCAGCAGACAAGACCGACGCCGGCTACGACGTGGCGAAGGAAAAGTGCGACACCTACGCCGGTGCCGCCAAGGATCACTGCCTGAACCAGGCGAAGGTGAACTACGGCAAGTAAATTTTGCATCAGGCAGAAACGCAGCACTCGAAACATAACGTTTACACAAGAGGTAATCCCATGAAAACGACACAAGGATTCACATTAGGCACGGTTACCGCGGTAGTGCTGCTCGGTTTGAGCGGTTGCAGCGGAATGTCGACGCAGGACAAGAACACCGCCATCGGTGCCGGCGTCGGCGCAGTCGGCGGTGCCGTGCTTACCGGTGGCAGCACGATCGGCACCGTCGGCGGCGCAGCTGTCGGCGGCGTCATCGGCCACGAAATCGGCAAGTAAGCCCCAAGCCCTGCCCGAAAGCGGGGGAGCCATTGCGGCTGCTCCCGCTTTTGAGCATAACAATGAACAGGAGGTTGCAAAAATGAAATATCGTCAAGCAGCACAAGCAGCGCTGGTCCTGGCTGTAGTTCTGGCAGCGCTGGCCGGCTGCCAGAAGCAAGAAGGTCCGGCGGAGCGAGCCGGCAAGGATCTCGACAAGGCGATGGAGACGGTCGGGCAGCAGGTCGAAAAGACCGGCGAACAGATCCAAGACGCCGCCAAGGGCGACAAGAAGTAGTTCTTGTACGCCGGGCACCACCACGCTAGCCGCAGGCACGAATGGCGCGAAGGTCCACGGCGAAAACCTGGCGAAGTTGGGCATTGATCTCGCTGTCATGGGCGAGACCCTGCAGGGCGAAGGCGTAAAGAGCTTTGTCGAGGGTAGCGCCGTCAAACCGTGTGCAGAGACCTGCACACGGACAAACCATTGTCAGGCCGCCGCCATTGATACCAGAAGGTTGCGGACGTCTGTCACGCCAGCCACCGCACCGGCAAGTGCCTTGGCCCGCTCCTTGTTTGCCGGCGAGTCGACCGATCCGGTCAAGGTGACCACACCCTTGATGGTATCGACGCTGATCTGCAGGGTCCTGAGCCCGGGCTCGGCAAAAATGGCTGCCTTGACCCGGGTCGTGATCTCGGCGTCATCGATGGCCACGGCCGCCTTGTCGTTCTGATCGACCATCTTGTCGCCGACGCGGCCGGCCGCCTCGCCAATCGACTTGCCGGCGTCACCCATAGCGGCACCCGTTTTGGCACCTTGTTCGTTCAGTTTGTCGCCAAGCTTGTCGACCGTGTCACCGATTGCCTTGCCGGCATTCTCGGCCGTCTGGTCGATCTTCTTGCCGGCGGTTTCGGCGGGGCCCGGCTTGTCGCACGCCGTCAGTCCGACCGCGACCAGTGTCGCGATGGCCATCAGTTTGAAGTTATCGCTGTTTTTCATTTTCTTTCCTTTTCAATAAAGTTCGAGACGCAATACAACAAGCACCGCATTAAGCGGCGCGTCATATCCGGCCCAGTACCACGAGGATCAGCAGTATCAGCACTACCAGTCCGAGACCGCCGCTGGGGCCGTAACCCCAGCTGCGGCTGTGCGGCCATGTTGGTATCACGCCGACCAGCATCAGTACCAGGATGATCAGCAGAATTGTTCCCAATGACATGATATGTCTCCCGACTTCTGGCCCGAGACGGTGGGCCATTGCCCGTGCACACCGCGACGACCATAGCCCTCATAGTCTTGCGTCATGCGGTTAAGGCGATGCTACGCGGACCAGGACAGGCGTCTGTTCGGCAACGCACACGCCATCCCGATTCCGCGCGCCGGCCAGGGTCAAGCGTACGGCCGCGCACAGACACGGACAGGGGCAGGGAACAACATGCAGCGCAGAGGGAGGCGCCGCGGGAGTGTTGTGTCCGCAGGTGCGCTCATCTTCCGTTTGACCGTTCATCCAAGGAGAAAGAATGATGGCTGCAGAACTGATTGCCAATGAAACAAGTATCGCCAGCAAAAAAGCGGCGCTGCTGAAAGACGTCAAAGTCGTACTGGACGATGCCAGGAGCGGCCTCCACGAAGCCCGCATGGCGGTTACGGAAAAGGCCCGCGTTGCTGCCAGGGCCACGGACGGCTACGTCAAGGCGAATCCGTGGAAGGTGCTTGGCGTGGCAGCAGCGGCCGGCCTGGTTGCCGGCTTCTTCTCCAGGCGCCGCTAGGCTGGCGTACGCCACCGCACCGACCGCGCCGAACCCGGCAATTAACCTTGCGCTTGCATCCGGCGCACGACCGAATAATTCGGGTTCGCCGCCGCGCAAGCGGCAATGGCAGACAACCGGCGGCTGCAGGTGGTGTTCAACAAGGACATCCGCGGATCGGTAGAAATCGATCTCGCCAGCTGGCGCGACAGGTCACCTCTGATGCGCCTCAAGGAATGGGGCGCGCGACTGGTGCAGCGCTGGTTCTAGAATTCCACCATCCAGGCATTCCACGCGCGGCGGCTTTTTTGCCGGTAAAGTTACCGGACAACACCATCAGATCCCGTCATGAAATGGCTTAAGCCCCTGCTGATCTCGCTCGCCGCGCTGCTGGCAGTCGCCGTGGTGGTGCCGTTTTTCATATCGCTTAATTCCCTCATCCCGCGCATCGAAAAGGCGGCTTCGGACCGGCTCAAGGAACCGGTGTCGATAAAGAGCATTCGCTTCGCCGCGTTGCCGTGGCCGCATGTCACCGTCAGTGGCATTGCCGTTGGTACCGCGGGCGACTTGCGGCTGGCCAAGGTGTCGGTGACCCCCGAGCTTTTCTCCCTGCTGCAGGCGACCACGGTCATCAGCAGCATCGAGATCGATTCCCTGGTACTGACGCAGAAGGCCATCGACAGGATTCCGCAATGGAGCAAAGCCGAGCCCGACCCGGCTTCATCGGCGCCGTTGGTCCGCGTCAGGCGCATTCGCCTCGACAACGCCCTCATTGATTTGGGCCGTGCGAAATTCGGTCCGTTCGATGCGCGGGTGAGCCTCGACGGCAAGCCGTAGTAGTAGGCCTTCATGTAGGCATTGAGTTGCCACGAGTTGTCTTGCAGACCGCGCTCCTCATGGTGCAGCACGCCAACGTAGCCGACGAAATCCAGCGGCCAGCCGTTGAGGCGCTCAATGAAGGGGCGACCCACTTCGATCGCGGTAATGCGCGTGCTGTCGACGGTGGTGGTGGATGTGCATTTGAGCAGCATCACCCGGGCCACGTCGCAGTCGGTCGACTTGCCATGCAGCACCTTGACGATCAGTTCGCGGCCGTCAGGCCAGGCATCATGCTTGGGCGAAAAGTCGTAGGCCAGGCCGAGCTGGCCGGCAAGTTGTGTGCGGTCCTGGACGATCGGACTGGCGCGCACGCTCGCCGACCAGCGCCTGGCCGACACGCCGCCGAACAGCCGCCAGCGCTCGGATAGCCGGTATACCGCAGACAAGCCGAGTTCGGCATTGACGCCGGCACCCGGTTCATAGGCGGGGCGCGCGGCGGTGGCCTCGGCCGCGCGCACGCCATAGTAGTAGTTGTTCAGATTGGCATCGCGCGCGGCGAATGCAATGCGCGGCTGCAACTGCAGATTGCCGTGTGCCCAGTCATATTGGTAACCGACCCGCACTTCGCTGCCGTTCGAGCCCGAGGCCACGTCATGCAGCACTTCGCCGAAAAGCGTTCCCCAGGGGTTGCGCCGCTGATAGGTGAAGCCGATGTCAAGGCCGGCGTTGCGACTGGCCATGCCGGCCAGGCTCGCCGGAATTCGGTCGTACGGGTGGCCCTCGAAGCGATAGCCGACGAAGGCGTCGAGGCGCGCATCGGGTGTATCGATGAGCTTCACGCCGGCGCGATAAGTTTCGAGGAAGACGCGCTTGCCCTCGTAAACATAGACCGGTACCAGGTCGCTGCGGGTTCCGCCACCGCGATAGGGCGAGGCCTCGCTGCGCAGGGCAGCCCCGAGGCCGGCACCGCGCCCGCCCGCCGACACTGTGGCAGCAGGCGCGCTCGAATCGTCGTCCGTTGCGGCAAATCCCAATCCGGGGGAAAGCGAAAGGCCTGCTGCCAGGGTCGCAATGGCCCGCGCCCGGTATGTATGAACAGCAATCATGTCTCGGCACTCCGTCAAGTCTTGCCACGAAGCATATTGGAACGAACTGCGGCCGTATGTTCGATAGCGAACGGAAACCGCAGTGGAAGGGGGCCAGAGTTCAACCCAAGGAGACGGTCCCGCCAGCGCGGGGGGCGCGCAGCAGTCTCCGGGAACCGTTGGCGGCCCGTCGCGCATGCAACCGGCCACGGAACGGTGCGGGCAAAAAGCCACAAAGGAAAAAAACCATGCTCTCTACGATCGCAGTTGTACTACTCATCCTGTGGTTGCTTGGATTGGTGACCTCCACCACCATCGGCGGCTTCATCCATGTGCTTCTGGTAATCGCCATCATCATGGTGCTGCTCAGGGTCATCAACGGACGCGGCGCCGTGTAATGGTGGCGCTTGCGAACGACGGGCGCGTCACGTGAAAGTACGCTTCTGGGGCACCCGGGGCTCGATCGCGACCCCGGGGCCGGGCACCAACCACTTCGGCGGCAACACCTCCTGCGTCGAACTGACAACCGACAGCGGCGACGTGTTGATCTTCGACTGCGGCACCGGCGCACTCGGGCTGGCCGCCAAGTTGATGTCCCGTGACAAGAAGCCGATCGCGGCAAGCATCCTGCTCGGCCATACCCATTGGGATCACATCCAGGGCTTCCCATTTTTCACTCCCGCCTTCGTCGCAGGCAACGTCGTTGATATCTACGGCCCCGAAGGCAGCCGCGGCTGCCTGCATGGCGTGCTGGCCGGTCAGATGGAGTTCACCTATTTCCCCGTAGAGCTGGACCAGCTGCCGGCGGAAATCAACTACCACGACCTGACCGAGGGCATCCACACCATCGGCAGTACGCGGGTCGCAACCCAGTTTCTCAATCACCCGGCGATGACGCTGGGCTACCGGATCGAAGCTGACGGCGTAGTAGTGGTGTATTTGGTGGACCACGAGCCGTTTTCCGATGATCTCTGGCGCGCCGGTGCCGAACCGGGTCGCATCGAATCAATCCTGCATGCAGGTGACCGTCGCCATGCC
Organism: Gammaproteobacteria bacterium; assembly: GCA_018825305.1. Taxonomy (GTDB): domain Bacteria; phylum Pseudomonadota; class Gammaproteobacteria; order Burkholderiales; family Rhodocyclaceae; genus Sulfurisoma. Next base: position 101,852 of record JAHJEO010000024.1, read on the forward strand.
GACTTCATGGCCAATGCCGATCTCGTCATCCATGATGCCCAGTACACGCCCGATGAATACGGTCCGAAGAAGACCTGGGGGCACAGTACTTACGACTACGTGGTGCAGATGGCCTCGGCCGCCGGCGTGCGGCGGGTGGCCCTGACCCACCACGACCCGGGCCATGACGACCAGTTCGTCTCCGACATCGAGCGCCGGGCACGAACGTTGGCATTGCAATGCGGGACCGGACTCGACGTCTTCTGTGCCTATGAAGGCTGCGAACTCTCCCTTGAACCCGAGGCGGCACTGCAACCGTTTGTCACGACGGCACCCTTCCAGGCGTCCGTCGCCGACCGCAGCTTTCGCATCCTGGTGGTCGACGACCAGCCGGACACGCTTGCCCTCATCGTCCGTGCTCTGGAAGACGAAGCCTACACAGTCAGCAAAGCGACCAGCGGCGCCGAGGCGCTGCGGATGATCGCGGCGCAACTGCCGGACCTGGTGGTGCTGGACTACAAGATGAGCGGCATGGACGGCCTGACGGTGACAAAAGCGCTGCGCGCCGATCCCGCTACACTATCCCTGCCGGTACTGATGCTCACGGCCATGACCGACGAGCCCAGCACCCGTGCCGGTTTTGCGGCGGGAGTGACGGACTATGTAACCAAGCCGTTTTCTGTTCCGCAGCTTACCGCCCGCGTCCGCGCCAGCCTGACGCGAACGCAGCGCCCGGAAGCGCCAACCCGGCCCTAGTCGGCGACGATCTCGACGCGATCGAGATAGTCGGCCAGTTCGGCCACCGATTTGCGCGCGGCACTGGGGTCGCTGCTGGCGGCTGCCAGTTCGAGGGCAGCACCAATGTCGGTAATGCCCGGAAAGCCATAGTTGCCCCCGGCGCCACGCATGCCGTGGCCGAGACTTTCGACTGTCGCAAAGTCCCGCCGATCCAGCGCTTCGCCCATCGTGATGACGTCCTGCCGGCGATTCTGCAGAAACCCGGGGATCAGGTCGGCGATCTTGGGATTGGTGCGCACGCGTATCGTGTCCGGCCGAATTGACTGCGCCAACGCTGGTGGCAGCGTGATCGGGCTCTGCTCCTTGATGGCTTGCAGCAGGACTTCCTGCTTGATGGGTTTCGTCAAATAGGCCGTGCACCCGGCGGCCATGCACTTTTCGCGATCCCCCCGCAAAGCCGAGGCTGTCAAGGCGATGATCGGTGTCGGTGGCCGCTGGTTCGCCACTTCCCATTCCCTGATCGCCCGCGTCGCGGTCAGGCCATCCATGATCGGCATTTGCCGGTCCATCAAGACCAGATCGTAATTTTCGGCAAAAAACTTTTCACAGGCGATAGCCCCGTTCTCGGCGATTTCAACCCGGTAGGGCGTTTCCTCCAGGAAGGCCACCGTGATCAGACGGTTGTCGGGGGAGTCTTCCACCAGAAGAATTCGCAACGCCGGCAATGGCGCCTCCGGACTCGCGCCCACTGGCACGGCTGTGCCGCGCGTGGGCCCGGACCAAATTTCGAGCGGCACGGCAAAAGAGAACACGCTGCCCCTGCCGACGCTGCTTTCGACCCCGATGCGCCCGCCCATCAGTTCCACCAGACGCTTCGAAATCGTCAGGCCCAGACCCGAGCCGCCGTACTTGCGCGTGGTGGACGAATCGGCCTGGGTAAAACGCTCAAAGACCGCACCCAGTTTCTCTGCCGGAATGCCGATGCCGGTGTCGGCAATTGTGAACCGCAATGCGCCCGGGATGGCCGCATCGGCGTCCGGTGTGACGTGCAGCGAGACTTCGCCGGACTCGGTGAACTTGATCGCGTTGCCCACCAGATTCAGTAGCACCTGGCGCAGTCGCGTCGGGTCGCCGATCAGATTTCCTGGCACTTCCGCCGCTATCTCGAACAGCAGCGACAAGCCTTTTTCCTGGGCACGGACTGCCACCATCTCGCGAACTTTTTCCAGCAGGTCGCTAAGGGAGAATCCGGTCCGTTCCAGTTCGAGCTGCGAGGCTTCGACCTTGGACAGATCGAGGATGTCGTTGATGAGGTTCAGCAGGTTGTCGCCGGCGCGGCGAAAGACCTGCACATACTTGTTCTGCTCCGGCGAGAGGGGGGTCTTCGCCAGCAGGTCGGCGATGCCGATGATGGCATTGATCGGTGTGCGAATTTCATGGCTCATGCTTGCTAGGAAATCCGGCTTGGTCTGGCTCGCGCTTTCGGCGGTGGCCTTGGCCTGCTGCAGTTCCGCCTCCACCCGTTTGCGTTCGGTAACGTCGCGGGCGGCGGCGAACACGCCCTGCAGGGTTCGGTCGCGGTCATAGAAGGTTGTGGCGTTGTAGGAAACCACGGTTTCCTTGCCGTTGCGGGCGCGTGCAGTAAGTTCGTAGTCGGTGACCTTCCTTTCGCTCAGCACCTGCTTGATGCCGGCCTCGGCCCGCTCCGGGTCGGTAAAGTAGCCCTTGAACGGTGCCCTTCTCGTCAGTGGCGATGATCGAGAAATTGGCGCTGGTCAGAATCGCGTACTGCAAGGCACCGGCCTTGAGCAGGGACGTCTGGCTGCTGCCTTCCGGCGTGGTGTCGGCCTTGGCTGCAGGGTTGGCGGGGTGTGGCGGCAAGGCGGCCTCGAACATGGGGATTTCCAGGGTTGGGATGGACGCGCGGAAAAGCGTGTTCGCCGCAGCGGATTCAAATGATCGGACAGGCGGACAACGGCTCGAATATCGGATCCGACTTGATCGCAGTATGAAAGCGGTGGCGGCGATGTTCCGTACGCCTCCGAACATAGGCCGGCAGGTTGGGGGAAGGTCAACCGCTTTTTGCCGCGCCACCGCGCCGCCGCGCCCGACGCCGGGCGTAAAGCGCCATCAGCGGTGTCACCGAAACGCCGTGCAGCACGATGGAAACTGCGACGGCGGCGAGTGCCAGACCGGTCAATTGCTGCGCCAGCGGGGTCGGCAAACCATGGTTGATGGCGTACATCAGGTAGTAGATCGAGCCGATGCCGCGGATGCCGAACCAGGAAATGAGAATGCGCTGATCGCGCGACACCGGGGCGCCGAGCAGCCCAAGCCAGACCGACAGCGGGCGCACGACCACCAGTAGCAGCAGGACGAACCACCCGGCATTCTCGGGAATGAAAATGTAGGACAGCATGGCGCCGACGATGAGCACGATCGCCACTTCGGCAATGCGCTCCAGCTGTTCGTTGAACCCCTGCACCTCCTGCATCATGCCGGCGCTCGCGATTTCTTCCTCGGCCGCCAGCGCCTCCTGCGCCAGCTTGCTCCCCGGGCTCTCTGGCGCAACCGCCGCCGGGGCGCCATAGCGTTCCCTGACCCGCTGCAGCGCCAGACCGGCGGCGAAGACGGCGAGGAAGCCATAGGCATGACACAGCACGGCAAGGCCATAGGTGAGCGCGATGAGGCCGATCGCGATGAATTCATCGAGGCCGACCGATTCCTGGTGGCGGCTGCGCAGATAGACCACCAGGCGGCCGACGCCCGCACCCAGCGCGCCGCCGATCAGCAAACCGCCGCCAATCGCCCAGATGACGTCGACGGCCAGCCAGCGCCAGCCGCCGCTGCCCAGTTCGTGCAGGCCAAGCAGGCCGAGTCCGAGCATCACGAAGGGGAAGGCGGCGCCGTCGTTCAGTCCGCCCTCACCGGTCAGGCTGAAGCGCACGCGGTCACGATCCCCTGCCTCCAGCACCTGGACATCCGAGGCCAGCACCGGATCGGTCGGCGCAATGATCGCGCCAAGGAGGATGGCCGCGCCCAGCGGCAGGTCGAGTAGCATCACTCCGATCGCGGCAATCAGCGCCACGGTAATGGTCATCGAAACGATCGCCAGGCGTACCGGCAGGCGCCAGCCCCGGCTTGACAGCGGCAAGCCAAGCTTGAGGCCGACCGAGAACAGCGAGATGAGGACGGCCACCTCGGCGACCCGTTCGAGCATGACCGAGTGAACCAGCGGATCGGGCGACAGGATCGCCAGACCGGCCGGGCCAAGCCCGAAGCCGGCGGCGAGATAGAGCATGGCGGTGCTCAGCGGCAGTCGCCGCAGCCAGGTGTTCGACAGCGCCATCATGATCAGCAGCGCGCCGATGACGAGCGCCCAGGTTTCAAAGGACATGGATCTCCGCTTCCGGCATTTCGTTCGTCCACCCTTGCTCGGATGAAAGGTGCGACTCGACGGCCAGTCGCCGCGAACACTACGCCGGGGGGGCGGCGGCGTAAGTACGCTAGCGCACGGTACCCATTGCAAATTTGCGCAATCCTGCCGGCAACAACCACAGAGGATGACCCGCGATGCAAGCTGCCGAAACCATGACAACGCAGAACAGCGAAGTCCGCCACCGGCAACTGCTGCTTGGCTTCGCCGCTGCGATTCTGCTGAGTACGCCCGGACGGGCCGCGGTTGTTAGCGGCAGTGATAGCTTCCGGTCGATGAACGTCGACCTACAAATGCAGGTCGAAGCGGCCAACCAGGGCCGTGGTAATCCGATCGGCATGCGTTGTACGGAGTGCGGCGTTGTTGCATCTGCCGGGCCGCTCGCGAAGTCCGGCGCCGGAAACGGCACTGCCGTCACCGTCCGCATGGCCGATGGCTCGAGCCGCAGCTTCCACGATGCCAGCCCGGCCAAATGGCGACCGGGTGAGCGCGTGATCGTCATCAACTGAGCGAATTCGCGAAGCCGGCCGGCTATGTACGCCACCGTACCGACGGCCTGCCGCAATACCGCCATGCTGTGTCCTGAAGTGTCGCCAAAGGCTTCGTTCGATCCTGAAGAATTCAAAAAGGAAAACCATAATGCAAACAGCTGTCAATAAATCGCCCCATCCGCTGATGTGGATTGTCGGCATATCGATCATCGTCTTCAGCCTGCTCGGCATCGGCGCGATCATGGGCTGGATTCCGGCCTCGTTCAGCAACGCCGGCGACAAGGCATTGGCCGAGAGCCCAGCGATGGCGGAAAAAACCTCGTCGGCACCAGCGCGTACCGCAGCGCCCAAGCCCCACAAGGCTTCCGTGCCGATCGTCAGTGCCAAAGCGAACTGCGTCGGTTGTGGCGTCATCGAGTCGACCCGGGTGGTTGATACCCCGGGCGAAACCAGCGTCGTCGGCGTTGTCGGTGGTGCCGTCGTTGGCGGCCTCCTCGGTAACCAGGTCGGCGGCGGCCGCGGCAAGGACCTGGCCACGGTGGCCGGTGCGGTTGGCGGCGCGGTTGCCGGCAACCAGATCGAGAAGCGCATGAAAACGACCCAGCGCTACGAAACCACGGTTCGCTTCGACGATGGTTCGACCAAAGTATTCAGTGCGACCAGTCCGCAGCCGTGGAAAAACGGCGAACGGGTTCAGGTCATTGATGGCGTCATTCGCGCACACAGCTGACCTGCGCGCCGGCGTCTAGCTTCGTAATTTTCATCATCCATGGAGAATCAATCATGAAACAACTTGCCAGGTATCTGTCTGCGTTTGTCATCGCCACATCCCTTGTTACCGTCGTCGGCTGCGCGTCCACTTCCACCCAGGAGGGCACGGGTGAATATGTTGACGACAGTGTCATCACCACCAAGGTCAAGGCCGCCATCCTCAATGAGCCTTCGCTCAAGGTCGCCGAGATCAATGTCGAAACCTTCAAGGGCGCCGTCCAGCTCAGTGGCTTCGTCAGCTCGCAGACTGCGATTGACAAGGCGGTCGAAGTGACGCGCCGGGTCGCTGGCGTCAGGTCAGTCAAGAACGACATGCGCATCAAGTAACTGATGGCAGCAGTTGTAACGTCTGACGCAGAGGGCCCGACCGGCAGTGACTTGCCGGCCGGGCCCGACGCGCTTGGCGCTGTGGAGACGGTGCAATTGACCGGCAAGCGGCGGGAGTTGGCATTGGTCATCCTTGCCGTCATCGCCGTTGTTTTTGCGCTTGAATGGGCACAGGCCTTCGTCATTTCTTTGCTGCTCGGAATCCTGTTCACCTATACGCTGAATCCGCTTGTCGTCTGGCTGGAGGAGATGCGAATTCCGCGCATCGCCGGCGCTACTCTTGTGATGCTGGGGGTCGTGGGCGCACTTGTCCTCGGCGCCTATGGTTTGCGCGGCCAGGTACGCACCATCGTTGATCAATTGCCCGAGACGGTGAGCAAGCTGTCCGCCGGCCTCAACTCCTTGCGCCGGGGCGAGCCGAGCACCATGCAGAAAGTGCAAACCGCCGCCAGTGAAATCGAGAAGGCGACGAGCCAGGCATCCGGCGCGACTTCGCCGCCCATGCGCCCGGCGACGCGGGTCGTCATCGACCCGCCCCGCTTCAAGCTCGGCGACTTCCTTTGGTCGCGCTCCATGGGCGCTGCAGCGCTGCTCGGCCAGGCGTCGATGGTCTTGTTCCTGACGTACTTTCTGTTGCTGGCGGGGGATACCTACAAGCGCAAGCTCGTGCGACTGGCGGGACCCACGCTGGCGCATCGAAAGATCACCGTGCGCATGCTTGACCAGATCAACAATTCGATCCAACGCTACATGCTGATGCTGCTGGTGACCAACGTGCTGCTGGGCCTGCTGACCTGGATTGCCCTGCGTTCGATCGGCCTGGAAAATGCCGGCGTCTGGGGGGTAGCCGCCGGCCTACTTCACGTCATTCCCTACTTCGGTCCGCTGGTCACCGCCGTCGCCATTGGTATCACCGCCTATACGCAGTTCGAAACACTGACGATGGCCTTGCTCGTCGGCGCCGTCTCGATGGCAATTGCCACACTGGTCGGAACCCTGGTCACCACCTGGATGACTGGCAGGCTGGCCCGCATGAACACTGCTGCGGTGTTCGTGTCAATGCTGTTCTGGGCGTGGCTGTGGGGCTTCTGGGGAATGCTGCTGAGCATCCCGATTACCGTCATTGTGAAAGTCGTGGCCGAGCACGTCGAACAACTTCACCCGCTGGCCGAACTTCTGGCTGACTAGAACACCGGATTGGCGTTGGACTATGGGACTTTTTGGGCTGTTCGGCGAGGTTCTCGAAAAATCGAAAATCACGCCAATAACGGTAGCGGGCGGAGACCAAACATAGCGCCCAAAAGAATGATGCCGTAAAAACTGCGCACCAGTGAATTGGATTGTCGCCAACTGTCGAAGCATCGCTTGGCTGCGGCAAGTAATTTGCCCAATGTCGCAAAAAAGACGGCCGTACGCGGCCGTTAGGCTCCCGATTCCGCGCCATTGTCCTCACGGGCTGGAACGGGTGATCAGGGCCCTTGGAAGCCGACATTCATGGCAGCGATTATGATTGTCATGGCTGGCGAAACGTGGCCGACCGCTCAGGCCGATACCCAGACACCTGCCTAAAATTCCTGAGCAGCAGCTTCTGGATCAGTTATCCGCTGTTCGACTCGCTCAGAAAATTGGCGTCGCAACTTCCGCTCTTGGCTGGTTGCCTCCCTTTGGGGGATAACCGGAAAGCAGCCGCTGGGCTATTCGACAGAATGTTGCCACGGTCGGCATAGTGGCGCCACGTCGAATTCAAACTGCGGCGTGTTGCCCTGACTCAACCGAGAGTTTCATACCCACCGCTTTCAATACCGCCAGAAGAGTCTTTAGTGTCGGATTGCCCTTCGGCGACAAGGTCCGGTAAAGCGATTCCCTGCTGATGCCTGCCTCGGTTGCTACCGCACCAAGCCCACCGTAAGCCTCCGCCACTGTCCGCAATGCGAGAAGGCCGGCGGCACGGTTATCCGGGTCGTCCAGAGATTCCATGGCTGCCTTGAGATACTCCACTGCAAGTTCGCGATCGGCGCGAAGTTCAGCGACTTCTCGGTCGTGATGAGAGGCTGCTGCTGCCACTTTTCTGTTCATCCTTGTCTCCTTTTCCAATCGGCCCAGTATTCGCGGGCGATCTTGATATCCGTTGCCTGGGTCTTTTTCGATCCTCCACACAGCAGAATGATGATCGACCGACCGTGCCGACCGAAATACACCCGATACCCGGCACCCAGATGCTCTCGCAATTCCAGAACGCCATCACCCACCGGCTCGCAGTCGCCAAAATTCCCTGCTTCAATTCGTTTCAGGCGAAGCCTCACCTTGGCTTGGGCTTGCTTGTCGCGCAGCGATTGAAGCCATTCGGTGACCGGTTCAAGGCCGCCGGTGGTTTGGTATCGGAAAACTTCAATCATTTGGCAAGTGTAGCTTATACGCTACACGCATGCAATGGCTTCCATTTAGCGATATTGGAAGCAGCCATTAAGAGAGGAGGCATTGCGCTTCGTTGCCGAGATTCTGCCGAAGGCTGCTTTGGCCGATCAGCCGCCGGTAACAAATCACCACCGAATGGCTGCTCACATGCTGGGGCCGCCACGGGAATGGATTCGTTACCCATGCAACCGTCGACGATGCCGCGCCTGTCCCGAGTCCAGGGCCTACTGCCGCTCGAACTCGAGGAAGAAGTTCTCGCTGAGCAACGAGTGCGACTTGAGCAGGCGAAAGCCGGCCGCTTCTATCTCGGCGATCGCCGCCTCCCGCCCCGCCCGCACGTGGCCCATGACCCAGGCGCTGGAACGGCCGGGAATCTTCTCGTAGTCGATCACCGCCAGCCGCCCGCCCGGCTTCAGCGCCGCCCGTAGCGAGGCCAGCATGGCCTGCGGGTATTCGAAATGGTGGTAGGTGTCGCAGAGGAAAATCAGGTCCAGACTCGCTGGTGACAGGCCGGCATCCTTCTCGCCGCCCTGAACCGTCCGTACGTTAACCAAGTTCTCGCGGCGGGTCCGTGCTTCGATACCGCGCAGGAATTCCGGCGAAATGTCCTGGGCTATTGCCGTGCCGCCAGCGCCGACTTTTTGCGAGAGCAGTGCCGTAAATGCGCCGGTACCGGCGCCGACATCGGCCACGGCCATGCCGGGACGGATGCCCAGTGCGGCAACGATCTCGTGGCGCTTGTCGAACACCTCGCGGCCTTCGGTCTCGAACATGCCCTGCCAGCGTCGGTAATCCGCGCCGTCATAGGCGCGATTGACGCCGGGGCTCAGGCTGCGCTCCTGCGCCGCAACCGGCAGGGCCAGAACGACGACAAGCAGAATAACCGCTGATTTCATGGGGATTCTCCGAACCGTTTCGATTGTTTCAATTCTAGGCATTTGATCCCGATTAAGCCGCCGGCGGCTCCAAGTCTGGCAAAATTCGCAGTTCAATGCTGACTGCGACCGGGCTCACCTGCGTGCGCGGCGAACGCCGCCTCTTCTCCGGGCTCGATCTTGCGGTCGCGCCCGGTGAATGGCTGCACGTGCAGGGCGAGAACGGCGCCGGCAAGACCAGCCTGCTACGCATGCTGACCGGGCTGGCGCATGCCGAGGCCGGCGAGATCCGCTGGAACGGCGAATCGATCCGGGTGCTGGCTGAGGACTATCGCCGCGACATGCTGTTTCTCGGCCACCACGGGGCTTTGAAGGAAGAATTGACGCCGCTGGAAAACCTCGGTCTCGCCGCCGCGCTGGATGGTGCGGAACTGGCGGAGAAGGATGCACTGGACGTGCTGCGGCGTTTCGGCCTGCGCGGCCGCGAGGAACTGCCGGTGCGCTTTCTCTCCGCGGGGCAGAAGCGGCGCGTGCTGCTGGCGCGACTGGTAACGCGCAAGGCGAAGTTGTGGGTATTGGATGAGCCCTTCACTGCGCTCGACGTGAAGGCGGTGGATATGCTGGCCGGGCTGATCGGCGAGCACTTGTCCGACGGCGGCATGGCGGTACTGACCAGCCACCAGGCGATGCCGATCGCCGGCTGCAAGGTGGTGAAGCTGTGAGCGCCCATCCGCCGGGCCGCCCCAAGGATGGGCGCAGCCAGCAAACCGGAGGACTCGCGCAGCGAGGCCGAACCTCCGTCACCCCCTTCCCCGGGAAGGGGGATGGGAGGATGGGGGCGTCATGAAGTCCATGCTGGCCATCATCCGCCGCGACCTGCTGCTGGCGATGCGCAGAAAAAGCGAGGTGCTGACGGCACTTTTCTTCTTCATGATTGTCGTTAGCCTGTTCCCCCTCGGCATCGGACCGGAGCCGGCGCTGCTGCGGAAGATCGCGCCGGGCGTCTTGTGGGTGGCCGCCTTGCTGGCGACCATGCTGGGGCTGCAGCGGATGTTCGCGCCGGACCATGCCGACGGCACGCTGGAACAGATGGCGCTGTCGCCGACGCCGCTGGGTTTGCTGGTCGGCGGCAAGATAGCGGCACATTGGCTGGTATCAGGCCTGCCGCTGGTGCTGCTGGCGCCGGTGCTGGGACTGCAATTCGACCTGGATGCCGGGGCGCTGGGTGTGTTGGTGGTAACGTTGCTGGTCGGCACACCGTTGCTGAGCCTGATCGGCGCCATCGGCGCGGCGCTGACGCTGGGCATCCGCGGCGGCGGTGTACTGCTGAGCCTGCTGGTATTGCCGCTCTACGTGCCGGCACTGATTTTCGGCGCCGGTGCGGTCGATGCCCATATCTCGGGCCTGGGTGCCGGAGGCCATCTGTCGTTGCTGGCGGCCTTGCTGGCGCTGGCCGTGTTTTTCGCGCCGTGGGCAACCACGGCGGCATTGAGGATCGCACTGGAATAAAATATGGCCCCCACGCTCACTTTGTTCGCTGCCCCCACGGGGGGCGCCACACCCCTCGGGGCGGCCCTTAGGGTTGCGCGATGAACAACAAGATAATCAACTGGTTCAGGTACGCCAGCCCGCAGAGCTTCTACCCGCTGGCCGGGAGGATGGTGCCTTGGTTCTGGGCATTGACCGCGGCTTTCGGCGTCGTCGGCCTCTACATCAGTTTCTTCGTCGCGCCCACCGACGCGCAGCAGGGCGAGGGCTACCGCATCATTTTCATCCACGTGCCGGCATCGTGGATGTCGATGTTCATCTACTGCGTCATGGCCGCCTGGGCGGGCCTGGGCCTGATCTTCAACACGCGCCTGTCGGGCATGATGGCTTCGGCGCTGGCCCCCACCGGCGCACTGATGGCCTTCCTCAGCCTGTGGACCGGTGCGCTGTGGGGCAAGCCGATGTGGGGCGCCTGGTGGGTGTGGGACGCCCGCCTGACTTCGGAACTGATCCTGTTCTTCCTCTACATCGGCTTCATCGCCCTGCAATCGGCCATAGACGATCCGCGCCGCGCCGACAAGGCTGGCGCCATCCTGGCGCTGGTCGGCGTGGTGAATATCCCCATCATCTACTTCTCGGTGAAATGGTGGAACACCCTGCACCAAGGCTCGACCATCAACCTGACCAAGGCACCGTCGATGGCCCAGACCATGCTCTGGGGCATGCTGCTGATGGCCCTGTGCTTCTGGATGTATTCGATCGCCGTGGCACTGATGCGCGCCCGCGCCATCATCCTCGAGCGAGAGACGCACACAGAATGGGTGAAGCAATTGGTTGAGGTGAAATCATGAACTGGAATTCTCCCGCCGAGTTCTTCGCCATGGGTGGCTACGGGCTCTACGTCTGGGGCAGCTTCGGCGTAACCCTTGTCGTCATGATCGCGGAACCTTTCCTGGTCCGCCACCGTCGAAGCGCCATCCTGCGCAGCCTGCGCCGCGAACGTATCGCCGAGGAACTGGATCAACAATGAAACCCCGCCACAAACGCTTCGCCATCATCGCCGGCGGTCTCGCCGCCATCGGCATCGCCTCGGTCTTCGTGCTGCAGGCGCTCGACAGCAACATCGCGCTCTACATCACGCCCAGCGAAATCGCCGCCGGCAAGGCGCCGCAGGACAAGGCCTTCCGCATCGGGGGCATGGTCAAGGAAGGCAGCATCAAGCGCGACAACATCACGGTGAACTTCATCATCACCGACACCGCCAAGGAAATCCCGGTCTTCTACACTGGCATCCTTCCCGACCTGTTCAAGGAGGGGAAGGGGGCCGTGGTACAGGGCAGGCTGGGCGCCGACGGCCGCTTCGCCGCGACCGAGGTGCTGGCCAAGCACGACGAGAACTACATGCCGCCTGCCGCCCAGCACGCGGTCGACCAGGCGCAGAAAGCGCAGGAAACACTCAAGCAATGATTCCAGAACTCGGCCACTTCGCCCTCATCCTCGCCCTGCCGGTTGCGCTGGTACTGGGCGTCCTCCCCCTTATCGGCGCGCAACGCGGCAATGCCGCCTGGGTCGCCCTGGCGCGGCCCGCGGCGCAGGTTCAGTTCCTGCTCGTCGCCTTCAGCTTCGGCTGCCTGACCTGGGCCTTCTACGCCAACGACTTCTCGGTCGTCTACGTCGCCCAGCACTCGAATTCGCTACTGCCGACGATGTACCGCATCGCCGGCGTCTGGGGCGGGCACGAGGGCTCGCTGCTGCTGTGGGTGATGATGCTGGTCGGCTGGACATTGGGCGTCGCACAGTTGTCGCGCTCGCTGCCGGACACGATGGTGGCGCGTGTGCTCGCCGTGCTCGGTCTCATCGCCGTCGGTTTCCTCGCCTTCATCCTCATCACTTCCAATCCCTTCGAGCGCCTGCTGCCGGCGGCCGAAGACGGACGCGACCTCAACCCGCTGCTGCAGGATCCGGGCCTCGTCTTCCACCCGCCGATGCTCTACATGGGTTACGTCGGTTTCTCGGTGGCCTTCGCCTTCGCCATTGCGGCGCTGATTTCCGGCCGGCTGGATGCCGCCTGGGCGCGCTGGTCGCGGCCCTGGACCACGGCGGCGTGGGTGTTCCTGACGCTGGGCATCGCGCTCGGCTCGTGGTGGGCCTACTACGAACTGGGCTGGGGCGGCTGGTGGTTCTGGGACCCGGTCGAAAACGCATCATTCATGCCCTGGCTGGTCGGTACCGCACTGATCCACTCACTGGCCGTCACCGAGAAGCGCGGCAGCTTCAAGAACTGGACGGTGCTTCTGGCCATCGCCGCCTTCTCGCTGTCGCTGCTGGGCACCTTCCTGGTCCGTTCCGGCGTGCTGACATCGGTGCATGCCTTCGCCACCGATCCGAAGCGCGGCGTCTTCATTCTCTTCTTCCTGGCCGTCGTCGTCGGCAGTTCGCTGACGCTGTTCGCCTGGCGCGCGCCGAAGGTGAGCCTGGGCGGGGCCTTCTCCCTCGTCTCGCGCGAAACCCTGCTGCTGCTCAACAACGTGCTGCTGGTTGTGGCCTGCGGCAGCGTGCTGCTCGGCACGCTCTACCCGCTGCTGATCGACGCGCTGGGCATGGGCAAGCTCTCGGTCGGGCCGCCCTACTTCAACGCCGTGTTCGTGCCCATCATGGTGCCGCTGCTGTTCCTGATGGCGGCCGGACCGCTGGCCCGCTGGAAGCAGGCCGATGTCAGGGACATCGCGCGCCGCCTGGCGCTGGCCTTCATCATCGCGGTCGGCGGCGGCGTGGCGCTGCCTTTCATGATGGGTCCCGCCAAACAGTGGTCGCCGCTGGTTGCGATGGGTCTGACGCTGGCGCTGTGGGTTGCTGCCGGCACTGTCATCCAGACCCGCGAGCGCCTCAGGACCGGCAACGCGCCGCGCGCCTTCTGGGGCATGCAGATCGCCCACCTCGGCATCGCGGTGTTCGTCGTCGGCGTCACCCTGGTCGGCGGCTACCAGGTCGAAAAGGACGTGCGCATGGAACCTGGCGAAACAGTCACCATCAATGCCTACACTTTCCGTTTCCTCGGCGTCAAGGAAGTACCGGGGCCGAACTATCGCGCGATGCGCGGCGATGTCGAGCTCAGCGTCGACGGCAAGGTGCAGAAGATGATGCACCCGGAGAAGCGCAACTACTTCACCTCGCAGATGCCGATGACCGAAGCGGCCATCGACACCGGCTTCACCCGCGACGTTTATGTCTCGCTCGGCGAACCACTCGAAGGGCAGGCCTGGGCGGTTCGTGTCTACTACAAGCCCTTCGTCGACTGGATCTGGGGCGGCTGCCTGCTGATGGGCCTCGGCGGATTGCTGGCGGCTTCGGACCGCCGCTACCGGATCAAGGCCAAGGCCGAGAAGTTCGCGGCCGGGAGCGTGCCGGCATGAATAGATCCCCCATCCCCCTCGCCCCCCCTTCCCAAGGAAGGGGGGTGACTGGTGTTCAGCCGCTACGCGGCTTCCGGTTCGTTGACTCGTCGCCATCTTGGGGCGGCCCGGCGGAGGCGGCATGATGCGCTTTCTTCTACCCCTCGCCGCCTTCCTCGTATTGGTCGGCTTTCTCGCCGTCGGCCTCAACCTCAACCCGCGCGAGGTGCCAAGTCCGCTGGTGGGCAAGCCGGCGCCGGCCTTCGACCTGCCGCAACTCGCCGCGCCCGACAAGCGCTTCGCCACCAAGGACATGCAGGGCAAGGTCTGGCTGCTCAATGTCTGGGCGTCGTGGTGCGTCTCCTGCCGCCAGGAGCACCCGCTGCTGGTTGAACTCGGCAAGGCCGGCATCGTGCCGATCGTCGGCCTCAATTACAAGGATCAGCGTGCCGACGGGCTAGGCTGGTTGCGCCAGCATGGCGATCCATATGTACTGTCTGCGTTCGACCTCGATGGCCGCGTCGGCATCGATTACGGCGTTTATGGCGTGCCCGAGACTTATGTGATCGACAAGGCCGGCATCATCCGCTACAAGCAGATCGGACCGGTCACGCCCGAGTCGCTGGAGCAAAAAATTCTGCCGCTGGTGAAGGAGCTGGACAAATGATGCGCCTGATCGCATTTCTGCTGGCACTGTTCCTGAGCGCACCCCTGTTCGCCAAGGATGCTGCACCGCTGGCCGAGGACGAAGCCGTGGAGCAGCGTCTCAACGTCATCGCCGAGGAATTGCGCTGCCTGGTCTGCCAGAACGAATCGCTGGCCGGGTCACGCGCCGACCTCGCCCAGGATCTGCGCCGCGAAGTTCGCATACTCATCAAGGACGGCAAGAGCGATTCCGACATCCGCGAGTTCATGGTGAGCCGCTACGGCGATTTCATTCTTTACCGGCCGCCGGTCAAGCCCACCACCTGGCTGTTGTGGGGTGGGCCTTTCCTGCTGCTGATCAGCGGCGTTGTCGCACTCATTGTTTACCTGCGGCGACGCAACCGGGCGGTCGCACAGGCTGGCAGCAAGCACCTATCCACCGACGAACAGAAGCACGCCGCGGCGTTGCTCGACGAAGAAACCAAGAAATGACCCCTGCCTTCATCGCCGGAGCCGCAGCCCTGCTGCTGGCCACGCTGGGCCTGTTGCTGCGCCCCTATCTCATTCGCCGCAAGCCCGGCGCGGCGGCGTCGCAGCGGCGCCTCAACATTGCCATCTACCGCGACCAGCTCGATGAACTCGAACGGGACCGGACCAGTGGCGCCCTCGCCGAAGCCGACTACGCCACGGCCTACGAAGAAATCCAGCGCCGCCTGCTCGACGACGATGTGGTCGACGATGCTCCGGCCGCTGTGGTTGCGAGTGGTCGCGGCACGCTGGCTGCCATCGCGCTGGTCGTACCGCTGCTTGCCGGCGGCCTTTATGTCTGGCTCGGCAACCCGGTGGCGCTGAATCCTCCGCAGGCGCAGCACAAGGTTTCGGCTGCCGAGATCGAGGACATGGTGACCAAGCTGGCCGCCCGCCTGGAGAAGGACGATAACCCGCAGGGATGGGTGATGCTGGCCCGCTCCTACAAGATCCTTGGCCGCTACGAGGACGCCGCCAAAGCTTATGGTCGCGCCGGCAGCTTCCTCGACACGGAGCCGGTACTGCTGGCGGACTATGCCGACATTCTGGTCGCCGCCAGCGGCACCTTTGCCGGCAAGCCACGCGAGTTGATCGCCCGCGCACTCAAGATCGAGCCGGACAACGCGCACGCCCTTTGGCTCTCGGGCACCGGCGCCTTCGAGGCCGGCCAGTTCGATTTGGCCATAGCCGAATGGGAGCGGTTGCTGGCCCTGTTGCCGGCCAATTCCGACGAAGCCCGCTCGGTGCAAAGCAGCATTGGCGAAGCCAGGGCCCAGGGCGGAAAGAGCCTTGGTGCCAAACGCGCCATCGAAAAGCCGGCCAGGAGCGGCGAGAAAGTCGGCGCTAGCGCCACGGTGACAGGCCGGGTAGAGTTGGCCGCCGCGCTCAAGGACAAGGCCGCGCCCGGAGATACCGTGATGGTGATCGCCCGCCCCGCCGATGGTTCGCGCATGCCGGTTGCCGTCCTCAAGGCCCGCGTGCCTGACCTGCCACTGGCGTTTTCGCTCGACGACAGTCTCGCCATGAGTCCAGACCACGCCATGTCGAAGTTCAAGGAAATCATCATCGAAGCGCGAATTTCCAGGACCGGCATGGCCACGCCGCAAGCCGGCGACCTGCTGTCGGCACCGCAGACAGTTCCGGTCGGCAAAGCGGGGATTAAACTGCTGGTCGATCAGGTTCGCCCCTAGGCAGAATAGGGGAATTAAGCCAGATCAAGGCGGTTCAGGCCGGGGCGGGAGTATCGTTCTCCCATCTAGGAATTCATTGGGGAGGTTGTCATGTCTGGTCTTTGGAGCACACTCAAGAAGCCGAGCGCGAAGTATTCTTTGCTCGGCCTCCTCGTCGTCGGTTTTTTCAGCGGCATCATCTTCTGGGGTGGCTTCAACACCGCGATGGAGGCAACCAACACGCTGGAGTTCTGCATCGGCTGCCACGAGATGAAGGACAACGTCTACCAGGAATACAAGAAGACGATCCACTACCAGAATCGTACCGGCGTGCGTGCCGTGTGCTCCGATTGTCACGTGCCCAAGGACTGGACGCACAAGATCATTCGCAAGGTCCAGGCATCGAAGGAAGTCTGGGGCAAGATCACCGGCGTTATCGACACACCCGAGAAATTCGAGGCGCATCGGCTCGAAATGGCCGAACGCGAATGGGCGCGGATGATGGCCAATGATTCGCGCGAATGCCGCAACTGCCATACCTACGAGGGCATGAACGCAGAATCGCAGAAGCAGCGTGCGCGCAAGCAGCACCAGTACGCTCTCGAAGACAAGCAGACCTGCATCGAGTGCCACAAGGGGATCGCCCACAACAAGCCGAAGGGCATGAAGGAAGACGACGAGTAAGCCCGGTCCGGGCGACTTGGTCTAAGCTTGGGGGCGGACTGCGGTCCGCCCCTTGTCGTTTACCCGGTTCGTTCCTGCCGATCTTTACGGTTCATCTCGAAAACACCATGACGTCACGCCGTCAATTCCTGCGCGGACATTTTTCACGGCGCCAACTACCGCTGCGTCCACCCTGGGCGTTGGCCGAGGAATCGTTCCTGCTTGCGTGCACTCGCTGCGGCGACTGTGTTCGCGCCTGCCCGCAGGGCATTCTCGTCGAGGACGCTGGCTACCCGCGAGTCGAATTCGGCAAGGGCGAGTGCACCTTTTGCGGCGACTGCGTGACCTCGTGCAAAACCGGGGCGCTACGGAAGGTGGAAGGCCAATTGCCCTGGCGACTGCAACCCGTCATTGGATCGACATGCCTGGCCACGAAGGGGGTGGTTTGCCGTACCTGCGGCGATGTCTGCCCGGTTGCGGCAATCCGTTTCAGGCCGCAGCTGGGCGGCAGCGCACTGCCCGAGGTCGAGCCGTCGCGTTGCACTGGTTGCGGCGGCTGCGTCGCACCGTGCCCGGCTCGGGCAATCGAATTGCGTACCGTGTAGGAAGCACGAAGGCTCTGCCGCCGCATCTGCGACGGCAGAGCCCAAGGGGAGCAGTCCAATAAGTGACACCCGACGCCGTGGCGTCGGGTCAATGGTCACTGCTTGGCGGTGATATCGCCCTTGAAGGAATTATCGACCAGCGGCTTGGCGTCGACTTGCGGCACATGGCAGGTGTTGCACTGCCAGCGGCTCATGTTCATCACCTTCTTCATGCCGCCGCCCGGAATATCGACCAGGCTCATGTGGCTATCGCCGAGCTTGATGGCGTTCTTTTCCTTGTACTTCTCGGGGCTATGGCAGCTCATGCACTGATTCTCTTCAAGCGTGATCTCGTCGAAGTTGTTCAGCGCATGAGGGATCAGCGGCGGCTGATCCTTGAAGGTGCGGTCGATGGTCTGCTGCTGGCCCGGCTTCTTGCCCTGATACTGCAGGTCGCTTGGCGCCTTATCTACGGCATCAGGCTGCACGCCACGTAGCGAATGAACCTGCGCCACGGCGATTCCCGTCGTCGAGGCGAACAGGGCGGCGGCCAGCACGGCCAGGGTTGTCTTGAAGGTCTTTGTCATGATGCGCTCCCCACTTGAGTTGATCATTTCGATATCGCCTGCGCGACACCGGCCATGCTTGCTGCATTGTTGAAACGGCTGCCGAAAACAAATACATCCTTTGAACACACGTCGATACAGCGTCCGCAATTGGTGCATTCGGACGCCAGGATCACCGGCCCGACGCCTTTGCCCGCATCCTTCAGTGGCGCCTTGATGACCAGCGGCTCGGGGCAGACGGCAAAGCAGTCCATGCAATCGTTGCAGGCCTCGCGCTTCACCGCCGACACCCGCACCGGGCTCAGCTTGCCGATCAATCCGTAGAACGCGCCGACCGGGCAGAGCCGGCCGCACCAGCCGCGGTTCATCACGAAGAGGTCGAGCAGGAATACTGCGAGCACAACCGTCCAGGCAGTGCCGATGCCGAAAATCAGGCCGCGATGCAGCATCGACACCGGATTGACCAGCTCCCATGCCAAGGTGCCCGTGATGCCCGCCAAAAGCAACGTCAGGGCCAGGATCCAGTAGCGGACACTGCGCGACACATGAGCGCCGCCCTTGATGCCGATGCGCTCGCGCAACCAGGCAGCGGCGTCGGTCACCAGATTCACCGGGCAAACCCAGGAACAATAGGCGCGGCCGCCGACCAGCAAGTAGAAGCCAACGACGATGGCAACCCCGATCAGCCCCAGTTTTTCCGGCACGTGGCCGGTGACCAGTGATTGCAGCATGATGAAGGGATCGCTCAACGGCAGGACGTCCAGCGTCAGGCTGTAGTTGAGGTTGCCCTTGACGATCCAGATGCCGAGCCACGGCCCGGCAAGGAATACGGCAAGGATGCCAAGCTGGGTAAGCCGCCGTAGCACCAGCCACTTGTGGGCCAGCCACCAGCCCTTGGCTTCGACGGCTTCCTGTCCGATGCGCAGGGTCTCGTTCATGGCATCACCGCGGCGCGTCGTCCGACATGCGGTTGCCAAGTCCGCCGCCCGGAATATTGCGCGGCATGCCTGCCGGAGCGGCATTCTTGCCAGGGTCGGGCAACGTTGCCTGCAGACTGTCGACGCCAGTCGACGGAGTATCCGCCGCCGATAGACCCTTGCCGTGCTCGTACTTCATGCCCTCGGGCAGGTTGTAGCGATGCTCGACCTCCGGCTCTACCAGACTGCCGCCAGCCTTGCGCTTCTCTTCCCAGCCAAGTCGATAATGCTGACTGAGTTCCCCCTTGGCCAGCTTGATCGGATAGACCTTGATCGCGGCCACCTCGGTCACGCAGGCCGCCTCGCACTTGCCGCAACCCGTGCATTGGTCCGAATGCACCACCGGCTCGAAAATCGTGTGCGCGCCGGTACGCTCGTTGTGACGCAGCTCCAGCGTGATGGCCTTGTCGATCAACGGGCAGACGCGATAACAGACGTCGCAGCGCAGGCCGAGAAAATTGAGGCAGGTTTCCTTGTCGACCAGCACCGCCAGACCCATCCGCGAGTTGTTGATGTCGGTCAGCTTGTGGTCGAGCGCACCGGTCGGACAGGCCTTGACGCAGGGAATGTCCTCGCACATCTCGCAGGGGCCGGTACGGGCCACGAAGAAAGGCGTACCCGTCGCGATGGGCTGTTCCGGCTTGGCCAGAAAGAGGATGTTGTAGGGACAGTCGCGCACGCACATGCCGCAACGAATGCAGGCACCAAGAAAATCCTGCTCCGTGCCGGCACCGGGCGGACGAATCGCCGCCGCCGGCAATGCCTTGGCCTGCTTGGCGTAAAGACCGACGCCCAGACCAAGCACGCCTACGCCGCCAGCCATGCGGGCCGCATCGAGGAGGAACTGGCGGCGTGCCGCCAGCGCCGACTTTTTCACGCTGTCCATGATCCATTCCGGTAATCGCGGCGGACAGCCTCCTCACTGCCCGCCTTACGTTATCCCCTGATCCTGTCCGCGCCGTCAGACCTTGGTCACCTTGCACGCGCACTTCTTGAAGTCGGTCTCTTTCGAGATCGGACAAGTGGCGTCCAGGGTCAGCTTGTTGACCAGGCGGTGCTCGTCGAAGAAAGGTACGAAGACCAGACCCTTCGGCGGCTTGTTGCGGCCGCGCGTCTCGACCTTGGTGGCGATCTCGCCACGCCGCGTGGCCACCTTGACGGTGTCGCCGCGCTGCAGACCGCGACTCTTGGCGTCGTCCGGATGCATGTAGATCCAGGCGTCGGGCATGGCGCGATACAACTCGGGCACACGCCGCGTCATAGTGCCGGTGTGCCAGTGCTCGAGCACGCGACCGGTGCACAACCACAGGTCGAAATCCTTGTCCGGCATCTCGGCCGCCGGCTGGTAGGGCAGCGCAAAGATCACCGCCTTGCCGTCGGGCTTGCCATAGAACTTGACGCCGGCACCTTTCGGCACATACGGATCGTAGCCTTCGCGGAAGCGCCACAGCGTTTCCTTGCCATCGACCACCGGCCAGCGCATGCCGCGTGCCTTGTGATAGACGTCGAAATCCGCCAGGTCGTGGTAGTGGCCGCGGGTGAAACCGGCATACTCCTCGAACAGGCCCTTCTGCACGTAGTAACCGAAGTGCTCGGTTTCGTCGTTCGTGTAATTGGCCCAGGCATGTGCGTTGACCTTGGCGGCCTCGCTCTTCGGGAACTTGTTGACCTGGCCGTTGGCGTAGAGGACGTCGTACATCGTCTTGCCCTTGTGCTCCGGCATCTTGTCGAGCAACTCGGCCGGCCAGACCTCTTCGATCTTGAAGCGCTTGGCAAACTCAAGGTACTGCCACAGGTCCGACTTGCACTCACCCGGCGCCTTGACCTGCTGGCGCCACATCTGGCCGCGACGCTCGGCGTTGCCAAACATGCCTTCCTTTTCCATCCACATCGCGGTGGGCAGGATCAGGTCAGACGCCATCGCGGAGACGGTCGGGTAGACATCGGAGGACACCACGAAGGCCTTCGGATTGCGCCAGCCCGGGTAGATCTCGTCGTTGACGTTCGGACCGGCCTGCATGTTGTTGGTGGTGGTGGCCCAGAAGAAGCCGATCTTGCCGTCCTTCAGCATGCGGCTTTGCAGAACGGCGTGATAGCCGGGTTTTCCCGGAATGGTGCCGGCCGGCAGTTTCCATGCCTTTTCGCAAATCTCGCGGTGCTTCTCGTTCATTACCACCATGTCTGCCGGCAGGCGGTGGGCGAAGGTGCCGACCTCGCGCGCGGTGCCGCAGGCCGAGGGCTGTCCGGTGAGCGAGAAGGGGCCATTGCCCGGCTCGGAGATCTTGCCCACCAGCAGGTGCACGTTGTACATCATGTTGTTAACCCACGTGCCGCGGGTATGCTGGTTGAAACCCATGGTCCAGTAGGAGCAGACCTTGGTCTTCGGATCGGCATAGACCTTGGCCAGCGCCTCAAGCTTGTCCTTGGGCACGCCGGAAATCTCGTGCGCCTTGTCGAGCGTGTACTCGGAAACGAACTTGGCGAAATCGTCGAAGGTGATCGGCTTGGCGTTGTTCGGGTTGCCTTTCGGCTTGCCGTCGGCGCCCGGGTAGCCGTTGTTGTTGGCCACCTGTTCAAGCGGGTGGTTGGGACGCAGGCCGTAGCCAATGTCGGTTACGCCCTGGGCGAAGTTGACATGCTTGGCGACGAAGTCCTTGTTCACCGCGTTGTTCTGGATGATGTAGTTGGCGATGTAGTTGAGGATCGCCAGATCGGACTGCGGCTTGAATATCAGTTCGCTGTCGGCCAGTTCGCAGGAGCGATGGGAAAACGTCGACAGCACGCTGATCTTGACGTGTTTTGCCGTCAGACGCCGATCGGTGATGCGCGACCAGAGAATCGGGTGCATCTCGGCCATGTTGGCGCCCCACAGCACGAAGGCGTCGGCATGCTCCATGTCGTCGTAGCAACCCATCGGCTCGTCGATGCCGAAGGTGCGAATGAAACCGGCCACGGCCGAAGCCATGCAGTGGCGGGCGTTGGGGTCAATGTTGTTGGTGCGGAAGCCGGCCTTCATCAGCTTGGACGCAGCATAGCCCTCCCACACGGTCCATTGACCGGAGCCGAACATGCACAGGCCGTCCGGACCCATCGTCTTCATGGTTTCCTTGGCCTTCTCCGCCATGATGTCGAAGGCCTGGTTCCAGGTGATGGGCTTGAAGTCGCCGTTCTTGTCGTACTTGCCGTCCTTCATGCGCAGCAACGGCTGCGTCAGGCGATCCTTGCCATACTGGATCTTGGACAGGAAATAACCCTTGATGCAGTTGAGTCCCTTGTTCACCGGCGCGTCGGGATCGCCCTGTGTCGCCACGATGCGACCTTCCTTGGTTCCGACCAGCACGCCGCAACCCGTACCGCAATAGCGGCACGCGCCTTTGTCCCAGCGAACGCCGTCCGCTGCCGACTGCGCAATCGCTTGCGCCCCGGGAACGGTCATACCGGCGACGCCCGCCGCGGCAACGACGGCATTGGACTTGATGAATTCACGACGCGTCAGTTTCATTTCAGATCTCCTTGTCTGGATCGGATTCCGTCTGGTGATAAACCATGGCCGTCGACATGACGTGATCCATCTGGCTGATGGCCCCGAAGGTGTCGGCGGTTTCCCGGTCGCCCGGGCTTTCGATGGTGATGATCAGCTTGCCTTCGTCGGAAACTGCATGAATCTCGACGCCGTCGAAAGACTCAAGCGCGGCGCGCACAACCTCGGCATGGCCCGGCTGCGCATGGATGATCACACTGGAAATATTCACGGCAAGTTGCTCCTATTCCCTGTTTCGATCAGGGATAAGAACATCCTAGAGAATCGGGACGCGCAACTTATTGACGCGAGTCAACTAATCTGAATGTTGAGAAATACACTCAACTAAAGTCATACAGGCCCGCGGGCGGGCCGAAGACGGGGCGGGACCCGCCTGACGCCGTTCAGTTGACGTCGTAGTAATAAGCCTTCTGCGGCACATGTGCCGCAGCGGTGCAGCGCTGCGCGTCGGGCGACTGGACGGGCTTGTCCCACCACAAGGCACGGCCACGCCGCTGCTCTTCGAGTTCCTGCGGATGCTGCGCCAGCCATTCGCGCATCCATTTGGTGTGATCCGATTCATACATGGCCATACATAACTCCTGTTGTCGATTCAATTCCGGGTTGTTTCCCTGACGCGCGCAATACGCACCACGTCGGGAATCCGCCGCAGGCTGCGCAGGATGCGCGCCAGATGCTGGCGGTCCGACACATTGAGGGTGAAATAGATCGCCGTGGTCGCGCCGTCATCCTCTTCCATGCTGACGTTGATGATATTGGATTCCGCCTCGGCAATCCCGGCTGCCAATTTCGCCAACACGCCGCGCACATTCTGGGCGACGACGCGGATTCCGGCGTCGAACAGGCGGTTGATGCCCGGTTCCCATTCGACATCGACCCACTCGGCCTTCGAGCCGACAAGCTTGGCCAGGGTCTGGCAGTCATGGGTATGCACTACCAGGCCCTGCCCCTTGCGGATCATGCCGACGATCGGATCGCCGGGTATCGGCTGGCAGCACGGCGCAAGCTTGACCGCAACGCCTTCCGTGCCACGAATCAGCACCGATGCAACATTGTGCACCGCGTGCTGCAGGGTATCGTCGCGGGCCATGAGACGCCGCGCCACCACCGAGGCCAGACGCAAGCCGATACCGATATCGGAATAGATTTCCGGGCGCGAACGTACCCCCGTGTCATTGAGGAAGCGCTCCCAGGCCGAATCGTCGACCATTCCCGGCGAAAATCCCAGCTCCGCCAACGCCCGGCTGAGCAGGCGTTCGCCCAGAGCCGAGGATTCCTCGTTCTGCCGCGTCTTCAAAAAATGTCGGATTTGTGCGCGCGCCTTGCCGGTTCGCACATAGGACAGCCAGGCCGGATTGGGGCTGGCATGCGCGGCGGTGACGATCTCGACTCGATCGCCGTTGCGCAGTTCCGTGCGCAACGGCATCGGCTCGAAGTTGATCTGGCAGGCGACGCAACGATTGCCGATATCGCTATGCACGGCATAGGCAAAATCGACCGGGGTAGCGCCTCGCGGCAGCGACAGAATCTTGCCCCGCGGCGTAAAGACGTAGACATCGCTGGGGTACAGATCCAGCTTGACGTGTTCGAGAAACTCCGCCGTCTCGTTCGACGCCGACTGCAGGTCAAGCAGCGACTTCAACCACTTGTGCGTCTTGCGCTGCAGTTCGGGCAGCGATTGCGTGTCCTTGTAAAGCCAGTGCGAGGCAACCCCGGCCTGCGCCACGTGGTGCATCTCGGTAGTGCGAATCTGCGCCTCCACCGGCGTGCCGTACGGCCCGATCAGGGTGGTATGCAGCGACTGGTAGTCATTGGCCTTCGGAATGGCGATGTAGTCCTTGAATTTGCCGGGGATTGGCTGGTAGAGCCCGTGCAGCGCGCCCAGAACCAGATAGCAGTTCGGAACATCCTTGACGATGATGCGAAAACCGTAGATGTCGAGCACCTGCGAGAATGACAAATGCTTGTCACGCATCTTGCGGTAAATGCTGTAGAGATGCTTTTCTCGCCCCTGTACCTGCGCTTCGATGCCGCACTCGGGCAGACGCTGCTCGATGGCTTGAAGAATCTTGCCGACGACCTCGCGGCGGTTTCCGCGCGCCGCCTTGACCGCCTTCGACAGCACCTGGTAGCGCAGCGGATGCATGTGGCGAAACGCCATTTCCTGCAAGTCGCGGCAAAGGGGATTGAGGCCGAGGCGGTTGGCGATCGGGGCATAGATCTCCAGCGTCTCACGGGCGATGCGCCGCCGCTTGTCCGGGCGCACGGCGTCGAGGGTACGCATGTTATGCAGGCGATCGGCGAGCTTGATGAGAATGACGCGCACGTCGCGCGCCATCGCCAGCAGCATCTTGCGGTAGTTCTCGGCCTGGGCTTCCTCGTAGGACTGGTGTTCGAGGCGATCGAGCTTGGAAACGCTATCGACGAGTTCCGCCGTGACCTTGCCGAAACGCTCGGCAATGTCGGCCTTGCTGATGGCAGTGTCCTCCACCACGTCGTGGAGCAGTGCGGCACAAAGTGCCTGCGTATCGAGGTGCCAGCCGGCCAGCGTCTCGGCCACGGCCAGCGGATGCGAAACGTAGGGTTCGCCACTGATGCGGAACTGGCCGAAATGGGCGTCGGCCGAAAACTGGTAAGCCGCGCAGACGCGCTCCAGATCCTCTTCCTTGAGATAGGTCGAGAGTTTGTCGCGGAATCGGCTGAGATCCTCCGGCAGGTCGACGGGAGGATGCATGTCGCCGGGTATTACCGCCGGTTCGTCTGTCGGCAATATGGAGGATGGAACGAAGGACGCCATGCTGGCTCCATCCTCAGGGCATGGTTCAGGCCTGGCCGCGGTTGAGGATTTCCATGCCCACCTTGCCGGCAGCCAGTTCGCGCAGGGCGATCACGGTGGGTTTGTCGCGATCGACCTCGACCTGCGGCGTGCTGCCCATGGCGATCTGGCGAGCGCGACGCGCGGCGACCAGGGTCAAATCGAAGCGATTGGGAATACGCTTCAGGCAGTCATCGACGGTTACGCGGGCCATGATTCATCCAATCCAGAAGTCAGTCAAGAAAATGGAACATCTCGGGGTAGCGCGCCTTCTGCCGGGCAAAGCGCAACCGTGATGTCAGCACGGCAGCCCGCAATTCACTGAGGGCCACCTGCAAGTCGTTGTTGATTATAACAAAATCAAACTCGCCAGCGTGCCGCATTTCGCCCAGGGCAGCAGCGACGCGGCGCTGGATCACTTCCTCGCTATCAAGTCCGCGTTTCCGCAGGCGATTCTCCAGTTCGGCCATAGACGGCGGCATCACGAAGATGCCGATAGCGTCGCGAAAACGGCCGCGCACCTGCTGTGCGCCCTGCCAGTCGATCTCCACCAGCATGTCGTTGCCCGACTGCATCTGCTCCTCGAGCCAGATACGCGAAGTGCCGTAGAAATTGCCATGGACCTCGGCCCATTCCAGGAACTCGCCCCGATCACGCATGGCTACGAAGGTCCGGACATCGACGAAATGGTAGGCCACGCCATCGACCTCGCCGGCACGCGGCGTCCGCGTGGTGTAGGAGACGGATTGGCGCACATTGCTGTCGTGGTCCAGCAGTAGCTTGACCAGGGTGGTCTTGCCCGCGCCCGACGGCGCGGTAACGATGAAAAGGCTTCCAGGGGTCATTTGTATCTTCTCCGCAACACCGAGGATTGGCGACCCCAAGCGCATATTGACGCCGCCAAATCGGCCATCTAGACTGATTTGGTGATGTTATCAATATCTCTGCCCGGGAGTACCACCATGCAAACAAAGATTGCCCTTGCCATCGCACTAGGCTGCGCCAGTTCCATCAGTTTTGCGCAAATGAACAAAACCGTCGACGTCGGCCCCTACGCCGGCATCAGTGGCGGACGCGCAACAACCGCCTTCGCCACCCAGGATTTCAGCACCAACGCCTATATCGCACGTTTCCCCGCGGCCGCGGCCGGTGGCCTTTCCGACACGACCGACACCCACAATACGGCTTGGCGAATTTTCCTCGGTTACAAGTTCGACCAGAACTGGGCTATCGAAGGGGCCTATACCAGTTTAGGAGAAACCAAGTACACCCTGAACGGGACAGCCGGCGCCTATGCAGGCAACACCGCCCAGTTCCGGGTCGACAACAACGCCTGGTCGCTCGCCGCCAAGGGTACGCTGCCTGTCAGCAAGGAATTCGACCTCTTCGCCCTGCTCGGCGGAACATCGAATTACTCCAAGACGAACATGGGTGCCACCGGCGGCTTTGCCACCGACATGGGCGTCACTGCATCAGCATCGAAAACCCGCGGCTACGGCATGTTCGGCGTCGGCGTCGAGTACAAGCCGACCGCAAACATCGGCATTCGCGGCGAGTACCACAACTACGGCAAGTTCGGCGACAAGATCACCAACGCCTCCAACAATACCGGCCGCACCGAGATGGATGCCTGGCTGGTTGGCGTCAGCATCAAGTTCTGACGATCGTCAGTCGGCGTTGCAAAGGCGGGCTTCGGCCCGCCTTTTTCATTCCAGGTTCTGCACCTGTTCGCGCATCTGCTCGATGAGCAATTTCAGTTCGAGGGCGATTGCGGTCACTTCGGTCGACACCGACTTAGAAGCCAGCGTATTGGCCTCGCGGTTAAGTTCCTGCATCAGGAAATCGAGGCGCTTGCCAACGGCACCGCCCTTCTTGAGGACCCGCTCCGCCTCGCCCAAGTGGGTCGTCAACCGCCCCAGCTCCTCGGCGACATCGATGCGCGCGGCGAACAGGCCCATCTCCTGACGGATGCGATCCTCGTCGTTGGCGGAAAGTACCTCGCGCAGCTTGGCAGCCAGGCGCGCTTCGTAATCGGCCAGCGCGCGCGGCAGGATCGGCCCGACCGCGGCAACATGGTCGCGCATGCGGCTCGTCCGCTCATGCAGGATGTCGGCCAGTCGCCCCCCCTCGCGCGCGCGGCTGGCGAGGAAGTCGGCAATTGCGACATCGGCAAGCGCCATGCACTCCGCCTGCAACCGGCCCTGGTCGATTGCATCATCGGCCAGCACACCGGGCCAGCGCAGCACCTCGGCCACGGTCAGCGGCGTCGCGCCCGGCAGCGCATCGCGCACGGCGCGCTCCATGCCGGCGAGTTGCTCGATCGCGGTCCGGTTCGGCGAACGTTCGCGCGGGGCAGTCGCCTGCGCCAGCAGATTGATCCGACATTCGAGCTTGCCGCGCGACACGGCCGCCGCGATCTTCTCGCGCAGCGGCATTTCGAGAAAACGCACCTCCTCGCCGCTGCGGAAAGCGATGTCGAGATAGCGCGAATTGACGCTTTTCAACTCGATGTGCAACACCGCATCGCCGAGGTCGCGATGCGCCGCAGCGTATCCTGTCATGCTATGGATCATTTAGACGTAATTCCGTATGGGATAACCGCCTTTACAGCCCGGCGGCGAATCAGGACAATCGCGGCAGTATAGTCATCCAACCACCATGCCGCCACCGCAGGCCAACCAGCCGCTGCCCCCGGGTTACCAGCTCGAAGACTACCGCATCGAGCGCCAGCTCTCGATGGGCGGATTTTCCATTGTCTACCTGGCCTACGATGCGCAGGACACGCCGGTGGCGATCAAGGAGTATCTGCCCAACTCGCTGGCGCTGCGCACTGCCGGCAACATCCTGCCGATGATCTCCGAGGAGAACCGCTCCACCTTCCGCCACGGCATGAAGTGTTTCTTCGAGGAAGGCCGCTCGCTGGCCTACCTCAACCACCCCAACGTCGTGCGCGTGCTCAACTTCTTCCGCGCCAACGAGACCGTGTACATGGTGATGCAGTACGAGCGTGGCCGCACGCTGCAGGAGCACATCAACAAGCACAAGGGCGAGATCCGGGAGAGCTTCATCCGCAATGTCTTCGCGCGCCTGCTCAACGGCCTGCGCGAAGTGCACACCCACAAGCTGCTGCACCTGGACATCAAACCGGCCAACATCTACCTGCGCATCGACGGCAACCCGGTGCTGCTCGACTTCGGCGCCGCACGCCAGGCGCTCGAAAGCGAAGGCCCCAGCCTCAAGCCGATGTACACGCCTGGCTACGCTGCGCCGGAACAGTACAAGGCACCCGACCAACTCGGGCCGTGGACGGACATCTACGCCGTCGGCGCCAGCATGTACGCCTGCCTCGGCGGCACGGTGCCGCAACCCGCCATCGACCGCCTGGAGAAGGACCGCTTCGAGCCGGCATCGCGGCAGTGGGCGGGCAAGTACTCGGCACAGTTGCTGGAAACCATCGACTGGTGCCTCGACCTCGACTATGTTGAGCGCCCCCTGTCCGTCTTCGCCCTGCAGAAGGTTCTCACCGAACAACAGCATGCCGTGCATGAGTCGACCTGGATCGACAGCCTCAGCCAACGCCTGAGAGGACTAGTCCGCAAATGAAGTTCACCATCTATCAAGAAAGCCGCGTCGGCAAGCGCCGCAACAACCAGGACCGGTTGGCCCACTGCTACTCGCGCGAGGCGCTGCTGATGGTCGTCGCCGACGGCATGGGCGGCCACCTGCACGGCGAGGTGGCGGCGCAGATCGCCGTGCAATATCTCACCGAAGCCTTCCAGCGCGAAGCCAAGCCGCGGCTGTCCGACCCATTCATGTTCCTTGCCGGCGGCCTGCAGAACGCCCACCAGGCCGTGCAGGACTACGCGCTGGCCAAACGCCTGCCCGAGGCCGAGTCGCCCCGCACCACCTGCGTCGCCTGCATCGTTCAGGACAGCATCGCCTACTGGGCGCACGCTGGCGATTCGCGCCTTTACGCATTGCGCGACGGCCGCATCCTGACCCGGACCCGCGACCACTCGACCGTGCAGTCGATGATCGATGACGGCCAGCTGACGCCGGCGGAGGCGATGCACCACCCGCTGCGCAACCGCATCTATTCCTGCCTCGGCGGCCAGCAGAACCCCCAGTTCGACTTCTCGCGCAAGACCACCCTGCAAAGCGGCGACGTGATCGCCCTGATGAGCGACGGCGTGTGGGGCCCGCTTGAAGACCTGCAGATCACGTCGGCCCTGTACGGCCGCGACGTCATGCAGGCCGTG
Source organism: Gammaproteobacteria bacterium (assembly GCA_018825305.1). Lineage (GTDB taxonomy): Bacteria > Pseudomonadota > Gammaproteobacteria > Burkholderiales > Rhodocyclaceae > Sulfurisoma. The sequence continues at coordinate 131,511 of JAHJEO010000024.1, forward strand.
CCGGCGCTGATCGACGAGGCAGAGAAGAGCGGCGGCGCAAACTGCGACAATCTCTCCCTCGTCGCCATGAGTTGGGGCGAGAACTATGGCGAGGAGACGCTGCAGGCGATCGAGACGCAATCGCTGCCGCTCGACGGCCACAGCACCCAGATGCCCGAATTCGACCGCCGCTCGGCGCCATTGCCCGAGCTCACCGACGAGGACATCGAGAACGCCATCGACGAGATCCGCAACGCCATCCAGAAACATTCCAAGTAGGAGCAGACTAAGCAATGAGCATGAACCGACCCAGCGGTCGCCAGCCGCACGACGCACGCAAGATCAGCATCACCCGCGACTTCACCATGCATGCCGAAGGCAGTGTGCTGATCGAGTTCGGCAACACCAAGGTGCTGTGCACGGCCAGCGTCGAGGAGACGGTACCCGGCTTCCTCCGCGGCAAGGGCCAGGGCTGGATCACCGCCGAGTACGGCATGCTGCCGCGCTCGACCCACACCCGCACCGCGCGCGAGGCGGCCAAGGGCAAGCAGTCGGGGCGCACCCAGGAAATCCAGCGACTGATCGGCCGCTCCTTGCGCGCCATCACCGACCTGGCGACGCTGGGCGAGCGCCAGATCACCCTCGACTGCGACGTGCTGCAGGCCGACGGCGGCACCCGCACCGCCGCCATCACCGGCGCCTGCGTCGCGCTGCACGATGCAGTGGGAAAACTGGTCGCCAACGGCAAGCTGGCCGCCAATCCGCTCAAGGATTTTGTCGCTGCGGTATCGGTCGGCATGGTGGGCGGCGTGCCGGTGCTCGACCTCGACTACGCCGAAGATTCGAGCTGCGACACCGACATGAACGTGGTGATGACCGGCAGCGGCGGCATCGTCGAGATCCAGGGCACGGCCGAGGGCGAACCCTTCACACGCGACGAACTGGATGCGCTCATCATGCTGGCGCAGGCCGGCATAGCCGACCTCGTCGTCATGCAGAAGGCGGCGCTCAAATGAAACAGATCGTTCTCGCCTCCGGCAACCCGGGCAAGCTGCGCGAATTCGCCGAGATGCTCGCCAGCGTCGACTTTGAAGTGATTCCACAGTCGCAGTTCAACGTCCCCGAGGCCGACGAGCCCCATTTCACCTTCGTCGAAAACGCCCTGGCCAAGGCGCGCCACGCCGCCAAACTCACCGGCCTGCCGGCGCTGGCTGACGACTCAGGAATCTGCGTCGAAGCGCTGGGCGGCGAGCCCGGCGTGCACTCGGCGCGCTACGGCGGCGAACCGAAATCCGACGAGCGCAACAATCAGAAGGTCATCGCCGAATTGCAGGACAAGGCCGACCGCCGCGCCCATTACGTCGCCGTGCTGGTCTTCGTTCGCCACGCCGACGACCCGCAGCCACTGATCGTCGAGGGCGAGTGGCACGGCGAGATCATCGACACGCCGCGCGGCGCCAACGGCTTTGGCTACGACCCCTATTTCCTCGTGCCCGACCTCGGCCAGACCGCGGCCGAGATTTCCTCGGCCGACAAGCACGAGCGCTCGCATCGCGGCAAGGCGCTGCGCGAACTGGTGGCCAAGCTGCGCGCCCGCCATTGATGGAAGCGCCGCCGCTTGCGCTCTACGTCCATTTTCCGTGGTGCGTGAAGAAGTGTCCCTACTGCGACTTCAACTCGCATCAAAGCCGTGGCGGCATCCCCGAAGCCGACTACCTCGCGGCGCTGATCGCCGACCTGGATGCGGCGCTGCCGCTGCTCGGCGGCCGCACATTCGCCAGCGCGTTCTTCGGCGGCGGCACGCCGAGCCTGATGGCCGCCGAATCGGTTGCAACTCTCCTATCGGCGTGCCGCCAGCGCCGACTTTTCGCCGACGATGACGTGTGCGAAGTCACGCTCGAAGCCAATCCCGGCACGGTCGAGGCGGCGAAGTTCGCCGGCTTTCGCGCCGCCGGCGTGAATCGCCTGTCGCTGGGCATCCAGAGCTTTGACGACGCCAAGCTCAAGGCCCTCGGCCGCATCCATTCCGCCGCCGAGGCGCACACCGCCTTTGAACTGGCGGCGGCGCATTTCGATAACGTCAATCTCGACGTGATGTACGCGCTGCCCGAACAAACGCTGGATGAAGCCCAGCGCGACATCGAAACGGCCATCGCGCTCGGCCCGACCCACATCAGCGCCTACCACCTGACGCTCGAACCCAACACGCCCTTCCACCACGCGCCGCCGCCGTTGCCCGACGACGACCTCGCTGCCGACATGCAGGACATGGTCGAGGAAACGCTCGCCACTGCCGGTTACGAACACTACGAGACCTCGGCCTTCGCCCGACCCGGCCGGCAATGTCGCCACAACCGCAACTACTGGGAGTTCGGCGACTACCTCGGCATCGGCGCCGGTGCGCATTCGAAATTGAGCCAGGCTAACGGCATAGTGCGCGATGCCCGGCCGCGCGGCCCGAAGGAATACCTTGGCGATCCGGCAAGCCGATCCTGGCAGGCGGTATCGAATGACGAACTGCCCTTCGAGTTCCTGATGAACGCCCTGCGTTTGGCCGATGGAGTCAGCCAGGCATTGTTCGAACGCCGCACCGGGCTGCCGCTGTCCATCATCGAAAAATCGGCGCTGGCGGCACGGCGCGATGGACTGCTGGAGATGGCGGACGACCGCATCCGCGCGACGGTGCGCGGCCGCCGTTACCTCAATGCGCTGCTTCGGGATTTCTTGCCGGCTTGAGCAGCGGCACCAGTTCCGGTGGCGGCACTGCGGCACGACTGACGCCGTTACGGCCGGCCGCCTTTGCCGCGTATAAGGCAGCATCGGCGCGACCGATCAGCTTGTCCCAGGATTCGGAGGCGAGCTCATGGGTCGCGACGCCGATACTTATGGTGATGGTTTCCCTGGTCTGGTCGCCACAGTCGAAGGGCGCGGTGGCGATCGCCTGCCGCAGACGCTCGGCAGCGAGTAGCGCCTCTTCCGGGCCGGTGGCGGGAAGCATTGCGCAAAACTCCTCCCCTCCGAATCGCGTCACGATGTCCTCGGTGCGGGCCACCCGCCGCAAGGTGTCGGCGACGTGGATCAGCGCCGCGTCTCCGAGCAGATGGCCATGGGCATCATTGAAGCACTTGAAGTGGTCGATATCCATCAGCAGCAGCGAGAAAGCCGGTCCGCCGCGACTGCGGCGGGCGATTTCGCGGTCCAGCATCTCCTGCAGGGCGCGACGATTGAGCAGGGTGGTGAGTAGATCGTGACGTGACTGGTAGTGCAGCTTTTCTGCGGTATGTGCCAGGTTCGTGCCCAGCAGCAGTGCAAAGGCGACATTGAGCCCGACCAGGTTGGCGAAAATGATCAGGAACAGGATGACATTCAGCGGCCCGCTCTCATCGACGAAAGCCAGGCTTTCGGAGGCCGGGAGGATCATCAAGGCCATCGCCCGCAGCAGGGCAAAACCGCCCAGGACCAGCTTCGGTGCAATGACGGCCAGCCGCAGCAAGCGTGACATGCGCACCCGCAGCGCGTCATAAAGTTGCCAGGCATGGCGCAGCAACATCCAGGCGACAACACCGAAGAATGCCGCTCCCCCGAGTCGCGGATCGCCTTCGGGGAAAGCGGTGGCGAGCATGGGCAGTACCACCAGGGCAAGCGCCACGGCCGGCTCGCGCAGCCCGTGGCGCAGATGCAGCAGGATGGCCGTGCCGCGATTCCAGACATGGATACTGATCACCACCAGCGCGGCGAGAACAACGCTGCCGGCGAGGCTCCCGAGATAGTCGCGCTCCGCGACCAGCACCATCGCGGTGACAAAGATCAGATTGGAGGCGCCGATGTGCGCCAGAACAATGCGGTCACGCGGGAAAGCAGCAGCAGCCAACAGCATTCCGCCCCCGAAAAGCAGGGCCGTCAGGGCGCACAGCCGCAACAAAGTCATCAAATCGATGGTGAACAAACTGGAAAACACGACGGGCCTGGCTGACTCAAGTGCTGCGCTACGCTACCGTGAACTTTACGTGGCGATAATACCCATGCCGCCCAGCGGGCCACCAATCAAATGGTCAACAACGAAAATCAGTTGGCCTTATGGATGAATAAGCTAAATCCCACCCTACCCCGAAGCTCGGGCCCAAGACTCCGGGCGCTGGCATCGAACCTGCCCTGCAGTCGGAAGTCGCAGCGCGGGTGGCGCTGCTTCAATGCCCGGCTGACGCGCTTTCAGCCGCGTCAGCCGCGTCGCCGGCGACCTCGACCCGATTGCGGCCATTGGCCTTGGCCTGATAGAGCGCCTGGTCGGCGGCCATCAGCAAGGCATTGAGCGGCATGCCGGGATAGGCCCGGGCGGCGCCGATGCTGACGGTATAGGCCGGCAGGTCGTCACTGCCGCCCAATCCCCGGCAAATGCGCTCGGCGGCATTGCGGGCTTCGTCGAGTCCGGTTTCGGGCAGCAGTGCGACGAACTCCTCCCCGCCGTACCGTCCAAGCATGTCCTGACGGCGCAGGATGCTCTGCGTGCGGCGCGCAAAGTCAGAAATCACGCGGTCGCCAACCAGATGGCCATAGCGGTCATTGATGGCCTTGAAGTGGTCGAGGTCGAACATCAGCAATGCCAGTGGACGGCCGTGCCGCAGCGAGCGGGCGAGTTCGGCCTCGGCCATTTCGAGAAATGCGCGGCGGCTGAAGGCGCCCGAAAGAAGGTCGTGGGAGGCGATGTGCTCGACTGTCTCGCGCAGACGATCATTGGCCATCAGGATGAAGCCGAGGGTGGATATCAGCGCCGTGACGTTGAAGGCGGCAAGGTAGAGCATCTGGAATGTGGTCTTGTCGAACAGGCTCTGCGGTGTATCAAGTGCAAGCAGGGTGCTGCCGAAACGGAGGGCAGCGAACAGTGCAGTGGTTCCGCTGGCCAGCGCCGTCACGCCGGAGGCGAAGCTGCCCTTGCCGACTCGCCACGCCAGCAGCGCCAAATGACCAAATAGCAGCGTAAGGATGAAAGTCACGATCAGCAGTCGCGCCGGATAAAGCGGCTGACCGTAGGTAAACCACGCCATCGCGGTCGCCAGTAACGCCAGCCCGCCAACGACCAGCCAGCGCGGAAGCCGGGGTAGCTCGCCAAAGCGGCGCAGGGCAACGAGCATGGCCAATGCGGCCCCGACCAGCATGGTGTTGGCAAGGACAATCGAGAAAAAGTCGGGGATCGTGCCACGCAAGCCGAACAGCAGCCCGCAGACCACCATGGCCACGGTGGCCCAGGCCCAGGTGGCCAGGCCGGCGATGCTGCGCGGGAAACTGCGGCGCAGGGCGAACATGATGATGACGCAAATCAGCGCCAGCAGGCCGGCGATGACGATCAGGGAACGTGGGTCGAGCCCGTCCATGTCAGGCCCCGCGGCGGAATATCACGTCCCAGACGCCATGGCCGAGCCGCAGGCCGCGCGCCTCGAACTTGGTCTGCGGCCGGTAATCGGGACGCGGCGCGAAGCCATCGGCCGTGTTTGCAAGCGAGGGTTCGCCGGACAACACCGCCAGCATCTGGTCGGCATATTCCTGCCAGTCGGTGGCGCAATGGAAATAGCCGCCGGGGGCCAGCCGCGAAGTCAGCAGGGAGACGAAGGGCGGCTGGATCAGGCGCCGCTTCTGCTGGCGCTTCTTCGGCCAGGGATCCGGAAAAAATACGTGGATGCCGGCGAGCGTACCGGGGCCGATCATGTCGCGCACCACCTCGACGGCGTCGTGCTGGACCACCCGCAGGTTAGAAAGCTCGCGCGTGGCGATTTCCTTCAGCAGGCTGCCGACGCCCGGCGTATGCACCTCGATGCCGAGGTAGTCGTTTTCCGGATGGGCGGCGGCGATGTTCGCCGTGGTCTCGCCCATGCCGCAGCCGATTTCCAGGATTTTCGGTGCCACGCGGCCGAATGTGGCGACAAGGTCGAGCGGCGCGGCGCGATAGGGGATGCCCCACTGCGGCATGCCCTCTTCGTAGTAGCGCGCCTGGGCGACGGAGACGCGTCCCTGGCGCAGGACGAAGCTGCGGATGTGATCGTGGCGCGGTGCCGGCTGGTCGGTCATGGCATTTGCTCCGGTGGCGGCGCGAAAACGTTGCGCAACGCGGCCCGCGGCTGCTTGAGTTGTTGGGAAAACGTGGCGCAGTCGACACTGCGGCCGCGCAGCGAAAGATCACGGTTCAACAGTTCCTGCCACGCAGATAGTGATTCGGCGGGGGCTTCGGTTGGCCAGTCGCTTTGCAACGCCGTCGTTGCCCGTTGCAGGCGTGGCTCGTTGATCTCGCGCCATACCGCATAGCGCGCATCGAGCAGGATGCGCTCGTCGCCGGCGAGGTGCTCGCGGCACCTGGTCCAGCGCAGCTCTGCCTCGATTCCGGCAGTGGCCTCGGCCAGCAGCCCCTGCTGGCGGAACTGCGTGCCGAGGTCGTAGCGCGGGCGGCGCAATGCTTCCGGCAGGGTCTCGCAGGCGGCAGCGAGTTCGTCCGATCCCGGCGCAAGTTCCAGGCGGTTCCTGAGATTCAGCGCGCGCACCAGGTCGGGCCAGCGCGCCTCCGCCGCACGCGGGCCGAAGTAGTGGCGCGACAGGTCGAACTGGGCCAGGGCGATGGAATTTTCCTGGGCCTCGCGCCATGGCACGTAGGCGGCCAGCGTGGCATCGATGCGCTCGGGCTGGTCCATGCAGGCGGAGACAAGCAAGGAAACGCCGTGGGCCAGCCCAAGCAGGCGCTGCTGAACCAGTACCCGCGGCTGGGCGAAGGCGTAGCCAGCCTCGCGCGGCTGCAGGGGCGGGATTTCATCCTGGGAAAAAGTCGGCGCTGGCGCCACGGCGGCGAGTGCTAGCAACACCCGGGCCAGATGGCGGCGCATCACTTGGGCGAGATCAGCCCCGTCGTCGGTGAGCTGGGACTGGCGCTGTAGAGCTTCTTCGGCATGCGCCCGGCGCGGAAGGCCTCACGGCCGGCCTCGACGGCCTTCTTCATCGCGCCGGCCATCAGCACCGGATCCTTCGCGCCGGCAATCGCGGTATTCATCAGCACACCGTCGCAACCGAGTTCCATCGCGATGGCGGCATCCGACGCCGTGCCGACGCCGGCATCGACCAGCACCGGCACCGTGGCCTTCTCGATGATGAGAGAGAGGTTCCACGGGTTGAGGATGCCCATGCCGGAACCGATGAGGGAGGCCAGCGGCATCACCGCGACGCAGCCCATCTCCTCCAGCTGCCTGGCCTGGATCGGGTCGTCCGCGCAATACACCATGACCTTGAAGCCGTCCTTGACCAGCGTCTGCGCGGCCTTGAGCGTCTCGGGCATGTTGGGGAACAGCGTCTGCGGATCGCCCAGCACTTCCAGCTTCACCAGATCGTGGCCGTCGAGCAGTTCGCGCGCCAGGCGCAAAGTGCGGACCGCATCGTCGGCCGAATAGCAGCCGGCGGTGTTCGGCAGGTAGGTGAACTTGGTGGGCGGCAGTGCGTCGAGCAACGAGGGCTGGCCCGGCTCCTGGCCGATGTTGGTGCGGCGGATCGCCACCGTGACGATCTCGGCGCCGGAGGCCTCGACGGCGCGGCGGGTCTCGTCGAAATCCTTGTACTTGCCGGTACCCACGAGCAGCCGCGAACGGTAGCCCTTGCCGGCGATGGTCAGCATGTCGTCCATATTGTTTCTTTCCGTTCAGCCGCCGCCGACAGCGACGACGATTTCGAGGCGGTCGCCCGCTTCGAGTTGTATTTCGGCGTGCCGGCTTTTGGGCACGATCTCGCCGTTGCGCTCCACCGCCACGCGCTTGCCGGCCATGCCCTGCCGTTCCAGCAGGGCTGCGACGGAAAACCCGGTGTCGAGCGCCAGCGGCGCACCATTGATGATGACTTCGATCATCCGGCGATTTTACCGGGATTCACAATACCCCCGCACTTGCCTACAATGCCGCATCGAGCGGGTGTCGTATAACGGCATTACCTGAGCTTCCCAAGCTCATGAAGAGGGTTCGACTCCCTTCACCCGCTCCACGCATCTGTGCCATGAGCCTTGAAACCGGGGCACTTCGGACCCATAATGTCTGCATGGTTGTAACTCCGGCAAACTGGAGGCGTTCTGGACAGGGGTTCGATTCCCCTCACCTCCACCCAAGAGTATTGATGGCAAAGTTTTCTTGGGTGGGGGTGCACTGGCTTCGACAGGGCGAACGAAGGTAAGCAGGCAACTCGTCAGGCGATCGACGTTAATGAAGCAAATCTCTAAACGCCAACGATGAGCGTTTCGCAATCGCCGCTTAAGGCCTTTGCCGAGGCTGCTTGAGCCTTGTTACCAAAGAAAAGCCGGTGGGGGCACAGTTTCGACTGTGTCCCCATCGTCATTTTTGACCCGCCTGTTTCGCTTACTCGCCGACCAGGCGCCAGCCGTGATCGCGGATGGTGAGCATGACGCGGCCGCGCTGGTCGAAGCCGGAGTGGTCTTCGGCGCTCATGTTGTACACGCCCTGCGTCGCCACGAATTCCTTCGTCTGTTCCAGCGCGTCACGCAGCGCGGCGCGGAACTCGGCGCTGCCCGGCTTGCCTTTCTGCGCGGCCAGCGGAATCGCGCGCTTGAGCAGCAGCCCCGCGTCATAGACATTGGCGCCGAAGGTGGCGGCCTTGGCGCCGTGCAGCTTCTCGTAGGCGGCGATATAGCCCTGGGCGACCGGCTTCGACGGGTTGCTGTCGGGAATCTCGTTGAGCGCCAGCATCAGGCTGGCAGCCATGAAGGAGCCCTCGACCTTCTTGCCGCCGAGGCGGATGAACTCGGGCGTGGCGGCGCCGTGGGTCTGGTAGATCGCGCCCTTGTAGCCCTGGTCGACAAGCGTCAGATGCGGCAACACGGCCGGGCCACCGGTGCCGGCGACCAGCACGGCATCGGGCTTCGCCGCGAGCAGCTTGAGCACCTGGCCGGTCACCGACTGGTCGGTGCGCTGGTAGCGCTCGACCGCGGACAGGGCGATTCCCGCCTTCTGCGCCTGGGCCGAGAATTCCTTGAGCCAGCTCTCGCCGTAGGGATCGTTGTAGCCGATAAAGCCGACCGTGCGGACACCACGCTTTTTCATATGGCCGATCAGCGCCTCGGCGATGAGGCCGTCGTTTTGCGTGGTCTTGAACACCCAGCGTTTCTTCTCGTCCATCGGCAGCACCACGGCAGTGGTGCCGACCGGTGCCAGCAGCGGCACGCCGGCCTCGGCGACGAACGGGATCACCGCCATGGCATTGGGCGAGCCGGTCGGGCCGATGATGGCATCGACCTTGTGCTCCGAGATGAGTTTCTTGAACAGGGTGACGGTCTGCGTCGCGTCCGAGGCGTCGTCGTAGGCGATGTAATCGACGGTGAGGTCACCGATCCTGCGCGGCAGCAGCGCCACCGTGTTCTTCTGCGGAATGCCGACGACGGCGGTGGGCCCGGTGGCGGAACTGACCACCCCGACCCTCACCTGCGCCCATGTCGGCCCTGCCAGAACGGCGAGCGCGGCGCAGGACGCCGCCAGCCAGCGGCTACAATTCAAGGCTTTCCGGAACGTCTTTTCCACGGAGTTCTCCCATGCGCCTAGGCACCATTGGCACGCCGCTTTCCCCCTCCGCCACCCGCGTCATGCTGCTCGGCAGCGGTGAACTCGGCAAGGAAGTCATTATCGCACTGCAGCGTCTGGGCTGCGAGGTGATCGCCGTGGACCGCTATGCCGACGCACCGGGCATGCAGGTGGCACATCGCAGTCATGTGATTTCGATGACCGACGGTGCCGCCCTGCGCGCGCTTCTCGAGAAAGAGAAGCCGCAGCTGGTGGTGCCCGAGATCGAGGCCATCGCCACCGAGATGCTGGTGGAAATCGAACAGGCCGGGCTCGCCGAGGTGATTCCGACGGCACGTGCGGCGCGCCTGACCATGAACCGCGAGGGCATCCGGCGGCTGGCGGCCGAGGAACTCGGCCTGCCGACCTCGCCCTACCGGTTCGCCGATTCGCTGGATGAGCTGCAGGCCGCCATCGACTCGGGCATCGCTTACCCCTGCATCGTCAAGCCGGTGATGTCGTCCTCGGGCAAGGGCCAGTCGCTGATCAGGACGGCAGCCGACGTGAAACAGGCCTGGGACTACGCCCAGTCGGGCGGGCGTACCGGGCAGGGCCGCGTCATCGTCGAGGGCTTCATCGACTTCGACTACGAGATCACCCAGCTCACGGTGCGCGCACGCGGCGCCCAAGGCGCCGACCAAAAAGAGGGCGCCGGCGGCGCTGTCGAGACATTCTTCTGCGATCCGATCGGCCATGTGCAGGTGAACGGCGATTACGTCGAGTCGTGGCAGCCGATGGCGATGAGCGCAGTCGCCCTGCAGAAGTCGCGCGACATCGCGGCGAAGATCACCGGCAACCTCGGCGGACGCGGCATCTTCGGCGTCGAGCTGTTCATCAAGGGCGACGATGTGTGGTTCTCCGAAGTCAGTCCGCGCCCGCACGACACCGGGCTGGTGACGCTGGCGACGCAACGCCAGTCGGAATTCGAGCTGCACGCCCGCGCCATCCTCGGCCTGCCGGTGGACGCATCCCTGCGCGAGACCGGCGCCTCCGCGGTGATCTACGGCGGGCTCGAAGAGAAAGGCATCGCCTTCGAGGGCGTCGCCGAGGCGCTGGCGGTGCCGGGCTCGGACCTGCGCCTCTTCGGCAAGCCCGAGAGCTTCCTCAAGCGGCGCATGGGCGTGGCCGTGGCCACCGGCGCAACGACCGACGAAGCGCGGGCGCGGGCCAAGCTCGCGGCCTCGCGCGTCAAGCCCGTAAAAGGTAACTGAGGGCGTGAGCGACTTTGCGGATCGGCTGATCCGCTGGCAGAGGAAGCACGGCCGCCACGACCTGCCATGGCAGAACACCACCGACCCCTATCGTGTCTGGCTGTCGGAAATCATGCTGCAGCAGACCCAGGTGGCGACGGTGGTTCCGTATTACGCGCGCTTCCTCGACCGCTTCCCGCGGCTTGCCGATCTGGCGGCTGCGCCCGTCGATGAGGTGATGGCGCTGTGGAGCGGCCTGGGCTACTACGCCCGCGCGCGCAACCTGCACGCCTGTGCGCAAGCCGTGATGGCAAACCACGGCGGGCAGTTTCCGCAGCGACCGGAAGAACTCTCTGCACTGCCCGGAATTGGCCGCTCCACCGCGAATGCCATCGCCGTGTTCTGCTTCGGCGCACAACTGCCCATCCTCGACGGCAACGTCAAGCGCGTGCTGGCCCGCTGCCTCGGCATCGACGGCTTTCCCGGCACGGCAGCGGTGGAAAGTCGGCTCTGGCGACACGCCGAATCGCTGCTGCCGGCAAAGCACCTGCCGGCCTACATCCAGGGCCAGATGGACCTCGGCGCAACCATCTGCACGCGCGGGCGACCGCGCTGCGATGCCTGCCCGCTGGCGGAAATCTGCGTCGCCCGCCGCGACGGCCGCGTGGCCGAGCTGCCGACGCCGCGCCAGACCAGGCCGCTGCCCGAGCGTATGGCCACGCTGCTGGTGCTGCGCCACAATGATCGCGTGCTGCTTGAACAGCGGCCGCCGACCGGCATCTGGGGCGGCCTGCTGTCGCTGCCCGAACTGCCCGAGGGCGCCGACCCGGCGCGCCATGCCGCTGAGCATCTTGGTACCCGCATAACCGCCGTGTCGCCAGCGCCGACTTTTGTACACATCTTCACGCATTTTCGTTTGCACATCAGTCCGCTGCTGTGCGAAGCCGAACCCTTGCCACACTCGGCTGAAGCGGGCTTGCGCTGGGTCGATCGCGCAGCGCTGGCCGCCACGGGACTGCCGGCGCCGGTGCGGCGGATACTTGCCGCACCGGACTGATCGAAGCGCGACTTCTCGACGAAGGCGCACTCGATGGTGACATCGGGCGGCGGGGGATTCAGGATAGGATGGCAAAAATAGGAGGAGTCATGACCGCCCCGATTTCCGATGCCCTGGTGTTGTTCGGCGCGACCGGGGATCTTGCCTGCAAGAAGATCTACCCGGCGCTGCAGCAACTGGTCAGGCGCGGCGGCCTCGACATTCCCGTGGTCGGCATCGCGCGCGGCGGCTGGAACCTCGACCGCCTGCGCGCCCGCGTGCACGACTGCCTGAAAAGCCGCAGCGACTTCGACGCAGCGGCGGTCGCCAGGCTGTCGGACCTGCTTCGCTTCGTCGACGGCGACTACGATGATCCGGGCACCTACGACCGCCTGTGCGCGGCCTTGGCCGGCGCGCAGCGGCCGCTGTTCTATCTGGCGATTCCGCCGAGCATGTTTCCCGCCGTGGTCGGCGGCCTCGGCGGGCTGCCCTGCGCCGCCGACAGCCGCGTCGTGGTGGAAAAGCCCTTCGGCCGCGACCTCGCTTCGGCGCAGCATCTCAACCGGGTGCTGCACAAGGAATTCGACGAGGCGGCGATCTTTCGCATCGACCACTACCTCGGCAAGGAACCGGTGCAGAACCTGCTGTTCTTCCGTTTTGCCAATTCATTCCTCGAGCCGATCTGGAACCGCAACTACGTCGAAAGCGTGCAGATCACCATGGCCGAAGACTTCGGCGTGGGCAGTCGCGGCCGCTTCTACGAGGAAGTCGGTGCCGTGCGCGACGTCGTGCAGAACCACCTGCTGCAGGTCATCGCCAACCTGGCGATGGAACCGCCGGTCGGCGAGGGCAGCGAACCCCTGCGCGACGAGAAGGCCAAGGTGTTCCGTGCCATTCGCCCTCTCACCGGACGCAGCCTGGTGCGCGGGCAGTATCGCGGCTACCGCGAGGAGGCCGGCGTCGCGGCGGATTCGCGGGTGGAAACCTTCGCCGCCATGCAGATCCACCTCGACTCCTGGCGCTGGCAGGGGGTGCCGTTTTTCATCCGTGCCGGCAAGGGCCTGCCGGTGACCGCCACCGAAGTCATGGTGGCGCTACGCCGGCCGCCGCAGCAGGTGTTTGCCGAGTCCATTCCGGCGCGATCGAACTACCTGCGCTTTCGCCTCGGCCCACGCCAGGTCTCCATCGCCATTGGCGCCCGCGTCAAGCGCCATGGTGTTGAAAACGTCGGCGACGAAGTCGAGCTCTACGTCTGCAACACCCACGACGACGAAATGGAAGCCTACGAACGACTCATCGGCGATGCGCTGAAGGGCGATGCCACGCTGTTTGCGCGGCAGGACAGCGTCGAATTGGCCTGGCGCATCGTCGACCCGATACTGGCTATGACCACGCCGGTCCATGAATATGCCGCGGGCAGTTGGGGGCCGTCAGAGGCGGGGGCGATGATCGATGAATTTGGCGGCTGGCACAACCCGCTGGCAGCGGGCTGAGCGGGGCGGCGGCCGGGGCAGTTTCCTATAGCGTGTAGCTGGCGAGCGGTGCCGGCGCTTCCGTCGGCCAGCCCAGTTTCTCATTCACCAACCGGGCGAACTCCTGCGCGGTGGCGGCTTCACCATGGACGACGAAGGTGCGCGCCGGTGCTTTCTTGAAGCCGCCGAGCCAAGCCAGCAGCGCCGCCTGGTCGGCATGGGCCGAAAGGCCGCCGATGGTGTAGAGGCGGGCACGCACGGCAATGTCGTTGCCGAATATCTTGACCCGGCGCGCGCCATCGACCAGCCGCCGCCCCAGCGTGCCTGCGGCCTGGAAGCCGGTGATGAGGATGCCGCTTTCGGCACGCGGCAGGTTGTGGCGCAGGTGGTGCTTGATGCGGCCGGCATCGCACATGCCGCTGGCCGAAACAATAATGGCGCCGCGCAGATCGTTGAGCCGCATCGACTCCTCGACGCTTTCGGTGAAGCGGATGCGCGGCCGCCGGCCATTTTTCTTCTCCTTCTGCCACGCCATCAGCTCGCGCATTTCATCGTCGGTGACGTGCAGGTGGCGCTGGGTTATTTCCGTCGCCCGCGTGGCCATGGGCGAGTCGACGATGATCTCGATATCGGTCGATATTTTCTGCTTTCGCATCAGGTCGGCGAGGATGTAGAGCACCTCCTGCGTGCGGCCGACGGCGAAGGCCGGCACGATGAGGTTGCCGCCTCGCGGCAGGGTTTCGGCGATGGCCTGGATGAGTTCCGTCTCGCTGTCGCCGAGGTTCTTGTGCAGGCGGTTGCCGTAGGTGGATTCGACCAGCAGGATGTCGGCCTCGGCGATCGGCGTCGGGTCGCGCACGATGGGCCGGTCGGGCTGGCCGAGGTCTCCGGAGAACACCAGCTTGCGCGCGGCACCGTGATCCTCGGCCCATAGCTCCAGAATCGCCGAGCCAAGGATGTGGCCGGCATCGCGCAGGCGGCAACGCATCGACGGCACGGGTTTGAACTCGGTATCGTAATCGACCGGCCGCAGGCGCCGCAGACAGTCCTGCGCCTGGGCGACCGTGTAAAGCGGCACGCTCTCCGCCCCGGCGCGACCACGACTACGCTCGGAGCGCGCCTGCCGTGCGCGATGCCGGTGGCGGTTTTCGCGCTCGGCCTCCATCTCCTGGATGTGGGCCGAGTCAGGCAGCATCACTTCCAGCAGGTCGCAGGTCGCCGCGGTGGCGTAGATCGGCCCGCGAAAACCCAGCGCCACGAGGCGTGGTAGCAGACCGGAATGGTCGATGTGTGCATGCGTCACCAGGACGCAATCAATGTCGCGCGGATCGAAGGCCAGCGCTTCGCGATTCTTGCGGCGGGCTTCGCGCCCGCCCTGGAACATGCCGCAGTCGACCAGGATGCGGCTATCGCCGCTTTCCAGCAGGTAACAGGAGCCGGTGACTTCGCGGGCCGCACCGAGAAAGGTGATCTTCATGGGGTATCTCCTTCCCCTGAAGAATACGCCGGCAGATGCCGGCGATCCAGCCTCAGCGCGTTTCCTTGACCAAGCGATCGTTGGCTGGCTGCACCGGCCGTGCGTTGTTGCGGTAGAGCTTGGAGAAGATGGCAACCTGCTGATCGGTAACGATGATCGGCTTCTTGAACACCATCCACAGCACATCCTCGGTACACGGCGGCGTGGTCAACGAACCCATGTAAGTGTAGTAGGAGCGCTCCTCGGGCAGGATGCGGTTGAGGTCGATGGCTGTGGATGGCGCCAGATCCTGCCCCACTTCCAGTGGCATGTTGTTCCACAGCGTCTGGATCAGCGGATGCTCGGTGCCGCCTTTCTCCATCAGCACGGCGACCACGGCGAGATGACCATCGTAGTCCTTGTGCACCAGGTGGGCGACCATATCGTAGGTCTTGCCGCGCACCCTTTCTTCGGACGGTCGATGGAAGTGGAACTGCACCAGCTGGTAGGTTCGGCCCATCACCGTGATGGTGCTGCCCTCGCCGACATTGACCTGGACGGTATGGCCATTGTCGATAATGCGGAATTGCGACCACTTGTAGTCGAACTGGATGGATTCGAGATCGACCTTGATGCCCTCGCGGATGTCGATCGGCGACTGGCGCTTGCCGCTGGCGCAGGTCGAGTATTTCGGATCGAGCTTGGACCAGTTGGCCGGCGCCCCTTCGCCCTCGTAGCTCCAGTGGATATGGCGATGTTCGATGATGGCCTCGGGTTCGGCCGGCTTGGGTTCTGGCTTGGGCGCGGGCGCCGCCTTTTTCCGCACCACCTTGCGCGGACCGGAGGTCGCGTACTGGCGCTCGAGTTCCTGACGATTGGCCACTGGCGCCGGCTCCTGGGCCGCCGCGGCAGCCGCGGCCTTGGCCACCTCGCGGATGTCGGGGGCGCGAGGCTTGGTTTCCTTGGCAGCCTTTGTAGCCTTGGTGTCTTTCGCGGGCGAAGCGTCCTTGGCCGGTTCCGCCATCTTGGCGCCAGGCGACTTGTGCGGGTCTTCGACTTGCGACTTGTCGATCTTCGGCAGCTCGATGAAGCGCGGCCGGTCGCCGGGGGCGCCATCGGCAACCGGCGTGGTTTTGGCCTTGGCACCATCGCCGGCGCTGCGCATGTCGGCGTGCATCACGCCGGGCTTGCCTTCACCCGCAACCACGGTGCCGGGCGGCAGGCGGCAGGCCTCGGCCAGCATCCGGGCGTCATTGCTGCCGGCTTCGGCCGGCAGTTCGGCTGGTTGCGCGATCGGTTCCTCTCGCACCAGTTGGCCATCGCGCCGCCAGACGCGCTTCAGCGTGGTGAAGCTGCCCTTGCCACAGTCGTAGCGGTTGAAGGCTTCAACCGCGGTGTAGCGCATGCCGTATTCGTCGATATAGATGCCGTCGCGCGCCAGACGAGTCCAGGCCGTGGCTCGGCCACCAGCCTGCTGGGCAATGCGGGCGCGGTCGATCTCGACCTTGTCGCCGTTGGCGGTCGCGACGGTCTCCCACTTGGCGGCCAGCGCCGGTTGCACGGCCGCGAGCATGGCGGTGACGGCGGCAACGGAAAAAATCGTCGCGGATCGGAATTTCATGAAGCTTCCCCTGGTTGGCGTTCTTGTCATTACGACGATGACAGCAAATACTTTAACTCTTCGACACAAGGGTTGCATTCCCAAAGGGATTCCAGTAGCTTCGACCCTCTACCTGCGCGGCCCGCTGCCCCGTAGCCTTTAGGAATCCAACCCAATGAATGCAAAAGATAAATTTATCGCCGCCCAAGCCCATGTCGACGCCGCGGCCATACAGCCCCTGCCCAATTCGCGCAAAATCTACGTTACCGGCTCGCGCGCCGACATCCGCGTGCCGATGCGCGAAATCAGCCAGACGCCGACCGAAGCCGAGGCCAATCCGTCGATCTGCGTATACGACTGCTCCGGCCCCTACACCGACCCGTCGGTCAAGGTCGACATCCGCAGCGGCCTGCCGGCACTTCGCGCCGCCTGGATCAAAGAACGCAACGACACCGAGGAACTGCCGGGGCTGTCGTCCGACTACGGCCGTGCCCGCGAGTCCGATTCGGAATTGACCGGCCTGCGCTTCGACCTCAAGCGCAAGCCGCGCCGTGCCAAGGTCGGCATGAACGTCAGCCAGATGCACTACGCTCGAAAGGGGATCGTGACGCCGGAGATGGAATTCGTCGCCATCCGCGAAAACCAGAAGCTCGAGGGGCTGTCCGATCTGCTGCGCACCCAGCATCCGGGACAGGATTTCGGCGCCGCCATCCCCAGGGTCATCACCCCCGAGTTCGTCCGCGACGAGATCGCCCGTGGTCGCGCCATCATCCCCAACAACATCAACCACCCGGAATCCGAGCCGATGATCATCGGCCGCAACTTCCTGGTCAAGATCAACTGCAACATCGGCAACTCGCCCATCGTCTCCTCCATCCAGGAAGAAGTCGACAAGATGACCTGGTCGATCCGCTGGGGCGGCGACACGGTGATGGACCTGTCGACGGGCAAGAACATCCACGAGACGCGCGAATGGATCGTGCGCAATTCGCCGGTACCGATCGGCACGGTGCCGATTTACCAGGCGCTGGAGAAGGTCGATGGCAAGGCCGAGGACCTGACCTGGGAAATTTTCCGCGACACGCTGATCGAGCAGGCCGAGCAGGGTGTGGACTACTTCACCATCCACGCCGGTGTGCTGCTGCGCTACATCCCCATGACAGCCAAGCGCATGACCGGCATCGTCAGCCGCGGCGGCTCGATACTGGCCAAGTGGTGCCTCTCCCACCACAAGGAAAACTTCCTCTACACCCACTTCGAGGAAATCTGCGAAATCATGAAGGCCTACGACGTGGCCTTCAGCCTCGGCGACGGCCTGCGCCCAGGCAGCATCTATGACGCCAACGACGCCGCCCAAATGGGCGAGCTGGCGACGCTGGGCGAGCTGACGCAGATCGCATGGAAGCACGACGTGCAGGTGATGATCGAAGGCCCCGGCCACGTGCCCATGCACATGATCAAGCACAACATGGACGAGCAGCTGCGCCTGTGCGGCGAGGCGCCCTTCTACACCCTCGGCCCGCTGACCACCGACATCGCCCCCGGCTACGACCACATCACCAGCGCCATTGGCGCGGCCATGATCGGCTGGTACGGCACCGCCATGCTCTGCTACGTCACACCGAAAGAGCACCTTGGCCTGCCCGACAAGGACGACGTCAAGGACGGCATCATGGCCTACAAGATCGCCGCCCACGCTGCCGACCTCGCCAAGGGACACCCGGGCGCGCAGGTGCGCGACAACGCGCTGTCGAAGGCGCGCTTCGAATTCCGCTGGGAAGACCAGTTCAACCTCGGCCTCGACCCCGACAAGGCGCGCGAATTCCACGACGAGACGCTACCCGCCCACGGGGCCAAACTCGCCCACTTCTGTTCGATGTGCGGCCCCAACTTCTGCTCCATGAAGATCACCCAGGATGTACGGGAATTCGCTGCCAGGCAGGGAGTCAGCGAGCAGGAAGCGCTGGAGAAGGGCATGGAGGCCAAGGCCGTCGAGTTCGTGAACAGCGGCGGCGAGGTCTACCGCAAGTCCTGATGGCCGGCAGCCGGCGCATTCACTATCGTCTTGGCCCGCCGGGCCAGCCCGGCGCGGAAATCACTGTTGCCATCGATACTGACACCCTGGCGTGTCTCGAACCAGTGGCAGAAGCCCTGCCCTGGACGGCGCTCGCGCATCACCAATGTGCGGGCTGCCCGCTCGACCCGGCCACGGTGCCCCTGTGCCCATTCGCGGCGCGACTTGCCGCCGTGGTGCGCCATGTCGGCGAAATGCTGTCCTTCGAGACCGTCGATGTCGACATCGAAAGCGGCGCTCGCCGCATTCACGGCCGCGTGCCGGTGCAGACGGCGGCACGCTCGCTGATCGGCCTCATCGCCGCAGTTTCGGGCTGCCCACGCACGGCTTTCCTGCGCCCGCTGGCGTGGTTTCATTTGCCGCTGGCCGACGAGGAGGAGACCCTGTTCCGTGCCGCCTCCAGCTATCTGCTGGGCCAGTACCTGAAGGCCCGCGCCGGCAGCACGCCCGACTGGACGCTCGACGGCCTTGCCGCGGCCTACCGGGAGTTGCACACAGTCAATGTCGCCATGGCGCAGCGGCTGCGCGACGCCAGCGGCCAGGATGCGGCCGTCAATGCGGTGGTGCTGCTCGACCTGTTCGCCAAGGCCGTACCGTGGTCGATCGAGGAATCGCTGGAGTCACTCGGCCCTCTCTTCGCCGGCGCCGACGCCGCCTGATGGACTGCCGTCCCGGCTGCGGCGCCTGCTGCATCGCCCCGTCGATCAGCACGCTGGGCAAGCCGGCGGGGGTGACTTGCTCCCATCTCGCCGCAGACTATCGCTGCACCGTCTTCGGCAGGCCGGAAAGGCCTGCGTGCTGCGCCGGGCTGAAACCCTCGCCGGAAATGTGCGGGGGGCATCGTGACGCTGCACTTGCCTGGCTGGCAGAACTCGAAACAGCCACCGAGTAAAACGGGAAAGGCGGCCGAGGCCGCCTTTCCATTCGATCAAGCGGCCCCAGTAAATCAGTAGGCCGTACTTGCCTTATATACCTGAACCGTAGCCGTAGTCTGTGGATAGCCGCCGAATTCCGCGTAGGTCGCAACCCCGATGGCCAATCCTTTCGCCGGGCTGCCAAAACCTGTGCCGTCCGAAGTCGCCACCCCTGTTGGACAGGCGGGCGTACAGCTAACGGTTGTTGTCCCGGCACTTCCGGTAATGCTACCGCTGATGCTGACAAGATAATCGACATTTGCACCACCTGCGAGCTGCGGCCTCGGAATTGTGTAGCCAATGCTTCCGGTAACGGTATTTGCCGTAAAGTTGAGCTCGAAGGCGGGAGTGTTAAGAGATGATGCGGAGTATCCCTCATTATTCTTTGGAGTAGTTCCGCCGATGCGGTTGAAAAGGTACGTACCGGTGGTCGGCAATACCGTCATCCCTTCACCATAGGCCCAGTGCTCGCCGGGTGTGCCAGCAACGGGAATCACCCCCCAGTGCACATTGCCGGCCGCGACGCGATCGATTGCTTCCTGGGTCGTGTAAGTGTGTTCGTAACTCGCCAGGACGGATGTGGCGACGTTGAACTGCGTGGCGGTAAATGATTCGCTGAGTGGCCCCGTGCCATCCGACCAGATACCCCCCGGACTCAAGTAGTCAGCGCCAGCCGCCGCCCACGAAACCAGTACCGACTGGTTGATCACCGGGTCGATAACATATGGCTTGTCCACAATCACCGGCTGCGGCGCCACGGCCAGCTGCGTCGTCGTCGAGGTGTTGCCCGACGCCTGGGCCGTATCGCCGCCCTCTCCGCCGTCCTTGCCCTTGCCCTTCGACTTGGCCTGTCCTTCCAGCCGGTCGCGCAGGAAGGATGGCGGCGCGATGAGGCCGGCCGGCAGCGCATCCCGCGATGCGACGAAGAAGAACTCGTTCTTGCCGAACTCGCGCTCGCCGGCATTGTTGGTCACCGCGATGCGGCCGTCGGTCACGCCGCCGAAGGTGCCGTTCTGCCCGATCGAGCCATCCGGATTGCGGCAGTCGTTATTGCAATGGACGATATTGAAATGGGTGCCGCGGATGCCGATGGTCGAGGTCTCGGCCTTTACTGCGTAGTTTTCGCGACTGTTGCGGCCGATGAAGCCGGTGATGGTGCGCAGGCCGCCCTTGAGCAGGCTGAAGATGGATTTGTCGCTCTCCGCCTTCCGGGTGAAGGCGTAGTCATCGATGCGCATGGTGGTGTTCGGGCGCAGCGCCATGATGGCTTCATCGGTGAAGCGCACCTGCAGGTTGCTTGCATCGCCGACACGCAGCGTGTCGCCGGTCTCGACCGGGGTGCCCGCCACCAGCCTGATCTCGCTGCCGGCCCGCAAAGCGGTGGCATCGCCCACCGCCACCAGCACGCGACCGGCCACCTCGGCATGGGCTGCACTCCCCCAAGCCAGGAGCAGGCCCAGGGAGATTCTCGTCAGAGTCTTGAGTCTCATCTGTATCCCCTTACTTGAAGTCGTAGCGGGCCTTGAGGCCGACGACATAGCGATCGTAGTTGAACAGGCCGACATTGGATTGCTGCGCCATCGCAGCCGCCTCCATGCGCAAGGTCAATTCGCGCGAATAGGAGTAGGCGAGCGACATGTCCAGCGTCGCCATCTGGTCGTTGCGCTTGGCAGCGCCGCCGACAAAGGTCGCCTTGTAGTGGTTGTCCTGGAACCCCAGGCCCATCGCCAGGCCCCACTTCGGCGCCGGGGTCAGGCTCAGGCCGATCTTTGCGCCATAGATGTCGCGCGACAGATCCTTGCGCCCGGTGCTGTTCTCCTCGTTCCCCACGTTGGCCGTCAGGCTCAGGACCGGGAGATATTCCATGTTGAAGCTGCGCGTCCAGCCCGCGGTGAGCGCAGTGAAGGTCGAATCCCTGACGGGGCGCGGAAACTCGGTCCGGACCTTGGCGCCCGACTTGTTGAGGGTCGTGTATACCTGCACCTCGCGATAGTCCAGTTGCGCGTACTGCGCCCCGACCGAGAAGCGGTTGAACTGGTCGTATTGGTGCTGCCAGTCGCCGAAGAGGCTGGCCGTCGTCAGATAGTTCTGCGTTTCGGCCGAGATGTAGGCCCCGGAATAGCCGAGGCCGACCTTGTACAGGTTGCTGTCACGCAGCAGGCTGATGCCCCCCGAGCCGCCAAGATTGACCTGGTTGAACTGGTCATAGGCATTTCTGTGCTGGAAGCGCCCGTCGAAACCAAGCCCGCCGAAAGCGGCGACCCCGGCGGCGACCGGGTAGGTTCCCTGCACGCCGCCCGCCAGCGAAGTATGCGAATCGGCGGACTTTGCCATCACCGACAATGGCGACAACACCAGCGTGCCGCCACCGGGAATGGAGAACGAGGAGCCGCCGGGAATCCCCGAGTTGATGTTGGTGTCGTAACCCAGGCCAGCCTCAAGGTAGCCAGTCGCCGTCGGCGTGTAGCGCCCCTCGCGCGCCTTGATCGCATCGAGGAAGCGCTCGGCGGCAACCTTTTCGGTGCCGGCGGCATCGACCAGCAACTGCTGGAACTCCTCGCGCGCCCGCTGGTCCTCGCCGAGCACATAGTAGCCGCGCGCCAGCTGGAATCGCGCCGAGCGGTTGTCGGGAAAACTCAGCAGGTAGCGCTCCAGGGCCAGCACGCCCTCGCCGGCATGACCGGCGTCGATGGCTGCGATGCCATAGAAGAAGTCGAAAACAGGATTGCCCAGTTGGTCGGGGCTGGCCCGGCCAAGGTTGTAGGCCTCGATTGGCTTCTTTTGTTCCAGCAAAGCCCTGACGTCGTCCGCTGGCGCCGCCTGCGCGACGCCAGACACGACAATGGCGCCGACCAGCGCCGCCAAAATGGATTTTTTCATTTGTGCCCCCAATGACTACAGCCCGCGTTTCGCGGCATCGAAGGTGATGCTATACCCATTTTCGCTACGCGGCCATACCCCTTGTTGCGGGTTCGCAACAGCACTGCCTACGTCGTCGCCCAGAGCTCGTCCAGGTTTTTGATGCCCCATGTCGCGGCATCCTCGCGGCCGACGATCTTCTCGTTGGTGCCGGGACGGGAAAGGTCGATCGCCTCGGGCGGGACATAGACATTCGACTTGGTCGAGAAGAAAGCCTTGACCCGCGGTGCCAGCAGCGATTTTTCCGATTGCTCGACCACCACAGCCAGGCGGCCGGACGTCAGCTTGACCAGGGAGCCGGTCGGGTAGATGCCGATGCTCTTGACGAAAGCCTGAAAGACGCGGGCATCGAAATGCCCTTTCGACCATTCCGTCATCTTGCGGATCGACTCGGCCGGATCCCAGCCGGCCTTATAGGGGCGGTTCGAGGTGATGGCGTCATAGACATCGCAGACCGCGCCCATCTTGGCGTGAAGGCTGATCTTGTCGTCCGCCAGCCGGTGGGGATAGCCGCTGCCGTCGACCTTCTCGTGATGATGCAGGCAAACGTCGAGCACGATGGCGCTGGCGCTCTTGCCCTCGACCAGCAAGCGGTGGCCTTCGACCGGGTGGCTCTTGATGATGGTGAATTCCTCGTCGGTGAGCTTGCCCGGCTTGTTGAGGACCTCCATCGGCATCAGCGCCTTGCCCAGGTCGTGCAGCAGGCCGGCCATGCCGGCCTCGCGCGTTTCCTTCTCGTCGAGATTCAGCTGCCGCGCCAGCGCCACCATCAGGGCGCAGACGGCGACGGAATGCATGTAGGTGTAGTCGTCGGCGGTCTTGAGCCGGGCCAGGCTGATGAGCGCACCGGGGTTGCGCAGCACCGACGAAGAAATCTCGTCGACCAGGGCGCCGGCGGCGGAGGCCGAGATGGCATTGCCCATCCGCACTTCCTGGAACATGGAGACCACGGCCGCCTTGCCATTGGCGCATATCCTGGCGGCACGCTTGACCTCCTCGGCCATCGGTACCGGCTTCGGCGTCTGGTCCCGCTCGGCTACCTGAAGCAACGTCTCTGTCACGGCCTGCTCGGCCTGCACCTTGGTGGTGCCGGGCACGTCGAGGCCCTTGGCGACGTCGATCCAGACTTCGGTGATGCCGCTGTCGAGAATCCGGCCGACATCGGCAGGGTCGGTGAGCGTGAACTTGGTGCGCCAGAACGGATGCTCCATCCACGACCCGCAAAGCTCGTGCAGATGCATGCCCAGTTGCAGGTCCTTGGCGTTGATTTTCTTGAGCACGATGGGGCCAACGGATGAGGGTTGCGAACGCCCATTCTATGGCAATCCGCTGGTCCCGGCCGGCCCTGCTGCAGGAAAGGTCGCCCGGCCCGCGTGATAAACTCGCGGCCCCCGAATCACCCTGGCGACCACCTCGCCCATGGACCCAACCCTGCTGCTGCACGCGCTGATCCTCGGCATCGTCGAGGGCCTGACCGAGTTCCTGCCCGTCTCCTCCACCGGCCACCTGATCCTCGCCGGCGACCTGCTCGGCTTCAACGACGAGCGTGGCAAGCTGTTCGAGATCGTCATCCAGTCCGGCGCCATCCTTGCCGTCTGCTGGGAATACCGGCAACGGCTGGCAGCCGTGATCGGCGGCCTGCCACGCGAGCCGGCGGCGCAGCGTTTCGTTCTCAACCTGTTCATCGCCTTCCTGCCGCTGGCCATCCTTGGCCTGCTGTTCGGCAAGATCATCAAGGCAACGCTGTTCAACCCGGTGGCGGTGGCGACGGCATTCATCGTCGGCGCCTTCGTCATCCTCTGGGCCGAGAAGCGCGAGCACACCATCCGCATCGAAAGCGTCGACGACCTGTCGCCGATCGATGCGCTCAAGCTCGGCCTGGCCCAGGCCTGCGCACTGATCCCCGGCACCTCGCGTTCGGGCGCCACCATCATCGGCGGCCTGCTGTTCGGCCTCTCGCGCAAGGCCGCCACCGAGTTCTCCTTCTTCCTCGCCATCCCGACGCTGCTCGCCGCAACCGCCTATCAGCTCTACAAGGAGCGCCACCTGCTGTCGGCAGACGATCTCGGCATGTGGGCGGTGGGCTTCGTCGCCGCCTTCGCTTCGGCCTTTCTCTGCGTGCGCTGGTTGCTGCGCTACATCAGCAGCCACGACTTCACGATCTTCGCCTGGTATCGCATCGCCTTCGGTATAGCGGTGCTTGTCACCTGGCAATTCGGGCTGGTCAACTGGACCGCCCCCTGACGTGATTCTCTATTTGCACGGTTTCACCAGCGGGCCGCAATCGATGAAAGCCCGGATACTGGGCGAGCGCGCGGCGCAGCGCGATCGCGAATTCGTCTGCCCGCAGTTGCCGCACTCGCCCAAAGCAGCCATCGCCCTTGCCGAGACGTTGATTTCCGAAAAAGTCGGCGCGGGCGGCACGGCGGCAGTAGTCGGTTCCTCCCTCGGCGGCTACTACGCCACATACCTCGCCGAGAAGCACCGCCTGCGGGCGGTGCTGGTCAATCCCGCCGTGGTTGCCCATGTCGCGCTGGAGCAATTCATCGGCCCGCAGCAGAACCTCTACAGCGGCGAGCACTTCGACTTCACCCGTGAGCACATCGCCGAACTGCGCGCGCTGGAAGTGCCGCGTCTCTCCCATCCCGAAAACTTCTGGCTGCTGGTCGAGACCGGCGACGAAGTGCTCGACTACCGCCAGGCCGTGGCCCGCTATGCCGGCGCCCGCCAGACCATCATCAAGGGCGGCGACCACAGCTTCACGCGCTGGGCCGACTGCCTCGACCAAGTGATTGCATACACCGATGAACATCCTGTTTGAAGAAGACGGCGCCTTCAAGGCCGGCGTCGTGCTCGCCGACAACACCGCCTCGCTGCAAGTGGAACTGCCCTCGGGCAAGCGCTCCAAGGTCAAGGCCGCCAACGTGCTGCTGCGCTTCGAGGCCCCGCCGCCGGCGGAACTGATCGAGTGCGCCGAAGCCCAGGCCGGCGCAATCGACACCGACTTCCTGTGGGAGGTCTGTCCGGACGGCGAATTCGGTTTCGAGGAGCTGGCGACCGATTATGTCGGCGCCAGGCCAATGCCGGTCGAGGCTGCTGCCGTGCTGCTGCGCCTGCACTCGGCACCGATCTATTTTCATCGCAAGGGCCGCGGCCGCTTCCGCAAGGCGCCGCCCGAAATCCTGCAGGCGGCGCTGGCCGGGCTGGAGAAGAAACGGCAGGTCGCGCTGACCATCGAACGCATGGCCGGCGAGCTCAAGGCCGGCACGCTGCCCACCGAGTTTGCGCCGCTGCTGCGCGAACTGCTCTACAAGCCGGACCGCAACAAGCCCGAGACCAAGGCGCTCGAAGCCGCTTGCGCCGAGACCGCGCAATCGGTGCCGCGCTTGCTGGAGAAATGCGGCGGCATCAGCGACACCCACGAGTACCACCTCGGCCGCTTCCTCTTCGAATATTTCCCGCAGGGCAAGGGCGGCACCGGCTTCGGCGAGTTCGCCCCGCCGGCCGGGCAACAAGAAGAACTGCCCGAAGCCAATGTGCGCGCCTTCTCCATCGACGACGCCCACACCACGGAAATCGACGATGCCTTCTCGCTGGTTTCGCTGGCAGATGGCGGCATGCGCGTCGGCATCCACATCGCCGCGCCGGGGCTGGGCATCGCGCCCGATTCCGACCTCGGCCGCATCGCCCGCAACCGGCTGTCCACCGTCTACATGCCGGGGCGCAAGATCACCATGCTGCCGGAGGACGTGGTCGAGCGCTTCACCCTCGCTGCCGGCCACACCGTGCCGGCCGTCTCGCTCTACCTTGACGTCGCCGCCGACCTGCGCATCCTCGCCAGCGAAACCAGGCTGGAACGTGTTCCGGTCGTCGCCAACCTGCGGCATCACGACATCGAGCCGCTATTCAACGAGGAAACGCTGGCCGATGATGGGCCGGGCCTGCCCGACTTCCCCTTCCGCGACGAGCTGAAGCGGCTATGGGAACTCGCCACGGTGCTCGAGGCCGGGCGCGGCGCAGCGGGCAAGCAGAACCGCAAGGACTACAACTTCGTCGTCGATTGGTCGGCCGCCACGGCACAGGGCACGGGCCGCATCGCCATCGACGAGCGACAGCGCGGCAGCCCGCTCGACACTCTGGTGGCCGAGCTGATGATCGTCGCCAATTCGACCTGGGGCGGCCTGCTGCGCGACGCCAAGGTCGCCGCCATCTACCGCGCCCAAACTGCCTTCAAGACCCGCATGACCACCGTCGCCGCGCCGCACGAAGGGCTCGGCGTCGATTGCTATGCCTGGTCGAGTTCGCCGCTGCGCCGCCATGTCGACCTCATCAACCAGTGGCAGCTGATCGCCCACCTGCGCAACGAGACACCACCCTATACCGCGAAGTCGGCCGACCTGCTCGCCGCGCTGCGCGACTTCGAGCTGACCTACGCCGCCTACGCCGAGTTCCAGCGCGACATGGAGCGCTACTGGTGCCTGCGCTGGCTGGCGCAGGAGGGTGAGCGCACGGTAGAGGCCGCCTTCATCAAGGAAAGCCTGGCGCGACTCGACCGCATTCCGCTGGTGGTCAAGACCATGTCGCTGCCCGATCTGCCGCGGGGCACGCGGGTACGTCTGGCCGTCGACGCCATCGACCTGCTGGGCGCCGAGATCACCGTGCGCTATCTCGAATCGCTGGAATTGCCGCCACAGGCCGCCCCTGATGCGGCGATCGACGAAGCCGGGGAGGCCGAGGCCGCGGGTTAAAATTATCCGATGGTGAAGCTGTCGTTATCGAATCTCTCCTTCGGCGATTTTGTTGCAGCACATAGTCTTGCACTTGGCATTACAGTTTCGGTGCTACTGCATGGCACGACGCTGTCTGTCAATTTCGTTTTCCCTGGCACGCCAGCTACCAAGGAACGCGCCCTCGACGTCATCCTCGTCAATAGCAAGAGCACCACCCGGCCGACCAATGTCCAGGCCAAGGCCCAGGCCAACCTCGACGGCGGCGGCAATACCGACGAGGATCGTCGCGCCACCACGCCGCTGCCGGTGTCGAAGCAGACCAAGGAAGGCGACAGCCTGGTCGACGCCAAGCGCCGCGTCGCCCAGCTCGAAGCGCAGCAGCGCGAGATGATGACGCAGCTCAAGAGCCCAAAGGCCACGGCGGCGGCGGCCAAGCACAACGACCCGATACCGCCGGCGCCGCTGACGCCGCCCAATGTCTCCGGCCTCGACCTCGCCAGCAGCGCCATGGCGGTGGCCCGGCTCGAAGGCCAGATCGCCCGCAACATCGAGGAATACAACAAGCGCCCGCGCAAGAAGTTCATCGGCGCCCGCACCGAGGAGTACCGCTTCGCCCAGTATGTCGAGGACTGGCGGCAGAAGGTCGAGCGCATCGGCAACCTCAACTATCCCGAAGCCGCGCGCGGCAAGATGTACGGCAGCCTGGTGCTGACGGTGATCATCAAGGCTGACGGCACGCTCGAGCGTGTCGACATCAACCGGCCGTCGGCGCACAAGGTGCTCGACGACACGGCGCGGCGCATCGTGCAGATGGCCTCGCCCTACGCGCCCTTCCCCTCGAACATCGCGCGCGACACCGACATCCTCGAAATCACGCGCACCTGGACCTTCACCAGCGCCGACCAGCTGCGCTCGGACTGATGATATGGCCCCCACGCTCACATTCGTTCGCTGCCCCCACTGGGGGCGCATGACCTCTTGGGGCGGCCCGGCGAGGTCATGACCGACCGCTACGCCGTCTTCGGCAACCCGATAGGACACTCGAAGTCACCCCGCATCCACGCGCTGTTCGCGCAGCAGACTGGTCAGGACATGGACTACGCGGCGATCCTTGCCTCGGTCGATGGCTTCGCGGCGAGCATTCGTGACTTCGTCGCAGGCGGCGGCCGCGGCGCCAATGTCACCGTCCCCTTCAAGGAAGAGGCCTTCCGCCTCGCCACCGAACTGACGCCACGCGCCCAGGCAGCCGGCGCGGTCAATACGCTGAGCTTTGACAGCGGACGGATTCGTGGCGACAACACCGACGGCGCGGGCCTGGTGCGCGACATCGCGGCCAATCGCGGGGCAACCATCGCCGGCAGCCGCGTCCTGATTCTCGGCGCTGGCGGCGCGGCGCGCGGGGTGATCCTGCCGCTTCTGGAACAGCAGCCCGCCGCGGTTTTCGTCGCCAACCGCACGGCGGAAAAAGCCGCCGGACTCGCCACGACCTTCGCGGTCGGCGGTGGCGGTTTCGACGCACTGGCCGGCCGCGCCTTCGACCTCGTGATCAACGCTACCTCTGCAGGGCTGGCCGATGCCGCCCTGCCGCTGCCGGCAGCCGTGTTCGCCCCCGGCTGCCTCGCCTACGAAATGCTCTACGGCCGCGACACGCCTTTCATGGCCCAAGCCAGTGCAGCGGGTGCCACGGTCGCCGACGGACTCGGCATGCTGGTCGAGCAGGCGGCCGAGGCCTTCTTCGTCTGGCGTGGCGTGCGCCCCGACACGGCGCCGGTACTGGCGGAACTCCGGCAGGGATGAAGCCTGCGCCAGCCTGGCTCAAGCGCGGCCTGCTGGCGCTGTTGGCGCTCGTCGTACTCTGGCAGGGCTGGTACGTCGGCTGGGTGGTCTGGTGGAAATGGGCCGACCCCGGCATGACCAGCTTCATGAGCCGTCGCCTTGACGAACTGCGCGAGAAGAATCCCAAGGTCCAGCTACGCCACCAGTGGGCACCTTACGGCAAGGTGTCCACACATCTGAAGCGCGCGGTGATCGCCGCCGAAGACGACAAATTCATCGACCACGAGGGCTTCGACTGGGTCGGCATCCAGAAAGCCATCGAGAAGAACCAGAAGAAGGGCAAGGTGGTCGCCGGCGGCTCGACCATCACCCAGCAACTCGCAAAGAACCTGTTTCTCTCCGCCTCGAAAACGCCCTGGCGCAAGGCACAGGAGGCGGTCATCACCGTCTGGATCGAGTTGCTGTGGGACAAGCGCCGCATTCTCGAGGTCTACCTCAATGTGGTCGAATGGGGCGAGGGCCTGTTCGGTGCCGAGGCAGCCGCAAAACGCTATTTCGGCACCACGGCGGCTGGCCTCGGCGCCGAGCAGGCGGCACGCCTGGCCGTCATGTTGCCGGCACCGCGGCGCCTGGAGAAAAATCCCTATTCCGATTTCATGAACGGCCGCACCCAGCTCATTCTCGGCCGCATGCCCCATTCCGAGATTCCCTGACGCACAAGTCGCACCGCAACGACACTTTGGGGAAACTTGAGGGCGTAGAATCCCTCGCGCCATGAGCGAAGCCGAAGACACCCGGGAAGAACCCCGCCGCCCCGACCAGGACAAGCTGCAGCAGCACCTGAAGGAAGTTCAGGTACTGCTGGCGCGCCATCGTCGCGTCGAAAACCTGGTGCATCGCCAGGACATGCCGCGTCACGATCTTGTCGAGGGCCTGCTGCACAAGCAGCACCTGGCCGAACTACAGACGCGGCTGGATGGCTACCACTCGGCCGACGTCGCCCACATCCTGGAATCGCTGCCGCTCGACGAGCGCCTGCTGGTGTGGGACATGGTCAAGGCCGATCGCGATGGCGACATCCTGCTCGAGGTCTCCGACGCCGTCCGGGAATCGCTGATCGAGACGATGGCGCACCACGAGTTGAGCGCCGCAGTCGCCCAACTCGACGCCGACGAACTGGCCGACCTGGCGCCCGACCTCCCCACCGAGGTCATGGAAGACGTCTTCCGCAACCTCGACACCGAGGAGCGCCTGCAATTGCGCTCGGCGATGTCCTACGACGAGAATGCCGTCGGCGCCCTGATGGACTTCGACATGGTGACGGTGCGGGCGGATGTCTCGCTGGAGGCGGTGCTGCGCTACCTGCGCCGCTTCGACGAACTGCCGGACCAGACCGACCAGATCTTCGTCATCGACCGCGAGGATCACCTGCACGGCGTGCTGCCGGTCAACACGCTGCTCATCAAGGACCCGGACACCCTGGTGGAAAGCGTGATGCGACGCGACGCGCTGACACTGCGTCCTGAGGACAAGGCCGATACCGCGGCACAGGCGTTCGAGCGTTACGACCTGGTGTCGGCGCCGGTGGTCAGCGCCGACGACAAGCTGATCGGCCGCGTCACCGTCGATGCGGTGGTGGACTACATCCGCGAAGAGGCAGAAGCCGAACAGCTGGCGCAGGCCGGCCTGCGCGAGGAGGAAGACATTTTCGCCTCGGTCTGGGACTCGGTGAGAAACCGCTGGCAATGGCTGGCACTCAACCTCGTCACCGCCATCATCGCCTCGCGCGTGATCGGTGCCTTCGAAGGCACCATCGAGAAGCTGGTCGCACTGGCCGCATTGATGCCCATCGTCGCCGGCATCGGCGGCAACTCCGGCAACCAGACCATCACCATGATCGTCCGCGCGATCGCGCTGGGGCAGATCGGCGAGGAATCCCAGCGCCGCCTCTACCGCAAGGAACTCAAGGTCGCCCTCATCAACGGCGTGGTCTGGGGCGGGCTGCTCGGCATCATTGCCTGGTGGCTCTATGCCGACTGGCGCCTCGGGCTGGTCATGACTTCGGCGATGACCCTCAATCTCGCCGTCGCCGCCCTCATCGGCGTGATGATCCCGATGACCCTGCAGAAGCTCGGCCGCGACCCCGCCATCGGCGGCTCGGTGATGGTGACCGCCGTCACCGATTCCGGCGGCTTCTTCATCTTCCTCGGGCTGGCGACGCTGTTCCTGCTGTAGTCAATACGGGCAGCATAACCATTGGGGTCGCGTGGGTGCTATTCTGCGGCCCGCAGGCGGTGCAACAGACACTGTCGCTTGACCAACCGGGGACCCAAAATGAATAACTTTTCGATCGGGCAGCGCATCGCCATTCTCATGATGGCTGGCGGCGTCCTGCTGCTGAGCATCGCCTTCATCGGCTGGAAAAACGAACGCGCCGCGGTTGCCGCGCTGCAATCGGTTTACGACGATCGCACCGTTCCGCTCAAGGACTTGTCGAAGATCGCCGACCTGCTCAGCGACAATACCCTGGACCTGGTGATCTCGCTGCAGCACGATCCGCGCTCGCCGCTCGTCGCCGCCCACAACCACCCGGTGGACATGCATGTCGACAATTTCGCCAAGCGGCGCGGCGAAATCACCGTGCTCTGGGATAAATACATGGCGACCTACCTCACCCCCGAGGAAACCCGCCTTGCCGCGGATTTCGCCGAGAAGCGCAAGGCGTGGGTCGCCACGGCCGCCGCCCTGCTCGATCGCATCAAGAACGGCGACTATTCCCCGGACCTGATGCGCGAGGTGCTCAAGGGCCTCAATGGCGAAGGTCGTGCCGCCCGCGACGCGCTCGATGCGCTGATGCAACTCCAGGCAAGTGTCGCCCAGGAGGCGTATTTGGAGGCACAGGCCACGCACCAGACGGGCATGCTGCTGTTCACGCTCATCATTGTCGGCGGCATGTCAGCCGCCGGATTTTTCTCCTGGTACCTCGCCCGATCGATCACTGCGCCGATCGGCGCCTCGGTACGCATCGCCGAATCCATCGCCGCCGGCGACCTGACCCAGGCGGTTCCGCCTGGCGGCAGGGACGAGGCCGGCCGCCTGCTCACTGCCTTCGCCACCATGCAGCAAGGCTTGCGCAGCATGGTCGGCGGGGCGCAGCAAAGCGCGCAGGCGCTATCCCGCGCCGCCGGCGAACTGGCCGCGGCGACCCAGCAATCCGCCCAGGCTTCGGCGGAACAAAGCGAAGCCGCCGCAAGCATGGCGGCTGGGGTCGAAGAAATGTCGGTGTCGATCGACCAGGTGCGCGACCATGCGCGCGACGCGCGCGGCGTGGCCAGCGGGGCCGGCGACGAGTCGCGTGCCGGAGCGCAGGTGGTGCACTCCAGCGCCGATGAAATGCGTCATGTCGCCGAGGCCGTCAATAGCGCTGCCGGCACCATCCGCGAACTGGAAAACTACTCAAACGAAATCTCCGCGATCATCAACGTAATCCGCGAGGTTGCCGACCAGACCAACCTGCTGGCGCTCAATGCCGCCATCGAGGCAGCTCGCGCCGGCGAGCAGGGACGGGGCTTCGCGGTCGTCGCCGACGAAGTGCGCAAGCTGGCCGAACGCACTTCGGAATCGACCCACACCATCGCCAGCGTCATCGAGAAGGTTCAGGCCGGTGCGCGGCGCGCGGCCCACGAAATGGAGGGCGGCGTCGCCCGCGTCGAAGGTGGCGTCAAGCTCGCGCACCAGGCAGCCGACTCGATCAACGGCATTCAGGAAAGTGCAGAGCGCGTGGTTGCCGCCGTCCGCGACATCGGCAGCGCCCTCGATGAGCAGTCAGCCGCCGCGCAGGACATCGCCCGCGGCGTCGAGCGCATCGCCAGCATGTCGGAAGAAAACAGTGCCAGCGTGCGCCAGACCTCGGCCGCCACCGAGAAACTGCGCGAACTGGCGACCGAGCTCGAAGGCTCGGTCGTACGCTTCCGCATCTGACAACCGCCGCATCGGCGGAAGGCGCCGCGCGCGGCGTCCCGCCAGCGCCGACTTTTTAGAAACAGGCCTCCGCGGCCGCAACGGTAGCGGCGATGTCGGCGTCGGAATGCGCGGCCGAGACGAAACCGGCCTCGAAGGCCGAGGGTGCCAGATAGACACCCTTTTCCAGCATGGCGTGGAAAAAGCGGTTGAAGGCTTCCTTGTCGCAGGCCATCACCTCGTCGAAGGATGTGGGGACCCGGTCGGAGAAATAGACGCCGAACATGCCGCCGACCGACTGGGCGCAGAATTTGACGCCCTTCTTCTGCGCCGCCACCGTCATGCCGTCGACCAGCGCCCTGGTCTTCGCCGCGAGCGCTTCGTAGAAGCCGGGCTGCATGACCTTGTTAAGCGTCGCCAGACCGGCCGCGACCGACAGCGGGTTGCCCGAGAGGGTGCCGGCCTGATAGACCGGACCGAGCGGGGCGATCTTCTCCATGACCTTGCGGCGACCACCGAAGGCGCCGAGCGGCAGACCGCCGCCGACCACCTTGCCGAAGGTCGACAGGTCGGGCCTGATGCCGAACAGGCCCTGCGCCGAACCGGCCCCGACGCGGAAGCCCGTCATCACCTCGTCGAAAATCAGCAGCGCTCCGTGCTGGTCGCACAGATGCCGCATCGCCTTGAGGAACTCGGGCGTGGGACGGATCAGGTTCATGTTGCCGGCCACCGGTTCGACGATGACGCAGGCAATGTCGCGACCATGTTTGTGGAAGACGTGCGCCAGTTCGGCCGCATCGTTGTAGTCGAGCACCAGGGTGTGCTTGGCGAGGTCCGGCGGCACGCCGGCCGACGAAGGATTGCCGAAGGTCAGCGCACCCGAGCCGGCCTTGACCAGCAGGCTGTCGGCGTGGCCGTGGTAGCAGCCTTCGAACTTGACGATCATGTCGCGGTCGGTGAAGCCGCGCGCCAGGCGAATCGCACTCATCGTCGCCTCGGTGCCGGACGAAACCAGCCGCACCATGTCCATGCTCGGCACCAGCTTGACAAGCAGTTCGGCCAGGTCGATCTCGGCCTCGGTCGGGGCGCCGAAGGACAAGCCTTGGGCAGCGGCGGCCTGAACTGCGGCGACGACTTCGGGGTCGGCATGGCCGAGGATCAGCGGCCCCCAGGAACCAACATAGTCGAGGTAGCGTTTGCCGTCGGCGTCCCACACGCATGAGCCCTCGCCACGGGTGAAGAAGCGCGGTGTACCGCCGACCGAACGGAAGGCGCGCACGGGGGAGTTGACGCCACCGGGAATGGTTTTCTGGGCACGACTGAAGAGCTCTTCGTTACGGGTCATTGCATTCACCAACAACTATTTGTTGAAAAGTTTCTGGAAGGCCGTCGCCCGGCCCTTGATGTCCATGGCGTCGAACAGGTCGCTGACAACGGCGACCATGTCGGCCCCGGCAGCAAGCACAGCAGAGGCATTGTCCAACTTGATGCCGCCGATTGCCGCAACCGGCAGCTTGACCCGGCGCTTGGTCTCGGTGACAAGTTCCAGCGAGGCTCGCGTCGCCCGGGGCTTGGTCGATGAGGGAAACATGCTGCCAACCGCCACGTAATCGGCGCCGGCCGCCTCGGCCGCCACCGCGCGCTCGACGTCGTCGTAGCAGGACACCCCGAGGATGCGCTTGGGGCCGAGCGCCTGTCGCGCCATCACCGCGTCGGCATCGTCGCGGCCGAGATGGACGCCATCGGCACCGATCTCGATGGCGAGCCAGACATCATCGTTGATGATCAGCCGGGCGTCGTGGGCGTGACAGATGCGCAGCAGCTCCGCCGCCTGCGAGCGCTTGAGCGGCATCGGTGCATCCTTGTTGCGGTACTGCACCATCCGGACACCGCCCTCGAGCGCCAGCACCACCAGCGCCGACAAGCGCGGCAGCAGGTTGTCGGCCGGCGTTATGGCGTAAAGGCCTTGCAGCGACTTATTGCTCTTGCCCATCTTCCCCCTCCCGTGCCCAAAAGAAGCGATCCGGAATGTACTGCCCCATGCCGGGGCGGAAACCTGCTGCCAATGCCTGCCAAGTGTATTCCTGAGCGTCGCGCACCGCGTCGCCGATGTCGAGCCCCATGGCAAGATTGGCGGCAATCGCCGAGGCCAGCGTGCAGCCCGAGCCATGATAGCTGCCGGACAAGCGCTCCCAGGTATCGCTGCGCACCGCGCCATGCGAACCGTAAAGCGTATTGACCACCTGCGGCGTGCCCTCGTGGGTGCCGGTGACCAGGACATAGCTGCAGCCGGCAACGATCAGCCGCCGCGCACACTCCGGCAGGTTCGGTGCATCGGCATCGGCATCGTCGAGCGCAAGACGGCGTGCCTCAAGGCTGTTCGGGGTAAGGATCGTCGTCTGCGGCAACAGCAGCTCGATCATCGCATCGATCATTTCCTCGTCCGCCAGCGCGTCGCCGCGTCCCGAAGTCAGCACCGGGTCAAGCACGCGCGGCACATCGGGGTAATCGGCAAGCACCTCGGCAATCGCGACAATCGCCTCGACACTACCCAGCATGCCGAGCTTGAAGGCGGCCACCGGCATGTCCTCGAGCAGGGCGCGAGCCTGGTCGGCCACCCAGCCGCCATCGATGGCAAGAACGGCCTCGACGCCGGTGGTGTCCTGCACCGTGAGCGCCGTGATGACGGAAAGCGGATGACAGCCCATGCTGGCCAGCGTCAACAGGTCGGCCTGCGCGCCGGCACCACTGGTCGGATCGGCGGCCGCAAAACTCAGCACCATCGGCGGCAATGGTTCCTGGGTGGGTGGTGACATCGGCATGCGCGCGGGCGGCTGGGTGCGGTAAGATGCGCCGATTCTAACCTGAAGCTGTCGTCCAACCGTTCGTGGCAAGGGGCGCACCGCCCGCCTGCAAGGACGACTTCGAGATGATCCAGGTCTGATTGATGTATATTCGCCGAAAATCCGGCGCATGAACGCTGGGTAGGTGGCAAACGGCACGAACGGGGGAGGCTTGGCAGTTGTCCGAGGGTGATCTGAAGGGCGTCAAGGTCATGGTGATCGATGATTCGAACACCATCCGCAAGAGTGCCGAAATCTTTCTGGTGCAGGCCGGCTGCCAGGTGCTTGTAGCCGAGGACGGCTTCGACGCCCTGGCCAAAATCGCCGACAACCAGCCGGCCGTCATTTTCTGCGACATCCTGATGCCGCGCCTCGACGGCTACCAGACCTGCGCCCTGATCAAGAAGAACCCCCGCTTTTCCGGTACGCCGGTGATCATGCTGTCCTCCAAGGACGGTTTGTTCGACCGTGCGCGCGGCCGCATGGTCGGCTCCGACGAATACCTGACGAAGCCGTTCACCAAGGAAAGCCTAATTAAAACAGTGGCAACCCACGCCGGGCGAGCCACTGCATAAACCAGTAAAGGAGATCAGATGCCCATCAAGAAAATCCTCATCGTCGACGACTCGCCGACGGAGCGCCACGTCCTGACCGATCTGCTGAGCAAGAACGGCTTTCATATCATCACGGCAGAAAGCGGCGAGCAGGCCATCACCGTGGCCAAGGAGCAATTGCCCGACCTCATCATCATGGACGTGGTGATGCCCGGCATGAACGGCTTCCAGGCCACGCGCACCATCTCGCGCGAACCGGCGACTCAGCATATTCCCGTCATCATGTGCACCACCAAGGATCAGGAAACCGACAAGATCTGGGGCATGCGCCAGGGCGCCCAGGACTACATGGTGAAGCCGGTCGACCAGCCGGCATTGCTGGCCAAGATCGCCGCCCTCGGCTAAGGACGGACTCGAGCACTAACGCATGGCACGAAGAATCAGTCTGCGGGAATTCCAGGCGGGCCTGTCCGAACGGCTGACATCGGCCAAACGCGGCCAGACGGCGCAGGCGCTGCTCGGCATTATTTCCGGCAAGGATCACTGCCTGCTCAAGCTTTCCGATTCCGGCGAAGTCCTGCCGCTGCCACCACTGACCAATGTGCCGCTGACCAAACCCTGGTTTGCCGGCGTCGCCAACGTGCGCGGTGCACTGTATGGCGTGGTCGACTTTTCCGCCTTTCGCGGTGGCGAAGCCACTCCACGCAACAGCGAGGCGCGGCTGCTGCTGATTGGTGCCCGCCACGGCATCAACAGTGCGCTGCTAGTAAATCGAACGCTGGGTCTCAAGAACTTCAGCCAGATGCGGGAAGATCCGGCGGCGAGTGGCCCGGTTTCCGCGCCCTGGATCGGAACACACTACAGCGACGCCGATGGCCAGTCCTGGCTTCAACTGCACGTCAAACCGCTGCTCGACGACCCGGACTTCCTGAACATCGCGCTTTGACCGAACCGCTACCGACCTCACTTCCAATGACACGCCACATGTACCAGGGGAATCACCATGGCCTTTAAGCTGCCCTTCAAGTTGCCGTCCTTCGACCGCCGCAGCAACCGGGCATCGCCCCAGACCACCGTGATGGGCGATGCGCCGGGCAAGCTCGCGACCGCAATTCCCGCGCAGGAACGACGTGGCAAAAGCGCGCTGCCGTTGATCGGCCATAAATCGGCCAACATGCAGTTGCAGATACTCGGCGCGGCCGCCTTCCTCTTTTTGATAGCGCTGGTGTTCGTGCTGTGGCAACAGATTCGGACCACGGAAATCCGCGACAGCCACCGCGCAATCATCGCCGAGATGCGGGTGTTCTCCCAGGTCATCGGCAAAGGCGCGATTCGCGTGACGACGCAAGGCTCGGCGGCCGACTTCGCCACGCTCCAGACCGGCCGCACCCGCTTCGACAAGTTGCTCGGCCTGCTCAGCAACGGTGGCGCCGACGCCGGCTTCAATACCGTAGCCGTCGACGACGAACTGCGGCCCGACGTTGCCAAGATCGCCGGGGTCTGGAAAGCGCTGGACAGCGGACTGGACGCCGTCCTTGCCAAGGAGAAGGCGCTGAAGGGCCTGGCCTCGGCCTCAGACGCGACGGCCGCCGCTGCCCAAACAATAGCCAAACTTGCCGAGACGAGCCCGGCCCTGTCCGACATCGCCAAGAGCGCGACCTCCGTCGCGCGGCGCGGCCGGGCCGTGCTGCTGTTGCCCGCCCCCCTGCACCTGCAGGCCGTCGAAGTGCTCAAGACCGACCTCACCACGGCCTTCCAACAAGCGGAAGCCGCGTCCAAGGCGGTCGATGGTCCGGCCCGCGAGGCGCTGGAAAAGGCACTCGGCGAAATCGGTGCCGCCGGTGCGCAGATCGCGTCCAGCATCCCCGACCTCGACCTAGCGAAGGCCGGGGGTGCCAAGCTGCAACCGCAGGCAGAGCAACTGGCCAGCGCGACAGACAACCTGTTCCAGTCGATCGGCATACGCGGCGAGGATACCTACACCACGGCAATCATCGTGGTCTCCGGGTCAATGGTGCTGCTGCTGCTGGTGCTGATGCTCAAGGTATTCAACGACGACACCCAGTTCCGTCGCCAGGAGTCAGAGCGGCAGCGCCGCGAGGCCGAGACGGCAAAGAACGTGACCCAGGAAGCCATTCTGCGGCTGATGAACGAGATGGGCGACCTCGCCGACGGCGACCTGACGATACGCGCCACGGTGTCCGAGGACGTGACCGGCGCCATCGCCGACTCGGTGAACTACACCATTGAAGAACTCGCGGTGCTGGTGCGGCGAATCAACGAGGCGGCAGGCCAGGTGGCGACGGCGTCCGAAACCGCCCAGGAAACCTCGAACCAGCTGCTTGAAGCCACCGAGCGCCAGTCGCACGAAATCCAGCAGGCCAGCGAGCAGGTGCTTGAAATGGCGCAG
Organism: Gammaproteobacteria bacterium; assembly: GCA_018825305.1. Classification (GTDB taxonomy): domain Bacteria; phylum Pseudomonadota; class Gammaproteobacteria; order Burkholderiales; family Rhodocyclaceae; genus Sulfurisoma. Next base: position 170,008 of record JAHJEO010000024.1, read on the forward strand.
TCGATGAGCGAGGTATCGGGCAACGCGCTGGAGTCGGCGCGAGTGGCGCGCCAGTCGCTGGAGGCAGCGCAGAAAGGCGCCGAGGCGGTAGAAAACTCGATCAAGGGCATGAACGAGATTCGTGGCCAGATCCAGGAAACCTCGAAGCGGATCAAGCGCCTCGGCGAATCCTCGCAGGAGATCGGCGAGATCGTGGAACTGATTTCCGACATTACCGAACAGACCAACGTGCTGGCGCTCAACGCCGCCATTCAGGCGGCCTCGGCCGGCGAGGCGGGCCGCGGCTTCACGGTGGTGGCGGAAGAAGTGCAGCGTCTGGCGGAACGTTCCGGCGAGGCGACCAAACAGATCGCAGCGATCGTCAAGACCATTCAGGCGGACACCCACGACGCCGTTTCGGCAATGGAATACTCGACGCAAGGCGTGGTCGAGGGCGCCAAGCTGTCGGACGCTGCCGGCCAGGCGCTGGAGGAAATCTCCAACGTGTCGAAGACGCTGGCCGAACTGATTGCCAAGATCTCGACCGACACCCAGCACCAGTCCGGGGTCGCAACCGGCGTGGCCACCGCGATGGAAGGCATTCGCCAGGTGACCGACCAGACGACCGACGGCACCAAGCGCACCGCTGTGTCGATTGGCGAACTTGCCGACCTTGCTGCGGAACTGAAGGGTTCGGTTGCGGGCTTCAAGGTCTGAATCGAATGAACGCTCCCACCCCCCAGCCCCGATAGGCGGGGGACGGTTACCTACTCATGAACATGGCAACTGAACTGGACATCGGCCCGCTGACCTGGGTCAAGGGTGAAATCGACCTCGCGCTCGAGCGCGCGGGCGAAGCACTTGGCCAGTTTTCCACCAGCCAGGATGCGGCGCTGATTACCCAGGCCCGCAATCAACTGCGTCAGGCGCGCGGGGCGCTGACCATCGTCGGCCTTGACGGCGTAACCCAATTCGCCGAGACACTGGAAACATTGCTCGCCAATTGCGAGGACGGATCGCTTGCTGCCTCACCACAGGTAACGGAGGCAGCACGCAAGGGCCTCGCCGCGATCCGCCACTATCTCGACGACCTGGTCGATGGCCATTCCGATCAGGCATTGCGCCTGTTCGCGCCTTACCGCGAACTCGCCGTGGCGCGTGGCCTGCCCGAACCCGAACCGTCGGAACTGTTCTTTCCCGACCTGACGCTGCGTCCGCCGCGGCGCGAGAAGGAACCCGCAGCGCTCGCTGCCGCAGCGCTGGAAGCGCGCCTGAAGGCCGCGCGCCTCGGCTTCCAGCGTGGCCTGCTCAAGTGGCTCAAGCAAGACCCGCGCGGCGCGGCCGAAATGCGCAGCGCCGTCGCCATGATCGAAATGACCCAGGTGCAACCAGCCAGCCGCGCCTTCTGGTGGGTCGCCATGGCCTTCTTCGACGCCCTCGCTGGCGGCGGCATCGAGGCCAGCGCCAGCATCAAGAAATTGTGCGGGCGAATCGAGGCGCAGTCGCGCAAGGCACTCCAGGGGTCCGGCACCGTCGCCGACCGCCTGATGCGTGACGTGCTTTATCACGTCGCTCGAGCCCCTCGCGGGACCGATCATCTCGAATGCGTGCGCGCCGCCTACCGTCTTGAAGGCCTGATCCCGCAAGTCGGCGAATCGCAGGACATCACGCCTCTCAAACCGGTGCTGCGGGCCAGTCGCGACCTGCTGGCGACGGCCAAGGATCACTGGAACCGCTACTGCGCCGGCACCACCGCGGCCCTGGCACAGTTCCGCGACGGCACCGCCCAGCTGGTGGGACGTATCGGGCAGCTCGGCCAGCCCGAAGTGTCGCGCCTGGCCGCAGCGATTCAGGAAACCGCCGATGGCCTGGCCACCGCGCCCGCAGGCCAGGGTGACGCCGCCGCACTCGAATTGGCCACGGCGTTGCTGCTGCTTGAGGGTGCGCTTGAGCACTTTCCCGAGGTCGGGACCGAATTCGGCCACCAGGTCGATACCGTCGCCGAACGCTTGTCCGCCCTGCTGCGCGGAGAAACCTTGTCGGCACTGGAGATTCCGCAACTCGACGAAATCTCGCGGCGGGCCCAGGAACGGCTGCTCATGCACCAGGTGGCCAAGGAAATCCTGGTCAGCCTCGCGGTGGTGGAGCAGACGCTTGACGGTTTCTTCCGCAATCCGGCGCAGCGCGCGGAACTGACTCAACTGACCAAGCCGCTGATCCAGATCACGGGTGCGCTCACGGTACTCGGCCAGGATCGCGCCGTCGAAGTGCTGCGTGAGTGCGAAACCCGCATCGCCACCTTCCGCGACGAAATGTACATGCCGCAGCAGAAGGACTTCGAGGAAGTCGCAGCCAAGCTGTCCGGCCTTGGCTTCTTCGTCGAAAAGCTGCAGTTCGGTCCGGCCGACATCGACGCCATTCTCAATCCCGCTCCCACCACTCCCTCACCCGGGGAGGAGGCGGCACCGAGCGTGGAGCAGGAGATCGACAAGGCGCTGACCCATACGCAGATACTCGCTGCCCAGTTGAAGGCCGCGCCGCTGGAGGCGCAGGACAAGCTGCGCGAGGAACTCAAGCACAATCTCGAGTCCCTGCGCGACGATGCCAATCTCATCGCCGACAGCGGGCTGGCGGAGCAGGCGGGCGCTGCCATCGAGGCCATCGAGGCGGCGCAGTCGCCCGCGGCCGTGGAGGCTGCCATCGAGAAAGTCTCTCCGGCGGCACCGGCTGTGGCCGAACCCAGCAGCGAAGCCAGCAGCGCCGAGGTCGATGCCGAACTTCTCGCCATCTTCCTCGAAGAAGCGCACGAAGTGCTGGCCGCCATCGCCGCCAATCTGCCGCAACTCGCCAGCCAGCCGCATGATCGCGAAACGCTGACCACGATGCGCCGCAGCTTCCATACCCTCAAGGGCAGCGGTCGCATGGTCGGCCTCACCGACCTGGGCGAGGCTGCCTGGGCGATCGAGCAGACGCTCAACAAGTGGCTGCAGCAGGAGCAGGCCGTCACGCCGCCGCTGCTGGAACTGCTCGAAGCCGCGCACGCCCTGTTCAATGACTGGGTGATCCAGCTCGAAGCCGGCGGTGGCACTTGGTACGACGCCACCGCCCTCATCGCCCGGAGCGAAGGCCTGCGCAGCGAGGCGGAGGCGCCGGTGGCGCCCGAATTGCCGCTCGAACCGGTCGGCACAGACGAAGAAGTTTCATTGCCCGCCTTGGTAGCCGTATCGGAAGACGCGGCGCCATCGTTGATCGAAGCGCTCGACGAAATCGCTCCGCTCACCGCCGAACCGGATGAAGGCGAGGCAGTGGTGCAGCCCCTCGAACTGCCGCCCGAAGTGCCCGTTGCAGCACCCTCCGAGCCGCTCACCGAAGTACCGGCCACCGAGACGGTGATGGTGGGCGACCGCGAATTCGAGAAGACGCTTTACGAACTTTATCTCGCCGAAGCGCGTGATCATGTGGCCCACTTGCAGGCAGGGCTGGAGGCCGGCAACGACATCAGCCATGAATTGCTGCGCGTCGCCCATACCCTGGCCGGAAGTTCTGCCACCACGGGCCTGCGCGCGGTGCAGGGCGTCGCCCATGCGCTGGAACTCGCCTTCGAGCGATTCCTGATTGCCGGCGTTGCTCCCGACGAGTCGCAGCGGATGCTGCTCGCCCGCGGCGTCGGAGCACTTGAAGGCATGGTCGGCGCCATCGCCGAGCGGCGCCTGCCATCGACCGAGGCCGGCCTGTCAGCCGAACTCGACGGCTTGGCTCCGCCTGTCCCGGCAGAAGAGGCCGAGGAAACGGCCGCCGAATCGGGCGACGAGGTCGGCATATTCAAACTGCCATCGCTGGAAGCGCCACAGGTGCCCCCGGCCGGCGAGGTCGCCGCAGCGGTGCCGGAAGCGCCTGCCGCCATGGAAGAGACTGCCGAGGAAATACCGGAGGCAAGCGACGAGGACGAGGAACGACGGCAGTCGCGGCTGCGCGACGAACTCGACCCGCAATTGCTGCCCTTCTTCCTCGAAGAATCCCAGGACCTGATGCGCGATATCGGTGCCGAACTGCGCAACTGGCGCGAGCGGCCCGCCGACGTCGAAATCTCCCAGCAGTTGCTGCGCTTGCTGCATACGCTGAAAGGCAGCGCGCGCATGGCCGGCGCCATGAGCATCGGCGAGATCGTGCATGGCCTTGAAACGCGAATTGAGGTTTCGAGCGACATAACGCCGGCATTCCTCGACGAGGCCGAAGCCTCCTACGACCGCAGCGCGATGCTGATCGACAAGTTGCGCCGCTTCGGCAACGTCGATGCCATCGACGCCGCAGCCGCCCACGAGGCCGGAGCAGAGCCGACCGCCGTGGCGCCAGCGCCGACTTTTTCCACCGGCGTTCGCCAGGAATCGGCACCGGCATCCGCCGAGGAGGCTTTGGCACGTCCGAGCCTGCGCGTACGTGCCGACCTCGTCGACAAACTGGTCAACGAGGCCGGCGAAATTGCCATCGCCCGCGCCCGCATCGAGGGCGAGATGCGCACCGTCAAGGCAGCGCTGATCGATCTGACCGAGAACGTCATCCGCCTGCGCAGCCAGCTGCGCGAGATCGAGATTCAGGCCGAGTCGCAGATGCAGTCGCAGCTCGCCGAGGCCCAGGCCCACGACGCCAATTTCGACCCGCTCGAATTCGACCGTTTCACCCGCTTCCAGGAACTGACGCGGATGATGGCGGAGAGCGTGAACGACGTATCCACCGTGCAGCACAACCTGCTGCGCAACCTCGACCACGCCGACGCAGCGCTGGTGGCACAATCGCGCCTCAACCGCGAATTGTCGCAGGCCTTGATGAGCGTGCGCATGGTGCCGTTCAGCTCGGTGGCCGAACGCCTCTACCGCGTCGTGCGCCAGACCGCCAAGGAACTCGACAAGCGCGCCAACCTCGACATCCGCGGCGGCCAGACCGAACTCGACCGCTCGGTGCTCGAAGCCATGACCGGCCCGATCGAGCACCTGCTGCGCAACGCCGTGGCCCATGGCCTTGAGGGCCGCGAGGCGCGCGCCAGCAGCGGCAAGCCGGTGATCGGCGAGATACAGCTGACACTGGCTCAGGCCGGCAACGAAGTGCTGATCGAGATGACCGACGACGGCGCCGGGCTCGACCTCGCCCGCATACGCGCCAAGGCCGTCGATCGCGGCCTGCTCGGGGCCGACGAAGAGGCGGACGATGCCCACATCATGGGCATGATTTTCCAGCCCGGTTTCTCGACCGCCAGCGAAGTCACCGAGGTCGCCGGCCGCGGAGTCGGCATGGACGTGGTCAAGAACGAGACCGCCAGCCTCGGCGGCCGCGTCGAGATCGAATCCGAAGCCGGGCGCGGCGCCCGCTTCCGCATCTACCTGCCGCTGACGCTGGCGGTGACGCAGGCCGTGCTGATTCGCTCCGGCAGCCACATCTATGCGATTCCCTCGACCATGGTCGAGCAGGTCAGCGAGATGAAGCCCGAGCCGCTCGCCACCATTCGCGAGCAGGCCGGCACCGACTGGCTCGGCAACCACTACCCCTGGCATTACATCACCCGCCTGCTGGGCGACCCGGGCGCCCAGCCGCCAGCGGCGCGGAGGCACTGGCTGATGCTGCTCAAGAGTGGATCGCAGCGCATCGCGCTGGAGGTCGATGCCCTGCTCGGCAACCAGGAAGTTGTCGTCAAGAACATCGGTCCGCAACTGGCACGGGTCGTCGGCATCGCCGGCGCCACAGTGCTTGCCGATGGCGAAGTGGCGCTGATCATCAATCCGGTCGCCCTCACCAGCCGCAAGGCCGTGCCCGTGACGCTGACCCAGACCACGGTGCAGCGCATCAGCGAAGAGGCCGTCGTCGCAGCGACGCCGACCGTGATGGTGGTCGATGACTCCCTGACGGTGCGCAAGATCACCGGCCGCCTGCTGGGGCGCGAGGGTTATCACGTCGTAACCGCCAAGGATGGCGTCGATGCCCTCGAACAGCTTTCCGAGCTTGTGCCCGACGTCATGCTGGTCGACATCGAGATGCCGCGCATGGACGGCTTCGACCTCACCCGCAACGTCCGCGCCGACAAGCGCACGCGCGAAGTGCCGATCATCATGATCACCTCGCGCATCGCCGACAAGCATCGCAACTACGCGATGGAAATCGGCGTCAATCACTACCTCGGCAAACCGTACGACGAAGAAGAACTGCTCGGTTTGATTTCCGGTTACATCAAGAAATAGGCATTCCCTCTCCCCCGGGACGGGACAACACGGGTGGCGGACCGGCGAATCGTGGCCGCGGGGAATCGGGATAAAATGAACCCGTGAGCCAAGCCATCGACACCAGCGTCAATCTGACCCATCACTTCCTGATCGCCATGCCGGCCATGGCCGATCCGAACTTCTCGCGCACGCTCACCTACATCTGCGAACACAACGCCGAGGGCGCGCTGGGCATCGTGGTCAACCGTCCGACCGACATGGACCTGGCGACGCTGTTCGAACGCGTCGACATACCACTGGCCACTGGCGGCCACGCCTTCAGCGGTCTGCCGGTATATTTCGGCGGGCCGGTGCAGACCGATCGCGGCTTCGTGCTGCATCGGCCGATAGGTAGCTGGCAATCGACGCTCAAGGTCGACCACAGCATCGCGCTGACCAGTTCGCGCGACATCCTGCAGTCGATGAGCGAATCCGGCGAACCCGGCGAAGTGCTGGTCACGCTAGGCTATGCCGGCTGGTCGGCCGGCCAGCTGGAATGGGAGCTGTCGCAGAACGCCTGGCTCACCGTCGCCGCCGACCCGCGCATCCTCTTCGACGTCCCGGCCGCGGAACGCCTGCCGGCCGCGATGCAGTTGCTTGGCGTCGATTTCGCCTCGCTCTCCGAAGTCGCCGGACATGCCTGACGGCACAATCCTGGCGTTCGACTTCGGCACTCAACGTATCGGCATCGCTGTCGGCGAAAGCATGCTCGGCAGGGCCAAAGCCCTGGCCACCATCGACTCCCCTGCCAACGACGCGCGCTTCGCCGCCATCGGCAAGCTGATCGCCGAATGGCAGCCGGCCCGCCTCGTCGTCGGCCTGCCGCTGGCGCTGGATGGCAGCGAGCATGAAATGACGGCGCGCAGCCGCCGCTTTGCCCACCAGCTCGAAGGCCGCTATCGCCTCCCCGTGGAACTGGTCGACGAGCGCCTGACCTCCGTCGAGGCAGAGCGCAGCGTCAAGCCGCCACGTAACAGGGGCGACAAATCCGCCAAGGCCCGGATCGACGCCGAGGCTGCCCGCCTCATCCTCCAGGACTGGTTCGAACATGCCAATGCCAACACACCTGCCTGACGCCGCCGAACTCTGCACGCATCTGGCCGCCGCCATGCGGCCGGAAATCACGCCGCAAACCGCCCTGATCGGCATCCACACCGGCGGCGTCTGGATCGCCGAATGGCTGCACCGCGAACTCGGCATCCAGCAGCCGCTCGGCAGCATCGATGTCGCCTTCTACCGCGACGACTTCAACCAGCGCGGCCTGCACAAGGGCACCAAGGCCTCGAACATTCCTTTCGACGTCGAAGGCGCGCACATCGTCATCGTCGATGACGTGCTCTACACCGGCCGCACCATCCGCGCCGCCCTCAACGAGCTGTTCGACTACGGCCGGCCGGCGCGGATCGACCTCGCCGTGCTGGTCGATCGCGGCGGCCGCGAACTGCCCATCGCGGCGACCTGGTGCCCGCAAGCGCTTGCGCTGCCAGCCAGCCAGACCCTGGTGCTGGAGCGCGACGACGCGGCACGGCTTTCCTTGCGGGTGACAGAGAAATGACGCGAAACCCCCAGCTCAACAAGCACGGCGAACTGCAGCACCTCATCACCCTCGAGGGCCTGTCGCGCGAGATCCTCGCCGCGATCTTCGATACCGCCGAACCCTTCGCCGAGGTCGCCGAGCGCGAAATCAAGAAGGTGCCGCTGCTGCGTGGCAAGAGCGTATTCAACCTGTTCTTCGAGAACTCGACGCGCACCCGCACCACCTTCGAGATCGCCGCCAAGCGCCTCTCGGCCGACGTCATCAACCTCAACATCAGCACCTCCTCCGCCTCCAAGGGCGAGTCGCTGCTCGACACCGTCGACAACCTGGCGGCGATGCAGGCCGACATGTTCGTGGTGCGCCACGCCTCGAGCGGCGCACCCTACCTGATCGCCCAGCACCTCGCCGCCACCGGCCGCGACCACATCCACATCGTCAATGCCGGCGACGGCCGCCACGCCCATCCGACGCAGGGCCTGCTCGACATGTACACCATCCGCCACTACAAGAAGGACTTCACGCGGCTGACGGTGGCGGTGGTCGGCGACCTGCTGCACTCGCGCGTGGCGCGCTCCCAGATCCACGCCCTGCAGGCGCTGGGCGTGCCGGAAGTGCGGGTCATCGGTCCGCGCACCCTGTTGCCCACCGGCGTTGTCGAAATGGGCGGACGCGGCAGCCTGCGCGTCTTCCACGACATGCGCGAGGGCCTCAAGGGCGTCGACGTGGTGATGATGCTGCGCCTGCAGAACGAGCGCATGGCGGGCGCCCTGCTGCCCAGCCCGCAGGAGTACTTCAAGTACTACGGCCTGACGCCGGAAAAGCTGGCACTGGCCAAGCCCGACGCCATCGTCATGCATCCGGGGCCGATGAACCGCGGCATCGAGATCGACTCGGCCGTGGCCGACGGCGCCCATTCGGTGATCCTGCCGCAGGTCACCTTCGGCATCGCGGTACGGATGGCAGTGATGAGCATGCTGGCAGGGAACTGATTATGGCCCACCACGCTCGCAAACCCAGCTCGCTGCCCCCCACCGGGGGGCGTTTGCCTCCTTGGGGCGGCCCTGCGGAGGCAAGACCATGAAAATACATATCAAGAACGGCCGCGTCATCGACCCCGCCAACGCCATCGACCGTCGTGCCGACGTCTTCATCGCCAAGGGCAAAATAGTCGGCGTTGGCGACACGGCGCCGGCCGACTGGGGTGGCCATGGCGCCAATGCCACCATCGACGCGTCCGACTGCATCGTCTGCCCCGGCCTGGTCGACATCGCCGCCCGCCTGCGCGAGCCGGGTTTCGAATACCGGGCCACGCTCGAATCCGAAATGGCTGCCGCCGTGGCCGGCGGCGTGACGCGGCTGGCCTGCCCGCCGGACACCGACCCGCCGCTCGATGAACCCGGCCTGGTGGAAATGCTGCGCCACCGCGCGCGGCTGCCGGGCTTCGCCCACGTGCATCCGGTGGGCGCGCTCACCGTGCAATTGAAGGGCGAGCGCCTCACCGAAATGGCCGAGCTGGCCGAGGCCGGCTGCGTCGCCTTCGGCCAGGCCAACCGTTCCATCGTCGACACCCAGGTGCTGCTGCGCGCGATGCAGTACGCCGCCACCTTCGGCTTTCCGGTGTGGCTGCAGCCGCAGGACCCCTTCCTCGCCCGCGATGGCGTGGCCCATGACGGCGAGATCGCCGCCCGCCTCGGCCTCGCCGGCATCCCGGTTGCGGCCGAGACCATCGCCCTGGCCACCATCCTCCATCTGGCCCGCGAAACCGGTGCCCGCGTGCACCTGCGGCGCATTTCCTCGGCCGCCGGGCTGGAGATGATCGTCGCCGCGCGCGCCGCCGGCATCGGCGTCAGTTGCGACGTCACCATCAACCACATCCACCTCTGCGACGAGGATATCGGCTTCTTCGACCCGCATGCCCGGCTCGATCCGCCGCTGCGTGCGGCAAGCGATCGCGACGCCCTGCGCGCCGGGCTGGCGTCCGGCGCAATCAATGCGCTCTGTTCCGATCACACCCCGGTCGACGACGATGCCAAGCAGACGCCATTCGACGAAGCCGAACCCGGCGCGACCGGACTCGAACTGCTGCTGCCGCTGACATTGAAGTGGGCGACCGAACTGAAGCTGCCGCTGGCCACCGCGCTGGCGCGCGTAACCGCCGACCCGGCACGCATCCTTGGTGTCGGCGGCGGCACGCTCGCCATCGGCACAGCGGCGGACATCTGTGTCTTCGACCCACAGGCAACCTCCCGCATCAGCCGCGAAACTCTGAAGAGCCAGGGCAAGAACACGCCCTTCCTCGGGCAGGAACTCAAGGGCCGCGTCCGCTGTACCCTGATCGAGGGTCACCTCGCCTACGACGGCGCCTTCGCCTGACGCCAGCCCGTAGTCAGTTGCCGCCGGGCAGGGGCGACGACAGGTTGATGGCGGAATCGACGAAACGGAACAGCAGCGTCGGCGGCCGCCATTCGCGCGCCGGACGCAACACTTTCCTCACCGAATCGTTCAGCTGCAGCTCGACCCGGTAGTTCTCGGAGAACGTCGTATCCCAGCGCGGCAGGATCTGCTTGAGGTATTCAAGCTCATGGTCCTCGCGGACGATCACCCCCATCGTTTCCAGCATGGTCAGCTTCGGCCAGTGCTCGCCGCCGGGTCGGCCGTAGGTGACGATGCCCATGAACCGCGCGAAGTCGCCATAGAAAGGCGCCGACGGCTCGATCGTCTTGCCGTTGGAATAAATGGCATCCATGAAGTAGGTCACGCGCAGGTCGCGCGGCGCCCGTTTCGCCCACTGGTAGAGCACGTCGTGCAGCGTCGTCGACAGGCACATCTCGAGATGGCCGCCGACGACATAGACATGTGCCGGTGCCACATCGAAGCTGATTTCCCCGCCACCCGAGAAAACCCAGTAGTCGGGATTGCAGTCCTCCACGAAATAGAACTGGTCCGGCGTGTCGTCCTGCAGGTAGACCACCGGGATGCCCTGATCCTTGGCAAAACGCACCGCCTCGTCGATGCCGCGCTTGGTCGAGAAACGGGCATCGTGCGTGGATGTGGCGTGGACCACGATCATCACCGAGTCGCCCCGAAGCTTTACGTCGGCAGGCGCGGCGAACCGGTGCGGCGGGCAGGCCGCCCAGCCGGTGCCGGAAAGCAGCAGGGCGGCAAGCAGAAGGAACAGGTGGCGAAGCATATGCGAACGGGCTGGGCGGCGGGAAACGCCCAGCTTACCTGTTGGCGCGACCAAAGCAAAGCACGCCTGTCGGTTCGACTACCCGACGCCAAGCCGCTGCCGGACATGGGCCGGATCCGGCGTGCCGCCAGCGCCGACTTTTACCCGCTTGGCGCGTGAGGACTCGCCGCTGACGAGAAGTACCTGTGACTTCGCCACGCCCAGCCGCTCGGCAAGAAATGCCAGCAGGCAGGCATTGGCCTTGCCATCCACCGGCGGCGCGGCGAGTCGTATCTTCAGGGCTTCGCCGTGGCGGCCGACCACTTCGGTCCGGCGGGCGCCGGGCTGGACGTGCAGTCTCAGAACGACGCCATCCGGCGTGGCAACGAGCCAGCTCACATGCCGAGGCCGAAGGCCATGCCACGCAGGCTGTCGAGAACCATCAGCAGAACCTGCAGCAGCAACAGCAGGGCCAGCGGCGACAGGTCGATGCCGCCCAGTGGCGGAATCATGCGCTGGAACGGCGCAAGCAGCGGTCGCGCCAACTGGCTGAAAAAGGGCGCCAGCGGGGCATGGGGGTTGATCCACGACAGCAAGGCGGTAACCAGCACCACCATCATCGCCAGATAGATGGCGAGGCGCGCCACCTCGATCAGGGCGCTGGCCATCAGCGATACCAGGATGCCGCCGCCCGCACCGGCTGCGCCCATCCAGGTCATGCCCCCCATCGGCCCGAGCGGCGAGAGCGCGTAGGCCAGCGCCAGAAAGGCGAGTTGCGCCAGCCACGCCAGCAGCAGGCTGGCAAGGTCGAGGCCGAACAGGCCCGGCACCATCCTGCGCAACGGCAGCACCGCCCAGTCGGTGACGGCGATGACGAACTGGCCGACGGGATTGCGGAAGGACACCCGCGCCCATTGCAGGATGAACCGTGCCAGCAACAGGGCGGCAAGAAAGTCGCAGGCGACCTGGGCAATGAATAGAACGATGCGGGTCAGCATCAGTCCATGCCCCGCTGGGCCGCCCCGAGGGGCATGCGCCCCCCCGTGGGGGGCAGCGAGCTGATTTTGCGAGCGTGGGGGGCCATTAGTCTTTCCCCATCAGGTCGCCCAGCTCGCGGCCACGGCGGTCGGCAGCCGTCACGCCGCGACCGATGGCGGCGGCGATGGCATCGCGCATGAAGGAATCCAGCGCCGCCTCCGTCGTTCCGCCCTTGGAGGTGACGCGCTGGCGCAGCACGGCAATGGACTCGGTGCTGCTTTCGGCCAGCCTGGATGCGCCGACGAAGGTCTCGACCGCCAGCCGCCGCGCGGCAGCGGCATCGAAGCCGAGTTCGCGCGCCGCCGACTCGAGCGCCTCGATGAAATAGAAGACATAGGCCGGGCCGCTGCCGGAAACGGCGGTGACGGCATCCATCTTCGCCTCGTCGTCGATCCACAGGGTGGTGCCGACGGCACCGAGGATTTTCTCGGCCATGGTGCGGCCCTCGCGATCGACACTGGGGTCGGCATAGAGGCCGCTGATGCCGGCGCCGATCAGCGCCGGCGTATTGGGCATGGTGCGCACCAGCCGGGTGTAACCGCCGAGCCAGCGGCCGATGTCGGCCAGGCGCAGGCCGGCGGCGATGCTGATGACCAGCTGGCCCGACATGTGACTGGCTAGCGGCCCCAGCGCCTCCCTCATGGCCTGCGGCTTGACCGAGAGGACCAGCGCTTCGCAGTTCATCGCCGCCGCGTCGGCAGTCGCCGCGCAACGCACGCCGAAGGCTTCGGTCAGGCGCTCGCGCGCCTCATCCACCGGCTCGACCACCTGGATGCCGGCGACCGAGAAGCCCTGCTTCTTGAGTCCGCCGATAAGTGCGGTGGCCATATTGCCGCCGCCGAGAAAAGTGATTTTCACGCGTAGTGCCTTTCGCCAAAGATTGCGGTGCCGACGCGCACCATGGTAGCGCCTTCCAGGATCGCCGCCTCGAGATCGTGACTCATGCCCATCGACAGGGTGTCGAGCGGCAACCCCGCCGCCATCAGTCGATCGCGCAGCTCGCGCAGGCTGGCGAAGCGCCGTCGCGCCAGCGCCGAGTTTTCGGTCGGCTCGGGGATGGCCATCAGGCCGCGCAGTCGCAGCCCCGGCAATTGCGCAACAGCCCGTGCCAATTCCAGCACCTCATCGGGCGCGCAGCCGCTCTTGCTTTCCTCGCCACTGACATTCACCTGCAGGCAGATGTTCAACGGCGGCAGCTCCGGGGGACGCTGCACCGACAGGCGCTCGGCGATTTTGAGGCGCTCGACCGAATGCACCCAGTCGAAATTTTCCGCCACCGCCCGGGTCTTGTTGCTTTGCAACGGGCCGATGAAATGCCACTCGGCACACAGCTCGCGCAGCGCCGCGACCTTGGGTACGGCTTCCTGCACATAACTCTCGCCGAAGGCACCCTGGCCAGCCGCTGCCGCTTCGCGCACCGCTGCCGCCGGCCAGGTCTTGGACACGGCAAGCAGGGTCACATCGGCGACGGGGCGCCCCGCTGCGGCACAAGCGGCAGCGATGCGATTCTCGACGGCTTGCAAGTTGGCGGCGATTGTTGTCATATAGAGGCCTCAAGTATACCAACCGTACCGCTACCGGATCGCTCGCCGGGACGCTCAGAGGACGCTCGCATGGACATCACCGAACTGCTCGCCTTCGTGGTCAAGAACAAGGCCTCCGACCTCCACCTCTCGGCCGGACTGCCGCCGATGATCCGCGTGCATGGCGACGTGCGCCGCATCAACCTCCCCGCCATGGAGCACAAGGATGTGCACTCCATGATCTACGACATCATGAACGATGGCCAGCGCAAGCACTACGAGGAAAACCTCGAGCTGGACTTCTCGTTCGCGATTCCCGGTCTGGCGCGCTTCCGCGTCAATGCCTTTGTCCAGAACCGCGGCGCCGCCGCGGTGCTGCGGACAATTCCCTCCAAGATCCTGTCGCTCGAGGATCTCAAGTGCCCGAAGATTTTTGAGGAACTGGCCGACCAGCCGCGCGGCGTGGTGCTGGTCACCGGGCCTACCGGCTCCGGCAAGTCGACGACGCTGGCGGCGATGGTGAACCACAAGAATGAAAACGAATACGGCCACATCCTCACCGTCGAGGATCCGATCGAATTCGTGCATGAGTCGAAGAAGTGCCTGATCAACCAGCGCGAGGTCGGCCCACACACCCTTTCGTTCAACAACGCGCTGAAATCGGCGCTGCGCGAAGACCCGGACGTGATCCTCGTCGGCGAGATGCGCGACCTCGAAACCATCCGCCTCGCGCTGTCCGCGGCCGAAACCGGCCACCTGGTGTTCGGCACGCTGCACACCTCGTCGGCCGCCAAGACCATCGACCGCATCATCGACGTCTTTCCCGCCGCCGAAAAGGAAATGGTTCGATCGATGCTGTCGGAATCGCTCAAGGCGGTCATCTCGCAGACACTGCTCAAGACCAAGGACGGCTCCGGCCGCGTGGCGGCGCACGAAATCATGATCGGCACCCCCGCCATCCGCAACCTGATCCGCGAGGCCAAGGTGGCACAGATGTATTCGTCGATCCAGACCGGCCAGCAGTACGGCATGCAGACGCTTGACCAGAACCTGCAGGATCTGGTCAAGCGCAACGTCGTTTCGTCTGCGGAAGCTCGCAGCAAGGCCGCCAACAAGGATAACTTCCCGGGCTGATGCCTGCGATTAATCCTTCGAAGAACTGAACGCACGCCCCTCCCGGCCCCCACGGCAGGCTTTGTACAGCCTGCCGGCTGCGGCGGCACGAAGCGGGGCTTCGTGAAACCCCGGCTGCGCCCCTCGCGGCGAGACGAATGGAGACTGAAACATGGAACGAGACGAAGGCCTAAAGTTCATGCACCAGCTTCTGGCCATGATGGTGCAGAAGAAAGGCTCCGACCTGTTCATCACGGCGGGTTTTCCGCCGGCGATGAAGGTCGACGGCAAGATGACGCCGGTCACCACCCAGCCGCTGACTCCGCAGCACACCATCGAGTTGTGCCGCGCGGTGATGAACGACAAGCAGGCCGCCGACTTCGAGGCCAGTCACGAGTGCAACTTCGCCATCAGTCCCGCCGGCATCGGCCGCTTCCGCGTCAATGCCTTCATCCAGCAGGGGCGCAGCGGCATGGTGCTGCGGACCATCAACACCACCATTCCCAACTTCGAGGACCTCAAGCTGCCGCCGGTGCTGAAGGACGTGGCGATGACCAAGCGCGGCCTGGTGCTGTTCGTCGGTGGCACCGGCTCCGGCAAGTCCACCTCGCTGGCGGCGATGATCGGCTACCGCAACCAGAATTCCTACGGCCACATCATCACCATCGAGGACCCGGTCGAGTACGTGCATGAGCACAGAAACTGCATCATCACCCAGCGCGAGGTCGGCGTAGACACGGAATCGTGGGAAGCGGCGCTGAAGAACACCCTGCGCCAGGCACCGGACGTGATCCTCATCGGCGAGATCCGCGATGCCGAGACCATGGAACACGCCATCGCCTTCGCCGAAACCGGCCACCTGTGCCTGGGCACGCTGCACGCGAATTCCACCAACCAGGCGCTCGACCGCATCATCAACTTCTTCTCCGAAGAGCGGCGTTCGCAATTGCTGATGGACCTCTCGCTCAACCTCCGCGGCATCTGCTCGCAACGCCTGATCCCGCTCAAGGAAGGCAAGGGACGCGCGGCGGCGATCGAGATCCTGCTCAATTCTCCGCTGATCTCCGACCTCATCTTCAAGGGCGACGTGCATGAGATCAAGGAGATCATGAAGAAGTCGCGCGAACTCGGCATGCAGACCTTCGATCAGGCCCTGTTCGACCTCTACGAAGGCGGCAAGATTACCTACGAGGATGCATTGCGCAACGCCGACTCGGTCAACGACCTGAGGCTGCAGATCAAGTTGCACGGCCAGGAGTCGAAGGACAAGGACCTCAGCGCCGGCATCCAGCATCTCGACATCGTCTAGCCGCCTGCGGCAGTCGGCCAAAACCGCCGGGGCGTGACGCAAGTCACGCCCTTGGCATTTTTGCATGGCATATAATTCGCCCTCCGACGAACCGGCATGACCATGGTCTTATGACGGGATATTCCACCACGACAGCGCACGATCAGGCACCCCCGCCATCGCGACACGCGGCGGCGGTCGAACGGATCCCGCATATCATCGGCAAGATCTGCATGCTCTGGGGCAGCCGCGAGCTAGATGCGTTTTTCAGTCATTTGCTGATGGACTCCCGCGACGGCAGCCGTCATGGCCTCCCGGTCGAAGTCGCCAACGAAATCCTGTTCCTGATGCAGACCAACAAGCTGGTGCGCGCCTTCCAGTTGATGCGCGGCTCCACCCTACCGCTCGCCGAAGCCTATCGCCTGGTGGACAGCGGCGACCAGGCACGGCTGGGCGGCGACGCCTTCTCCGATCCACTGGTTTCGCACGACACCATCGAGCGCCAGTCGCGGCGCGGCGGCGCACACGTGGAGCCGGCTGCGGCCGCAAACGGCAGCCAGCTGGCCGGACTTGGCGAACTGATCATGATGTTCGTGCGCAGCCGCTGGGTGCTCGGTGCGATATTCATCATACTGAGCAGCAAATTCGTCTGGCCGGTCATCCGCCCACTGATCTGACGCTGGCTAGCCGCGCGCGCTGCCGGCAACGATGGGAATGCCGTAGAGCCGGCATTCGAGCGGACCATTGAAGAGCGGGATCTTGCGCTTCGGTTTCAGTCCGATCAGCTTGGGCAGACGCTGATCCGCCGACAGCAGCCAGCAGTCCCAGCCTGCGAACCTTTTTTTCAGGGCGTCGCCCAGCAGCGGATAAAAGGCCGCCAGTTCGTCCGCCTCGCCGAGGCGCTCACCATAGGGCGGATTGGCCACCAGCACCCCGGTGGGCATCGGCGGCATACGCTGCAGCAGGTCGGCACGCTCCACCGTCACCAGATCGTCGATACCGGCATAGGCCAGGTTCTGGCGGGCACGGGCCACGGCATCGTCGGACAGGTCGCTGCCAAAAATCGGCAGTGGCGCCACGGCGGCCGACCGTCTGGCGGCCGCCTCGCTGCGCAGTTTTTTCCACAGGATCACGTCGTAACCCTTGAGCCGGGCAAAGCCGAACTCGCGCTCGTCGCGCGACAGCCCCGGCGCATCGCCCAGCACCATACCCGCGGCTTCGAGCAGGAAGGTGCCGCTGCCGCACATGGGGTCGAGCAGCGGCACGCCGGGCGTCCAGCCGCTCAGCCGCAGGATGCCGGCAGCAAGGTTTTCCTTCAGCGGAGCAGCGACCTTGGCCAGCTTGTGGCCGCGCTGCCACAGCGCTTCGCCCGAGGTGTCGACGTACAACGTCGCCGTCTCGGCGGTAAGAAACAGGTGGATGCGAATGTCCGGTTCGGCACTGACGTTGGGCCGCTCGCCGACCTCGGCGCGGAAGTGGTCGCACACGGCGTCCTTGACGCGCAGCGTAACGAACTCCAGGCTTTTCAGCGGCGAGCGTACCGCGGTGACATGGACGCGGATGCTGCGCTGCACGTCGAACAGGCGCGGCCATTCGACCTGGCGTGCCATGCGATAGATGTCGTCCTCGGAACGATAGCCGGCGCCGGCGACCCGCCACAGGACGCGGGTCGCGATGCGCGACTCCAGATTGACTCGATAACAGGTTTCCCACGTGCCGGCGAAACCGACGCCGCCGGGTACCGGCGCAACGTCCTCGCCACCAGCGGCGGACACGTCCTCTGCCAGCAACGGCTCCAGTCCGCGCGGACACGGCGCGAAGAACATCTCGCCACGGACCCTCCGCGCTGCGGGCTGCAGCGCCGTCCCGGCGCCGGCAACCCCGGCAGCCGCCACCTTGCGCACCACCCGCGTGCGGGGGCGAAGCGACTCGAACTCGTGCGGCGCGCTCAAAATGGCTTCACCACGACGAGGATGGAAATCGCAACCAGCACCAGCACCGGCACCTCGTTGAAGAAACGGAACCAGACATGGCTACGCTCGTTTTTCCCGGCGACAAACTCGCCCAGCAGCCGGCCGCACCAGAAGTGGTAAACGATCAGCCCGACCACCAGGGCGGTCTTGACGTGAAGCCAGCCGCCGCCGAAGCCGAAGCCGAACCACAGCCACAGCCCGAACGTCACCGCCAGCGCACCGATGGGCGTGACAAAGCGGTAGAGTTTCCGTGCCATCAGCAGCAGGCGCTCGCGCTCGGCGAAGCTGCCCGCCGGCACCATGGCGAGGTTGACGAAGATGCGCGGCAGATAGAAGAGGCCGGCGAACCAGCTGACGACGAAAATTATGTGGAAGGCTTTCACCCAGAGCATGCCGTTTTCCTCTTGGCGTCGGCGATGCCGACATCGACGTTGGGATACTTGAGCGCAAGGCGCAATTCGCGCTTCAGCCGCGTATTGTCGAGCCGCCGCGACTCGCGCATGAACGACAACTGCACCGGCGGCAGCACCTGCTCAGCCTCGGCCCGGGTCACCCGCGGCGGTTGCGGCAACCCGAAGGCATCGGCCAGCTTGCCGAACCAGTCGCCCATCAGGATATCGGAATCGTCGCTGGCATTGTAGGCTCGCCCCACGCCGCCGCGCTCAAGGGCGGCAATGCAGGCGCGGCCGAGATCCTCGGCATGGATGTGATTGGTGTAGATGTCCTCTTCCGCCCGCAGCAGCGGCAGGCCGCGCCGCAGCCGTTCCAGCGGCAGGCGATCAGCGGCATAGATTCCGGGCGCACGCAGGATGGAAATGGCGCAGCCGGATGCGGCGCCGAAGCGCCGCAGCAAGTCCTCGGCCGCAACGCGGCGTTGCGCCCGTGCCGTGCGGGGAAGCGGTGTTCGTGTCTCGAAAACCCTGTCGCCAGCACAGTCTCCATAGACTCCGCTGGTGCTGATGTAGACAAGTCGGCGTGGTAGACTCGACCGTCGCAATACGGCGATCAGCCGGCGCGTGCGTCGATCCGCGGCACCCGGTTTCACCTCTTCATCGGCAGGCGGCGCGCTATGCAGCACGGCGTGTGCCAGCCCGGCCAGCCGTCGCAGGCTGGCCGCATGATCGAGGTCGCCGGTGATCTGGACGACGCCCAGCGCCCGCAGCGCCGGATCCCATTCACGCACCAGCGCGAAGACGCGCCAGCGGCGAACGAGTTGTGGCAAGACGCGGCGGACAACATCGCCGCAGCCGATGATCAGCAATCTACGCATAAGAAAATTATCGCATGCCCTTCAATATCACCCTGCAGCCCAGCGGTCACAGCTTCAGCGCCGCCGATTCCGAACCCGTCCTGCAATCGGCGCTCGATGCCGGTTTCGGCCTCCCCTATGGCTGCCGCAACGGCGCCTGCGGCGCCTGCAAGGGCAAGGTGCTCTCCGGCAGCGTCGATTACGGCGCGGCGCAGGAGCATGCCCTGAGCCTGGCCGAGCGTGCCGAGGGCATGGCCCTGTTCTGTTGCGCCAAGCCGCTGTCCGACCTGGTGCTGGAAGTGAAGGAGATCGGCGCAGTCAAGGACATCCCGGTCAAGATCATGCCCTGCCGCGTGCAGCACATGGAAAAGCTCGCCGACGACGTGATGCTGCTCACGCTCAAGCTGCCGACCAACGAGCGCCTGCAGTTCCTCGCCGGCCAGTACATCGAGTTCCTGCTCAAGGATGGCAAGCGCCGTGCCTTCTCGCTGGCCAATGCGCCGCACGACGACGAACTGCTGCAACTGCATGTGCGCCTCATCCCCGGCGGCACCTTTACCGACCATGTCTTTCATGCCATGCACGAGAAGGAAATCCTGCGCTTCGAAGGGCCGCACGGCAGCTTCTTTTTGCGCGAGGACTCCGACAAGCCCATCATCCTGGTCGCCGCCGGCACTGGCTTCGCCCCGATCAAGGGCGTCGTCGAGCACGCCATTCACAACGGCATCACCCGGCCGATGACGATCTACTGGGGCGCCCGCAACAGCGCCGGACTCTACATGCGCGACCTGCCCATGCAATGGGCGGCCGCGCACGCGCACATCCAGTACGTGCCGGTACTGTCCGAACCGGAAAGCGAAGACGTGTGGTCTGGCCGCACCGGCCTGGTGCACGAAGCCGTGCTGGCCGATTTCCCCGACCTGTCGGGTCATCAGGTCTACGCCTGCGGTGCGCCGGCGATGATCGACGCCGCCAAGCACGACTTCGTCGCGCAAGGCCTGCCCGCCGACGAGTTCTTCGCCGACATGTTCTCCTTCGCCCCGCCTGCACCGGCCAAGTGAGTTCCGGCGCTCATCATCGAAACCGGCACCAGAGAAACCCCTCGGGAGGCACATGAGCAAGTACCTGCTGCGGCGCGAGCCCGTCCTCAATCGCCAGAAGGCGATCATCGCCACCCGGCTGATTTCGCACGCGGCATCCGCCGCCGAAGCCGCGGCGGACTTCAAGCACCTGGCCGACGTCTGGCCGGATGCCCGCACCGTGCTGATCAGCCTTGCCGAGACAATCCCCGACACTGGCCTGCTCGACTGGCAGTTTCCCGAGAACGTCATGGTCGAGCTTCCCGCCGCACGGCTGGCAGAGCCATCAGTGCAGGCCCTGATGCAGCAGCTCGCCGCTTCGCGCGTGCCGATCTGCCTCGACGGCTATCAACCCGGCATGTCCCTGCCGGCGGCACAGTTCCGTTTCATCCTTGCCGATGCCGCCACCCATCCGCGGCTGGACAATGCCCCCGGCCTGATGCTGGCCCGCCGCCTCGCCAGCCTGCAGGAATTCGACGATGCGATGGATCACGGTTATTCTGGCGCCTGCGGCTGGTTCTTCCTCAAGGGCATGCCGGTCGCCGGCAAGCTGAACGCCAGCCACGGCCAGATCGTGCGCGTGCTCAACCTGGTACGCAAGAATGCCGACATCAAGGACATCGAGGCGGCCCTCAAGCAGGACGTGACGCTGTCGTTCAAGCTGCTGCGCTACATCAACTCGGCCGGCTTCGGGCTGGCAACCCAGATCGAGTCCTTCAAGCATGCCGTGACCCTGCTCGGTTACGACAAACTCAACAAATGGCTGTCGCTGTTGTTGGTCACCGCCAGCAAGGATGCAGCGGCGCCCGCCCTGATGCAGACGGCGATCGCCCGCGGCCGCCTCATGGAAATCCTCGGCGCAGCGGCATTCGACAAGAGCCAGACCGACAACCTCTTCATTACCGGTGCCTTTTCCCTGCTCGACGTCCTGCTCGGCACGCGCATGGATGCCGTGCTCGAACAGATGACGCTGCCCGATAGCATCAGCAGTGCGCTGCTGCGGCAGGAAGGGCCATTCGGCCCCTGGCTGGACCTGGCACTGGCCAGCGAAAGCGGGGATGCAGCCGCACTCGCCGCCAAGGCCGACGTCCTGGGCCTCGCCCCCGAAACGCTCAACCACGCCCAGATCGAAGCTCTGGTTTTTGCCGACGCCCTGCAGTTCAACTGATATCCTGCCCCGAACAAGGCACTTCACAGGAACTCCGCAAGCCCGTCGTTCGCGATATCGCTTTAGCAATACCCGACACCACGCCACATCCTGACGATGAACTTCTGAAGGGGTCGCCGATGCTCTTCAACCGCCGCCGCATGTTGCTCGCAACCAGCGTGGCATTGTTGCTGCCGCTGGCGCGTGGCAGTCTTGCCGCGGCTGGCGGGGGTGGGCGCGTCATCGAAATCGGGCTGATGCCCTACATGCCTACCGCGCGGCTGTTCGCGGTCCATGAGTCACTGCGCCGGTACATCGAGGCGACCTTCAAACGACCGGCGGTATTGTCGACCGCACCTGACTTTCACACCTTCCAGCGCCGCGTGCTGGAAGGTGAACTGGACCTGGCGCTGACCGGGCCGAACATCGGCTGGCAAGCCCATCTGGACGGCCCGATGACACCGGTCGCCGTGAGCCGGAAGCTCGTCGTCATCCAGATCATGGTCGCCAGGGATGGGCCGATCCGGTCCCTTGCGGATCTGCGCGGCAAGGCGGTGGCGACCATCGACGCCATCACCACCACTTCCCAGACCACGGTGGTGATGCTGCGTGAAGCCGGCCTCGAGGCCGGCAGGGACGTGCAGCTGCGCCACGAGAAGACTCCGTTCAACAGCGCCCAGAACGTGGTTCTCGGCGAAACCGCAGCCGCCGGCTTCCCCAATGTTTCGCTTCGGACGCTACCGCCGGAGATGCAGGCGAAGCTCCGCATCATCGCGGAGTCCGACCCCTTGCCCGGCGTGATGTTCATCAGCCGCAGGGCTCCGGGCATACCGAGCCCGGAACAGTTTCAGGCTGCGCTACTCGGCTTCGCCGACACCCCGGAAGGCAAAATCTACATTCGGGATCTCGACCACGCAGGCCTGCAGAAGCCCGACTTCAAGCAGCTCAAGATCCTCGACCGCCTGATACCCGAGGTGCGCCGGGCCATGGCAAAGTCATAACGCTTCCGCCCATGCTCGGCTGGCTCACCAACCGTTCGTTCCGCTTCAAGCTGTCGGCCGCCACGCTGATATCACTGCTGGCCATGCTCGGCCTGCTGGTATGGCAGACCTGGATCGTGATCGAGGCAGACCTGCGCAGCCAGTTGCGCGCCGACGTCGGCAAGACCAACATGCTGCTCGCGAGCGCGCTCGCCCTGCCGCTGGCGCAACGCGACTATGCCACGCTAGCCGACATCGCCAGCGGCGTCGTGGTTCAGCGCAATTCGATCGACTACGTCGTCGTCGAGGACCATCGCGAGCGGCGCGTCGCCATCGCCGGCTGGGACGCCGGCCGGCCCCTGCCGACGGTCAGCCAGGGCATCGACGACGTGCATGGCGACCATTTGCACGTGCGGCAGCCGATCATGCTGTCCGGCCAGAAGCTCGGCGAATTCCAGTACAGCGTGTCGCTGGCCGCGGCCGACAGGACGCGGCTTGCCCTCTCCGGCAAGCTGTTGCGGGTCGGCGCGGTGGGTGTCCTGTTCGGCCTGCTGTTGCTGGTGCCGCTCGGCTTCTGGGTAACCCGCCGCCTCGGCCTGCTGGAAACCGCCGCATTGCGCCTCGCCTCGGGCAAGCTCGACGAGCGCATCGACCTGCCGGGCAAGGATGAGCTGTCGCGACTGGCCGGCGCCTTCAACCACATGGCCGATAGCCTGGCCGAGACCATCGCCGACCTGCGTACCAACGAAGCGCGCTTCCACCATGCCGTAAGAGGGTCCAACGACGGCATCTGGGACTGGGACCTGATACGCGGCACCTACTATTTCTCGCCGCGCCACAAGATCATGCTCGGTTATCGCGACGACGAACTCGCCAATGACCGTAGCCTGATGGAAAGCCTGGTGACAGCGGAAGACCAGGCGCTGCTCGCCGACGCTATACAACGCCATTTCGAGAAGCGGGAGCCCTTCGATTGCGAGTTCCGCATGCGCCACAAGGATGGCCACCTGGTGTGGTGCCGCAGCCGCGGCCAGGCGATCTGGAACGCGCTGGGCGAGGTGGTGCGCTTCTCCGGCGCGACCAGCGACATCACGGAACACAAGAATGCTGCGGTCGCGCTCGAGCAGCTCGCCCACTACGATGCACTGACCCAGCTGCCGAATCGCACCCTGCTCGCCGACCGCCTCGCCATGGCGCTGGCCCAGGCCCGGCGCAGCGGCGACCGTGTCGCCGTCGCCCTGCTCGATCTCGACGGTTTCAAGCCCATCAACGATAACCACGGCCATGACGCCGGCGATCTCATCCTGATCGAGGTCGCCAATCGGCTGCGTGCCTCGCTGCGCGAGGTCGACACCGTCGCCCGCCTCGGCGGCGACGAATTCGTGCTGGTACTGTCGGGCTTCCGCGAGGAAGCGGAATACCAGCATTCGCTGCGGCGTGTCCTCGTCGCGCTGGCCCAGCCCTATCAGCTGGCGGATGCCACCGTAAGCCTCTCGGGCAGTATCGGCGTCACCTTCTTCCCCGCCGACGATGCCGACGCCGACACCCTGATGCGCCACGCCGACCAGGCGATGTACCTCGCCAAGCAGGCCGGACGCAATCGCTACCATATCTTCGATGCCGCGATGGACCGCACCATGCAGCTGCAGCTGGGCATGCGCCAGCGCATCATCGCAGCGCTGGAAGCCGGAGAATTTCGCCTGCACTACCAGCCCAAGGTCAATCTGCGCGAAGGCCGCGTCATCGGGGCCGAGGCACTGATCCGCTGGCAGCATCCGGAGCGGGGAGTCATCGCACCGGGCGAGTTCCTGCCGCAGGTCGACGACAATGACTCCACCGTGCAACTGTCGGAATGGGTCATCAACACGGCACTGACGCAGATGGAGCAGTGGCGGGCGCAGGGGCTGGAGTTGGGCGTGAGCGTTAACCTGCCGGCGGGCCACCTGCAGGATGCCGGCTTCGCCGACTTCCTTGAAGGCGCGCTGGGGCGCCATCCGGCAGCAAGGCCACAACTGTTCGAGCTTGAGGTGCTGGAATCAGCGGCACTGGAGGACGTGGTCGGCGTATCCGCACGCATGCAGCGCTGCCGCGAGCTCGGCGTGCGCTTCGCCCTCGACGACTTCGGCACCGGCTACGCCTCGCTGGCCTATCTGCGGCGGCTGCCGATCGAGCTGCTGAAGATCGACCAGTCCTTCGTCCGCGACATGTTGCAGGACCCGGACGACCTCGCCATCGTCGAAGGCGTGATCGGACTGGCGACTGCCTTCACCAAGACGGCAATTGCCGAGGGCGTGGAAACGATCGATCACGCAGTGATGCTGCTGCACCTTGGCTGCGATCTTGCCCAGGGCTACGGCATCGCGCGACCGATGCCGGCTGCGGCGCTTCCAGGCTGGATCGCCGGCTGGAAGCCGGACCCGGCGCTGGCAGTGGCCGCGCGCCACACGCTGGAACGCCAGGACCTGCCGCTGGCGTCGGTCGAAGTCGAGCATCGCCGCTGGGTGGACCTCCTGATGCACCACGCCAGCGATGCGGCCGCCTACCAGAGCGAGGAGGCGCCGCTCGCCACCACGGCCTGCCGCTTCGGCCAGTGGCTGCATGGCGACGGTAGTCGTCGCTACGGCGACCTCGCGGAGTTTCGCGCCATCGACGGGCTGCACGAACAGGTCCATGTCATCGGCCGCCGCATCGTCGAACTTTGCGGCATGGGCCGACACGACCGGGCGAGGGAAGAACTGCCGCAATTGCTGGCCGGGCGCGACGAACTCGTCACCCAGCTGCACGCACTGATCGCGGTACTCGCCGGCGGCGCGCACCACAACCGCCAGACTCACTCGCCGAGGTAGGCGGCCCGCACCCGCGGGTCCGCCGCGAGGCTGGCCGCGGTGTCGGCCAGGGTGATGCGGCCGCTTTCCATCACATAGCCGCGGTTGCACACATCGAGGGCCAGCCGCGCATTCTGCTCGACCAGCAGGATGGTGACGCCCTGGGCCGCGACGGTGCGGATCACCTCGAACACCTTCTGCACCATCAGCGGCGCCAGCCCCATCGACGGCTCGTCGAGCAGCAGCAGGCGGGGCCGCCCCATCAGGGCGCGGCCGATGGCCAGCATCTGCTGCTCGCCGCCGGAGAGCGTGCCGGCCAGCTGCCGGGCGCGCTCGCGCAGCCGCGGCAGCAGTTCATGGACACGTTCGAGGTCGGCGGCGATTTCACCATCGCGGCGATGATAGGCGCCCATCGCCAGGTTCTCGGCCACCGAAAGCCGCGCAAACACGCCGCGCCCTTCCGGCACCAGCGCCAGTCCCATGCCGATCAGGGCGTGTGGCGGCGCGGCCTCGATGCGCCGGCCGGCGTAATGGATCTCGCCGCCGGCGGGCAGCATTCGCGCCAGCGCCTTCAGCGTCGAGGTCTTGCCGGCGCCGTTGGCGCCGATCAGGCAGACCATCTCGCCCTCTTCGACGGCAAAGGAGACACCCTTCACAGCCTCGATGCCGCCGTAATTAACCCTCAGGTCCATCACGGCGAGCAAGGGCGCGCCGGTCGATTCGCTATGCGCCAAGGTAGGCCTCGATCACTTTCGGGTCGCGCTTCACGGCGTCCGGCACGTCCTCGGCGATCTTCTCGCCATAGTCGAGCACGGCGACGCGGTCGCACAATCCCATCACCAGCTTGACGTCGTGCTCGATCAGCAGGACGGTGACGCCATCGGCGCGGATACCCTCGATCAATGTCTTGAGTTCCGAGGTTTCGGTGGCGTTCATGCCGGCGGCCGGCTCGTCCAGCGCCAGCAGTCTCGGCTCCGTTGCCAGGGCGCGGGCGATTTCGAGGCGGCGCTGGTCGCCGTAGGCGAGGTGGCGCGCCAACTGGCCGCCGCGGTCGGCGATGCCGACGTAGTGCAGCAATTCCTCGGCACGGCGGCGAATCGCCGCCTCTTCCTCGCGGGCGCGGCGATGGCGCATCACCGCGCCGCCAACGCCGACTTTTGCCCGCGCGTGGCGGCCGACCATGACGTTTTCCAGAGCCGTCATGTTGGCGAAGAGGCGGATGTTCTGGAAGGTGCGGGCAATGCCCGCGCGTGTCACCGCGTGCGGGCTGCCCAGCGGCAGCGGCGCACCGTCGAAGGTCACCGTGCCGCCGTCCTTCGGATAGAGGCCGGTGAGGACATTGAAGAAGGTGGTCTTGCCGGCGCCGTTGGGACCAATCAGGCCGTAGATCTCGCCGGTGTTGATCGTCAGCGAGACATCCTTCAGCGCCTGGACGCCGCCGAAATGCTTCCCGATCTTGGTCGCTTCGAGCAGGACGCTCATTTTTCCGCCAGCTCGCGGCGATGGCGCGCCTCGGGCCAGAGGCCGGCCGGGCGGTAGAGCATCACCAGGATCAGGGCGACGCCGAATAGCAGCATGCGCAGCGACTCGGGGTCGAGCAGCACCTTGCCGAACAGCGCCTGCTGCACCGGGCCGGCACCGTGGCGGAAGGCCTCGGGCAGCAGCGTCAGCAGCAGACCGCCGAGGATGACGCCGGGAATGTGGCCCATGCCGCCGAGCACCACCATGCACAGCACCATGATGGATTCGAGCAGGCCGAAGCTCTCGGGCGAGACGAATTCCTGGAAGCCGGCGAACAGCCCGCCGGCGACGCCGCCAAAGGATGCGCCCATGGCGAAGGCCAGCAGCTTGACGTTGCGGGTGTCGATGCCGCAGGCCTTGGCCGCGATCTCGTCCTCGCGGATCGCCACCCAGGCACGGCCGATGCGCGAATCCTGGAGGCGGATGCCGACGAAGATGATGCCGATGGCCAGCACCACGAACAGGTAGTAGTAGAGCGTCACGCCGGAGAGCGTGTAGCCGAAGATCTCTAGCGGCCGCGACAGCGGGTGGCCGGCAATGCTGATGGGGTCGATGCGGGCGATGCCCTGCGGGCCGTTGGTGATGTTCACCGGCGCATTGAGGTTGTTCAAGAAAATGCGGATGATCTCGCCAAAGCCGAGCGTGACGATGGCGAGGTAGTCGCCGCGCAGCCGCAGCGTCGGCGCACCCAGCAGCACGCCGAATACGCCCGCGACCAGCGCGCCCAGTGGCAGGATCACCCAGGCCGGCAAGTGGAGGCCAAAGTGGGGCGAGGCCAGCAGCGCATACAGATAGGCGCCGACGGCGTAGAAGGCGATGTAGCCGAGGTCGAGCAGGCCGGCAAAACCGACCACGATGTTCAGCCCCAGCGCCAGCATGATGTAGAGCAGCGCATAGTCGAGCACGCGCACCCAGGTGTTGCCGAGCGCGGCACCGACCACCAGCGGCAGGATGGCCAGGGCCAGGCCGATCAGGGCAAGCCCGATCAGCGCCCTTTGTTTCGGTTGCCGCATCACGCCATGCTCCCGTCCAGGCTCGCCCTGCGTCTGAACAAGGTCACTCGCCGACCGCCATTCGCGCCCGGCCCAAGGCGCGATCCACCAGCGCTTCGGACGCATCCAGCTTTTGGGCAAGGCCCCGCCTCATCTGCAAGGCAAGGGCCTCCGGGGTAATCGAGATCGCCTGGGAAGAATGGGGGTTGGTGAACAGCAGGATGCCGCGCTGCGGACTGACCCAGGAAAGGCGGCCGCGGTGGTGCTCGCCGTCTTCCCGCACGAACTCGACCCAGTCGCCGCGTTCGAGGTTGCCGATCTCCGAAGCACGAACCGGCCGCGAGGAAAGGACGCGTCCGGCAATCGCGATGGACTCGACTTCGAGCCCGTCGTCCTGCGTCGAGCGGGTAACCACGACGTCGGGCGGCAGGTCCTCGCTGGCCACGCTCGCCAGCGAAGGCGGCGATACCACCGGCTTGCTGCCCAACGACGGCGCAGGCACCGGCTCGCCGGATTTGGCCACCGCCACTTCGCGCAGCTTCCCCGCCTTGCGACGGCCGCTGGTGATCATGCCGATGTGGATGTCGCCCAGTGCGCTCATAAACACGGCCTTGTGCCTGGCATCAACCTGGACATGGTCCAGGTAGGCATTCACCCGGCGCAGGATTTCCGGCAGCCTGGCAATGAGTTTCTGCCGCTCCTCGGTCGAGTCCTTGCCTTTGACGCTCCACAGCAAGTCGTTGAGCGTGCCGACGGCCAGCGCCCAGGGATGGCCCTCGGCGCCACCCTTGAGGTACGCGAGCTTGAGCACGCGCGTCCAGTGGCGTTCGAGAAAATCGACGATATGGGCCGGCACCGCTTCCCGGCCGGCCTCCTGCAGCGCCAGGTCAAAGGCGCGCTGCGTCCAGGTTTCGGCGAGGTCATCGCGTTCCTGCGCCTCGGCCACATGGCGCGAGCGCTCGGCCAGGTCGAGCGCCAGTTGTTCCTGTTCGGCCAGCAGCGCCGACAAATCGGCCAACAGCGTTTCGAAGATGTCCGGCTTCTGCTCGAACTCGGTCAGAACCGAATTCACCGCACCCTTGATGCGCTCGAACACGGGATGGCCATGATCGAGACCCTTGCCGGCCGCGATCGAGGCCTGCGAAATCGTGTCCAGCAAGAGGCGCGCCGGATGCTCGCGGTTGGCGAAGAAGGTCTTGTCGGCCATCGCCACCTTGAGCAACGGTATCTGCAGGCGGCCGACGATGGCCTTGACCGAATCGGGGATCAGGTGATCCTCGAAGATGAAGTCGAACAGCATGGCGACGACGTCGATGGTCGCGACATCGACGGGCGGCAACTGCTTCACGAACTCCTGCTGGCGCAACTCGCGCAGTGCGTTGCCGCCGGCCGCCATGGACACACTGGTCGCACCCGCCGCTTCGGCCAGCCCAGCCTCGGCGCCGCCGAGGCGGCTGAGGTCGAGTTGCTGCAGCTTGTTGAGAGCCTCGACCATCGCCACCGGCACCATGGCCATCGGCATCCCGGCCGCCTGCGCCCCGCCGCCCAGCAGCGGTGCCTGCGGTCCCGGCGGAGCACCCGATCCACCCGCTCCGGCCCATCCGCCAGGGCCGGGGGCGCCGCCCTGCGCCTGCGGAGCACCGCCGCCGACCATGCGCTGGAGCATCCCGAGGAAATCACCGGCGGCGACATCCGCACCCACCAGACCGGCGGCGGCCATGGCGCCTGCCGCCACGTCGCCGCTGCGTCGCTGCGGGGTGCGTGCGCGCAGCGCCGGATTCACGCCGCGCGCGGCCAGCAATTCGTTGAGCTGCGAATAGATCGCCGGCACTTCGGCGGTGAACAGCGGCTCGAAGTGGACCAGCAGGGCGCGGCGGTCGGCCGTGTCGGAAAAATTCCGCTCGATCGCCACCTGGATGGCCTTGCCCAGGACATCGAGGCCCGCCGGATCGGCCTCCCCGTCGGCATCGCCGCCCCGCAACGACGACACGCGCTGGCCGGCTTCGGCCAGCGCCTCGCCGCCGCCCGCCTTCATGCGCATCACCGCCCCGGCAAAAGCCAGCTCCCACTCCACCTGGTCGTCGTCTACCAGCGTCAATTCGTCGAGCGACGGCTCGTCGTCGTCCCGGCCATCCCCGCGCAGCCCTGCGGCGACTGCGGCGCGCTGGCGGTAGGCCTCGTCGAAATCGGCCACGACATCCTTCCAGGCTTGATCAACACGGGTGACGATGGCCGCCAGGCGGCGGCGCCTGTCGGCGGACGCCTCGCTCGTCGCGCGCTCGCCCAGCACCGTCAGCAAGGGCTCGGCTATCGCCCGCAGCCGCGCGACCGTCGCCTGCGCGAGCTGGTCGATGCAGTAGCCGAGCTGCCGCCGCGATTCATCTTGCATGTTCATTCACCGCCTGTCGATGGCCAACTATATAGCACTAGGCTCGCTCGGACACCTTCTCGCCCATCAATCCCGACGGCCGGAAGATCAGCACCACGATCAGCACGAAGAAGGCGAACACGTCCTGGTAGTTCGAGCCGAACACGCCGCCGGTCAGGTCGCCGATGTAGCCGGCGCCGAGCGCCTCGATCACCCCGAGCAGGACACCGCCGACCATGGCGCCGGCCAGGTTGCCGATGCCGCCCAGCACCGCCGCGGTAAAGGCCTTGAGGCCGAGCAGGAAACCCATGTGGTAGTGGGTGATGCCGTAGTTGGCGCTGACCATGACGCCGGCCAGGGCGGCGAGGCCCGAGCCGATGACGAATGTCAGCGCGATGATGCGATTGGCATCGACGCCCATCAGCGCCGCGATCGACGGGCTCTCCGAAGTCGCACGCATGGCGCGGCCGAGCCGGGTGCGGTTCACCAGCTGCGTCAGGGCGAGCATGGTCAGCGCGGCGGTCGCCATGATGATCATCTGCACCTCGGTGACCTGCGCGCCGAAAATCGTGTGCGAACCCGATGGCAACAGTTGCGGCACCGAGTGATAGCGCCGGCCCCAGATCAGCATGGCAAGCTGCTGCAGCACGATGGAGACGCCGATGGCGGTGATCAGCGGTGCCAGCCGCGGCGCGTTGCGCAGCGGCCGATAGGCGACGCGCTCGATGGTGAAGCCCAGCGCCATGCACACCAGGGCGGCGGCGAGCAGCGCCAGCAACAATACCAGCGGCACCGGCAGGCCCAGGGCCAGCAAGGCATTGGCCGCCGCCAGCGCAGTCAGCGCCCCGATCATCACCACCTCGCCGTGGGCGAAATTGATGAGGCCGAGAATGCCATAGACCATGGTGTAGCCGAGCGCCACCAGCGCATAGATGCTGCCCAGCGTCAGGCCGTTGAAGACTTGTTGCAGGAAGATATCCACGGCGCGATTATAGGCTGCATCCCGTAGCCCTTTCCCGCCTGCTGCGCCGCCTGTTTAGCCGCCTGTTGCGGGTCTGTTCGCCGTCCCGCCAGCGCCGACTTTTCAGCTTGCCGGGGACCGCCGGAACGCATCCGGCCGCCCCGGCCCTGCGGCCTATTTTGGCCGCGGGCTATATCACCCCTGGCGCTTCAGAACTTGAGATTGACCCCGGCATAAAGCGAGCGGCCGGCACCGGGCACGCCCGTCCCCCATTTCGGCGTCGTGGCGGCGGTCGTGCTGCTGCTCATCGTCGTGCCCTGCCCCGTGTAGGCTCCGCCGAGCGGCAGGTAGTAGTGCCGGTCGAACAGGTTGTCGACGCCCAGATCGACACGCACCTGCTTCCAGGAATAGCTGCCGCGCAGGTTGACCAGGCTGTAGCCCGGCGTCTGCATCTCGTTGCGCACATCGGAGCCGTCGCTCTTGCGCTTCACCATCTGCAGTTCGATGGCGTTGTCCCAGCCGCCGCGCTTGTGCGTCAGCGCGAGCTTGGCGTTGAGCGGCATGATGTTGTAGAGATCGTCGCCGCTGTCGCGGTTGCGGCCGTTGGTGTAGTTGAGCAGGCCCTTGAGGCCGAATTCACCGGCTCCGGTCTTCGCCAGCGGCATCTTGCCCGACAGGTCGATGCCATGCAGACGGGCGGACTGGTTGACGAACTTGAGTACTGTGAATTTGTTTACGTCGGGCACTGCAAGCGGAATGTTTTTGGCGCCATCCCACTGGATCGCGTCGATGTAGTCGGTCACCCGCGTGTAGTAGGGTGTGGCCTTGAACTCCCAGCTACGGTCGGCGGCATGCCAGTCGAAGGTGGCCGACAGGGTGTTGGCCTTTTCCGGCTTCAGGTCGAGGTTGCCGACATAGCCATTGCCGTCGCCGGTCCAGTTGACCATCAGCGCCGCCATGGTCCAGGTGGACCAGGCATAGCGCTCGTGCAGGTTCGGCGAGCGCGTCTTGTGGGCGAAGCCGAATTCGACATCGTGCATCGCATCCGGCGTGTAACGTGCCAGTGCGGTCATGTCCCAGTTGTTGTCGGTCTTGCTGTGATCGGCGTTGTTGAAATTGGCAGCGTCTCTGGTTTGATTCCCTGCGCCTACCGGCAGCGGATTGGTTGGAAAAGTGTTGGCGATGTAGCCATGGACATCGCCCGCATCCATCTTCACCCGCTCGTAGCGCAGGCCGGCCAGGGTCATCCACTCCCGGCTGGCATATCTTTCCCATTCGCCGAATACGGCACTGCGGTCACGCTCGCCTTCCTTGACGTTCCAGAAGGTGAAGGGAGCCATGCCGGCGCCTGAAGCCGGCCACCAGTCGTCGAGGCGATAGCGCTGGTATTCGCTGCCCAGGCGCAGCAGATCCTGCTGGGTCAGATTGACGTCGGCCTTGAGGACGACACCGGTGTTCTTGCTCGCGGTGTACATCGGCATGCCGGATGCGCAGGCAGGCGTTGTCACCGGGTTACACGGTGCGCCGGAATAGTCCGCCCCGCCCGCACTGTTGTACCAATATTTCTTGTCCGCGCCGAAGTCCATGAAGTGATCGACATCCTCATGGTAGACGCGCGCGTCCAGTGCACCCCAGGCGAACTGACCGAGATAGCGCAGATTCAGCCGGTTCTGGGTGTTGCCGAGCATGTCCATGCGCTGGTTCGGCCACAGTTGCGACGGCAGGTCCTGGTAGCCGAATTTGGCTTCGAAGAGATGGTTGCCGCCCTTGAAGGCCAGGCCCAGCGTGTGGTTGCGCGTGTCGTATGCTGTCGAGCCGACTTCGTCGAGCGGCAGGGTGTGGCCCGGCCGGCCGCTGTATTGCTGATAAAGATTGGTGGCATTGCTGGCGCCGAAGTAGTGATCCTTGAAGTCACCGCCGGCCTTGTAGTTGTCGGACTTGGCGACGGCGCCGGTGTAGGACAGACTGAAGCTCTCGGTCGCCACGGTGGCTGCCAGATTGCCGCCCTGGGCATTGCCGTTGCTGCGATAGAAGGCGCCGGCCTCGCCCTGGAAAAGGCTGCCCTGGCCGGGCGTGGCGAAAACGGGCGCCACCGTTTCGGCGATGATCGAACCGCCGATGCTGTCGCCGCCGACACTGACCGGCGCGATGCCGGCATAGACCTTGATCGAACCGACCTGCGACGGGTCCAGATAGGACAGCGCCGGATTCATGTGGTTGGGACAGGCGGAAAGCAGGTCCATCCCGTCGACCTTGATGCGCAGCCGGTCATCGGCGAGGCCATGAATCGCCGGCAGGCTGGAAACCCCGCCCGAGCCATAGAGGCTGATGCCAGGCACGTCCTTGAGCAGGCTGGCGGTGTCGCTGGTTGCCGCGCGCTGCGGGGCGATGCCTGCCGCATCGAGTCGGGTCGCCTCGCCGGAATCGGACTTGGGCGCAGAAACGACGACCGGGCTGAGCGTCGTCGACGCCTCCTGCGCGATGGCGACGAAAGGCAGGGCGGCAAGCGCGGCGGCAAGGCCGGTTCGCCGGAAATTCACGGATCGGGTCATGAGCGGCATCCTTCGATGGTCTGGAATTCTTCGGGGCCGCGCAGTCTAGGCGGGTGGAATCCGCCTGCGAAGTGACACGTTGCCACATGCGACAAACCGTCGCGGACTTCCACTCCCCTCTCAGGAGAGCCCACTTCCAGAGGCGGGCGGCGGGGACCGGTTGACGCAAAGCGTCGGGGCCCGAGAGCGTGCCCCGACCTCGGAAAATTTCGATCCACCAAAAAAAACGGCGCCCGCAGGCGCCGTTGGCCGATTATGCCGGCTTACTTCGCGCCGGCCAGAATCCAACTGGCGAGCGCTGCCGCTTCCTGCTCGTTCACGCCGGGATTGGGCGGCATCGGGATCTCGCCCCAGACGCCCTTGCCACCGGCCCGGACCTTGGCGGCCAGGGTCTTGGCGGCGTCGGGATTGCCCTGGTACTTGGCGGCAACATCCTGGTAGGAAGGGCCAACCAGTTTCTTGTCCACCGCATGACAGGTCAGGCAGTTCTTGCTCTTGGCCAGGGCCGCAGCCGACACGGGGGCCGGGGCAGTGGCAACCGGGGCAGGCACGGCAGTCATGCCGCCCATGCCCTGCATCCCGCCCATCCCCTGCATGCCACCCATTCCCTCGGGCTGGGCCGGAGCCGCAGCCGGACCGCCGATGGTGTCCAGCGCTTCCCACTTGCCGCCCTTGGCGACGTAGAGGCTGATGGCGCCATCCTTGATGTCGCCCTTCTCGTCGAAGGTGATGCGGGTGGTCACGCCCTGGTAGTCGGTCTTGGGCAGCTCGGCCAGGATCCTGGCCGACTCGGCGCTGCCGGCGCGCTTGACGGCCTCGACCACGACCATCACGGCATCGTAGGCGTAGGGCGCGTAGAGCTGGATGTCGCTGTTGAACTTGGCCTTGTAGCGTTCGATGAACTTCGGCCCGCCCGGCATCTTCTCGTAGGGGATGCCCGGCAGCGAGCAGTAGTGACCCTCGGCGGCATCGCCGGCGTTCTTGACGAACTCGCTGGTGCAGCCGCCGTCGCCCATCAGCAGTTTGGCCTTGATCGCCAGCTTCTTCATCTGCATCGCCATCGGCGCGGCCTGCGGGTCCATGCCGCCGTAGAAAATCAGGTCGGGCTTCTTGCCCTTGATCTTGGTGAGGATGGCGGCGAAGTCGATGGCCTTGTCGTCGGTGTGCTCCTCGGCCACGACCTTGACGCCGGATGCGACGGCAGCCTTCTTGAACTCGCTGGCCAGCCCCTCGCCGTAGGCGGTCTTGTCGTCAATGATGGCGACGGTTTTGGCCTTGAGGTTGTGCGCCGCGTATTCGCCGAGCACCTTGCCCTGCTGGATGTCGTTGGCCATCACGCGGAAGGCGGTCTTGAAGCCCTGGTTGGTATAGGTCGGATTGGTGGCCGACGGGCTCACCTGCGGAATGCCATTGTCCGAATAGGTCTTGGAAGCCGGGATGGTGGTGCCGGAATTGAGGTGGCCGATGACGGCATTGACCTTGGCGTCGGTGAATTTCTGCGCCACCAGGTTGCCCTGCTTGGGATCGGCCTGGTCGTCCTCGGGCATCAGCTCGAACTTGACGTCACGGCCGTCGAGCTTGATCTTGGCGGCGTTGGCGTCTTCCACCGCGAGGCGGGCGCCGTTCTCGTTGTCCTTGCCGATGTGGGCCTGCGGGCCGGTCAGCGGCGCAGCGTGGCCGAGCTTGACGATCAGCGGGGGCGGCGGGGGCGGAACCGCAGCGGCCGACGGCGGGGGCGGCTCTTCCTTGCCGCAGGCCATCACGGCGAGGGCGGCGACAATCGCGAGGGACGAGGCTTTGACTGGCACATTCATCTGGGCTATCTCCGGGGTCTGTCGGGCTGGGGGAAAAGTCAGGGCGATTCTGCGGGCACTGCGGCGGCGCTGTCAATCGCCCCTGTGCCGCAGCGTAAACGAAAAAACCGGCCGGAGCCGGTTTTTCGGGATGCAATGCGCTGCCGATTACTTGGCGCCGGCGAGGACCCACTTGACCAGGGTCTCGATGTCGGCGTCCTTGACGTTCGGGTTCGGCGGCATCGGGATCTCGCCCCAGGCGCCCTTGCCGCCGGCCTTGACCTTGGCGGAGAGAGTCTTGACGGCATCGGCGTTGCCCTTGTACTTGGCGGCGACATCCTTGTAGGACGGGCCGACCAGCTTCTTGTCGACGGTGTGGCAGGACATGCAGTTGCTCTTCTTGGCCAGGTCCAGTTCGGCGCCGGCCATGGCGGGAGCGGAGACGAGAGCAGCGGTGGCAATCAGTGCGGCGGCGATCAGTTTCATGTTCATCCTCGAGTGGTTTTGGTGTGTTTGGCGAAAATTCCGAAGCGGAAGTCTAGCGGAAATCACGGTGGCTGCAAAACATCCGGGAGTTCGTCGAAATCCGCAATCGGTGGCAAGCAAGTAACGCCGCGACACACCCATGCGTTGACATGGTCGCTTTCCGGCCGGCTCAGTGCCGGGTGCAAACCAGCCATACCGTTGGGCAAAGCAAGCACCAGAGCACCGCCGCGACCGCCCGCCAGGCGCCGCTGCCAATCCCCGACCGCGGCCGCCGGCCCGCGCAGGATGAGGGTCGCGGGCGGAGTGAGCGCTTCTTCCAGAGCCACCAGCAGGGTCGAGAAACCGCCGGCCTGGCGCTGCATCTGCGGCCAGAAGCACTCCAGCGTGCGCCGGGCGGACTCGAGGTAGCGCACCTCGCCCAGCAAATGGCCGAGCCGCTGCAGCGCCACCGCCGCCACCCCGTTGCCGGCCGGCATGGCCGAATCGAAGCCGCTCTTGGGGCGCTGGATCAGCGCTTCATGGTCGTGCGAGGTGAAGAAGAAGCCGCCGGCTTCGCGATCCTCGAAATGTTCCAGCAGGGCATCGGCGAGTTGCACCGCGAAATCGAGGTCCTCGCCGTGGTACCCGGCCTGCAGCAATTCGAGCAGGGCTGACAGCAGGTAGGCATAGTCATCGAGGTAGGCATTCAAGTGCGCCTTGCCATCCTTGCATGTCGCCAGCAGGCGGCCATCGCGCCACAGCGTGGCGCGGACGAAGCCGAGCGCGCGCCGCGCGACGAGCAGCCAGTCGGGGCGGTCGAGGATGCGCGCGGCGTGGGCCAGCCCCTCGATCATCTGCGCGTTCCACGCGGTCAGCACCTTGTCGTCGCGGCCGGGGCGAACCCGTTTCTCGCGCGCCGCGAACAGGGTGGCGCGAGCACCCTCCAGCAGCGCCGCCTCGGCGGCATCGAGCGGCGGGCTACATTCGCCCATCGGTACCACGACACGCAGGTGCCAGTGGCGGTTCTCGAAATTCGGCGGCCCGTCCAGCCCCCAGCGCCGTGCCGCCAGCGCCGACTTTTCCGGGCCGAGCAGCCGTTCGACCTCGGCCCGGTCCCAGACGTAAAAGCGGCCCTCTTCGCCTTCCGAGTCGGCGTCGAGCGAGGAATAGAAGGCGCCCTCGGCCGACGTCATTTCGCGCAGCAGCCATTCGACGGTTTCCTCGGCGACCCGCCGGTACAGCGCATCGCCCGTCAGCGCCCAGGCATCGGCATAGAGCCCGAGCAGCGGGCCGTTGTCGTAGAGCATCTTCTCGAAGTGCGGAATCTCCCAGCGCTCATCGGTGCTGTAGCGGCAGAAGCCGCCGCCGAGCTGGTCGTAGATGCCACCCTCGGCCATGCGCGTGAGGGTGATCAGCGCCGCCTCGCGTGCCAGTGGATCGCCCTGCCTTCTCAGCAGCAGGGCCAGGTCGGTCGGGTGGGGAAACTTGGGCGCGCCG
Source organism: Gammaproteobacteria bacterium (assembly GCA_018825305.1). GTDB lineage: Bacteria > Pseudomonadota > Gammaproteobacteria > Burkholderiales > Rhodocyclaceae > Sulfurisoma. The sequence continues at coordinate 207,305 of JAHJEO010000024.1, forward strand.
CCGAAGCCGCCGAACTCGCGGTCGAAGCTGCCGAGCAGCATGTTGCCGGCGGCGGCAATGGGGCCGGCGTCGAGCGCGGCCGCGGCGCCGGCCGCCGGCGCTCGGACGGCCAGCGCACCGAGCAGTTCGCGGTTCTGCGCCTCGACCTCGCCGCGTTGCGTCCGCCAGACGTCGGCGATGCGCTCGCACAACTCCGGGAAGCCCGGCAGGCCGTAGCGCGACTCTCTGGGGAAATAGGTGCCGCCGTAGAACGGGGCGCCGTCCGGCGTCAGGAACATGGTGAGTGGCCAGCCGCCGTGGCGGCCGGCCAGCATCTGGTGCGCAGTCTGATAGATCTGGTCGAGGTCGGGGCGTTCCTCGCGGTCCACCTTGACGTTGATGAAGAGGCGGTTCATCACCGTGGCAACGGCGGCATCCTCGAACGATTCATGGGCCATGACATGGCACCAGTGGCAGGCCGAATAGCCGACGGAAAGCAGGATGGGCTTGTCCTGCTGGCGTGCCAGGGTGAGCGCTTCCTCACCCCAGGGGTGCCATTCGACGGGATTTTCGGCGTGCTGCAGCAGGTAGGGGGAAGTCTCCCCGGCAAGGCGGTTGGGCATCTTGCCAATCTATGCCCAAACTTTCCCTGCCCGCAACCGGGACATTGCGGCGGCGGAACGGACTGCCGCTCAACCGTTCAATTGAACAGCTTGCTCCACCAGCGCTTGCGACCCTCGGGCAGGGGGTGCGGCGGCTTGAGGTCATCGGGCGGGACCTGGCACATGATCCAGCCGGGCAGCGGCGGATTGTCGGAGAAGCCGCAGGAAACGCCGAGGTTGTTGGGATCGTAGATCTTGATGAAGCTCGGCTTCTCGACGTCGTCGGCGTAGACGATGGCGCAGTAGTCGTGGTGGTGCTCGCGCCGCAGCAACTCGTCGACGTGGTGCATGAAGTTGCTGGTCGCCGTGGCTTCGGCGGGTTCGCCGGGGGGAGCCTCGCCGACGGCGTAGAGATACCAGCCGCCGGCGGGATCGATGCGGCCCCAGAAGGCGGTGAGTTGCTCCCAGGACATGATGGACCAGAGGCGGCCAGTGTAGAGGTCGTGGAATGCGCTCATGATACCCGCCCCTCCCAACCGCCCACGTCCGGCATTGCACTGCCGGACGGCTCCGTCAGCGCGGAGCATTGCTCCGCGAAACCCTGTCTCCGCCCCCTCGCGGGGAGGTGACGGGTGTTCGCCGCTTCGCGGCTCCGAGTGGTGGCTTGCGCCGCCCTTGGGGCGGCCCGGCGGGCGGCGCTCATTTCTGCACCTGCGTGACGTCGCGCACCGCGCCGGTGTCGGCGCTGGTGGTCATCGCGGCATACGCCTGCAACGCCGCCGAAACCTGGCGCTGGCGGTTGGCGGGTTTCCATGCGGCCGCGCCCTTCGCATCCATCGCGGCACGCCGTGCCGCCAGCGCCGACTTTTCGACCATCAGCTCGATGCGGCGGTTGGGAATGTCGATCTCGATGGTGTCGCCCTCCTCCACCAGGCCGATGGTGCCGCCGGCTGCGGCTTCGGGCGAGGCGTGGCCGATCGACAGGCCCGAGGTGCCGCCGGAAAAGCGGCCGTCGGTAAGCAGGGCGCACTGCTTGCCCAGCCCCTTCGACTTCAGGTACGAGGTCGGATAGAGCATTTCCTGCATGCCGGGGCCGCCCTTGGGACCTTCGTAGAGCACGACGACGATGTCGCCAGGCTGAATCTGGTCGTTGAGGATCTTTTCCACCGCCTCGTCCTGCGATTCGCACACACGGGCGCGGCCGGTGAATTTGAGGTTGGAGTCATCGACGCCGGCGGTCTTGACGATGCAGCCCTTCTCGGCGATGTTGCCGAACAGCACGGCCAGGCCGCCATCCTGCGAGTAAGCATTGGCCTTGTCGCGGATGCAGCCGGCGGTGCGATCGAGGTCGAGCTCGGGGTAGCGGCGATCCTGCGAGAATGCCGTCTGCGTCGGCACGCCGCCCGGCGCGGCGCGGTACAGGTCGAAGACGCCGACATCGTGCGCCCGCATCACGTCCCAGCGGTCGAGTGCCGCGCCCAGTGTCTTCTCATGGACGGTATGGGCATCGCGATGCAGCAGGCCGGCGCGGTCGAGCTCGCCGAGCAAACCCATGACGCCGCCGGCGCGATGCACGTCTTCCATATGGTATTTCTGCGTCGCCGGCGCCACCTTGGCCAGGCACGGCACCTTGCGCGACATGCGGTCGATGTCGGCCATGGTGAAGTTCACCCCGGCCTCGCGGGCAGCGGCCAGCAGGTGCAGCACGGTGTTGGTCGAGCCGCCCATGGCGACGTCGAGCGCGATGGCATTTTCAAAGGCGCTGAAGGTGGCGATGGCGCGAGGCAGCACGGTCGCATCGTCCTTCTCGTAATAGCGCTGGCACAGTTCCACGGCGAGCCGGCCGGCACGCAGGAACAGCTGCTTGCGGTCGGCGTGGGTCGCCAGCAGCGAGCCGTTGCCCGGCAGCGAGAGGCCCAGCGCCTCGGTCAGGCAGTTCATCGAGTTGGCGGTGAACATGCCGGAGCACGAGCCGCAGGTGGGGCAGGCCGAGCGCTCCATCGCATTAACCTCGGCATCGCTGTTCTTGGAATCGGCCGCCTCGATCATGGCGTCGATGAGGTCGACCTTGCGGAACTCGCCGTGCCACTGCACCTTGCCGGCTTCCATCGGGCCGCCGGAAACGAAGACGACGGGGATGTTGAGCCGCAGCGCCGCCATCAGCATGCCCGGGGTGATCTTGTCGCAGTTGGAGATGCAGACCATGGCGTCGGCGCAGTGGGCGTTGACCATGTACTCGACCGAATCGGCGATCAGCTCGCGGCTGGGCAGCGAATAGAGCATGCCGCCGTGGCCCATGGCGATGCCGTCGTCAACGGCGATGGTGTTGAATTCCTTGGCGACGCCGCCGGCCGCCTCGATCTCGCGCGCCACCAGCTGGCCCATGTCCTTCAGATGCACATGGCCCGGCACGAACTGGGTGAAGGAATTGACCACCGCGATGATGGGCTTGCCGAAGTCGCCGTCCGTCATGCCGGTGGCGCGCCACAGCGAGCGGGCGCCGGCCATGTTGCGGCCGTGGGTGGAAGTACGGGAACGGTAGGCGGGCATGGCGAATCTCCTGCGGGCGGCGAGTCGGCGCGTTGGCCGGGAACGAACGGACAATTCTAGCCGAAGGTGCCCGCTGGCCGCTGACCAAGGGTGGGGCCGCCGCCTCATGCGCTCCCGCCCTGCGGGTCCCCTTGCGCCGACGCGCCCGCCGGCCGGTCTCTAGGGTCTGTTCACAATCAAGCCAACCAGACGAAAGCACACGCGAGATGGATGAACGACAGGAAGGACTTGGCGAGTTTGTCGTAACGCGTGGCGATGCGTCTGAACTGCTTGATACGTGCGAAGAAGCGCTCGATCAAA
>JAHJEO010000002.1 GCA_018825305.1 Gammaproteobacteria bacterium
GGAAGCGACGCGGGCGATCCGTGGCCTGCCCGCATGGCAAGCCCGGCCCATCCTGGCGATGACGGCCAACGCCTTCGACGAAGACCGCAAGGCCTGCGAAGCGGCCGGCATGGACGACTTCGTCGCCAAGCCGGTCGATCCCGCCCAGCTCTTCGCCGCGCTGCTGCGCTGGCTGCCGCCACCGGCCGCCGCGCCCGCCAGTGCGCCTAATGTCTCGAATGAGCCGAATGTCTCGAATGACCCGAATGTCCCGCCTGTCCAGCCGGTCGATCCCGCCCCGATTACCGGGCCGGCCACCGTGCCGCCAGCGCCGAGTTTTTCGGCGGAAAGTGACGGCGAGTGGCGCCGCCGCCTCTCCGCCATTCCCGGCCTAGACCTGGCGCGCGGCCTGGCGATGGTGGGTGGCAAGTTGGAGAAATTCGCCCAGCTGCTGGACATGTTCGCCCGGGGCCATGCCGACGACTTGCCCAGGATCGCCGGGCACCTCGCCGCCGGCGAGCTGCCGCAGGTGCAGCGCCTGGCCCATACGCTCAAGGGGAGCGGCGGCACCCTCGGGGCGATGCAGCTGTCGGCCCTTGCCGACGCCCTGCAGGCGGCGATACGCCGTGACGCCGGGCGCGAGGAAATCGAATTCCTCGCCACCGAACTGGCGACCGAACTGCGGCCGCTGCTCGACGGCATCCGCGCAAGCCTTGCGCCCGTTGCCGCCAGCCCTGTCGCGGTCGATCCGAAACGCCTGGCCGGTGTCATGGCCGAACTCGCGACGCTGCTGGAAGCCGGCGACATGGCGGCCGGCGACGTGGCCCGGCGCGAGGCCGGCTTGCTGCGGGCGGCCCTCGGTGCCGACGGCGCAGCCCTGCTCGGGCACATCGAGACTTTCGATTACCCGGCCGCGCTGACAGTCCTGCAGGCCGTGCGCGGCAAGGTCTGACCGTGGTCAACATCGGGGCGACGGGAATGCGGTAGGCTAAACGCCTTCGCGCAGGCAGGTGGCGAAACGATAACGGAGGAGACCGTATGTTCCAGGTGCGTATCCATGGTCGCGGCGGGCAGGGGGTGGTGACGGCCGCCGAGATGCTGTCGGTCGCCGCCTTTGACGAGGGCCGCCACGCGCAGGCCTTTCCCAGTTTCGGTTCGGAGCGCACCGGTGCGCCGGTGGTGGCCTTCTGCCGCATCGCCGACCGCGAGATCCGCCTGCGCGAACCCATCATGGAGCCGGACGCGATCATCATCCAGGACCCGACCCTGCTGCATCAGGTCGATGTCTTCGCCGGCCTCAAGCAGGACGGCTACATCCTCATCAATACCAGCAAGACCTTCGACCAGCTGGGGCTGGGCGACATGGTCCGCGACTGGAATCCCGCGCGGTTGTGCACCGTGCCGGCGATGGAGCTGGCGCTGAAGCATGTCGGGCGCCCGGTGCCCAACGTGCCGCTGCTCGGCGGCTTCGCCGCGGTGGCGGGGGTGCTGCAGCTCGAATCGGTGATCAAGGCCATCGAGGAAAGGTTTTCGGGCAAGGTCGCGGCCGGCAACGTCGCCGCGGCGCGCGAGGCCCATGCGATCGTCAAGGCGGAGATGGAGCAGGCCGTGAAGGGGGATGTGACTCATGCTTAAACAGATGGAAGGCAGCCGCGCCGTCGCCGAAGCCGTGGCGCTGTGCCGCCCCGAGGTGATCTGCGCCTATCCGATTTCGCCGCAGACGCACATCGTCGAGGCGCTGGGCGAGATGGTGAAGGAGGGCGCGCTCGCGTCCTGCGAGTTCATCAACGTCGAGTCCGAGTTCGCCGCCATGTCGGTGGCCATCGGCGCATCGGCCGCCGGCGCGCGCAGCTATACCGCGACCGCGTCGCAGGGGCTGCTCTACATGGCCGAAGCGGTGTTCAACGCCGCCGGCCTCGGCCTGCCCATCGTCATGACCGTGGCCAACCGTGCCATCGGCGCGCCGATCAACATCTGGAACGACCACTCCGATGCGTTGTCGCAGCGCGATTCGGGCTGGCTGCAGTTGTTCGCCGAAACCAACCAGGAGGCACTCGACCTGCACATCCAGGCCTTCCGCCTCGCCGAGGAACTGAGCCTGCCCATCATGGTCTGCATGGACGGCTTCATCCTCACCCACGCCTTCGAACGCGTGGACATGCCGACGCAAGAGCAGGTCGATGCCTACCTGCCTGCCTACTCCCCGCGCCAGGTGCTCGATCCCGACGAGCCGGTGTCCATCGGCGCCATGGTCGGCCCCGAGGCCTTCATGGAGGTGCGCTATCTGGCGCATGCCAAGCAGATGGAGGCGCTCAAGCTGATCCCCGCCTACGCGGCGGAGTTCAAGGCCGTGTTCGGGCGAGATTCCGGCGGGCTGATGCACACCTACCGCAGCGAGGATGCCGAGACCATCATCGTCGCCATGGGCTCGGTGCTCGGCACCATCAAGGACACTGTGGATGAGATGCGCGACTCCGGACATCGGATTGGCGTATTGGGCATCACCTGCTTCCGCCCCTTCCCGGTCGCCGCCGTGGCCGACGCCCTGCGCCAGGCCAAGCGCTTCGTCGTGCTCGAAAAGAGCATGGCCATCGGGCTGGGCGGCATCCTCGCCGTCAATGTGCGCATGGCCGTCACCGGCATGGGGCTGAAGGGCTACACCGTGGTCGCCGGCCTCGGCGGCCGCGCCATCACCATGAAGTCGCTGCACGCCCTGTTCCGCCAGGGCGAGAAGGACGAGCTCGAACCGGTGACCTTCCTCGACCTCGACTGGAAGGCGGTCAACAAGCAGCTCGAACGCGAGAAGGCGCACCGTCGCAGCGGGCCGGTGGCGGAGGCGCTGCTGCGCGATGTCGGCATCGTCGGCGCGCGGAATTACTGATGGCCCGCCCCCCTTTCCCCCTCTCGGGGGCTTCAAAACAGATCGCTGCGCTCGATATTACGGGCGGCTTCGTGGCGAGTGTGTTGCGGTCTGCGCCTTCGGCGCTTGCCGTGTTTGCTCGGGGCGGCCCTTCGCAAACGCTGCGCCGGACAACAAGTATGAGTGGAGGTTCTCGTGTCTTTTCAACCCGTTAAGTTCTACCAGACCGGCACCTTCACCGTCGGCAACCGCCTGCTGCCGCCCGAGGAACGATCGGTCCAGTCTGACAGCAAGCGCTTCAACTCCATCAACTCCGGCCACCGCGCCTGCCAGGGCTGCGGCGAGGCACTGGGCGCGCGCTACGCCATCGACGCGGCGATGGAAGCCGCCGACGGCCGGATCATCGCTGCCAACGCCACCGGCTGCCTCGAAGTGTTCTCGACACCGTATCCCGAGACCTCGTGGCAGATTCCGTGGATCCACTCGCTGTTCGGCAACACCGCGGCGGTGGCCACCGGCATCGCCGCCGCGCTCAAGGTCAAGGGCAAGACCGGCACGCGCGTGGTCGCCCAGGGCGGCGACGGCGGCACCACCGACATCGGCTTCGGCTGCCTCTCCGGCATGTTCGAGCGCAACGACGACGTGCTCTACATCTGCTACGACAACGGCGGCTACATGAACACGGGGGTACAGCGTTCCAGCGCCACGCCGGCCGCGGCGCGTACCAGCACCACGCCGGCCGTCGGCGCCGAACCCGGCAACGTCTTCGGCCAGGGCAAGTTCCTGCCGGCCATCGCCATGGCCCACGACATCCCCTACGTCGCCACCGCGACGGTGGCCGACCTGCGCGACCTCGAAGCCAAGGTCACCCGCGCCATGGAAATCCGCGGCGCCCGCTACATTCACATCCTGGTGCCCTGCCCGCTGGGCTGGGGCACCGCCTCGCACGACACCATTCGCATGGCGCGGCTGGCCAAGGAGACCGGCATCTTCCCGGTGTTCGAGGCCGAGCACGGCGAGATAAAGTCGGTGCTGGCGATACGCCGGCCGCTGCCGGTCGAGGACTACCTGCGGCCGCAGAAGCGCTACGCCCACCTCTTCGGCAAGCAGCCGCGGATCGATGTCATCGCCCACCTGCAGGCGCAGGCCGACCGCAATATCCGCAAGTACGGGCTGCAGGCCCGCAAAGGGGGGCACTGATGGCCCCCTACGCTCGCAAATCCAGCGCGCTGCCCCCCACGGGGGGGCCTCAGTTGGCAAATGAGCCCCCTTCGGGCGGCCCTACGGAGGCATGACATGGACAAGCCCTTTGCCATCACCCTCGACCCGGGTTCTTCGCTGGCCAACCATACCGGTTCCTGGCGCACTTTCCGTCCCGAGTACCTCGACCGCCTGCCGCCCTGCAACGCCACCTGCCCGGCCGGCGAGAACATCCAGGGCTGGCTGTTCCACGCCGAGAGCGGCGACTACGAGGCCGCCTGGCGCTCGCTGACCGAGAACAATCCGCTGCCCGCCATCATGGGCCGCGTCTGTTACCACCCCTGCGAAGGCGCCTGCAACCGCCAGCATGTGGACTCGTCAGTCGGCATCAACTCCATCGAACGCTTCCTCGGCGACGAGGCGATCAAGCGCAACTGGCAGTTCATGAAACCGGCCACGCAATCCGGCAAGAAGGTGCTGGTGGTCGGCGCCGGCCCCTCGGGCCTGGCAGCGGCCTACCATCTCGCCCGCCTTGGCCATGCGGTCGAAATCCAGGAAGCCGGCCCTTACGCCGGGGGCATGATGCGTTTCGGCATCCCCAAATATCGCCTGCCGCGCGAGGTGATCGAGGCCGAGGTGCAGCGCATCGTCAATCTGGGCGTTACGCTAAAGCTCGACGCCAAGGTGTCGAGCATCGAGGAATCGATGCAGGCGGGCAAGTTCGACGCCGCCTTCCTCGCCGTCGGTGCCCACATCGGCAAGCGCGCCTACATCCCCGCCGGCACCGCCGCAAAAATGGTCGATGCGATTTCGGTGCTGCGCTCGATGGAAGGCGAGGACAAACCAATGCTTGGTCGTCGCGTCGTCGTCTACGGTGGCGGCAACACGGCCATCGACGTCGCGCGCACCGTCAAACGCATGGGCGCCGAACCGATCATTGTTTACCGCCGCACCCGCGACAAGGCGCCAGCCCACGACTTCGAGATCGAGGAAGCGCTGCAGGAAGGCGTGATGGTCAAGTGGCTGTCCACCATCAAGCAGGCGGAAGAAGGCGAGATCACCATCGAGAAGATGGCGCTCGACGACAAGGGCTTTCCGCAACCGACCGGCGAATTCGAGACGCTGGCGGCGGATTCGGTGGTGCTGGCGCTCGGCCAGGACGTCGATCTCGGCCTGCTCGAAGGCGTGCCGGGGCTGGAAGTGAAAAACGGCACCGTGCAGGTTGGCCCCAACATGATGACCGGCCACCCCGGCATCTTCGCAGGCGGCGACATGGTGCCGTCCGAACGTACCGTCACCGTCGCCGTTGGCCATGGCAAGAAAGCCGCGCGCCACATTGACGCCTGGCTCAAGGGCACGACCTACGCGCCGCCGCCCAAGCACGAACTGGCCGGCATCGAGAAGCTCAACACCTGGTACTACTCGGAAGCGCCCCACGTCGTGCGGCCGATGCTCGATATCCTGCGCCGCCAGTCCAGTTTCGACGAGGTGGTGCAGGGCCTCGACGAAAGTAACGCCCTGTTCGAGGCGCGCCGCTGCCTCTCTTGCGGCAACTGTTTCGAGTGCGACAACTGCTACGGCGTCTGCCCGGACAATGCCGTGATCAAGCTCGGGCCGGGCAAGCGCTTCAAGTTCAACTTCGACTACTGCAAGGGTTGCGGTGTCTGCGTTGCGGAGTGCCCCTGCGGTGCGATCAAGATGGTGGCCGAGGAGAACTGACGGTCGTGCGCAGCCGCCCGTTGCCGACCTGCCGACCTGCCATCAAGCCATGATCGAGCAGATCCCGGATATCGATACGCAGCAGGACAGCATCGACCGCATCGCGCGGGAGATCGGCATTCCTCCGTGTCCCACGATCCTCGCCCGCTTTTCCGAGGAGATGGGGCAGGCGGAACCGGACATGCGCAAGCTGGCGACGCTGATCGGCACCGACATCGCGCTGTCGGCGGCCTTGCTGAAGCTGGTCAACTCTCCGTACTACGGTTTGCGCAGCAAGGCGACAACCGCGCATCAGGCGCTTTCGATCATCGGCCTGCGTGCGTGCGCCAACCTCGTTACCGGCCTGATACTGCGCCAGACGTTCCCGTCGGGCGGCAGCGCTTTGATGCAGCGTTTCTGGGATAAGTCGGAAGGCGTCGCTGCCGCGGCGCTGGTTGCCGCACGCCGCATTGCCGGCATCGACATCGACGAAGCCCACACCTATGCGCTGTTTCGCGATTGCGGCATGCCGGTCATGATCGGAAAATTCTCCGATTACGCGAAAGTCGTCGATCGCCTCGAACACGTGCCGGGCGCCCAGGTGACGATCGCCGAGGAAATGGACTATCGCTACAGCCACGCGCGGGTCGGCTATGCGCTGGCCCGTGGCTGGCTGCTGCCCGAACCCTTCTGCCGCGCGATCCTTTACCACCACGACTTCGAGAAAGTCGCCGCCGGTCGCCGCGAAGTCGCCCCCGCCAACCGTCGGCTGGTCGCCTTCGGGCTGCTGCTGGATCAGGTCGCCGTGCTGCGCTCCGGTGGCGGCCTTTGCCCGGATTGGGAAGCCGGTGAGGGGTTCGTGCTGGAGACGCTCGGCATCACGCCGGAGGAGATCATCGCGCTGGCAGGTGAAGCGACGTCCGACGCGAGCTGACAGGGTTTCGCGGCAGCCTGCCCGGGAGCGGGCTTGTCAGTCTGCCCGAACGAGGCTGCGGGCCCGCAACTGGCCGCAGCCGCCGTCGATGTCCTGGCCGGCCGACTGGCGCAGCTTGGCGAGGATGCCGTGGCGGTACAGATGCTTCGACATCGCTGCCGCGCGTTCCCAGGTGGGGCGGCGGAAATCGAGGCCATCGACTTCGTTGTAGGGAATGAAGTTCATGACGGCGTACTTGCCCTTGAGCAGGCGGACGATGCCATCCACTTCCTCGTCACCGTCGTTGACGCCCTCCAGTAGCGTCCATTGATACTGGATCGGGTAGCCGGTGGCGCGGGCGTACTGTTCGGCCAGTTCCACCAGCTCGGCGGGGTCGATGCGCGCCGCCTTGGGCAGCAGGCGCGCCCGCAGTTCCGCGTTGCTCGAATGCAGCGACAGCGCCAGCGCCGGCTTGACGCGGCCCTGCGGCAGGCGCTCGAAGACGCGGCGGTCGCCGACGGTCGAAAAGACGAGATTCTTGTGGCCGATGGCCCCGGCCGTGCCGAGCAGTTCGATGGCTTCGAGCACGTTGTCCATGTTGTGGGCCGGCTCGCCCATGCCCATGAAAACCACCTTCTTCACCACTCGCCGGGCGCGCGCCAGCACCACCTGGGCGACGATCTCGGCACTGCCGAGCTGGCGCAGCAGGCCGTCGCGGCCCGTCATGCAGAAGGTGCAGCCCACGGCGCAACCGACCTGGGTCGAGACGCAGACGCCGTCCCGCGGCAGCAGCACGCTCTCCACCGTCTGGCCGTCGGCGAGCTCGACCAGCAGGCGCGCCGAGCCATCCTCGCCGGCATGCTCGCTTCGAACCCGCGCCAGCGCCTCGAGCTCTGCCGTCAGCGCGGGCAGGGCGGTGCGCAGCGGCAGAGGCAGGAATTCTTCCGCCGCGACCCGCCCGCTGGCCAGTGGCAGGGCGTGTGCCCATGCCCGCAGCACGCGCTGCTCGTGGCATGGCTTGGCGCCGAGCTCGCGCAGGCGCTGCCTGAGGTGTTCGATGCGCATGATGGAATGCTAGGCGCGGCCGGGCAGGGCCGCGGCCGGCAGATCGACTGCCGCGATCTGGGCGGCAATCTCGGTGGCGCCCAGCGTTGCGAAGTCTTCTGCGCTGGCGAGCGGGAAGCCGCCGGCCATTTCGTACCAGGCCAGCGCGCCGAGCCACGGCGCGTAGGCCGCCTCGCCCTGCTTGCGCCGCGGCAGGCAATAGACGTGGCCGGATGCCAGCACCAGGTTGTAGCTGATCGCCTGTTCGTGAAGCTCGGCGACGAACGCCTGCGCCTCGCGCGGCGCGTCGAAGCGCAGGCAACGGCAGGGGTAGGGGTCGGCACCGCCGTTGTGCGCCCAGTGCGCGTCCTCGACGGGCAGGGGCTCGGTGCGCAGGAAGGTCTGGAAGTGCAGGTGGTTCACCGAGGCGTGGGCGCCGTAGCTGTTGTAGCCGAGCCCGAAGCCGGGCATGCGGGCGGCGAGTTCGCCCGCCGCGTCGCAGAGGAAGGCGAGATCGTCTGTTTCGAGGAACTGCGGCCGGTGGCCGCCGAGGTCCGGTACCAGCAGTCCGTGGTAGTCGGCGAAGGGGAACTTGTTGTAGAAGAGGGTTGCGTCGCGGCCCAGCAGTGGCCCTTCCCAGATGATCTCCTGCCGCAGGAAGGGCTTGTCGAAATGGAAGCGCGTGGCATCGAAGGGCGCGCGGATGCCATCGATGCGCGCACCGCTGTGGCGAGTCGGACGGAAGGCGCGCAGCGGGTTGAACTGGAGTTCCCACGGGCCGGCGCGGCGCGCTTCGACCGGGCGCAGGCTGTCGAAGTCGTGCGCGATGATCGCGCGCAGCGTCGCGACGTCGTCGGGCGCGCCGTGCAGGGTCTGCGCTGCGTTTTCGGCCGCGAGCCGGGCGAAGCAGGTGCGCAGTTCGTCGTGCAGATGTTCCCAGATCCGCGGCTCGAAATTGGCGTTGGCGAGGACCAGAATGTCTTCGCCGAGTTCGCCGGTGCTGCGCAGCAGGTCGATCAGGCCCTGCTCGAAGCGGTCGCGGAAAGTGTCGGCGGAACTGAAGAGGTCGGGAAGCATGGGGCTGGCGGGAGGCTGGCAGGGTGCGACAGTTTGGGAGGCGCGCGGACTTTGTCAAGTCGCAGGTTTCTCGCCGGGCGCGGGTGGTCGGGCAGGAATCAGCGCCCCGAGGGCGATATGCCGGAAGCCGATTGCGCCCGGCTGGCCAGCCGGGACACCGCGATGGCCTGTCTTCAGGAAAAACCCGGAACTGGACGCTAGCCCGTCGAAACCGGATAATTCGAGGTCTTTGACCTCGGTCAATGGTGCATTGCAGCGCACCGGCTAAGGTCACTCCTTTTCGCAGATCGAAAGAGTCCAACATGGCAGCAGTGATGTCCGCGCCGGCCCGCGTCCCCCAAAGCGGCCGGCTATTGCTTTCCGGCAATGAAGCCGTCGCCCGCGCCGTCTGGGAGTCAGGCTGCAAGGTTGCCGCTGCCTATCCGGGCACGCCCTCGACCGAGATCCTCGAAGCCCTGTCGATCTATCCGGACATCTACGCCGAGTGGGCGGTGAATGAGAAAGTCTCGATGGAGGTGGCGCTGGGCGCCTCGATGATGGGTGCCCGCGCCTTCTGCGCCATGAAGCACGTCGGCCTCAACGTTGCGGCCGACCCGCTGATGACTCTGACGCTGACCGGCGTGGTCGGCGGCATGGTGATCGCCGTCGCCGACGACGTTGGCATGGCTTCGTCGCAGAACGAGCAGGACTCGCGCTTCTATGCCCGCTTCGCGCACCTGCCGGTGTTCGAGCCGGCCGATTCGCAGGAAGCCTACGACATGGTGCATGCGGCCTACGCGCTTTCCGAAAAGCATCAGGTGCCGGTCATCCTGCGGCTGACGGCGCGCATCTGCCACGTCAAGAGCGTCGCCCGCGTCGGCGAGCGCGTTGCACACGAGCCGGCGGGCTTCGTCAAGAACGCCGAGCGCTGGGTGATGGTGCCGGCACACGCCAAGCGCCGCATCCCGATGATGTTCGAGCGCGATGCGGTGCTGCGCGAGGAATCCGAACGCTCGCCACTGAACGTGCTGGAGCCGGGCAGCGACCGCCGCGTCGGTTTCGTCACCAGCGGCCCCGCCTACATGCACGTGCGTGAAGCTTTCCCGGATGCGCCGGTGCTCAAGCTGGGCATGAGCCATCCTCTGCCGCTCGACAAGGTCAAGGCTCTGGCCGGCATGGCCGATACCCTGGTCGTCGTCGAGGAAGTGGAACCCATCGTCGAAAACGAACTGCGCACCGCGGGATTCAAGGTGCATGGCAAGGACATCCTGCCGAAGATCGGCGAACTGGCGCCGGAGGTGCTGACCCCCGCCATCGACCGGTTGCTCAACAACGAGCCACCGCCGCCCGCGGTTCCCGCGCCGGCGGTGTTCCCGCGGCCGCCTACGCTGTGCGCCTCCTGCCCGCACATGGGCATCTACTACACCCTGTCGCAGCTGAAGAACATCATCGTCGCCGGCGACATCGGCTGCTACACGTTGGGCGCCGGCCACCCGTGGAACGCGCTCGACACCACCATCTGCATGGGCGCGGCTGTAACCGTGGCGCACGGCATGGACAAGGGCCGCGGCGAAGTCGACAAGAACAAGAAGATCCTCGCCGTGATGGGCGATTCGACCTTCATGCACATGGGCATGCAGGGCCTGCTCGACGCAACCTACAACAACAGCAACATCACCTTCCTGCTGCTTGACAACGGTACGGTGGGCATGACCGGCGGCCAGAACACCCCTGCCAACGGCCGTGACATCCGCGGCAACCCGGCGCCGCGCATCGACTTCCGCAAGCTGGTCGAGGCGCTCGGCGTCAAGCCGGAGCGCGTGCGCGAGGTTGATCCCTACGAGATGCCCAACCTGTTCAAGGTGATTCGCGAGGAGACCAAGATCGAAGAAGTCTCCGTCATCATCGCCTACCGCCCCTGCGTGCTGATCGACGAATTCAAGGCGATGCGCGCCTATTACGTCGATGAGGACAAGTGCACCGGCTGCAGCAACTGCCTCGACGTCGGCTGCCCGGCGATCCACGTCACGCGCCGCGAGATGGCGGTGAAGCCCTCCGGCAGGGAAGTCGAACTGACCTTCGTCAATATCGATCCGATCGCCTGTACCGGCTGCGGCATGTGCGTCAAGCCCTGCGCGCCGGATGCCATCCTGCAACCCGATGCGCCGCGCATCGTCGCCAAACTTACTCCGATCTGATCTGAATCATGACTGACAGCGCCATCACCAATATTCTCGTCTGCGGCATCGGCGGCCAGGGGGTCATGACCGCCACCGAAATCCTCGCCGAGGCCGCCATCGCCGAAGGCCACGATGCGAAGAAGACCGAGGTTGCCGGCATGGCCCAGCGCGGCGGCGTCGTCACCTCGCACCTGCGTTTCGGCCCCAAGGTGCTGTCGCCGCAGATCGCGCCGGGCACGGTGCATGTGCTGCTCGGCTTCGAGGCGGCCGAATCGCTGCGCTGGTCGCACTACCTGAAGCCGGGCGGACTGGCGCTGGTGAACGATGCGCGCATGGTGCCGCCGGTGGTCGAGCTCGGCCTGTTCTCCTATCCGGACGACCCGATCGGCCAGATGCGCGCTGCCGGCATCAACACCGTCAGTTTCGATGCCGCCACCATCGCCCGCGACCTCGGCGACCTGCGCCTGGGCAACACCGTGATGCTGGGTGCCATCGCCGACCACCTGCCGTTCGCCGCCGACGTGCTGCTGCATTGCGTCGAGGCGCGCTTCGCCCGCAAGGGCGAGGCCATCGTCGACCTGAACCGGCGTGCCTTCGCCGCCGGCCGCGCGGCGGCGGCGCAGGAAGCCGTTACCGCTTAAGGACAGCCACCATGACCGCCCGCATCCTCGACGGCAACGCGCTTTCGGCGCAATTGCGCGGCCAGCTGGCCGAACGCGCTGCGGCCCTTGCCGCGCGCGGCGTGCAGCCCTGCCTCGCCGTGATCCTGGTCGGCGAGGACCCCGCCTCGGCCGTCTATGTCCGCAACAAGGTCGCCGGCTGCGAGAAGGCCGGCATGCGTTCGATCAAGGACGTGTATGCGCCCGATGTCGATCCGGCCGTGGTCTTCGCCCGCATCGCCGAGCTCAATGCCGATCCGGCCGTGCATGGCATCCTGGTGCAGCTGCCGTTGCCGAAACATTTCGACCCGGAAGCCGTGCTCGAAGCCATCGCCCCCGAGAAGGACGTCGATGGTTTCCACGCCGAAAACGTCGGCGCGCTGATGCAGGGCAATCCGCGCTTCATTCCCTGCACGCCCTACGGCGTGATGCAGATGCTCAAGTCCAAAAACGTGCCGCTCAAGGGGGCCGAGGCCGTCATCGTCGGCCGCAGCAACATCGTCGGCAAGCCCATGGCAATGCTGCTGCTGGCGCAGAGCTGCACCGTCACGGTCTGCCATTCGCAGTCGAAGGACCTCGCCTTCCACACCAAACGCGCCGACATCCTGGTCGCCGCCGTGGGGCGGGCAAGGATGATCACCGGCGACATGATCAAGCCTGGCGCCACGGTGATCGACGTCGGCATCAATCGCCTGCAATCCGGGCCGGATGCGGGGAAGCTCTGTGGCGACGTCGACTTCGAATCGGCCAAGGAAGTCGCCGGCCTCATTACCCCGGTGCCCGGCGGCGTCGGGCCGATGACCATCACCATGCTGCTGACCAACACCATCGAGGCGGCCGAGCGTGTCGCGGGGGCAGCAAAATGACGGCACCCATCATCGGCGTGGTCATGGGATCGGATTCCGACTGGCCCACCATGCAGGCCGCCGTCGCGGTGCTGCGCGATTTCGGCGTCGCCCACGAGGCGCGCGTCGTCTCGGCCCACCGCACCCCCGACCTGCTGTTCGAATATGCCCAAACCGCGCAGTCGCGCGGCCTGCGCGCCATCATCGCCGGTGCCGGCGGCGCGGCGCACCTGCCTGGCATGCTGGCCGCCAAGACCATCGTGCCGGTGCTCGGCGTGCCGGTACAGTCGAAGGCGCTTGCCGGCAAGGATTCGCTGCTGTCCATAGTGCAGATGCCCAGGGGCATTCCTGTCGCCACCTTCGCCATCGGCGAGGCCGGGGCCGCCAATGCCGCGCTGTTCGCGGTCGCCCTGCTGGCCGGCACCGACCCGCAGCTCGCAGCCCGCCTCGGCGAATTCCGGCAGAGCCAGACCGACAAGGTGCTGGCGATGACCCTGCCGCCGGCGACATGATTACTCTGCCCGCCACATGATTGCCCCACCCGCCACCCTTGGCATGCTCGGAGGCGGCCAGTTGGGCCGCTTCTTCGTTATCGCCGCGCACGAGATGGGCTACAAGGTCGCGGTGCTCGACCCCGATCCGCACAGCCCCGCCGGCCGCATCGCCGACCATCACCTGATCGCCGCCTGGGACGACGCCGATGCGCTCGATCGCATGGCCGGCCTGTGCGCGGCGGTGACCACCGAGTTCGAGAACGTGCCGGCCGATACCCTGGCCTACCTGTCGAAGTTCGTGCCGGTGCGACCGGGCGCCGAGGCGGTGGCGATCTGCCAGAACCGCAGCGCCGAGAAGGGTTTCCTCAAGCAGCACGGCTTTCCGCATGCGCCCTGCGCCGACATCCGCTCCGAGTCCGACATCCGCAACGCCAACGCCGGCCTCTTCCCCGGCATCCTCAAGGTCGCCCGCTTCGGCTACGACGGCAAGGGCCAGTCACGGGTCAGGGATCGCGAGGAGGCGCTGACCGCTTTCGGCCAGATGAAGGGCGAGCCCTGCGTGCTCGAACAGATGCTCCCGCTCGACTACGAGCTTTCGGTGGTGCTGGCGCGCGACGAGCATGGCATGGTCAAGTGCTTTCCCACCGCCGAGAACAGCCACAGCAACGGCATCCTCGACGTTTCGATCGTCCCGGCCCGCGCCTCGGGCTGCCTGCGCGGCAATGCCGAGGAGATCGCCGAAGGCATCGCGCAGAAGATGGGCTACGTCGGCACGCTCGCCGTCGAGTTCTTCGTCGTGCGTGGCCAGCTGCATGTCAACGAGATGGCGCCGCGCCCGCACAACTCCGGCCACTACACCATCGACGCCTGCGTCACAGACCAGTTCGAGCAGCAGGTGCGCGCGCTGTGCGGCCTGCCGCTGGGCGACGCGCGCGCCCACTCGGCGGCGGTCATGGTCAACCTGCTCGGCGACATCTGGTATCGCGATGACCCGCATCACGCCCGCGAACCCGACTGGGCCGGCCTGCTTGCCGTGCCCAACCTCAAGCTGCACCTCTACGGCAAGCACCACCCGCGACACGGCCGCAAGATGGGCCACTTCACCGTGATCGGCGCCGATGCCGACGAAGTACAAAAGTCGGCGCTGGCGGCACGGCGACGCATCGGCATTTGCGATGAGTGAGATTAAACGCGCCGCCGGCTTGCTGCGTGCCGGCGAACTGGTCGCGTTTCCCACCGAGACTGTCTATGGCCTGGGTGCCGACGCCGCCAATCCGCAAGCGGTGGCGAAGATATTCGCCGCCAAGGGCCGGCCGCAGGACCATCCGCTGATCGTCCACCTGGCCGATGCCGGCCAGTTCGATGCCTGGGCGCGCGACATTCCCGCCGCGGCGCGGCTGCTGGCCGCAACGTTCTGGCCCGGGCCGCTGACGCTGATCCTCAGGCGCCAGCCAGTGGTATCGGACGCCATCACCGGCGGCCAGGACACCATCGGCCTGCGCGTGCCGAACCATCCCATGGCGCTGGAATTGCTGCGCGAATTCGGCGGCGGCCTGGCGGCGCCCTCGGCCAACCGCTTCGGCCGCATCAGTCCGACCATGGCGCAGCATGTCCGCGACGAGCTCGGTGAATCGATCGCCATGGTGCTCGACGGTGGCCCCTGCCAGGTCGGCATCGAGTCGACCATCCTTGACCTGTCCGGTGACGTGCCGGCCATACTGCGTCCCGGCACGGTCACCGCCGCCGCCATCGCCGCGGTGCTGGGGCAGGAGCCAGCGGTGGGACTGGCCCCCGGCGGCGACACGCCGCGCGTGTCCGGTTCGCTCGAATCGCACTACGCGCCGCGCACGCCGCTGGAACTGGTGTCTTCGGACGGGCTGGTGTTCGCTGTCAGGAACGCCATCATCCGCCGCGAACGCACCGCCTTCCTCGCCAGCATGGCGCAACCGATCCACCACGAACTGATCGAGTGGCGGCTGGCGCCCACCGAGCCCGGGCCTTTTGCCCGCAGCCTCTACGCCAGCCTGCGCGAACTCGACGATCTCGGCTGCGACCGCCTGGTGGTCCAGGCACCGCCGGCCACGGCGGGCTGGACGGCGACGCTCGACCGCCTGCGCCGCGCCGCCGGCTGAGCGCCATACCGGAACGCTCCCCGCAAGGGGATGCGCCACTTCTGTCAGAATAGGCTCTGCCGCGCCACTTGACAGCGCGATGGGGGAGTCGCCATGGCCGAAAAGAACCGCAAGCCAAAGCCGGATGTCAGCAGCGAACTTATTCGCACCGGACTCTCCGAAGAGTCCATCCGCGCCGCCTTCCTCGACAATCTTTTCTATGTGCAGGGCCGCTTCCCCGAGGTGGCGTCGCTCAATGACAAATGCAAGGCGCTGGCCTACACCGTGCGCGATCGCCTGCTGCATCGCTGGGTCAGCACGGTGCGCACCTACCAGAAGGTCAACCCGCGCACCGTTTGCTACCTCTCCGCCGAGTATCTGCCCGGACCTTTCCTCGGCAACAACCTGCTCAATCTCGGCATCGAGGAACCGACGCGACGCGCGCTCGCCAGCCTCGGCATCGACCTCGACGTCCTGGTGGAGAACGAGGAGGAGCCCGGCCTTGGCAACGGCGGCCTCGGCCGCCTCGCCGCCTGTTTCATGGATTCGCTGGCGACGCTGCAGATTCCGGCCATCAGCTATGGCATCCGCTACGAGTTCGGCATCTTCAACCAGGTCATCCGCAACGGCGGCCAGGTCGAGACCACCGACAACTGGCTGCGTTACGGCAACCCGTGGGAAGTGCGGCGCCCGCATGTCGCCTACGACGTCAAGATCGGCGGCCATACCGAGCAGACCACGGATGCCAAGGGACGCTTCGGCGTGCGCTGGGTTCCGCACGAGATGTTCCGCGGCATCGCCATCGATACGCCCATCCTCGGCCACGGCGTCAACACAGTCAACCTGCTGCGGCTGTGGAGCGCCGAGGCCGCCGAGGCCTTCGACTTCCACGCCTTCAATCGCGGCGACTACTACGGTGCGGTGGTGCGCGAGGTGCGCTCCGAGACCATCAGCAAGGTGCTCTATCCCAACGACGAGCCGGAGATCGGCAAGCGTCTGCGCCTGCTGCAGCAGCACTTTTTCGTCACCTGCTCGCTGCAGGACATGCTGCGCATCCACGGCACCACCGGGCAGCCGATCGAGAAATTCCACGAAAAGTTCAGTGTCCAGCTCAACGACACCCACCCCGCCATCGCCGTCGCCGAACTGATGCGGCTGCTGCTCGACGAGCACCAGATGGAATGGGATGCAGCCTGGAAAGTGACGCGCCATACCCTCGCCTACACCAACCACACCCTGCTGCCCGAGGCCCTGGAGAAGTGGCCGGTGCCGCTGTTCCAGCGGCTGCTGCCGCGCCATCTCGAGATCATCTACGAGATCAACGCGCGCTTCCTCGACGAAGTGCGGCTGCGCTACCCTTTCGACAGCGCCCGGGTGCAGCGGCTGTCGATTATCGACGAGAGCGGGCCGCGCTACGTTCGCATGGCGCACCTGGCCTGCGTCGGCAGCATGGCCATCAACGGCGTGGCCGAACTGCACAGCCGTTTGCTCAAGGAAACCGTGCTGCGCGATTTCCACGATCTGTGGCCCGAGAAATTCCAGAACAAGACCAACGGCGTCACCCCGCGCCGCTTCATGATGCTGAGCAATCCCGGCCTGGCCAAACTGATGACGCGAACCGTCGGCGCCGGCTGGGAGCATGATCTGGCGCAACTTCGCGCGCTGGAGCACCATGCCGACGATGCCGCGTTGCAGAAGCAGTGGCAGGCGGTCAAGCGCGAGTGCAAGGTGCGGCTGGCCGCCACCATCCGCGAGCGCTGCGACGTCGTCATCGATCCGGACAGCCTGTTCGACGTCCAGGCCAAGCGCATCCACGAGTACAAGCGCCAGCACCTCAACGTGCTGCACATCATCACGCTTTACAACCGCATCAAGCTCAATCCCGGCCTCGACATCACGCCGCGCACCTTCATCTTCGGCGGCAAGGCCGCGCCCGGCTACGCCATGGCCAAGCTGATGATCCGGCTGATCACCGCAGTTGCCGACGTGGTCAATCGCGATCCCGACGTCGCCGGCCGCCTCAAGGTGGTGTTCCTGCCCAATTTCAGCGTCAAGCTGGGGCATGGGCTCTATCCGGCAGCGGACCTGTCGGAGCAGATATCCACGGCCGGCAAGGAGGCCTCGGGCACCGGCAACATGAAGTTCTCGATGAACGGCGCGCTGACGATCGGCACCCTCGACGGCGCCAACGTCGAGATCCGCGAAGAGGTCGGCGCCGAGAACTTCTTCCTCTTCGGCCTTACCGCCGAGGAAGTGACCCGCACTCTAGCCGAAGGCTACCGGCCATGGGACATCTACAACGGCAACCTCGAACTCAAGGGGGTGATCGACCTCATCGGCAGCGGCCTTTTCTCGCACGGCGATACCAGCCTGTTCCAGCCCCTGATCGACAACCTGATCTGGCACGACAGCTACCTGCTGCTCGCCGACTATGCCGCCTACATCGCCTGCCAGGAACAGGTCGGCGCGGCCTACCGCGACAGCCGGCAATGGACGCGCATGTCCATCCTCAACGTCGCGCGCATGGGCAAGTTCTCCTCGGACCGCACCATCGGTGAGTATTGCCGAGACATCTGGCGGGCGGTTCCGGTGCCTGTGGAGCTGTAGCCGCCGATCCGGCGCTGCGGTGGCCTGATTTTGCTTCTGCTATAATCCGCGCCCGACGTGGGGGGGTAGCTCAGCTGGGAGAGCGCCGCGTTCGCAATGCGGAGGTCGTGAGTTCGATCCTCATCCTCTCCACCAATAAACTCAAGGGCTTGCCGCTGGCAGGCCCTTTTGTTTTTGGGAACGGGGCCGACTGCGGGACAGCTCGCCTTGCAAGGCGGATGCTCCGCTAGTTCGAAGGTGTCGGCGATTGCTGTCTGGCGTAGCGGTCAAGCTTTTCGAACTGCGCCAGCGACAGCATCTGGGCGACGGCCAGCTTGAGTCCGCTGTTGCGGATCAGCCGCAGGCTGTCCTTGTCGTTGAGTGAGTTGAATTTCGCCTCCGACACCCGCATCAGTCCGCCCAGCACCTGCTGGCGCTGTTCGTGGCGCGCCATGACCTGGAACGGTTCGAGCAGGCCGAGGGTGTCGAGCGCCTTGACCAGCGCCAGGGTGCGATCCCACGCCGACTGAAACTCGGCCATGAACTGCAGCACGTTCTGCGTGAATGCGGTTGGCTGGCCGTTTTCGAACAGGCGCTCGCCGCTTGTCTTCGACAGGCCGGCGTAGGCGCGGTCGATGCCCAGCGCCAGCTTGTCGCCGTTCATGATGGGCACGAAGGGGTAGCGGCGGATGAAGGCGGGGATGTATTCGCCGTCCCGCCAGAGCCGACTTTTTTCGATGAATACGTTACCGCCATCCGCGCCGGGCAGGGCCAGCACGGCAGCGGCGAACAGCCTGCCGTCATTGCCGCGGGTGAACACAATGGGTTGCGAGTGGCAGGCGGCGGCGAACTCGTCGGCGGTGATGACGCAATCCTTGAGCTCTCGGGCGAAACCGAAATCTTGCACCGGCTGGATGCACAACTCGGCGTCGAGCACGCTGTCGAGCGGCGTAACGTCGCGGTAAAGGCCAAGGCCGCCTAGCGTCATGTGCTGGCCTTGGCGCGGGCCGGTTTCCTGGCTGGCGCAGTCGGTGCGGGCGCGGCGGCGAGCAACGGCGCCAGGTAGCGCCCGGTGTAGCTGCCGGCGACCTGTGCCACTGCCTCCGGCGTGCCGGCAGCCAGTATGCGGCCGCCGCCGTCGCCGCCCTCGGGGCCGAGGTCCACGACCCAGTCGGCCGTCTTGATGACGTCGAGGTTGTGCTCGATCACCACGATGGTGTTGCCGTGGTCGCGCAGACGGTGCAGCACGGTGAGCAGGAGCTCGATGTCGGCGAAATGCAGGCCGGTGGTCGGCTCGTCGAGGATGTAGAGGGTGCGGCCGGTGTCGCGTTTGGACAGCTCCAGCGCCAGCTTGACGCGCTGTGCCTCGCCGCCGGAGAGCGTGGTGGCGCTCTGGCCGAGCTGGATGTAGGTGAGGCCGACGTCGATCAGCGTCTGCAGCTTGCGCGCCACCACCGGCACGGCGTCGAAAAATTCGCGCGCCTGCTCCACCGTCATCTGCAGGATCTCGTAGATGGTCTTGCCCTTGTAGCGGATCTCCAGCGTCTCGCGGTTGTAGCGCTTGCCGTGGCAGACGTCGCAGGGCACATAGATGTCGGGCAGGAAGTGCATTTCCACCTTGATCATGCCGTCGCCCTGGCAGGCCTCGCAGCGGCCGCCCTTGACGTTGAAGCTGAAGCGGCCCGGCCCGTAGCCGCGCTCGCGCGAGGCGGGCACGCCGGCGAACAGTTCGCGGATCGGCGTCAGCAGCCCCGTGTAGGTGGCCGGGTTGGAGCGCGGCGTGCGGCCGATCGGGCTCTGGTCGACGTTGATGACCTTGTCGAAGAATTCCAGCCCCTCGATGCCGGTGTGTGCCGCCGGCTCCAGCGAGGAACCATAGAGGTGGCGTGCACACAGGGCGTAGAGCGTGTCGTTGATCAGCGTGCTCTTGCCCGAGCCGGAGACGCCGGTGATGCAGGAGAACAGGCCGACGGGAATCTCGAGGTCGACCTGTTTGAGGTTGTTGCCCGTGGCGCCGAGGATCTTCATCTGGCGCGTCGCATCGACGGGCGTGCGCTGCGCCGGGATGGCGATGCGGCGGTGGCCGGAAAGGTAGGCGCCGGTCAGCGAGTCCGGATTGGCCTCGACCTCGGCTGGCGTGCCCTCGGCGACGATGCGCCCGCCGTGCTCGCCGGCACCCGGCCCCATGTCGACGACGTAGTCGGCGGCCTCGATGGCTTCCTGGTCGTGCTCGACAACGATGACGGTGTTGCCGATGTCGCGCAGCCGCTTCAATGTTTCCAGCAGGCGCGTGTTGTCGCGCTGGTGCAGGCCGATTGAGGGTTCGTCGAGCACGTACATCACGCCAGTGAGGCCCGAGCCAATCTGCGAGGCGAGGCGGATGCGTTGCGCCTCGCCGCCGGAGAGTGTCTCGGCCGAGCGGTCGAGCGAAAGATAGTCGAGGCCGACGTTGATGAGGAAGGACAGCCGCGCGGTGATCTCCTTGACGATCTTCTCCGCCACCTGGGCCTTGTGGCCTTCCATCTGCAGCAGGTTGAAGAAGTCGCGGCAGTCGATCAGCGACAGGTGGCTGATCTCGGATATGGTTTTCTTTCCGATGAAGACGTGGCGCGCCTCGCGCCGCAGGCGGGTGCCCGCGCATTCGGGGCAGGGCTGCGCGGCGAGGTATTTCGCCAGTTCCTCGCGCACCATGACGCTGTCGGTTTCCTTGTAGCGTCGTTCGAGGCTGGGCACGATGCCCTCGAAACTGTGCGAGCGCTCGAAGCGGTTGCCCTTCTCGTTGAGGTACTTGAAGCTGATCTGCTCATTGCCCGAGCCCTGCAGCACGACGTCCTGAACTTCCTGTGTCAGTTCCTCGAAGGGCAGGCTGGTGTTGAAGCCGTAATGCTCGGCCAGCGATTCGAGCATCTGAAAATAGAACTGGTTGCGGCGGTCCCAGCCCTTGATCGCGCCGGCTGCGAGCGAAAGATGGGGGTAGGCCACAACGCGTGCCGGGTCGAAGAACTGGATATGCCCGAGGCCGTCGCACCTGGGGCAGGCACCCATCGGGTTGTTGAAGGAGAACAGGCGTGGTTCCAGTTCCTGCAAGGCGTAGGAGCAGACCGGGCAGGCGAACTTCGACGAGAACAGGTGCTCGACACCGCTGTCCATCTCGACCGCCAGCGCCCGCCCCTCGGCGTGGGTCAGCGCGGTTTCGAAACTTTCGGCCAAGCGCTGGCGTGCGTCGGCGCGAACCTTGAGCCGGTCCACCACCACGTCGACGCTGTGCTTCGAGGTCTTGGCCAGCTTGGGCAGGGCGTCGATGTCGTAGACCTTGCCGTCGACGCGCAGGCGCACGAAGCCCTGGGCCTTGAGTTCGGAAAACAGGTCGAGCTGCTCGCCCTTGCGGTTGGCGATCACCGGGGCGAGGATCATCAGCTTGGTGTCCTCGGGCAGGGCAAGGACGTGATCGACCATCTGCGACACGCTCTGTGCTGCCAGAGGCTGGTCGTGGTCGGGGCAATGCGGCGTGCCGGCGCGGGCGTAGAGCAGGCGCAGGTAGTCGTGGATCTCGGTGACGGTGCCGACGGTCGAGCGCGGGTTGTGGCTGGTGGCCTTCTGCTCGATGGAAATGGCGGGACTCAGCCCTTCGATCAGGTCGACGTCCGGCTTCTCCATCAGCTGCAGGAACTGGCGGGCGTAGGCCGAGAGCGACTCGACGTAGCGGCGCTGGCCCTCGGCGTAGAGGGTATCGAAGGCCAGCGAACTCTTGCCCGAACCGGACAGGCCGGTGATCACGGTCAGCTGGTTGCGCGGCAGGTCCAGGTTGATGTTTTTTAGGTTGTGCGTCCTGGCGCCGCGAATCTTGATCTGTTCCATGGGGCAGTGGTGGCTGGTGAGGCGGGGCTCTGGTTTAGGCGACCTGCTAATATACGCGACTCGTTTTGCCATTGCCATTTCCCCCATGCGTTCTCCCAGTTCGGATCCGATGACCCGCGACGAGCGGCGCGCCGGCGTTTCTCTGGCGGCCATTTTCGGCTTGCGCATGCTCGGCCTGTTCCTGATCCTGCCGGTGTTCGCGGCCGGTGCCGGCCAGCTCGACGGCGGTGCCGACCTGACGCTGGTTGGCATTGCGCTTGGCGCCTATGGCCTGACCCAGGCGCTGTTCCAGCTTCCCTTCGGGGCCGCTTCCGACCGCTGGGGCCGCAAACCCGTGATCATCGTCGGCCTGCTGCTGTTCGCCATCGGCAGCGCCGTCGCCGCGCTGGCGCAGGATATGCCGACGGTGATCTTCGGCCGCGTGCTGCAGGGCGCCGGTGCCATTTCAGCCGCGGTAACCGCGCTGGCAGCCGACCTCACGCGTGAGCAGCATCGCACCAAGATCATGGCCATGATCGGTTCCAGCATCGGTCTGGTCTTCGCCGGCTCGCTGGTCGCCGCACCGCTGCTCTACGCAGTCGTCGGCCTGTCGGGGATTTTCTGGCTCACCGGCGCGCTGGCGCTGGCCGCCATCGCGCTGCTGCTGGTCGTCGTGCCGGCGGCCCCGCCGGTGCCGCGCGCCACCGGACGCCTGCGCGACGTGCTGAAGGATGGCCAGCTGATGCGGCTGAATTTCGGCGTGTTTGCCTTGCACATCATGCAAACGGCAATGTGGGTGACCGTGCCGGCGGCGCTGGTCGCCAGCGGCGGCCTGCAAACAGCCGCGCACTGGAAGGTCTACCTGCCGGCGGTGTTGCTCTCCTTCGTTATCCTGGTGCCGGCGATCATCGTGGCCGAGAAGCGCAATGCCATGAAACCGGTATTCATCGCCGCCATCGCCCTGATGGGGGTGGTTCAGCTGGGCCTGTACTTTTTCGGCGCCGGACTGTGGCCGCTGGCGCTGTGGCTGACGCTGTTCTTCGTCGCCTTCAACGTGCTCGAGGCGACCCAGCCATCATGGATTTCACGCGTCGCCCCCCCCCATGCCAAAGGCACGGCGCTGGGCGTTTACAATACGCTGCAGTCGCTCGGCCTGTTCCTTGGCGGTGCGCTCGGCGGCTGGCTGGCACAGCACCATGGCGCCGGCGCGGTGAGTCTGTTGGGTTTGGGTTTGACGCTGCTGTGGCTGGCGGCGTCGGCGGGGCTGACGGCGCCAAAGCGGCGCACTTGAAGGATTCCTGGAGGAGAGACGGCAATGGCATCGGTGAATAAAGTGATTATCGTGGGCAACCTCGGCAAGGACCCGGAAGTCCGCTACATGCCGAGCGGCGAGGCGGTGACCAACATCACGGTCGCCACCACGGATACCTGGAAGGACAAGAACAGCGGCGAGAAGAAGGAGGCCACCGAGTGGCATCGCGTCGTCTTCTTCCGCAAGCTGGCCGAGATCGCCGGCCAGTATCTGAAGAAGGGCTCGCAGGTCTATATCGAAGGCTCGCTCAAGACGCGAAAGTGGCAGGGCCAGGACGGCCAGGACCGCTATACCACCGAGATCGTCGCCGACCAGATGAAGATGCTGGGCAAGCGCGAGGGCATGGGCGGCGACGACATGCCGTCGCGCGAGAGCGGTGGCGGCGCCAGCCGCGGTGCCCAGGGCGGGCAGGGCGGGGCCAAGCCCGCGGCTCAGCCCTCAGGCGGCAACAGCTTCAACGATTTCGAGGACGATATTCCGTTCTAGCCCGAACCCATGGCATGAAAAGATTCGGACGGCCTCCTGGCGAGGCCGTTTTTTCGTCTATTTCAGGGTGTCGCCAGCTGCGCCGGATCGATGTGGCACCAGGTGCCTTCGGCTAGTTCGAGCGCATCCAGCCTGAGCCCGCCAATGGCGATGCGGCACAAGGCGTCGCAGTGGTTGCCTGCGGCGGCGAGCATGCGTTTGACCTGGTGGTACTTTCCCTGTTCGAGAATGATTTCGAGCCTGTGGCTGTCGATCTGACGTACCTGCGCGGTCAGCGGCGCCGGCTCGTCGTGGAGCTGCACACCTTCCTGCAACTGCCGCAGCAGCTCGGGCGTGACCGGGTCGTGCGTGGTCGCCACGTACAGCTTGGGCACATGCCGCTTCGGCGAGGACTGGGCGTGGATGAAGGCGCCGTCGTCCGACAGCAGCAGCAGGCCGGTGGTGTCGTGGTCGAGGCGGCCGACCGGCTGCACGTCGCGCCAGCGGAACTGCTCCGGCAGCAGCGTCAGGACCGGCGGGTGGTGGGCCGGCCGCCGCGAGCATTCATAACCCGGCGGTTTGTTGAGGGCGATGTAGACGTGGGCGCGGCAAATCCACGGTTCGCCGTGAACCGTGAACTCCAGCCCTTCGGCGACGAAGGCGCTGTCTTGGCTTTCGACGACTTTGCCGCCGACGCATACCTCGCCGTCGGCGATCAATTGGCGGCACCACTTGCGCGTGCCGAAGCCCTGCGACTGCAGGATCTTGTCGAGAGACAACTTCTTCATGGTTGGCATTCCAGGAAACTCAAGCCGCAGAGAAGAAGCGCCCGCGCAGTTCTTCCAGCCCCAGCGATTGCAGCAGTTGGTTCAGGCGCTCGGCCGGACGGCGGCGCGGCAGGTCCTTGTAGCGGGCGATGATGAGTTCGTTTTTCATCGAGTGCTCCCAGCCGACCAGCTCGGTGACGCTGACCTGGTAGCCGTGCGCCTCCAGTTGCAGGCAGCGCAGCACGTTGGTGACGTGGCTGCCGAATTCGCGTGTGTGCAGCGGGTGGCGCCAGATTTCGGCCAGCGGGCTGGCCAGGGCCGTGGCCTTGTTCTTGCGCAGCGTCGCGGCAACTTCGGCCTGGCAGCAGGGCACCAGCACGATGCTGCCGGCCCGCTTGGCCAGGGCGAAGCGGATGGCGTCGTCGGTGGCGGTGTTGCAGGCGTGCAGCGCGGTCACGATATCCACCTGTGGCGGCAACTGCTCCGAGGTGATCGACTGTTCCACCGTCAGGTTGAGGAAGCTCATGCCGGCGAAGCCCAGCCGCGTTGCCAGTGCGTGGGATTTTTCGACCAGTTCGGCACGGGTTTCGATGCCGTAGATGTGCGAGCCGGCGGGACGCTCCTTGAAGAACAGGTCGTAGAGGATGAAGCCGAGGTAGGACTTGCCGGCGCCATGATCGACCAGGCGGATCGGCGTGCCGCTCGGGGACTCGCTTTGCGCCGTCCCGCCAGCGCCGACTTCTTCGAGCAGGGGTTCGATGAACTGGTAAAGGTGATAGACCTGCTTGAGCTTGCGGCGGCTGTCCTGGTTCATCTTGCCGTCGCGCGTGAGGATGTGGAGTTCCTTCAGCAGTTCGGTCGATTGGCCGGGCCGGATGTCGTTTTCGGGCATTTCGCTTCTGTCTTCGAGTTGAGGCCGCGCGCGCAATGAGTCGCACGCGTCGGTGGATGGCCGTTAGTATGCGGGCTGTTGCCGGTTTCGGCAGTATCCAGACGGACATTTCAATGCATACAGAAACTTTCATCGCCGGCAAGGACGCCTCGCTCGAGGCATCCATCGCGTCCATGCAGGGCAAGCTGGCGGCGCTCGGCTTCCATGTCGAGGAGCGCTCGTGGCTGAATCCGGTGGCCGGCATCTGGTCGGTGCACGTGCGCGACCGGGATTGTCCGCTGCTGTTCACCAACGGCAAGGGCGCCACGCGGCTGGCCGCCCTGGCGAGCGCCCTGGGCGAGTTCTTCGAGCGCCTCTCCTGCAACTATTTCTGGACACACTACTACCTCGGGGAACGCACCGAACGCGAGTTTTCCCACTACCCGCGGGAACAATGGTTCCAGCCGGACGAGGACGGCGCCTGGCCGCGGCAACTGCTGACCCCCGAGCTGCACCAGCTCTACAATCCGGATGACTCCATCGACGCCAGCTCACTGGTGGACTTAAACTCCGGCGATGCCGAACGCGGCATCTGCGCGCTACCCTACGTGCGGTTGCGCGACGGCGCCAGTGTCTGGTTCCCGGTCAATATCATCGGCAACCTCTACGTCAGCAACGGCATGTCGGCCGGCAATACCGAGGCCGAGGCCCGCACCCAGGCACTGTCGGAAATCCTCGAGCGCCACGTCAAGTTTCGCATCATCAACGAGGGCTTGTGCCTGCCGGACGTCCCGGACGAAGTGATCGCCCGCTACCCGCGCATCGAGGCCGGCATTCGCGGCCTGCGCGAGGCGGGATTCGGCATCCTGGTCAAGGACGCCTCCCTCGGCGGTGAATATCCGGTAATGAACGTCACCCTGCTGCACCCGCATGACCAGGGCTGCTTCGCCAGCTTCGGCGCCCATCCGCGCTTCGAGATCGCGCTGGAGCGTGCCCTGACCGAACTGCTGCAGGGCCGCGGCCTCGACGCGCTCGGCGGCTTCCCCGAGCCGGGTTTCGACCTCGACGAAATCGCCGCGCCGCCCAACATCGAGATCCATTTCGTCGATTCGAGCGGCATCATCAGCTGGAACTTCCTGGGCGCCACGCCGGACTTCGAGTTCAGCGACTGGAACTTCAGCGCCACCACGGCCGAAGACTACCAATGGCTGGTGGAGCGGATTCATCGCGCCGGCCACGACATCTATGTCGCCGACTTCACCCATCTCGGCGTCTATGCCTGTCGCATCCTGGTCCCCGGCATGTCGGAAATCTATCCGCTGGACGACCTGGCATGGAACAACAACAGCGTCGGCAACCTCGTCCGCGAAGGCATCCTGCACCTGCCGGATCTGGACGACGACGAGTGCATCGAACTGCTGGATACGCTGAACGAACTCGACGTGCCGGACCAGCGGCCGGTGACGGAACTGATCGGTCTGGCCGCCGACCCCGGCTCCTTCTGGAGCGACCTGCGGGTGGGTGAACTGAAAACCCTGCTGGCGCTGGCCGGCGGTGACGAAGCTTCGATCCGCGAAGGCTGCGAATGGGTACGCCATTTCGAGGAAATCGATGCCCGCCGCCGCCGCGTCTATCGCTGCATCGAAACCCTGCTCGAACTGGGTGGCAGCGCCGCCCACGAGGCCGCGCTAAAGCATCTTTACGGTAGCGAGGCTGTTGCGACGGCGGAGGCCATGCTGCGGCAGGAACAACGCTTCTTCGGCATCGAACTGCCCGGCTGGGAGCTCCGGGGCTGCGACATGCACCAGCGGCTACTGGCGGCCTATGGCAAGCTGAGCCACTAGGGACGCGTCATGCAGCAGCGGTATGGGCGTCGTCCTGCGTTACTGCCTCCGCGGTGTCGGGCGGCGTAGCCGCGTCGTCGCCGCCGCCGTCCGTCGTCGCTTTGTTGGCGAGTTTCTGGCGGCGCTTTTCTTCCTGTTTCTGTTTCTTTGCCAGATCCCTCTGGCGCTTTTCGAATTGATAGTTTGGCTTGGCCAAGTGATCTCCTTTGATTGCCACGGCCCCGATCGGCCGGGATGGCGGTACGGACAATGCATCCAGCCCGTACTGTAGCGCCCGATGGGAAGCTGGCGCAAGTCTGCCGCGCATTTGGGGCCGGTTTCGATACGCCGACGGGCCGTGAAATCGCGGTCGCCGCGCGGATCGGGGATAATGCATTTCCCGATCCATTCGCAAGTCCAATCCATGGCCGGTTCCCGCAAGTTGCGCCGTCTCAGTGAGTATTCGCCGCGTGACCTCCTGTTCGTCGGCATCCCGCTATTGCTGCTGGTGATCGCCGGCTTCTGGGGGGCGTCGCGCTTCATCAAGCCGGCGCCGCCCGACGTGCTGATTCTCGGCAGTGGCGGCGACGGCGGCGCCTACCAGCGTTTTGCCGCGGCCTACAAGGACGTGCTGGGGCGCTATGGCGTAAGCGTCATCGAAAAGGTGTCCGCCGGATCGACCGAGAATCTGGCACGGCTGCGCGATCCGGCAGTACAGATCGATGCCGGCTTCATCCAGGGCGGGACGGCGCGCGTGCGGGACGGCGACACATTGCTGTCTCTGGGTGCGCTCTACTACGAGCCGCTGTGGATTTTCTATCGCGCCGAACTGGAGCGCGGCAAGGGTGGCGTGCCGACGCGGCTGGCCGACCTAAGGGGGCGTCGCATTGCCATCGGCGCAGCCGGTAGCGGCACCCATCATCTCGCCAGCGAACTGCTCAACGCCAGTCAGGTCGATGCCGCGAATACGCGCCTCGTCGAAACCGGCGGCCTGGCCCTGATGCAGGCCTTCGGCGACGGCGACATCGACGTCGCCTTCGTCGTCGGGCCGACCCAGTCGGCGGCCGTGTGGTCGCTGCTCAACATGCCCGGCGTGCGGCTGATGAATCTGGCACACGCCGATGCCTACAGTCGCATCTATCCCTACCTGACCAAGGTGGTGCTGCCGCGCGGCGCCGTCGACCTGACGGCCGAGGTGCCGCCAAACGACGTGACGCTGCTGGCTTCGACGGCCACGCTGGTGGTACGCGAGGATACCCACCCGGCATTGGTCGGCCTGCTGATGCAGGCGCTGGCCGAGGTGCATGGCGGACCGGGCATCTTCCAGAAGCCGGGGGAGTTTCCCCGTGCCGCCAGCGCCGATTTTTCGCTGTCGCCGGAGGCCGAGCGCTACTACAAGTCGGGCAAGCCCTTCCTGCAGCGCTACCTGCCGTTCTGGGCGGCGACGCTGATCGACCGCATGGTGGTGATGCTGGTGCCGCTGATCGCGGTGCTGATCCCGGTGTTCAAGATCGCGCCGGGGCTTTACAGCTGGCGCGTGCGTTCACGTTTGTTCCGGCGCTACGGCGAGCTCAAGTTCATCGAGGCCGAGGTCGAGTCGAACCCGGAGCGGCACAGTCGTGCCGAGTGGCTGGACCGGGTGGATGACATCGAGCGGGACGTCAATCGGCTGCCGACGCCGCTGGGTTATTCCGACATGTTCTACACGCTGCGCAGCCACATCGAACTGGTGCGGCAGGCCGTGCTGCGCCGTACCGCCGGTCAGAGCTGACGGATTTTTTCCAGCAGCGCCGTGGTCGAGCGCTCGTGTCGGAAGGGGATGGAATGCACCGAACCACCCCAGCCGTGCACTTCCTCGTAGCCGACGATCTTGTCTACCGGCCAGTCGCCACCCTTGACGAGAACGTCGGGACGGGCGGCGAGAATGCGCGCCAGCGGCGTGTCCTCGTCGAACCATGTCACCAGCGTCACGCATTCCAGCGCGGCGATCACGGCGAGGCGATCGTCCAGCGGATTCAGCGGCCGGTCGGCGCCCTTGCCGAGGCGCCTGACCGAGGCGTCGCTATTCACTGCAACCAGAAGACTATTGCCTAGCGTGCGGGCCTGCGCCAAGTAGGTGACATGGCCGCGATGCAGGATGTCGAAGCAGCCGTTGGTGAATACCAGCGGCCGCTCGACCCCGGCGAGGCGCTCGGCGAGCGCTTCGGGCCGGCAGATCTTGGCTTCGAAGGCGGGGGACGGGTAGGGCATTACTTCGCCGGCGCGGCGGGCTTGGCCTCGACTCCGGACGGGTTGTCGAGGCGCTTGATCGCTGCCTCGGAGACGATCTCGAACACACGCACGACCTTTTTCACGCCGCCGGTGGTGCGGGCGACTTCGACCGCCGCATCGGCCTCGCGCTGGGCGACGACGCCGAGCAGGTAGACCACGCCGTTCTCGGTGACCACCTTGACGTGGTTGGCCGAGAACTTGTTGGCATCGACGAAGCGCGCCTTGACCTTGGAGGTGATGAAGCTGTCGTTGCTGCGCGCGGTGAGCGAACTGACGCCGGCCACCTCGAGTTCGTTGCTGATGGCCCTGACGTTGGGCACGCCGGCGGCGATTTTTTCGGCCTCGACCTTGGCGGCGGCATCCGGCACCTCGCCGGTCAGCAGGATGGCACGGTTGTAGCTCGTGACGTTGACATGCGCCCGGTCGCCGTAGCGCTCGGCGATGCGGTTGGCGGCGCGGATCTCGATGCCTTCGTCGGCAAGGTAGGTCTCGGTCGGGCGGCGGTCGCCGATCAGCAGGGCGCCCGCACCGACGCCGACGGCGGCGGCGCCGAAGCAGCCGGAAAGCAGCGGCGTGACCGCGGTGGCGAGAACGAGCAGGGCAAGGCGGGTACGGTGGATAGGGCGGATCATTGGTCTTCTCCCAGAATCAGTGCGTCGATGCCGTCGCACAGGCAGTGAAGGGTGAGCAGGTGGACTTCCTGGATGCGGGCGGTGCGGTCGGCCGGTACGCACAAATGGACATCGTCCGGCCCGAGCAGTTCATTCATCTTGCCGCCGCCCTTGCCGGTCAGCGCCACGATGCGCACGCCGCGCTCGTGCGCCACCCGCATCGCGGCCATCACATTGGGCGAGTTGCCGGAGGTCGAGATGGCGAGCAGCACGTCGCCGGCGCGGCCCAGCGCCGCGACCTGCTTGGCGAACACCTGGTCGTAGGCGTAGTCGTTGGCGATGGAGGTCAGCGTCGAGGTGTCGGTTGTGAGCGCGATGGCGGCCAGCGGCGCGCGCTCCTTTTCGAAGCGGTTGAGCAGTTCTGCGGCGAAGTGCTGCGAGTCGGCGGCGGAACCGCCGTTGCCGCAGGCCATCACCTTGCCACCGGTGCGAAGGCACGCGGTCATCAGGCGGATCGCGGCCTCGATCGGCGCCGCCATGGCCGCCGTCGCGGCCTGTTTGGTGGCTATGCTCTCGGCGAACTGGGACTGAATGCGTTGGGAAAGGCTCATGGTCGGCGGATTTTAGCCCTTGGCAGTGACGGTCACCTTACGAACAAGGCCGCAAAAGAGCTGTTAAAGGACGGCAAATACCTCGATCCGAACCCGCCGCCAGGGGTTGCGGTGCGGCAGCAGGGCGGCGATGCGGGCCTCGACCCGGCCGCCGCGATCCATCTCGGCGGCCACGGCGCGGTTCTCGGCGCGTGGCAGGTAGCCGAGCTTGCGGCCCTGCCAGTCGATGCGCACGGCGTTGGCGTCGTGGGGGTTGTCCGGCTCGCGCGTCAGCGTCACGCCATCGCCGACTTTCATCTCGTTCCAGAGGACAGCCGCTTCGTAGTACTGCGCACCGGCCAACGGCGAACTCTGCACCAGCACCTTGACGGACTGGGCACCGGCCGTGAACGAACAGAGCAGGAGCAGGCTAATCCAGACAAAACGAAGTTTCAGAGAAGGCTCATGCCCGCTTGCGGGCGTTATGCCGGAACTAAAACGCATCCCTGATCCATTCGAGTTTTTCGCCGTCCGAGAGCACCGCGTCGAAGCGGCACGGGCTCTCGCCATGGCGGGCCAGCCAGTGGCGGGCGGCGAGGATCAGCCGCGCCTGCTTGGCCGGCGTGATACTGGCGGCGGCACCGCCGAAGTCGCCCCGGGTGCGCAGCCGCACTTCGACGAAGACCGTCGTCGCGCCGTCGCGGCAGACGATGTCGATTTCGCCGCCACGGACGCGGAAGTTGCGCTCGACGATGCGCAGGCCGCGCGCGACGAGCATCTGCGCTGCCTCGGCCTCGGTGGCATCGCCTTTGGCTTGTCGCGTCGTCATAGAATGGGCGGCATGAACGGGACAGTCATACCAGCGGCATTGTATGTGGTCGCCACGCCGATCGGTAACCTCGCCGACATCGGCGAGCGGGCGCTGGAGACGCTGCGCAGCGCCGACGCCATCGCCTGCGAGGACACTCGCCACACCCGGCACCTGCTCGACCACTTCGGCATCCGCACCGCTGCCTTCGCCCTCCACCAGCACAACGAGCGCGAGGCGGCGGAGAAAGTGATCGCCCTGCTGGCCGCGGGCAAGCGCGTGGCGCTGGTGTCCGATGCCGGCACTCCCGGCATTTCCGATCCGGGAGCGAAGGCGGTGGCCGCGGTGCGTGCCGCCGGCTACGCTGTGGTGCCGCTGCCGGGGCCGAGCGCAGCCAGCGTGGCGCTGTCGGCGGCGGGGTTGGCCGACGAACGCTATCTCTTCGCCGGTTTCCTGCCGGCAAAAGTCGGCGCCCGCAGTACGGCGATCGACGAACTCGCGGCGGTGCCGGCGGCGCTGGTGTTCTACGAGGCGCCGCATCGCGTCGAGGAAACCGTTGCTGCTTTGGCGGCGCGGTTGGAGCCGATGCGTACCCTGGTGATCGCGCGCGAGCTGACCAAGCATTTCGAGCAGATCGCCGCCATGCCGCTGGCCGAGGGGCCGGCCTGGCTGGCCGCAGACGCCAACCGCCGCCGTGGCGAATTCGTGCTGATCGTTTCGGGCCCGCCGCCGCGCGAAGGGCTGGATGCCGAAACCGAGCGGGTGCTGGCGCGGCTGCTGGCCGAACTGCCGACCAAACAGGCCGCCAAACTGGCCGCGGAAATCACCGGCCAGCCGAAGAACGCCCTGTACCAGCGGGCGCTCGAACTCAAGGATGGCTAGAATTGCCGTGATGCAGACCCTGACCCTTATCCGTCCCGACGACTGGCACCTCCATCTGCGCGACGGCGCCGCGATGGCGGCCGTGCTGCCTGATACGGCGCGACGCTTTGCACGCGCCATCGTCATGCCCAACCTCAGGCCGCCGGTCACTACCGTGGAGCAGGCTGGCGCCTATCGCCAGCGCATCCTCGCGGCACTGCCGGCGGGCATGGCGTTCCAGCCGCTGATGACTCTCTACCTCACCGACAAATTGCCGCCGGCCGAGATCGAGAAGGCGGTGGCGAGCGGTTTTGTGCACGCGGTGAAGCTTTACCCGGCGGGCGCAACCACCAACTCTGACGCGGGCGTCACCGATCTGAAGAACTGCACTGCGACGCTGGCGCGCATGGAGGCGCTGGGCCTGCCGCTGCTGGTGCATGGCGAGGTGACGGACCCGGCGGTTGATGTCTTCGATCGCGAGGCGGTGTTCATCGACCGGGTGCTGCTGCCGCTGCTCAAGGATTTCCCCGGACTGCGCTTGGTGCTCGAGCACATCACCACCCGGGACGGTGTCGACTTCGTCATGGCACTGGGCGCCAGCGTCGCCGGTACCCTGACGGCGCATCACCTGCTGCTCAACCGCAAC
Source organism: Gammaproteobacteria bacterium (assembly GCA_018825305.1). Lineage (GTDB taxonomy): Bacteria > Pseudomonadota > Gammaproteobacteria > Burkholderiales > Rhodocyclaceae > Sulfurisoma. Next base: position 32,488 of record JAHJEO010000002.1, read on the forward strand.
GCCATGTTCGCCGGTGGCATGCGGCCGCATCACTACTGCCTGCCGGTACTGAAGCGTGAGACGCATCGCCAGGCGCTGGTTGCCGCTGCCGTGTCGGGTAGCCCGAAATTCTTTCTCGGCACCGACTCGGCACCCCATGGCAAGAGCACCAAGGAGGCGGCCTGTGGCTGCGCCGGCTGTTATACGGCACACGCCGGGATCGAGCTTTACGCCGAGGTGTTCGAGGCCGCCGGCGCGCTGGACCGGCTGGAAGGCTTCGCCAGCCATTTCGGCGCGGATTTCTACGGCCTGCCGCACAACACCGAAACGATCACCCTGGTGAAGGATGCGTGGGCTGTGCCGGCGACGCAGGCCTTTGCCGACAACGACACGCTGGTGCCGCTGCGCGCCGGCGAGACCATCGCCTGGAGGATGCAGCCTTGAGAACAGTAATCCTGGCCGCGATTGGCCTGCTGCTGGCGGGTTGCGAATCCGATGGCGCTTCCTACGTCATCAGCGGCAACACCCAGGCGCTCACGGTCACGCGCCACAAGGCGTATCCGGGCGCACCGTGGGAACTGGGCGTGGTGATACGCAATGATCCCGTCTGCCAGCGCAAGCACCATCTGAAAGACGTCGCCGGCAGCACCACGGTCGAGCTTTATCAGCCGTCGTCGGGTGCGTGGATCCTGCGTCAGGGCAAGCGCTGGTATGTGACAGAACTCAAGAGCTGCGGCTTCGAGCAGTTCAAGGAAGAACCGCAGCAGCCGGGCGACCTGATCGGCACCTTCCTGCCGCGCAAGGGCCGGTTTGTCTTCGAGGCCGAGGCGAAGGACGGCGAACCGGCCAAGGTGGCGCCTGCCGCCGGTGGCTGATCTGCAGGCTCCGCTGGCGCCCCTGCTGGCGCAGCTCGGCGTGGCGCTGCCACCGACTTTTTCGCTGAACGCGCTGGCCGCCACGCGTGGCGCCGTGACCGGCGACGGCAAGCCGCTGCGCTTCGTCGAACCCGGCGGCTCGACCCTGGCCTATGAGGAACGTGCCTGGCTCCACGGCGAGATCGAAACCCGTCCCGACAATTGGCACGACGCCTACAACGCGCTGGCGTGGCTGGCTTTCCCGCAAGCCAAGGCCGCGCTCAATCGCAAGCACTACCGCACCATGACCGAGCGACGCAGCCTCGGCTGCAAGGATCGCGGCCGCCTGCGTGACGCGCTGACCCAGTTCGACGAATGCGGCATCGTCGTGGCCTGTGCCGACATGACGCTGTGGGAGGACATCCGCGCCCACCGCTGGCGCGAGGTGTTCGCCGGGCGGCGCGCCGAGGTCGCGTTCGGCATGGGGTTTTTCCTCTTCGGCCATGCCAGCCTCGACGGCCTGCGTGCGCCCTTCGTCGGCCTGACGGCGAAAGCGCTGTGCATGGAAGTCGATGCGGCCTGGCTGGGCCAGCCGTTCGATTCCCAGCTTGCCGCAGTCGATGCCTGGCTGGCCGGCCGGGTCGAGACGGCAGACGAATCCTTCGCGCGCAGCTTCCAGCCGCTACCGCTGCTGGGCATTCCGGGCGTCGTGGCGGAGAGTGCAGACCCCGCCTACTACGACGATACCCGGCAGTTCCGCCCCAAGCGACTACAATGCGAACCGGAAGTCCGCCAGGCAGCCGCGGCACCCAGCTTTACCGTGGGTGTCGAGGAAAGTCCGGGCCCCATAGAGCAGGATGCCGGCTAACGGCCGGGCGCCGCGAGGCGACGAACAGGGCAACAGAAAACATACCGCCGATGGCCCCGCAAGGGGATCAGGTAAGGGCGAACCGGTGGGGTAAGAGCCCACCGCGGACGTGGTGACACGGACGGCACGGTAACCTCCATCCGGGGCAAGGCCAAATAGGGGAGCATGGGCGTGGCTCGCGCTGCTCCCGGGTAGGCTGCTTGAGCCTGTCGGCAACGGCAGGCCCAGAGGAATGGCTGCCAGGCGGCCGCGCTCACGCGCTGCCGCTCCACAGAACCCGGCTTATCGGCGGACTTCCACTTTCTCGCCGTCCCGCTACCGCCGACTTTTTCCGGTGCTACTTGCGCGGTTCGATGTAGCGCTGGCCCCAGCTCCAGTTGCGTTCCCACGCCCCGCGTACCAGGTTCGGGTATTCGGGCGAACCGAGGCTGCCGTTGTAGCGTCCGAGTGCGCGGTAGAGGTTGCCGTTCTCGATGTCGAGGTAATGGCGCAGGATGGTGCAACCGAAGCGCAGGCTGGTGCGCAGGTGGAAGAGGTTGTGGTCGCCATTGCCGATCAGCTTGACCCAGAACGGCATCACCTGCATGTAGCCGCGCGCGCCGGCGCTGGACACGGCGTATTTGCGGAAGCCGCTTTCCACCTGGATCAGCCCGAGCACCATCTGCGGATCGAGCCCGGCGCGCTGGGCTTCGTAGTAGACGGTCTTGAGGAAGGCGAGGCGGGCGTGGCGGTCGGGCATGCGCTTTTCCAGCCGCCGCGACATCTCGCTGAGCCAGGCGATCTTGTCCTGCAGCGAGGGGAAAATCGGCTCGGGCGCCGCGCGGTCGGCTACCGCCGCATGGAGCGCCGCCTGGACGCTGGCGGCGAGCGGTTCATATTGCTGCGCGCCGGCCCAAGCCTGCGATGAACAGAGGAGGGCGAGGGCGACAAGGACTGCTGGAAAGCCCGGTCCCATGCCCTCAGTGGCCGACCTTTTGCCGCAGCAGCGCGGCGATCTCGGCGAGTGGCACCTTGGTCGCCTCCTTGTCACGGCGATGCTGGTATTCGACCATGCCTTCCTTGAGGCTGCGATCGCCGATGGTAATGCGGTGCGGCACGCCGATCAGTTCCCAGTCGGCGAACATCACGCCGGGGCGTTCATCGCGATCGTCGAGCATGACGTCGACGCCGGCGGCCAGCAGTTCGTCGTAGAGTTTGGTCGCTGCCTCGCGCACTGCTTCCGACTTGCCCCAGCCGACCGGGCAGATGACCAGCGTGAAGGGTGCGATCGAGGCTGGCCAGATGATGCCGCGCTCGTCGTGGTTCTGTTCGATGGCGGCACCGACCAGGCGCGTTACGCCGATGCCGTAGCAGCCCATGACCATGGTTCTGGGCTTGCCGGTTTCGTCGAGATAGGTGCAGTTCATCGCTTCGGAATACTTGGTGCCGAGGAAGAACACATGCCCGACCTCTATGCCACGCTGGATGGCAAGCACGCCCTTGCCGTCGGGCGAGGGGTCGCCGGCGACGACATTGCGGATGTCGGCCACCGTTTCGGGTTCCGGCAGGTCGCGGCCCCAGTTGATGTTGCGGATATGAAAATCGATTTCGTTGGCGCCGCTTACGAAGTCGCTCATGTTTGCCACCGTGCGGTCGGCGACGATACGGACCGGTTTCTTCGTGTTGATCGGCCCGAGGAAGCCGGGCGGGCAGCCGAAATGCTCGATGATCTCCTGCTCCGAGGCAAAACGGAAACCGCCGTCCAGCCCCGGCACCTTGCCGGCCTTGACCTCGTTGAGCTCGTGATCGCCACGGACCAGCAGCAGCCAGACCTCGGCGCCCTCATTTTTCCCATTGGGCGTGTCGGTGGCCAGCACGATGGACTTGACGGTGCGAGCGAGCGGCAGCCCGAGCAGACTGGCCACGTCTTCGCAGCGGATGGTGTCGGGGGTGGCGACCTTGTGCATGGCCTCGCCCGGCGCGGCGCGGCTCCCTGCCAGCGGCAGCGCCTCGGCCAGTTCGATGTTGGCGGCGTAGTCCGAGTCCGGGCAGTAAACCAGCAGGTCCTCGCCGGTGTCGGCGATCACCTGGAACTCGTGCGACAGCGAGCCGCCGATGGCGCCGGTGTCGGCACGTACGGCGCGGAAGGTCAGGCCGAGCCGCTCGAATATCTTTGTGTACGCGGCGTACATGACCTGATAGCTTTTCTCGGCGCCGGCTTCGTCACGGTCGAAGGAATAGGCATCCTTCATGGTGAATTCGCGGCCGCGCATGATGCCGAAGCGCGGCCGCCGCTCGTCGCGGAACTTGGTCTGGATGTGATAGAAGTTCTTGGGCAACTGGCGGTAACTGTGGATCTCGCCGCGAGCGATGTCGGTGACGACTTCCTCGGATGTCGGCTGGATGATGAAGTCGCGGTCGTGGCGGTCCTTCACCCGCAGCAACTCTGGCCCCATCTTGTCCCAGCGACCGGTTTCCTGCCACAGCTCGGCCGGCTGCACCAGCGGCATCAGCAGCTCGATGCCGCCGGCGCGGTTCATTTCCTCGCGGACGATGGCTTCGATCTTGCGAATTACTCGCAGGCCCATCGGCATGTAGCTGTAGATGCCACCGGCCAGCTTGCGAATCATGCCGGCACGGGTCATCAGCTTGTGCGAGACGACCTCGGCATCGGTCGGGGCTTCCTTGAGCGTGGCGATGAAGAACTGGCTGGCGCGCATGTCGGTGTTTCCGGCAATGTGGGTTAAGGGGGCGAATTCTACCGTTGGCCCTGCTTTCCTCGCGCCGGCGATTGTGGAAAAATGGACGGCAACTAATCATTCGAAGGTTCAACATGCTGGATCGTGAAGGCTATCGCCCTAACGTCGGCATCATTCTGGCCAACAGTCGCAACGAGGTTTTCTGGGGCAAACGCATACGCGAGCATTCCTGGCAGTTTCCGCAAGGCGGCATCAAGCGCGGGGAAACGCCGGAGCAGGCGATGTATCGGGAGCTGCAGGAAGAAGTCGGTTTGTTGCCGGATCATGTCCGCGTTCTCGGGCGCACACGCGAGTGGCTGCGCTACGATGTCCCCAAGCAATGGGTACGGCGCGAGTGGCGCAATACCTACAAGGGTCAGAAGCAGATATGGTTTCTGCTGCGCCTGGTCGGGCGCGATTCCGATGTCTGCCTGCGCGCCTCGGAGCATCCTGAGTTTGATGCCTGGCGCTGGAACGAATACTGGGTACCGCTCGATGCAGTGATCGAGTTCAAGCGCGCCGTCTATGAACAGGCGCTGACGGAACTCGCCCGGCAGTTGTTCCACCATCCCGCCGAGCGCAAGCCGGGCTGGCCGCATCTGACGGAGGTGTCGACGTGATGCGCCGCGTCCGCCGGGTGCTGGTGATGCTGTTGCTGGCGATGAACGTCGCACAGGCTGCTGTTGACGATGACGAAGCTGTGGTCTGGGCAGAGGGCGAGGTGTCCCTCCCGACCTTTCCCGCAGATGGCGACCTGATCGAGTTCTATGTCAGCGCCGTCACGGCCAATCGTTTCTTCATCGATGCCAAGTCCTTGAGCGCCGGCAGCGATGGTGTGGTGCGCTATGTGCTGGTGGTGACCACGGCGGGTGGCGCGACGAATGTCACTTTCGAGGGCATCCACTGCAGCGCCCGAGAATTCCGGATCTATTCGACAGGCCGCATCGATCGCAGCTGGGGTGCGCTGCGCCCGGCAGACTGGCGCCGAATCGAGAACAAAACGGTGAACCGCCACCACGCCGCACTGTCGCGCGACTATTTCTGTCCCGGCGGCAGCCCCATCCAGACGGCCGACGAAGGCCGCGACGCCCTGCGCCGCGGAAAGCACCCGCAGGCTGACTGAGCCTATTTGCAGTCGCCGACGCGGCGGGCGGAATAGGTTTGCGTCATGTTCATGGTCTGGCCGCCCTGTTTCATGGTGAATTTGGTGGTGCCGCTGTAGCTGTTGCCGGCATAGGTGAATGTGCCGCTGCCGCTCATCGCGGTTTCGCCGCGACACTCCATGCGCCAGCTGGCGGTATTGCCCGACAGCTTGTAGTCCTTGACCTCGCAGTTCTTGTCCTTGGGCACGGTTCTCGATACATCCTGGACATCGCTGGCCCGGTAACAGATCTGCGTGACATGCTGGCCCATGCCGGCCGGCATGCCCGGCATTTCCATGCGGGTGGTGATCTCCCACATGCCGGGCTGCATCACCGGCGCGGCCTGGGCCAGGCCGCTGGCGGCGGCAAGGGTGGCGAGGATGGCGGTACGAACTGTCATGGGGCATCTCCTTGAGGCGGTGGAATATCTGCCTATACTACCGCCATCCCCAAGCCGAGTATCTCCGTCATGATCGACCAGTTCATCCTCGAATTCGACAAGGCCCTGCGCACGGTCTTCGCCCATGCGCCGACGCGGCGACCGATGCCGGGCGCCGATATTCCCGAAGCGGACATGGGTGACGCCGAACGCCAGCATGCCGCCGCGCTGATGCGAGTCAATCACTGCGGCGAGGTTTGCGCTCAGGCGCTCTATCAGGGGCAGGCGCTGACTTCGCACGATCCTGCCGTGAAAGTGGCGATGGAGGCTGCGGCCTGGGAAGAAACGGAGCATCTCAACTGGACGGAGCGCCGCATCGCCGAACTGGGTGGGCACAAGAGCCTGCTCAATCCCCTCTGGTACGCCGGCTCACTGGCCATGGGTATTGCCGCGGGCAAGTTTGGTGATGCATGGAATCTGGGCTTCCTGGCGGAAACCGAGCGCCAGGTCGAGGCCCATCTCGACAGCCACCTTGCTGCCCTGCCGGAGAATGATCGGCGATCCTGGGCAATACTCGAGCAGATGAAGGCGGACGAAGTTCGCCATGCCGAAACGGCGGTGCGCATGGGAGCGCATGACCTGCCGTCACCGATCAAGGCGGTGATGCGGCTGTCGTCTACGGTGATGACGACCTTGTCCTACCGCGTCTGATCAGGTTTCGATAATTTCCCAAGTGTGGGCCATCTCGGCGGTCTTGCCGAGCATGATCGAGGCGGAACAATACTTTTCTGCCGACAGCTTGACGGCACGTTCCACCGAGTCAGGTTTGAGGCCGCGACCGCGCACCACGAAATGCATGTTGATGCGGGTGAAAACCTTGGGGTCCTCCGCGGCGCGGCCCGCGTTTATTTTTACTTCGCAGCCGGCCACGTCCTGACGCCCCTTCCTCAGGATCATTACCACATCGAATGAGGTGCAGCCGCCCGCGCCGGCCAGCAGCAGTTCCATCGGGCGCGGTGCCAGGTTGCGTCCCCCAGCCTCCGGCGATCCGTCCATTGCGACCATGTGGCCGCTCCCGGTTTCTGCGATGAAACTCATGCCATCGTGCCAGCGTACCGTGCATTCCATGTTGTGCCTCCCATGTGGCGGTAATTGTCTCCGCCATTTTATCCGGCCATTGCGGACGGGCCAGTTGTGTCGTGACGCGCTGCAGCGGCGTGGTCAGCTTGATCTAGGGTGTTCGACTGCAGCAGCATGATTTTAAAGTTGTTTTACGTGATGCAAAAAAGATCTTGCACTGCAGCAAATATTCGGGCAAAGTGGCAGCCATTGAAGTCGATGGCTGCAATGTGCTTGTTGCTCATCGCTTCCCCCGGTGTCTCCTCCACCCTCCTCCTTTGGTGTGGATTCAGCGCAACCCCTCGGGGTTGCGCTTTTTTTTGTGGCTTCCGCGCGATTACGCCGCGGTGACAGGATGAAATGAATCAGGATTTGACAGCTTCTTTCAGTGTCGATTAGAATTAAAAGCTTTCCGAAAATAGTTGCTGCCCGCTTCCGCGGCGTACAGAGGAACAGAACACCGATGAAAACGTTTTCCGCCAAGCCGCACGAAGTCACGCGCGACTGGTTCGTCGTAGACGCGACGGACAAGGTACTCGGCCGCATGGCCGCCGAGATCGCCAGCCGCTTGCGCGGCAAGCACAAGACCGAATATACGCCGCACGTCGATACTGGCGACTACATTGTCGTCGTCAATGTGGATAAGCTGCGCGTCACCGGCAACAAGGCCGAGGATAAGAAGTACTTCCGTCATTCGGGCTTCCCGGGTGGCATCTACGAAACGAACTTCAAGAAGCTGCAGCAGCGCTTCCCGGGCCGCATTCTCGAGAAGGCGGTAAAGGGCATGCTGCCCAAGGGCCCGCTCGGCTACGCAATGCTCAAGAAAATGAAGTGCTACGCTGGTGCCGCTCATCCGCACACCGCGCAGCAGCCCAAGGCTCTGGAAGTCTGAGCCACCGGACACAACGAGAAACTCCAAGGAAATTCATGGCCGCCAACTACTACTATGGCACTGGCCGCCGCAAGACTGCGGTGGCACGAGTGTTCCTGAAATCCGGCTCCGGCAAGTTCGTCGTGAACGACAAGCCAGTCGATGAGTTCTTTTCGCGCGAAACTGGCCGCATGATTGTGCGCCAGCCGCTTGAGTTGACCCAGCACGCGACGACGTTCGACATCATGGTCAACGTTATCGGCGGTGGCGAGTCCGGTCAAGCGGGTGCCGTGCGTCATGGCATCACCCGCGCGCTCATTGAGTACGATGCCACGCTGAAGCCCGCGCTGTCGGGTGCCGGCTTCGTCACCCGCGATGCCCGTGAGGTCGAGCGCAAGAAGGTCGGCTTTCACAAGGCGCGCCGCCGCAAGCAGTTCTCGAAGCGTTAATTCGCGCACTGCCCCCGAAAAGGCCGCCCCTGGGAAACCGCGGGCGGCTTTTTTCTTCTTGTGCGAATCCTTTGGGGTTAGGATCGGGCGAAGCCTGAGCAACGGGCGCAGTGAGCAGGGGATAAAGGAGTCAAGACATGATCAAGGTGGGCATTGTCGGCGGTACCGGGTATACCGGTGTCGAACTGTTGCGGCTACTGGCGCAGCACCCCGAAGTAGAGTTGGCGGCCATAACATCGCGAGGCGAGGCTGGCACGGCAGTCGCCGATATGTTTCCCAGCCTGCGCGGCCGGGTCTCGTTAAAGTTCACCGATCCCAAGGATGCGCCGCTCGATCGCTGTGATGTCGTGTTCTTTGCCACGCCGAACGGCGTGGCCATGCAGCAGACGCGGACTCTGCTGGATGCTGGCGTTCGCGTAATCGACCTCGCGGCAGACTTCCGTATCAAGGACATCGCCGTCTGGGAAAAGTGGTATGGCATGACTCACGCTGCGCCGGATCTCGTTGCCGAGGCGGTCTACGGCCTGCCTGAAGTCAATCGCGAGGAAATTCGCAAGGCGCGGCTGGTTGCCAACCCAGGTTGCTATCCGACGGCAACCCAATTGGGATTCCTGCCGCTGGTCGAGGCTGGGTGCATCGATACCGATTATCTGGTTGCCGATGTCAAGTCGGGGGTTTCGGGTGCCGGACGCAAGGCCGAAACTCACATCCTGTTCGCGGAGGCGGCCGACAATTTCAAGGCGTACGGCGTGGCGGGTCACCGCCATTTGCCTGAAATTCGACAGGGACTCGCTTTTGCCGCCGGGCGGGAGGTGGGCCTGACCTTCGTGCCGCACCTGACGCCGATGATTCGCGGTATCCATGCCACCCTCTATGCCAGAATCACCCGTGAGGAAGACTTCCAGTCGCTGTTCGAGCAGCGTTACGCGGCGGAACCTTTCGTTGATGTCTTGCCTCCCAAGTCGCATCCGGATACCCGCTCCGTTCGAGCCGGGAATTCCTGTCGGATCGCCATTCATCGCCCCCAAGGCGGCGATACCCTGGTCGTGCTTTCGGTCATCGACAATCTTGTCAAGGGGGCGGCGGGCCAGGCGGTGCAGAACATGAATTTGATGCATGGAATTGACGAATGTTCGGGCTTGGCTCAGGTTCCCGTATTGCCGTAATCCTCCGGCGCTTGCGCGGGCGCTTTGGCATTGCCGCGCCGCGTGTCGCCATTCGCACGCATATCCCCTGGTACTGGCGTGGCCTAGCTATCGTCGTGATGTCGGCAGTAGCACTGGCGCTGGCAGGCTGGATCTACGATACGGGGCGGCGCTTTGCCGGTTTCGACAGCAGCGTGTCGGCGCAGGAGGTTGCATCTCTGCAAGCGCGGACGCAGGAGTTGGAGTCTGAGCTGACGTTACTGCGTACTGTTGCAAACGCCAGCGAAAGCAAACTTCAAATTGAGCAGACCACGCTCCAGCAGTTGACTGCCCAGGTTGGCGCACTTGAGGCCGAAAATGCCCGGCTCAAGGAAGACCTGGCTGCGTTCGAAAATTTGGCGCAGGGCAGCAGCAAGGGCGAGAGCCTCATCCTGAGCCGGCTGCGGGTGGAGCCAACGGCAAGTCCGGGACACTATCGATTTCATTTGGTCGCAGCACTGAATGGTGCAGGAAAAGCCATTGAGTTCAATGGGATGGTGAGGATATTGGTAGCCCTGCAACACGAGGGCAAGGATGTTATGATGCAATTTCCGGCACCGAATGACGCCGCGGCGGCGCAATATCAAGTCGTCATCAAGCATTTCCGCAAGGTGGAGGGTGGCTTTGCCATTCCGCCGGCAGCCAGACTCAAGAGCGTCGAGGCACGCCTGATTCAAGGCGGCGTCGTCAAGGCTTCGCAGAGTTTAGTTCTATGAAGGATTAGCAATGTTTTCCAAGAAATCCCCCAAGCCGCAAAACCGTATTGACAGCCTGATCGGGGCTGGCACCTCGATTGAGGGCGATGTTAGTTTTTCCGGCGGTTTGCGAATCGATGGCCAGGTTAAGGGCAACGTCCACGCAACCGGCGATGAGGCCTGCACGCTGGTCATCAGCGAACATGCCCGCATCGAGGGTGAGGTGGGTGTGAGCCATGTCGTGGTCAACGGTACGGTGATCGGCCCCGTTCGATCCAGTGAGTTCCTCGAACTCCAACCCAAGGCCCGGGTGACCGGCGATGTCGAATACAACTCAATCGAGATGCATCTGGGCGCTGTTGTGCAGGGGCGCCTGATACACCAAGGTACGCTGGCGAAGGCGGTTGAGCTCAAGCTGGCAACGTCCAACGGCTGACGGAGGATATTGATTTTCCCGCCGTTGCCCTTATTTGAGCACTAATGGCCAAGGCCAGACAATTGGCCAAGCCCCGTTAAACAGGAGAGAACACCATGAACGCACCCACCGAAATGCCTTCCCCCTTCAACTTCACCGACAACGCCGTCAGCAAGGTTAAGGAACTGATTCTGGAGGAAGGGAATCCCGAACTCAAACTGCGCGTTTTCGTGACGGGCGGCGGTTGCTCCGGTTTCCAGTACGGTTTTACCTTCGATGAAGTCGCCAACGAAGACGACACGTCGTTGGAAAAGGACGGTGTGACCCTTCTGATCGACCCGATGAGCTACCAGTATCTGGTTGGCGCGGAAATCGACTACACGGAAGGCCTTGAGGGCTCACAGTTCGTCATCAAGAACCCAAATGCCAGCAGCACATGCGGCTGCGGTTCGTCGTTCTCGGCCTAAGTCCAGGTCCAGTTTGGTACGAAAGGGGCGCTACGGCGCCCCTCTGTTTTTTGCTCGGTAGGCGCAGAGCATCGGTTGCCGTGTCGCCAAAGCCGACTTTTCCGTCAAGCAAGAACGGCCCCCCTGACTTGCGCACTCACCGTAGATATCTACGGTCGCCATGGTGGCGTTTTACCCATGCGGCCTCAACATAATTGCAACGACCGCAGTCGAATCCACGAACGTAGGCTGCCGGTGGCAGCTGCCATCGGACAGCAGATCAGTCTAGGAGGGCGAGGGTGTTGCCGCGGATCATTTCGATCCGGGCCAAGTGGGGTTGCCTGGACTCGTTGAATCTCGCCAGTTGTTCAGGCGATAGCGGCGGTGCAGCCGGCAACGCCATGGCCAGTGGATTCTGGTGAACATTATTGATGCGGAATTCATAGTGAAGGTGTGGGCCGCTGGCCAAGCCGGTGGCACCGACGAACCCGATCACGTCGCCTTGATCGACTCGGCGACCTTTTGTCATGCCGCTGGCAAAGCCTGACAGGTGGCCATAGAGGGTGGTGTAGCGCCCCTGATGTCGGAGGATTACGACCTTGCCGTAGCCGCCCTGCCAGCCGACAAACTCCACGACACCGTCGCTAGTTGCCTTGACGCGCGTCCCAACCGGCGCGCCGAAATCGGTACCCTTATGGGCGCGCCACTTTTTCAGGACTGGATGAAATCGCGCGGTGGTAAACCCGGAGGTGACACGAGAAAACTCCAGCGGCGAGCGCAGGAATGCCTTGCGGATGTTTTTGCCGTCGGACGTATAGTAGCCACCCCGGCCGGGCGATGTTTCGAACCAAATGGCACTGTAGGTCTTGCCATTGTTGATGAACTCCGCAGCCAGAATTCGGCCGGTACGCACCGGTTTCCCGTCGTGGCGTAGCGATTCATAGACGACCGAGAATTGGTCACCTTTTCTCAGGTCACGGTGGAAATCGATGTCACCGCCGAAGATGTCGGCGAGTCCGATTGCTACGCTATCCGGGATGTCCGCGGCATCCGTGGCACCGAATAGCGAGTAGCGTATCTCGGCGCTTTTCATGACTACATGCGTATCGAGTTGCAAGGCCAGCTCGGAGACCTCGAATGCATGGGGCGTACGGGCGACACGCAATACCGTATCGGCTGAGCCGTTGAGGGGGAAATTCAGTTCCTGCAATTCGCCAACAGTGTTGACGCGCGCCGCGACGCTTTTTCCCGGACTGAGCTGGCGGAAGATTGGTGCCGCCTGCCTGTTTGTTTGGAGAAATTTGGTCGCGTCAGGGTCACTTATGCCAAGCCTGCCCAATAGTGCTGCTACGGTATCGCCACGCTGGATTCGTTCTTCCTTTGCGTAGCTGTCATCCGATCGCGCAACGGGCTGGACGCTTTGTAGTGCGAGTTCTTGGATGAACGAGTGCTGCGAATGCTCGATTTCCATCGTTCCCGGCGCAGTGCCGAATGCGGCAACCATGCCAAAAAAAGACACGCCGGCTACACCCAGCGTTGCCCAGAAATGCCGGGGCTTGGCGCCACGGGGGCTGAGCAGTTGGGCTAGAATTCGACTCTTTTCTTTAATCACTCGATGGGCGGACCGGCTGAAAATCTCGCGGAAGTCTAGCAGAATTTCCGTTGCCGGCAAAACCCCAGGCTAGCAGATATGACGGACATCCAATCGCAACTGTCCTTGATAAATCGTGGCAGCGATGAATTGCTGATCGAGGCGGAACTGGTCGAAAGACTCAAGGGTGGCCACCCGTTGCGCATCAAGGCGGGCTTCGACCCGACGGCACCCGATCTTCATCTCGGTCACACGGTGTTGATCAACAAGCTTCGCCATTTTCAGGAGCTTGGTCATCATGTAATGTTCCTGATCGGCGACTTCACCGGGATGATCGGCGATCCGACCGGAAAGAATGTGACACGTCCGCCGCTGTCGAGGGAGCAGATTCTTGCCAATGCGGAAACCTACCGCGAACAGGTTTTCAAGATACTCGACCCGGACAGGACTGAAGTCTGCTTTAACTCAAGCTGGTTCGAACCGATCGGCGCGGCCGGAATGATAAGGCTGGCTGCCCTGCATACGGTGGCGAGGATGCTGGAACGCGATGACTTTTCAAAGCGCTATGCCAATGGCCAGCCGATTGCCATACACGAATTCCTTTACCCACTTTGTCAGGGCTACGACTCCGTGGCGATGAAGGCGGACGTCGAACTCGGTGGTACCGATCAGAAATTCAACCTCCTTGTCGGGCGCGAGCTGCAGAAACACTACGGGCAGCGCCCGCAGTGCGTGCTGATGATGCCATTGCTCGAAGGCCTTGACGGCACAAATAAGATGTCGAAGTCGCTTGGAAACTATATTGGCATCGCTGAGCCGCCGAAGGAAATCTTTGGCAAACTCATGTCGATTTCCGATGACCTGATGTGGCGCTATTACGATTTGCTGTCATTTCGAAGCGGTAGCGAGATTACAGTTTTCAGGCGTGAGGTCGCCGCGGGCCGTAATCCCCGCGACGTTAAGGTACTGCTGGCACAGGAAATTGTCGCCCGCTTTCATTCGGCGGCGGAAGCAATCGCGGCACTGGCTGACTTTGAGGCACGCTTCCAGAAGGGTGCGTTGCCTGACGAAATGCCTGAATTTGCTTTGCCGGCCGCCTCCATCGCTCAGATACTAAAACAGGCTGGACTGGTGGCCAGTACATCGGAGGCACTGCGCATGATCGATGGAGGTGGCGTGCGCGCCAACGGCGAGCGGATTGCCGACAAGTCGCTTGCACTAGCCGCGGGAGACACCGTGGTGCTGCAAGTTGGCAAACGCAAATTTGCACGCGTTACCTTGCTCTGATAGGAGGCTTGTCAGGCCATCCGATCGCGTCTTCGAAATTAATTTCACGAAGTTGTTGACCGCGATAAAACGCTACGTATAATGCGCCCCTCTTCGCTGCAGTCTGTAACAAAGAAAGCAGCGCGATCTTTAAAAATCAAACAGCCGATAGGTGTAGGTGCTTGTGGGGCTGGAGGTAGTAGTGGGGGTTGGTCCTGAGATCGAAGGGGCTGCCTGGGGTTCTGCCGGAAGGTGGGATTTCGACCTGAAGGGGTAATGCTGCTAC